>CBDCFT010000015.1:0-347110 GCA_965216365.1 Arenicellales bacterium | reverse complement strand
GAACCTTGGGCAGCACTGTCGATATGGACTGACTTGATAGAATTGCGCAGTCGCGTGCTGATAAAACAATAGTCCAGTCTCGCCGGCCGGCCTTTTACTTCAGCGCTATTGCCTTCAAACTCATCATGTCCCGCCGCTGCCCAGGCATCGACAAAGCCGTCGGGATTACTCATACGGCCACCATAAGGCGACTCGGGACCGGTCATGCGATCATATTCTTCGGAATCCGGTTCAAAATTAAAGTCACCGAGGAAAATGGCATCGCGTGGCGCATCAATACCAAGACCGGGATCCTGCCAATAGCCGTCACTCATGTCACCCATTAACGGCGGACCCTCCATGACTGCGTTATGGTGAATGTCCAATAACTGGTCAATTTGCGGCAAACGTGTTGCGCTCGCGAGATGGGTCAAGTGAACGGAATAGACCCGCAACGGTTGTTTTAAATCCAACACGCATTCCAAAGCGGAGCGCTGAATACTGATCGGGCCGAGACTGCCGTACTTGGGTAGCAAATGATTGCGCGAATAAAGTATCGGTGTTTTGCTTAACAATAAATTACCAAACTGTTGACGCCGGTGAGTGATGACGCCATCTTGTTCAATATCCGCATTGATATCGATACCCGGCCCGTATACCCAATGATATTGGCTTAGCAAACTTGTGATCACGGACACCTGATCGACATTTCCGGAACGCTGACAAAACCGTTCCACTTCCTGCATGGCGATAATGTCGGCGCCGGTGACTTCATCCACGATCCGTTGCAGATCGAATTGCTCATCCTTACCCTTCCCAAACTGAATGTTATAAGTGACTATTTTCATTCCTGATTACCCCAAAATCGTTGTGTTAATATTGAACCCCCTACAGCATATACAGCAATTGATGCCTGCACTTTATAAGTCTATTCCGCTTTTCATTATTTTGATACTGCATGGTTGCAGCATGTTTAACAACTCCATTGAAATCGGTGCTGAATTTGGTAACGGCAAGGGACTCGAATCCGGCGCTAAAACCATGTTTAACGGCGTTACCGTCGGCAAAGTGAAATCCGTAACTTCGCAGGAAAACGGCGTTTCCGTTATCTTGTCGATTGGCAAAGACAATGCGAGCGCTATTCAGAAAAACGCCGCGGCCATTATTAACACGGATGGAAGCGCGTTCGTGGAGATATTAAATCCCGCGGGTTCCGGCGAAACGATTGCCGAAGGCGCGATGTTGTACGGATTGAATTCAAAGCTGGAACTGGCGGCATGGCAAACCGGCGTGACATTCGGATCGGCGGCACAAATGCTTGAGCAAGTGGTGCAGTCGGTACAGGGTTATTTTGCAAGCGATGAGTGGGAACAATCCAAAACGGATTTGCGTGAGCAACTAGCTGAACTGGAAAAACAATCCCAGCAATCCATGCAAGGCATGGCGGAAGATATCGCCAGGGAAATTGACGCCGCGGTCAAGGAACTTGAATCGAGATCGGCACGCGCATCGGAGAAAGCAAAAGAACATATGGATGAACTGGAAAAACAGGCACAAGAGTTTCAAAACAACGGCCAGGCCGATCTTGCCGAAACCCTGCAACGCATTCTCGAACAACTGGAAGCGGCGATGCAAAACCAGAGCGGGCAACAGTAAAACCACCGACATAAGTTTTTTTGGCAACACAGTATGACTACCGGTAAAGAACAACCCATCGATACGGTCGTACAGGGTTTGTACTGGTGGGGTGTGCCGACCTTGTTTCGTTGTCCGCACGATCCCGACCCGAATAACTGCGATATCGCACTGGTCGGTGTGCCACATAGCACGGGCAACGGCACTACGGAACGTGACCAGCATTTAGGCCCGCGTGCGGTGCGCGATGTGTCGGCCCTCGGCCGTCGCGCGCACATGAAATTTCAGGTATCACCCTGGGAGCAATGCCGGATTAACGATCTTGGCGATGTGCCCTTGCCCGAAGGCAACGATAACGAAAAATCCATCGAACGCATTACCGAGTTTTATAACAAAATCGATGCGGCAGGTGCAAAACCGGTTTCCATCGGCGGCGATCATTCCATCACCGGTGGTGTCTTGCAGGCTATAGCAGGAAAGAATGCGCAATCAACCAAGGGTCGCAAAGCCGTGTTACTGCATTTCGATGCCCATACCGATGCGTTTCATCATATCGATCATTTTTTGGGTGCGAAAAAATCAGCCGCTCATTGGGCCAGTTATCTGGTCAGGGACGGTCATGTCGATGCCGAGAAGAGTGTGCAAATCGGTATTCGTGGCAACGTGCGCACACTGGACTGGCTGGAGCCGAGTTATGCGTTGGGCTATGAAGTTATTCGTAAAGATGACTTTGATGAATACGGCATCGAAAAGTGTATCGAGATTATCAATAACCGGGTTGAAGACGAACCGCTGTACATTACCTTCGATCTGGATTGTCTCGACCCGACCGTGGCGCCCGGTGTCGCCAACATCGAGGCAGGCTGCGAGGGTTTTCGCATGTCCGAAGTCACCCGGATTATCCAGGCCATGCGCGGCAAAAACGTCATCGGTGGTGATGTGGTGTGTCTTATGCCGACTAAGGATTCGCCCAACAAAATTACATCCCTGGTTTCGATGTCGATAATGTTCGAAATTCTGAGCCTGATAGCGGACAATTATAAATCTGGGTAAAACCAGGTAAAAACGGGAACTAAACCCGGAATTGACTCATCTTAACCTATGCGGTTTTGCTGGATTTCATACCGCATATTTTTCATCAATCAGAAAAGGAGTAGGTAATGGATAAACGTTTTCTTGGTGTAGTCGCTCTCAGTGTTTTTCTGAGTTCACCCGTTTTTGCCGGTCAATGCCCGGCCGACATGAGCAAAATTGACGAAGCCCTCGCAGCCGGGCCGCAGATCAGCGACGAAGACCTGGCCATGGTAAAAGAACTTCGCGCCCAAGGCGAGGAACAGCACAACAGTGGTCAACATGCTGACTCCGTCGCGACATTGGCTAAAGCAAAGGAGTTGTTGGGAATCGAATAGCACAAGTGAAGTGAGTAAAAAAGGCGGGCAATGCCCGTCTTTTTTATGGCGCGGTTGCCACTCACCGCGTTAAGTTTCAATTCAGATTTTATTCAGTCTCAATTCACTGCTCCGGGAACATACTGTCACGACACTCAATAGTGAGTGTCGTGACAGTAACCCTTTTCCCGGAGGAAAAAAGAATGAAATCCGCATTGATAGGCTTAGCAGCAATGACCATGATAAGTGTTCCGGTATTCGCCGATCACCAGCCTACACTGGGTGAACGCTTCGCTAAAGGTGTAACAAAAGAAAACGTCGGTCGTGCCGTCGGTGCGACGGTCGGTGCCTTGGTCGGTTCACAAATTGGTGGTGGTCGTGGCAAGCTGGCGGCAGTCGCTGGCGGTACGGTCGCCGGTTATATTCTAGGCGGCAAAGTGGGTCGCAACTCGGCGGCTAAACAACATGCATCGAGTTATTATTCACAACCGGTGTATTCGTCTGGTCGTTCTTACCCGTCACCATCGCGTGTGCAAGCCCGGCGCACAAGTTTTAAACAGCCCCTGACCGCAGCACCGCCGCTTGAGATGATTGATGGTTTTTATCTTGCCGATACCAAATCCAATGTGCGTGGCGGCCCCGGTACTGACTACCTGGTCGTGGACCAGTTGCATCAGGGCGAACAAGTAGCCGTTATCGGTAAGGTAATTGGTAAGGACTGGTACATGATTGCCGAGAACGGTATCGGCACCGGATTTGTTTATGCACCATTGTTGTCTCCGCTGCCGAACTACAGCGCTTACGATGCGCGTCCGGGCATCGATTATAACGGCGCCAATTACAACCGTAACACCTTCAATACGCCTGCTTACACGCCGTCGCAATATACGGTCAATCAAGGCACGACCCAGCCGAACCGTTGCTCGGTTTTCACGCAACAGATCACGCTATCGGACGGCACCGCTGCTACGCGCAATATCGAGGCCTGTCAGCGCGCTGACGGAAGCTGGGAGGAAGCGTAATGCTCAAGCGCAAGCTCATTGTGGCCACCATTTCCGCGGCGGCCACCTTGCCCGGCCTGGCCTTCGCAAAGAGGTTGCTCGTTCAGGATCATGCCGCCAGCGTTTACCTGGAACAGAATACAAATTGCGGTGCACCCGTTCAGATTCGAGTAAATTCCAACAATGCGGATGTCTTTTCCGGTGATTCAATTGAACTGCAACGCTACACGGACGTTGCGCGCGCCCTAATGGGTTTTGAATGCGGCGATGTATTTGAGGTCAAAGTCGACGGTTATTTAAACGGCATTATCGATCCGCTGTTTTCCGGTGTGGCCAATGCATCAACCGGATGGTTGTTACAGGTCAACCAATCGATTGCCTTGGATGGCGGCGCCGCGTCGCAGGATTTGATCGAGCAATCATCGACACAACCAGCATCACCAACAGAACCGGCGACATATCCGGATGTCACCATAAACGAACCGCGCGAAGACAACGTTCTAACTAATGAACAATACGGTGCGAGCGTTTATCAGGACACTACAACGGATGACGCGAGTATTGAGCAACACGCCGATGACCGGAGTATGCAAAAAGACAGTTACTCGGTCGCCGGCTTGCGACTCGGTATGCGCTTGGACACGGCCGTGCGTTCGGTCGGTGATGTGTTCAAGGAATCACCACGTTACGACAGCGCCAATCGATTATTAACCGTCGAAGAGGGTGGTTGCTACGCCGACTATGATTGGGAAAAACGCCCGACTTCGCCGTTACCCGGCTGGCGTTGTTTAACAGCCACTTTCGATAACCACCTGACGCCTGAAGTCGCAGGATTGACCTTGACCCAGGTTGCACCAAAAGACAATGATGAAGCGGCATACCAGGCATTGATTGAACGCTTCGGTCAGCCCGCCATGCAAAAAGAGTCGCGACGCAGTGGTGACCCATTCGGTATCTTCGGCAAACCCATTAAACATCTGGCATGGGGCGAAACGACCGAAGCCGACGGCGACGAATCAGAATACGAACTGAAAGCGACCATCGAGAACTGGCGCGACGTTACCATCTTGACGCTAAACATGAATGACACTGAAAGCAAAGCGCCAACATCTGATAGCACCGCTCAAGCCTTCCAATTCTAATTTCTTAACCTAAGGAATTTCTGATTAGAATGTCATTTCCATCCTTTGGTCCGTTGACGGCACGTCCGTGTGCCACTCCTCGAGCAACACGAGAAATCTTTCTTTTAAAGGGTTCCATGAATCAATTGGTTATTAGATTTCTCCCTGCGGTCGAAATGACAAGTTTGAGTTAATTAGAGGTTCCCTAACTTTCCTCCACCGCCCCACTATTCTAGGGGCGGTTTTGTTTTAAATTTCCTTATTTCTCAGCGGGCACTAACTGCTAGAATCAATCTGATTCTTTATCATCCGGCTAAGTGTGGCGACTATGAATTCATCAAAAAACAAAACTGCTTTTGTCTACGATCCCAGTTATCTTGAACACGACACCGGTCGTGGACACCCCGAACGACGCGAACGCCTCGAAGCCACCATGGCACATCTCGATGGTCAATCCTGGTTTAATGATTTGATTAAAGTCGCGCCGCGTGTAGCGGAACGCGAATGGATAGAGACCACCCACGCCTCCAACTATATAGGACGGGTGGAGGAAGAAATTAAACGTGGGGTTTCCCATGTCGATTCACCCGATGTGAGCGTTAGCGAGCAATCTTATGATGTCGCTTTACTCGCAACCGGTGCCGTTTTGGAATTGACTGATAAAGTGATGAATGGCGAGGTCGATAATGGTTTTGCGCTGGTACGGCCTCCGGGGCATCATGCGGAAAAAAGTACGGCGCTGGGTTTTTGTTTGTTCAACAACGCCGCCATCGGCGCGCGTTATATGCAGAAAAAATATGGCGTGGATAGAGTCATGATTCTCGATTGGGACGTGCATCACGGCAATGGCACGCAACATACTTTCGAGGAAGACCCGTCCGTTTTGTATGTCAGCACACATCAGTATCCTTTCTATCCCGGTACTGGCGCGTATTCCGAGAACGGAATCGGGTGCGGCCAGGGTTCGACTTTGAATTGCCCGATGACAGCAGGTTCGACCGATGGAGACTATGAACAAGCATTCAAAGAAAAAATATTACCGAAGATCGACGAATTCAAACCCGAAGTAGTGATGATATCCGCCGGTTTCGATGCGCATCATGACGACCCGCTCGGGCAGATCAATTTAAGCACGGAATTTTATGGCTGGATGAGTGAACGCATGATGGAAGCCACGGATAAACACGCCGGGGGACGACTCGTTTCCATGCTGGAAGGCGGATATGATTTGAATGCGCTAGCCCATTGTGTGGACGCGCATTTACAGGTGTTAATGGGTTAAAGTTAGCGTACATCAACTAAATATTAATTCGGGGAACGTAATATAATGATTATAAAAAGATTTTTCTATTTTTCATCGATAGCTTTGCTGAATACTACGATTACTTTTAGTGCCCTCCACGCTCAAGAAGAAACTCCATTGATCGATGAGGAAAAACTAGCCGAACGTATCAAAAACGAAATTATGCAAGAACTTCGCGAGAGTGGTTTCCTTGCAGAGCAGATTCAGGCAGGCATTGAAGAATACATAAAGCAACAACGGGAAGCGCAAGTTATAGCCAGGGAAGAACAACAAAAGCAACTGGCTGAACTCGCTAAGAATGTCCGCCCAGTGTCTGCACAGCGTGATCATATTCGTGGTGATTCAAATGCCAAAATTTCTCTTATCGAATACTCGGATTTTGAGTGCCCATACTGCAAACGTTTTCATGCCACAGCACAGAAAGTGATAGAAAGCTACGAGGGCACGGTGAACTGGGTGTATCGCCACTATCCTCTTGCTTTTCACAACCCAGGGGCGCAAAAACAAGCGGAGGCTACCGAATGCGCTGCTGAACTCGGCGGCGAAAACGCTTTTTGGACTTATACTGATGTTTTGTATGAGCGTACCAAATCCGGTGGCAAGGGATTTCCTATTGCAAGTCTTGTGCCTCTAGCTGAAGAATTAGGTTTGGACAAAGTAGCATTCAAGGAGTGCCTCGACAGTGAAAAATATGCAGCGCGCGTCAAAGAGGATTTCGATGACGGTGCGGGGGCGGGTATCAGAGGAACACCTGGAAACATTCTATTGAACGCTGAAACCGGTGAAGTCGCTGTTGTGTCCGGTGCAGTTCCTTTCGAACGAATAAGAGCAGAAATCGAAAAAATGCTGTAACTAGGTGTGTTCTAGATAAATGTAAATGCTTGTTTTTTTGGAATAATATGAAGGGCTATGAGCATTTTTAGATCTTTTATTCTATTGTTGTCGATAGCTTCTACTACTACGGTTTTGGCCGAACATGAAGAAGACCATCGATACACCGTCGAAGGTTTTGTGTTGGATGCTAACGAAAAGCCGCTTCTCGGCTCAGAAGTTTCCATCAGCTTGGAAAACAAAACGCTGAAATTCACCACAACTGATGACCAAGGTTTCTATAGCCTACAACTTCATCTGCACGACACCGATTGGGGTAAAGATTTAGACATAAAGGCCGGTGATAGCCAAGCGACTATCAAGATTACATTTGAACGCGGCGACAAACATACACCCCGCGTACATAAAACCAACTTCGTGGGAGGCAAACTAGTCGAATCCTAACTCTTAGGTAGTAGCTTCCATATGTCCACGTGGAGTTACGTTGCAGGAGGTATGTTAATTTTTATCGGCGTGGGCATTGCCGCTGATCGAGTTAAAAAAATAAAATCAGGCAAACACGCCGAGAGCAAAAACCAAAATCGAAAAAATCGAAGCAGAAAAAGAAACGTTAATTGGTCTATCATCGAATTCTTAGACTAAGCTAAGGATTTTATTTGCCCTCATGACAAATCATTTTCCTTCTACTTTGATTCCAGGCGTACGACGATGTCTCCAAAATCAGTTCCAACATTGTAGTCTTGTTTAGCTCGTCTATAACCATTAGCACTGGCAGTTATAGTATGAATACCTGGGCCTAATTGGCTAAAGTGGTACTCACCCGCGTTATCACTAATCACATGTCGGGAAGAGGTACTTTTCAAGCCTGAATACTGATGAGACCAAGAAAGAGAAACCTGTGCTCCTGCTAGCGCGTTACCGTTTCCATCCGTAACCTGACCCGAGATTGTACCGTCGCCCCAGTCCAAAATGAGACTTACATTCATGTCCGACCCCGGTGGCAACACAAATCCACTCACGCGTAGATATGGATTGGATCGGGTCATAAAAGTGATTTCACCATCCGGTGCGTCAGCTATTTCGAAGTAACCTAGATCGTCACCAGTGGTTTGACGTGAAGACGATTTTTTGCTGTGAACGGCCAAAGTCATATTAGAGATTGGGTTCCCGGTTACGTCGAGCATACTCCCAGATATCCGCCCCCTATTTAGAGTTTTGACAGTAATTTCCAATGGTGAGATATCAGATGTAATCACCATTTGTTTTTGCTCGTAACGAACGTACTGGCGACCAGACATCACCACCAGACTATAGTCCGAACCTTCCTTAACATTTGCAATCGAAAACCGACCATTGGCATCACTCGTTACTGTATGTGGAGATTTTTGATGCGTTGAAGTTAACCAAACACTCGCCCCAACTACAGGTTCCGCGAACTCATTTTTAACAACTCCCGCTAAGTTGATTACATTTCCTTTCGCGATAAGATTCACATCTATTTGCTTTTCGTTGACTCCCTCCATGTCTTTCGCCAACAGATCAACTTTACTTTCATCGTAGTTCGACAATCGATAGAACACACTATAAAATCTGTTCGGTTGTGCTGAAATTTTTAATTCGTAGGCGCCGGAATCATTTGAACGAACTTGATTTTGAGAACCTCCACTTAGTGTCACATCTACGTTTGAAAGTGGCATACCCCGCTCATCCGTAACACTTCCATAAATCCTAAACTCCCGTCCACCAGTCAGAACAATATCTGCTGATCGCAGACCCGCTTGTACGATGATTACAGCCGAAGGGTAATTTGCGGTTGCGATTGTATTAACACGATAGTCACCTGGTACCAGTCCCGTCATGCTGTATTCGCCTGTTTCGCTGCTCTGTGCTTTCAACTGACTGGGGTCGACAAGCTGCTGAGCGGAACCAAGTTTTCTCCCAACGATGGAAATCCCGGGTATTGGCTCACCTGCTAAAGTCAGTATTCGTCCCGAAATTGAAAGGTTCCCGAGTTCTGTTGGGTTAGTTTCATCGTCTAAGGTTGCGTTGTTACTCGCATTGTCGACCTCAACCTGACTGATTGCGTCGTCCAAAATTAACTCTTCCTCTTCCACCATACGACGTGACTCAGTTGGATTGGCAGTTTTACTGTTCAGTAGCCCTACATCCTCGGTCAAATGAGTGTCATTCGATGCGTCCTGGCTAAGGTTGGTTCCTACATTATTTATAATTACATCGCTTGTCGGAATTTCTTGGCGTTGTATATCGGATTGTCCACTATTTTCTTGAGTCAATGATGTCGTTTTAGTCCTACTTTCGAGTCGAGATTCAATTTTCGATTTCGACCCATTATTTAACGAAACAAAGGGTAAGTTGTCGAAAAAACGATTGATAACACCAGACTGTGCGGATAACACAATCAGCGCAGCGACGACGACTGACCCAAAAACAGCCAGGACTACATAAGACTTCCATCCGAAAGTGGAAATACGACGTTTTTTCACGTATACGGCAGCCTACTCAAATAACTATTCGTTAAAGTATTTCCAATGATGAAAGGGAGGAAATTGCTTGTTACACATAGGATACGCACCTTATTCATCAAAGAATACGTAATATTCTTATTTATTCTCTCGCTTATACGGGGAATACATACGACCCAGCTAATCTGTTGATCTGACCTAACTGAAATTTTTTGTGTTGCCTTCGAACGGACATGTATTCTAATTTGGAACTACCTTCGTGGACCAATATTTAGCTGCGTTGTTGCCTCTGGGCTGGTTCTAGGCCAATATTCTTGAATGAATTTTTTAACTACCCCTAAAAATAAAAGAGTTGCGCAATCTGGAGTCGCATTTGGGGCGATGATATTACTCTTCACTTTAGACATCAGGGCAGCATCCGAGTCAGTAGATGCAACAAATATTTCTTCAATGATCAAAAAAACTAGCGTAAGTATCAGCCCATCCGCCATAACGGTTAAGGAAGGCGCCGATGCCACCCAATTTCGGATCAGCCGCAACAACAGCAGCGGCAACCTGAATGTGATTCTATCAATCAGCGGCGATTCTGATCGTGATGTGGATTTTCGTCTGACTGGCATCACCGATGGTGACGCCACGCATGCAGCGGTGACATTGCCCGATGGAGCGACTTTTGTCGATGTCCCAATAGCCGTACTAGACGATGCGCGTACGGAAGCCGAGGAAACGATTGTATTTGCACTCAACCCAGAACACGGATACACAGTAAAACCAGGCACTGACAAAGCAATAGTGACTATCCCACGAAATGACTTTGTAGTAACCACTACGGCCGATTCAGGCGAAGGTTCGCTAAGACAGATCATCAATAGCGCTAACAAAATAGAAGGTCCGGACACCATCACTTTTGACCCGCAGTTGTTTGCCGAGCCGCAAACCATTACTCTGGAATCAACGCTACCCGCCCTGACTGGCGAAATAACCATAAATGGTTACATCCCGGACCGGTTGTGGCGCGCGTCCGGCGTGACTGTCAGTGGTGGATACCGAACACGTGTTTTCACTGTCGGCCAGAGGGGAAACGCCACAATCCGGTACTTAACGATTGCCGATGGTGCAGCCGAAAAAGGTGCTGGCATACTTAACAGGGGTACACTTGTGTTGAACGGTGTCACGCTGCTTGGCAACGCCGCTGATGACAATGGTGGGGGGCTTGCCGTTCAAATGGGAACGGCAACTGTCATTAATAGTACATTTGCGTTCAACGTCGCAGGTGATACAGGCGGAGGGCTTGCGCACCTCGATGGCGCCGTAACCGTTACGAACTGCACTTTTTCAGACAATAAGGCAGCGGAAGGTGGCGGGCTATTCAGTACAGGATCGTTGAAGTTGCACAACACCATCCTTGCCAACAGCAGAGATGGCGTGGACTGTGTAGCCGAATCTGCTGACTTTTCCGGTACACACAACCTGATCGGAAACAACAAAGGATGCGGGCCAACAATTTCAAATACAGATCCAGAACTGGAACCACTCGGCTATTTCAACGGCCCCACCAAAACATATCCATTGCGTGCAAAAAGCCCTGCGGTTAACGCTGGAGACAATGCCTCGGCGGTGGACGAGCATGGCGAGCCATTGGTTTGGGATCAGCGTGGTGGCGGTGATCCGCGGTTTGTTGCTGGCTACACGGATATTGGTGCGTTTGAGCACCAACGCCTGCCGGTGCTGGAAGTCGACACTCTGGAAGACTCATCAGCGCGTGGCTGCACCACATCAGGACAGCAAGACTGTCCACTTCGGGGCGCAATCGAATTGGCCAATGCCGACGAAAAACCAAGCGTCATCACCTTTAATCCACAGGTCTTTGCAAAACCCAGTGAACTACTTCTTCTACGGCCGTTGCCCGAGCCCACTATCCCACTCACTCTCGATGCCTCTGGCACGGGGGGCGTAACGCTTTTAGCGGGCGATGATTTCCCCATGCTGAATGGTGCAGGTTCGAAAACCATTGAACTCGTCAACATTGTAATCGCCGGCAACAGCGAGTTTAAGTCAAAACCATAATTTCAACTGTAATCGGATCCGCATAAAAAAGGCCCGACCTAGGTCGGGCCTTTTCTTACTCCAAAGTTACTTCCTAGTTAGGGGCACAGTGTGCCGTTGTTGTACTCATCTAGGGTACCGGCCAAATCGTTGGCTTCCTGTTTGGTACGGCCATTGATCTCATCAACCGCGTTCTTGCCCTTCGTCGTGAAGTAGTCACCGGTGCCGTTGAAGTTGATATCGACCAACAACTGCTGCCCATCGATGATGGCTTGACCTGCCTCTGGGCAAACGCCTGCGCCTGCAGCTTCATTAGCCAACGCAGCTAGCAGTTGAGCAGCAAGTCCGTAGGCAGCATCATTAGCCTTCTTCTTGTTCGGCGGAGCGATATCCCGCTTGTCCAGAAGATTGACTGCTTGTTGCGTGCCGTCATCGCAGTCGTAGACATCGGTGTCGGCAACAAGAGTCAGCAGACCGATGGTGATGCCAGGCGCTTGCAACACATCATCCAACAACGCGTTCCCGCTGGCAAGACGTTCGGCCGGTGTCAAGCCACCGTTTTCAACCGCGTTGTCGACTTGACCACCGCCAGAGCACGAATTCCAGTTCTTCCAAAACCCGATGGTACTCGGGCGACCGCCCGGGAACTGATTGTTAATCTGGAATACCTCAGTCGCACCTGCGTCGGCTACGAAGTTCAGACAACGTTCTTCGTTCGACCAGATCGCTGGCGGGGGCGCATACATCGGATCGAAAGTCCGACTCCATCCCGGTGGATTGGAAACCAAATCGTCATCGACGGCCGGGATGAACGATATGGCCGTTTCTGGCGTTCCGTCATCATCAGCATCGCCCATAAAATCGATCGTCCAACCAGTTGGCACCAACACCTCGCACAGACGATAGGTCTGATTCGGATCCAGTTGAACTGGAATCAGATCGGCATCGAAGCTCACCATAGATGGCGGTGAAGTCACTTGCGCAATGACTGGATCGCTCTGTTGACAACCGTCCGTACCGCAGTCTTGGAGTGTGAAATTCCAATCCTGAACAGCAGGGTTCGTACTGTCGTTGGGTAGGCCCTGGGTCAGCTTAATGATCTTGGCTTCACTGGCCACGACACAAGTGTCGGACGCCGATGTTGAATCGGTATTGGCGAGGAACGGACCAAACTGCGCCGGCAACGTCCAAGATGCGTTGACCGTATTACTGACCGAAGTCTGGCCTGCAAATGGCCCTGCTATGCTGACCGGGAAGGTCTGCGAAACGCCTGCTGCCAGATTGAAAGTACCAATTCCGTCGTCTGCCGTAACAACCAACTCTACGTCACCCGTGTTGTTGATGATGACATCCCACGTGGCCGGACCATCCTGAGGTACTGGCTCGTTAGTGCAGACTTTCGCAACCGTAAAGCTCGGGTTGATCAAATCTACCGAATGATCATCGCTAGCATTTAGCACATTCGGGAAGCCGGCCACCGTACACGACACCGACGCCGTGTTGACGTACGGATCGGTGGCGTTTGCCGGTATCGCCGCACTCGTGTTGATCACATGCGCCGGATCACCCGCCGCTAGCGTCACCTGCTCGTTCACACCTACCGCCGCATCGGTCACCGTACAAGTCAGATCCGGTGTGTCGGACGACGACGTGTTGGTCAAGGTGATCGTGTAGTCGGTCGGATCACCGATCTTCGAGGACGCATCACCCGTCTTGTCGAACGTGATCGACGGTTGGAACAGCTGTACCGAATGATCATCGCTAGCATTTAGCACATTCGGGAAGCCGGCCACCGTACACGACACCGACGCCGTGTTGACGTACGGATCGGTGGCGTTTGCCGGTATCGCCGCACTCGTGTTGATCACATGCGCCGGATCACCCGCCGCTAGCGTCACCTGCTCGTTCACACCTACCGCCGCATCGGTCACCGTACAAGTCAGATCCGGTGTGTCGGACGACGACGTGTTGGTCAAGGTGATCGTGTAGTCGGTCGGATCACCGATCTTCGAGGACGCATCACCCGTCTTGTCGAACGTGATCGACGGTTGGAACAGCTGTACCGAATGATCATCGCTAGCATTTAGCACATTCGGGAAGCCGGCCACCGTACACGACACCGACGCCGTGTTGACGTACGGATCGGTGGCGTTTGCCGGTATCGCCGCACTCGTGTTGATCACATGCGCCGGATCACCCGCCGCTAGCGTCACCTGCTCGTTCACACCTACCGCCGCATCGGTCACCGTACAAGTCAGATCCGGTGTGTCGGACGACGACGTGTTGGTCAAGGTGATCGTGTAGTCGGTCGGATCACCGATCTTCGAGGACGCATCACCCGTCTTGTCGAACGTGATCGACGGTTGGAACAGCTGTACCGAATGATCATCGCTAGCATTTAGCACATTCGGGAAGCCGGCCACCGTACACGACACCGACGCCGTGTTGACGTACGGATCGGTGGCGTTTGCCGGTATCGCCGCACTCGTGTTGATCACATGCGCCGGATCACCCGCCGCTAGCGTCACCTGCTCGTTCACACCTACCGCCGCATCGGTCACCGTACAAGTCAGATCCGGTGTGTCGGACGACGACGTGTTGGTCAAGGTGATCGTGTAGTCGGTCGGATCACCGATCTTCGAGGACGCATCACCCGTCTTGTCGAACGTGATCGACGGTTGGAACAGCTGTACCGAATGATCATCGCTAGCATTTAGCACATTCGGGAAGCCGGCCACCGTACACGACACCGACGCCGTGTTGACGTACGGATCGGTGGCGTTTGCCGGTATCGCCGCACTCGTGTTGATCACATGCGCCGGATCACCCGCCGCTAGCGTCACCTGCTCGTTCACACCTACCGCCGCATCGGTCACCGTACAAGTCAGATCCGGTGTGTCGGACGACGACGTGTTGGTCAAGGTGATCGTGTAGTCGGTCGGATCACCGATCTTCGAGGACGCATCACCCGTCTTGTCGAACGTGATCGACGGTTGGAACAGCTGTACCGAATGATCATCGCTAGCATTTAGCACATTCGGGAAGCCGGCCACCGTACACGACACCGACGCCGTGTTGACGTACGGATCGGTGGCGTTTGCCGGTATCGCCGCACTCGTGTTGATCACATGCGCCGGATCACCCGCCGCTAGCGTCACCTGCTCGTTCACACCTACCGCCGCATCGGTCACCGTACAAGTCAGATCCGGTGTGTCGGACGACGACGTGTTGGTCAAGGTGATCGTGTAGTCGGTCGGATCACCGATCTTCGAGGACGCATCACCCGTCTTGTCGAACGTGATCGACGGTTGGAACAGCTGTACCGAATGATCATCGCTAGCATTTAGCACATTCGGGAAGCCGGCCACCGTACACGACACCGACGCCGTGTTGACGTACGGATCGGTGGCGTTTGCCGGTATCGCCGCACTCGTGTTGATCACATGCGCCGGATCACCCGCCGCTAGCGTCACCTGCTCGTTCACACCTACCGCCGCATCGGTCACCGTACAAGTCAGATCCGGTGTGTCGGACGACGACGTGTTGGTCAAGGTGATCGTGTAGTCGGTCGGATCACCGATCTTCGAGGACGCATCACCCGTCTTGTCGAACGTGATCGACGGTTGGAACAGCTGTACCGAATGATCATCGCTAGCATTTAGCACATTCGGGAAGCCGGCCACCGTACACGACACCGACGCCGTGTTGACGTACGGATCGGTGGCGTTTGCCGGTATCGCCGCACTCGTGTTGATCACATGCGCCGGATCACCCGCCGCTAGCGTCACCTGCTCGTTCACACCTACCGCCGCATCGGTCACCGTACAAGTCAGATCCGGTGTGTCGGACGACGACGTGTTGGTCAAGGTGATCGTGTAGTCGGTCGGATCACCGATCTTCGAGGACGCATCACCCGTCTTGTCGAACGTGATCGACGGTTGGAACAGCTGTACCGAATGATCATCGCTAGCATTTAGCACATTCGGGAAGCCGGCCACCGTACACGACACCGACGCCGTGTTGACGTACGGATCGGTGGCGTTTGCCGGTATCGCCGCACTCGTGTTGATCACATGCGCCGGATCACCCGCCGCTAGCGTCACCTGCTCGTTCACACCTACCGCCGCATCGGTCACCGTACAAGTCAGATCCGGTGTGTCGGACGACGACGTGTTGGTCAAGGTGATCGTGTAGTCGGTCGGATCACCGATCTTCGAGGACGCATCACCCGTCTTGTCGAACGTGATCGACGGTTGGAACAGCTGTACCGAATGATCATCGCTAGCATTTAGCACATTCGGGAAGCCGGCCACCGTACACGACACCGACGCCGTGTTGACGTACGGATCGGTGGCGTTTGCCGGTATCGCCGCACTCGTGTTGATCACATGCGCCGGATCACCCGCCGCTAGCGTCACCTGCTCGTTCACACCTACCGCCGCATCGGTCACCGTACAAGTCAGATCCGGTGTGTCGGACGACGACGTGTTGGTCAAGGTGATCGTGTAGTCGGTCGGATCACCGATCTTCGAGGACGCATCACCCGTCTTGTCGAACGTGATCGACGGTTGAAATAAATCGGTACTGCAGTTCGCACTGCCACTCGCCACTTCGGTCTGAGTCGCGTCCCCAGAGAAATAACAGCTTGCATTGACAGTGTTAACAAGAGGATCTGTATCACCTTCCTGCACCGTGCGGCTCGAGTTGGTTACGTCCGAGCCTCCCGAAGCTAAGGTTACATCCTTGTCGATTCCCAGCAGGGTATCCGTGATGTTGCAGACCAGCGCGCTCGCGCCCACCGCGGTGTTGTTGTCCAGGGTAATGGTGTAGTCGACATCATCACCCACCTTCGACAATGCGTCGCACACTTTGGCAAGACCGATTGCGGCCTTGACGTTGGTAAACGTACAGGTCACCGTCTCACCCGAACCCAGATCGATAGCAGTCTCGTCCGCGACAGTGAAATCATCACCCGTATCGCCCGGTGTGCCGTTATCGCTTGTACAGGTCACATCCGTCAGCTCCCAACCCGCCGGCACCGTCTCCGACACCGAGTAGGTACCGCCGGCGATATCGCTTGGACGGAGTGCCTTCTCGAATGGAGTCTGGGCATCAGTCAATGAGAAAGATTCGTCGTCAACGTTATCAGGTGCATCCAGGAAAAATTCAAAGGACTGCGAATCACCCGCCGGGGCTGTCACTTTATCGACAACGATCTTACCGGCAACAAAGACGTTACCAATATTAATCGTCTCGCATTTGCACTTGGATTTGGTATTCGGCTCGGTATCCCCAATGCTCAAGCATGAAGGCTTGTTGCCACCGTCGGATCTTGCGTTGTCCCAGCTGAGACAGGAACCAATATCCACTGCACCATCACCGTCGTTGTCCTCGCAAGGCACAGTTAACGAATATGGGAATTGATAATACGTAAAGACCCCCTGTTCTAGATCGCCGCACATATCAGCAGGATCTTCTGCATCTTCCCCATCATAAAATGGGCCGCCAGGGATGAACGTGTTAATGCTACCGTCTGGGTTTAATGTCAAACTTCCAGGCTCGTAAGAACCGGCAACGTCCAACGGTGGGGGCAAAGCCTGTTGATGACACAATCCGGTTCGCGCATCACCGCCGTCCAATGCTATAAACATACCAATGTCCCAACGCTCGCTCGATGTTGCTTCCAGTTCCGCAATCAAGTCGAGTTCGATTGTCGTCCCCAGTTCACACGCGGCATCGGTCTGGTTGAGAATCAGCGCGATCCGTACATCGTTAGCAGTACAAACGTTGGTCCGGCCCGTAACATCATCGATGCAAGAATTGGATTCTAATTGACAGATCGAATTGCAACCGTCGCCGTTGATTAGGTTGCCGTCATCACAGACCTCATCAAAGTCGGGTATCCCATCGCCGCAAACAGCCTGGGCAGGCGGGGCGTATATACCCAAACCAAGCGCAACTAGTCCTGTTACCACGTACAGTGGCAGAATGCTCGAAAAACTAGCAGTACTAAATCCGTTTTTTATATTGTTCATCTCAATTCTCTCCCCAGTTGCCTTCGCCAAAATAACCAAAGGCGACATCTTCGGGCGTGCTCACCTGCGCACTGGCAAAGTTAATGTTGTTAGAACCCAGCAGCGCGCTAGCATTGATACTCAACTCAAGAAAGGTGCCAGCAACCAAATCTGTTCCAGGTCCTGGTTGGCCAGGATCGGCTTCGTTATATCCACTCCATGGTCCGCCGCCGGTAATCGTGGCGGCGTTTGTTGCGACACACAGTACGAAGCCATCACAACCCATGGTGTTAAAATTGACTACTGTCTCCCACACAATGCCGCTACCACCCGGATCTGACAGTGCGCGCTGTACACTGACAGAGGTGAGCACCCCGTCAACAAAGCTGAGCCGCGCTAATGCATCGCCTTCGGAGTCGCTCCCGACTACCTCCCAGGGACTGCCGTGACCAAGACGGTGAAGCTCCTGATTGAATTCAATCTCGATATGTGAGTCACCTATTGCTGCGACACGTTCAAGCCCGACGTAGTAAAGGCTTTCTCCTGCCACATTAGGTTCAACATAAAAATAGACTCGGGAAACATCATCTTTGGCTGCGACCAGTCCATTGCTTACGGGTCGCTCGTTTTGAGGAGACAGGGCCGTAAGATCTGAGTTCACACCAGCGGAAGTTTCATCCCATACGAAGTTCGCATCCTCACCACCGAAAAGGGTAACGAACTCGGGTACACCGCTGGCATCATTTTTGACCGTGCCATCGGGGTTGAAGAGTCCCGCCCAATCGTTAAGGTGACCGTCAATGGAGACCCCTCCGGCGGCGTTAACTACTCCGGGAGCAATCAAAACAACAGACAACAGCACCCTAATCGAAGATCGCGAAACCCGTGTTCGCACAGTTTGATAGTGACTTCTACTCATACTCTATTTCCCCTTTTTGCTATCCAATAACTAACAGCCAATGCATTTAACTAAATTAACGAAGGCGAGATAACATCACCAGCATCCGACGTCGCTAAATCTGTTTTTGCATCCACATGGTATGCAAATGCGGGACGATCTCGACTTGACTGATCTGTACTCGTGTTGTGATCTTTGTCGGTAGTTGAGGGTGGCTCAACTAACAGTTCACGACAGTTTGGGTTACTAATTTCTAACGACGAACTACCTTGAGATTCTTTTCTCGGATTAATTGTGGAACGTCGAATGTCGCGTGTTTATAATTATTGTTTCGTCTAATTCCCAACCGCACGGTATTGCCGTTGGGACGAATGCTGTGTTTACAAATACAACTAGCTAGACTGGAAATTTGAAAGGGGATAGAGAAGAAATGAAAACTACTTTCGCTTTTACGCTTAAACTTGGTGAAGTGAGGCGCGTGAATTGACGTAAAACAACGTGAAGGATCATTTTCGCGACCACGAAAACGCCAACCGTAACCACCCCGAACGACGCCGAGCACGGTGCCTCCTGATTGTCTCCCAACAGCGATGTTTCCCAAGGAACTTCCCCTGTAGTTCCAATGATCGGTTTTAGTCGTCTTGTTCTTTGACCGATCTAGCTTTTAGTGCCGTATGCTATTTTACCCCTGATTATACGACCTTAATCTCTATCAACTGCGAGACTACCCCGAAAATTAGACTAAGGTCAAACCTATTGTGCAATCATAAGCATGAATCATAAAAATATTTGAAATTTGATAACAAAACTTATCTATTCTTTTGATTCGATAAAGTTTTTTACAAAACTAGCGAATTATCGCCCGCGACACATGCCTTGCGTCTTACGCCGTTCTATGTTGCGTTGCAAAATAGCAAGGATTGCTTTCCCGCCTTATTCATTACATCCTATACACGGATCTCTATATAACTTTTTAACTACACGCAACTCCTACATTTCTATATGGCTCATCTTCATCCTAGTGTTTGCCCTTTAGATTGCCCCGACACCTGCAGTCTGTCGGTGGAAGTTGAGGATGGTCAAGTAACAAAAGTACGCGGCTCCTTCGCCAACCCGCTGACGCGCGGCAGTATCTGCGCCAAGGTGACGCATTATCCCGAGTTCGTACACGGCCCCGGACGTTTGCGCACACCGTTAATACGTGCGGGCGAGAAAGGAACGGGCAAGTTCAAAGAAATTTCCTGGGACGAAGCATTCGATACCATCCATGACCGATTCACTCACATCATCGAACAATACGGTTCCGAAGCTATCGCTCCGCTGAACTATGCCGGGCCACACGGCATGTTGGCGGGCGGTTCCATGGACATGCGATTCTTTCAACAAACTCGGTGCGAGTCAGTTGCTACGCAGTTCCTTATGTGGTGGCATTCGTGCGACAGCTTATTCGTCCATGTTTGGTAATGTCGCCGCAATCACGACCCGACGATGTTGTGCATTCCAAACTGATTATTGTTTGGGGCAACAATGTCACCGTTTCCAACTTGCATTTGCGCCCGTTAATTTCCGAAGCCTGTAACACCGGCACGAAGCTGGTAGTCATCGATCCACTGGCCATACCCATTGCACGGCACGCGGATGTGCATCTTGCATTAAAACCCGGCACTGATGTGGTGTTGGCCTGGGCATTGGCGGCAGAACTCGAACGTATCGACGGGTTGGATAAATCGTTTATTGACGAACATGTTTTGGGTGCGAGCGAGTTCATGGAAAGCGCCAGACAATATTCACCCGAACGCGCTGCTGAGGAATGCGGTATCGATGCACAAGACATTAAGACGCTCGCGCAATGGTACAAAGACGCATCACCCGCCATGATCTGTCCAGGCAATGGCGCTGAACGCAATCGAAATGGCGGCAGCAGTTTTCGAGCCGTATATGCATTGCCCACGTTGGCCGGAAAGTTCGGTGTACGCGGTGGTGGACTGGTGCAGGGCGCCAGCCGTGCGTTTCCCCATACCAGCGAAAAACTTGAAGGTGCGCATCTACCGACGAAGGAAACGCGCACCCTGAATATCGTTACCCTGGGGCGCGATCTGTTAGATGAAAATCTTGACCCGCCGATTAAAGGCGTTTTTATATACAACCACAATCCGGTTAACGTGCACCCTGATCAGAATGTAATGAAACGCGCGCTGGTGCAGGAAGATTTGTTTACCGTAGTGTGCGATATCGTGCACACGGACACGGTGGATTATGCAGATATCGTATTACCCGCATCTTCACATTTCGAATATCCGGACATCTACCCGGCTTATGGGCAACATTATCTGCAACGCGCTCGCGCCGTCATCCCGACGGTGGGAGATTCACTACCAAACACGGAAATATTTCGCCGCCTGGCTGCACGATTTGGTTTCGATGAGCCTGAGTTTCAAGCGAGTGACGAACAACTGATGGATGACGCATTCGATTCAGATGATCCACGAATGCAGGGTTATCAACCATCCAAGGTGCCACTCGACACCGCACTACCCATGCAGTTCGATGGCGAAGACGCCATCTTTATGAAAAACGTTTTTCCAAAGACGCCGAGTGGAAAAATTGAAATCTTATCCGATGCGCTGGATAAAGAGTTCGGCCAGCCGTTGCCATCTTATCAAGCGCTGCAGTCAGAATATCCGTTGTGGCTGGTGACGCCATCGTCCAACCTGCGCACGACTTCGACATTCGGTGGTTTAACCCATAGTGACGAAACCTGGCTGGAAATGCATCCGGACGACGCCGACGCACGTGGATTAAGTGAAGGACAAAAGGTCAAATTGTGGAATGACCTCGGCGAAGTCCACATGCCACTGCGTATTACCGACGATGTGCGAGCAGGAGTTGTGTGTTCATATAAAGGCGCGTGGTTTAAAACCAGCGATAACGGTCAAACCGTGTCCGCGCTGGCACCGATGCATTTGGCTGACCTGTGTCACGGCGCGTGTTATAACGATGCGCGGGTTGAGGTAGCTGCGTTCACATAATTTGTTAGTGTCGGTCCCGGCGGTAATTGTAATATTCAATGCAATCGCGCACATCTTTACCCCTTCCTCTTGTGGGAAGGAGACAAACGAGTTGTTGAAGAAACATCCATTGTTCACCCCCTCCCTAACCCTCCCCCGCCAAGGGGAGGGTTGGTAACGGCTCACGTTCACTTTTTACGACTGACATGAAGTTCCACGTTTTTCCGGGTCACCGCAATTAGTTATCGTTGATCGCCATATAAAGTAGTTTGGTTAAATGAATTGCTTCACGACCGGTTAAGTCTTTAATTTGTTGTCGGCAACTGGTGCCGTTTGCTACCAGGATTGTGTTGGCATCGCTGTTGCGTACGGCAGGCGCGAGTGTCAATTCACCCATTTTTACTGAAACAGCATAAGTATCGGCGTTGTAACCAAAAGCACCTGCCATGCCGCAACAACTGGATTCGATGGTGTTTGCATTCAAACCTTCAACCATGTCCAGTGTCTCGTGCATCGCATTCATAACGCCAAATGCTTTTTGATGACAATGTCCATGCACCAATACATGTTTTCCGTTTAATCCTTTCAATTCAAGATTCAATGCCCCTCGCGCATGCTCCCGGGCAAGGAACTCTTCCAGTAATAGTGATTTATTCGACAATGCTTGTGCCACCTCGTGTGGAATAAGACTGGCAAACTCATCTCTCAGGGTGAGCAAACACGAAGGCTCCAAACCGATCACAGGAACGCCCCTCTCAATAAACGGTTGCAGCGAATCGAATGTACGCCGTGCTTCTACACGTGCTTGATCGATCAAACCAGTAGCAAGAAAAGTCCGCCCGCAACACAAGGGACGATTGGTTTTATCCGCAGCCGCTACATGACGCACACGATAACCGGCAGCGTTCAGCACGCTGAGCGCAGCATGCAAATTGTCCGGTTCAAAGTAGCGGTTAAACGTATCTGCGAACAGGACGACCTCTTTACCGTGATTAGTATCAAAGTCCGTGCGCGCTACAAATGAATTCTTGCTCCATTCAGGTAAGTTGCGTCGCGTACTGAAAGCAAAATATTTCTCTCCTGCCTGCCGCAACAAGGCTGATTGATTGCGTAGATTGGCTATACCACTGAACCGGCTGACAAATGGCGAGTAGCGCGGAAGGTATGCGATCAACTTGTCGTGCCAGCTCAAACCGTGTTTCTTGTGGTAATGATAAAGAAATTCCGTTTTCATCTTCGCCATGTCGACACCGGTCGGACACTCGCGTTTACAGCCTTTGCAACCAACACACAGTTTCATGGTTTCCGCCATGGCGTCACTGGTTAGCCTGGATATTTCACGAATAAGAAAGGCGAAGCCTATAAATCCTTTATAATTCAATTTGCTAGAAAAGAAATAAAGGAGGCTTCGCCGTGACCCAATGTACCCAAACGACGTTTGAATTTCCAGTGTGTAAAAGGCGCTGTGTGGAGGCGGATTTTGAGGGAGGGGCCATCAGCAGCGATGGTGGGGTGTTGTTGTTGCGTCAAGTGGATCGGGTGTTGGGGTTAAGCGAAGCGGTGAGTAAAGTACTGAGCGATCCGCGCCGTCAGGCCCAGTTGTGGGCACGATGCGGTGAGTTTATTGCGCCAGCGGGTATATGGGTTGGCGCTGGGGTATGAGGATTTGAACGATCATGACACGTTGCGCAAGGATTTAGCGATGCAGACGGGAGTGGATCGGGATACGGAACTAGCGAGTCCTTCGACGTTATGCCGTTTTGAGAACCGGTCGGAACGTGACAGTGCCTGGCGCATCCACGAAGTGTTGGTGGAGCAGTTTATCGAATCGTTCAAACGCGCGCCGAAGCGTTTAGTGCTGGACTGTGATGCGACCGACGATGCGGTGTATGGGAGCCAGGAGGGTCGATTTTTTCACGGGTATTACGACCACTACTGTTTCCTGCCGTTGTATGTTTTTTGCCGAGATCAATTGTTAGTCAGTTATCTGCGTCCGAGCAAGATCGATGGGGCGAAGCACGCGTGGGCGATTTTGGCGTTGTTAGTCAAACGCCTGCGCCAGGTGTGGCCCAAGGTGAAGATTGTCTTTCGGGCCGATTCGGGGTTTTGTCGCTGGCGGATGCTATCGTGGTGTGAGCGTCATGGCGTGGGCTACATCGTGGGCGTGGCGAAAAACAAGCGTTTGAACGCCCTGACGGCAGATTTGCAGAGTGAGGCCGCCGAGTGCTTTGCCGTGAGCGGGCACAAAGTGCGCTGCTTTACCGACCTGCACTACGCTGCCGCAAGCTGGGATCATCCCAGGCGGGTGATTGCCAAGATCGAGTACTCACAGCACGGGGTCAATCCGCGTTACGTGGTGACCAACCTCCACGGCGATGTCCAACACCTGTACGACAAGTTGTACTGTGCCCGTGGTGACATGGAGAACCGGATCAAGGAGCAACAACTGGATATGTTTGCCGATCGCACCAGTTGTTCCGCGTGGTGGCCGAACCAGTTTCGCTTACTGCTCTCCTCGATGGCCTACACCTTGTTGGAGGCCATTCGACGGTTGGCACTCAAGGGCACCGAACTGGCCCGTGCCTATGTCGGCACATTACGATTGAAACTGCTCAAGATCGGTGCGGTGATCCTGCGCAATACCCGCCGTGTCCGTTTTCTGTTATCGAGTCGTTATCCCTATCAGCATTTATTCTTCCTCGTCGCCCACCGACTCGCACCCGGATAATCGACCGTTATCTCCATTTCAACGGCGTGATGCATCACGCCAGGACATCGCTCGCCCTGGGACAAAGAAAATGCCGATTCACCCCTGAAAATCGATCACATTGAGTGGAACAAATGCCAATTCACACCTCTATCTGAAAATACATAGGCCTTTCAACGACTCAACCTGCATAACAAGGCCTTTTCCTCCTGACACTCCACTACTCATGCAATATCCGGGTTAGTGCGTCTTTGCCGAGCTGGCCGGAGATTGCCAGACGCAAAGTGTTCGCGCGACCACGGGTGCTGTCTTTCTCGTCATTTGTTACCCGGAATGAGGGACACATGACCGCGGCGCCTAACTTGCGGCACGCACCATTGTTGTTACACATTTCTACCGCGCCGCCGAAACCACCCCACTCCGACCAGTCGAGTTTTGTATCTTTCAGCTCTATCTTGTAACCAGGTTTATAACGAAACAGATTTCGATCATCCATGCGCGGTGCATCGACAATCTTTCCCGGATTGAATACGTTATTTGGGTCAAACAACGGCTTTACTTTCTTGAAGTTAGTCATCATGCGTGATCCGAACATGTTCTCGTGAAATTCCGAGCGTGCCAAACCATCGCCATGTTCGCCGGAATGCGAACCTTTGTACTCGCGCACCATTGCAAACGCTTCTTCGACAATAGCGCGCATTTTTTTCGCGTCCGCTTTCAGTTTCAGATTTAACACCGGACGTACATGTAAACATCCGACCGACGCATGGGCATACCAGGTTCCAGTCGTGCCGTGTTTGCAAAATACGTTGGTTAATCGGTCGGTGTATTCGGCCAGGTCTTGCAGGCGCACGGCACAGTCTTCGATAAAAGACACCGGTTTACCGTCGCCTTTCATGGACATCATGATATTCAGACCAGCTTTACGCACTTCCCAGATGGCAGTTTGAAATTCGGGATCCGTCGCTTCGACCACAGCGTTATTAAACCCAAGATCACTCATGCGTTCTTTTAACTGGTTTAACTTTGTGAATTGTTGCGCACGATCTTCACCGGCAAACTCGACTAACAACAATGCCGCGGGTTCGCCTTTGACAAATTGATCTACGGTCGAACGAAATAATGGAATATCGCGGGACAAGTCGATCATAGTGCGGTCAACCAGTTCCACCGCACTGGGGCCAAGTTCAACCAAATGCTGGGTCGCATCCATGGCTTCATAAAAACTCGGGAAATGACAAACGCCCAACACTTTGTGCGCAGGTACCGGATGCAAGCGCACATGAATCTGTTTTGAAAAAGCCAGCGTACCTTCAGAGCCGACCAGAAGATGGGCAAGATTATTTCCGTCATCGCGCTGCGGCGTTAACGCATCGATGTTGTAACCGCCGACTCGACGCATGAGATTGGGAAAACGGCTTTTTATTTCTGCCGCTTCACGTTGACCAAGCTGTAACAGGGTATTTGTCATTTGCCGCATGCGTTCCGACGTTGGTACAGCATGGTTGGCAACATAATCCGCGCTTAACGGCCCAAAATGCGCTTCACTGCCGTCGTCCAGAATCGCATCGATAGCGATCACATTGTCACGCATTGGCCCATAAACAATCGAACGCGTTCCGCAACTGTTATTACCCGCCATGCCACCGACGGTGGCTCGACTGCCGGTGGAAATATCCACTGCGAACATCACATTGTGCGGTTTTAATGCGGCATTGAACTCATCCATCACCAGACCCGGTTGCACAGTGGCGCGTAGCCTATCCGCATCGATATCGACAACCTGGTTTAAATACTTGCTTACATCAATCACCAGCGCCTCGCCGACGGTTTGGCCGACTTGTGAAGACCCACCACCACGCGGTAGTACCGGCACTCCCTCTTCTTTCGCAATCTGGATAGCGCGTATCACATCTTGATCATTTCCCGGTACGACGACACCAATAGGCTCGATCTGATATATCGATGCGTCGGTGCTGTAACGGCCACGCGAGAATGCGTCGAATAACACTTCGCCTTCCAATTCGGTGGAAAGTTTGCGCGCTAACTCGGCATCACCGATACGTGATTGACTTTGCTTTGACAATGTATTCAATACTGGCCAGCGAAGAAACGAATATCGACTGCATTAGGCCAAATAATGCAGGCAAAATACAAACACAACCCGGCTTCAAATAACCACTGCTTTATACAAGTAACATCAATGGTAATTGTCTCAACAAAAAACATAAAGTGACTTGATGTCTACTCTTGAAACAAAGTCGGTTTTGTTACCCAAACAAAGGGACATATTTACCGTAAGAGGTGCATCAATCGATCTAGAATTTAAACCTCACGACAACGATTCGCAAATGCGCTTTGTGGTCAATGGATCATGGAATCGAATAGACGGGAAGACACTAACCCGGATTGCCTAAACCGAGATCTAACCAAAGAGGGTTTAAGTTTACAGAGTACTCATCCAGCGCAATATGTTGCACACTTATGATACTAGGTGGGAATTAGATGTCCGTTCAACAGCAAGCTACACCGTGTCCAGCGGAAATACTATCGCATCGCCAAAAGATACTGGTTTATTGTCCGCGGAAAACTGAAATCGGTTATTATTAACTGTCAGGATTGTTTCTATGCCTTGTGTTTGACGTTTGCCAAAGCGGCGTATTAATTCCAACGCCGGCCAACTGGCTTTCTCGATCTTGATAACGCCATGATCATCACCTGGGTTGAAAATGAACTCCACCCGCCGCGCGCGTATTTCGTCTGCCACAAAATTGCTCAATTGTTGGTCATCGAATTGAACCGCGCAACGGGTAAATTCACCACGGCAATCCGGCACAGGTGCGCACGAGCGTAATGCACTTCGATGTTGACAGGATGGCGCTGACCCCGAAGACTCACCCAGCAACAAATCGGCATCCGTGTTTAGCGCGTCGTCGTCGACGTTCGGTTGCGACTGATAAAGAGGGCACTTAGGCATCGGATTGAACCGCTGAAATCTGAATATCGACTTGGCGCACCGAAACACCTTGGGTGCGGGAAAAATGTTCCACGGCCATCGTTACGATAGGATGATCGTCTGGCAAGACAATCACTTTTTTCTGACCCGTGCATGTGTTGGTCAGAACAACCTTTGCTTTCTTGACACCCACTTGTTTATTCATGATTCACCTCATTTTTGTTACTGTGTTAACCCACCGTGGATGATTGCTTGAAGGGAACTGTTGTCATTTATACGGTTTGCGCGGACCTCATCAGATACCCCCTCATTAAAAGGTCCGCGCATTCCGGTTCCCCCAAACCACACATCCTAGTGCGATCCATAAAGCGATGTTCTATCGCTTGATCAGTATTACAACTAATTGAATTGATTCTGAATATTCGTTTGTTTGCTTAGGTAAATCTGCATAGGTAGGGTTACCTAAAAAGGCCGTATCGCCAACCATAGCCACGCCGATCGTTACGATCGCGTCATGGCGACGCGATCATGTAACAATGGTTAACAATCCTGAGTGGGATGTAGCTATACAATCGCATGCCATCGCAGTTAGGGGAGAGTCCATGTTCCGCAGCCTCGGAATGTGTGGTTCTTGGTAAACCCCGCCTGGGGGCAGGCGGGGTTTTCTCTTACGTAAGCCGAGCATCGAAATCGATTTCATGACATTTTTGGGGGTATGTACCGTGTTAGAGGATCATCGCAAAATCGCGACGACGGAGTTTGATGGGACTCTGGTCGTTAATATTGAGCTCATCAATACGAAGACGGGGGACGAAGAACGCACCGCTGCCATAAATAACCACGATGTGATTGTCGGTTTGGTAGAGCGATTTGCGCGCCGGCAACACATATCAACCCGAGCGGTGGACGTGCGGGTGTCTCCACGCTCGCGAAGCCGAACGCTTAACGCGAGTAATCCGGGTGAGCAGACTTAATCAAGCAACAAAAACAATAACCCGGACAACGTCACAACCGATAACGCTGTACATAGCAACACGGTCGTCGTTGCTTCCGCGACAGCTACTTTGTAGCGTTGGGCGAACAGATACATATTTACACCTGTAGGCATGGCAGCCATCACTACAGCTACTGCTATCCACAACGGTTCGATTTGAAATACAAAAGTCGCCAGTAACCAGACAACGGATGGATGAACAATCAATTTGAATACACTGAGAACACCTGCTTCAGACAGATTGCCTGCGACCCGGTATTGACTCAAACTCGCACCCATCGCGAACAATGCACCCGGTGTCGCTGCTGCACCCAGCATTTGCGCTACTGAGTCCAGCGCGTGCGGAATACCAAAGCTAAAAAGGTTAAACGTCATTCCGGCAAGCAAACCGAGAATGATTGGGTTGGTAAACAGGCTTTTAAATGTGGTGATCCATAGTTGGCTGACGGATTCTCCTTGTCCACGACCGAATTCGATGATCGTGGTTACCGTGGGCATGAGTAAGAAGCTGTGAAAAGAGATAATCAGAAATATCGGCACACTGGCCTGCTCGCCAAAAGCCGTCAAAATTAATGGAATACCTAATAACACGGTGTTGGAAAACCCCGCACCCAAAGCAAAGATTCCCTGACCTTCCAGGGGTTGGGCAAACCAGAATCGTGCTGCTGCAATACCCAGTGCAAAGACTGTAAAAACGCCTGCGTAGTAGGAAATCAGATAACCCCATGGAATATCCGCAGGCAGTTCCGCCGTGGCTAACGAGCGAAACAGTAAGGCGGGAATGGCGAAGTTAAAAACAAACGTTGACAAACCTTCGATCGCTTCGCGACCTATCCAGCTAAAACGTCCGGCGACATAGCCAATGAAGACAACGCCGAAAACCGGCAAAATAATGTCAAGCACGATATTCATGTCGCAAGTGTTATAACATGTACACACAGAACTGCGCCTAGACCAGTGTCGATAATAGTTCCTGCCTTGCCGCTACAATGAAACTCTACGATAGCCCGCTTTCCGGAAACTGTTACAAAATTCGCTTGTTCCTATCGTTGTTAAATTTGGAACACGAGAATGTCCGCGTTGATCTATTCAAGGGTGAATCGCGCACAGACGAATTCCTGGCGCTCAATGCACGCGGTCAAGTGCCGGTTTTGGACGACGACGGCCTGGTTATACAGGACTCGATGGCGATTTTGATTTATCTGGCACGTAAATATGGCGACGAATCCTGGTTACCTAATGATGCGAATAAACTCGCGCTAGTGTCACAGTGGTTAGCGTTTGCGGCAGACGAAATTACCGGTCTCGCGTATGCCCGTGCCGCGCTCGAGTTTGGCCGGCCTTACAATGTCGAGGAACGACAGAAGCTGGGGATTACCGGACTAAAAGTGATAGAACAACAACTAGGAGATAATGATTGGCTGGCTCTGGGTCACGTTACGATAGCCGACATAGCGTGTTTTCCCTATGTCGCCCTGGCGCCGCAAGCAGGCGTTTCTTTGGATGAATATGTTAACGTCAGAACGTGGATTGATCGCATCAAGCGTTTACCCAATTACATCGATCTGCCGCAAAGATAAAACCTGACCCGACCGCACCGTTCGAAAATATTTTCAATCTCGCGGTTAACATCGATGGAGGCGAAGAGATGATTTGTACACCTCTATCCCGGCCTTTCCCCATCAATAGGGAAGGAATTTAATGCCACGCCCTTAGAACCGGGGAACTCTATCAGAACTTCTCGACCCAGGGTCGTAATTCCATTTCCCAGGTCCAAGCGCTGCGTGGTTGGCGCATGACACTGAGATAACTGCGTGCGATGGCGTCCGGATCGAGCAACGCGTCAGAACTGCCGTCCGATTCCTGTATGGTTGCCGAGCGAATACCGCCATCGATAACGAAATGCGCGACATGAATATTTTTTGGCGCTAGCTCACGCACCATGCTTTGAGCCAGTCCACGCAGTGCAAATTTACCCATCGCAAACGGCGCCGACTGCGCATAGCCTTTCACGCTCGCTGAGGCTCCGGTAAATAAGATCGAGCCATGACCTTGTTCCAACATTTTCCGTGCAGCCTGTTGTCCGACCAGGAGACCACCAAACGCAGTGATGGACAATGCGCGTTCGACATCAACCGGGTCAAGATCAATCAAGGGACCCCGCACGCGCGCGCTGGGGTTATACACAACAGCGCTCAAGGATTGGTACTGTTTTTTCAAATCGGTAAATAACGAACTGACTTGTTGCGCTTGACTGGCATCGCACGCGTAAGCCTGCGCCCCGGTCTCGTCGCACAGTGCGCTGACTTTATCCGGATGCCGGCACGCCAATGCAACTTGCATGCCTTCGCTGGCAAACAATCGTGCCAGTGATGCGCTTAAGCCCTGGCCTGCGCCTACAATTAAAGCGGTTTCCGTCACTATCCAAACTCCTTTGTTCAAGTATTATGCGATCTTGTTACGCATTACCCTTGTCGTCAAGTTTGCAGACCGATAAGGTATGAGCATGATTATAAGATACATAAATACGTGTAGGCAGCGACAATCGCTGTTATGCAGTTTCGTCTTCGTTGCCGGTATTTTCAGCGGTTGTGGGAACGAGGCAGATTCACCTGAAGAGCGCATCAAAGAAAGCCTTGCGGCATTGGAACAGGCAGCCGAGGCGAGAGAGTTGGGGCCTTTAAGAAACGCTATTCTCGATGAATACTCCGATAACGAAGGGCACGATAAAAAATCCATCACGCAACTGATTCGCGTGATATTTTTGCGCCAGCAAAACATTCATTTGCTGACCCGGATTAAATCCATCCAGGTACTGGATACGGGAAACGCAATCGCGGATGTGTTGGTCGCGATGGCCGGCCGGCCGGTGGATGATGTCGGAACGTTAATGGGGCTATCGGCTGATTTGTTTCGATTCGAAGTTGAATTAAAAGAACAAGGTGGCGACTGGAAAGTGGCCGGAGCGATCTGGCGCCGCGCGACACCCGACGAATTTCTCTGAGAATCTACTCCGGCTTAATGGATTGCAGCCGTTTTTGAAACAGCGCATGCAATTCAGGATACGTTTCCCAGTTACGCAAAAAACGGCGTTTGTCTTTTTCAAATCCTTTTTCTAAGGATGACGTATTATCGTGTATGCGCATGGCGTCAAGGTCCAAAACCACTGGCTGACCACGATGAATCAAAAAATTGGTGGCCTTAGTATCACCGTGGGATATGCGATGCTTCACTAATGTACGAAATAAGCCAGCGAACCTGCCTACAATGTGTTCGATTTCGCTTTGCTGTGCGAGTGCCGGCAAATACTCATTACATAACTCCCCGTCGGCAAACTCGGTTAAATAGTAAGCCTTACCTTTGAAAGGACCGAACCGGTTCTCAAGCATCGCAACCGGCCGCGCTGTTGTGACGCCAATTTGCGTAAGTTTGTGCGCGGCGATCCAGCAATTCTCCGCGCGCGATTTTCGCACGGTGCGCCGTAGTGCATGAAACGGGCTGCGTGTGTTATAGCGTTTGACGACATAGCGCCTGCCGTCGAAGGATAACGCAGCGACAGTCGACGTACCGTCGGTTTTTAATAACCCAATGTCTGCAAATTCGATAGCGCAATCAGGCGAATGCAAAAAACGGCGCAGTGCGAGGGAATCGTAATATGGATCGTAGCGAACCAAAGATTTTTGTGTTTTGCGCGTGCGCGTGGTTCCGGGTTCGATAAGCGTATTGTCGAGTAGCGACAAGCGCTCGGCCTGCGCTTCCGCTTCCAGATAAGCCTGTATGGGATTGATCGAATAAGCCGATTCTCGCATCGGCGGTTTACTGGCTTTCTTCAGAATAAACTTAAACGCTGCTGGGTGCCGGGCGCGTGGATTGCACGGTACGATGGACCGCACGACGCTGTTCAGAAGCGTAGAGTGTTTTCGCACGTGAGCGCACCCGGCGCCAGAAACTGGCTTCCGGTTCGAGAATATCGCGTAACGGTTTGTTGCGATAAACACGCATAAAACGGTACAAATCGCGTTGGGATAAACCGATATCCATACTCGAATAATATAATCCGGAAATATCCTTTACCGACCAGCGGGTTGGTGTGCGGCGGCGAATCTGCATGCGATGTAAATCGATCAGAAACACCTGGGCGTTATCCGCCAGCGGTTTGTCGCCGTTAATTTCCAGCAAAAAATGGCACAGGTAAAAATCACGATGATTGGCGCCGCTGGAATGAATCACACGTGCAATTTCCGCCACCCGTTTAATCAGCCAGCGTTTAAACTGAATTTCCTCTTTATTGAGTTTTTGTTTTAACCATGACCGGCAAAAGTCTTCCAGGCTGACGGTATTGGCGAGTTCGTCGGTTACAATGAATGACAAACGCCGTGCGGGGTTGCGGCCTTTTGTGCCGTACCCGGCAATACGTAAAGTCTCGACACCGAGCCGTTGCAAATGGTGAATGCCATGCCACTCGTTGGTTGCACCGATAACGGGTAATCGAAAGTAAATCAGGTTTTTCAAAATCTCATGCCAGCCAACACCCGTGTGGGTTTTCAAAAAATAAGATTTGCCGTCGCGTTTGAAGCGTAACGTACGTCGACCGGGTGCTTCGCGAAACACTTCACCACCGATGCTCATGATGTCCTCGAACTTATTTTTCTCGCCGACGGCTTTACGCAGATCATCACGTAGATGCAGTTTTAAACTATGGTCGCACGCCTGGTTCGTGGCGGGGCTTTTTTTCCGTTTAACCCAGGTTTCAATGGTATCAACCGCGTTCTCCGGCATGAGATACAGACTGGCATCGGTACCATAGTTGACACCATTGCCTGACCATTTTTCCCGGTCAGGCGATGTCAGCATTTCAAGTAATTTTTCGTTCAGCGCGTTTTGTTCAAACGGCGATTTGAGAACGATACCGGCATCTGCTTTTTCAATATGCGCCGCATAACCGCAAACATCCGTTGCCAGCACAGGCAACCCGGCGGCGATGGCTTCCAATAACACCGTACCCGTGTTTTCGCTGTATGCTGGGTGTACCAGTAAATCCCCTGCTGCGAGTAGTTCCGGTATATCGGATCGACCGCCGAGAAACTGAACTCTATGTGCAGTGTTTAAGTTCTGCGCATAACGCTCGAATGTCGATTCATTGTCCTGACCAACGACGATAAGCCTCGTATCCTGTCTTAGTTGATCGGGTAACGCCGCCAGCGCCTCAATAGCACGATCCAGCCCCTTGGTTTTGAATCCGGAGCCGATGAACAATAACAAGCGTTCATTTTCCCTGGCGTTGAGATCGTTGCGCGCGCGTTCGCGCACGGCATCACGCGAACCGTTCAGCCGGTGTTGCTTGTCGAGAGTCGGTGGCAGCAAATGAAAACGATCGTCCGGTGTCCCGTAAAATTCCTGATAGACAGATTTCTCGCGTTCCGACAAAGATAAAATTTCCGTATCACTGTGACAGCCGAACACCGCGCGTTCGAAAGTATGAAAATGATGGTACCGCGGTGTAACCCGATACCAGGGTCCATAACGTGGAACAGCGCGGCCGACATAACAATAGTCCGCGCCATAATATAAATCCAACCCCGGCATTTTGTTAAAACCAATCACCGCATCGAACTGTTCTGACTTTAGCCGCGAACGTACCCGATGATAAAACGATGCGTTTTGCGCATGGTTTCGCCAACGATAAGTGGGCACCATGCAAACCTCGACTCCTTCCGGTCGCGCACCCTGCCATTGCGCGGCGAATACGGTAATGTCATGCCCGCGCCGCCGGCTTTCCTCAACAATACGCATAAAATCCCGCGACAAGCCGCCGTAGGGAAAATACTTGAATAGTGAAAATGCGAGTTTCATCCGGGAGGCGAGGTGTTGTATGCGGTATAACGAGCGATGAGTTTAGATAGGTTGATTATACCCTTTTATAAAATACTACTTGTCGCAAAATAGGCGAGCGTAGTCGAGGCTAGGCGAAAACGGACGAAAAAGCGGAGGGTATACGCAAATCCATGAGCATTTTGAGCCGTTTTAACAACGCATCGGCAAAGCGCAGCCATTTTGAGGTCAGGTCAGTTTGCGCTCCCACTCATAGGCTGTCTTGCAAATCAACTCAAGATCGTTGTATTGCGGTTGCCAACCCAATGTATTTCGGATGCGCTGACTGTCGGCAATCAATGCATGTGGATCACCGGGTCTACGATCACTCTCGATAGCTGGGAAATCGATACCGCTTACCGCTTTCACTTTCTCGACCACCTCGCGCACGCTGAATCCGTGTCCATAACCGCAATTTAAAACTTCCGATTGACCCCCTTGTTGCAAATATTCCAGTGCGCGCAAATGGGCTGCAGCAAGATCGTCCACATGAATATAGTCGCGTACGCAGGTGCCGTCGTCAGTCGGGTAGTCGGTACCGTAAATCATCAACTCGGGGCGCTTGCCACACGCGGTTTCGCAAGCGACTTTAATCAAATGCGTGGCTTCGGGTGTCGATTGACCGAGGTTGCCCGCAACCTGGGCGCCAGCGACGTTAAAATAACGCAAGGCGACATAGCGAAAATCATCATCGTTTTCGAATGAATTGGCCGTGTCGGCCAATGTCCATTCGGTGATGAGTTTAGTGGTGCCGTAAGGTGTTATCGGTTTTGTTGGCGTTGATTCATTGGCGGGGATAGTTTCGGGATTACCATACACCGCGGCACTGGATGAAAAAATAAACTGCCTGACCTTGTGCTCAATGCAACATTGAATGAGATTGACTGAACCAACGACATTATTTTGATAATACTTAATCGGATTACTGATTGATTCCGGCACCACAATATGCCCGGCAAAATGCACAACTGCAGCTATGTCATGGTTGTCCATAATCTTAGTGATCAATTCACGATCACCGCAATCGCCTTCATAAAATTTCACGGCATCGGGAATTGCCCAACGGTGACCGGAATACAAATTGTCGACCACAACGACGTTGTAACCCGCATCTACTAACTGGTGTGTCGTGTGTGAGCCAATGTAACCGGCGCCGCCGGTAACCAATATGGTAGTTTCCTTATTCATCAACTTTTGTTGTTAGTGAGTAATAATTTTTTGTAAAACACGGTCTGGCGACAGATTGTTTAGACATTTTAAATGACCCAACGGACATTCGCGCTTAAAACACGGGCTGCAATCCAGATTTAAACTCATTATCTCAGCTTGCGCATGCAAGGGCGGCGTAAAATCCGGACTGGACGAGCCATACAACGCAATCACTTTCTTATCCAGTGCCGCGGCGACGTGCATCAAGCCGGAATCATTGCTGACAACGACTTTAGCTAATGACATCAAATCCACTGCTTCGGGCAATGTAGTCGAGCCGGCCAGGTCGAGACATGTGTTATTTGTCTTTTCATTGATGGCTTGCGTTATGGCTTCGTCTTTATCCGAGCCGAATAACCAGACTTGCCAGCCATTTTTAATCTGTGATTTTGCCAGCTCTGCAAAATGCTGCGCAGGCCAGCGTTTCGCGGGGCCGTATTCTGCGCCCGGACACAACGCCAATACAGGTTGATCGGCATTAATGATATTCAACCGGTTTAATGCCTTGTCAACCTCGCTAGTATCAACTTTCAAACGTGGATTCGGGATTTCACTGGGGAGCGTTCTTTCTGCTGGCAACCCGAGAGCGACAAAACGTTGCACGGTGCGGGTAAGTTTTGTTTTATCCAGTCGCCGAATATCGTTTAGCAAACCGTAACGCATCTCGCCGCGAAAACCCGTCCGTTTGGGAATCTTTGCCCAAAAAGGAATAAGTGCCGATTTGAGTGAACCAGGTAAAACTACAGCTTGGTCGAAGTTTTGTTTTTGAATTTCTTTTGCTATCTGGCGTCGTTTGCCCCAGGCGAGTTCTCCATGCCCAAACGGAAGTCCGATGGTTTGTTGAACCTGTGGCATACGTTGCAGCAATGGCCGGGTCCATTCAGGCGCCAGCACGGAAATTTTTACATCGGGATTATTTGCACACAAAGTCATAAACAGACTTTGTGCCATGACCATGTCGCCGACCCAGGAGGGGCCGACAATCAGAACCCTATTAGCGTTACTTACCGACAAACCTTCGCTGATCAGATTTATCTAAACGCTCGAAATAGAACTGGCGTGGATGGATGTTGCGTGATCAAACCACTCGCGAGTTACACTCGCTCCTACACTCTGAGACCTGAACGTTGATAGTCGAGCGCGGCTAAACAATAACTGGCCCAGCAAACAATCAGCATTTCGCTTGCGATAACTTTACTTTTCAACCAACACATACACTGTTCCGCAATATGGACACAGCTCTTCGCCGGTATCTTCTATGGGCAAGTAAACACGTGGGTGAGCGTCCCACAAGGTATCGCCGTCCATGGGGCAATGCAGCGGCAAATCGTCTTTGGTCACTTCGCGACGCATGGACTTGTTTGGTTTGGTGTTGTCGGAAGCGGGTGTTGATTCAGAGTTAGTCATGATTGTATCTGTGCTTTAAATATAAGTGAGCCAGTCGCTGTGTTGATCGCGTCGTCCATAAACCTGATCGAAATACATGGATTGCAGTTTTTCCGTCACCGGGCCGCGTTCGCCTGAGCCGATCACACGATCATCCAGTTCCCGCACGGGAGTGACTTCCGCTGCGGTGCCGGTAAAAAATACTTCGTCAGCAACGTACACTTCATCCCGTGTAATTCTTTTCTCCTTGATTTCGTATCCAGCCTCCGCCGCCAAAGAGAAAATCGTATCTCGAGTAATGCCTTCCAGAGCAGATGTTAGATCAGGCGTGTAAATTTTATCATCACGCACGATGAAAATATTCTCCCCTGTGCCTTCCATCACATAACCTTCGGAGTCCAGCATCAATGCTTCGTCATACCCACAGGACACGGCTTCCTGCAGGGCGAGTATGGAATTGATGTAGTTGCCACACGCTTTCGCGCGACACATGGTGATATTCACATGATGCCGCGTAAGTGACGACGTGCGAATGCGTATGCCTTTTTTCAATCCGTCTTCGCCAAGATAAGCGCCCCATTCCCAACTGGCAATGGCGATATGGGTTTTCAGCATGTCCGCACGAATACCCATGCCCTCTGAGCCATAAAAAGCGAGTGGCCGGATATACGCGCTTTTTAAGTTGTTGCGTCGTATGACTTCCACCTGGGCTTCGTTCAGTGTGTCCTTGTCGTACGGGATTTTCATGCCGAGAATATGTGCTGAGCGGAAGAAACGGTCAGTGTGATCCTCTAATCGGAACACTGCGGTACCGCGTTCGGTTTCGTAGGCACGAATGCCTTCGAACACGCCCAAACCGTAGTGTAGAGTATGAGTTAGCACGTGGGTGGTCGCGTCGCGCCAGGGTACGTACTCGCCGTTGTACCAAATGGTGCCGTCTCTATCTGAAAATGACATGGTTCACTCCCTCAATCTTTTACTTTACGCACTGTGACAAGTCTTTGTAGTAAATAGGCGACAGTGCGGCACTTGTCAACAAAATTTCGGCACGGTTGAGGCTAAGCAGCAAATAATTCTTGCCAGATTGCGCTGACATTGTTCCGTATTTCGTTGAATTCGGTGCGCGCTACCAACGCCGGTTGTTCGGCCAACTTGAGTTCTTGTTCTTTCGCCGAATACTGCGCGTATGCGTCAATCAGCTTTTGCGTTTGTTTCGGCGTGAGCAGCTTCAATTCGCCAGCTTTATTCAGCAGCCCAATCGTATCCCGCGACGTTGCGAGTTCGCCGTGTTGATGCGCGAACGCCAGCACCAGGTATTGCACAACAAATTCTATGTCCACCAATCCGCCTTGTTCGAGTTTGAGGTCAAATTTCTCTTTTGTGGATTGGCTGTTGCTGGCAATCATCTTCTCGCGCATTTGCACGACGTCTTGTTTCAATTTCAGCGGGTCTCGCTGCCGACATAACACTTCCTGGCGAATGCGCTCAAACGGGCTACGTACATGCTCACTACCGACCACGACACGCGCGCGCACCAGTGCCTGGTGTTCCCAGGTCCAGGCCTGCTCTTTCTGATACTCGGCGAATGCATTGATGGATGTCACCATGGTGCCGGAGCGTCCGCTGGGTCGCAACCGCGTGTCGGTTTCATACAATATGCCGCCGCTGGTGCGAGTGGTCAGTATGTGCATCAGCCGCTGAGTAAGACGGCCAAAGTAGTGCGCAACTGAAATCGATTGTTCGCCACCTGTAGTGTGTACGCCGGGATCTCCTACGTCTTCGTAGAGAAACACGATATCGAGATCGGAGTGATAACCCAGTTCACCGCTGCCGAGTTTGCCGTAAGCAACGACGGCGAATTCTACTTCCTGTTCTGATGTATTTTCTGAATGAACGGCCTTGCCATAGCGCCGAAGCAAATTTCGTTGTGCGATATAGCGGCACTGATTCAATACCGCCTCGGCAATCAAACAGAGTTGCTCGCTGACTCTGTGCGGCGGTAAAACATTGGCTACATCCGCTGCCGCAACGCGCAAAACATGGGCATGACGAAAATCACGCAATATCTCCATCGCCGTTTCAAGATCGTCGTCGTCCAGCGCGGCAAGCTGTCGGTGCAGTTCAGCATTGAGTTGGATCAAATCCAGTGATTGAAAACTGCTAATCGGATCGATAAGTTCGTCCAGCACCAACGGGTGTTGCGCCATCCACTGACTTATCCAGCCGCTTGCGGAACACAGCTTGACCAGTTGGGTTCGTGCCATCGGGTTTTCGATGAGCAGGGAAAGATAAGCGGAGCGACGACCGATGGATTCAATAACATGAATCAACCGTGTAAATGCGAGTTCGGGTTGATCGCTCTGGCTGGCGCTTTCGATTAACAGAGGGATCAACGCATCGAGCAAATCGCGGCCTTCCGTGGAAAACGTGCGGTAGCTTGCACCAGCCCGTAGTCGTTCCAGCAGTGCGATTATTGCGTCGGACTCGTTGAAACCCGCTTCATGTAAGAAACTTTTGGATTGCTCCGGTGTTGCCGTTTGTAACCAGACATCGCTGTATGCAGAAGACGTACTTTTGCTTGCGTCATCGTCCATGCGAAATGTCTGATCAAAACTATGTTGAACCTGATTACGCACCTGGATGAGCTGCTTTTCGAAACTCGCCCAGTCGTCAAATTGCATCGCAAAAGCGAGCCTGGTTTGTGCAAGGTTGTCCTGGGGTAATTGGTGGGTTTGCTGGTCGGCAAACATCTGTAAACAATGTTCAACTTTGCGCAAGAAAATATAGTTCTCTTTGAGCTGAGCGATATCTGCCGGTTCCAAAACGCCAATCTCGCCAAGGTGATCGAGGGCGGAGAACAATCGCGGTGTTTGCAAGCCCTTTTCCCGCCCACCGCGGATTAATTGAAAACTTTGCGCGATAAATTCGATTTCACGAATGCCACCACGACCGAGTTTTACATTTTCACCGATGCCTTTTCTTTCCAGTTCACGCTCAATGAGTGTTTTCATATCCCGAATGGATTTAAATGCACCGTAGTCGAGGTAACGCCGGTAAACAAATGGCCTCAACGTCTGCAGCAACTCCTTACTGTGTTTTCGATCACCACCCACGACTCGTGCCTTGATCAAGGCGTAACGTTCCCAGTCGCGGCCATGGGTCTGGTAGTAATGTTCCATCGCACTGAACGGCAACACCAGCGCGCCGCTGTCGCCATTGGGCCGCAGCCGCATATCGGTGCGAAACACAAAACCGTTCGCATCGACGTTGTCCAACGCTTGGACTAATCGCTGGCCCGCACGCAGAAAAAACTCATGATTACTGCGTGGCCTTTTGCCGTCGGTCTCGCCTTCTTCGGGATAAGCAAAAATCAGATCGATGTCGGAGGAAAAGTTGAGTTCCTGTCCACCCAGCTTACCCAGTCCTAGCACCACAAGTTGCTGTGCTCCGCCGGATTCTTTGCCAATAGGAGTTCCCCAGACCGCGCACGTCCATTGATGAATTAGAGTTAAAGCGTTGTCGATACAAGCGTCGGCGAGATCGGAAAGTGTTTGGGTGACTTCTTCCAGGGAAGCCCAGCCGGCAAGATCGCGCCAGGCGAGACGCACCATCTCGCGTTGACGACGTTTGCGCAAAGCGAGGGCGAGGGAAGATTCGTCTGTGCAATCTTTCAAATCTTCTTTGATGGAGCTTGCCAGCTCATACCTTTCGTATGTTCTGAACAAATCACCGCTGGCGACCAAATCAACAAATACCTCGGTGTTACGCAGGCAAGCCTGCGCGACGAAATCGCTGCAGGCCCACACTCGTGGCAACGATTCCAGCCATTCGATGTTTTTCTGCGGCAGTTTCTCGATATCCTCGGCAGCACAAAAATCGTTCCAGTATTTCGTGGCGCTGTCGCGCAAATCCGCTGGAATCTGTGACAACGCCTCGTCAACAATGTGATGGCCGGACGGATGTTTTTGGGTGTCGTTAAAACTCATACAGGTGACAATTCGATCAAACTGGGTTTGAATGATGACATCTAGTGAAATGTATTGGCGAATTGTATAGGAATCAGACCATGACCCCATTGCTTATCCCCGGAATTGAAAAATACGCTAGCGCCCACACTCAGGCTCCAAATGAGCTTTTAAAAGAGCTAGAGCAAAAGACTTATGCTGAATGCAAAGACCCGCAAATGGTGGTCGGCGCATTGGAGGGTGGATTCCTTCGCATGATGGTCGCCATAACCAGTACCAAACGCGTATTGGAAATCGGTATGTTTACCGGCTATTCGGCACTGTGCATGGCCGAAGCTTTGCCGGAAGACGGTGAGTTGATTGCCTGCGATGTTAATGAAGACACTTCAAAAATCGCGCAATCTTTTTTTGATCGTAGTCCGCACGGCAAGAAAATCACCATAAAACTCGGCCCCGCTTTGGAAACTTTAGAAAGGCTTGACGGCCCCTTCGATCTGGTTTTTATCGATGCGGACAAAGAAAACTACTGTGCTTACTACGAAGCTGTACTCCCTAAACTCAAAACCGGCGGATTGATACTGGCTGATAATGTGTTGTGGTCAGGCGCGGTTTTGAATCCGAAAAATGAGACGGATCAAGCCTTGGTTGAGTTCAACAAATTAGTTACAAACGACTACCGTGTTGAAAATATGCTCCTTACCTTACGCGATGGCGTGATGATGGTGCGCAAGCTTTAAAAATTGAACAAGCATTCGCGATAGATGCGGTTTGTACTTCACCGACATCCTACGCGAGCTGTTAGAGTTTTTAAGGTTGTCGTGGAAATATTGCCATTAACTTCCCGTACACCACCATCGGAAAAATTCCAACTATTCCTGCTCCCCCACCCGAAGTTACAACCACGAGCTCATCATTAGTATTTAAATAAAATAAGATTCGGTTAGAGGCAAATCCAACCACTGGAGAATCATGACCACCAGCATCGGTTTCTTTTGGTAGCTTAAGAACGCCCTCTTCTGTTAGTTCCAATCCTCCATCAAAAGAATACTCCTTCGTTGTAATAATGTCCCCACTCTTAAGTAATTCGATAATCAATCCAGTATCACTATTAGCAACAATGCTAAAGCTATCGGGAGTTGTAATTAGATGCCCTGTAACATATGTAATATCATGTGGACCGACAAAGCCCATTGACTCCGATTGGTAAATTGGTTCATTCGCATATTTACCTGAAAAAGCTTCAATCCCCTCGACTTTTCTTGGAATCTCCTCTTTCACTCTCGAGTCGATAGCAACGCATCCGCTAACAAACACAATTGAGAAAATACCAATGGACTTGTAGATAATATTTTTTACATTCACAATTCGAATTTAATACTTTGTGCAAGCAATGAAGTCGCGGTAGTACAATGCTCGAGAGTTACGAACCGCATCAATCGCGTAATTCAGCACTATCGATGACACTTTTCCGATAGCCCAATGCGATGGATAACAAGCACAGAAACAAGTCCCGGATTCCATTTCATTGCATCCGGGCTACTACCAACCTCTCCTCAGCATCCGGGTGCTATTTAACAACACATGTTCCGTAATATTGTGACGGTAAAATCTCGCCAAGAGTCACGGTATTTCGACTGTGAACAGAATTTAGATTTGAATCGATTGCGGTGGTCATAATGTTACCCGAAGGAGTGATCTCCAAAAAAGATATTTGGTTTTGGTTATCGATTCGATGTACGTCAATCAAAGTGCCATCAAAGGCCATGATGTAATTTTTATCCGTTGTTTTATCTACGTGAAAATTGAGTTCAAATTTCTTTGTCACTTTATGATTACCCTCCTCATCACTGTAATTTGTGTAGTTGCGGAATATGTAGTAGTTTGCGCGAACGCCAAGGTAGGGAAGAGGATAATCAATACGATAGTTGATTTCATTTGAATAACGCTTCTCGTAGATTTATGTTTTGGGATTAAACATTACAGCGAGTGTAGTCTGGATAAAGCGCAGCATCATCCAGGGATCTGAACGAGCGTAGCCTAGATGGAGTAAAACGTAATCCGGGAACCTAAGCATGGGTCCCGGATCCTGTTTCATTCGGAACTACCACCATTTGTTAGTATTGGTTTATAAAAACGGATTCTCTACTCGGACTTCGCCATAAAGTTGGCCGTTGTTGAGGTCCTCAGAGTACAGTACTTCGGCGCCGGCGGCATTGGCTGCTTGCACAATCAACGCATCCCAGAACGACAACTGATAACGTTGCTCGATCGCTATCGCTTCAATTAAAGCAATGCCATCGTTCACAACGATTTTCCAACTCAAATAATCTTCAATCAATCGTTGTGCCGTGGTCGCATTGAGCGGTGATTGGGCCTTGCGCCGGATATTGACATAGAACTCTTGCAATACTTGTGTACTGACTACGCCTGTATTGTTTTCCCAAAGCGTCTCAATAAGTTCCTTAGCACGGGCATGTTTATCACCAGCATGGCGGTCGTAGGCATAGACAAGAATATTGGTATCAACGAAACGACTAGCGTTCATGTAACTCATCGCGATCTGCAGGTTTACGCCAGGCTAGCTCGTAACCTTGCCGCAACCTGCGCAGCGCGCGTTTACGGGTTTGTTCGAAGATTCGGTCATGGTCAACGAGTTGTTCCAATTCCTCGCTGACCATGCGGCTCAAAGACAAACCGCGCTTGGCTGCAAGTATCCGCGCCTCGCGCGCCAGTTCGGCGTCGACTTTTAAAGTGATATTGGTTTTCATAGTTAAAGTGTAGCACATTATAAGTGCTGCACGAAAAATGTGCAAATTGTGGTCTCATTTACTAACTTCGGTTCATGAGTACCATCCACCGGCGGCTTATGTCGATATAAGCAATAATTGTTGACTAATTTACTGGGTTTTCTTATATTCCTGAGCACAAAACTCGGAAATTTATATAGATCAATATAATCAACAGGTTATCTTATGCGACTCACAACCAAAGGGCGATATGCGGTGACAGCGATGATGGATTTAGCCATCCATCAGAATGGTTCCCCGGTTACGCTGAATGACATCGCTGAGCACCAGGAGTTATCGCTGTCGTATCTGGAACAGCTATTCGCCCGTTTACGCAAGCGCAAGCTGGTCAAAGGCTTGCGTGGCCCGAAAGGCGGGTACAAGCTGGCGCGCGCAGCCAGCGACATTACTATCGCGGAAATTATCATGGCCGTGGATGAGTCCGTAGACATCACCCAATGCCGCGGGCGCGAAAATTGCAACGAGGGCGAGCAATGTTTAACCCATGAGTTGTGGAGTCACCTCAGCCAACAGGTTTATCAATTTCTCGATGGCATGACCCTCGCCGAAGTGGTGCAGTGGCCGTGTGTACAAGCTATCGCTGCACGCCAGGACGCGAAATACGCGCGCAAACAATTTGGCGGTGCAGACGCGACAGTAAGTCTGGATAGTTTGACCATAAATTAAAAAATATCAGTAGAAAACAACACCATGTGTGCAGCAGTCAATCAAATCGACGATCTCGTTAAACGCGAGTACAAGGAAGGATTCGTTACCGACATCGATTCGGATACGTTCCCGCCCGGTTTAAACGAAGATGTTATTCGTTCGTTGTCCGCGATAAAAGGCGAACCCGAGTTCATGACGGAATGGCGTTTGAAAGCATATCGTCACTGGTTGGAAATGACCGAACCCGAATGGGCACATGTGCACTATCCGCCTATCGATTTTCAAGCGATCAGTTATTACTCCGCACCGAAAAGCAAAAAGGACGGCCCCAAGAGTCTGGATGAAGTCGATCCGAAGCTGATTGAAACTTATAACAAGCTTGGTATTCCGCTGGAAGAACAAATGGCATTGGCTGGCGTTGCGGTCGATGCCGTGTTTGACAGCGTTTCTGTCGCGACGACGTTTAAAGAAACCCTGGCGAAAGCCGGTGTTATTTTTTGTCCTTTTTCAGAAGCCGTAAAAGATCACCCGGATTTAGTCCAAAAATATCTCGGCTCTGTCGTGCCGACGGCGGATAATTTTTACGCGGCACTAAACTCCGCGGTATTCAGCGATGGCTCTTTTGTTTACGTCCCGCCCGGTGTGCGTTGTCCGATGGAGTTGTCGACGTACTTTCGCATTAACGCCTCGAATACCGGGCAGTTCGAACGCACTTTGATCGTTGCCGACGAAGGCAGTTATGTCAGTTATCTCGAAGGCTGTACCGCGCCGATGCGTGATGAAAATCAACTCCACGCCGCGGTCGTTGAACTGGTGGCAATGAAAGATGCCGAGATTAAATACTCCACTGTACAGAACTGGTATCCCGGTGACGAAAACGGCAAGGGCGGTATTTATAATTTCGTCACCAAACGCGGCGCATGCCGTGGCAGCAATGCAAAAATTTCCTGGACACAGGTTGAAACCGGTTCCGCCATTACCTGGAAGTACCCCAGCGTTTTACTGGAAGGCGATAACAGTATCGGCGAGTTTTATTCGGTGGCACTGACCAACAATATGCAGCAGGCCGATACCGGCACCAAGATGATTCACATCGGCAAAAACACTAGCAGCACGATCATCTCCAAAGGTATTTCCGCAGGCCGGGCGCAGAATTCCTATCGCGGACTGGTAAAAATTCTGGGTAAGGCGGACAACGCACGCAATTATTCGCAATGCGATTCCTTGTTAATGGGCGACAAGTGCGGCGCGCACACTTTTCCCTATATCGAGGCGAAGAATCCCACCGCCAAAGTCGAACACGAAGCGACGACGTCGAAGATCAGCGAAGATCAATTATTTTATTGCCGTCAACGCGGATTATCGGAAGAAGATGCCGTGTCCATGATTGTCAACGGATTTTGCAAGGAAGTGTTCAAGGAATTACCGATGGAATTCGCCGTGGAGGCCCAGGCGCTTTTAGGTATCAGTCTGGAAGGCGCGGTAGGTTAAAACATAGCGTTTCGCTTTCAGCTCTTAGGGTTTGCTGAAAGCTGCCTGTCGAAAGCGATTAAAAATTATTAGGGTTAGAGTTCAAATGTTATCAATTAAAAATTTACACGCAACCGTTGCTGGCAGTGCCATTCTCAAGGGTCTGAACCTTGAAGTTAAGGCAGGTGAGGTTCACGCCATCATGGGGCCGAATGGCTCGGGGAAAAGCACCCTGGCCAATGTGCTGGCCGGGCGTGACAACTACGAAGTCACGGATGGTTCTGTTGAATATTTAGGAAAAGATTTACTGGAGCTTGAACCGGAAGAGCGTGCCTGTGAAGGCGTGTTCCTCGCGTTTCAATATCCGGTTGAGATACCCGGTGTCAGCAATGTGTATTTGTTAAAAGCCGCGGTCAATGCCATTCGTAAACACAATAGCGAGCAAGAGCTCGACGCGATGGACTTCCTTAAACTGGTGAAAGACAAGGTTAAACTGGTCGATATGAAAGAAGAGTTTTTATACCGCTCGGTTAATGAGGGTTTCTCCGGTGGCGAGAAGAAGCGTAACGAGATCTTGCAGATGGCCATGCTGGAACCGAAGCTCGCCATCCTGGATGAAACCGATTCCGGATTGGATATTGATGCGTTAAAAGTCGTCGCCGACGGCGTTAATGCGTTGCGTAGCGAGGATCGTGCCATTGTTTTGGTTACACATTATCAACGTCTGCTCGATTACATCGTGCCGGATTTTGTGCACGTTCTATCCGGCGGGCAGATTGTTAAATCCGGCGACAAGACGCTCGCGCTGGAACTTGAAAAGAAAGGCTATGGCTGGGTATCGGAACTCGCGGCGGATGCGGCTTAATGTCTGAAATCACGTTAAAAGAACATTTTCTCAACGCGTTTCATGCATCGTCCGGGGATTTTCCGGGTACGAATTTACCCTGGCTTAACAAGCTGCGTGAAACCGCGACTGCGCAATTCGATCAGTCAGGAATCCCGACCATCAAAAACGAGGACTGGCGTTACACCAATTTGCGCCCGATGGAAAAACATCGTTTTACTCCCGCAACGCCAAAACACAATGGCATATCGATGCAGAATGTTGATCAGTTCTCATACGAAAACCTGGACAGTCACCGCATCGTATTCGTAAATGGTCACCACGCTAAACATTTATCGAATATTGGCAACGCACATCGTGTTTCGATTTCCAGTTTAAGACAAACGTTGCAGGACACTCCGGAAAAACTCGAACCTTATTTAAATCAAATCGTCCCCGACGAACCGCATGGATTGACGGCGTTGAATTGCGCTTTTGCAGGGGACGGTGCGTTTGTTGAACTCAACGCAAATTGTGAACTGGATAAACCTGTCGAATTTTTGTTTATTGCGAACAATGCCGATGACGTGTTGATAAACATGCCGCGTAATCTTGTCGTTGCGCATGACAATTCCAGGGCGACAATAGTCGAGCGTTATGTCGCCAGTGATGATCATATTTATTTCACTAACGCAGTCACGGAAATTCACGCAGCATCCGGCGCGACTATTCAACACTACAAATTACAGGGTGAAAGCCTGAAGGCGTTTCACGTTGGCGGACTGTTCGCGCGCCAGGACAAAGACAGCAACATCGAGTCGCATTCCATCGCATTTGGCGGCGCGCTGGTCAGAAATGACTTGCGCAATCATCTAAATGCACGGGGCGCGCAATGCTGGCTGAATGGCTTGTATCTCGGCACAGGGCGTCAACATGTCGATAACCACACCTACGTCGATCACGCGGTCGCAAACTGCACCAGCAAAGAGTATTACAAAGGTATTCTGGATGGCCGTTCGCGCGCCGTGTTTCATGGTCGTGTATTGGTGCGCCAGGACGCACAACAAACCGATGCGGAACAAAACAACCAGAATTTATTATTGTCAAAAAATGCCGAGGTCGATACCAAGCCACAACTGGAAATTTACGCCGACGATGTTAAATGCTCTCACGGCGCGACGGTCGGGCAATTGGATGACAGCGCTGTTTTCTATTTGCGTTCACGCGGTATTGCGGATGAACAAGCGCGAGATTTACTGACTTATGCCTTCGCCAACGAAGTGCTGAGTCGTATCGAAATCGAACCGGTGCGGCGTTCGCTTGAACACACATTGTCCGAGCGCCTTTTACACGGACGTAGTTTTGAGGAGGTAGCATGAATTCAACTGAAGCAACTGCTCACATAGACGATCTACCAGGCATATACGACGTGCAAGCAATTCGTGCCGGCTTCCCTGCGCTGCACCAGGACGTTCATGGTAAACCGCTGGTTTATCTCGACAATGGTGCGAGTTCGCAAAAACCGCGTGCCGTTATCGACGCAATGGTTCGCTACTACGAACACGATCATTCCAACGTTCACCGTGGTGTACATACATTAAGCCAGCGTGCGACGGATGCGTTCGAAAATGCGCGCGAAAAAGTGCGCGGATTCATCAACGCTGCCAGCGATAAAGAAGTCATTTTTGTGCGTGGCACAACCGAAGGCATTAACCTGGTTGCACGAAGTTACGGCGATGCTAATCTAAAACCGGGCGATGAAATCATTGTCACCAAGATGGAGCATCACGCCAATATTGTGCCGTGGCAAATGTTGTGCGAACGAACCGGTGCGACGATAAAAGTGCTTCATTTTAGCGATAGCGGCGAGCTAAACATGCAGGAGTTTGAAAACCTGTTATCGGACAAAACAAAAATTCTCGCACTGACCCATGTGTCGAATGCGCTTGGAACGGTAAACCCGATCAAGGATATGGTGAATAAAGCACATGGTGCAGGCGCGGTAGTTGTAGTCGATGGCGCGCAGGCGGTGCCGCATATGCAACTCGACATGCAGGATCTTGACTGCGATTTTTATACTTTCTCGTCACATAAAATGTATGGCCCCACCGGCATAGGCATTCTTTATGGCAAAGAAGCCCTGCTGGATACGATGCCACCATACGAGGGTGGTGGCGAGATGATCAAGAAAGTGACTTTCGAAGAAACCACTTATGCTGATCTGCCACACAAGTTTGAAGCCGGCACACCGAGCATTGCGCAAACCGTCGGGCTGGGCGCGGCAGTGGATTATTTAAATTCAGTCGGTTTGGATAACATCGCGGTACATGAACAAGACCTGCTCGATTATGCAACCGAGCGCGCGGCGGAAGTCAAAGGCATGCGTATTTATGGCACGGCGAAACACAAAGCCGGTGTGTTTGCGTTTGGTTTGGAAGGCATTCACCCGCACGATATCGGCACGATTCTGGACTTCGAAGGCGTCGCGGTCAGAACCGGCCACCATTGTGCACAACCGGTTATGCAACACTACGGTGTCGCCGCTACATCGCGTGCGTCATTCGGCATGTATAACACGCGTTCCGAGGTCGATGCCTTGTTCGCCGGTATCGAAAAAGTGCAACAAACTTTTGGCCGCTAAAGCGGCGACAATTTTATGAGCGACTTGCTATGAGTGATTTACGCGAGTTATATCAAGAAGTGATTTTTGATCACAACCGCAGTCCGCGCAACTTCGGCAAACTTGACGATGCGAATCGCACGGCGGAAGGTTACAACCCGGTATGCGGTGACCAGGTCAAATTATATGTGCGTGTGGAAGATGGGATTATCAGGGACGTTTCCTTCGATGGGCAAGGTTGCGCGATTTCCACGGCGTCCGCTTCGATTATGACCGAAGCGCTGAAGGGTAAAACGGAACAGGAAGCAGAAAACTATTTTAAAAGTTTTCAGGCGCTTGTTACCGGCGAAGGCGAAGCTGACGATAGCCTGGAAGAAATGTTCAAACTGGAAGTGCTGGGTGGCGTGCGCGAGTTCCCTATGCGGGTAAAATGCGCAACTCTGCCCTGGCACACGATACATGCGGCACTGGAAAATAAAACCGGCAGTGTCACTACTGAATAGTTACAGGTTCGAGAGATGAACGAAAGAAAACACGTTGATGATTTTGTGAATGATTTCATGATGGAACATCCTGCTCCGCCGATGTTGGAGCCGCGTGTCGAGGATGTAGATATCGATGAAAGTGCGACACTGGACGATCAGATTATTCAGGTGTTGAAAGGCATATACGACCCTGAAATTCCAATAAACATTTACGACCTGGGATTGATCTACCGTGTCGATGTCAACGAAGACAAAAATGTCATTATCGACATGACGCTCACCGCACCCGGTTGCCCGGTGGCACAAACTTTTCCAGGTACGGTCGAATGCGCAATTAAAAGTATTCCCGAGGTTAACGATGTGCACATCGAACTGGTTTGGGATCCGCCCTGGACCCAGGAGAATATGAGTGAAGCGGCATTGCTGCAACTTGGTCTCTTATAGCTCATAACAAGCCCGGTGTCAGATTGGTTTGACGCTGCCGGTGTCGATGAAATCGAACCCGGCAGTTGTAAAGTCGTCTATGTCGACGACGTCATGATCGCAGTGATAAACGTTGATGGGGAATTTCACGCCATCGAAGACGTTTGCACCCACGACGGCGGTGAACTCGCCTCCGGTTGTATCCTCGGTGACACCATCGAATGCCCGTGCCACTTCGCAAAATTTTCCATCATCACCGGCGAAGTGTTGGATCCACCGGCTTACGAACCCGTACCCGTCTTTCCGGTAAAGGTTGAAAACGGCAGAGTGTTTGTTCGTAATGATCGGTGGGACTGAGCGAATGATTCGCCAGCAAGCTTGCTCCTACAATTCAACTAATGCTGAACCAAAACAATCGCAAAGGAGATTAACGCGAGCGAGACCAACTTCGCCGGTAATGAGGACACCTGTAGTGCTAACGCGTCACGGGTATCGGTTGATATTGAGTACCATTGTTTTGGAATCGAGCGAACGGCAAGGCTAAACAATATTATAAAAACCGGTAGACTGCATTCGACTATGGCCACCAACGAGACGGAAGGGCTGATGGAGGTTGCGCGATGTGACATTACTACCGCGAAGATACCGATGAGTTCCGCGAAAATTAAAACCAAACCGTAGCGCCGGCAGATTCCAACAACACGTTTTCCTTGAGCCGGTTTCAATAAGCACACCAGTAACGCGGTAGCAAAAGTTCCTGCGCAAAATAACGTGATACCGTGCTGGAAATCCATTTTCTCGAAAACCCAGGCTTGTACGACCATGCACAATGAAATGTAAACGACGGCAAAGCTCAGGTTCCATATCGCACCACAGTTCAGACCCCTGAAATGACATGCGATTAGAATCACGACACCGATCAATGCCACGATAGCTGCAATGTAGTAAATCGTGTCCAGGCGTTCGCCTAAAAGCACAAAGGCAAGCACCGGAACAACTAAAACGCTCATGCTGATGAATGTTTCCGCACCGGAGGCGTCGTTAATGCAAAACAATGCCCGGAAGTAGTAGTAACTGTGAAGAAAATAAACGACGCCGGCGACGACAGCAGGAATGGCATCGAAAAATGAAATCCCGGCCCAGGAATCAATAGCAAACAGGAAATGGACACAGGGAATGATAGAAATGAGTCCGGAAACGATTGTGCCGTCCATGGGACGGCGATAAACATTTTCGCTGATAAAACAGACATCGATAATGCAGGAAGTGGCCCACACCAACGGTGCGATGAATGCAATCATTATCCAGTTGTCCCACAAAACAGATGTCACGTTCCAAGTCCTCTATATCTTTTTCTTTTTGATGTTGGGTCAGGAGAAGTGTGAAGAATTACCATTTTTAAAAATATGAAAAAACTCACAAAATAAAGCGGAACAAATTACACAAGCTGGCATAATCGAGCCGTGAACATCGTATTGATTAATCCCTATGAGCTGGGACGTCAGCCATTCGCGCTGGCTGAACCGGCGGCATTGCTGAAAAGTGCGGGTCACGAAGTGACCTGTCTGGATCTGTCGCTGCAAACTCTCGATGCCGATTTGCTCATAGATGCGCAACTCATTGCGATTTATGTCGGCATGCACACGGCGACCCGCATCGCCATGGAGGCGATGCCGCATATTAAAACTACAGCGCAAAATGCGGAAATTTGTATTTATGGTTTGTATGCACCCATCAATGCCGCCATGTTTCGCGAGTTGGGCGCGCAATATGTGTTAGGTGGTGAGGTCGATCAGGAGTTGGTCAACATTGCAAACGATCTGGAGGCCAAGCAACCAAGAAACCGCTCTACCAATGGCGATGTTTTACTAAAGAAGATCGAATTTACCGTGCCGGATCGAAGTGGCTTGCCGGCCTTGCAACGCTACGCGCATCTCAATATGCCGAATGGTACCAAAAAGGTAACCGGTTTTGCCGAGGCCAGCCGCGGCTGCAAGCACTTGTGCCGTCATTGCCCCGTCGTCCCCGTGTATCAGGGACGTTTTCGTATTGTCCCGGTCGATATTGTCTTAGCGGACATTCGCCAACAGGTCGAAGCGGGTGCCGAACATATTTCATTCGGCGATCCGGATTTTCTAAACGGCCCCACGCATGCGTTGAAGATCGTGCGTCAAATGCATAAAGAATTTCCGCAACTCACCTTCGATGCAACAATCAAGGTGCAACACCTGGTTAAACATAGCGATCTACTGCCGGAATTTGCTGCAGCGGGATGCCTGTTTATCACATGCGCGGTGGAGTCCATTGATCCGCAGGTGTTGCGAAACCTCGATAAAAATCATACCAACGAGGATTTTGCATATGTGGTCAGGCATCTATGCGAAGCCGGTATTGCCATCGCGCCGACATTTGTCCCGTTTACGCCGTGGACGACGCTGGAGTCCTATCGGGATTTGTTGCAACGCATAGTTGAACTGGGACTGGTCGATCATGTTTCCCCGGTTCAACTGTCAATCCGTTTGCTCGTGCCGCAAGGGTCTTATTTGTTGAAGCTGGAAACCTTCAACACATTGATTGAAGATTTCGATGCCAAAATGCTCGGGTTTCCATGGAAACATTCCGATGTTCGTGTAGATGATTTACAACGTGAAATCCAGTCATTGGTTGAAATGGGGGAATCAAACAATAAAAGACGTCGCGATATTTTTCGAAAAATCTGGCGCTGTGCTTTTATGACACTGGATGAACCCGCACCCGAACTGTTATTTACCAGTGATCAAGTTCACGTTCCCCATATGTCGGAACCCTGGTATTGCTGCGCCGAACCGACGTCACAGCAGCTAGCGAATTTTTAAGAAGGCATCAGGAGTTCGAGGACGGCGTTCCGAACCTTCCTAACCGAAATCCGTAAAAAGTTGCCCTAATCGCGCGCCAGCGGGTATAAGTGAGTTTCCCGAAAAACAGGATAAGACAAAGAATGAAAGCAGCATGGTACAGCCAGGCCGGCCCGGCACAAGACGTACTGCAAGTAGGCGAGATGGAAACGCTGCAGCCTTCCCTCGGTGAAGTACGGGTCAAGTTAAAGACATCCGGTGTCAACCCTTCGGATGTGAAAAAGCGCGCGGGGGCGCAACCCGCCGCACCCGAGCCGGGCGATGTTATACCACACAGTGATGGCGCAGGCGTAATTGATGCGGTCGGCCCGAATATTCCGGAGTCACGAATTGGCGAACGGGTTTGGGTTTATCAGGCGCAATATCAACGTCGCTTTGGTACGGCAGCCGAATATGTCGTTCTACCGGTTAGTCGCGTGGCGCGTTTACCGGAGAACACATCATTTGAAATCGGCGCCTGCATGGGTATCCCCGCCATGACCGCGCACCGCAGCGTATTCGCCGATGGACCTGTAGAAAGACAAACAATTCTCGTCACCGGCGGTTCGGGCCGTGTTGGTCATTATGCCATTCAATGGGCAAAATGGGCGGGCGCGACCGTTATCAGTACAGCCGGCGGGGATGATCGTATTGCTTTGGCGAAAAATGCCGGCGCCGATTATGTATTCAATTATCGCGCAGACAATATCGCCGAAGCGGTAAATGATTTAACCAACGGAACCGGAGTCGATCGTATCGTCGATGTCGAGTTCGGAAAAAATCTGGATACCTCGATCAGTGTACTCAAAGAAAACAGCGTGATCGCAACTTATTCATCGAGTCAGGCGCCAGAACCGAATATCCCGTTTTATCCGATGATGTTTAAGAATATAACCTTGCGCACGGTACTGGTTTACAACATGCCCGAAACGGCTAAACGGCGGGCCATTGATGACATTACGATCGTGTTACATGAAGAATTATTTCAGCATCGTGTTGCGAAAACGGTTGCCTTGAACGACATCGCCGCGGCGCACCAGGCCATCGAAACCGGTGGCGTACCTGGTTGTGTGGTTGTCGAAATCGATTAACCAAGTTCATGGGTGAAAGCCTCGTCTTGAACGAATTATCCAGCCGGGTCAAGGTTGCGCTCGACGCGTCAGGTGTGGAGTATGAAATGTTTCCCTGCGATCCTGAACTGGCAGACACAGCGCAGTTTTGCGAGTATTACGGTTACGCACCTGAAATTTCGGCCAACACTATTTTGGTCAAAGCGAAATCCGGCGGTGAACGCTATGTGGTCTGTGTCGTGCTCGCCCACACCCGGCTTGATGTGAACAAAACAGTGCGCAAGAAAATTGAATCGCGCCGGGTATCGTTCGCTTCTGCGGAAGAAACTAAAACCTTGACCGGTATGGAAATCGGTGGCGTCACGCCGCTTGCGTTGCCGGACGATTTACCGGTCTGGGTTGACAAGCGAGTGATGCAATGCGAATACATCATACTCGGTGGTGGCAGCAGGGATTGCAAAGTGAAAGTGTCGCCGACATTATTCGAACGTTTGCCAAATGCGGAATGCGTTCCGCATCTTGCGTTGGAATTTACGGCCTAAAACTTGATAGGTGCCGCTAATATTTAAAAATTACTTGTAGGGTACGGCGAATTCGTGAACTGTATCATTCATGTAGAGATCGATGTAAATACTTCGCCGTATGAGAAGAAGCTTTCGTTTTCACTATTTTTGTTGGAAGACCCTGGACAACGATTTTCCCACCCGCATCACCGGCTTCGGGTCCTAAATCAATAATCCAGTCGGCTTCGGCGATGACATCGAGATTATGCTCAATAACGATAACCGTGTTACCGGCTGCTACCAGGCGATGCAACACGCGTATCAGTTTTTCCACATCCGCCATGTGCAAGCCGATGGTCGGTTCATCCAGCACGTATACAGTGTGATTCACTTTTCGCATGCGCCGGTTTCTGTCCTTTGATACCGCGTCTATTTTGGTTTTTGCGAGTTCGGTCACCAGTTTAATGCGCTGCGCCTCGCCACCGCTTAGTGTCGGACTTTGCTGTCCTAGTGTCAAATAACCGAGACCGACATCGCGCAACAAACGCAGTGCGTGATGGATGCCGGATTGCGCCGCAAAAAACGATGTGGCGTCATCAACACTCATATTGAGTACGTCGGCAACGCTTTTATCCTTGTACAGAATTGACAGCGTCTCAATGTTAAATCGCGCACCGGAACACACTTCGCAAGTGACACGTACATCCGGCAGAAAACTCATTTCGATTTTTTTCAAGCCCTGACCATCACAAGCATCACAACGGCCACCGTGCACGTTAAACGAAAAGCGGCTGGCGCTGTAGCCTCGCAATCGTGCTTCCGCTGTGGCGGCGAACAGTCGTCTGATTTGATCCCATATTCCGACATAGGTCGCGGGGCAGGAGCGCGGCGTTTTTCCGATGGGCGTTTGATCGACTTCCAACACCCGATGAATGTGCTCGAAACCTTCAATTGCATGGCAGCCGGAAAATCGGTGTTTTGTTTTTTTGCCAAGCAACGACTTTATGTTCTGAAAAAGCACATCGCGCACCAGTGTGCTTTTGCCGCTGCCACTGACACCGCTCACGCAAATCATTTTACCCAATGGAAATCGCGCGTTTATTTTTTTAAGATTATGCAACTGCGCGTCTCGAACAACGATGGTCTGTGCATCGGCAGTATTAGCTAGTTCTGAGACAGGTCGATCGGGTAGCGGATGCTTCAAAGGGTTAGCGAGAAACCGGCCTGTAATGGAATTTTTATTTCTCTTCAACGACGCGACGGTTCCCGAAGCGACAACCTGACCACCTTGCACACCCGCGCCGGGTCCGAGGTCAATAATATGATCCGCCTGACACATGGTATCCTCGTCATGCTCTACGACCACCACCGTGTTGCCCTTCTTGCGCAAGGACTGCAACGTATCCAGCAAGCGCAAATTATCGCGTGTATGCAGACCGATGGTGGGTTCATCCAGAATGTAACAAACCCCGCGCAGATTGGAACCGAGTTGGGACGCGAGTCTCAGCCGTTGTGCTTCGCCACCGCTTAGAGAAGGCGCCGAACGGTCAAGGGAAAGATAAGACAATCCGACCTGGTTAAGAAATGAAAGCCTCGATGCAAGCTCGGTAAGGATATCCCGGCCAATTTCGAGTTCGCGTTTTTTAAGTTTAAGCTGGCGAACAAATTTTTCCGATGATGCTACCGGCAGTGCTGCCAATTCAGCGATAGACTTTTTCCGGAATCGAACTGCTAATGCTTCCGGATTGAGCCGTTGTCCGTTGCACGACTCGCAGACGGATATCTCATCTTTCCAACCGTCATTCCACCAACGCTCCTCACCGGTTTGGTCTTCGTCAAACTCTGGCAGCCTAATACCCGTGCCGTAACATGACTCGCACCAACCGTGTTTTGAATTATAAGAAAATAACCTGGGGTCCAGCTCCTTAAAACTTTTTTCGCAGGATGGACAGGCGCGGTTGATGGAAAAAACGACTTCATTTTTCTTCGCTGGTTTTGAGCCGATAACTTTAATGACACCCTTACCCAGATCCAGCGCACGTTGTAATAACGAATCCAGTTCACGCTCCCCTTTCGCATTGATTTTGATTTCGCCAACTGGAATATCGATATCGTGCTCCTTGAATCGATCAAGTCGCGGCCAGTTGTTTGTCGGTAGCAGTTCTCCATCGACACGTAGATGGGTATAACCTTTTCCCGCCGCCCACTTGGCGAGATCCGTGTAATAACCTTTGCGCGCTACTATAAGCGGCGCCAATAACTGAATGGTTTGCCCACGATAGCCCCGGAACAGGTTTGCGAAAATAGATGCACGGGTTTGCGGTTCGATAGCAACGTCGCAGTCAGGGCAGTATTGCGTACCCAGTTTGACGTAAAGCAGACGCAAAAAATGATAAATATCCGTCATGGTTGCGACGGTGCTCTTGCGTCCACCGCGACTGCTGCGTTGTTCAATAGCCACGGTGGGGGGAATGCCGTAGATAGCGTCGACGTCAGGACGCGGCGCCGGTTGTACAAACTGGCGTGCGTAAGCGTTTAACGATTCCAGATAACGCCGTTGACCCTCGGCAAACAGGAGATCAAACGCCACCGTACTCTTGCCGCTGCCGCTGATACCGGTAATCACGGTAAATTTGTCGCGTGGAATGTTGACATCGATATTCTTTAAATTGTGCTCGCGCGCATTGTGTATGGTGACTTCGTTTTTTAATTTCTTTTCACCTACCTTAGTTATTGGTGCGCTACGCACTTGTATTTTAGTGGATTTTTTCTGATGTATAAAGTATTGCGCCAGTGCTTTGCCGGTGTGACTGGATTTTCGCCGGGCGACTTGCGGCGGCGTACCCTGGGCAATCACTTTACCGCCGCCATGCCCGCCTTCCGGGCCGAGATCGATCACCCAATCGGCAGCCTGGATCACGTCCAGATTATGTTCTATAACAATAATCGAATGCCCCTGCTCCAATAACCGGCTAAATGCTTCCAACAACACCGCGACATCATGAAAATGCAGCCCGGTAGTCGGCTCATCGAACAAAAAAAGTGTGTTAGTCGATTGCCCGCGTTTTTTGTTGGACGCCGACAAATGTCCCGCCAGCTTAAGGCGCTGGGCTTCGCCACCGCTCAAAGTCGGAACCGGTTGCCCCAATGCGACATAGCCGAGTCCCACGGCATGCAATGGCTCAAGCGACGCGAGAATGTCCGGGTGCGATGCAAAATAAACAATGGCCTCGGTCACCGTCATATCCAATACATCGGCAATGGACTTTGCCATCGACATTGTGCATTGCGATGTGTTGTCTGGTTGTACTTTTATTTCTAAAACTTCATCGCGAAAACGCCTACCATCGCAATCCGGACAGCGCAGATACACATCGCTTAAAAACTGCATTTCAATGTGCTCGAAACCGTTACCACCGCATCGTGCGCAACGCCCATTGCCAGAGTTAAAACTGAATGTGCCGGGTTTGTAGCCGCGTTCAATCGCCGTTGGATGGGTCGCGAATAATTTGCGTACACTGTCCAAACCGCCAACATAAGTTAGAGGATTAGAGCGGGTAGTTTTTCCAATAGGGGATTGGTCGACAAACACGATGTCGTCAATCAACTCCACACCTTCGATTGATTGATGCAAACCCGGCGATTCGACCGGTTTGCCTTTCGCCTTACACAACGCTTTGTACAGAATGTCTTCGACCAGAGTCGATTTTCCTGAGCCACTCACACCGCTGACACAAACAAACCGGCGCAATGGAATATCAATGTTAATGTTTTTTAAATTGTTTTCTGCGGCACCGGTAATCCTGATAAATGTTTTGCTTTCCCGGAGCGTTGGCGTTGTTTTGCGTTGACAGACTGCCGCCCGGATAAATAATCGCCAGTCAACGTACGCTTGCCGTTCAGCAGCTTTGTTGGCGAGCCGTAGAACACCACTGTGCCACCGCTTGCTCCGGGGCCTGGCCCCATATCGATAATCCGGTCCGCGGCCAGCATCACCTCGCTGTCATGCTCAACAACGATGAGACTGTTGCCCGCGTCGCGCAACCGTTTTAGCACGGCGATAACACGTTGCATATCCCGGGCATGCAAACCAATACTGGGTTCATCCAGGACAAACAAAGTGTTAACCAGCGACGTGCCCAGCGCGGTAGTGAGATTGATACGCTGCACCTCCCCGCCACTCAGCGTGCGTGATTGCCTGTCCAGCGTCAGATAGCCAAGACCGACTTCCACTAAAAAACTTAATCGCGTGCGCACATCGTCGAGCAGTAACTCCGTGGCTTCGTCCAGGGGCGCCGGTAGTGTTATGACATCGAAAAATTTTTTCGCGGCGTCAATAGGTAATCGTAGGACGTCGTGAATACACAGACCCGGTTGCATTTGAAACTGTGTATCAGTCAGTGTTGTCCAATGCGGCACGAATCGTTGTGTTACCGGCAGCACGCGTTTAGCGCATGCTTTCGTGCCTAATCGCCACAACAACGAGTCCGGTTTCAAACGTGCTCCATCACACTCGGCACATACGTCGTAGGAACGATATTTCGATAGCAAAACACGTATGTGCATTTTGTAACTTTTACTTTCCAGCCACGCGAAAAAACGGCGTGCGCCGTACCACTTTTTATCCTTCCAGGATTTCCATTTCGGATCGCCTTCGATGATCCAACGGCGTTGCCTGTCATTGAGCTTGCTCCAGTGTTTATTTACCGGTATTCGTGCCTTGGCGGCATAGTGCATCAATTCGCGTTGGCACTCCTTGAAGCTGTCCGTTTGCCACGGCTTTATCGCGCCATCGGTCAGTGTTTTGCTTTCGTCCGGAATGACCAGGCCGTAGTCGATACCCATGGTGCGACCGAATCCCCGGCACGCTTCGCAGGCGCCGACGGGCGAGTTAAACGAAAACGTGTTAGGAATGGTTTCCTGATAATCCAGATCGCAAGCAGCACAGTGCAGTGTTGACGAAAAATACCTGACTTTTTTCTCTTGCCGCTTATCGTCCAGCAAACGAACCGCGACCTTCCCACGCCCTTTACTTAACGCGGTTTCCAGAGCTTCGATAATGCGTGCGCGATTCTCAGAGGCAAGATTTACCCTGTCCTGAATAACGATGAGCGTTTCGCCGTCGCGTCTATGGATTCGCGCATAACCCTGTTGCGATAAAAATTGCTCAACGTCGTCCTGGGAGAGTTTTTTCGGGATGGTTACATCGAATGTGACGAGTGCCGGCGTGAATTCGTTGGTTTCTTTTTTGTTTAACAGTTGGTTAAAAATGCTCAGCGCCGAGTCTTTGTGCACGGGGTTACCACAACCCCGGCAATAAAGTTTCGCAGCCCGCGCAAACAACAGTTTTATATGATCGTTCAGCTCCGTCATGGTGCCGACGGTAGAACGCGACGTGCGTACCGGATTGATTTGATCTATCGCGATGGCCGGTGGGATGCCTTCAACCTTGTCAACCTGAGGTTTATCCATGCGGTCGAGAAACTGCCGGGCATAAGGAGAAAAGGTCTCGACATAGCGCCGTTGGCCTTCAGAGTAGATGGTATCGAATGCGAGTGAAGACTTGCCCGAACCACTGACACCCGTCACTACAATCAACTCGTTTAAAGGCAAGTCCAAAGCGAGATTTTTGAGGTTGTTCTGAAGTGCGCCCTCTATGCGAATAAAACTGGTTTTGTGTTTAGTCCTCACGAGAAATCAAATCGATAATTCATTTCAATAAAGATCAACAATAAACAATCTGCTAACCGATGTTCGTTAGCAGGCGCCCGGTAAAATTCGAATATTTTAATGAAGAAGTAATCCCGCAACCTGCTACGACTCAGGAGCTTCGGGATTTAATTTTCTTATAAATGACAGGCAACACCGCCAGCACTGCAAGCCCGATTAACGCGACAATGATTTGCGGCGTCAGGATAGCGCTCACCGAGAATCCTTCGCCTGAATCCAAAACCGCGCCGATACCCGCGCCGGCAAAGGTGAAAACGAATGTCGCCGGAATGATACCGATGAAGGTACCGATAATATAAACGCCGAGTGGTACGCCGAGAAATGCGGGCACAAGATTAACGACGAAGAATGGAAAAATGGGTATCAGACGCAACACTAGCAGATAGTTAAACGCATTCTCTTTAAAGCCGTCTTCCATTTTTTTAAGCCAGGGTCCTGCTCGTTTGCGCAAAGAATCGCCGAGTACGCTTTTGGCGGCGAGAAATACTAATGTCGCACCAATGGTGGCGCCGACCACGACCAGCAATCCACCGGTAATGCCGCCGAATAAAAAGCCGCCAGTGATACTGAGTATCGCACCCCCAGGTAAGGACAAAGCGGTAGAGATTGAATAAATGAATACAAAAATGATCGCGGCCACAACAAAGCGTTGTGCGACAAATGTCGTTAGTGTTTCGCGATGCTCACGCAACGCCTCATAAGTCAGATAAGTATGCAAATCAAAATAGAAAACAATGGCCGCAACGACACCCAATAGAACGAGTGGTAAAAAACGTTTCACGCTGTTTATTTTTGGTGTTTGCGCGGAAGTGTCGTCAGCCATGAACGATAGGCGCGTTAACTGAATTTCATTAAAAAACGCACGATCCTGCGTGTGCGTTCGCTAAATAATGAATCCGTATAGTAGCTGCCCGCCACGCGCTTGTTAACTTCGCCCAAAGTGGGGTAAGGCGCGATAATGCCTGCCATCGCGCCGATCTTGAGACCGCGATCGATTGCCAGTACCCAGGGTTGGATGAGTTCTCCGGCGTTCTTTCCAACGATGGTCGCACCGCGAATACGCCCGCGTCTGCCGGTGATTACTTTTACAAAACCCTGGGTCGCCTGCTCCGCCTGGGCGCGATCATTTTCATTATATGGCCACTTCGTAACCTTGACGCTGTCGCCTTCTTTTTCGCGCGCCGATGTTTCATCCTGGCCAACATGGGCGAGTTCAGGATCGGTGAATGTCACCCAGGGCACAGCGTGATATTTCACTTTGGCCGGCAACTTGAACAAAATATTTCGTATCACGATGCCGGCATGATAACCAGCGATATGGGTAAACTGAAAACCGCCGGCTACATCGCCAGCCGCATACACACGCTTGTTTGTGCTGCGTAATCGCGCATCGACATCAATGCCTTTAGGTGAATATTCGACATTCGCAGCGGCTAAATCGAGATCGTCGACATTCGCCTTGCGTCCCGCCGCAACGAGCAAATGAGTTCCGGCAATCAGCGATACATTTCCGTTTTCAGAAATGGTCACAGTGACGCCGTCACCTGCGGATTCGACTTTCGATATTTTTATTTTTTCGCGAATATCAACGCCTTCGGTGATGAGTTGTTGCCGAACAATATCGGCAGCTTCTCGGTCATCTTTGGCTAACACTTCAAACATTTCCAGGACGGTCACAATGCTGCCAAGACGCCGGTGAGCCTGGGCCATTTCCATACCGATGGGGCCGCCGCCGATAATAATGAGGTGATCGGGCCGTTCGGTTAAGTCGAAAATGGTTTCATTGGTGAAAACCCTGACATCTTCTATGCCGGGGATGGGCGGCACCGTGGCGCTCGAACCCGTTGCGACGACGAATCGTTTCGCCTTGATTCGAAATTCTCCGGCCTGAATCTCATGCGGCGATACGAATCGTGCCGCAGCCTGAATCACTTTTACCCCCAGACCTTCAAACCGTTCGACGGAATCATTCGGTTCAATCGCCGCAATGACGTTGTGTACGTGTTGATGTACTTTGGCGAAATCGATTTTCGGCTCGTCGTTATACACCCCGAATTGTTCACCGATGCGTGCTTCATGCGCCGCGTGGCCGGCCGCCAGCAATGCCTTGGATGGAACGCAACCGTAATTGAGACAGTCGCCGCCCATTTTCCCCTTTTCCACCAACAAGACCGATGCACCCATTTGCACCGCGCCTGCAGCAACACTCAAGCCACCGGAGCCTGCGCCGATAACGGCTATATCAACGTTAATGTCCCGTGACACAAGGTGCTCCAGTTTGCTTAGCGTATTTATTTGCCATAAGGCTAGTAGTCAATATTTTGCCGCGAAGGTTCATTGTAAACGCAATAACCTGCGTCGACACGCTTAAGTCAGTGAAACTTGATGTATTCAATGCTTCACTAAATGAATCGTGCGACAGCAAATATACCGAGCATGGAAAAAGCCAACGCGAGTTTCGCCGCGGTGCCGATAATGAGTCCCAGCGAGGCGCCGACGCCGGCTTTGCTCACGGCAAGTAAATTACGTTGTACTAGCAATTCACCCGTCACCGCACCTACGAAAGGCCCGAACAGTACACCCGGTATGCCGAAGAATATTCCGATAATCGCGCCCAGTGTCGCACCAATAACAGACCATTTACTGGCGCCAAAACGTTTCGCGCCGAACGCGCCGGCTATGAAATCAACGATGTAGGTGAATGCAGTTAACACTGCCAGCAGGACGAGGGTCGGCACACCGACAAACTCATAATCTTCAATCCACGCCGCCAGCCACAGCCCGGCGAACAACAACGGCGCACCAGGCAGGGCCGGTAACAACATACCGGAGAATCCGGCGATAACGAGAGCGGCAACGATAAGCCACCACAACAAGTTGATGTCCATTTATCGGATTTGAACGGGAACGATATTAATTATGCAGGGCGTGCGGCAGTGTCAGCACAAACTCCTTTATCTCATCCCGCACACGACGATAATGCTGTAATCGCTCTTCTTCGTTCTTCGCGTTCTCCACCAACTTGGGCGGATCTTCAAAACTGCGATGAATGACGCGTATGCTAGCGGGAAAGACCGGGCAGGTTTCTTCCGCGTTGTCGCACACCGTCACCACATAGTCAAATTCATCCACCGGTAAAATATCAACCGTTTTGCTCGCATGACTCGATATATCGATTCCGGCCTCATGCATGACCTTGACTGCGTACGGATTTAATCCATGACACTCGATACCAGCGGAATAAGCAATTAAGTGATCGCTTCTTAAATGTCGGGTGAATCCTTCCGCCATTTGACTGCGACAGGAGTTTCCCGTGCACAGGTATAAAATTCTTGGTAATTCGGCCACTTCTTCAGATTCTCTTCGTGCGTGTTACTGCAATTGCGATTGCATCTACCTGGTAGATTGTTTCGGCTCACTCGAATATATAACACTACATGGCCCTTGTTTTACCATATAGATGTTGCTGAGTAGGCACGATACCGGCGATATCACTCGTCAAACACCAGTGTCGCCATCATCCAGGTGCTCACCATGAAATCGAATAACCGCTAAGTCAAAAAACTGAACACTGTATTGCGTTGATTTGTTGATTATTTTTGATCAATAGCATGACTTGTAACATTTTCGTTACACCCCAAATAATTTGCAATTTCCGTTCGGTGGGTGCAGACTTCGACTACACACGTTCGCCAGGGGGCAAATAAAATGGATCTAAAAAAGCGTTTAGTTGCATTGATGTTTATTGCGTTGTTCGGTACAGGTGCTGCGAATGCCGCCATGGTCACCGTCGATGTAACCGGCACTATTAGTCAAATAAATAGTAATGATATTTTTGGCGCCGGTGTTGGTGACACTTGGATGCTGTCTTACAGTTACGACACTGACACGGCGGTTGATACTAATAGCGACGGAAATGTTGGGCTATATTTTCTTGGCACACCGATGAGTTTTACATTGGGAGGTGTGACTTATACGTCACCTGATAGCATCTCCGCGGTGCAACTAGTTAACGATACTGCCGGTGTCGATGGTTACATTTCGGGTACCGCAGGTACTTTCAGTGCCAACGGATTGGATAACCTCAGTGGGCTGATAATGCTAACCGACACCGATGCTTCCGTTTTTGGCGATGACAGTCTGCCCCTTTCATTCGCATTATCAGACTTCGAAAACACGATGTTCAATTTTGGTGGATCTGCTGCGGGTGTTTTTGGCGGAGTTTTGGGTTCCATTGATTCGATCACCTTTTCCAGCGATGTATCGCCGGTTCCAATACCTGGTGCGATCTGGTTATTCGGTTCGGCTCTGGCGGGCCTGTTTGGATTTAAACTGCGCCAACGTACAACAGGGATTCTACCGGCGTAGACTTTTTCAAAACAGATAAGCAAAAAGGGGCTATCAGCCCCTTTTTTTGTGGCCGCGAGTTGGCCGTTTTCCTGCCCCGGGACTATCGTCCCGAACGACAAATATGCGATCATAGCCCTATCCCTGTGCTAAAGCCCCCATATTGAAAGTGAGTTCCTTGCTAAGCCCGCTTCACCTGAACACCCGTTTCGCAAAACCCAGTTAGTTAATGAATGATGTAACAACCAGTTTCGAGCAGAAGGAGGCCTATAGCTCCCTTCTGTGTGTCATCGATCCCTCGCAAGTCAGCCAAACGAAAGACACCGAGTTACTAAAAGCCGAACTTAGTGTGGAACTGAGTAAGACAGGGGTTGAATTGTCGCCCCAGGCTCGCCTGGTCAAAAACGGCAAAGATAACAAGTGGGAACTCCTGGATCAGAATCAACGCTACGAGGTACGCAAAAAGGCCGAAGATTTTCGTGTTTACGAAAATTCCCACGTCATCAACAAGATCGTCGAACGCGATCTGTGTGTCCGTTGTGGCGCATGTGAACCGGCTTGTCCGGCGGATATTATTCGTTTTGACAAGGAATGCTTTCCTTATATCACGGACGAAAGCCTGTGCCCCACGGGTTGTACACGATGTCTTAAGGTGTGCCCCGGCGAGTTTGTCAATTTTTCAGGCTTCGATCAGGAAATGTTCGGGCGCTCACCCCATCCCGATTCCATTACCGGCGTAGCCCATCGGGCGGTCATTTCCTACGCCACCGACGACTATGTTCGAGAGGACGGCACCAGTGGCGGACTGATTACTCAGTTGCTGGTGTTTCTGTTGGAGCAAGGCCATATCGACGGCGCTTTGGTATTGGGGTCGGGGCGAAACGACGATGCCTGGTCACAGGAATCGTACATTGCCCGCACGTCCGAGGATATTAAACAGGCCACCAAATCGAAATACATGGTGACGCCGTTTCTGCGTCCGTTAAAAGAGATTGAGGAAGTCGAAGGCCGTTATGCCGTTGTCGGGTTGCCTTGTTACATCCATTCGTTGCGCAAGTATCAACGGGTCAGCAAGAAACTGCGTGACCGGGTTACTTTGGTGATTGGACTGTTTTGTAATGCGGCATTTATCCCGGATATGTATGAAGAGGTGACCGATGTCGCAAAGTTAAATAAATCTTCGATTAAGGATTTTCATTTTCGTCATGGCGATTGGCCAGGCGGACTCACCGCCGAGTTTGCATCAGGCGAGAAAAAACCGGTGCTTAAGTTGCAAGACATGCGCGACGAATTTAATTTAATGAAAATGCTATACACCGCGCCGCGTTGTCATATGTGTATCGATTACAGTGCCGAGCATGCCGACATATCCGTAGGCGATCCATGGTTGCGCGACCCAAACGGTAAACTCATGTACGAAGACAACCGCAGTACGGCTTTGATACGCACGGAAGCCGGAGAATGGGCGCTTAACGCCGCCCAGGAGGCAAGGTACCTGAAGACCGATGATATACCGCTGGAAGTGTTCATGGTGAACTTTGAAAATCTGGCGCGTTACAAACGAACCTTCGTACCGGAGCATATAGCAATCCGGAAAAAGCATAATAAATCCTACGCGGAATACAACCGGCCTATCGGCAATACTGCGAGTTCGAAACGCTTTTCGGCGCTAAAAAAACTGTCAATAATCCATCTCACTCGAATTCCGTGGGTGCGAAAATTATTATTGCGTATGGCTCAAACTTCGCTGGCATTGAAATACCTGGATTGGAACAGAGACAAGAAAGACCGCGTTTTCGCCCGCAAGTACTCCCGCCTGAGCACCATGGCGGAAAAATTCAAGGCGCATTTAAAATCTACACAAGAATCCGCTAAAGGATTAGTGGCGTTCCAGCTTCAAGAAGATTCGAATCAGCTATACATCTATGTTGTTGAGGTTTTCGTTTGTTAACGCAATTAAAGCTTTAGACGCGGCTTCGCTTACCCCAAGCACAGTCTCCATACTTTAGTAGTGGTTTCCGATCAAGACAGCGCAGGTTTCGGCTCATATCATTTCCAATAAGATAGTTAAAGAGAGTCAAGTTAAATTGAAACCCAGATCACCGACAATTGCACGGAGAAATGCGGTGCTTGATTACGAGGGCAAGTGTGCGCCTGAATTATCGTAGTTCGAGCAGATACTGAACCTTACTCCACAGCGTGGCTGCGAGGGACTTCGGATCGGACAGGTCACCCTGCACCATCCATTCAGCGAGAACTTTGGCGACATTCGGGTAGTGCGCCGGTTTACCATCGCTCTCCCGCAGCCAGCGCGAAACCGCGGATGAACTCAGGGTTGTCATGGACATACCCAGACCGAGTTTTTCCAGTGCGATGGCGTTTGACGTTTGTTCAAACTGACCGAGAACCGGTTTTACCAGCAGCTTTTTACCAATATGCAACCCCTCGCTGGGCAATTCAAATCCCGCCTGGCAAATGACCCCTGCGCAATCCTGTAAATCACGCATGAACCCGTCCCTGGAAAAAGGCAGTCGATGCAGGTGACCCTCGACTAATTCAACATCGGCACCTTCGTAGATAAAAAATCGTCGTGTATCGAATGGCCGCAACAACTCACGAACACTATGTGGGTCCTCAAAAGGCAAATACACGAGAATCTTGTCTTGGACAATGGACTCAGCGCTGCTTAAATCCGGGTTAACGATGGGCGGTAAGATTGGGTGATTGAAGTGATGCCAGTGCAACCCGAACTTGATTGTGGTCGGAGCAAATGTTCGCATTATCCATAGGGGAACGTAGCCGCCCCGGGGTCTGGGGATACGATAGTAAAAAGCGTTTTGATGGGAAATGCCGATGGACGTTTTCTTGCGCAGTCTGGCCGCCCAGGCGGTGACCGGTTCGAAGTCGGAAACAATAGCATCATATCGTGCAACATCCAGTTGCTTTAGATCTCGCCAAAAACGCACAAGATCTAGTTGACGAGCAGTTTTCCAGTTGCTGATACGTCCTTTCGATGTGATGAAGGTCAGTCCTTTATAAACCTTGAACGGTTCAAAAACGGAGTAATCCCAAAACGGGCTGCGCTCGGCGCCGCTGAATAACACATCGACTTCGGCGCCCACTTGTTTCAGGTAATGCACAACTTCGGTGGAACGGCTGATATGACCGTTGCCGGTGGTTTGCACACCGAAAAGAATTTTCACGCGTTATCGTTTATAGCCAGTCGATAATAAAAACCAGCCATACTACACCGCAATTGACTAGCGATAAAAACACGGCAGCACTGCCGAGGTCTTTGGCGCGTTTGGCATATTCGTGCTTATCCATCGAAACTCGGTCAACCGCGGCTTCCACGGCGGAGTTTAGCAGCTCAACTATCAAAACCAATACGGTACTAATAAACAACAAGGCTTTACCGGCAGCGGTTGCCGGTAAGACTAAACTCAGCGGTAATAAGAAAACTGCCAGAATGAGTTCCTGACGAAACGCGCTTTCGTGTTTAAACGCGGTTTGTAAACCGCTTACCGAATAACCGAACGCATTGATGATTCGTCTTATACCGGTGACGCCTTTATGCGGATTGTTTTCCTGTCGATCGATCAGAGAACCCCTGGGCGCCCGTACACGGCGCGCAAATTAGGTGAAACGAGTCAGCGTAATGAGTGGACTGTTAGTTTAGCAACAGCCTGTCATCGCGAACGGAATCCGCTCAGGCGGCGACTGACGGCAGGCCCGCAAGTGCCATAGCGACTTCGGATTCGTCGTAATCCTGATCGTATAATTCACCGGCAGCGTAGTCCGCGTAAGCCTGCATATCGAAATTGCCGTGGCCACAAAGGTTAAACAAAATCGTTTTTTCCGTGCCATCCTGCTTGCATTTCAGTGCTTGCTCGATGGTGCTTTTGACTGCATGGTTTGCTTCCGGTGCCGGCAGTATGCCTTCTGCTTTGGCAAACTCAAGTCCTGCGGCAAAACAATCCGTTTGTTTATACGATGTCGGGTTAATCAGATCTAAATCCGCCAGATGACTGACGATAGGGGCCATGCCGTGATAACGTAAACCGCCGGCATGAAATCCGGGTGGCACGAATGTGCTGCCCAGAGTATGCATTTTAACTAATGGCGTTAAATGGGCGGTGTCACCAAAATCATAAGCGTACTTTCCTTTAGTAAGCGTTGGACAATTGGAAGGTTCAACCGCAATAACTTCCAGCGATTTACCTTCACGCAGTTTTTCGCCGATAAACGGCAACGCAATACCGGCGAAATTACTGCCACCGCCAGTGCAGCCAATGACGATGTCAGGATAATCATCGGCTAATTCGAATTGTTTTATAGCTTCCTGTCCGATAACGGTTTGATGCAGCAAAACATGGTTGAGTACGCTGCCTAAGGCGTATTTTGTATCGTCACGCTGGGCGGCAAGTTCAACTGCTTCGGAAATCGCGATACCGAGACTGCCCGTGCTGTCCGGTGAATCCTTCAAGATCGCTCGGCCGGATTCGGTTTTATCGCTTGGGCTGGCGGTACAGGTTGCGCCGAAGCTCTCCATAAACGCGCGACGATATGGCTTTTGATCAAAGCTAACGCGCACCATGAAGACTTCGACTTCAAGATCGAACAAAGCACCGGCAAGAGCGAGTGAAGAACCCCATTGTCCCGCACCGGTTTCGGTTGTGAGGCGTTTGACGCCTTCCTGTTTGTTATAAAACGCCTGGGCAATCGCAGTATTAGGCTTATGACTACCTGCCGGACTCACGCCTTCGTATTTGTAGTAAATGTGTGCCGGTGTATCCAACGCTTTCTCCAAGCGTCGCGCCCGGTACAGCGGCGACGGTCGCCATTGACGCAGGATGTCGCGTACCGGTTCGGGAATTTCTATGTCACGCTCGGCACTAACTTCCTGCTCGATTAGCGCCATGGGAAACAGTGGCGCGAGATCGTCCGGGCCGATGGGTTGCAGTGTACCGGGGTGCAATACAGGCGGCAGAGGCGTTGGCAAGTCCGACGCAATGTTGTACCAGGATTTTGGAATATCGTTTTCGCTGAGCAAATACTTAACGGTGTCGGTCATGGTGTTTCTGTCTATTTGTTCTAGTGATAGTGACTAAATATACACGGTGGAGGGAAATTGAAACAGATTGCCTCACCGGTTGCCGAACTCGCGATAGTTTAAATCGTGCTCGAAATAAGTCGAGCCGTTTTCGCGCTCGGCAATGCCATCGCCTTCGTATATTCGCAGGGTATCGATCACCGGACGGCGCTGGTGCGCAACCAGCCACAATCGTAACAAATGCCGCCGTAGATGCTCTTCTTTGGCATCGAAAAATTCAGTGCGCGTGTGTAATACAGTGAGGTTGTTAAAGAATACGATATCACCCGGTTCCATCATAAGGTTCATACGAAAGTCTTTGTGATTTGAAATCTCGTCGAATACATCCAGCGCCTGGACTTCTTTTTCGTTTAAATTCTCGTCCAGTTCCTGGTATGCGAGATCAATATAAGCGCGCAGATAGTTCATGCTGACATAGCCGTCACGCTCCGAGAACACAGGAATCGGATAAGGCGTGACCGGTTCCTCGCCCGGTTGTTCTTCGCCAAATCGATGATAACGATAGCCTTTGTACAAACACTTTAAAAGCTCAGGATGAGTGCGCAGGATTTCATTATGCACTGCCAAACCACTGGTGAAACCACTCAAACCACCGCGTACAGCTTTGCGGATGCACAACATGGCGACCACGTCGCAGGCATCGGTGTGCAAGGCCAGTTCCGTACTGTTGCGATAAGCGCGTTCGCGCGGATCTTTGCCGCCGATATCGACCACGTGACCCATGCGATCTCCCAATGTGCTTTGCGACATCGGTGTGCCGAAGTGACAACCGAGACCCCAATAAATAATCTCAATTTCTTCTACGCTATATCGTTCAACCGGCAATCCGGAAAGCAGCAGTATGCCACGTCCTTGCATGATCTCGTTTATCCAGTCGGCGATATCATGTTTGATCCGGTCAAGAGAAAAATCGGCCCGGGTAATGTTGTACAGATCAGGTTTGCGCAATTGCACATCACGCAAACCATCGTCCAGTGCCTTGATATGTTTGTCCTCAAGCGCGATAGAGACAGCAGACTTATCCAGTTCGCTTGCTTTCCAGACGCTGGGTTGTTCAATAATTTTGTAGGACGGGTGCATTACGATTTAGTCTGTGAAATGAGTACGCGTTTATCCACCAGGCTTTCTCCGTTCTGCGACACGGCCTCGAAAATCGGAATCATCGGCGTATTGATAAGTCCAGATTTGGTTGCCGGGTACATGTTGCAGCGGTGTCCACACCGGGTAACGCCGGTCGTTTTCACCTTTGCCGTCGGCGAATTCATAGCTGACGATTCTACATCGAATACACCGGCCTAGCGCGTCCTGTTCAAGAATAATCAGACCATCGTGATTGAATTCTGTCTTGCGTCCTGGTTCATAACGCGTCCATCCGAGCAGTTGTTTGCCATCGTTATACCGATACACGTCGCGCCATTGTTTACGCAAGGATAAATGTGGGTCCACGTAGTTAATTTTGAATTCAAAGGATACCGCGTGGTTGAATACCAATTCATTCAGTAACACACTATTGAATCGTGCGATTTGATTGTGCGCAAATTCGCTTAAATCTGTTGAAAATGTCAGCGAAAGCGACGAGTCGCCAGGTTCTTTTTTCTTTGCAACACCATAGTCGATCAACTCATCCCTGGTTTCGAGGATTAAGCGTTGTTTATCCCGAGAAACAGCTTTGACCAGCGCTGCCAGTTGTTCTTCGTTTTGGGAGATCAGATTCGAACCTTCCCACAATCCTGAGAAAGTATTTTTGAATATTTGATCTATGGACAATCCGTCCAGGTCTGGCCGGGCTGCGTTTATGTAATCGTCAAGCCGATCCCGCGCGGTATTATGCTGTTTTCTCAGTTCACTTTTTAAATCATCGGATGCCGTTGCAAGATTAGATTCTGCCCTGTCAAACAAGCCCCCAAGGGTTGTCAATTCCCGCGAAAAGGAGAGCAGTTTTTGTTGATAATTCTCGGGCAAAGAGGCACGTAATAAACGCCCGCCGAGTGATTGTTGCTCTGGTTCCAGCATGCTCAACAATCCAGCCCAATTGTTAATTTGCGACTGAACCGTGCCGAGGCCATATGCGATTTCCAGTACACGACCATCATCAGCATAAGCACGTGATTCGTGATCGAGAGAGAACCAGGTGATGAATGCGGGGGCAGAGAAATATTTTCCATTGTGGGCGAACACACCGATGTCAATGCGACTGGATTCAATAGAACGATTTTGAATCGGTATGCGCGGGTGATAGCTTACCTCGATTTCCGCGACGGAATTGTTGTCCTTTTGCGGAGTGATGCGAACTTTCGTTTTGTCACCCCGCAGCAGCACCCAGTGAAATTCAAGTTCACGATTATTCAAGTCAAAACTGTCTTGCACGCTAACACGCATACGCCGTTGATACGCCGCGCCACGAAATATTCGCGCGATGACACCGGGTGTACCAGCCAATGCTTCTGATGGTTGTGGATCAAAAAAATCCTTGCCGCGAAATACCGGCGTTTCGTTAAGTACACGCAACCTCACAATCGGTGGAATGTCATCTGGTTTAATTGCCTGTGCCATGTCGACCATGGCCAGTGGGTCAATTTTCTTACCTTCGAATACCGTGGGGTGCGCTTTCGCGTCAAGATAGTCAATCGCTTGGTTCGAAGTGGGATATGTTGCACGTAAAATCATTTGTATGGTCGGCATAAGCATGCCGTTGCGCACCAGACGTTGTTTAACTTGCGGACGAAATGCCGCTAATACTAACGGCAAGGCACGTAAGAAGGGTTGATCGGAACCCGACGATCCCTGGGAGGTGATCAGGTAAGGTGTATTGGTTGGAAACAAATCACCGTGACCGGGCAATCCATTATGACCGGGATCGTGGTCACGGTGTTCCGGATAGACATACAAATTGTTCGCGCGATATTGACGATGCAATATATCCAAACCCTGTGCACGTGTGTAATAACGTCGCGCATTACTGCCACCGGATAACACACCGCCGGCGGTCGACGAATTACCAAACACAACGCCTGGCGAGATGGTCCGTTGCGCGCCGAAATCAATATTCTCCTTAATTTCCGCTTCCGTATATTGGCGCTGTGTTAACTGAGGAAAGTGTTGCAGATTTAACCGGCTGTGGGCACGGTCACGATTATCGTACACATCACCGGCATTTCCGGCAGCCGTTCCCGCCTCGTACCAGGCTTTCACTTTATCCGCTGCGGGCGAATTGAGCGTGGTAACCGGTAATAGAGTTTCTCCTGTTTGCCGCTGCGTTTCGTCAACAGCCAATACCTGATGGACTATAAACAACCCGGCGACAAAAAAATAGCCATAAAAAGTACGAGGCATCGCGTATCGATAATCAGCGAAGACTATCGATCACTCCCGATAAATCGCCGCGTATTTCTCACGCAGTAGTTTTTTCTGAATTTTACCCATAGCGTTGCGCGGCAATTCGCTTTCAAACAACACTTTCTTGGGCAGCTTGTAAGCAGCCAATTCGGATGCGAGCGTCGCCTTAATTAAAACTGCATTTTGTTCGCTTCCGGATTCCACAACAACAACTGCGGTAACCCCTTCACCGAAATCAGGATGCGGTACACCAACAACGGCGGATTCAATAATACCGGGCATGCTGTCCAACGCGGATTCGATTTCCTTCGGATAGACATTGAAGCCACCGGAAATAATCAAGTCTTTATCACGACCGACGATTTGTAAATAGCCTCGATCATCGATGAACCCGAGATCGCCCGAGATAAAAAAACCGTCTTCGGTAAATTCCTGCGCGGTTTTTTCCGGCATGCGCCAGTAACCTTTGAACACATTAGGCCCACGGATTTCAATAGTGCCAACCTCGCCATCGGGTAATACTGCTTTTGTTTCAGGGTCGGTGATTCTTATTTCTATACCCAGTAGCGGAAAGCCAACTGTTCCTGCACGACGCTCGCCGTCATAAGGGTTGGATGTGTTCATGCTGGTTTCCGTCATGCCGTAGCGTTCGAGAATGGCATGACCGGTGCGTTGTTCAAATTGTTTATGAGTCTCCGCTGACAAAGGCGCTGAACCGGAAACAAATAAACGAATGTGCGCTACCAGATCCTTTGTGAAATCATCGCGCGACAGCAGACGCATATAAAATGTTGGCACTCCCATCATGCTCGTTACGTCCGGTAACGATTGAATAATCTGATCGGCGTTAAACCGTGGCAGAAAAATCATCGAACCCGCGCATGCCAGTATCACATTGGTGGCGACAAATAAACCGTGCGTGTGAAATATAGGCAACGCATGCAACAAACAATCATCGCTGGTAAAACGCCATGATTTAGTCAACGCAAATGTGTTACTGGCAAGGTTGCCGTGGGTCAGCATCGCGCCTTTGGAACGTCCGGTTGTGCCGGAAGTGTAAAGAATTGCCGCAAGATCATCGCTGGCGCGTGACACGTCTTGTTGAATGGGTTCGAATTTTTTTGAACAGTCCATCAACGTGCCCGCACCGTTTGCATCGAGTGTCAGAACGTGATTTACCTTCGCGCGCGTTGCAATATCGGCTAAAGCTTCTTGTTTCCCCGGAGTGCAAACCAAAACAGTGGGTTGCGCGTCATTCAAGAAGTATCGCAGTTCACTTGCGGTGTAAGCGGTATTCAACGGCAGGAACACAGCGCCTGCGCGTAATGCTGCAAGATATAAAAACAAAGCCTGCGGGCTTTTGTCCACGTACATGGCAACCCGGTCGCCAGGTTGCACGCCTTTGTCGATCAACATCTGCGCGATGCGTCCGGACGTGTCGACCATGTTCGCGTAAGTATACGAATGGTCGTCGTAAGTGCGAAGAAACTCACGCGCTAAGTCTGCCGGGAAATGAGCGCGCAGTTGTGAAAACAAATTTTCGCCGCCTAATTGAGCGCGACTGTGGGTGCTAGGCATAGGCTGTACGGATTAAACATATAGAATCAGACCAAAGTTTTAGTAATTAATTACATTCTACCGATAAGTATTGGAAAAGACGTGTTTTTATGCTATCTAGATATAAGTCAAGCGCGGATAATCCACTTATTCGAGGAATTTGAAATGACTTTTCCTAAGAGAGTACCAAAGTTGCGGAAATAACATCCACGTTAAACAGTCTAGCCACCCACATCAAAACTGTGAATACCTCCTTGCAGCAAGTTGATACAACAGTGCTCTCGGTAGCGTTTAGGGAAAAATCACTCTGTTGTCGTTCGAGTACTTGCGTAGGTATTTGTCCGGAAAGCGCAATCAGCCTGAATGAAGACGACTACTATCCTGTTTTAGATGAAAGCAAGTGCACAGGGTGTGGGTTGTGTGGGGATGTGTGTCCGGGTGGAACGGTCGAGTATAAAAAATTAAATCGGCTTACGTTTGGAGACGATCATGACCCGCAAACGTTCGATGGACGTATCGCGCAGACTTTTGTGACCCACGCTGCCGATGTGCCGACTCGTAGCGGTGGCGCAGGCGGCGGCGTAGTGACGGCGCTCTTGTCAGATTTGTTGGAACACGGTGATGTCGATGGTTGTGTCGTTACCCGTATGCGCCAGGATAAACCCTGGTTGGGCGAACCGTTTATCGCGCATGACTGCGATGAATTGTGCTCGAGCCAGGGTTCGCGTTATACCGTCATTCCGTTGAACGCGATACTGCGCGAAATCCGGGATACACCCGGTTCCTATGCAATGGCTGCGTTGCCATGTCAGGTACATGGATTGCGCCAGGCCTTTGAAAAAGACACTGTCTTGAACGAACGTGTCACTACAGTCGTGGGTTTATTTTGTGGCGGTGCTTTGGAACCCTATGTCGTTCCCGAATTATTGCGGACCAAAGGTATTACGCCGGATCAAATTAGCGATTTTGAGTTTCGTGGTGGTGAATGGCCGGGCAAGATGCGAGCCGTCATGGCTGACGGTGAAATACGCGACCTGCATTATTCGAACTATAAAGACGGTGCATACAATTATTTTACCGGTCTGTACATGCCGCCTCGTTGCCAGGTGTGTATGGATGGCTCTTGCGAGTTCTCCGACCTGTCGGTGAGCGATACCTGGACGCGCGATAAGCAGGGCAACTATAAATTCGCCGGGCATTCACGCATTCTGGCCCGCACCCAGCGTGGTGTCGACGTGGTACAAACAGCTATACGGCGTGGATCGCTCATAGCAAAAGACGTGTCCGGTGATAGCAACTACCAAACTCATCAACTGCAAACGAAGAGAAAGCGGCTTAACGCGCCGTTACGCGCCGCACGGTGGCGACGCAAGGGTATCCCGGTGCCGCGTTATGACCGGCCGGTGCCGCAAGCAACCATAAGAGAAAATCTGTCTGAGCGAACTGTGTCGAGTCTGCTGTGGCTGGGTAAACATAAATCCTTTCGTTATCCGTTGATCAAATTCTTGACATCCGGCTCAGCCCGGCCACTCATCGACTTGCGCATGTGGTTAAAGAAGCGAAAGTATCAAAAATCTGCGCAATCAAGCGTGTAGCAGGTAGAATACCAACAATAATTCTGCTCTCGGTTTGTATGTCTAAAATAGGTTTTTTATCACGCCAGGCGCGTACCTGGATTCTCGCTCTGGTGTTGCTGGGTGTTTGTGCGTTGCTGTACCACTTTTCTCATGTTGCTTATGTGAAGGTCAATATCACGACATCGGTGACAACGTTTCTCCAGGTGTATTGGGGTAACGAGGAATCCGGTTACGCGGAAGGGCGTTCAAAAGTCATCCGCGTGTTCAAGGACAAAAAGAATTACCTGTTTACCATACCGCATACAGCAAACATCACACGCATTCGTATTGATCCAACCATCAGGGAAAAAACACTGGTCATTTTGCGCTACTTTGCGATCTATCAAGATGGCTACAAGCGTATTCGCCTCGTTACTCCGCAAGACTTTAAACAACTTCGGATGATCAAAGATATTGGATCCAGCGAAATCGGCAAAAACGGGTTAAAGCTCAAAACCACAGGTAAAGACGCGCAACTGGAGTTACAGATTTCGCCGCAAAGGGTGCGTGGAACCTATGTGGCTAATTTCTTCCGCCTGCTTCTTTTGATTGTGTTGGCCTGGTTCGTTTACTACTTATTCGGTACCAGACCGCCGCAGCCGCAAGTGGCTTGACCGGCAAATACACTATTCGGATTGATTCACCCGCATATCACGCCGATCTTTGTCCACAAGGTATAGCAGGCCGCCAGCGGTGGCATCCAACAGGGTTTTAAAGCGAATGAGCAAGGCCGTGGACAGGGCGAGCAAGGCGCTGTAGCCAAATAATTCAAACACGACGGTATAGGCGAACTCCATCAAACCAATACCACCGACAGAGATTGGAATATTCATGATCAACATGATGGCCGGCACGGCGATTATCATGCTGACAAATTGAATTTCCGGCGAGAGCGCGCGGCCACTGACCCAGACATTAACAACAGCCAAAAAGTAAAACACGACGGAAATACCAAATGCCTTCAACAACACGCCTTTGTTATGGCGGTAAGAGATCACCGCGTGTTGAATTTCCGACAATTTGTCCAGCAACTTATCCAGCACTTTGATTCGGCCGAGCAGCAACCGCCGGATAAAATTAAACGGACGCGTGTCCAGAATGAGCCAGCCGATAATGGCCAGTGCCGTAGCCATGACCAAAAAACTCAATGTTATGCGCGGCATGTTGTAGGTGCGGAAACTAACAACAAAGGCGATAGCCGCCAGGATCATCAGAGTAATCATGCCAGTGAAACGTTCCATAAACACCGAAGCCACGGACTCTTTGCTGTTGCCGGTTTTTTTGGCCAGCTTGTACATTCGCACAACGTCGCCACCCATATTAGTGGGCAAAAACAGATTGAAGAACCGCCCGATATAATAGTAGGCAAATAACCTGAGCAGCCGCACGTCAACGTTGCGTGAGCTGACCAGAACGTGCCATTTGAATGCGCTGGTAAAGTTCAGCAGTAGCGACACTAGCAACGACAACACCACAAAGCGCCAGTCCATACCGCGAAACATGCCAAACAATTCCTGTCGCCCGCTCGCATTAAACAAGCCGGCCTTGTTTAACACATAGGCTAGCAGGATTCCGGTTACCAGTATCTTTGCCGCCCGTAGAAGAAATGTTTTGGACATGTAAAGAGTGGTGACTACGCGATTATGTTTGCCGTGCAAGTTCCCAGTGCGGTGAAAGACATGTTAGCAGTGGTGATTGAGTATGTGGCTGCGGTGGGCGCGCATTTTAACACCATCACCTTTCAGCACATCCAGGCGCAGCCGCTCTAACATAGATGAGTGTCGTTAAGGTATTGCAGGTTTGTTTACGCCGGCACGGGGAAAAGGTTACCATACCGCGGTGGGAAGCCGTTCAAGTCACTGTACATAGCCTGATTCCGTGAAACCGATTCAACCGGGTCGACATCTGTATGTCGACGGTATCCTGCATGGCATGTTTGTCCCCTATGCGTTGACCATTGCGCTGGTTCTGATTGTAGCAATGGCATCGATAAGTCGCTCGAACGCCCACCCGGACGAGTTTGTGCACATGTTGGCGGCGCTGTACTACAAACAACATATTTTGCCGCCCGAGTTGTGCGCACCCGACACGATTCATACGTATAGTAATTATGGCGCATCGCGCCTGAACACGGACGAAATTGTCTACAACATCGCGGGTAAGTTTGCGATCCTGGCGGACGTTTTGCCGCTGCGGGATTATCACAAACTGCGATTATTTAATATTTTGCTGTTCGTATTGATAATCCTGTTGGCGTTTGCGCGCCCAGGATTTCGCCTCGTAGCCCTTCCATTGTTACTGTCGCCACAGGTGTGGTACGTGTTCAGTTATTTCAACTCCGAAGGGTTTGCGGTATTTGTCACCGTGTTACTGGCATATCAGCTAATCGAGCCTACGAGTTTTGCGCGCCGGCATCTTTTTGACAAACTTAACCGGCACCGGATTGCCAGCCTTATGCTGTTGGGCATACTAATTGGGTTGGTGCTGGTACTGAAAAAAAGTTTCTACTTCTTTTTACTGTTTCTCGGTATGTGCGCGTTGATATTTGCCTGGTATGTCGGGATCAAACATGCACTGAAAGAATATGCCGGCAAAACAGTAATTGTTTCCTTGCTAGCATTGCTCGTGGGCGGTTCCTGGATATTCGCCCATGAGGCGGTGAACGGATTCGACAGATGGGAACGCATTAAAGAGTGCAAGGAACAAACTGCGGAAACGGCTTATCGTCTCAGCACGCCGGTTGAACATACGGCGCCTACAGTTTATTGGCGTAAAAAAGGCAAAACCATATCCGACATCTTGGATACCGGTTGGGCGGGTGTCGTTTACCGCTCCGCCTTTGGCTATTACGGTTATCTACAGATTCCGAACAGCGCCATACATTTTGAAATTCTTAAATACCTGCTCAGCGGATTCATCGCCTATTTAAGTCTGTCCGTGCTGATTCGTGGCGAGCGAACCCAGCGTCTGTTAATACTTGCGGGTCTCGCCACCGCTGTCGCCGTGTTTTTAATGGCTTTATACAAATCCTGGACCCGGGACTTCCAACCCCAGGGGCGTTATCAGTTTTCGTTGTTCGCGGTAACCGGGTTTACCCTGGCCGCGTGTCAAAAGTTCTACAACGAGAAAATCGTATTCGCTTTTGTACTGGCCATTTATCTTATGGCCTTAAAGTCATTCATTTTTACCGGCTTGATCGAAATTACCAAGGCAACCACTTAAGCGATATTTGTCGCAACCCTACAAGAACGGCGCCAATAGCTTCGCGCTGGCGCGGGCTTTGCGTTTTTCCTCTTCCACGATGGGCTTCAATTCGGCACGGGTTTGTTCGCGTTGATCCCATGCGCTTTTGATCATCTCGAACAAACTGTCGGGTGAGAACTTCTCGAATGGCACAACCCATTTTTCCTGGCCGATGGTGCGCAAAAAACCATTACTCTTGGGATAAGACAACACGCCAATCATGGGTGTGTTCATGGCTGCGGAAAAGATCAAAGTATGCGTTCGCAGACCGGCATGGACTTCAACCCGACCCAGCAGTGCAGTAAGTTCTTCGTAAGTATAATCAGCGTTGGAGACAACTTTGACTCGCTGCCTGTTTTTAACATGGTTTAAACATTCGTTGGTGTTTTTTAAATCCATGATTTGTGTTGCGACAAATACAATATCCACATCCATTTGCTCGATCACTTTGTCTATTGCGCCGGCAATGGTTTTACTGAATGCTTCACGCGTCAGCGTTCCGGTCATACTCCAGTTGTCGATATAAGCGTTAACATTAAAACCGATGGCGCCGTTCGGGTTCTGGAATAATCCTTCCTTGCGAATAATTTCTTCCACGCGGGAATCGTCCGGTGGCGTGGTGTTAAGCGCGCAGTCGGCGTGGATGTGAATTTCCGGGTAAGTGATTCCCAGATTGTCAAACAACTCTTTTGTTTGCAGGTCGCGTGTAATGACCAATGCACTGGCATCCATCACTTTTTGTAACGCCTTTTTCCCATAAGAAAAATCGATCGGCCCGACCGAACAGTTGTAGTGCACGATGGGAATATTCTTCTTTTTACAAAACGGCGCTATCAAGGCGATGGAAGATAAATTGTTAAACGTCGGATTGTAAAACTTGCGATCGAACAAAATATTGTCGCAAATCAATATCAAATCGGTATTCAACATGGAGCGGAACAAAGGTATACCGAAGTTTTTTAAGCAACCATGCCAGGGCATCATGCCAACAGCCTTGAGGTTGTATTGACCAAAATGTTTATTGATAAAATTGGTATTGGTCGTGGTGACCTTGAATTCCACGTCGGGGAATTCACTGGATACATCGGCCAGTAGATTGCCCAGGATAGCCGCGTCGCCGGCGTTACGGCCCGAGTTGTTCCCTAAAACGGTAATGCGTTTCATATGATTGCGTATAAAAAATGTTATTGGGTGGAATTTAACCAGCCGTGTTCCACATACCAATGGGCGGTTTCGGTCAATCCGGTTTCGTTGGTGTAGCGCAGTTGATAACCGAGTACATTGTTAAGTTTCGAAATATCGAATTTTCTGTCCTTTGTGTAAAACGCCACCCGCCGACGATAAATCGGTGGTTGAATCCCAAACGGCATACAAATGGCTTTGCAGATATCCGCCGCCCAGAAAAAAGGCGTGATCGGCAGGCGAATAATGCGTAGTTTTTTGTTCAATGCTTTTGCAATCACCTTACCCATATCTTCTATTCGAATAGGATCGTCATTCGCCGCGATAAATACTTCCGATAACGCGGCAGGGGAATGACCGGCCAGGAGCATGATTTCGGTCAGATCGTCGACATGAATCAAGTGATAAACACCTTTCCCTTTCCCAAGCATGGGTAAATAACCCTTGTTAATCATGCGGAAGAACTTGAGCAGGCGTCCGTCACCGGGGCCAAATATGGGTGTTGGCCGAATTATTGTGAACGGAATATTATTTTCGGTGGCGAAGTCTTTTAACCACAACTCGCCTTCCAGTTTTGTACGTTGATAACCGTCGCCGGGTTGGAAACGGTAATTTTCATCGGCCCGTTCCGCGTCGATGTTGCCGTGCACACCGACAGTTGAGACCTGCACGAAACGTTTGAATTCGGGTTTGCCAATGACTTCCTCAGCCAATAACTGCGTGCTGTGTACATGCACAGGACGATAGTCGTCGTCAGTATCTTTCTCCTCGCGAAAAGCAGCAGCCAGATGAAAAATATACTCGACCCCTGCGCTGGCGGTTTTGATGGTGTCCGGGTCAAATACCTCGCCTCGCGCCCAGTTAATATTGAGGTCTCGCAGGGCGTCCAGTTTGGATGATTGACGGGCGATAGCGGTGACGTTGGCGCCTGCTTCCACCAGTTTGCGCGTGAGTACCGCGCCGGTGAATCCGGTGGCGCCGGTAATCAGAACTTTGGCATCTTTGTAGGCGGTGAGGTTTTGGTTGGGCAAGTTATCGTTCGACAAGTTGTGTTTCTCTGAGATTCAGCTTGATAATAATTAGTTACGGGCAGGGGGCCTTACTTGGACGCGGCATTCTTATGTAAGCGCCGGGCAAATGCAACCGGATTAGAACGATTTCCGGCGCTGTTTAACTGAATCGACGAATCAGTAGTCAGGCTGCGCAAAATATCCACCGGGCTTTTCCCATCAAACGCTCCCTGAGTCCGACTGACATAGGCGCCAAAAGCCTCCTCTTCACCGGCAAACGGCAGCGGGTCGGAGCCGGCAATAACTTTGTAGCCCATGCGCTGTGCTTTGCGTACGAGTAGTGGTTTGAACCAGCCCCGGGGTCGCAAACTAGTATCGCCGATGAGCATATCCGCCGGAGAGTAGCGTTCCAGCAGTGACAAAATGACTTTACCGCGGGTGAAAAACCATTTGCCCGGCGACCAAGCCAGCATAGGCGTGCCGCCATTTTCGAGTATGGTGTCGACGATCTCCCTGGCCGGTGTGCCATCGGAGACATGTTTCGGGTGGTTCAAGCCAATAACTTCGATGCGTTCTTTAGCCACCACTTGCCGACCCGGTAACAGGTGAAATTCCGTGCCATCACCCGATCTTGTTATACGCAAAAAGTCGCCGTCAGCTTCATGACTGACAATAAAACCGGAATTCAGATCGCCGATGCGGCCTTCCTTTAACTCCTGAAAATAATCGCAATCGTAACGCTCAGTCAGACAAGCGATTTTTACTGCCTTGGAATCAAGCGTGTTAAACCTGTCAATCAATATTGTAAACGCGTATTGCAGGCTGTAGCACGGATAGATATGGATATGACTGTCGATTACCAGGTTCATTGGGCGATAAATTTATAAACTCAAATCGTTATAAGCGTTTCGCAGTAGTTTTTTAAATTCATTGAAATTGAATTCAGTTTTATATTTTTCATAACCGGTTTGCCCCAGTTTCTTGCGCAATTCTGGCTGCTCCAACAGTTGCAATACGGCGTCACCAAACGATTCCGGATCGGGTCGCGCAAACACCGCTGTGGTGTCATCAAGAATTAACCGGTTCGAAGGAATATCCGTGGCGACGATTGCACCACCGGCTTTGAAGTAGTCGAGGATTTTTAACGGCGTATTGACACCGGCAATGCGTGGTGCGATTAGAATATCTGAAGCAGCGAGATAATTGGGTACGTCGTCCGGTGGAATTTTTTTCATGAAACTCACGGCATTTTCTACCCCTGCCGCGCGTAATTGATTTTTTCGATCTTCAATCTCAGCGTCGCTGCCACCAATAATGACGAAACGTGCATTTGGATTTTTCCCGACCACGTGCGGAATCATGGAAAACATGATGTCCACGCCTTGATACACTGCGAACGAACCGACGAAAGTAATCAACACTTCATTCGCTTGTTGTTTAAGTTCCGTTGCAATATTGGTCGCTTTGTCCGGATCAGGTTCAACCAGCGATGATGGAATGTCAAAAATGTTATACACTGGACAGGTTGCACCCATCACACGGGCCTGCTCGGCAAGCCCCTGACCCGTGCCGATGACCAGGTTCGCCCGTCTGACCGTAAATGACTCCACTTTCGAATAGACCGTAAGAATCGCGTTTTTGATAAAACCACTGCGATAAGAAAAAGGATCCGAATGCTTTTCGAATACGGCTTTTGTTTTGAATAACCTGGCCAACACCACGGCAAGGAATCCCGCTTCCTCAATGCCATGAATCAAATCGTATGGCCGTTCGCGGATGAGCTTGATTGCCTTGATAAACAACAGAACATCGAATCCCGCTTTAAGCAATGACGGGCCGATTGAAATATTTTTGACACCAAACGGATTATTAACGCGAATAACCCGCACGCCGGACACATGTTTTTCGTCGCCAATCGGCAACGTTAGCAAATCGACTTCGCAACCGTTCTCACTCAGGGCCTGCACGTCGAAGCTGACACGAATGGGCGACCCACGCCATTGAAAAAATGGCTGGGGGCTGATGAATAAAACCCTCGGCATTAGCTAATCTGTGGGTGTCTGATTAAGAGAATCGGTTAAAAAGTCGAGCGCGCACAATACGGCAGACGCATATCGGTATTGTATCAAGCCCGGCCTGATGAATCGATAAACCCTGGTGTAAAAGGAGTCATTGTTAATGAACATGGCAATCGTATTACAATGGCCGAAAATCGGGGGCAGGTGAAGTACCGGTCGTATCGATTTTCATAATTCCTGCTGGTTGACCACCCTCGTTAAACAACTACTGGATTAGGATAAATTAAAGCTGGTAATCGCATATGGACTTAGAGAAGTTTCGAAAGAAACTGACTGAACGCCGGCAAGAACTACAGTCGAGCATTGAGCAAAACAAATTGTCGGCTGCATCAGTCGAACTCGATCAATCTCGTGTGGGTCGATTGTCGCGCATGGACAGCATGCAGATACAGGCGATGGCGGTAGAAGTCGAGCGTCGTAACGCGCTCGAATTGCAACGCATCCAGCATGCGTTAACACGTATTGAAAACGATGACTATGGTTATTGCATAGAGTGCGATGAACCCATCGCCGAAGGCCGGTTGGAAATTGATCCGTCAACCACGCTGTGCGTCAATTGCGCGTCTGCACTGGAAAGCGCTTAAACACCAATTACTATTTGGTTAGCAGAAAAGCCTACACGATAGAATAAGCACGTCGGACTTCCGGCTCGCTGGTACTACCCGGATTAGTGGTTAGTTTTACCCTGTAACGATTTAAACAAACAAATTTGTGAACATGCCCGGAGTTTCAATCATGGCAGCGCCCTTGTTAGGAAAAACTCCGCTGGAGCTTCCCGCATGTACCCAATCGCACACGCTGCCAAAGATATGATCGAATTCTGTAAGCCCGTCGATATCGGGGCTATTATCACCCAGTTTTGCCAGTTCTGAATCGGGGAACATATCACCGTAGACACCACCGTTTACTTTTTCACCAATCACCATCATGATGTTTCCGCGACCATGATCGGTTCCGTTACCGCCGTTGTCTTTTAGTTGCCTGCCGAATTCTCCTGAAATAACAATCACCAGGTTTTGTCGGTCTGCTGGCACAAGATTTTTCCACAAAGCATCAAATCCCTTGTTCAACCCAAAAATATCTTCGAGTTTGGGTTCGATATCGTTTTTCTGATCTCCGTGTGAGTCCCATCCGCCGTACTCCATCGAAGTCACGCGCATGTTCAAGTCCTGGTTGGCAGCTATTGCATCATACAAATTGCGAATCTGCACGCCAAAACCGGTGTTATACAACAATGGATCACCGTTATTGATGGTTGACACACCTTCATAAAGAGCCCGAATGTCTTCCGGAATGGGAACGCAGGCGAGAGTGTCATTTATTTTTTGACCAAACTCCCGAACTTTTCGCTCGGACTCCATAAAGCGATAATAAATCGAATTTTGTCCAACATCGGGGCGCTTTCCCGCGTAGTACGATTTTAATGTTCGAGCGATACGTCCACGAGTGTCATAACGTGGATTGTTCGCAGGATCATGTTCATATAAACCCAAACGCCGGGTATCGGATGCGGCAATCAGATTCGAATTATCCACGAGATTAATGTTGCCGCCGGGGTGTAGTCCGAAACAAAATGGCCTTGGGATGTAAGTGAGCGAGACACAGTTAGCGTTAGCTAAAGAGGCCAGGCGCCCACCCCAACCGGATCGCTCCAAGTCATTCGGCCCCGATTCCAGGTTGCCCTGGTCCATAACCAGGATACTATGGGCATGATCGCGGGACTGAGAACCCACTGCATTGCAAATTAGTGCCAGCTCACCGGCGTCCCAACGTTGTTTCAACCATTCGCAACTATTCAAAATACCAAACTGCACACCCCCCGCATTTCGATGATAAAAATGATTATTCCAATGATTGTCCCACTCTGTCGTGGAATCGGCTATGGCATATGCACGCGCTCGATGTCGCCAGAATTCATATCCATAGGTGCCGGGAGTGTTAACAAACGCAGGTGGGAAAATATGGCGCATGTCGGGTCCACCTAATAACATCAGATCAGCAAGCAGACGATTGTTTAGACTCTGACCACCACATTGCGCGAATAATGGACTGGACTGGGTTACCCCGAATGCCAGCGTAGATAACATGGCTGAATGTAAAAACTTCCTGCGATTCATGCTTACCGTCCCTCCTGGGCAAAGATAAATGGTGTACCGATAATAAAGTTTACGGCCTGACCGATACGCTCATTAGCGGTTTCTCTTTCATCGATATCAATCGAGTCGAGTAGCAGCGTCCGTTGTCCAAGCTCATTCACGAGATCAACGATATAAGGTGTATTAACAACATCATTTCGAGTATACGGGTACTGGATCATTTGCTGATCGACAGCGCTGTTATAGTCGCTTTCCAGATCTTGCAAGGTAACACCGTTGTTATTCGGATTACTGTCGTTCAAACGGACATCTCGAATGGCCAGAAGCAAAGCCAAATCCCGCTTGCTTCCCAGCAAACTATGCAGATGGGCTCGTTCCAAAGGACCGTAGTTACGCCATCCGTCACCAATGAAGTGTTGCCAAAGCCATCTTGCGACATCGGTTATCTTGTATTCGTCTTGAGTGTTTGTTGGTATCGCGCTCGCCCAATCTTTAACCCACGGACCACCATTGTCACAGTCATCGCAATCGGTTCTGTAAAAACGCCAATAGTCCCGCGTCACGTTGTTGTAATTATTCTGGAATACAACCTGACTTTCCGCAGCTTCAAGACCGGTTTGCCCACCGAACACATTGTGACTGGGACGAAATGCTTCAACCGCATCGCGATTAAATCCATCCGCATCGTACAAATCGATTAACGCTTCGGTATTGTTGAGCGACATTTTGTTAGCAACCATTACGTGACGATCAAAACTCGTCCAATACTTAATTCGATTTTGACTGTGAAATAAAGTAGATGTCGCGTAAGCGCGTACAAACTCAAGGAGGTTCTTTGGATACATACCCGCCCAGGCGTTTCGAATCAAATCTATCTCGTATTGATCTAAATTATCATCGAATAGTCCGGCGATAATTTTTACCGGCAGATTTTCCAGACTCTCGATATGTTCAATACTATACGGCACCAGGTTTTCAATGCGTTCCTTCGCAGTGCTTCCGGCAATTTGTTGACCAAGAATATCCAGGTTTAAAGATGACGGATAATGCTCGTCGGTACCGAATGTTACGACCTCAGGATAACGTTCGAGCGTATGTGAATAGTCAACACGCATATCCGTTAGCGCTTTTGCGGTTTCTTTTATGGTCACTTCCTCGTGATGATCTACGCCAAGCGGGTCTTGATCACCACGAATTCCGAAAAAGAGTTGATGAATCTCCCGGGCGAAATCTTCATTACCATGAAACTCGTTGTTTACAGGATCCCAATAGTTATGCCGGTGCTCATATTGGGTCGCAACGGCAGCGGATAATGCCGCCACGCCAATGACCTCTTCGTATGGCCTGTCATTTTCATGTGCCTGCAGAATATCGTCATAGTAGCGCGCCATTTGGTGACGATTTACTTCCGTGTTCAAGTTGGTTGCCATGTGATAGTTGGTTTCCCAAAAACCGATTTTCTGCCGAAATGGATTTAATCCGCGTGTCGTCACCATTCGAATCCACGTACCTTCAAAATCCCACTTATCAAGACTAAAACGATCTCTGTTCGCGTAAGGGATTGGCAAATTTGACGCATCACTGGAAAGGTACTCCGAAAAATTCCAAAACGTAGTTTGCTCGGCGGTCGGACCCGAATAGTGATCCGTGATTGAAACCGGCGACAGTTGGTCATTTACCGGATCGAAGGTGAGCATTTCCACGACAGCCTGTTGTGGATCCATTGCCGACCAATCGCTGATTTGCGCATCTGTCGCTTGTCCACCGTACGCGAGTGTATTAAGTACTTTTCGAACTGACGTTTCATTCCACTCAAAGTCATATAGGACTGGAAATCCGAGGGCCAGGTTACGACCGGTGGGATCGGTGTACTTTCTGACTGCAATATTGGTGACACCCCAAATTGAATCACCACCGTCGACTTTAAACTCCAGAAAATTGTAGCCACTCGTCAACCAATAAGAAGGGATGGAAAAACGCTGTGTATCCGTCAACGCACCGTCGGATCCTGCGGCAAGATAGCCGACAAATTTACCGTTGACGTAAATACCGACCTCGCCACTGGTGTCTATATCAAAACCTTCAACACTCAGTACTAAGTCTTCCTTACTGCCAACATGAAACGCCCCATTTAGGCCATCCGGATTTTCATTATTGCCAAACCCGTTACCGTAGCTATTGGAATCTGTGATGCCGACCTTGAATACGATAGTGCCGGGTGGTAAATCCGGGTCACTGAGCAGTAACGTATTAATGATTGTAATCACTGCCAAACATTTCGCTTTTTCTTGTTCCGAGAGTGTCGACTCATCAGCGGCTGTCACGCCGACAATTGTCAATTGGAATAAAAATACAAACGCGCAGACGCATTTCCACCGTGGTCGCTGTGACAAGCGACTAAGAAATGTGGACACCATTGGACTTCTGGTTTTAATTGCTTCAGACACCCTTTTATTTCCTTACCAGTCAAGTAACCAGTACAAGCTGGTTTATATTATGGACCGGTCAGTTATCTCGCGACTCCTCAACCCCACGTTGAGACTCCACGATGGTATTGGTACATTCGATACCCGGTATTGTTATTGATACGGGTTAGAAATCTACCTGAACCAAGTCTACATGATCCGTTGATAATCGTTGTTAATAATCGTTAAATCTGGCCCGCTAGGGTGGATAGACTTGCACTATCCGGGCTTTATTCTGCATTCGATTCATAGAGTTTCATTCGATTTTATGTGTCGTCTCCAGGGCCATCAGTTCATGGATGTCTTCCAACAAAAAGAGGGCCTCAGGCAGCATGTGTTAACCGCACCAAACGTCGTATGTGGTTGTTAATGAGGGATACAAACCGGATTGATAATTTAGTGAAGGCGCGCTAATCTGCGTTATGAAAACCAAATAAAAAGTCGTCGGTATTCCGACACAGGATTACTTTACTTTGTTCACAGACTGGGTGAAGTTAACACAAGCTAATAACTCAATAATGAGAGGAGATATGAAATGAAGTCTTGTTTTCGTTCCCTGTTTAAACTAACCGGCGCAGCTTTGCTGACGTTGTTACTATCGACTAACGCGTTTGCGCAAAAGCAGGGCGGTACCTTAGTGATGATTGTGCAACCCGAACCGCCAACACTCGCATCCTACCTTTCAACGTCAGGCCCCATCGGTATGGTGGCGGCCAAAATATATGACGGTCTACTTGAGTACGATACCGAGTTGCGACCACAGCCGGGGCTGGCCGAATCCTGGGAGGTGTCACCCGATGGTATGACAATTAGTTTCAAGCTTCGGCAAGGCGTGACATTTCACGATGGTCAACCGCTAACTTCCGCGGACATACAGTTTTCCATTATGGACGTGGCAAAGGTCACTCACCCGCGTGGTCCGAATACATTTGCCGCCGTTACGGCGGTGGAAACACCCGATGATCACTCCGTCGTACTCAAACTTTCGGAACCGGCGCCTTATATGATGATGGCCTTTTCAGGTTACGAAACACCCATCATTCCGAAACATATTTTTGGTGAAGGCGATCTGCGTTCGCATCCGAATGCGAACGAACCGATCGGTTCCGGTCCGTTTAAGTTCGTCGAATGGAAAAAGGGTCAATACATTCGTCTTGATCGAAACGAAAATTACTGGAAAGAAGGCCAGCCTTATCTGGATCGTATTGTTGCACGCATCATTCCTGATCCGTCGACGCGTACCGCAGCGTTGGAAAAAGGCGAAGCGCATTTTGCCGCCATGGGCGCGGTGCCGTTCAACGACGCAAAGAAACTTGCCGATATTCCGAGCCTGACAGTTACGACTAAAGGTCACGAGATGATTTCGCCGGTGTCGGAGCTGTTACTCAATACCGAACGCGAACCGCTGAATAACAAAGCCGTACGTCAAGCCATTGCCTACGCCCTGGATCGTCAGTTTATTATTGACAACATCTGGTTCGGATATGGTAAACCGGCGACCGGCCCCATGAGTTCCAACTTTGCGCCGTCGGGTCTGTATACCGGTGATGTTAAAACCTATCAGGTTTCTGATGGGGTTGAGAAGGCCAACGCCATCCTTGACGAAGCCGGTTACGAAAAAGACGCTAACGGCGTGCGTTTTGAACTCATGCACGATTCCTTACCCTATGGTCAGGAATGGACGCGGTTTGGTGAATATGTACAACAGGCGTTGGGGCAGATCGGCATCAAAGTGACCATACGCCAGGAAGATGTGGCACGATGGTTGAAGCGCACCTACACCGACCACGATTTCGATACGACGGCCAATTATCTTTACAACTTGTCCGATCCCGTCATCGGTGTGCATCGTGCCGTGCATTCGAGCACTATACGTCCGGGTACGGTTTTTACCAACGGGTCTTACTGGTCTAATCCCACGACCGATGAATTATTGAATAAAGCCAAAGTCGAACCAGATGCGGCCAAACGCAGTGAGTTATATGCCGAGGCGTTAAAATTTGTAGCGGAGGAGATTCCGATCATCTGGGTGCATGAGATGAACTTCCCGACCGTGATAAACAACCAGTTCGAGGACGTCGTCGTCTCGGCATTGGGTGTTTATTCCAACTTCGATCGAGCATATATGAAGTAGTGATCACTCCGCGCGGGTGCTTGCCTTTTATTTGGTGAGTGCCCGCGTTTTTTGTTGCAGTGGATAGAGACACTGAATGACCGGGGCACGTCTATTTCGTTACATCATCTGGCGGTTGTTGCAAGCCGTACCGGTGATTCTTGGTGTCACTATTCTGTGTTTCCTGATGTTGCAGCTCGCGCCGGGTGATCTAGCCGAAGTGTTGGCGGGTGAATCGGGTGGTGCGTCACCGGGTTACATTGAAGAGCTGCGTGCGCGTTACGGGTTGGATAAACCCATTCTGATTCAGCTATTTGTCTATGTTAAAAACGTCTTCTTTTTCGATCTCGGTTTTTCCTTTCGGCATAACACCGAAGTATCCAGTCTATTGCTGGAAAGGCTGGTGCCGACATTATTGCTCATGGGCAGCACGTTATTGTTGTCCGTCGGGATAGGAACACTCGCGGGCCTGTTTGCCGCGATCTGGGTGCGAACCTTCCGCGATCATTTAATTTCACTGGCCGCCATTGTTGCTTATGCAACGCCCTTGTTTTGGGTCGGCCTGATGTTGATTCTGGTGTTTTCAATCTGGCTCGACTGGTTTCCCACTTCCGGCATGGAAAACGTTGTCATGTTTTACGAAGGGTGGGATCGTGTGGTCGATATTGCTCATCATTTAGTGTTGCCCGCCATCACATTGTCATTGTTCTACATGGCGTTATACGCGCGTTTGATGCGCGCCACCATGCTGGAACAACGCGGGTTGGACTATGTCACGACGGCACGTGCCAAAGGGCTAACCGAACGTCAAATCACCTTTCGTCACGTGTTTCGCAATGCACTTTTACCCGTTGTGACTGTTGCCGGTGTGCAAGTGGGCGGGCTGCTCGGTGGCTCGGTGGTCGTTGAAAGCGTTTTCGCCTGGCCCGGACTCGGGCAATTGGCGTTTGAAGCGTTGTTTTCCCGCGATTTTAATTTGTTGCTGGGTATTTTCTTTATGTCCGCCTGCCTGGTGGTGATCGTAAACTTGTTGGTAGACATTATTTATGTGTTGCTGGATCCGCGCATCAAGGTGGGTCAATGACGGTGGAAAAATGAAAACATTCTGGCAACGCTTTTTTGGTAATCCACGCGTTATTGTTGGATTGGCATGGCTGGCGCTTGTATTGATCGTCGCTATTATCGCGCCGCTGCTGGCACCGATTAATCCGTTCGAGATTGTGGGTCAACCTTTCCTCAAACCCATGGATACTTATGTGTTCGGCACCGATTCTCTAGGCCGCAGCATTTGGTCAGGCCTGGTGCACGGTGCGCGCACCACGCTCATTATCGCGGTAGTAGCGACACTGGCTTCGGTGTTATTCGGTACATTTGTCGGTGCGGTAGCCGGTTACTATGGTGGGCTTGTCGACGATATCTTGATGCGTCTGACCGAATTTTTTCAAACCATACCCTCGTTTATCTTCGCCATCGTTCTGGTTGCGATACTCGCACCGTCAGCAACCAGTCTGGTCGTGGCTATCGCAGTGGTCAGTTGGCCACCCATTGCCCGTGTGGTGCGTGGTGAAGTGTTGTCGGTTAAGGCGCGAGAGTTTGTACAGGCTGCGATAATCGCCGGACAGGCCGATCTTGCCATTTTGTTTCGCCAGGTATTACCCAACACACTTTCGCCGTTGATTGTTACCGGTTCGTTACTGGTCGCTACCGCTATTCTCATTGAAAGCGCTTTGTCATTTCTTGGACTCGGTGCACCCAATTTGATGAGCTGGGGATTTATGGTGGGCGCCGGGCGAAGTTTTTTACGCGATGCCTGGTGGTTGGTAACCATTCCCGGTATCGCCATTCTGCTCACTGTGCTATCCATCAATCTGGTCGGCGAAGGCCTGAACGATGCGCTTAACCCGAGGCTGGCCGACATATGAGCGACTCGGTTTTAAGCATTGAAAATTTAACCGTGGCGCTGCCGTCATGGTCTGACCGCCCGTTAGCGGTGGACGATGTTTCGTTAAGCATAAAGCGTAATGAAATTTTATGCGTGGTAGGTGAATCCGGCTCGGGTAAGTCCGTCATGGCCAAAGCCATACTTGGATTATTACCCGCGCCTCATGTGCGGGTCACGAATGGCCGGGTTCAATTCGAAGGACGCGATCTATTGCATACCAGCGAAGATGATCTGCGCGATGTACGGGGAAAGAATATTTCCATGATCTTTCAGGAACCTATGGTAGCTTTAAATCCGCTCATGCGGGTCGGTAAGCAGATCAACGAGATTTTTCAGATTCATACGGACATGACGCCGGAGCAGCGTCACCAGCGTGTGGTCGATATTTTCGCCGATGTGCATTTGCCGGAACCGGATCGTATCGTTTCAAGTTATCCGCACGAGTTATCCGGCGGACAACGTCAACGGGTTATGATCGCCATGGCTTTGGCGCTCGAACCGTCATTGATAATTGCCGATGAACCCACGACAGCACTCGATGTCACCACCGAAGCGCAAATTCTTAAACTGTTAAAAGAACTGCAGGAAAAACACGGCACTGCAGTGCTTTTTATCACCCACGATTTCGGCGTGGTGGCGGAAATCGCGGATCGCGTTGTTGTAATGCGTTACGGTCAGTTAATCGAATCGGGCAACACCGACGACCTGCTACGCGCGCCGCAGGAGGATTACACCAAAGCGCTGGTGGCGGCGGTTCCGAGTCTGACGCCGCGCCACGCCGTGTCCGAACAAGCGCCCGCGCCGGTGCTGGAACTGCGGGCTTTGCAAAAGACTTATGGCGGTCGCGCCGGCGTTTTTGGTGCAAAAGGCCGCGAAGTAAAAGCGGTGCGTGAGGTAAGTCTAGATGTGCCTAAGGGACGTTCGCTGGCCTTGGTGGGTGAGTCGGGTTCTGGCAAATCGACGCTGGCGCGTTGTATTGTGGGTCTGGAACAACCGGATGGTGGCGAGATTTTGTTGGACGGTGAAAACATCGCCGGACTCTCGCGCAAACAATTGATGCCTTATCGCCATTTGGTACAAATGGTGTTTCAAGATCCGTTTGCGTCGCTTAATCCGCGTCATCGCATAGGCGATATCATCGCACTGGGGCCGAAGTTACGCGGCGTTCCGCACACGCGGGCAATCAATAAGGCGCGTGAATTATTAGGCTTGGTCGGGTTGCAAGCGGATGCTGTCGATCGTTATCCGCATGAATTTTCCGGTGGCCAACGGCAACGCATCGGTATCGCCCGTGCGCTTGCGGTTGAACCAAAACTTATTCTGGCTGATGAACCGGTGTCCGCTCTCGATGTGTCGGTGCAAAGACAGGTATTGGAGTTGCTTGATGAGTTGCGTCAATCCTTGCACTTGTCCATGTTGTTTATAACGCACGATTTGCGTGTTGCTGCCCACGTTTGTGATGACGTTGCCGTGATGCGTCGAGGCGAGATTGTTGAACGCGGATCGACGGCGGATATTTTCGCCAACCCGGTACATGAGTACACGCAGCAATTACTCGACAGTGTGCCCGGCAAGCAATGGCAACATTAAATTCGTAAACCAATAAATCCACCTGAAGAATGCCGATTAGCACCGACGAATATAAGTCTCTTGATGCCACCGCACTGGCGGAGCTGGTTCGCCGTGGTGAAGTAACCGCACTGGAGCTGGTTGAACAAGCCATTGCCGGAATCGAAACGCACAACGGTACTTTGAACGCAGTGATTACGCCCATGTATGAACATGCGCGCGATGTGGCTGCAAAAAAATCACCAGAAGGTATGTTCGCTGGCGTTCCTTTTTTAATGAAGGATTATTGTGCGGAAGTGGCGGGATTTCCATTTACCGAATGCAGTTCCTTCCTGAAGGACTACGTGCCGGACGAAGACAGCGAATTGTACAAGCGGTTTTGTATCGCGGGATTGGTGAGTATCGGAAAAACCAATTTACCCGAGTTCGCTATTGGCGCGACTACTGAACCACGTTTGTTCGGTGCGACAAAAAATCCCTGGGACACAACACGCACAACGGGTGGCTCCAGCGGCGGTGCAGCGGCAGCGGTGGCCGCACGTATCGTACCCATGGCGCATGGCAATGACATTGGTGGTTCTATTCGTATTCCCGCATCCTGTTGTGGTTTAGTGGGCTTGAAACCAAGTCGTGGCCGCAGTTCGACCGCACCGCATTATGGCGATATTGTTGCGGGGTTTTTTTCCGAGCATGTCTTAACACGCAGTGTACGCGATTCGGCGGCCGTGCTGGATGCGATTCAAGGTCCGTCCGTCGGTGAGCCGTACTACGCACCGCCACCGCAACGATCATTTGTTGAAGAACTCAATCGCGATTGCGGAAAATTAAAAATCGGTTTTTCCACCAGGACGCCTTTTGGTGAAGATATTCATCCTGATTGTGTTAACGCCGTGCAAGAAACAGCGAACCTACTCGAATCGCTGGGACATATTGTTATTGAAGCAGAGCCTGACTACGATGCCGAGCGGCTGTGGCGTAGTTTCACCAGCCTGTTAGCGAGTGGCGCCGCCTGGGCGATAGCGGATTGGGCCAGGCGTATAAACAAGAAGCCAACAGCGGATGACTTTGAACCTTTTGTCTGGGCTTTCGCCGAACGCGGCAGGTCTTTGTCTTCGGCGGATTATTTACTCGCTATGCAGGACGTACAGTTCGAAGTACGCGCGTTTTCAAAGTTTTTTGAAGACTATGATTTATTTATGACACCGACGCTGGGTCAACCACCGGCAGAACTGGGCACTTTGGTTTTTCAGGGTGATCCAATTGAATTGCGACGCAAAACATCGGAATTTTCGCCTTACACGTATGTCAGTAATGCCACCGGACAACCGGCAATATCGGTACCTTTGCATTGGAACGACCAGGGCTTGCCCATTGGTGTGCATTTTGTTGCACCTTATCCTGACGACGCGATACTGTTTCGACTCGCCGCCCAACTGGAAAAGGCGAAGCCCTGGTCAGATAATATCCCGCCTATCTGCAATTCTTAGATTCTATCAAGGGATGGGAGAGGGATGTGGCAACCCGAACCCAACGCACTAGACAAAAAACAAACGGGTGTATTCGATCCTTCGAATACACCCGTTGTGACGCTTTGAACTCCAGCTTCCTTCGTAACATACTGGGTTCCTTGTTGCCCATCCCTGGGTGCGGGCATTGCGTTTTCCTTTGCTGAAACTCTCTTTGCATATTGATTCTTCCTGAATCAGTTTCCCTGCTATAACGAGAGTGGCCATTGATCCATTCCTTGTATCATCCCTTGGCCAGCTTTCCCTGCGTTCGGTGCAATGTCCGCTTTCGATATGCAATCATCATTCCTTGAGCGAATTACATCACGCTATTCCTTAAGCGATGGGTGCATTGTGCACGAGGGCTGATGCGTATTCTGTGAATTAATACGCAAAAACACGGAACAAGTGTTACGGATGGTTAAATGAGGGATAGCGGTTAGCGATTCGCTTTCAGCTTTCTGCATTTAGCTATCTTTGTCAGAGGATGGCGTCGCTGACGCGACATATCCACTATAATTTTCAGGGAAAACCCTTGTGCAAAAAATACGCAACTACCCGTGCATGGTTAAACCACCTGATACGCTAATCGTCTGACCGGTGATGTAGTCGGCGTCAGCGCTTGCGAGGAACGTTACCAGACCGGGATAGTCGTCAGGTTGCCCAAGTCGTTTCATCGGGATCGCTCGTTGTAAACCTTGCTTCAATTTTTCTGCGCGCTCGCCTTCGCCCGCAAAGGAATGAAATAATGCGGTATCGGTCGGACCAGGACAAACGGTGTTGATCTGGATATTTGATCGAGCCAGCTCCCGTGCCAGGGTTTTTGAAAATGCGATCATGCCGCCCTTGCAGGCGGAATAAACCGATTCCCCGGATGATCCGACCCGGCCAGCGTCTGATGCAATATTGATAACTTTTCCTTGGCCGCGCTCAGCCATGCGCCCTACGACCACGTGATGCATATTAAGTGGGCCATATAAATTGATATCGATTATTTTTTTCCACACTTCCCGTTCGCTGCTTAAAAATGGACCACCCTGATCCCATCCCGCATTGTTGACCAACACATCGGTTGGTCCTGCATTGGCTTCAAAGTGTTTAACCGCTCGCTTGACCGCATCGTAATCCGAAATATCACAGACACGGGTATAGGCGTTCCCGTTTTGTCGTGTGATTTGTTTTAATGTTTCGTTGGCGCCGGTTTCATTGATATCAAAAATACCGACAACCGAACCCTCCTCGGCAAAACGCAAACAAATCGCACGACCGATACCATCACCACCACCGGTGACAATCACATTTTTATCCTTTAGTCCTCGCAACGCTTTATTCCAGTTCTGGATTGATACTAACTCCGATTTTGCCCGTCTGTTGTCCCGTATCCAGTTTCTGCAAAGCCTGTGGAACATCTTCCAGCGGAACGACGGAATCGAACACCGGTACGAATAGTTTTCTTTCGGCGGCGTCGATTAAGGTGCGAAATTCTTCGAAGTTCCCAATCGTAACGCCGATAATTTTTAACTGTCGAATAAAAACACGCTGCAAGTCAGCCGGTGGATTGGGGCCGGTGGTCGAACCAAATACGATAATACGTCCGCCACCGGTAGTCGCTTTTAACGATATATCCCAGGTTGCTTCACCCACGTTCTCAATGACCACATCAACACCACGCTTGTTAGTGAGTCTACGCACCTCGGCCAACACATCTTGGTCTCGATAATTTACGGTATGCAACGCACCTTGTTGACGCGCGATTTCCAGTTTCTCATTCGATGAACTGGTGACAATCGTTTTCGCGCGTCGCATAGCACAGAATTGCAACGCGGCCATGGAAGCACCACCACCAACACCATGAATCAAAACCCAGTCTTCCTGGGTCACCTGCCCTTGACTGACGACACTGCGCCATGCGGTTAAATAGGCAGTCGGCAACACGGCAGCGTCGGTAAATGACAGTTCATCCGCGATGGGAAACACGCATTCGGCTGGCATCACTACATAGTCTGCGAAACAACCATCGAAATTTTCGCCTGGGATAGCACGCGAAAAAGACAACATTTGATCACCGCGTCGAGAGAACTCATCGTTACCAAAGCGCGCAGGATAGATCACCACGCGTTCACCGGGTCGGCAGTCGGTAACGTAAGGCCCAACAGCTTCGATAACACCTGCACCATCCACCCCTAAAATCAATGGTAGATCATGCCGAAAACCGCTGCCGTCCTTGGCCATGTAAATGTCCACCCGGTTAACGCTCGCCGCTGCGAGTTTGATTAGCACTTCCCCTGGTTCTGGTGTAGGTTTGGGGCGTTCGCCCACGACGACATTATCCAGGCTGCCGTGGCCATCCAGATAGAGCGCTCGCATCGTGTCGGACATTACCAATCGCCTCTAATCATATTTTATAGCCTCATGCTCTTTTCGACTTCTAATCCGCGTTTTACAACCGAAATGCCTCATTTCGGAGGTAAAATACAGAATAATTCGCATTTTTCTTCGCAAAATATACGCAAGGGGATTATCCTTTACCAAATACCCATGCGAAAATGGGTTTCCCGCAAGAGTTTCTGATTCTAAAGGGTAAAAACAAGGGTAGCAGCAATCCAACCCATACTAAGATAAACACCTGCCGGTAGCAGTATGATGATGTCTGGATGCCCAGTGAAACACAATGTGAGAAGGCAAAGGTTTTAAAAACAAAAATATATATTTGGAGCAATAAAATGAAATTGAGAGTTGTAAGTTTTTTCGCGGCGCTGACGCTGTTGACGTTTAATGTGAATGTTCAGGCACAAGACGGGCCAATCAAAATCGGTGTGTTGTTACCTTACTCGGGCGTCTTCGCCGGACTCGGTAAGGAAATGGATAACGCAGTCGATCTCGCGCTGGAAACCTTCGGAACGGAAGCTGGCGGGCGAGCGATCGAAATCGTACGGGAAGACACTGAAACCAAACCCAATATCGGGCTTGCCAAGGCAAAGAAACTGGTCTTCGAGGATAAAGTTGATGTCGTCGTCGGCATCGTTTCTTCGGGCGTTGCCGGTGCCGTGCGTGATTTCATGCATAAATCGGAAGTCCCATTGGTTATCGCCAATGCGGGTAACGATTTATTAACCGGTGAAAACTGTACCCCCTGGGTTATCCGCGCATCTTTTTCCAATTCGCAAATCAACAGCGTGATGGGTCCGATCCTTGCCGAGCAGGGCAAGAAAAAAGCGTTTTTGATGGCATTTGACTATGCTGCTGGTCATCAAATGATGGATGCTTTTCGCGAAACCTTCGTTGCCGCCGGTGGCGAAATTGTTGGTGAAGAATATCCGCCGCTCGGTGAAACCAAAGATTTTGGGCCGTATCTTGCCAAGCTCAAAGCAGCCGAACCGGATGTTGCCTACGTGTTTTTTGCCGGTGGCCCCGCGATTAAATTCGTTACCGAATATGATGCATTCGGACTGCGCGGAAACATTCCATTGGCAGGCCCCGGTTGGTTAACCTCGGCATTGTATCTGGCCAAGCAAGGTGATGCGGCGCTGGGTACGCAACTATCGCTGAATTATGTGCCGTCGATCGACACACCGGAGAACAAGGCCTTTCAAGATGCGTTCAAAGCTAAATACGAACGTGGCGCTTCCGAGTTTGCTGTCCAGGCCTATGACAGTATTCATCTCATCATCGAAGGATTGAAAGCGACCGGTGGCAAAACCGATGACAAAAAAGCATTGGCCGATGCATTGCGCAGTGTTTCATTCGTTGGCCCGCGTGGCCCGTTAAAAATCGATGCCAAGACTAACAACGTCATCCAGGATGTTTATATTTACGAAATTCAAAAAGATGGCGACGGCGTCAAACCCGTGATTATGGATGTCATCAAAGATGTGCAGGACGAACCGAAGGGTTGCGTAATGTAAGATATCTAATGATAGCGGGAGGTTGTACCGGCCTCTCGCTATTCGTTTAGCCTTTTCCCTTCTGGTACATTCCCCGAATGTTTGATTTGCAATTCCTGATCGTGCAGTTGTTAAACGGCCTGCAACTGTCCATGCTGTTGTTCTTGCTTGCGGTCGGCTTGTCCGTAGTTTTTGGTTTGATGAATTTCATCAATCTTGCTCATGGAACGCTGTACATGTTGGGTGCGTACTTCGCCGTGAGTGCAGCTAAGATAAGCGGGAGTTATTGGGGCGCGTTTTTACTCGCACCTATCGGTGTCGCGATTATCGGTGCGATTTTTTACAAAACTATCCTGGTACGCATGCAACAGGACAAGCCGATGAAGCAGGTACTGGTCACATTCGCCATGATTTTTATCGGCTTTGATACAGTGCGAATGATCTGGGGTAATTTCCCCGAAGTCGTTCCGACTCCGGATTTATTCAGCGGCAGCACAACCCTATTTGGCGAAACTTATCCGGTCTATCGACTATTCATTATTGGTCTCGGTCTGACCGTGATGCTGTTGTTGTATGTCGGACTCGAACGCACTCGCATAGGCGCGATCGTTCGGGCCGGTGTAGACGACCCGGACACGGTTGCGACGCTGGGTATCAACGTGCGCCGGGTATTCTTTTGGGTATTTTGTCTGGGTTGTTATCTGGCCGGGCTGGCGGGTGTCGTAGCGGCACCGGTATTTTCCGTCTTTCCCGGCATGGACATGGCGACACTGATCCTGGCCTTGATTGTTGTGGTTGTCGGTGGACCGGGCAGTTTGAAAGGTGCCGCGCTGGGTTCGCTTATCATCGGCATGGTGGACACATTCGGCCAGGTACTCATCCCGGGTTTTGCCAGCGTCATTATCTACGCGTTGATGGCTCTTATATTGTTAACCCGGCCACATGGTCTTATCCCGGTTCGCTCCAGCGCATGAAATACACCGATACAAAATTGCGGCCATATGTATTTATCATGCTATTGCTGGGCGGAATAATTTACGGCAACACGACCGGTTATTACGGTAACGAAATTCTTGCGGAAATTGCTATTTACGCCATCCTTGCTATGGCGCTGGATCTGGTCGCGGGCTACGCAGGTATGATTTCACTGGGCCATGCCGCTTTCTTCGCAATAGGAGCTTATGTCACCGCCGCATTAACGGTGTTTTTTGACTGGCCGGTCGTCGCGGCGATGCCGATGGCCATCTTCGGTGCGGCGCTGCTCGCATTTATCACCGGCATTGTTGTCGTGCGCTTAACCGGTGTGTTCTTTATTATGGTTACGCTCGCCATCGGTCAGATGGTGTACTCCTACTTGTTCAAGAACCGAACTTTCGGTGGCGACGATGGCATGTCGGGTACACCGCGACTCGATTTGTCCTGGTTCAATCTAAATACAGACGACCCGGTTGTTTTTTCGATGATGACCATCGTATTTGCCGTCGTTGTGTACTTGGTTTTTATCGTAGTGTCGCGTTCACCTTATGGACATGCACTGATCGGCATTCATCAAAACGAAAACCGCATGCGCGCCCTAGGTTGTTCCGTGCGGCGTTACAAACTCGCAGCGTTTACCGCCAGTGGCGCGGTCGCGGGTCTCGCCGGTTCGCTAGTCGCTCAACTCTCGGGGTTCATCTCGCCTGAACTTTCATTTTGGACCGTGTCCGGCGAGTTGCTTATTATTGTGATAGTCGGTGGCATGGGCACATTCATCGGGCCCATCGTCGGTACCGCTGTAGTAATTTCGCTAAAACACGAACTGTCGTCCATGACCGAGTACTGGTTGTTTGTCATGGGGCTATTTTTTGTCGTCATCGTGCTGTTTGCTGAGGGTGGGTTGTACGGATTACTGGTTCGCATACGCCACTTGTTGTTTCCACCGGACAAAAGAACTGTCGTTGTCGGAGAGAAGAACTGACAGACCATGTTACGCGTTACCAATTTGAATAAATCTTTTTCCGGTTTAACCGTAACCGACAACGTCTCGCTCGATCTGCAACCCGGCAGCCGTCATGCCGTTATCGGCCCTAATGGTGCGGGCAAAACCACATTTTTTAATCTGTTAACCGGTGAATTACCCGCTGATAGCGGCAGTGTTTTTCTCGAAGAGCGGAACATTTCACACCTGCGCCCGGATGCACGTGCACGCGCAGGACTTGGCCGCAGTTTTCAAAAAAATAATTTATTCGAGCATCTGAGCGTACGCGAAAACCTGTCCATCGCCTGCGCGCTGCATGCCGGTATCGGAAAGATTTTCTGGAAAAATTTTTCCAGCTATCAAGACATCAACCAGTCCGTTGAGCGATTGGCGCAACAGATTGGTTTAAGCGAGTTGCTCGATGAAGATGTACATGCCCTGTCTTACGGCAATAGTCGGCAAGTAGAGATAGCACTGGCGCTGGCCCTGCAACCTAAAGTGCTAATGCTGGACGAACCGACATCCGGTATGAGTCCCGAAGAAACCACAGCCATGCGCGAATTGATCGCGCAACTGGACGCCGGATTGACCATTTTAATTATTGAACATGACATGGACGTGGTGTTCGATTTGGCCGACCGCATCACTGTGCTGGATTACGGCCGCGTGTTGCTGGAAGGTACGCCGAACGAAATTCGTAATTCGCAAATCGTGCGTGATCGTTATTTCGGTGAGGCCATGCAATGAGTGACGCGCTGCTTTCGGTGCAGGACATCAACACTTATTATGGTCACAGCCATATCCTGCAAGGTGTTTCCATGCATATCGCGCAGGGTCGAGCCGTTGCGATTCTTGGTCGTAACGGCGCTGGAAAAACGACGACGCTGCATTCCATCATGGGTTTGATCAAACCGCGCAGCGGGAAAATCATATTCGCCGAACACGACACCACTAAGCTGCCCGCCTATGAAATCGCCCGGCTTGGGATTGGTTTTGTACCGGAGACACGTGGTATTTTTCCATCGCTGTCTGTATTGGAACATTTGACTTTGGCCAAACCTCACAACGGCGCCAAGAGAAACTGGACGTTGGAAAAAGTTTTTACCATGTTTCCGCGTTTGGCCGAACGCAAAAGTCATGGGGGTACGCAACTCAGTGGCGGCGAGCAACAGATGTTGTCCATTGCACGCGCGTTGTTGACCGAGCCCCGCTTGTTGGTGCTGGATGAACCTACTGAAGGCCTTGCTCCAACCATCGTCACGGAAATCGGCTCCACGCTGGCGGCGTTAAAGCAAGCCGGCACATCCGTACTCCTGGTGGAGCAAAACTATCGATTCGCTACCGCGCTGGCGGATGAAGTCTACGTGTTAGGCAAAGGCCGTATACGTTGGCACGGCACAACGAGTGAACTGGAACAACAACCGGAGATAAAACACACCTGGCTGGGGGTTTGATACAGTAACAATATGACTGAAGCGTTCATATGCGATTTTGTGCGTACACCAATCGGTCGTTTCGGCGGTAGTTTGTCGTCCGTGCGCACGGACGATCTTGCCGCCGTACCCATAAAAGCGTTGATGCAGCGGTATCCAGCTCTCGATTGGGCCGCCGTAGACGATGTCATTTACGGTTGCGCGAACCAGGCGGGCGAAGACAACCGTAATGTCGCACGCATGGCTGCGTTGCTGGCCGGCTTGCCCGAAACGGTGCCCGGTGCAACCGTTAATCGATTGTGCGGTTCAGGTATGGACGCCGTGTTGACCGGCGCCAGGGCTATCAAAACCGGCGAAGCGGATTTGATCATTGCCGGTGGTGTTGAAAGCATGTCACGCGCGCCGTTTGTGATGCCCAAAGCGCAAACTGCATTTTCCCGCAATAATGAAATTCATGACTCGACGATAGGCTGGCGATTTATCAATCCACTGATGAAAAAACAATACGGTGTCGATTCCATGCCGGAAACGGCGGAGAACGTAGCCGAAGAATTTAATATTTCGCGTGAAGATCAGGACGCGTTTGCATTTGAATCGCAACAACGTGCACATCGTGCACAAAGGAATGGACGCTTTGCTAGCGAGATCACGCCGATTTCTATACCTCAGAACAAAGGCGAGGACGTGCTAGTCGATATGGATGAACATCCGCGTTTTGATACGACGCTGGAAAAACTGGCGGCGCTGTCCACACCGTTTCGCGAGAATGGAACGGTTACCGCGGGCAATGCCAGTGGCGTTAACGACGGCGCAGCGGCTTTGATACTGGCATCGGAATCCGCCTGCGAAAGATTTGCACTAACACCGATAGCAAGGGTGTTAGGCGGCGCCGTCGCTGGGTTAGCACCGCGAATCATGGGTTTCGGCCCTGCCCCCGCAACCCGCAAGCTGTGCGAGCGACTAAAAATCACGCCATCTGATTTCGATGTGATCGAACTAAACGAGGCTTTTGCCAGTCAGTCTCTGGCGGTCATGCGCGATCTGGGCTTCGCCGACAACGCTGAACACATTAACCCAAATGGCGGCGCTATTGCTTTGGGTCATCCGTTAGGCATGTCCGGCGCCCGCATTACCGGAAGCGCAGCACTTGAGCTTAAACAACGTCAGGTCAAACTGGCACTGGCGACAATGTGTATCGGCGTCGGCCAGGGTATCGCCATTGCGCTCGAAGTGGTGTAAGAAGAATCCATTAGCAAGGCCTTGCCCGAAAAAATCGATACTTGGTCTATAGATCAGATTAAATCAAGTCGAAACGTCAAGTTCCGAAATCGACCCAAAGCGGATGTTTTTTCTGCGTCTTAAAAATGTCCCTAAACGAGCACTAAGCGGAATAAACTGCCAGTGCGTCAACGAAAATATTTGCTTATTTGAAGTTTTCTTAACTTTCAGTACTCGTCTTGTAAGGAAATTCTTTGGGGCGATCGTTTTTTAAGAAATTACGCTTTCCTCCAGGCACATTGGACCATCGCCGATGATCGAAGTCGGTGTACGTTGCTATGGCCAGGAGAAAAAACCCAACAATCTCAATGGCAAAATTGTATTGAATATACATCGTGTAAATCAGTACACAGGTTCCAACAACTGCTATGAGCATTGGGATAAGTGAACGATGTTTTTTTATACCCATTGCGATAATGATGGTCGTAACCGTGGCGAACAAAATGATTGTGCCCGCCCAAACATCATTATTAAGTGCCATGGATACACCTAGCGCGGACATTAATGCTATTGCGCCCAGCGTACCGTAACAAGTAATCAGTGCAACGATAAATGTCACTGTACCCCATAGGCCTCTTCGTTGTATGTTCCTTATCGTACGCCTTGGATCAAGACGTTTCGCCCATTGCACAAGAGTATGAGGTGCCTGTTCGCCCCGGCGCATACTTAATTCGATGCCATGGGCGCCAAATTGCTTAGCCACCTCCTGTGTGTCTTTGCTTGGGCTATAAGCAAAGTAGTCATAATCCCTTAAGATCTCAAGGTCTTCGAACCCTGCGTCACGGAACATGTTCAAGTAACTTTCGTCAACTGTCGCACCAACAACACATTCCGCCCACAATTTAGGATCATCTTCACAGTCCGGAGTTACTGGGTTCGCGATAACAATGTCTGCAATTTGAACTTGCCCACCGGGTTTCAATACCCGAAATATTTCCGAGATTGCTTTTCGCTTATCGGCTACCAGATTCAATACACCGTTGCTCGTCACTACATCGACGCTTTCATCGGGTAACGGTATGTCTTCTGCGTCGCCAGCCAAAATCCCGATGTTTTCGATGCCGTTCGTAGAAATCGTGGTTTTAAGTTTTTCACGCATAGCGGGTGTCAAATCCAGTGCCCAAACTTTCCCGCATTCCCCAACTAACTTCGAACTAATCAATACGTCGGTACCGGAACCGGAGCCCACATCGAGAATCGTTTGACCAGGTTTAATAACGTTGGCCCGAAACGGACAACCTACGCCGGCAAACGATTCAAGTGTTTCTTTCGGAAGTTGTGCAGTTTGCTCTTCGCTGTATCCGGCTAATTTGCAGGCCTCTTTTCCTACGGGGAAGTGGAGTGGTGCCTTGGGGTTTTTAGCCACCATGGTGTACATGTCTTTAACGGCGGCACGAATCTGTTCTTTAGAAAAACCGAGTACGGCAACCATGTCTTGATCCTATATGTACAATAAACAGATCAAAAACGTTTGATCAAAGATGTAAGGCGCTGCTGAACATCTTCCGGTGTTTGCTTTGATCCGACAGTGGAAACTTTACTTCGAAGCAATTTTTCAAACTCGGCTCGACTGAAGCATTCACGGCAATGCCCTAGATGATGATCAATCTCTTCTTCGGTGGGACCGTCGATCTCACGGTCTAAATAGGCATACAGTTTGGACATGACTTCTTCACAAGATATTTTCTTTACCATAGCTATTCTCTCTCAAGCATCCTGATTCGCAACCAAACCCGCATCTTTAGCATTTTGCCAGAGTGCATCTTGAAGTTTTCGACGTCCACGATTGAGTCTTGACCTCACGGTGCCTACCGGCACTTCGATTGACGAGGAAACTTCTTCATAAGTAAACCCGAGTACCTCTACCATGATTACGACTACGCGATAGGCGTCGGGTAATTCATCCACCGCTTTTTCAATATCCTTAACCAACAGATTGTTGACAAAAGTCTGTTCCGGCGTTCCCCACCACAATAAAAACGGTTGGTGCAACCGGGCGTACAATGACTGTGAATCATCAAGATCATCGACGTCAACATCAGCTTCAAATATTCCTTCTGCAGTTTTTTCTCGTCGCCACTGGCTAATATAAGTATTTGACAGAATGCGCATGATCCAGCCATCGAAACTGTCGAAGTTATCCAAACTGTCAATGTTTTTCCAAGCCTTAATAAGGGTGTCAGCGAGCAAATCTTCGGCATTTGCTGGGTTCTTCGTGAAGCGCAGAGCAACGCCGTAGAGACGGTCCATTAATCGTGCCACTGCGGATTCAAAAAGCGTTCTCTGATCGGCTTCGGAAGTCATCTTAGCCATAGGATTAAATAACCAAAAATTTGTTGATCGCCCAATCGGTAAATCACTCTTAATCTTACTGCCCAATATTGTTGTTTCTGCTGTCGCCATCAGATTTTTGGCATCTCTCCAACATTGTCCTTAGTCTCAATGACGCTTCAGTTGCCAAAATGGTTCCAATTATAAAATGGGAGATGTATTTCATTGATATTACGTATTAATTCCAAACAATACGCCCTCAGGTGCTACGGGCGTATTGTTCAGGACTGTTAACCATTATGTCGGATTGTAGGCGGAAATGGTCCAGGAACTGGAATCCATTATTACCCCGGAATTCGTCAAATAAGGGGTGAGCTCCAGCGACATTTCTTGTTTGATTTCTGTCTCTCGTTCTATCCCGAGTTCGCCGGATTCACGGAAAATCTCACCCGCTGGACCCAAAGCGAGTTGAAAAGCAATGGCCTGTTCAACATCGCGCCCTACCATGACAGTTCCATCCGTTCTTTCGATTGAAATATCTTCAAATCCTGCCGCGGCTAGTTGTGCCGTCACAACTTCTTGGTTTGACATCGAAAATGGGCCGGGACCGCACGTTTGCCCGCCTTCCGCTGGCGGAGGCAAATGATTCAGAACGATTTTTTTGGGTAGCCCAAACCAAGGGTTATCTTCTATTGTCCGCCAAGTAATGAATACCAGCTGACCACCTGGTTTTAAGGCTTTGCGAACATTACGTAGTGCGAAGACTGGGTTCTCGAAGAACATCATTCCAAACCGAGAAAAACATAAGTCGAACTCGGGTTGGAAGGGATAAGTCTGAACGTCAGCGGCGACAAATTCGACGTTATCGATATTTCTCGTTTGCGCTTGTTTGCGACCGAATGCCAGAAACGCATCGACACAATCAATTCCTAAAACACTACCGTCAGATCCAGTGTTTACGGCCATTTCAATAGCTGTGTCTCCCCAGCCACAACCCACATCCAAGATCCTGTTGATATTAGAATAATTCAAGCTATCGATTGCATCCTTGCCATGATACGAAAGACCATTCATAAGTATGTTTTGATAGCGATTGAATTTTTCGCTCAGTACTTCGTTCCAAAATCGAACGAACTCACTCTGCTCGTACTGAATTGCTTGTGCTTGCGACATGATCTCACTCCTTATTCATAATGGGTTAAATTAGTGTTTTTGCACCATCGGCGAGAAACGCCATTGTTTTTGGTGCGCCAGCGATCTCAACACCGTCAATCAAATCATCTTGGGTGATACCTTTCGCTTTCGCGCACGCCGGACACAACCAGATTTTCCCGCCGTTTTCGATAAACCCATCAATCAGATTGTCTACTGGGTCATAGCCATCGGCTTGAACGATAGGATGGTCGTCATTCAACAAAAGATCGCTTGCCCCGGAAGTAGCAAACAGGACAGTTTCATTCGTCTTTGAACTGGTAAAAGCGACGATGAATGCAATAGTCGCTTTTTCGGGTTCCTCGGGACCGTAGGCACAATTAACAAGATATTTATCAGTCATCTTTTATCTCCTTGGATAATCAACAATAGTTAAAATTTAATTAGCGCGTATTGATTGGCTATCACAACAACCGCACCGCCAATGACGCACGTGAATTTAAATTAGTTCCAAATTTTCAAAAAAATCTTATTTGAATAGTCAAATCTGAAGTTTTAGATATTCGTTGGAACCATTTCATGACTCTTTCGTCTTGTCTTTTAGTGACACTGTTAATACAGAAGACAATACTTTGACGGAAGAAAAAATGAGCATTCTTTCCAATACAATACGGTTCATAAAGCGGATGAACCCGTCCAATAAAAATCCATTGGACAAATCGCTTGCAACAACGATGTCGGCAATTATCTTGCACATTGATATTGCAGGCTCTACCGATCTTGTTAGAAAGGATATGGTGCTCGCACACGAGCGAATACAATATTTGTACTACCGAATAAAAAATATAACGGCACTGCATAACGGCAACACACTCGAATTACGGGGCGATGCCGCCGTGATTGCATTTTCTACTGCCTACGACGCAGTGTGTGCTGCATTGACCCTGCAACATACAAACTCATTGTTGAATGCGACTCGAGTGGGACCAATTGAACCCCAGCTTCGTGTCGGGATTAGTGCGGGTCAGATTATCGTTGGGAACGATACCGTTACAGGAGAATCAATTATTAAGGCGCAGCGGCTGGAACAGTTGGCTGAATCCGGTGAAGTACTCGTTGATCAACATATCAGCGATATGCTTGCGGAGAACACTGATATCGCAATGGAGATGTACGGGGTAAAGGTACTCAAGGGTTTTTCAAACCCAACGACAATTTACCGTATTAGTAAATCATCGGTGCGTGGTATCGATCAGTTCAGTCGTCATTTTTCAGGTATCGCTAGGAATTGTGCAAGACAATTAGCGTAAGTTCCATGATGAGATCTAATATCTGAAACACATTCCTGGGTCGAATCCTTCACTCGCTACCGATGGCACTGTGAATAATGTTGGCTGTAGTGACGACGCACACGAATCACCGGATGCTAGCATTGCATAGTTGTCACTTCTATTAAGTGGCCATTCACCTCTCATTGACAAGGAGTCTTCGAATAACAGGTAACTTTCAGCGTGGGCGCATCTAAACGATTACAATACAAAGGTCGGTTCTTGGTGTTAGAGCGGACCGTATTTCCGAGTTCTGATTTAGTCTCTTCATGGCCGATGATACGCATTTACATTGAATATCAAAGCAACGCAATCGGATATAGGTGATTGTCATGGAATGTGAATTGCATCACAGAAAAAATCGAATGAGTTTGGTACGGTTTACTCTGGAAAAGGATTTTTCTACGGAGAGGGACCATGACTGTATCAGTACGAGCGAAATCAACGGCAATTACACTACTCATTGGACTGTATTTAGTACCTGCCGCGCACGCGTTTAATTTCTTCGGTACGTACTGGGAGACGCAAAAAGGCAAATCCTACGAGGCTGTCGGTCTCGGTATCCCGGCGTCAGATATGCAAAAGGCGTTTGATCTACACACCGCCGATGGTTACGAAATGACACGACTGGATGGCTACGACGTAGGGGGTAAAGTCTATTTCAACTTTGTATTTCGAACCCGCACCAGCAGTTCATGGACAGCCAAGTTCGGCCTGACCGGAAGTTCGTATCAGAAGTATTTCGACAATCAGTTTCAAGCGGGCAGATGCTTGCGATCGCTGGATGTGTACCGGCAAGGTAATTCACCCCGGTATGCCGCGGTATTCAAGAAGGCGAGGTGCAAACCGCAGACGGCTTATCATGGGCTGAATGCAGCGCAGCACCAGGCGAAGTTCGATGATTTGACGGCAAAGGGATGGGACCCTGTTAATGTCTCCGTGGTGTCTATCAATGGTCAAAGACGCTATGCCGCTTTTTATGAGAAACGACCAGGTGGTACCGCATTGAAATCATTTCTCACGCGGGATCAGCTAGACCAACAGGATGCACAGCGCAAATCCGATGGATGGCGACTGGTATTCATGGATGCTTACACCCATGATCAGGGACAGTTACCGCGTTTTTCCGCCATCTGGCGCAAAGTGTCTAAACCCAATAAAACCTGGGCCAATATCGGTGGTCCGCAAGTAGCTGACTTGGGTGATGAAATGTCGGATTCAGGACGCTACGTGCGCTATCTGACGGGTTATGGTGTTGGACAAGGCCATCGTTTTGATGTTGCGGTTATAAAGCCCCGACGCGCACTTAGCACGGCCGTGTCGGGTATTACCAACTGATCACGCTTCATTGGGTAAATTCAAAGCAGCAGACTACACTTTACATTTTGTAATCCATTCACTGTCGAGATTTGTACTCAAATCTCACCCATTTGAGTGACGAAATACCATCGAGAACACTGTTTAATATCGGTAGATAAGGACGTCTAGTCGCGACTTGCGACGACAAGGAGGTATAAGATGAGTACCAAACTATTTCGCATATTACGGATTTCCAGCACCGCAATCGTATGCATAGTTACATTTTCATTCGCTACGATTGTGTCCTCAGACGAGTTACGCTTCCAGGCCGTTTGGCATTCAGGATCTGGCACTAACATCTTCACGGCGCCCGAACCGTTCAGCGATTTTCTTGATCGCGGTACTGAGTTGGTTGACCAGGGTCTACGTCTGATCGATGTAGAAACGGCTATTGTCGATAATCGTCGTGTCTATTCGGGAGTTTGGGTAGCTGGAAGCGGTGGCAACATTATCGTAGGCCCAATGAGTCCCATCGAACTGCGCGAGGAGCGCGAAGCACGCACAGCACAAGGATTACGGCTAATCGATATTGAAATCTTTCGCAGAGCTAATGGTGGTCGGCGATATGTCGGGCTTTGGCGATCCGGCACGGGACGCGATCTAGTTACTCGCCCACTAGAGGAGGATGCGTTTCTCTCGCGCGGCACCTCGCTAACCCAACAAGGATTGCGCTTGATCGATGTGGAGGTGGAACGCATCAATGGTCAGTTGGTTTATACCGGGCTATGGCGTGACGGTACCGGCAGTAATCTATTCACGACTCCGCGGAGACCGGTTGCCTTTCGCGAACTCAGAGACCAAATGGTAGCCGATGGACTGGAGTTAGTCGACGTGGAACGCATTGGGCGACCCGGAAATCAGCGTTTTGTCGGTGTGTTCTCATCAGGCGATGGTGAGAGCAGACTGTCGAGGCCGCGCAACCTCAATAACTTTTTGACCTTTGGATCGGCACAAGCGCAGAATGGGTTTCGTACACGCGATATGGAAATGTTTGTGGTGGCCGCGGCACCTGACGATGGTGACGACGATCCTCAAGGTCCTTCCGCTCCCGGGGCCACCGATGCCGGGCTTCCCGACTTACCACCTTGGATTCAGCTCAGTAGCAATCCTCATGTCGTCATCGATTTCGGGATCATGATCGAAACCGAGAATGGTCACGAGGTACCACTTATGACCATCCCTACGAAACCAACCGGCGCATTACCGGACTTCCTGCCAAGGAAGAACGACGGCCAGGATCTTGTATTTCCCGACACTTTTTGCGGGATGAACATCAAAAACCTCGGCAGCATTAGCTGGCAGGTGGGCGAGCAAATCATCGATACACCCCCGTTCAATCACGTACCTGATGTGGCAGACATTCATCTCAATCCTGACTTTGGCAACCAAAACTTTTTACAAGCGGGTATTGAATTCTCAGGACCAATTGGCGGTTGTGAGGGCAGTAACCATGGTTGGCATTTTCCCATCCCGATTACGCAAACGGCTCCATTCGAACCGCTTCCCAATATGAAACTGGTGCTAGGTCTGATGCCCAATTCCCAGATTCGGTTCATCGAACATCAGCCGCCCGAGGGCGAGATGCTCGACGCACATGAGTTGTTCAGCGATGAGGTCTTTCATCACATGGAAGAGATGTTAAAGAGTTTTCTATTGAATGCTGAGATCGATAATGGTCTGTGTGGTATCGATCAGTATTTGGAAAAGATTTGCGAGGAAGAGGGGCGGAACGATCCGAAGTGTCTTGTCGGGGAGGACTTTGATTCATGTTAGACAATGGTTACAAAACCTCACGGTATCCCGTAAGACACTACATGGGGAATGGCACATTGCCCGCCTTGAGTACTTTCACCGCCATGTCAATTGTAAAATCGAACGCCATGGAGGAAGTAAAATATGGCTGCGGAAATGTGTGGCTGCTATACAACAGAAAGCAGACGTAGATTAGATTGATAAAAAGGGTCTCGACCCTGTAAATTAAATTGTGTAACCGCTCATGATTAACTTATCTTACACTGGAGACAAACATCATGAGTATTGTTTTGGACGAGAAAAGACTCAAGGAGCTGGCTGCTGAATTAGCCAAAGACATCAAATCCGAGAAAGACCTGAGCGCTCTGAGCTCACAGCTTCTCAAACTCACTGTAGAGACGGCCCTAGGCGCTGAGATGGAAGAACACCTTGGTTACGCTAAACACGATCTCAAGGGCCGTGGCAGCGGGAATAGCCGCAATGGCGTCACCCCTAAGCTCCTCAAGGGCGATCACGGTGAAGTCGAGATCGACACACCCAGAGATCGTAACGGGACGTTTGAACCCGAATTTATCAAGAAAGGTCAAACCCGCCTCACTCAGATGGATGAGCAGATTCTGTTTCTTTACGCTAAGGGTTTGACCCCCCGTGAAATCGTCGATAGCTTCAAGGAATTGTATGACGCCGATGTCTCGCCAACGCTGATCTCTAAGGTCACGGATCGTGTTCTGGATCAGGTCGTCGAGTGGCAGCACCGGCCTCTGGATGCCATTTATCCTGTGGTTTACCTGGACTGTATCGTACTGAAAATCCGCCAGGACAAGCAGGTGATCAACAAGTCTCTGTATCTGGCTCTCGGTATCAATTTGCAAGGGCATAAGGAATTACTGGGTATGTGGCTAGCGGAAACGGAGGGCGCCAAGTTCTGGCTGTCTGTTCTGACCGAGCTGAAGACACGAGGATTGGAGGACATCCTGATTGCCAGCGTGGATGGCCTGAAAGGCTTTCCCGATGCGATAGCGGCGGAATATCCGAACACCAAGGTGCAACTGTGTATCGTCCACATGATTCGGAATTCCCTGAAGCTAGTGCCTTGGAAAGATTACAAAGGGGTAACGGCTGATCTCAAGAAGATTTATCAGTCGGCTTCAGAAGCTGAAGCCAGTGCGGCGCTGGAGAACTTTGCAGATACTTGGGATGACAAATATCCGCAGATCAGCAAGTCCTGGCGCGATCACTGGCTGAACCTGATCACGATCTTCGATTATCCCCCACAGATCCGCAAAGCGATCTACACGACGAATGCAATCGAGTCATTGAACAGTGTGATTCGTAAAGCGACGAAGAAACGAAAGCTGTTCCCGACAGATGATTCTGCTTTGAAAGTTGTCTATCTGGCAATCAACCAAGCATCCAAGAAATGGACCATGCCGATTCAGAACTGGAAGCTTGCGTTAAACCGATTTAGTATTGAGTTTGGTGATCGAATCACTCAACACCTGTAAACCCATCTATGGGCGGTTACACAGAATTATTTACAGGGTCAGGGTCTCATATTGGCCGTAAGTACTCTGTCGTCCAAACGAATTCATCGAACAAGAATCCGTTGTCAGCGAACTGGTAAAAACGACCCGTAACGAACCTTTCTAGTAACTTCCCAAAGCTTCCGTTGTATACTCGATACGGTCGTTCTTCTACTTACTCTACCCTAACAATATATTCCTTTTGTTCATTGGTTTCGACGTTAAACTGTGATCGGTTTGTATAGTTTATGTGCTTTCCATATGTATGTAATGACAAGGTTATGCTATCGGTTTCATTGATAACTGCATGGATTCCACTATTTTTTATAGAAACCACATCCCCTTCATCGGCGTTAAAGTCATGTTTTACTTCTAGCTCGGCGTAGCCTGGCCGACTGCCATCATCCAACCTCTTATATCGGATATTTCTCTCCGTGCCTTCGACACCCGCAACCACGGCCCAAGTTCCATGATCGTGCGGAGGCGTGCCTCGACCTGGTAACCAGCTAACCATCAAAATGGCGAGCGTATGGTCCGGTTCCTCATGCAATAGGTGTACACCAAATCCCTGTTCTTCATCGGTTTCATAATATTTTTGTTGCAGCCATGATTTGTCAGTTACCAAGCGCTCGGCCAGTGGAGCAACCCGACTAATAATTTCCGCCTCATCGGTGGTTTCCTTAGTAATCTTTTTCAAGTCACTGACATACTGTAGAAAAGAGTATGAATTGGCCATTTTGGTTATCCTCCTCTCCCAAACATGGGATAATGTTTCTGTCATCTATCCGAAAGCAGGATAGCAAGTTCCCAAGGCAAAAGGGAGTAAAACAATACACCATAGACGCAATTGAGGTCGCCTTTCCGGTGATTTGCAAATATTTGTCCTTGGCTAATATGACTTCATTTGGCAGGTTAGTTAATGGCTGAAGTGGGCAACTTTGAGACGTTGTTTTTTTGTTACTCGAAGGTAGACTGTCAGCCGAATGGCTGCGAATCAAGCATCAAAATAGTCAATATTGAAAGCACTACTCTTAGCCATCTTCAAATGATCAGACAAAGCATCGTTATTAATTATCGGTCTCGCTGTCATTCAACCAAGCCAGCTTTTCGCAGGCCGTCAGTAAGGTGCTCGTTTGCTTTTGCATCCAAATAAATATTCCAGTGTGCTCGCTTATTGATAAAACCCAAGTGTAATTGCTCACACTTAGCAGCAGCATCTCTTGCCTCTTCAATACGATCAAGATGGCCCAAGCAAATTGCCAACACATGATAGGTGTGCGGATATTCGGGTTTTCGTCGAATTGATTCTTGCAAGTAGAATAAAGCGTTCTGGTAGTCTCGTGCATTAATGTAGGCGCGCGCCAGCTGTGTAAAATAGATATGGCCGTGCGGATCGAGAGGGTTGAGTTCAAGGGATTTCTTCAAAAGCGGTATTCCCTCATCAGACTTACCCACGATGTCTAACCGGTTGCCTAACGCCAGTCGAGCCAATACATTACTTGGATTGCGCTCTACTGCAGTCCGAGTCTCCGCTACGGACAATTCATGTTGATTTGACCAGATATAGGCTCCGCCCAATGCCAAATGCGCTAAAGAAGACCCATTATCGAGCTCAACGGCTCGTTGTGCTGCTTCAAGTGCTTTTTTCTCCCAGCCGATCCGATCATCAGTAACTTCTAGTAAGATCTCTCGCTGATAGGTATACGAAAGACCAGCATAGGCGTCACTGTATTGAGGGTCTAGTTGAATAGCTTTCTCAAAGAGTTGGCGCGCTTCAACAGTTCCCTCAGCGGTCAGCTTGTGCAGAAGAGCCCTGCCTTGTAAATAGTAGTTCCATGCGCTTAAGTTGGAAGATCGTAACGTTGCCGTCTTGTTGCGCTCAGCTTCCTCTAATTGTGGTTCAACTAATGAGACAATTTGCAAAGTTATATTGTCTTGAATTTCAAAAATATCATCGAGTAATCCGTCAAATTTCTCAGCCCATAAATGATGGCCCGTCTCGGCATCAATTAATTGTGCGGTTACACGCACGCGATCACCGCTTTTGCGCACGCTCCCTTCAATAACATAGCGAGCCGAGAGTTCAAGACCGATTTGCCTTACGTCTCGATGCTGGCCCTTGAAGACAAAACTAGAGTTGCGCGCAACGACGGGAAATGAACGCCAGGCCGATAACAACGTTATGATATCTTCACTTAATCCGTCGCTGAAATATTCCTGTTCGGGGTCTCCGGAAAGGTTGTCGAACGGCAACACAGCCACTGCGGGCTTCTTAAAAAGCTTCGCTTCTTTAATAGTTCGAACAGGCGTGTTATCGAACACGACCCGGTATAGCCTAACGGGATTCTTAATATTTTTGACCTGTTTCTCGCCCAAGTCGTCGAATCCGCATTTGACTTTGTTATTTACCTCGTCGAAAACCTTACCGGAAATGCAAATGCCACCGGGATCTGCGATATCCTGAATACGAGCGGCAAGGTTTACACCATCCCCATAAATATCATCCCGGTCATGCATGACCTCTCCGAGATTAATGCCAATTCTGAATTCAAATCGATCTTCATCATCGAGCTCTGCATTTACTTCAGACATCTGAATCTGAAAATTGATGGCTGATTGCACGGCGGCTATAACGCTCTCGAATTCAGCGAGTATGGCATCACCCGCTTCATGTACTTTTTTCCCTCCGCTTGCTTCGACCAGTTCGGTGAGGCGATCAAGCCCTGCATCTAGTCGCATATGAGTCGCTTCTTCGTCTGCATCAGTAAGCCTGCTATATCCGGCTACGTCGGCATACAATATTGCGGCGAGTTTTCGCTTCATTTTGTAAATTTCAAGGCACACGAAAGAAATAACGATATTTTGTCATATGATGCGGTGACTAAGCATTGAAGCTTTGAGAATAGACATATCGGAAATTGTATAATAGGACCATAAAAACAAACCGGGGAGCCCTCATATACAACTGCTATTCGGCCAAAATACCTCTCAGATTTTCCAATAAAGAGCGAGGTTCACCATCATGATTATTAGAACAAAAGACGACATCGTTGGTACAAAAGGTGATTCAAGTGGAGAACGCTGGCATAGTTTTCGGTTACTCCATGAAGAAGATGGCATGCAGGTCACTTTAACCGATTCGATTCTAGAGGCTGGATTTGAGATGCAGTTATGGCAAAAGAATCATTTGGAAGCCTGTTATTGCTTGGAAGGTGAGGGAACCGTTGAGGAAGTGGATTCAGGGACAGTACACGAGATAAGGCCAGGTACACTTTATGCGATGAATAATCATGATCGACACCGAATCAGAGCTAAGACGCAGATGCGATTGATTTGTACTTTTTATCCGGCACTTACTGGGCACGAAGTCCATGATGCGGATGGTTCGCTCTAAAGAAATTCACCGCCTAACAAGGCGCTAATGCCCAACAGCTACTGCGCGCTACGTATCTTGTCCGCTTAGGGCTAAGTGCGATCAATGGAGTCTGTTCTTGAGTGTCTAACGGACCTATTCAGTTACATAGCAAAGGGTCCGTAATTGGCCGATAGTGACGAGTCACCGTAAACGATCGTGGTCGAGCCACTGTAGCGGTCTAATGCATCATGCCGAAATGGGGTCTGGATTGGAACACACAGCAACCTTAATGATTCCTGTACAAATCCCGCTCCCCTCAACAGTACGCTACCGAGCCCAGCGATCCGTAGGATTGCGCTTAGTCCTTATCCTGATCTGAGTTCATTGGCTTCGACTGAGGTCTCTGCTCGCCACTACTGTCTTTCATGTAGTCGCCGAGGACACTCTTCAAAGGGCACACTGAGACTGCCGGGCATTTTTTGCAGCCGGCCATAATAGCAATTGGACAAACAGTCATGTAGATTCTCCTGTAGGACTCCGACGTGTCCGTTGCGAATTATTACTCACGCAACTATCGGAAGTTGATTGTACCCCGTCAGGGAAAGTTGAACAAAAATGGATTGAATAGGAGGCGGACGTTATGCGATCAAAAACCACCTGGTTTCGATAACTTCCAGGCTGTACCCCGTAGAATTTAGACCATTTGTCAATGAGAAGGAGGAAGATGCGCCATGAACACGACATCCAATGAAATCACTGGCTGGAAATGGACAATGGCGGCGGGATTTATCCCGCTCACGGCGGGACTATTCATGCTGTTGACATCAAAAATTTCTTTCGCAAATCATGATTCCGTTTGGACGTTTTTAATTCACAATCTGAATTTTAGTTTTGGCGATCTAGCCGCTGTAGATCCACAGGCGGGTCCACTTGTTGTGTTGTTGGCGGACCTTGCAAGCATCAATATAGTTTCAGCGGCACTTGCGGTCATTCTTGTCTCTTTTTTCGCGCTTCGGTATGGCTATAAGTGGGCTTGGTGGTATTTGCTATTCAGTTTCGTTTGGGTTGGTTTAAATGATGCATATGGCGTGACAAGATTTTTCTTAGAAACCGGTGCACCCATGTTGATCATGCCTTGGGGCTTTTGCATTCTTATGGCTATCGGATTATTCAAAACACGGCCGCAGATTTTTCGATAGTTGATGGATGAACGCGAGCTTTGGATTGATTTTCGCTGTCACGGAGGTTCTTAGGATTGCGCTTAGTTTTTAAAAGGACAAAAACACCGTAATGGGTTTCCGGAACTCCTCAGTCACAATTCCACCGAAATCCATAACTGTCTATAACCCAGAAGATATCGTATCGATCATTTTATTAAATGCCTCACAATGCTTCACTCATGAAATCAACTATGATTTCATCGATTCAATGGGCACACGACTATGACTGCTAATGCCCTAAGAACAGACCGTTAATTTAAACCTGAATACCGTCCGTAGTTGGCCGCTTGCTGCCCTGATCTAAAGTCCGTCGGCACTATCTCTTGTTCACGATTGTTACCGGTTCCGTTTTGTTCGCGATAACGAAAAGCAGCACAGCGTTGACAACGATGTTGTGTTCGTTGAACTTCAGCACAAACCGAGAGCTGAAAATACTTCTTCCTTATTCACAATACAGACGAGTTCGAAGTCGAAACTGAGGAGGGGTTTGACATTTTCTTTTTTTGACAATCTCACACACCGGTGAATGAAATAAGGGATGATGTACTTTACTTTAATCCTGGACCGGCCGGCCCTCGAAAATTACCTTTCGCTGCTGGAATATTAGAGAGATAGAGTTGAATCAGAGATTAGAGGGTTCGGATATCGCTGATGTTCTCTGGTAAACTGCAAGGGCGCCTCCACTTACAAATAGATCAGGACTACTAAGATGAAGACTTTCGTTAAATTGAGTTTTTCTCGCGCGTTGTCTGACCTCAATCGGGAAGTGTGTCTGATTGCAGTATGTTGTTTAATGGTCTCAATACCATGGTCAACGCCTGCTCTAAGTAAGAGCAAAAATTCTAATCCAAGTGTGTGTGACTCTGAAAAAGGCAGAGCGTTCGGATTGTGCAATGCCTATTGTGAAGCCATGGATTGTGACTGGGATCCCACGGCGTCGGAAAATGCCTGCACCCGGATCAAATCCAACTATCAGCGCCTCACCGGTAATGAAGAATTACCCTGTGAGCAGATGTCACTGGGTTGTATGGTGGGCGATTCCGGATTGCAGCCACCATTGCCCTTCGATGTTGGTGATGGCAATAATTACGGTGGACGCAAACTTGACATTAGTGTTCCAAGTCAGTGTGCTTGTGATGGAGAAGACTGCACGCCGTGCCCGATCGTTGTGGGCTACCACGGATTTGGTGGAAATGGCCCGGATTCGTGGCAATGGAAGCTCGAACCCAAAGGCGAGGCAGTCGGTTTTATCAGTCTCTATCCAACCGGCGATAACACCCCTACCAACTATGCATTTGGTCCGGCGAATAACTGGGCGGTGCCCTCCTGTCAGGTTCCAGATGACGGTTGCCTGCTTGAAGACGGCATTCCGTGCGACTGGTGCGGCGATATCAACGAAGACGATGCAGTTTCGACGCAACGTGAGATTGATTTTACTCGAGCGATCATTAAATGGTCCATGGATAATCAATGTGTAGATCCGGGGCAGATTTTCGCGACGGGTTATTCGAATGGTGGATTGATGTCACATCTGTTGGCCCGGCATCCCGATACTTCGGGTTTGTTTAAGGCTCTGTTGCCTGTGGATGGTGTGGACCAGGCCGGAAAGGAAGATCACCTCCGTTGGATACAAGCACCAAAAGAAGGCGATTCGCCCTGGGTATTACACGCCAATGAAATATTCGACCGGTTCGAACCCTATGATGGTGTGCCCTACACTGATTTTGCTGGCGCAGCCGGTGGCGGATGGAATCCGATTTGGATCTATCCGGCCGTGTTGCAGATCTTTGCAGAATACGCGGAAAACAACTCCGGTTATGCTGATTGCGGATTTGCACCGGAAGATACCGGTGATCGGAATGGAGCATTGGAGCCAGGTGGCGTGGTTCCCGAAGGATACCGCAGGCTTGAAGCACTGGAAGGTGCCGGACAGGAGAAATTCAACTGTTTTACAAAGGACGCGGAGGGCGGCACCTGTGAAAAGCTTGCGATCTGCCTGTGGGATACTGAAGCGCCTGGCGACGATGTTGGCGACACCCATTTCCCTTATGCGTTTTATGACTGGAGCGGAGGAACGGATCCCAGCACGGGCGGTAATGAACCCATGGACATCATGTGGCGTTTTTTCCAGTGGTCCGTCGGTAACACCAATTAGTACCTAAAGGAGTCGGAGTGATGAAAAAATCACTCCGACCCCTTAGTTTTCAACTGATTCCGCTTGTGCTACTCAAAGTGGCGGGGCTATTGTCGCTGATAACAAGACGGCGAAAAAATGCGGAAGGCTGCTCAGCATCTTCCGATTAGCGCGGTGTTAGGTGTGCTCTATCTGAAACAAATTTCATATGTTCGCTTTACGCTTCTGGATATAGACCCAAACTCCAAGCGTAAAACTGGCATGCTCGTCGCGACTCATAACTTGCGAGGCTATGGCGACTTATCTGTCGTAGAGCATCATCAACTGCGGGGGCTTCTAGCTTGATTCAGTGAGCATCTACAAATCCCGAAGATTCTAAAAGATCAAGCAAATGCAAGAGCCGTGTCATGGCTCAAGGCGTAAGCTTACCAGCCATTATTCCCCGATCAATTAACGGCGTCCTTGACGTGGCGCTAACGGTTATTTATTCAACAACAACGACGGAAACCGAAATCACTGGCATCCCCAAACTGTGTCTATGACTGGAGGAACCTAACCGATGGAGAAAACGGGAATGAACTGAGAGTCGGTACAGTAGAAAATCCATTGAATACAAGCGGTACTCTTGATGACTATGTTGTTCGCAACGTGATCTGTCACTTCCATCAAAATGGCTGACTTGCTTTTAGCTCCGTTTTTTAGGTGGGGCAAGAGTCCTTAAACGGAATGCACCAAACGCGAGCTACTATTTCGTGTAGCGTGGACTACAACTGCTCTCTCAAGAACTCGCGAGTCATCTGGATAGCTTGTTGAGCAGCATCAACGTTAGAACGAATAATAAAGCCGAGTTCCTCAGTATCAATCCCGGGATGATCAAACAAATGGTGAGCATCCGGGAACACTCTCAAAGTCATTTCGTGAGGTTGTTCCAGTTTCTGTAGGTATTGGATGCATTGTTCCGCTGGGGTCCACTTGTCCGCGCCTCCAATCATCACCAATGTGGGGGCATTTAACAATTCTGGTTCACCACACAGCGGGTAAAAAGCAACTGCGGCTCGAAATGGACTAATTGGTATATTCTCCGAGGTCGATTGCTTGATTATCTCCAGTACGGCCATTCCGCCATGCGATGCTCCGACTACGGCGATGCGGTTTGGATCGACAAATGGAAGATTCGATAAGTATTTTTTAGCGCCAAAGGCGTCAAGGGCTCGGTTCCAGGGTGATACTGAGCCTACTCTGCCGTCGCAGATGTACTTCTGACCGCGGGGAGTTAGTGAATCCACGACCAAAACGACGTAGCCCCAGCTAACAAGTTGAGCAGTCCAGTACTCTTCGTGATCTGTGATTCCAGAACAAGTATGCAGAAGAACCACAGCGGGGTGAGGTTTCTCGCTCTCTGGTCTTATCAGATAACCAGTTAACGGAACGCTAGGTTCCGTTTTCTCTTCTACTTCAGTTCCCAACTTTTGAGCTCTTTTGACCGCGAAAGGTGTTGGGGGATAAACGTAGAAGTAGCTCGAGAATTCGACGGATTTTGCATCTTTAAAAAATGGCTGTGCACTGAATGAGGATTCAATGGAAACTATTGCCGCTGCCATGCCGGAAACAATCAAAATGTATAAAATTTTCGGTTTCAGCATGTAATTTACTATGATCCTCCGCAGATCAGTACAGAAAATATATATGGAAGACTATTGTACAGGAGTATTGAACTGAGCGATCTCAATATTTTTGATGTTCGAGAGCAATTAGCTAACTACTCAACTAGTTTCTGTAGCCTTAGTTTGTCATCTCAATTCACGTAATCATATCAAGTTCGCTATACCATCAGACATGACAAGGGATTAGCTCTGTGAATGCTCGCTCTGAGCAAAGTGCGGTCAAAAAAACCTGCGTTTAAGTGTCTAACAGACTAAATTTCATCACGTTGCAAAGGACCCGAAAATAGCCGAACTTATAACCTCAGGCTTCGATCTGCCGGCAAATTGATTGTAAATCCTAGTTTATGTTTACGTCATCGCTTTTTCGTATTGTTTAATCTCTCACATTTTCACGAATATGACGGAGCGCAGAATGTCGTGCTTTGGAATTCGACGCGAGAAAAACGATTTCAGGTCGCCGAACACGCCAAATCTTTTCGGTTTTGAGAATAACTTTTCAAGACAACGAGTTTTTCAACAGTATTAAAGAGATAGCAGATGAGCGCGAAATTTTGGGGCATATATGCATCGGCGGTGGTTTTGCGATGCCTAACGCCAGGACCGAACAGCCTCTTGTCGATGACAAACGGTCTACGGTACGGTGTAAGAAAAACGTTATTCCCTAACATTGGGATGCGCCAGCGGTCTGACTGTGCTTATCGGACTCTCGTTGTCGGGACTGGGGCTAGTCTTATCCGCTTCCGTAGTCGCATTTATGATGATTAAGTGGCTAACGGCTGGGTACTTGATTTACCTGGGCATTTCCCTCTTTCGGTCGAAAGCATCGACCATAGATTCCCCCGGCTAAAGCCGGGGTGCTTACTGTCACAGCCCTTCGGGCTGCCGTTGCTGCTCATCACTTCAACTACGGGCCACGATGAGCAACAACGTAGCTCATTCACCCACGGGTAAACCCGTGCTGCTCTGTCTTCGACCGCATAGACGAGAAGAGTCACCGCGACGAGATCAAAGGTCGCTCTAATCTAAATCTTTTTGTTCAGGGATTCATGATCGTCGCAATGAATCCAAAGGTACTGATTTTCTTTACCACGTTCTTGCCGCAGTTCTACGTCATCGAAGCTACATTTTGGTCGCAGTTTATAGTTTTGGCGGGAACATTCGTGGCCGTAGAGGTTGTGCTGGAAATGCTTCTTGCAGGTTTCGCAACAAAGGTCGCCAGCTATACGAAATCTATTGGCAGCCTGCAGATATTTAACCGCATAACGGGTGGCACGTTTGTCTTGGCCGGAGTCTTTCTGCTGACTCTAGAGCGACCGAAGTGGCTCGTGATCACGTCTGAAGGATCGGATTGATTGTTCTTTGGCAGCATAGTTCGCTCTCACGGGCCAAATCGGACTTAACCGAGGCTTAGCGCACGATAATTTCGCATCCAGCATCGCGCCCTATGAGTGTTTACGTACCTTTGTTGGAGCAGAACCTATTTACCGAAACACCGATGCCACCGATAGCAAACCTCTCGATATTCAGTTAAAAGTTTGTGAACTAGACTGCTCCTGACAGTCGCCTTTTCAAATTGGTGGCTCTACAACCGAGTCTGGCCGTAGCGCGCAAGTCAAACAAAATGGCATAAATACTAGATCAGGGCAAATCAGGACCCATTGATCGGTACTTTATCAATCGATCACAAGGATATACATTTCGTTCAACAATGATGCTCGCGTAAGTATTAGCGTTTGAAGAAAGAGCTTCCAAAGCAAGCTGTAATATTTCCATCTATACCGGGAGGCAAAACAATTGGCAATAGTCAAACATAATCCAGAAACACTTCTAACTAACAACAACGGATTGAATACATGGGCACTAATATCCGTATGACACTATCAGGCAAAGCGCGGTCAATAGAGCCTGGTCTCAAGTGTCTAACAGACCTTTTTAGTGACATAGCAAAGAGTCCGTAGTTGGCCGTTAGTGCATCGCAAACAACTGCGATTGAACAGTAGTGGACGATACTACGAAACCCATAGACGCAGTTGAATAGTCTGGAATGCGCCTCTTTATCCTGTGTCGTCATCTCCGAGATATTGGAAACTCGTCACCCATGAACATAATGTTCGAATTGTTCGATGACGAATTTCTGATCCTCGATAATGCTTTTGACCAGATCGCCAATCGAGACAATACCCACGATTTTCTTCTCGTCAATCACCGGAAGATGGCGCACACGCTTTTCTGTCATCACGGCCATGCATTCTTCGACCGTTTGTTCGGGTCGGGCACAGATGACCGAACGTGTCATGATCTCCCTTACCTTGGTTTTGGGGGATGACTTTCCTTTGAGAATGACGCCACGCGCATAAAGTCGCTCGGTAACGATCCCGACGGGTTTGTCATTATCCATCACCAGCAATGCCCCTATTTCCATATCCGCCATCTTTTGAATGGCATCAAGAACAGAGTCATCGGGATGAATCGATGCGACATCGTGTCCTTTTTCATCGAGAAGCTGTTTGACGGTTTTCATAAGTAACTACCTCCTCGGGAGACGTGGCGTTGATATGGTTACGCTACCAACGCATGCCTTCCTCTAAATCTACTTAGCGGCAAAACAATACGTATTGTGAAAACGATATTGTGCATTCGCACAATATCGTTTCTATCACGCATTCGTAATCTAACAAACATTGGTTGCCGAATTATTGATTCAGATCAGTGTGAATCGTATTTGATGTGTTAGCTTTGTCAGTTGCACATAATTCCTAAACGTGAGGTGATGAAGAATGAACGTGCTAACCGTGATTTTAGTCATTGCGCTCGTTGCTACCGTCGCAGTTCTACTCATGGGTATAGTATCCATGGCGCGAGGCGGGCAATTCGATCAACAGCATAGTCATGAAATGATGTTCACGCGTATTGGGTTGCACGCGGTAGTGGTCGTATTGCTTCTCGCGGCGATTTATTTCGCAGTTTATTAACAATAGACACGACTGAAAGAAAATAACAAACAGGGCATTCGTTAGACAGGATTCGATTCGGTCGAGGAAAGGGGGGTATTGTCGCGTCGAATTACGTGGTCGCTACTGATTTGTTGATTAATTTCCCACTCTATATGAGATTATCCAGCAATTGCTGTATTTGTTGCTTCATGGAATATTCAAACAGCTTCGACCGCTATAGCCAAACAAACGAACGTAATTTCAATCTACCTCCATAGTCTCTTGTTGGTCGTAGATAAGTATTATCTTAACGTGTGGATACATGAACAACGAATCAAGCTGTGATTTTCGACACCCATAGTTCGCATTAGTAGTCTAAATATCACCCATTCGGGTGAGGCGACAAGTTACTGTAATGTGTTATCAATGCCGTATCGTTGTGGATCGTTTATAAACAAGGAGGCAAAACGTGGCGGTAGACTATTTTCTTCGTATAGACGGCATTGAAGGTGAAAGCACGGACGCTGATCACAACAAGTGGATCGATGTACACAGTTACAGCTGGGGTGTTGAAACTCCAGCCCTAGACTCAAGCGCTCCGAGAGATCGAACTTCTGGAAAAGTAAACTTTATTGACCTGGGAATATTAAAAAGCGTCGATAGAGCAACTCCTGATTTGATGATTCACTGTGCCAACGGTAAGCGAATTCCGACTGTTGAACTCGAAGGCGTCCGCACCGGCGGGGAAAGACACACCTTCGTTAAGTATGTGCTCAATGACTGTATGGTCAGCTCCGTTAATGATGACGGCACGGACTCTTCACAGGAGCGACCGTCCGAAGCAGTCACATTTCGTTATCGAAAGGTAACAGTTGAGTATAGACCAATAGACCAGGCGGGTACCCCAACACCTCCTGTCAGTCGCGGCTGGGACATAGAGACAAATCGAGAGGTCTAAGTTTGTAGGATTTTTCTAGCCATCGTATTCAAAAAATGTAATCGTAATGGCGTAGAGCATAGACAGCACAATCTTCCGTGGTTTTCCATCGAGCAAACGTTGTCGAGTTGAGCAAGAACAATCCCTGATTGATCCTATTGGGAGTTCAAGTCATGCCAAATGAGAGCGATATTTCAGAACATTACGCCCATGGAAGTTTACTTCAAGCGATTCAAGCTGCAATTGCTCAGTTGGGCAAGACGGTTGATAGCGTAACTATTGAAGACCTTGCTGCCGTCGATGAGTTCCACATTGGCGGGCGACAAGCGACTGAAAGTTTTCTCGCACAACTCGACTTTTCTACAAAAGAACATGTGCTTGATGTGGGTTGTGGATTGGGAGGCGCTTCACGCTTTGTCGCTGACAAGTACAACAATCGGGTTACCGGCATTGATTTAACGCACGAGTATATCGAAACGGGAAATGCATTGTGTGCCTGGGTGGGATTGGAGGAGAGAGTTACGCTTCAACAAGGCAGTGCGCTGTCGCTGCCTTTTCAGGATGAAACTTTCGATGGTGCTTACATGATGCATGTGGGGATGAATATTGAAAACAAAGCTGAACTGTTTTCTGAGATACATCGAGCGCTACGGCCAGAAGCTTCATTTGGTGTTTATGACGTCATGCGCAACAAGGAAGGTGAGTTGACTTACCCGGTTCCATGGGCAACAGACAGTAGTATCAGTAAATTATCGACACCTGAACAATACATGGAAGCCCTAAAGGATGCAGGCTTTGAAGTCCTCAAAGTAAACAATCGTCGTGACTTCGCACTCGACTTCTTTAAGCGACTGCAGGCAAAAACAAAAGCGAGCGGAGGCCCACCGCCTCTTGGCCTTCACACTTTGATGCAGGAAGCCACTACGAAAAAAATTGGGAATATGATTGATAATATCTCAAGAGATTATATTGCCCCAATCGAAGTTATTTGTAGGAAACGGACTTGATCTGGTAGACCACAGTCCGCTATGTGCCGGTGAACCGGCTGATTTTTGTTGTTGACAAACTGTCCCCTACTGGCCGAACTTAAAACCTCAGGCGTTGACCTGCGGTAAATTGATTACAAATCCAAGTTTACGTCATCGCTTTTTCGTATAGCTTAACGTGATCGGGGTAACACATGTCGCTGCGCGCGGAACGTGTCCAGATATGCGCGGTAATATCAAACCAATCCGGATCGTCATAGGCGCCACCAGCGATTGCGCGCAAGCCGGGCCGTAACTCCAGCGTCCAGGTCACGGCTGTCCCGCATCGTTCACAAAACTCGTTGCGCAACCAACGGTTGCTCTCGTCGGAATAAAACTCGAATGTCCGCATCTTGCCTTGTAAAAATTCGATGTCCGATTCGTTGAAATACAGTCCAATACCGTAAGCTGCGCCGGTGCGTTGCTTACACGTCGTACAATGACACGCGATCACGCGTTGTGGCTGATCGGTTGTACGAAAACGCGCGGCGCCACATTGGCAGCCACCTTCATGGGTTGTCGTCATTTTGCGTTTACTTCCCGCTACAATTTATAGGTCTCAGTGAGAATTCAGGTATAAAATGTACACGAATCTGAAATCTTTACACTATCCAATGACGGCAAATCCAGTTTTAAATAATATATTGCTTGACGCTAACTTTAGACAACAATTGTCTGCAGTCAAAAAGCCTATCGAAACCGCGTCGACACTACCGCCCCAATGCTATACCAGAGATGATATTTTCAAGTGGGAACAACAGGAATTGTTTGGCCGTGCATGGGTGGGGGTCGGCCGGATTGATCGTTGGAAAGAAAACGGTAATTACAGTGCTATTGATATAGCGGGTGTCCCAATCATTGTTGTGCGTGACCGCGAAGGAGAGTTGCGCGCATTTGCCAATACTTGTCGCCATCGTGGTGCGAAGCTTTTGCAAGGCGAGGGTAACTGCGATGCCGTGCGTTGTCCGTTTCATCGGTGGACTTATGCGTTGGATGGTCGGTTGTTACTCGGCCCAAGCATGGACAAGACACCGGATTTTGACAACTCGGAGTACGGATTGATTCCAGTTCGAGTTGCAACGAAATGCGGCTTTGCGTTCGTTTGTTTTGACGAATCTGCACCTGCACTCGATCAATGGCTTGGGGATTTTGAAAATTTACACGCACCCTGGGGGTTACACGATCTGCACACGACACGTCGGCTGGAGATCGAAATCGCCTGTAACTGGAAAACATTTATCGAAGTGTTTAACGAGTATTATCATTTACCCTACGTGCATCCGAAAACACTCGATCACTATTACGACACACCACAGGACACTGACGAAGTCACCGGTCAGTACACAACCCAGTTTGGTACGACCCAGGGATCAGCGGGCGTACTGGAAAATGCGCAAGATCAGGCGTTACCCACAATGCAACGACTGCGGGGACGTGAACGTAACGGTATTCGTTACACCTGGTTATTCCCCAATGTCACATTCGCCGCCAGCAATGATTGTATCTGGGCGTATGATGTGTATCCGCTCGCCCCAGATCTAACACGAGCAGGCATGTCTGTCTGTTTTCCCACGGAAACCATCGAGCAAAAGGATTTCGAACAACGCGTACAAAATTACTACACGCGCTTAGACGAGTCGTTACAGGAAGATATTCCCGCGTTAATAAATCAACAAACCGGGTTGAATTCGCCGCTCGCACAGCAAGGACGGTTTTGTTATCTGGAACCCAGTGTGGCTAACTTTGCGTGTTGGTACGCTGAAAAATTACTCGCACAATAGTATTTTTTATTTTCGACCATCATTAGAAACGCTAAAAAAGCAGTTGACATCGTTTTTTATATCACTACAATGCCGCGCCCCATGAGGTTAACAAAACAAAATTTGATGTCCGTTTATCGCGCCGGCCACAGACTGACGCGGGTGGACGCGTGCGTCCTCAAAACAGCACAAGTACCCAATGCGGTCATAAGCGCCAGCATAGCCAAAGTGATGGGCAATGCGCTTTATCGCATTGAATCCTTGTTCGACGGCATGACATAACCTTCCGAAAAATATTTCTGGAAGGTGTATTGAGTCGCCTTCCAGTGTGAAAACCCTGGTAGACGGCTGTCACCAGGGTTTTTTTATGCCCGCGTTTTAGCGGGCAAACGACAGTGTTTGCAAATAACGTGACTGTTCAGCGGTTCCGGCTCTGTATGCCGGTCTGACGCGCTAAAGCGGGTAATTGCACGGCGTGTACCGAGCAGATGACGGTGTTTCAAACGCCACTGAGATAGCTCATTGGGTAGAGCAACCGACGTTTAATCGGTGTGTAGCAGGTTCGAGTCCTGCTCTCAACTTGGCCGTAAACGCCAATGGTAAAGGCGCAAGCCTGTGGTTCGACTCCACATTGAAGAAAAGTAAGCGAGTCCCGGTGATTGGCAAATGGACTTGATGCGTACAAGGGATTGTGACAATCACAACGGTTGTGTAGCCCGGGCGCTATGCACTCGCCAGGCGATGCCAGACATGAATGCCGATTGTTGTCAGCGAATTCGATTCGCCAAGCGTTACAGGGAAGTAAGACAACGAAAAGACAACATGCCTGACAACCCTGATGACCATGGTGTTCCGCTGTGCAACCGTGGGACGAGCTTTGAAATGAATTTTGGCAAATTTAGTAAATGTAATCGCGAGGAAAGAGAAATGAAGAGTTAAGTACATCGGTAGTGGCAGCCTGCGGGCACCGAGTCAGAAATCGCCGCGTAAAAATATTAACTAGCAACCAAAACAGGAAAAGAAAATGTTTGGAATCAAACGAATTGTGGTTGCGTAAAACGAGCGTGGCCTGTTGATTAAAAATCGAAGTGTGCAGGATATCGTTGGCCCGGGTGTTTACTGGGTTTTCGGAAACCGCACACAAATTGAAGTGTACGACTTGCTGGTACCGGAATTTGAACACCGGTTAGCGGATTTCTTGGTCAAAGAAGTACCGCAACTAGCGCAGCAACACTTTGATGTGATTGAGCTCGGTGACCGTGAAGTGGGTCTGGTGTTCAAGGACAACAAATTGACCGATGTATTACCGCCCGCGACTCGCCAACTGTACTGGAAAGGTCCGGTTGACGTGCGCGTTGACGTACTCGATATCGCAGAGGATTTCGTTGTACCACGCGAAATTGCTGCACTGTTAGCACGCCAACGACCCGGTGCGTTATCAGCACGAGTTAAAGAATTTACCTATGTCGCGGAAGTGGCAGATCAGTTCACCGGCTTGCTGTTAGTGGACGGCGAATTGATCAAAACACTGCAACCGGGTTTGTATGTGTTCTGGAAGTTCAACCGACGTATTGTGGTGGAACAAATCGACACACGTTTACAAACCCTGGAAGTTTCGGGTCAGGAAATGCTGACCAAGGACAAGGTCAGTCTGCGTGTCAACATGGCAGCGTCGTACAAAGTGGTCGATGTCATCAAAGCACGAACCCAGGTCGCGAGTTTTATGGACTACATGTACCGCGAGTTGCAATTCGCGGTGCGTCAGGCCATCGCCGCGCGCACTCTCGATGCATTGCTGGGCAACAAGGATGAACTGGATCGTAATGTATACGAGAACGTTCGTGCCAAAGTAGTGGAGATCGGCGTCGACGTTAACGGTGTCGGTATCAAGGACGTAATTTTGCCGGGTGAAATGAAAGCCATTCTCAACCAGGTGGTTGAGGCTGAAAAAATCGCCCAGGCGAATGTCATCAAACGACGCGAGGAAACCGCGGCCACACGGTCAGCGTTAAACACCGCGCGCCTGATGGATGACAACCCGACATTGTTACGCCTGAAAGAGCTGGAAGTGCTGGAAAAGGTGACTGAAAAAGTTGACCGTCTAACAGTCTTCGGTGGTCTCGACGGTGTGATGCAAGACGTTGTGAAGATCAATGTTCGTCCTGAATAAGGGAAGAGCACTGATCGACACAATAAGAAAAAGACGAGGCCCGGGGCAATGGTGCCCGGGCCGACAGTGAATCCGAACAAATCATGAAACTACGAACGGCAAAAGCAATCAGATATTGCCTGCCGAAAGGCAAAACACCATTCCTTTATTTCAAAGATGGTTATGCATTTTCGTTGTTAGCGCAAGCTGTGGGCGATGGGAGTCGTGTGAGCGACCTGAAGAAAACCGATTTCGCACAACTGCTGGAAAAACCAACAGTCAAGCAAGCGTTCGCGCGTTACGGTGGCAGCAAGATAAAGCGTGAAGATCTGCTGAACCACTGGCAGGAACCTAGTGAATCGTTTTTTCTGGGACTATCGATATGGGGTGGACCTAAGTATTGGCGTTACGATCAGTTATCCAGAAAAGGAGTCAATCTGGTGTTGCAACTCAATTTCAGCAATAAACATCAGGAGCAGTACTATCAATTGGTCAAACCCAAGAGCGATGGATTTCTAAACAATAGGTATCATCCGGTTGCCACGCGTAAACGTAGTGGTTTTTACCGCGACACTCTGGCCTGGGCGCGAATTGACCTGGAGTTTGACATGGACGAAGCGCTAATTGAAGAAATTCAATCGGATTGGCTACGTTATGCCGACTGGTACTTAAAGCCATTATTAAACGCCCGCAAACCGGAAAAGTACTGGCAACGCAAGAAAATTGACGGAAACATAGAAGATATCAAAACCTATATTGAACAGGTGTTGCAACCTTATCGAACGATGTGGCCAGAAGCTATGCTTACCGCTGCGATTCGATTTATTCGTGACGAAATAGGAATTCGTAACATTTACTACCACACGAACGAATCCGGTGCGGCGCTGAAACGCATCGACAATGCTAAACCACCGAAATCCATTTATAGCCAATTACCAAAGAAGTTCTGTTTTCAGCTTACTTCGCGACCACCAGAATTTTTGCTGGCCGGGCGTAAACGCAAACGTGAATTAAAGCAACATAACTGGTATCGGTTAGCACTTTAGGAAATAGAAAATGCCTGCACCAAGAAACCCCTACACCTGGGCGCCCATCATGCGCAAGGGCGGTGCTCACGTGCGTTCGCGTTCCGGACAACGATTCAACGCCAATCAATCACTACAAGATGAGATTGACGACTATTTCTCTGAAAGAAACGTAATCGAACCCGAACAGAAATCAGTCACCGATAATTATTCCAAAGATAACTGAAGCATTGGCAATACCGACCGACGTCAGATTTCACTATTCGGGAAGTGCATCCACGCCCATAGATTGTTTGTGTTTCTCCTATTCATCCACCTATCAATGAAACATATTTTGACTACGACGCGCTCAGTGCGGCCAAAAGCTGACGTTTTGTGTAGCTTTTTACAGAGTCAGGTGTGTATACAAAAGTAGGCATCTATCGGCAAGCAAAATTCACGAGAGGCAAACCAAGATAATGAATTAATCTGATTGCGCTTCATTTAAATATCAAACGAATTGCCCTGTTAAATAGGCTCCCACATCTTCCATGAATTTCCAGATATCATTCTGTTGTCGTTGATTCATTCTTATAAATTCTGCTGCTTCATTAGCCCAGGCCCATTTTTTCTTTTTTGAGGCGGATATACTATGATCCTGTAGCCAATATTCAAGTTCTCCAACGGGTACTAAGAATAGCCCGATACGTTGAAATTTCTCTAGCAATTCTAGCAATGGTTTTGAAACATCTAGTGGAAGTACGGAAAGTCCGCCACCTTTTAATCCCCGCATTCCGTTTAGTTTGTTACTTAGACCCGAAAGTTCACGTCTGAGTTTATGATCATCTCCTTGAACCCAAATAAAGTTCTCCTGTACTAGTTCCTTGAGTCTATCGTGGAGGTCTGCTTCCGAAATAGTTGGGGGAAGTTTTTGTAATTTATCGGCTAATTCATGACCTGTACTCACAAGCTCATCAACTATTTCAGCGTCATCGATTAAGCTCTGCAAGATCACCTTGATTTTTCCTAAGTCAGTTATCAGATCTAAATCCGCGATCACTGCTACGGGAATGCCCAACATTTTGTACAATTTGCATGTATCGGAAATCCCGCCTGTCCCACCCGTAGTCGCAAAATGAATATCGAAATTACGCGATTGTCCAACGACTTCCCACGTTGCCTGATATACGATCCGATCACCATCCGCCTCAACTACTGCTACAGCTTGAGCAAATATACCATCAAGCACAGTTTCAGCTCGTACTGTCGGTTTTCTTAACGCTTCATTTAACAGTTTTGAATCTACATGTTTTGCGGAAAAACCAGTTGGATTTCTTGTTAATCGAACTATTTGAAGCTCTTCAGCCGTTTGTAAGACGCCGCGTAAAATTTGGCTACTGTGCGTGGCGACGAAAGTTCTTGTTTGCTTGCTAGTCGCAGACTTTCCTATAAATTGTCCGAGGTTGTAAGCCTGCGGTGGATGCAAACACATTTCCGGTTCGTCCATTACACTTATCGGGCGTCTTCCGAGTAGAAGCGAAATGACGGTAGCCACATAAGATTTCATTCCATCGCCTTCGGAAGCTAACGTTCTGTACTTCGCCATTTCTTTAACGGAAAGGCGGTCTTCGGCACTTGGAACTTTTCCTGTTTCAGCGATCCGTAGACAGATTTGATTACCTTTAGATATGTCGGACCAAATAGCTTTTGAAAATGCTCGCTGTATTTCTTCCGTGAGGGCGTTTCTAGCCTCGTCGTGTAAGTGCAAGGCATGTAAATCGTGTGTAGGAGGCTGTGTTTCAAAGTCTATTGTGTTTGCGGTAGACATACTTGTGAGTCGATTTTCTAAGAATAGTGCGGTTACAAGGAAACGGCTGAACCATCCAAAGTATTGATCTTTCTTTTTGCGTTTATGTGCTGTTGGAGACTGACTTTTCCATTGTTCAAGTTGTTGAGTTCCCACCTGTTGAGCGCCTTGACCGGTACCTATAGCAGTAGTCATCGGCATATACTGCTCTTGATCATTATCGTCCCAGAAAGAAGATAAATATCCCTCGGTTATTAAGCACTTTAAGAAAGTTGTGTAATCGATATTTGTCAACTCAATTGATTCAGCGACAACTAACTCTCGCGGGTCGCCAGCTATTTTTTCGTTGATGTCTTTAAGTAGTTGGCTCTTACCTGGCGAATTTGGGCCAACTATGATGGTAAGACCGGAACAAGTTAGTTCCCCTAAGTCGGGAAGTGTAAGTTTATGGATTGGTTTAAAGTCCGTGAGTTTTTCCATCGAGATTTGAATTTACCTAGTATCAAGAGTTTAAACTGCGCCTAGCATCAAAAAATACCGCATCGCTGTGTCCAAACAACGCGTTCTGAGTTTGTATGAGAGTGGTTTCGATTCCTTAAAGGGTGTGATTATCCATAAACGCTTGAACAATAACAGGTGTTCACTATAGATTGATCCAATGGTTATTGAGCAACGATGCATTGTTTGGTTGCTACTTTGGAATTCTGTAATGCCTAATGCAAAAGAAAGAAAAAGGGAGGGCAGCTATGCGATCGATAGCGGACTCCACCAAAGCTTTGGAAAACGGACTGCTATGGGTCGATCAGAAAAGTTATTCGATGTACGACGTACCCAAAATCAACACGTAGTTACAATGTTCTTGTACTAATAGAGATTCTATAAGCCAAGTTTTATTAGCGTTCCGGAATCAATCCTCTTGGAGCGAAGCGCATGACTAGTAGCAGGATGGCGCCCATCATGATTAGGCGCGTGTACGCGGCGCTGGCAATGAGGTGATCTTTGAGCCAGTTGCCGTCGTCCATGGGCGCGGTAACGATTTGCATCAGCCAGTTACCCAACGGTTCGGCCTCAATCCACAAAAACCAGATGACAAATCCACCGAGCACGGCGCCCCAGTTATTACCAGAACCACCAATGATGACCATTACCCAGATTAAAAATGTGTAACGCAGTGGAATATAACTCGAAGGTGTGAGTTGTCCGTCGAGTGTGGTCATCATGGCGCCGGCGATGCCGCACACTGCACAACCTAAGATGAATACTTGCAGATGTCTGCGCGTGACATCTTTGCCCATCGCGTTGGCGGCATCTCTGTTATCACGGATGGCGCGCATCATGCGCCCCCAGGGTGACTTCAACGCGCTTTCGGAAAACCACATTATTAACCCGAGAACGATTAAAAACAAAATGGCATAACACAGTTTCACGAATACGCTGGCGGTATCGACAGTGTCCGTGCCAAACCAGTCAGCGAATTTTACAAACCAGTCCGACTGTACAAGATTCACTTCGTAGGGTACGGGTCGCGGCAGCCCGGTGACATTTTTTACGCCACGGCTTAGCCATTCTTCGTACTTCAATATGGCAATAATTATCTCGGAAATACCGAGCGTAGCAATCGCAAGATAGTCCGCGCGCAGACCAAGGGAAATCTTTCCGATAATCCAGGCCGCACCCGCGGCCACGAAGCCGCCGACGACCCACGATAAAAGTATGGGTAAATGCAAACCGCCGAGATAACCGGTGTGAGCCGGATTGATTGCTTCAATGCGATCCACCGCGGGGCCATACACGCTGCGAATGATGAACAAGCCAATGATAATAGTGATTATGGTTACCCAAAGCCTCGCGAACGCAGGCGTAATGCGCCGCACCAGGATGACGGCAATCACTGTTGCGATCAGCGCCAACAGTGAAAAACCGATGCCCACGCCGCCAGCCGCCCAGGCTTCTTTGACCGGTGGCATGGAAACGAGTACGGCGGCAAGCCCGCCCAGCGCCGCGAAACCCATCACACCAACATTAAACAGTCCGGCATAACCCCATTGAATGTTGACACCCAATGACATTATGGCGGAGATCAGACACAGATTGAGTATGCCCAGCGCCACGTTCCAGCTCTGACCGAAACCAACGGCCAGCAAGAGCGCGGCCATGATTGCAAAGTAAAGATACCCCTGACGCGTCATATTACTTTACCCCGGATAATGCCTGTCGGTCTGATCAATAACACAGCGACAAGGATGATAAACGACACCGCGAATTTATAATCCGTGGATAATAATTGTACCAGTCCATCAGGCGCCCAGCTCTCCGGTGCGAGATAGTTTAAAAACTTTTTATAAGCATAGGTAATCATCACTTCGGAAAACGCCACCACAAAACCGCCCAGGATTGCTCCAACCGGTTGACCGATTCCACCCACGATGGCCGAGGCAAAAACAGGCAGCAATAATTGCATGTAGATAAACGGTTTAAAGGTCTTGTCCAGGCCGTATAAAACACCAGCAATCGTCGCAAGCACAGCGGTAATCACCCAGGCAATCATCACTACACGGTCCGGATCGATGCCGGACAACAACGCGAGATCTTCATTGTCGGAATATGCGCGCATGGCTTTACCCGCCCGGGTCTTTTGCAAAAACCAGAATAAAATACCGACGACGACGACGGCAATCACTACTGTTATCACCTGGGTCAGTTTGATCGCGAGTCCTTCGTTCAACCCGGTCATTTCCTTAAATTCCCGTGCGCGAATGAGAAAACGCAGGCCATCGGCGAAGTTCTGGTCGTTCGGCCCGATAATAAATCGCACCAACCCCGCCATCACAAACATGACACCCACCGACAGGATGGCCATGATAATCGGGTCGGCACGCGTGCGCCGGTAAAATCGATAAACTATGCGATCCGTCAACAAGACCATGATAAGTGCACCAATGATACCGACGGGTAAGGCCAGTAGCGCGGTCGGCAGCGGCCCGAGTCCGACGCCAATGCCCTGCAAATACCACGTAGCGAGAATTGTGATCATGGCGCCGAAAGCCATCAACTCGCCATGAGCGAAATTAGCGAAGCGTAATATGCCAAAAATCAGTGTCACACCCAGCGCACCGAGCGCCAGTTGCGCGCCATAAACTGTCGCCGGAATGACGACAAAATTAGCGAACAATATCAGTGCGTTGAGAATGTCCACTCAGCCTCCCAGAAACGAACGCCGCACTTCGGGGTCAGCGAGTAGCGCCTGGCCGGTATCGGTAAAACGATTTTCCCCCTGTACCAAGACAAAGCCGTGATCCGCGATTTCCAATGCCTGACGTGCATTTTGTTCCACCATCAAGATGGCGATGCCGGTTTTGGCGATCTCCAGGATCTTGTCGAACAGATCGTCCATGACGATAGGCGACACACCGGCAGTCGGTTCGTCCAGCATGAGTAACTTCGGTTTTGTCATCAGTGCACGGCCTACTGCCACCTGCTGTCGCTGACCACCGGACAATTCACCCGCCGGTTGACTGCGTTTATCTTTAAGAATGGGAAACAGACTGAACACCTGGTTCATGGTGTCCGTGATGTCGTCATCGCGAATGAACGCACCCATTTCCAGATTTTCCTGCACCGTCATGGAGACAAAAATATTGTTGTTTTGCGGAACGAAGCCCATACCGATGCCGACACGCTCTTGGGGCGCGAGATGAGTAATGTCCTGACCGTCCAACACAACCGAGCCTTCACGCAGATTCAACATGCCAAAGACCGCTTTCATGGCGGTGGATTTACCCGCGCCGTTCGGCCCCACGACCACTGCAATCTCGCCTTTTTCAACCGTGATGTCGCAACCGTGGATGATATCGGCACCCATGCCATAGCCGCCGGTCATGTTTAACGCGCTAAGAAATTTCATGTGGCGGACTCTTTGTTATGTTTTCGGCCCGTTCCGAGATAAGCTTCTATCACCTCTTCGTTCGCTTTCACTTCTTCGGCCGTACCTTGAGTCAGCAGCCGGCCTTCCGCCATTACGATAACCGGATTGCAAAGACGGCTGATGAAATCCATATCGTGTTCAATCATGCAAAACGTGTAGCCACGTTCGGTGTTCAGACGTTGTATGGATGTGCCAATGGTTTTGAGTAGGGTACGATTGACCCCTGCCCCCACTTCATCGAGAAATACGATCTTGGCATCCACCATCATGGTGCGCCCAAGTTCCAGCAATTTTTTCTGACCACCGGACAGGTTGCCCGCTAACTCCTGTTCGAGATGGGAGATTTCCAGGAATTCGATCACTTCACGTGCTTTTTCCCTGACATTTTCCTCGTGTAATTGCACGCGTTTTTTATGAAACCATGCAGACCAAAGCTGTTCGCCCGGTTGTTCGCCCGGCACTACCATCAGGTTTTCCAATACGGTCAGGGTTGAAAACTCGTGGGCGATTTGAAAGGTGCGCAACACACCTTTTTTAAACAACTCATGAGGCGGCAGTCCTGTGATTTCTTCGTCATCCAGAAAAACCCGCCCGGATGTTGGCTTGTACGCGCCCGCGATAACGTTGAACAGGGTTGTTTTACCGGCGCCATTCGGTCCGATTAACCCCGTTATGGAACCTTTCTCTATGCTGAGAGATGTACCATCCACTGCACGAATACCACCAAAGTGCATGTGGATATCTTCGACCCTTAGCATTATTCCACCCCGCAAAAAGAAACGGCCAGAACTATCGTCCTGACCGTTCCCTGTCTTCTACCGCAAATGCTTAGTGATAAGTTACGGTTTCAAACTTGCCCGCTTTCACTTCCACTTCGCGGAACGAACCCGCCGATTCGCCGGAGCCAATCAGCTCCACTGCCGAACCACCAACGTAATCGATCTCACCGCCATCGGCCAGGATCTGCAGGCCTTTGGCCAGTTCACCCGGGAAGATTTTTTCGCCCGGTGCGTTGGCGACTTTCATGATGTGATCTTTGAAGTCAGCACTGTTGCTGGAACCGGCGGATTGCATGGCCAGCAAAATCAAAGCAGATGCGTCGTAGCACTCAGGGACATAGGGATCGGTGCCACTGAAATCCGCGCCCTCGGTAATATCGCCCATCATGGTCGCACCGGGACTGTCCGTTCCAGGAACGGTGCCAAAAGAACCATTGATTCCCTCGCCAAAGTTACCCGTCAGGGAATCGCCGACCATGCCATCCGGCAACATAAAGGTATCGAAGGCGCCGCTGTCAAGCGAAGCCTGGATGATGCCTTTACCACCCTGGTCGAGATAACCCGCGACGACTAATATGTCACCACCGGCTGAGGATAACGCACCAATTTCCGCCGAGTAGTCCGCTTTACCGTCTTCATGGGCCGCGGTGATGGTTACAGAACCACCCGCTTCCTCGAAGGCAGCCTTGAAACTATCAGCAAGTCCTTTACCGTAGTCGTTGTTAGTGTGGGTTAGAGCGACTGATTTCACCCCGCGTGTACCCAGCACATCGGCCATGATCTGACCCTGGCGTGCATCGGATGGCGCGGTGCGAAAAAATAATCCGTTATCTTCAATTGTCGAAAGTGCTGGTGAAGTCGCGGATGGTGAAATCATCACGATACCATTGGGTACAACGACATTGTTTAACACCGCCGTGGTCGCACCGGAACAGGTTGCACCGTTGATAGCTGCTACACCGTCGGAGGTAACCAGTCTTTCCGCCGCCGCAGTGGCTGCCGCCGCATCGATACAGGTGCTGTCGCCGCGCACCGATTCGACTTTTTTCCCGCCCAGAAAAATGCCGCTGTCGGATACTTCTTGTATCGCCATTTCACCGCCTTTGGCCATGGGTGCTACCAGCGATTCAGTCGGGCCGGTAAAGCCTTGTAACATGCCGATTTTGACAACATCCTGCGCCCAGGCTGCGGTTGATAAAAGCGCGGATGCAAAAGTTGCGAATACAATTGTTCTCATAGTGTCTTCTCCTGTTTAGAGCGTTTTATTTGTTAATGCAGTGCACGTAAATTGCCACTTCGGAACAGGCAATATTGAGCCTGATCCTCCAGGTTGCAAATATTATGACAATATAATGCGGGAAGTGCGAGTTTTCCCTGGCGGATTTTTGGGTCAAGTTCGCTCATTCAGCATATTCTCGGCTTTATTTGTATGTCGGCCACGGTTGGTCAGAACGTGGAATTGCTCATTAGCAGTGGCCTTGCGCGGTAAACGCAAAGCAGACCGGTAAAACCCACGAGCGACCACAGCACGTTTAATCCTCGTCTTTTTGCTCCATGCGGCCATTTCGCAGTATCACAGCACGAACAGTTGCTGTGTTATACGATATACTGTATATAATTACAGCATAACGAACAAACACCAGGGTAGTGCCGTAATTTCACCATGATGAATCCATCGCTGGATGACTTGATCAGCAGTAATCCGCTGCTATGGCAGGGTGCGGCGCGTCTTGAACAGTGCAGCGAGAATATCAGCAGTGGTTTTGCGGCACTGGACGCCTTGCTGCCGGGTGGTGGCTGGCCGAATAGCACTGTCGTCGAAAACATGCTGCATGACTGGGGCATCGGCGAGTTACAACTGTGGTTGCCGCTCATGGCCCGCCTCAGTCAACAGGATAAATGGTTGAGCATCATCGCACCGCCTTATGTGCCCTATGCACCGGCCCTGATCAATGCCGGTGTTCGACTGAATCGTTTACTCATTATCGATGCGGCGGCGAGTGCACGGGACATCTGGTGGAGCGCGGACAAAACCCTGCGCGCCCAGACCAGCGCCATGGTGCTGGTGTGGCTGCCACAAGCCGATCCGCGCGGCATACGCCGTTTGCAACTCGCGGCCAGCGCCGGTGACAGCATCGGCGTGTTGTTTCATCGTCAACATTGTACTGGTTCGCCCGCACCTTTGCGTTTGCATCTTCGCGCCCACCAGCGAGGTTTAAACATAAAAATAATTAAAGCACGTGGCAGTTGGCAACAACAGTCGGTGATATTGGATATTTAATGCAATGAATGCCAGCTTAAACATCGCACCAAAAATTACGCCGGCAGCGTTTGAGTCTTTCGCCGAACCGGTCGCTGAAAATTTATCCACCAGCCAACACCTCTGGTTGTGCATCTGTTTTCCTGAACTGGCTTTGCAAACCCCGGCGCGTGAGCAAGACATGCCTTGCGCGATTATCGAGCAACAAAAAAATCGCCATGTGATTTATGCTGCCTGCGGCATTGCGCAGTCCCGGGGCATCACGCCGGGCATGCCATTGAATGCTGCTTATGCATTGTGCCGCCATCTCAAGGTGTGTATGCGCGATGTCGCGTTTGAACGTAAAAAACTGGAACAACTGGCCCGGCAAGCAGCTCGTTTTACACCCCATATCGCTCTGCAGGAATCCGATGCGTTGTTAATGGAAGTATCCGGCAGTCTTAAATTATTCGGCGGCATGAAAAAACTGCGGAGTCATGTACGCGACATGTTTACAAAACATAAACAAACCTTTTTTCTAGCAGTGACTCCCACACCCACGTCAGCATGGCTGTTGGCGCATAACGGCATGGAAAAAAATATAACCGATAAAGCCGGTTTGAAATCTGCATTAGGCGAAATAGCACTGGTCGATACCGGGCTTTCGACCAAGCTGGTCGAGAGTTTATCGAAATGCGGGTTATACACTTTGCGTGATTTATGGCGTTTACCGCGTGCGGGTTTGACGCGACGTTTTGGCGTGTCCCTGTTGACATTTTTGGATCATGCCAGCGCCATGCAACCCGATTTACGCCGTGTCTTTATGCCCAGTGTGCGTTTTAACGCCGAACTGGAACTGCCGGTGCACAGTGACAGCGTTGACTTATTAATGATCGCGCTTGAGAAGTTGCTGGGTAAGGCAGAAAACTTTTTGCGCCGGCACGATGCCATGACCGATGCCCTGCTCATCAAGTTCTGGCATGACCACAAGACTCACACGCCCTTACCCATTCGGTTACAAAAAGCCTCGCGGCAATCACAACGGTTTTTAACGCTTATTAACGAACGACTTGAACATTTAACCTTACCGGATGAGGTCGAACGTGTATCGCTGCATATCGATCAGGTATTGCCTTATGCCGCATCCCATGCCGACTTGTTCGACAAACGCGCGAGTGACGAACAGGACTGGCAACAACTGACGGATCTGATCAAAGCTCGTGTTGGCGATGACAAAGTGTATTGCATGCAAACGGCGGCCGACCACCGGCCTGAACATGCCTGGCAGCGTTGTTGCATTGGTAAAATCCATGATAATAGCGACACGCTGGCATGGATAAAAAATCTGCGCAGACCCGTTTATCTACTGCCGCAGGCACTGCCTGTTGTGTTGAATGGAACGAAATTTATAACCCAGTCCGAGCGTATCGAAAACGGCTGGTGGGACGATGATGATATCGGGCGCGATTACTACGTTGCTATATCAAAAAAGGGGGTACGCTGGTGGGTTTACCGAGATCTGAAACAGGGCCGGGAGTGGTATTTACATGGACTGTTTGCCTGACTATGCCGAGTTGCATGTCATCAGCAACTTTACTTTTTTACGCGGCGCCTCCCATCCCGAAGAGTTAGTCAAACAGGCGCACGAGTTCGGTTATTGCGCCATCGCTATCACCGATGAATGTTCGTTGTCCGGTGTGGTGCGGGCGCATGTAGCGGCTAAAGCATGCGGCATCAAGTTAATCGTCGGTAGCGAGTTCACGTTAGCAGACGGATTGCGTTGTGTTGTGTTAACCACCGATCGGGGAAGTTATGGCCGTCTGTCGCGTTTGATTACCCATGCACGGCGTAATGCCGATAAAGGGACTTATAAATTAAACCGTATGGAATTCGAGGCTCTGTGCCCTGAAGGGTGCATTGTACTCTGGCTGGTTAATGAGAGTTCACAAATTGAGGATGGCGTATGGCTTGCCAGACTGTTTCCACAACATGTTTGGATTGCAGTAACCCGTTTGTTGCTCGGCAATGAAAAAAATTATTTAGAACACACCGAAAAATTAAGCACGGCATGCAACCTGCCCCGCGTTGCCTGTGGCAGTGTACATCTGCATCATCCGGGGCGGCGTGCGTTGCAGGATACGCTCACCGCTATCCGTCTTAACAAACCACTCAATGAACTCGGTTTTGATCTGTTTCCCAACGGCGAACGTTATCTAAAGTCCCGGCAACGGTTGTCAAAACTCTATTCACCTGAGTTGCTGGAACAAAGTGTGTATATTGCATCGCTGTGCAATTTCAATTTGGATGAACTGCGTTATGAATATCCCAGGGAGATCGTTCCGTCCGGATACACTCCCGCATCATGGCTCCGGCGATTAACTGAACAAGGCATGCAACGACGCTGGCCGGATGGTGCAAGCGACAAGATTAAAAAACAAATCGAACATGAACTCAAGCTCATTACTGAGCTGAAATATGAACCCTATTTCTTAACCATTTACGATGTAGTTCGATTTGCTCGTAGCCAGAATATCTTATGTCAGGGGCGTGGATCGGCTGCAAATTCAGCAGTGTGTTATTGCCTTGGCATTACCGAGGTTAATCCATCAATGGTGGAATTGTTGTTCGAGAGATTTATCTCCAGAGAACGCGACGAGCCACCTGACATCGACGTCGATTTTGAACATGAACGACGTGAAGAAGTCATTCAATATATTTACCGACGTTACGGACGTGAACGCACAGCGCTAGCTGCCACCGTAGTTACTTATAAATTGCGCAGCGCGATTCGTGACGTGGGTAAAGCATTGGGATTTAGCCTGGAGCAGGTTGACCGTTTGTCGAAGTCCATACAATGGTGGGACAGTACACAACAACTCATATCGCAATTAGAAGAAAACGGTTTTGACCACAAAAACCCCAAAATTGGAAAACTGTTTACCCTGGTTGGTGAAATCTTTCATTTTCCTCGTCATCTTTCGCAACATGTAGGTGGCTTCGTCATTACGCAAGGCAACCTGTCCGAGTTAGCCCCCATCGAAAACGCGGCCATGCCGGATCGCACAGTCATACAATGGGAAAAGAACGATCTCGAATCCTTAGGACTGCTTAAGGTCGATGTGCTGAGCCTCGGTATGTTGACTGCGATCCGCAAGTGTTTTGATCTGATCGAAGGTTACAGTGGTAAACGCTGGAGCATGGAAAGTATTCCTAAAAAAGACACGAAGGTTTATGCCATGATGCAAAAAGCGGACACCGTTGGCGTTTTTCAAATCGAGTCGCGGGCGCAAATGTCCATGTTGCCGCGGTTTAGACCGAAAAATTACTATGATCTTGTTATTCAAATTGCGATTGTTCGTCCCGGGCCTATACAAGGTGACATGGTGCACCCTTATCTGCGACGCCGGGACAAAATAGAGCCTGTCGATTATCCCAGCGATGCGGTCGAGCAGATTTTACAACGCACATTGGGTGTGCCTATTTTTCAAGAACAGGTAATGCAAATTGCCATCGTTGCGGCAGGATTTTCACCCGGTGAAGCCGACCAGTTGCGGCGCAGCATGGCAGCGTGGCAGAGTCGAGGCGATCTGGGACCCTATGAGGAAAAATTAATCAATGGAATGACAGCTAATGGTTATCCATTGGAATTTGCTGAGCGTATCTACCGGCAAATCAAAGGTTTTGGTGAGTACGGTTTCCCTGAGTCCCATTCCGCCAGTTTTGCCTTGCTGGCGTATATCTCGTCGTGGTTAAAATATTATGAACCTGCGGCGTTTACCTGCGCGTTATTGAATAGTCAGCCCATGGGATTTTATCGTCCTCCACAATTAGTCAACGATGCACGCCAGCATGGTGTCGAGATACGACCTGTAGATGTGCAAATCAGTCATTGGCACTGCACCCTTGAACCATCACGCACCAGACAACCTGCCCTGCGTTTAGGCTTGCGTATGATTAAGGGTCTATCGCAGACCAGTGGTGAAAACATCGTGTATCAACGACATGATGGCCGTTATCGTAACGTGCAGGATCTGGCCCAAAGGGCGCGACTCAATAAAACGGATTTAGAGGCACTGGCCGCGGCCAACGCATTGGTTAACATCGCCGATCATCGCCATAAGGCATATTGGGAAGTATCCGGCGCAGAGTCCGCTACAAAAATTTTGCCCTCACCGCAGTTCAACGAGGGCGAAGCCATGTTGTACAAACCGCAGGAAGAAGAAAATATCATCGCCGACTATGCCAGCATCGGTCTGACCCTGGGCCGTCATCCCGTCGCATTGTATCGCAAACGCCTGAACGACATAGGCATTCATCCGGCGTGTGAATTAGAGCATTTATCTAATGGTTGCGTGGCCAGTGTTGCCGGGCTGGTCATCAACCGCCAACGACCCATGACGGCATCCGGTGTCATTTTTGTTACGCTGGAAGACGAAACCGGACACGCCAACATTGTCGTCTGGCCTAAAATTGTTGAGGCGCAACGGCGTAACCTGATCAATGCCCGCTTGCTGGTTGTGAATGGCGCTGTTCAAATTGAAAGTAATGTTATTCATGTCGTCGCCAGAAAACTGGATGATTACAGTGCATGGCTTAGCACTTTGCGTGTACGTTCACGTGATTTTCATTAGATTAATTGGAGGGAACAGAATGTGTGGTTACAATCGCTGCCATGTGTGGAGGTTTCAACTTGATCGACAAACCGCAAACTGTTGCGCTAATGAAAGATCTAGGTGTTAAGTTCAATCCCGTCGCCTTACCACTATATACCCTATGCCCCACGGGGTTTGTTACCTTTGCTATTCTGAGTCAGCAAAGTGGATGAAATGTCCAGCGGATTACACTGCACTAACACGCCCAACCCGATTTCAAGTTGACCCTTAACATTTTGGTGAAGTGACTGACCCGGCGAATCACCGGGCCAGATCAATTACAAGTTACATGCATGACGAACATTCGGCGGGACAAAACCCAGTATCCGTTCCGACGCAAACATTTCCGCCACCGCCAGTGCCGGGACGTGATTCACACAATCGATCCGGCCAATCGAGATCGGTCGGCACCCAAGCACCGTTGACGCAAACGTAGGTCTTACATGGCTTACATACCGTTGTGCAGCCGATATTTTTCGGCTTTGGCCCAGGACATGAAAATGTAGTGACGACATCAACGGCAATAGCCGAATCGGGTAACGATAGTTTTACATCGTCAAGGCCTTGCGCGTTCGCTGTTACCCAGTTAATGCTCAGTAAAATTGAAAACAGAATTGTCCATATTAAGTGACATTTTTTCATCCTTGATACCTCTTCCTTGGTGATTTACGAGGCCTTAGTGTGGCAATTTTTCAACCTTGTTTCTTCCCCTAGACAGGTGATTTTTTATTACGTTTTCGATCTTCGTGTGAATATTTGGTGTTTTAATCGTTCATCATCTTCATGAAGGTTGACCGGGCCTGCATCCCATTCTTCCCAGGCGATGTTGTCCAGTCGAACAATGTTTTCACCTTCGACTTTATCGGGCACATAAGTTATGTCGATGATGTCGCAGTAAGCCAGACCTTGTTCAAATAATCGTGCACCGCCTATGAGCCACACGTCACCGGTACAATCGTTTAGCGCATCCTCGATGTTTCTAAAACAGTCAACATCTGGAATGTTGCTGCGCGTAATAACGATGTTGCGCCGACCGGGTAGCGGTTTTTTTTTTGGCAACGACTCCCATGTTTTGCGGCCCATGACTATGGTCGAACCCATGGTCAGTTTTTTAAATCGTTTTAGATCCGCGGAATAATGCCACGGCAATGTGCCGTCCTTACCGATGACCCCGTCGTCGGTCATGGCGACAATGGCGCCGATCATTGTTTAACTCGCAATTGTTAAACCGCCACTTTAAATTTGATAAACGGATGCGGGTCGTAACCTTCGAGCGGAAACTTTGACATGATTTCATCAGTATCCGCATCCAGTAATCCTCTGATATCGTCCAGCGATTTAATCGAAGGGTCGATGGTTAAACGAGGCAACGCCCGCGGTTCGCGGGTGAGTTGTTCCTGCAAACCAGGGATGTGATCATACTCGGCCATGGAACCGTCCGCCTTGGCGGTGTAGATATGCGCATCCACCAGGGTGTGCGCGAAAATGCCCGGACGAATACCGGTAAAGTGTCCGATCATTTCGAGCAAAAAAGAATAACCGGCGATGTTGTAGGGAATGCCCAGCGCGATATCGCAACTACGTTGGGTCAAATGCAAACATAAATAAGGTTCGCTGTTTTCGTCCAACTGCACATTCAATATCCACAATGCGTGACACGGCGGCAACGCGCTGGTTTGCGCATTACCCGGCGCCCAGGCACTGATTAACAGACGCCGGCTCATGGGATTACGCTTTAACTCATCGATTACCCACGCAACCTGATCGTTAAACGCGGCTTGTCCGTCCTGATGCACCGGGAAATGACGCCAGAAATTACCATAGGCGCTGGGCACCTTGCCGTCCTCGTCCGCCCACGGATCCCAGAATTTACAATTGTGTTTTTTGAGCAAGCCGATATGCGTGTCGCCGGATAAAAACCACAGGTTTTCGATAACGATATTTTTCCAGGAGATTTCCTTGGTCGTAAGCAGCGGAAAACCTTCGCATAAATCGATTTCGTAGTTGATGTTAAAAGTCGATAAGGTATCAACGCCGGTGCGGTTTTCCTTGCGAGTGCCTTTGTCCAGCGCCTCGCGGACGGTATCCAGATATTGTTTCACGCGTTTTCGGTTCGGTTTTTGGGCTAAGAAAATCGGCTCGTAAGTTTATCAACAAGCACCTCTGGCGCAAACGTCTGTGACAGGATACATTGTTATCCACACATCTTTAGGAGGATGAACATGTCCCAAGCGCAAACACGTAACAATGCAGTGAAAGAAACGGTCGATAAGATCCGTCGAATAGAACAATCGTCCGGCGTCAATCGCGAGTCGCTGGTGGAGATAAAATCCGAGTTAATTTCACTGGCAACGCATGCGGAATTGTTTGGCCTCGACGATTTTCCCGCGCCAGGCGCCGACGATGACGACACCTCCTGTCTTTATCGTTTGTCGGAAGATGACGATCATCGTTTTGCCCTTTATTTACAGGTGAGCGACGGGGCTGTCAGCACCCCACCGCACAATCACACCACCTGGGCGGTGATTACCGGTATTCAGGGACGTGAGTTAAACCGTTTTTACAATCGCCAGTCCGATGGTGATGTCGAGGAAGTGGACCGTCAACCTGTCGAACCCGGCTCCGGCGTTGCCATGTTGCCGGATGATCTACATTCCATCCATATTGACGCGGGCGCACCTGTGGTCAACTTTCACATGTACGGCCTGGGGCTTGAACAACTGACTAAACGCGAATACCTGGACTCGAAAACCAGGGAGTGGCGCTATTTCAAACCGCACGACGATATTCGTGATGCACGCGGAAAGTAAGCAGTAATATTATGAAATTTGTTTCCCCAGCAGAACTAAAACAAAAACTACGCGAACCTGCCGAAATAGCGTTAATCGATGTGCGCGAGCAAGGTGTGTTCGCTAAAAGTCATTTACTGCTTGCTACCTGCATTCCCTTCAGCCGCCTTGAATTGCGTTTCGCGGAATCAGTACCGCGCAAAAACACCACCGTTGTATTGTGCGATGCCGGACCATCAGGCAAAGAGAATCTTGCACGGCGCGCAGTGGAACGGCTTGCAGGTTTTGGTTATACCGATGTTTCAATCCTCGACGGCGGAATTGATGGCTGGAAAAATGCGGGCTTTGAATTGTTTAGCGGCATCAACGTGCCGAGCAAGGCTTTTGGCGAGTTCGTCGAGATCAACTATGACACACCGCATATCACTGCCGATGACTTGCATGCGCGGCAGGCGTCGGGTGATGACTTCGTGATCTTAGACAGCCGACCGTTCAGTGAATATCATCGCATGAGTATTCCGGGCGGCGTCAGCACGCCGGGTGCAGAACTGGTTTACCGTGTGCATGATCTTGCGCCCAATCCGAAAACTGATGTCGTGGTTAATTGCGCAGGCCGCACGCGCAGTATTATCGGTTCCCAATCATTGATAAACGCCGGTATTCCTAACCGAGTGATGGCTTTGAAAGATGGCACGATGGGTTGGCAACTCGCAGGGTTCGATGTGGATCGTGGCGCACAGGAATGTGCACCAAATCCATCGTCCAAAGGTTTAGATCATGCACAACAACGCGCGAGAAATGTCGCCGCGCGTTTTGGCGTGCGTTATATCGGTCACGAAGAACTGGATGCGTTAAATCGCTACGCAGATAAAACCGTCTATCTACTTGACGTGCGTTCACTGGAGGAATTCGCTGCGTCGCACTTACCCGGTTCGCGTTCCGCGCCCGGCGGGCAGCTTGTGCAGGCGACGGATGAATACATGGCGGTACGAAACGCGACGGTCGTGTTAATTGACGACACGCTGGTGCGTGCCACCATGACCGCGTCCTGGTTAATACAAATGAGTTGGCCCGAGGTTTATGTTTTGCAGGATGCGTTCGAAGGACAAGACCTTACGACCGAACATTACCAGCCACCCTTGCTAAGCGATGCGCAAGCAGAAACCTTAAGTGCATCCGAACTCAAAGCCGCGCTGGATTCGGGCGAGTCGGTGCGTGTACTCGATTTCGCCGACAGTCTGACGTTTCGCAAAGCTCATATTCCAGACGCACAGTGGGTCACGCGTCCGGATCTCGATGCAACACTTACTTTGATGCCACCTGCCGGGTTGTTGGTCATCACATCGCCTGACGGAACCTTGGCCCGTTACGCAGCCAAGGATATTGCCGAGCTGCGACCGAATCAATTAGTGCGTGTTCTGGCAGGCGGTAACAATGCGTGGCTGGACGCGGGATTTGCCTGGGACAGCGGTTTTAAGGACGCCGGCGATACCGACGTTAATCCCGATGCGGACGATGTCTGGTACAAGCCCTACGATCATCCCGACGCCGCGCGAAAACGCATGCAGGACTACCTGGATTGGGAAGTGGCGTTAGTGGAACAAATGGAGCGCGACGGGACGCTGGAATTTAAGCGCTACGCTTAGTGATATTGGGCAGCCTCATCATCGTTGTAACAATTTTTTGAGCTGTTTTGTGTTGACAGCATCATAAAGAAACCAATTTTCTGTGACGTAACAAATCTTGAGCTATTTTTACAACGATAGACAGATAACTCTATTCAACAACCCAATTTCCTAACACTGCGAGCGGGATAAAAGTCTTAAGTTTGACTGGTACTATTCTTATTGGATTCGGGCTACGTCTTTTATTTCGTAAGAATCAAGTGACTACGGACAAGAAAGCATTTAATCATTACTTCCACCAATTATCCTTTTCGGGCAACAAGTAAGCGTAGACTGTAGAATACTCCAAGCGGACTATTGGCCGATTTCAAAACGAGGCGGATTAGAACTTCAAGCCGCCGTTCGAGTTCGATTTAAACAGAGCGAGTCCGAACACTGGGCATGTGAAGAACCTGTGGAGTTTTATTAGCGCGGCGGGTGGGTTGGTCCAGCTGCCGCTTGCCGCATAATCGATAATTTGACACGGCCTTCCGCGCGTATGGTGGCGTAATTCAACTCTTTATGGCACGTTGGATCACAGAGATGGGCTAGGTTTCCCAAGAAGGCGAAGTCCGCTCGGGCGCACCCGTGGCGTCAGCGAACGATCATGCAGGCTGAGGCAGGGAACCGTGGTGACTCACCGGGTTGTACGAAGCGGTGACGCTGCCTGTGAGTAGTCCTTCAACTCCCCCGGGTATAGACCGCTGGGGTACTGCCCATTTGCGATCAAGTCCGCTTGCTCACGCCGGGCGGTCCCGACAATTGCGCGCGCCGGGTCTCCGTCCAGCAGCACCAGTTTCGGAGTCCGCGCGCCGAACGTTTAGTGCTTTTGCCTCTGCGGTTTGTCGCCCGCGTGCGAGAACTTGTTCGCCGATTTCCTTGGACGCGTCCTTCGAGACAATCGGCGGTATGAAGGTGCTACTAACATGCTCGGCGATCGGGTGTTGCACCGGGTCCAGTTCATCACGGGCACTCTCGCTGAGTTGGGGTCCAGGTCGACCGAATGCACGGAGCGCTTCGAGCGACGGGCCGCGCCACATTACGTACAGGAGTACCAGCTTCGCCCCATATTTAGCGGCAATGTCGCTGCTCGCGAGTTCGACCGCCTTGTCTGCTTGGTTCGAACCGTCGGTCGGCACCAAGATGCTCTTGATCCCTTCGAAAGCCGGTTGCGCGTCCCGTGGTGACATGGAGAACCGGATCAAGGAGCAACAACTGGATATGTTTGCCGATCGCACCAGTGGTTCACCGTGTGGCCGAACCAGTTTCGCTTACGCTCTCCTCGATGGCCTACACCTTGTTGGAGGCCATTCGACGGTTGGCACTCAAGGGCACCGAACTGGCCCGCGCCTATGCGGCACATTACGATTGAAACTGCTCAAGATCAGTGCAGTGATCCTGCGCAATACCCGCCGTGTCCGTTTTCTGTTATCGAGTCGTTATCCCTATCAGCATTTATTCTTCCTCGTCGCCCACCGACTCGCACCCGGATAAGTCGACCGTTATCGGTCCATTTCAACGGCGTGATGCATCACGCCAGGACATCGCTCGCCCTGGGACAAAGAAAATGCTCGATTCACCCCTGAAAATCGATCACATTGCAGTGGAACAAATGCCAATTCACACCTCTATTCTGAAAATACTGATAGGTCTTTCAACGACTCAACCTGCATAACAAGGCCTTTTCCTCCTGACACTCGGCACTACTCATGCAATATCCGGGCTAGGTTTCCCAAGAAGGGTCCGCTCGGGCGCACCCGTGGCGTCAGTAAACGATCATGCAACTGCAGGGAACCGTGCGACACATTGTACGATACGCTGCCTGTGAGTAGTCCTTCAACTCCCCCGAGACCGCCACTGCCCATGCAATCAAGTCCGCTTGCTCACGCCGGGTGGTCCCGACAATTGCGCGCGCCGGGTCTCCGTCCAGCAGCACTAGTTTCGGAGTCCAAACGCCTTTTGCCTCATGCGGTTTGTCGCCCCCGCGTGCGAGAACTTGTTCGCCGATTTCCTTGGACGCGTCCTTCGACACAATCGGCGGTAGAAGGTGCTACTAACATGTCGGCGATCGGGTGTTGCACCGGGTCCAGTTCATCACGGGCACTCTCGCATGGTTGATCCAGGTCGACCGAGACACGGAGAATTCGAGCGACGGACCGCGCCACATTACGTACAGGAGTACCAGCTTCGCACCATATTTAGCGCAACATGTCGCTCGCGAGTTCACCGCCTTGTCTGCTTGGTTCGATACTGTCGGTCGGCACCAAGATGCTCTTGATCCCTTCGAAAGCCGGTTGCGCGTCCCCACGGTGCACCGTCACGCATCAGCCGCAGCGTCAAGTCGAGAAGAAGACGCAGCCTATCCAACGATATCAAAGAATATGATGTGCATTAGGCGCATGTATACTCTTTATAGTAAGTTCGAGCGTGTTTTTAGGGAGAGAACTCACACGTTTCAACTTCTGATGTCACTTCTTGACGAAGGCAGATCATTCGCGCCTTCGGGCGACGCACAGCCAGGCTCGAGGGCACTACCGTAAAGCGGCTGGATGAACTGCGTGCCGCAGGGCGCGCCAAAATCGGTCCGGTCCCACGGATTTACCCCATAGACTTTTGGGGCGGATTTTTCCACCCACAATGTGAAGTTGAAAGGTGACAGATAACCGATATTAACGATTCAAGTACTCCAGCTCCCGCTTGTCTTCGACATCGGGTGCGGGGAAGTCTTCATACAACGTTTTCACCATCCCATAGCCCATAAATAGCAAGATCACCGCAATCGGCAGGCCCGCTACAATTGATGCCGTCTGAAGTGCTGTCAAACCGCCCGCCAGCATGAGTACACCGGCAACAACGCCGGCGGTGATACCCCAGAAAAGACGGAACTTGATCGGTGGATGCTCATCACCCATGGAGAGCATCGTACACATTACCAGCGTACCCGAATCCGACGATGTGACGAACCATGACACCAGTAAAAGGGTGACCAGTATGGTAATCGGCGTGACCAAGGAGTCGTAACCAAAACCCGCAATCGTTTGGAATACTCCCGACGCATAATCCGCATTGACCGCATCGACCACACCTGCATTGTAGAAGAGGTCGACGCCGGTGGCGGCACTGCCGAATATTCCCATCCACAGAATAACTACCGAAACCGGGACGAGAAGCACACACAAGCAGAACTGACGGATCGTACGACCCTTGGAAACGCGGGCGATAAACAAACCAACAAACGGACACCACGCTATCCACCAACCCCAATAGAAGATTGTCCACCAGCTCTGCCATTGGCGCTCAGGATCGCCGTCAATCCAGAAACCCATGGGGATAACATTCCAAAGATAGTCGCCAGCGCCGGTGATCGTCATACCAAGAATAAAGGCGGTTGGTCCCAAAACCAGGAAAAGCAAAAGCAACCCGAGGCTCGCCCAAACGTTTATCTCGCTCAGTATCCGTACACCCCTGCCCACACCAGAGACGGCGGAGCCTGTTCCCAATGCCGTAATAATTGCAACAAGGATCAATTGGTTGGTTTGAGTATTTGATATCCAGCCCAGCTTTTCCATACCGGCCGCGATAGGTGTGACACCCAAACCCAGAGAGGTTGCTAGGCCAAAGATTGTTCCGAACACAGCGATCAGATCGATCAGGTGACCCCATGGACCATAGATTTTTTCTTTAAGGATGGGGTACAGAGTGGTACGAAACGTCAGTGGCAAATCCCTTCGGTAGTGGAAGTAGGCAAGGCTTAAACCCACCAGCACATAGAGCGCCCAACCATGCAGTCCCCAATGAAAATTGGTGATTCGTATGGCGGTGGTAGCTGCTTCCACACCACCTGCCTCGATTCCGGCACGCGCTATGAAGGGGTTATCCTGAATATGGTACATCGGCTCCGCAACGCCCCAATAGATCAGACCCGAACCCAGCCCCGCGCTAAACAACATGCAGATCCACGAGAATGTCGAGAAATCCGGTTCTTGGTCTTCTTTGCCGAGCTTCACATCACCGAAGCGGCTCATCAGTAGCCAAAAAACGAAAAAAAGCACCAAGTTCACCACCAAAACGTAGAACCAATCCAGGGTGCCGATAATGAAGTCTTTCCCTGCGGCAAAGACCTTTCCTGAATATTCGACATCCACAATGGTAAAGGCCACAAACCCTAAGATCATAACCATGGATGCGATCGCCATAATGGCGTTCATTCCGGAAAATAACCCGGATTTGGAGACCAGATCATCTGGTCGCGTAATAGTCTTATTACTCATTGATATATCCTACCTCGAACACTAATGTGTTTGTTATCGAACGGTGCCGGAAGCGCCTTTCTGTCCAGCTTCTGCGGCCCACTCATCAAACGCTTCTTCCAAAGCGGTGTGGTTTTTCGACCACCATTCAGCATCGGACAAAATTGAAAGTTGTTCATCATAAGCTGGTCCATTTGGAATCTGAGCCAGTACTTCATCGGTTAGGAAAGCAAACGAGGACTTTCGGGTCGGGCCGTTGGGCAAAAGGGTAACCATATCGGCCAGGGATTTGGAACTGCTCGCGAACTGGATGAATTCAATCGCTTCGTCCTTGTACCGGCTGCCTTTTGGGATACCGAATAGGTCGAGTTCAATCACACGGCCATCCCATACAACGGAGAAATTCGCCCCTTCTTCCCTTGATGCCACGGCGCCAGTAGTTGCCCAGACCATGACCATGGGTGACTCGCCGGTGTTCAATAGCCTAACCGGTTCTCGCCCGGTGCTCCAAAGCTGGAGGCCGGGTTTAATCGCATCCATCTTTGCCAACGCGCGTTGGATGCCCTCGGGGGTCTCAAGAGTGGGATAGACATCTTCACGGGGGACGCCATCAGCCATCAGCGCCCATTCCATAATTACCGTAGGGTCATCGCGGATAGCACGCGGGCCAGGGAATTTATCGGTGTCGAAAAAATCTGAAATTGAATGTCGGCTGTGCGGTCTCATAAGCGTTGTGACTGTAGGCAAAGGCGGTCGCCCAGACGATAACGCCAACGCCGCAAGGATTCAGTGCCCCGCCAACGAAATCATCTCGGTAACTGCTTCCATCCGCTCCGTCGGGTAAATTAATATCCTCAATATTCTCCAGCAACCCTTCGTTGCAGGCGCGTAATGAATCCGCCTGGGTCAAGTCAACAACATCCCAGATAACATTCGCCGATTCGACCTGATCGCGGATTTCATCAATACCACCGTTGTAACTCGCCACATGAACCCGGACGCCATGTTTCTCTTCGTAGGGACGCACAAAGCCTAGCATCTGGCTGCGCATATAGGGTCCCGGCCATGATGTAAAAGTAATTTGATTTCCGGAGTTTTGTTGAGCATAAGTCCTGGGCGCAGCGATTACCGATATGAGCAAACCCAAAACAACAAACGAGACACCAAGGTACCTTAGACAGTTTAAGGTCATACTCTTCTCCTCCTTTGCGGTTTTTGAAAGCAACATCATTGTTGCCACATCTAATGACGTTGTCAATCGGACAATTGCTTTGGCGCATCGAGTCGAATTAAGATCAACTTGGGACTCAAGGCTTCGATTAGCCACAGCAGACCATAACGTACGGGTTCAGGGCGTAGTTAATGACCAGAGATAGGCTTTGCACGATGAGTTAGTCAAGCCAGCAATTCGAAGTGGGTTGTATTGTCCTTTCGTGTCTTGGTCTAGCGTGGAATCATAGCAACGGTAACCCCTGAGATGACCACAGACGTACAGAAAGGATCATTCATCGAATATTGTTGAATGGCAAATTGATACTCGATGCGGTCATTGATCGTAGTGTCACTGAATGAAAGAACAGACCACGAGGAACTAAAAGTGAAAACACAAAAATCAAGACTGTCGAACCTTAGCCATATTCTCGCGAAGTCGGACTATGATTTAGTGAAAAGTGGAAATGACCGATATCAGCTTCGAGCTGTTCCGCGTCCATGGATCCTACGAAGGTCTGCTGTATCGTGGGCTATGGACGCGTCGAAGGGGTCATGATGATACATTGACCAAGGGGGAAACATGATCTTTGTTTCGGAAGAGGGTCATAACAGTAACATAGATCCTAATACAGGACTCGTCCCTAATGACTTCGAAACCACTGGCTGTTAGAGCATGGCGTCAGATCGAAAAAAGTGAAGGCTACTTTGTTTTCGGAAGCACCCGGATTCAAATCTGGCTCTGGTTTGTGTGCGCCACCGATAACAGACGACCTCCGAGCCGACGGTGTTTACTTCAGGGCTTTTATTTACGTGGACGGCTGACAGAGAAAGATGAAATCCGAGGAACGGATTGTGACTTGGGTGGGAACAGGCTCGTTTCCTTGGTCGAGTGCAAAAATCGACCCCGGTCATTTGTTGAAGATGTAGGTATCGATTTTGACGTATTGCCATATAAAATGAGCGAAACACATGAGCGAGTGCATCTAGACCTGATCCCAGTGCCGCGAGTGAGATCCAAGAGATAAGGGCTTTCGTACCCTGCCAGTACTTAGCGATATCGTATGCGTGAAACCTCCGCGTCATCTCGGGTAGGAATCTACACCAATCTAGATAAATTGAACGATAACAAGCGGGTTAAGAGCAAGTTTTATAAGCCCCTTCGGATGACGTTATGTCTGCTTTCCCTTTAGTCAATACTTCCGCAAATCGTTATCCATTGCTATTCAGCCTAAGAATTTTGAACTGGCTGGTTAGGGCAAACTACGGCCGTTCGCTGTCCGACGATTTCCAAACTAAAGTCTGTAATTTTTGTAAGATCAACTCCGAGTTTGTAAAATTAGTTTTATAGGTTACGCTTCGAAATACGACTCTAAAACCATGCGCGCAAAATTAGACGACTTCACGTACCATTTTTCGACGTTGATACACAGGGTAGCGTAAGCGATTTTGCGTCCGTTCAATTCGCCGTAACCGACGAACCAGTCGTAGGTACCCTTGGGTTCAAAACCGTTCAAGGTACCGGTTTTTCCGCCGACATCGACCTGGGCCATATCACCCTTGAAAAACTTCCTGAAAGATTTGCGCGCTGAACCGCTCTTGACGGTTTCGCGCATCAGGATACGCATCTGCGATGCCGTGCGCGATGTGATCACTTGATCGATTTCTTCCGGCTCCGCCGCGTACATTAAAATACCGTTTTCATTGTTGACCGACTCAACCAGATAGGGCTTGACCATCTTGCCGTCGTTTACGATAGTCGCGGCAATCATCGCGCCTTGTAACGGACTCATGGTATTGCTGCGCGTATAACCCGACGCCGCTTCGGCCACCGACCATTCGTCGCCATGATCAATCGCCGTGGTACCCGAATTCACCGGGATATCGCCGTTGATTTCGTTATTGAAACCGAACCGGCTTGCATACTCTTGCAGCGTCTCGCCGCCCACATGATAAATCCCTAAGCGTGCGAATACGGTGTTTATCGATTTAGCGAATGCTGATCGCAGCGTAGGCTTGCGCGTCCACTTGGTGGTTTTGTGTTTCAATACATTGGTTTTATACAAGCTGGTAGCTCTTGCCGTTAAACGGTAGCACCGTTGCGTAGTCGGCCTTGCCCTGATCGATTACTGCCGCCGCGGTAACGACCTTGAACACTGACGCCGCCGGGAACGTATTTTGCAACGCAAGGTTGCCGATGTCACGGCCGGCACGGTTGTAACTCGCCATCGCGAGCACGCGACCGGTTTCAGGCTCCAGGGCGACAAACGCACCGTAATCCGGGCCGTATTGGCGCAACAGACGTTGTACCTTGCCTTGCAGCTCAGAGTCGAGACTGTATTGAATTTTTGCGTCGTAGAATTTATTTCCAGCGGATAATTCGATACCGGTCGGCAATGACCCGGCGCGCACGTGCTGATCCAGCGCCTGCGCAATCAGAGCCTGATTGACACCCCAGATTTGCTCGCGCGAGTATTCAAGACCGCTCAGACTGACCGGCCACGCAACACTGGTTGTCAGCGCCGCTAATGAAAGTAACCAGCGCCAGGGTTTGACCGGCCTGGTTTTGTGAACCGTGTTTGTTTTCCGCGGTGTCGATACTGGAGACCGGCCTGTCACGCGCACGGGTTGTCTTGACGCGTGCGGCGGCGAGCGCGTGTTGGTTTTGGCGCAGGTTTAGCCGGTGTGAGGGATGGCTCGAGTTTGACCCGCACCTTACCCGATGACTTGTCAGCCCGAAATATCGCTTTACGGCGTCGCGCCATGGGCGCGGCGTTACGTTTGAACATGATTGACAGCGTTGTTTATCCCGGACGATGATTTTAGCGTATTTCTCCAACGGATTATATTACCGTCTGCGAACACGCAAAACACCTGAGATCGAATTCGATATCTATCTCATTTCGTTTGGGTGGGAACGCTCGATCCTCTCCTCGCTGAACAGCAACAATCTGTTCAACAGGAATATCACCCTGAGTCGTGCGGATGCTCAATGCCCGGCGGCAAGCCATGCCACGCAAAAAATTAAATGCGCGCTGCGCAGACCACGTTGTCGGAACGATACAATCCCTGTCGCTAGGGCTTGGGAAATACGTTGCTGACGTTTCATCCTGAACCTTGCTGGCGGCGGTGCCGGGGTTAAAATCTTGCAAAAGTATACAAAATTGTTTTGCTCCCTCGAACGCTAGAAACTTGTCGATTTCATCGATGGTGACACCTGTCGGCCACGACAAAGGATATTGGCAAACAATATCACCGGCATCGATGTTATCGCTAAGCCGGTGAATACTGAATCCAGTATTGGTTTCACCATAATACAACTGCCAAAAAACCGGCGCGGGGCCGCGGTATTTGGGTAACAGCGAGCTGTGAAAATTCAGGCTGTCGCTTTTAGCGATAGTTCTTATATTTTCAGGGATAGAGTGGGGAAAACAAACGGAAAATATGATATCCGGCTCACACGAGTGGAGAAATTGTTGTATGTCGTTTGACCATGGGCTTTTTTCGGTGTGGCGCACGGGAATTTCCGTGCCGAGAAGGATTTGTACGATCGAATCACCAGTTTTGTTGGCCACAGGAATGTGATTTTCCCGGATATTCAACGAGCCAAAACCGGGCAACAATACGCCCGCTATTTTGACTTGCAATTCAATTAAATGCTTTAAGAAAACGACGCGATAAAACATTGTCGTTGCCACAGTAAACGACCCGCGGTGAGATCACTGGCCACGACGCGAATTGACTGGATGCTTCGCTGCGCTCAGCATGACAATCATCACGTTAGTGGTCACCCAACAACATATCTTTTGCCTTATTGATTCGTGAGGCAAGGTAATCGTTGCCACCACGATCGGGGTGATTTTTTTGCATTAAACGGCGATGCGCTTCGATGATTTCCTCTTTCGATGCACCAGGTTGCAGGCCCAGAATGTCGTAGGCTTCGTCCGTTGTCATCGCACCGTCGCGTCGCGGTGAGTTTGTATTATTCCAGTGCTGTTGCCCGAATGCGTCTTTAGCGGATTGAAATGTGTTCCACGCACGTTTTGCCATGATGATACGTTGCACAATGGGCACCACCAGCGCGAATGCCGAGAACAACCAATGAATACGGCCGGTCAGCACCAGCAGCAACAACGCGCTGGCAATGCCGTACAACATGATCATTTTCAGCGAACGACTGCGTTGCTCCGGAGACGCTTTGCCGTACCAGCCGAAAAACCACATCAAACCGATCACCGCGAACAGCGCAAACAGAAAACGAAATCCCATCTACACGTTCCGTACTTTGCCTGCGTTAAAAAAGCGATTTTTCATATCTTAAAATCATGGGGTGTTACGGTGCGTCTGACAAGGCCTGATTGATCGACAAAAACAAAAAAGGCGGCTTAAAAGCCGCCTTTCAGATAAGTTCAAAAATCCCGGTTGATTTATTGCAATCCTGACATATACAAAGCCAGTTGTTTGATTTGCGGTATGGACAAACGAAACGCGATGGGATTCATAATGTCGTTTTCACGCTCGCCTGCTTTGAAGGCCAGCAACTGTTGCTCGAGATATTCGGCGTATTGACCCGACACCCGCGGAAATTGCGGCGGAATGCCGTGTCCAGCCGGCCCGTGACAACTGATACAGGGCGCAATGCCGAGTTCCTTGTAGCCGCCACGATAAATGTCCTGTCCCAGCAACGCGATTTCCGCCTGGTCTTCCGAAACGCTGCGCATGGCGGGTTTTTGTGCCGCATAATACGCGTCTAAATCCGCCATATCCTGTTCGGATAACGGATCGGCCAGACCTTTCATGATGGCATTATCGCGTTCGCCCGATTTGAACATCTCCAGTTGTTTAGCGATATAACCCGGCACCTGCCCGGCGAGATTGGGAAATTGGGCATTGGGGCTGGCCCCAATGGGGCCGTGGCAAGCCGCACAGGCTGCCGCTTTCTGCTCGCCCGCTTTTACATCGCCAGCGGCATTCGCGGTTGTATTCGTCAGCGCCAGCACAAAAATCGCGCAAATAATGCGAGTAATACTCATTTACAAATGATCTCCTAGTAAACTTAAAGTCGTACACTTAGTGTTGTTTTGCGGGGTTCGCGTTACAGCGTTCCGGCGAATCGCCCGCATTATACGTTATCCGCGCAGAACAGCGTATTGTAGGCAACCGGCTTAGTACAAGTCCATGTAAACAAGGCGTAAATCATCATCCAGGACATTATTTCGCGCTTATGTCATCAATAAATCTGAATTCGGCGCAGTTTGTCGTCAGCGCCCACAACACCGACCAGTGGCCAAGGGACAGTGGCCGGGAAGTGGCTTTCGCCGGACGCTCGAATGTCGGCAAATCCAGCGCGATTAACGCCATTACCGGGCGTAACGGGCTGGCACGCACCAGCAAAACGCCGGGGCGCACGCAACAGATCGTGTTTTTCGATATCGACGAAACCACCCGGTTGGTCGACTTGCCCGGCTATGGGTATGCCAAGGTCTCAGACGCGCTGAAAAAACACTGGCGTAAAAGCCTGGAAACCTATTTGAGTGAACGCATTAGCCTGAAAGCGTTAATACTGCCCATGGACGCGCGCCGGCCACTGACGCCACTGGATGTACAAATGCTCGAATGGTGCCAGCACTTTCAGATACCAGTGCATATTTTACTGACCAAGGCCGATAAATTGACACGGCAACACGCGACCAAGGCATTGCGTGAAGTTGAACTGGCCTTAAGCGAACTGCCCGAGGTGTCGGTGCAACTCTTCTCCGCCAGCAAGCGAACCGGGGTTGACGAGGCGCGCGAATGCGTCATTCATTTCCTGAACAAATAAAAATGGCCCCGGTAAGAAGGAGAAGAGAAATAACCGGGGCCAAGAAGTTTCGACTCCGCAGGTTGCGGAATCTCCCGCTCAGGGAGGGGAGCGGGGCAGATTGCCAATCCTGGCTCTCTGGTTAGTAGTATGACTGGTAACATGCGGGCGGAGTTCCGGGCTAAACCACCCCACCATATTACAGTCTGGTAATAAACGAAGGTCATCCTACTGGAAAATGATGCAGACGCCCCGCCGGACACGAATAAACCCCAGTTTCACCTTGCCCGATGTTAGGCGCAGGGTTTCTTACGATATGATTTCAGTGAGGCGATTTTTCGTCCAGTCATTCTGTACGAGCGGTAGCAAATGAAGAGGAGTCTGTGCAAGGATGCACGAGCTTGGCGGACTTAAGGACGGAATCCAAAGAGCGGACAACGAATACATTAAGTTGAAACATCCCACCATCGAAAAAATTCAAAAAGCGGTCAACGTAAGACCGCAGGAAGTCGTTGCTGTGGTGTTGTCTTTCGTTTACTTCTTTTGCCTGTTGTGCGGTTACTACATTCTGCGGCCCGTGCGCGACGAGATGGGTGTGCTCGGTGGCATTGAAAATCTGCAGTGGCTGTTTACCGGAACATTTATTGTGATGCTGGTGGTAGTCCCGATATTCGGCGCAGCAGTTGCAAAATTTCCGCGACGCACTTTGTTACCGGGCGTTTATTTGTTTTTCGTTTTCAATATTCTGCTATTTGCTGCTCTAATAAAAATTGCACCATCGGTTTCTGCTGTACCCTATGCATTTTTTATATGGGTTAGTGTGTTCAATTTATTCGTGGTGTCGGTGTTCTGGAGTTTCATGGCGGATATTTTTTCCAGTCAACAGGCCAAGCGTTTGTTCGCTGTCATCGCCGCCGGTGGCAGTGCCGGTGCCATTTGCGGGCCGTTGCTTACGGCTTTCCTCGCACAACGTCTTGGTATCGGAAATCTTTTGTTTATCTCAGCCGGTTTTTTGTTAGTAGCAACAGTTTGTGTGATGACACTTGGGCGTGAAGCGACAAATGGTGAGTCACAAGTTGCTGCACTCGGTGGCAAAGCCTGGGAGGGTTTGCAAAATGTTTTGAAGTCGCCCTACCTGTTGGGCATTTGTGTGTATATTTTTTTGTTCACGACACTTTCAACGTTTTTGTATTTTATGCAGGCTGAGTTGGTACGTGATGCCTTCGAAAATTCAGAACGTCGCACAGCCGTGTTTGCCACCATCGATCTCGCGGTCAATGCACTCACCATCATATTGCAGTTATTCGTGACTAGTCGTTTGATTACCCGTTTTGGATTGCCTGCGGCACTAGCATTAATTCCTGGTTTACTGATACTCGGTTTCATGGGCTTAGGTTTATTACCAACCTTAGCTGTTCTTATCGGAATACAAATCTCTCGCCGAGCAGGCAATTATGCGATAGCAAAACCAGCAAGAGAGATTTTGTTTACCGTGTTGAACCGTGAAGATAAATACAAGTCAAAAAATTTTATCGATACTGTCGTTTATCGCGGTGGCGATGCGCTCAGTGGTTGGTTTTACGCAGGACTTGCTACCTTCCTGGGTTTAGGATTAGCGACAATTGCGGGAATCGGCGCGGTTTTAGCGATAATTTGGTTAGTCGTTGGAGTGAATCTCGGGCAACGTCACAACGGTTTCGCGCAGAATTTACAACCTGCGACTGTATCATCAATCTTGAGGGAATAAGCGATTCGTAAAGGAGGCATTTATGCGTCAGTTTAATCGTCGGGAAATATTAAAAACCTCGCTCGCGCTAAGCGGTGTTTCAGTGTTGTCGCCGTTCGCCGTTTTCGCCGAGGAAAAGATGCTGCATCGTGCTATTCCCACCAGCGGAGAAACCGTGCCGGTCATTGGCTTAGGTTCCTGGCAAACATTCGACATTGGAAATGATGAGGAAACCCGTACGCCACGGCGTGAAGTATTAAAACTTTTTGTGGAAATGGGTGGCCGTATTATCGATTCGTCGCCCATGTACGGCCGCTCGGAAGCAGTGCTGGGAGAAATGGCCGAAGAACTGGCGATTCAGGATAGGTTGTTTTACGCCACCAAGGTCTGGACCGACGGCGAAGACGCAGGGATCGTGCAAATGCAGCGTTCACTGGAACGGATGCGCGTACAGCAAATGGACTTAATGCAGGTGCACAATCTGGTCGATACGAAAACGCATTTGAATACGTTACGTGGCTGGAAAGAAAAAGGTCTAGTGCGTTACATCGGCATCACGCATTGGGTGACCAGAGCATTTGACGATCTGGAAAAATGGATGCGTCAAGGCGAAATCGATTTCGTGCAACTGCCTTTTTCCATTGTTACACGAGAAGCGGAAAACTCCTTACTGCCGCTGGCACGGGAACTCGGCATCGCAACAATAGTCAACCGTCCTTTTGAAAAAGGCGCATTATTTCGCCGTGTTAAGGACAAACCACTACCGGATTGGGCCGTGGAAATCGGCTGCGAAACCTGGGCGCAGTATTTCCTCAAATACATCGTTTCGCACCCCGACGTGACTTGCGTAATACCAGCCACTAGCAAACCAAAACATTTAGTCGATAACATGCAAGCGGGTTATGGCCAACTCCCAGACAACAAGACACGTGAAAAAATGGCGACTTATTTCGTCGAAATTTAGTTATGCGGTAGGGGCATTAGAAATACGAGTAGGAGCGAGCTTGCTCGCGAACAATTGCTACACTAAATCGAGTAATCGCGAGCAAGCTCGCTCCTACAACAAACATGTTGCTAATAAATCCAGGGCGGGTTAGGCATTATCCGTAACCTGCCATAGTTTTTTAATCTCATGCGACGCAATACGCTTCGCTCGCATGTTACGCTGACTGAGCGTTGTCCATTAATTTTGACTACCGAGCGACCTCATCCTTTAGCACTTTGACGCAATAGCTGTTCAAACTTTCGTTTGCTTTCAACGATTCAATAGTGAGTCGCTCATGCAAATCCTCGCCGACACGTAAGTTGAACTTACCGGAGTATTTCTTTCCAGCGGTTCCCGCCGGCAGTGGCGCGTTATCTTCCTCATGAATCTGTATCCACTCGTCGATTAAAGTACTTAGTTTTTCATATACCTTGGCTTCGTTCTTTCCATGCACGCCACCTAAAGCAAGACCAGGAACACGACCGATATAACATTGGTCTTCATCCGACCATTCTACGATTCTCAAATACCGATCACGTTTTCTCATTGCTCACCATTTCAATTGCTCGTCTAACATCTTTCACCTGATAATGCTTAGCATCATCACCGAGTTTGCCGCTGATCGTGATGTTTACACCCGCAGGATGCCGGAAGTTCCTATGGCTTCCTCGACCACCGCGGTTTACGAATCCGAACGATTCCAAATCTCGAATGAACTCACGAACCTTTGGCGGCATTCACATATGGTACTATGTTGGTACCATAGTATCAAGAATTTATAAAATCTTGATCAAGGGCCGGTGAAAAATTCAGTATTGACACCCAATTTTGTGCTTTTAGCAGACATCACCTAATCCTGTGGGAGATTCTATGTCCCAAGGCAAGTGTTAGGGTGTTTACTGAAGGATTGTTGTTTAGTGAGCAGAGCAAAGGCGATGCGCGCGATTTTACGACCGAGAAAAAAGGAGCGAGTTTACTCGCGAATGTTATATCTATCGCTCAGCCGTTCGCCAGCAATCTCCTACAGCAAAATTCTAACGCTTGATTCCACCCACTAAAACCCTAACCTGTCCAAGAGCTTCTCCGGAGAATCTTCCATTAAAATCATTTGCCGGTGCGCGGCGCTGATGAAACCTTGTTCACCGGCGTGATCTAAAAAAGCGACCAGGCGGTCATAGTAACCATCAACATTTAACAGGCCGCAGGGATGTTCATGAATACGCAGTTGTGCCCAGGTCAGTATTTCCATTGTTTCGTCGAATGTGCCAAGCCCACCCGGTAACGAGATGAAACCGTCGGACAGATTAACCATCATGGCCTTGCGCTCATGCATGGAGCTGACTTCACGCAATTCGGTCAGCCCGTCATGCGCCAGTTCTTTTTTCAACAGAAAAGTCGGAATAACGCCAATCACTTCGCCACCGCGTTCCAAAGCACCATCCGCCACCGCACCCATCAACCCAACCTGGGCGCCACCATAGACGACGCCTAACCCGCGTGCCGCTATTCCGGCACCTAAGGCCTGCGCCGCTTCGGCATATTCGGGCCGGATTCCTGCCTTGGAGCCGCAAAATACGCAAATTCTTTTCATTTTTTCCTGCCGCCTTATTTGTTATAACTTTGTTAGCAATCCGTAATACTTAAACCATAGAATACAGGAACGCTCGTTTGAGGGCATGATCTAATCAGACAATTGAAATTCCAAATTAAGGAAGTTGCAATGTTAACTCGACGAAAATTTTTGCGGCGACTGTTTTTAGGCGCGATTGGTATAGGTAGTTTATCGTTACTATCCAACCGGCTCGCTGCCCAGAATAACACCGAGGACGAAAGTTCAAAAACCATGTCAAACGAAACCATTGAAAAAATCGAGTTGAGCGATAAAGAGTGGAAAGAACGCTTAACACCGGAACAATACGATGTACTGCGCAAAGAGGGCACCGAACGTCCTTTTACCAGCCCGTTGGATAAGCAATATGACGATGGGACTTATGTGTGTGCCGGATGCGATCTGCCCTTATTCGAATCGGATACCAAATTTGACAGCGGTACAGGTTGGCCGAGTTTTTACGCCGGCATCGACGGGCACATTAAAACCAAAAAGGATTTCAAGCTAATCCTGCCACGCACAGAATACCATTGTGCACGTTGCGGTGGTCATCAAGGACATGTGTTTAATGATGGACCGCCGCCCACTGGCAAACGTTATTGTAACAACGGTGTTGCGCTGAAGTTTATACCTGCCTAGTCTGTATCGATCAAGTCACGCGGGAATTCTTGTAACAGTTTATTTAGTTGCGTCAGCGATGCTTCGCTGGCGCTACCTTTTTGTTTCGATAACTCAAGCGTCGCCTTGCTGAGTTGACTAAAAAGCTCAGCGATATCTTTCCCCTGTTGCTTCATGACTTGCAACTGCCGCTGGACGGTTGCAACATCCCCGCGTTCAATAGGCCCGGTTAGTGCCAAGGTCGGACCGAGTGAAAAAATATCGTTTAGTGTGCCTTGAGCCAGTGGCTGCATAATGCGCAATGCCTGATCGCTTTCCACACTACTTCGTTCAAAACATCGTGCGGCGAATTCCATCAACGCGGTCAGATAATTGCTGGTGATGCAACAGGCCGCGTGGTACAGCGTTTTGGTTTCTGTGTTCACGGAAAACAGCTTGCCGCCGATTTTCTCGAATGCGGGGCCGAGTAGTTGCACGGCGTTAGAGTCACCTTCTATCGCGCAATAGGTTCCTTTAAAATTTTTCGCTGCATTCACAGGTTTGGCGAAACTGCGCATTGGGTGCACGCTGGCGAACTGCAGGTCAGCAATGTCTGACGACACCCACACCGGTGTCAACACGGTAGATGGCAACGCTCCGCTGCAATGAAAAAGTATACTTCCCCGTTTTATCGTGCCGGCGTTTAACAACCGCTGAGCGCAATCGGCAATGATGTCGTCGGGCACGGATATTAAATACACATCGGTGCAAGACATCGATTCGATTTCTTCGACTGCCCGCCCTGTGCCGATGAAGTTGATGGCGTTTTCCGCGCTTTGCACCGACTGGTTCACGATTTCACCAATTTCAAAAGCACCGATATCATGCCAAAGCTTCGCCAGCGTGCGGCCGAGTTTTCCGGCACCAATAATATTGAGTCGTGGTGTCATGCCTGAATTCTAAGCGTTTGCTGTTGTCACATGGTATAGAGAAATCGGCCTTGTTCCTGTGCTATGGTGTCAGTCAACCAGACGGGTTTAAGGTCGTCTTAGCAATGACTGGTATGACAACAATGCATAGGTCTTCATGGTGTATTAATCTGGTAAAGGCTTTTACCATATTGCTGGTTTGGTCGCCTTCAGCATTCGCCACCTGGATACACCTGACCTGTCATGGTCATCCCGAGTTTTCATCCTCCGCCGATGCGATGAGTTGTTCACAGTTGAATCTGTTGGAAGATGGAAGCGGGTATTTTATTGCCGTCGTATCCGAAGCCAACGCCAACCGTGAAACAGGCCGGCTGTCTGTTGTCAGCGGTGGTGGATCGATTCGTAATGTGGGAGTCAATGGCGGTGAGTCAAAAGCCTATCTACGAAAAAGTTTTGCAATTGACGGTGAATGGCGTGGCTGGTTGCCGGTCACGGTGACAGTGGATTTGAACTATCTTTTTGTCGGCGACGGCGAATCACAACTGGTCGCTAGTCTTTGGACTTATGGATCAAACACGATCAAAGGCGATAATCAAACGAGTATCGTGCTGCGTTATGACGGCTTCGAAAACACGCATCTCGCTCACTCGCGTTACGAAGGCGTAATCGAGATACCGCGCGAGGGCGCTTATACTGACCATGCGACCCTGACACTGTCCGCCACGCAACTTGTTCATCACTCCACACCGGCTGTTGAGGTGCGTGTCGATCTACTGGGTTGGTCTTTTCCCACACTGGGTAGCCTTGGCTCTCGAATCAGTGCATCCATCGAAGCTGATGCGCAAATTCAAATTTCCGTTCCTGACATAGAGAGCATTGCCTGGTAAACACAGTGTTGTGTGGTTGGCATATCGTTCGCAAACAAACTCGCCCCTACATATCTTTTCGTTACCTTTACATTCTGTCTAGGCGAAAGACGATTGCAGGAGCATATCGACATGGAAACGGTAGAGCGGATAAATCGCGAAGCAATGCAATCCGTCAACGACGTTGACACTATTCAACGGTATTCACTTTAGCGTCGAGAATGATCACGGCGTTAAGAGAGTTTGTTATTAAACAAACCTTTTCCGCTTTTTCCAGTAAGCGCTGAGCTTTGTCTTTATCTCCTGCATTGGGGATCCACAACGTGGCGTGAACAACGAATTCGGTAAACCGGGTCTGGGTTTCGATTTTTTCCAGAATACCGTCGGCCGTGCATTCAAGATTCTGCCAGCTCAGTTTCGATGCTCTGGAGATGGCCCGGAATGTGAGTATGAAACAGTCCGCGACGGCAGCCACCAGTAAGGATTCCGGCGACCATTGATCACCCGGTCCATCGAATTCGATAGGCGGCATCGACAATATATCCGGCAAACCATCTGCAGACAGGGTTACGGAGTCTTGTTCGACGGCATTAGCAGTGACGGAGTAGCGATGTGGATAGTTTTTCATGATATTTAGAAATATTGTTTAATTTGACGCAGCGTATCCCGCGAGTTCAACATAACCATACCCTTGTGTTTTGCGCTTGCCAATAGTTCCGGTAACGACGGACGCCCCCTCCCAGTAACGAAACGCAAGGTTTAGTTCCTGATTATTGAGCAGCGGCTCGATGGTGAGTTCGATATCCTTGGCCGGAACGGATAATCGCCATTTCGAAGGATAACGAATACCGGATTGCTTGCTGCGCCAGGTATCCAGCTCTTCCAGTTCAACATCCTGTGCGTGCAACATCTGCGCCTGCCCATCTTCAGCTACGAAAACACCCTTGTTAAACACCTCGTCACTACCGTCTTTATGGCGCAGACGATAAAACATGATTTCCCGGTTGTCGGATAATTGCAGGGCGAACCAGTCCCAGCCCGATTGATTTCGATCCAGCACGGAAGTCGACCACTCCCTGTCCAGCCAACTGCTGCCGGAGACGTTAAATCGCCTGCCGTCGATTGTCAGCTCACCTTTAGTCGCAAGACGTGTCAGTGAATAATAATAAGACGCATTTCCCGGCGTAGAATTTTTCCGGCTTAATCCGTTATCGCCTTGCAACACAACGGGTTTGATGCTGTCGAGTGTTAAATCGATTCTCGTTTCGTTTTGCCGGGCCTGCAATTGAATTGATAAACACCCACGGCATGAGGGGTTGTCCACGCTTTCTCCGCTAACGGACCAGTTATCCAACCAAACGCGGAAGGGGTACACTCGCGCGCCGGCTAACTCAATTGCGTCACGGTTGAATCGTTCCCAGGCATAGAATTTCTCTTCCTCAACATCGGTAATTGCGAAGTGAGCCATATAAGCGTGATGGGTTGCCCAATCGGATTTCCGGCTTGGTTTACCGGGTTTCAGACCAAAACGGAAAAAAGTAAGTTCATAACCGAAACGGCGGCCGTTTTCATCCGCGAGGTTGCCGGTGAAATACCACCATTCGTTTTTGTAATCCGGATGTGGCCCATGATCTTCAGGAAAGGTGAATACTCGTGGTCTTGCTGCTCGTGCAAAGCTGTCGCTTTCGGCATCGCCGAGATATTCACTAATACCCATCGCCGGTTGATCGGCTCTTTCATCGTTAGCGGTTTGATAAATCGCAAACAACAGGAGCAAAGCGACAATGGCGACTAACGCAATCCAGTGTTTCACGGCTGAAAGCGGTTACTCTTCACGCAATGCATTAACCGGTGTGCTGCGTGACAAGCGGTACGCCGGGTATATACCCGCCAGCAAAGCGGCACCCACGGCCAGCACAACCGCCTGCAGCAAAACCGTCGGCTCGATGGAATACTGCATAGTCCAACCGAAAGAACGCTGATTGACAATGCGAATCAGAACCAGAGCGGTCAACAAACCTAAGGGAACCGCCAACACCCCCGCTATCGCGCCCATGATGCCGGATTCGATTTCTATTAAGCGCCACAATTGAAATGGCGTTAGCCCGAGGGTCCGCAATACGGAAAATTCCCGCGCGCGTTCCAACTGATAGCACATTAACGCTGCGAAGATACCGACTGCCGCGACGATGATCGCAAGAAAACGTAATACACTGGTGATGGTAAAGGTACGGTCGAATACCGTCATGGATGCTTTTAATAAACCACTGTTGGAACGAACGGCGAGATTCAACGGCGCCAGCGGATGGTTTTCTATCAATGCAGCGATACTTTCCGCATTCGCGGATTGATTCAGATATAAAGCGGCGGAATTTGCCGTCGTGTCATTCCAATACTTTTTAAATGTATCGAAATTCATGGTGACCAAACCCTGATCACTGCCGTATTCATAGTAAATTCCGGCGATTGGAAATTCATGCGGGCCATTAGCCGTGTGCAATATCACGCTGTCGTCCACTTCAAGTTGCCGGTGAAAAGCAAAGGGTTCGGTAATCAGTACATGGTCTTGTTCGGTAAATAAATTCCATGCCGTTTCTCGCTCGCCTTTTTTTAACGCGAAACCGTCAAACGCAGGCCGGTAAGCATCGACTGCAAAAACATTGGTGGTTTGGTTTTCGGTTTCCAGTTTGAACCAGCGGCCATGAGTCAGCTTATCGACACCCTCGAGTTTTTCTATTTGCGCGGTAAATTCCGGCGCGAGAGCTGTGCCTTCACTGCTGGATACAGCGAAATAGACATCGGCGCGCAACTGCCCGGACAACCATTGCTCAACCGTGTACCTGAAACTGCCTATCATCACGCCGACACCGATAGTCGTAGACACCGCTACGGTCAATGCCGCAATGGCAACACCGGTGCGACTGAGGGATTTGCCGATGTTACGCAATGCCAGGCGGGGCAATAAACCACTCGGCATTCTTATTCGCGACATGCGTTCGGCGACACTGGGCGATATCAGCGCGTAACCCAGAATAAGAAAAAATAGCCCCGCGAATCCGGTGACAATGCCACCACCAAAAACGAACAGTAAAAGACTCACGATGACTAAAACAATGCCTGATCGAAATGCCAGCGCCGTGATGTTGCGTGTGCGATGCTCCAGTTCGCTGCGTCCGATGACGGCACGCGGTGGAATATTAGTGGCATCGTATGCGGGCATCGCGGCTGCGGCGAGTGTCGCACCGAAACCCAATAATATGCCCTTGAGCAAGGTAAAGCCGTTTATATCGAATACCGTGCTCGACAAGTTGAAATAAAGATCGTTAATTGTGCGCGTGACCAGTTGTAACAATCCTTGGGCGAGAAACACGCCCAATAGTATTCCGGCGATTGATGCAACGACGCCGATCATGGCCGCTTCCATCATTATCGTATTGAATACCTGACGGCGGGATACACCGATGGCACGCAACATGCCGATTTGTGGGCGTCGTCTGAGCACGGCGAAACTCATGCTGTTGTAGATTAAAAACATGCCGATCACCAGGGCGAGCAAACTGAGGGCGGTCAGATTTATCTGAAATGCATGGGTCATTTGACGTTGCGCGTTGCCACGCGATGCGCTGGTCAGGAGTTGAACATCGGCGGGTAAAACGCTCCGAATGTTCTCGAGCGCCGTTTCGTCTTCGACAATAAGTTCGATACTAGACAATACACCTGTCTTACCTAGTATTTCCTGGGCCGTCGAAATATCGGTCAGCAGTACTTTGTGCAGCGCGTTTCGCTGAACTTCATCCTGGGTTTTAATGACATGCAGGACGTCGAAGAACACTTCTTTTCCGCTGGCCACCAGTTCCAGCATGTCGCCCGCGGATAGATTGAGTGATTGGGCTGTGGTTGCACTGACAAAACCGCTGTAGGGTTTAGTGAGTAGAGCCGTCCAATCGATTGTCTGGTTGTCGTTAGCGTAGTTCTGAAAATCCGATGCACTAAACGGATCGATGCCCAATATACGCAATCTCTGTTCGCCATCCGCACTGCGCACCAAGCCTTCGACAATTGGCGCACTCGCAGTAATGCCCAGATCAACCCGCAAACGCCGGTAAAGCGATTCATGAATTCCTTGCGGCCCACCGACTATTCGATGTGTCGTGCGGCCGCTGACAATTTCATTGGCCTGGGTAAAACTGGAACGGGCACTGTGATTGGCAATATCAATCGCAATGACAACCGCAACCCCTAATGCGATTCCCAGCATGGATAAACCGGTTTGCCAAGGATGAATGCGCGCGTCACGCAACCATGCTCTAAAGTAACGCGACTTGAGCCTGTCAAATAAACCCATCAGGCCGGAATAATGTGACCGTTGTCCACGGTTAAAATCCTGTCCGCGATAGTTGCGGCGTCGCTGCTGTGGGTTGCCATAATAACCGTCGTGTTCGATTTGCCCGCCAGCTGCTTGATCAAATCCAGCACATGGGTCGCGGTTTCAGCATCCAAATTACCGGTCGGCTCATCGGCCAGTAACAGCATAGGTTCGTGTGCCATCGCGCGGGCCAAAGCAACGCGTTGTTGCTCCCCGCCGGACAAAATATCGGGAAAACTATCCGCGCGGTCAGCGAGTTTTATATCTGTTAACCATTGTTGGATTCGCCGGGTAATCTCGTTTTCGCTGAACCCGTTTAATTCCAGTGGCAAAGCAATATTCTCACTCACGGTGAGCGTGGGAATTAAATTAAAGAACTGAAACACAAAACCGATATGTTGGCGCCGGAACAACGTGCGTTCGGTTTCACTAAGCGCGACGATTGATTCATTGCCAATACACACATCACCTGTGTCAGGCAAATCGATACCGCTGATAAGATTTAACAATGTGGACTTGCCCGAACCGCTGCGTCCTAGTATCGCGACGAACTCACCTTGATCGACGACCAGGCTGGCGTTGTCAAACACGCTGCGTGTACGCTCACCCTCCTGAAAAGATTTGCACAGTTCCTTGAGTTTTACATGAGGCAGTGTGTTGTTCATGGTTAAACCAGCTTGGATTCAATTACATCCTAACTGTATTTCGCTTACAACGCTGGTATTGACAAAGAAATTAAGGATAAGAGACTGTCCTGGCGACTTCGATTCCGTCTTCTGCGTGCTTTAGGCGCACTACTTTTATTTCGACACCTTGTTCTACTACTTGTTGAAGACATTGTGCGTAATCAGGGTCGATATCCGATGCCGCCTCAAAATACTTGCCTTCGGGCCGGTTCACGGCAAACACGATGATGCCGCGAAATCCGTGTTCAACCGCTTCGCGGAGTAACAATAAATGTTTACGGCCACGCTCCGTCACGGCATCAGGGAACAAAACGCTGTCACCAACCAATAACGTTGTGTTTTTAACTTCGATGTAAACGCGGGGCGTACCTTTGTTGCGTAATAAAATATCGAAACGTGATTTCGGATGATTAATTGAATCGAAACGCGGTTCCGTCTGCAATTCATCATACGGTTCGTCTATGGGAATCGTCTGACGGCGAATACCTTCGGCGATCACATGGTTCACCCTCGAGGTATTGACACCTACCCACCCATTCCCCATATCGATCCGTTCCAACGTCCATTGCAGTTTGCGTTTTGGGTTATCGCTGTGACTTACCTGGGCCGGGGCGCCCGGCTCCCAGCACGATGTCATAGCCCCGGTATTTGGGCAATGGGCGACCACTTCTTCGCCCGTATCCAGTTTAACGTCGGCGAAAAAGCGTTTGTAACGGCGTAAAATCCTGCCGCTGGTTAACGGAGGTAGTAGCATGGAACTCTTTCTCTAATAGAACAAACGTCGACGAATGAGCACGACGGCAATGTAGAAAGAAACGAAAGCATAAGCGGCTAACACCAGTAAGTGTAACAGCGCATTTGTCGTTTCGAGATCAGTCAGTATGGGTCTTATCAATGCGACCGCGTGAGTTAACGGTAATAACTGAATGATGTATTGCACTGCGTCCGGCATCGTGGTAACTGGATAAAACACACCACACAAGATAAACATGGGCGTTACCACCAAGGTGAAATAGTAGGCGAAAAAATCGTAGTTAGGCGATATCGCGCTCATGATCAATGCAGGCCCGGCAAAACACAAACCAACCAGAAAAATAATTGGAATAACCACCAGCGCGGTGAATCCACTGATCGCGCCAAATAACATGGAAACCAATAATATGGCCGTACCGGCGATCAGACCTTTGGTCGCGCACCACAACATTTCTCCCGCGACAATATCGTCAATATCAATCGGCGTCGCCAACATGGCGTCGTAGGTTTTTTGCGGCACCATGCGCGTGTGCACGGAATACATGCCTTCGAAAGACGCCGTGGTCATGGCCGACGACGCCACCAGACCCCGACGCTAAAAAAGACAGGTAAGGCATACCCGCCATTTCGCCTATGAATCGACCCAGACCGTATCCCATACCCAGCAGATACAAAAACGGTTCGCCAAAATTAATCATCAGACTCGGCCCGATGAGCTTACGCCACACTAATGCGTTGCGCCGCCACACCGCCAGCGCACCCATACCAACTTGCGGAAAGTTACGGTGGGTTAGTTCCAATTTGGATTGCTTATATTATTCAACGAAGTCACTCGCTAATCCGCTACAAATAAATACCTACATACTCGCCCCATCATAATGCTTGCACTCCAGTTCCCGGGGATTTACGCCTTCCAGGCAATTCACATTTATCGCGGCAACTGCCCCGTCCGGCATGTTGCCGTAGGAAAAGCTTTCAACGCTACATGTACTACAGAACAGGTGTTGGATTTCACCTTTGTTGAATCGATATTCCGTAAGATTTTCCTCACCGGATTTCAGATCAAAAGAATCCCGGGTCGCAAACGCCAGAACAAAACCCATACGTTCACAACGCGAACAGTTGCAGGTGATGGGCGAACCCAGGCCTATATCAACCTCGTAGGTTACCGCTCCGCATTGGCAACTACCTTTGTAATGCTGGGTCATTTTCTCCTTCTGTGTATTAGGTTAATAAACTACTCGTAGCTACGGGGTGGTTTATTAAACAGCCATTAGCGGAATATTGCCAATGGGCTATTTCGTGACACGACCTGACCGATGCAGCTCATAATGCGGGTATATTGTTTCTACTCTCGCGTTGGCCCTTCTAAACTAAGCTGCCTCACCAGTCACGTAAACCCGCTGATGATTGCGCGTACCGACGTAAAGCAGGTTGCCGGTGAGATGCCATCGGGCGGGATCGAGTTTGTCGTTGTCATGCAGGTCGGTGGTTTCTGATTCTTTTACGATAGTTTCGTATTCATCCACGCTGAGTTGGCGTCGCTGCTTGAGTTCTTCGGTTGGGTCGCACAAAATGGCATATTTGGCGGCGCCTGTTTGCACTGTGGCCAGGCAATAACTCGCACCACAACCACTACCATAGGAAAACAAACTGATGTTGGTCTCGTCTTTATTTTTGTTTTGACGCAAGTAATCCATCAATGAGAGAAACAACGAACCGGTATAAATATTGCCGACTTCGGCGTTTAAACTAAGCCACGGCGATACCCGTTGTCGATAGGACGACTTGATTTGTTGCTGCGCCTGCTCGTCTGTAAAGTCAACATTGGCACTCTCGGCATGATCGATTTCATAGTGTCGAACATGCGCCTTGCGCGCCATGGCTGCGAACGGCACATGGTAAAAACACGCGTCGAGTTTATCCAAAGCAAAGCGTGCAGCATCCCCAGCATTTTCCCGCGCTGCCTGCCAGGCACCACTCAAGGCATCCAGGTAACAACCGATGGAATAGTGCCCGTCGGTAAACGCGTATTTTGAATACAGTGGGCGCCAGAAGTCCATGACTTGGCGCGTGTAGTCACCCATGGTCTGGGAATCTATCGCTATCAAACGTGCGTTGTCACTGATCACCATTGCCACCGCACCCGCGCCCTGGGTTGGCTCCCCCGGCGTGCCGATGCCGTAGTGGGCGATATCCGATGCGATGATCAGGGCTTTTTTACCGCGCGCCCTGCCGGCAGCAATCCAGTCGATAGCTGAAGTCATACCCGCTGTAGCACCATAACAGGCGTGCTTGGTTTCAAAGGAACGGCAATTATCTGGTAAACCGAGTAATTCGTGTACATAAACCGCGGCCGGTTTGCTGTGATCGATACCGGTTTCCGTGCCGACGATTAACATGCCGATTTCAGATGCATCGACGCGGAAATTTTCCAGGGCTTTACGGCCGGCCTGAGTGGCCATGGTTACAGTATCCTCGCATGGTGTCGCGACGGACATTTTTAGTTGTCCCAGACCTTGCTGATATTTAGCCGGATCGATACCGCGCGCACTCGCCAAATCGGCCATATCCAGATAGCACTGCGGCCCGTGGAACGCTATGGCGTCAATACCGATTCTCGCGCCGTTGCTAATTGTCACCATGTTCCTGTTTGGCAATGTGTCTGCAACTCTCTGATTTTGTCAGGGTTGTCTAATGTTGTTGGCATTAAATCACCCATTTAAACAGCGTTTGCTTAATCTCTCAATTCGCGACCGGTTAATGTCACAAAAACGTCTTCTAAATTGGACGGTCTTTGCATGACTGTAAGACCGGGCAGGGATTCAAGATATCCCATCAGCGCCGCAACCTCGCTGGTATAGCAATACGTGGTGTCGCCCGTGGATTCTGTCCGGCAATCAAACCGGCTCAGGTCCGGTAACGGTTGATCGCTTTCGCCGTGAATCTCCACCACGGTGGGTTCCACATGCTCGCGCACCAGGTCCCTGGGTCGTCCGCGAATGATAATTTCACCGTGATCCATGATCACCAACTCATCACACAGGCGTTCGGCTTCCTCCATGTAATGAGTCGTAATAAGAATGGTTTTACCGGCCTTTTTTAACTCGCGCAAACGCCGCCAGATCAGATGTCGCACCTGGGGATCGAGTCCCGTGGTCGGTTCGTCTAATACCAAAAACTCAGGATTACTCACCAGCGCCCTGGCGATACTCAAGCGGCGTTTCATGCCACCGGATAATTCGTTGATATGTGTGTGAGCGCGCTCACGCAGTTCGACAAAATCGAGCAAATCATTCAGACGCTCATTAATCTGCGAACGGGTCATGCCGTAGTAGCTGCCGTACACCTCGAGATTCTCGGCAACGGTGAAATCGGGATCCAAGTTATCCAGTTGCGGTACGACACCCAAACGTTTGCGCACTTCGCGCCGGCCATCGGGTAAGTCTGTGCCAAACACGGCCAGGCGCCCACCACTGATGGGTGTTTGACCCAGAATCATGCGAATAGTCGTTGTTTTGCCCGCGCCATTGGGACCGAGTAAGCCGAAACACTGTCCCGGGGCTATGTCAAAATCGATGCCACGCACCACGGCGGTGTCACCATAGTGTTTACGTAAGTCTTCGGCCCGCACGACTAAAACGGGAGAACTGCGCGAACTATCCAACGCGCAATAAGGAAGCAGACTCGATTACATCTATATAAGGTTCGCAGGCACGGCGCCGGGTAACGTGGTGTTGCGCCTTGTCCAGCGGCCAGTCATGGCACCAGGCGAGATAGGCGGTGACGACCGTCGGTGCGCGCTGTTTACCGGCGGTGCAATGAACATACACACGCTGGCCATTTTTAATCATCACGTCCAATGCCTTAACCGCTTTGTCCAGATGAAGTTCTATGTCCTGCTTATTGAAATCAATCATCGGCACGCGTTGCACTTCGATGCCTGCCTCCTGGTACAACTGCTGCATTGCGCCCCAATCAACCACCCACTGTTCGAAGTCATCTTCGGTCTGCAGGCTTAATACACCGTTGACACCGGCAGCGGATAACCGCTCTACATCGAGTTCATTCTGGGGATAGCTACCAAGGAGCAACTCCTTTGCAATCGCACTGAAATTTATCATTTTCCCTCTTAAAATAACCTCTGGGCTTAAAAAATCGTTCTTGTCCCCGCGAAAACTTTTAACTCCCCGCCTGGAAAGCCGTGCGCTACGTCGAGGCGCAAATCAAATTTGACGAAAGACTTCACTTTCCAGCGCAAACCAATTCCGGCACCGAATTTTAAATCACTTAGATCAATTTCGTGAATATTCTCGTAGGCATTGCCGAAATCCAGAAAAGTCACACCACGCAGCGCATTTTTACCATACAACGGCGTCAAAAATTGCAAATTGCCGATGATAAAAGCGTCGCCTTCCAGACTGTCACGATCAAAGCCGCGAATCGACCGCCCATTGGCTACACTGTATGTCGGATCACCAAATATCGAACGCGTAGTGTAACCGAACCGTAACTGGGTATTAAAATTGGTGTGAGGCCGCTGAGTAACGCGTTTAAACCGACGGTAGAACACGCTGTGCCGGGCGAAACTGACATCGGAGCCGAAACTGTCGGTGGACAGATTTCCCTGGTAACCGTAGTGAATGCCTTCGCGGCTGAACAAGTAGTTCTGCACATCAATAAAACTAAAGCCACCGATTACGGAAAAAATGTCGGCGTCGAAAAACAATCCCGGTTCGCCACTCAAAAACGTATGATCGAATTGTTGCACCCTTGCGCCGCCAAAATAACGCCAACCCTTGCTCGGACCCAGTGGGTTTTTCCAGCGCGCCAATGTAAACCCATACTCATCCAGTTCGCGATCGTAATTGCCTAACACCCCGAAACGATCTTCCTCCAGCGCCGCCTGTTCTTGCTTTATATCCAGATTAAATTCAAAAGCAGACCGAAATATCCGCGGACTTTGAAACTCGAGTTCTATCTGTTCCTCCTCGTCAACATCCGTATCATCGAAGTTTTTCTTGCGAAAATTCAGTTCCAAGTGCTGATTACGCCCGGCCAGATTGTCGATCTGAAACTCGCCACCATAGGCTACATCGCCATCGCCACTGCGACTGAGTTTCGGCACGATAAACCAATAATGTTTCTCATCGACGTCAATCAACAAACGATGCCCGCTTTCGGTCGCCACCAATTCACTAGTCACCGCTTTGAATAGATCCAGGTTCATGATGGACTGGCGCGCCTGCTCTATCTGTTCGTCGGTCACGTTGTCACCCGCATCGAACAGCATTTCCTGCAACAGGATGTGATCTTTGGTGACTTTATTACCGCTGAATTCGATGGATTCGATTACATATTCCGCTGCACGCAGTGGTTGCAGGCAATACAGCAGTAGTAGACCAACCACCAGCTGGCTACGGGATAAGAATAAAAACAGAAGACCTTCCCCCAAAATGCGCTTTTTATTCAACCACACATTCTAGCGCGCGCTGAAAATCATACAAGTAAACAGGTGTAAAATCGGCCTCGATACTAACGAGATAGCAGTGGCAGCAGGGATTTCCAAACATTCTCCAGGATAACAGGCTGCGCGGCGACATTGGGATGCACGCCATCGTCTTGCATATAAGTCACGTCGGTGGCGACATCATCCAGCAAAAACGGCAACAGCGCCACGCCTTCCTGGCTCGCCAGATTGTTGAAAATCGCCCTAAATTGCTCAGTATAGGCAGCCCCGTAGTTCGGCGGCAAATAGATTTCTGCCAGTAGTACGGGGGCTCCCACGGCGGCGACGCTTTGGGTAATCGATTGCAGGTTTTGCTCTATCTGGCCCAGAGTCAGACCGCGCAGACCGTCATTACCGCCTAGCTCGACAATGACCAGTTGCGGTTGATTGCGTTCGAGCAAAGACTCGATACGCGCCAAGCCGCCGGCCGTGGTTTCGCCGGCAATACTGGCATTCACGACCTGATGCGGATAATCTTGCTGGCGTAATTTCGATTGCAGTAACGCGACCCAGCCTTGCTTGCTATCCATGCCATAGGCACTGCTCAAGCTGTCGCCTAACACTAAAATGACCGGTTGCGACGCTTGCGATACGCCCCACAACAACAGCACAATAAATCCTATGACAAACGACAGGGACGATCTTATTCTAGAAGCGCGCGATTTAGTCAAAGAGGTAACCAGCCCTGCAGGTAAATTGCGCATTCTAGATGGTGTTTCGCTGTCGGTCTATGCAGCCCAATCGTTAGCGGTGATAGGAGTTTCCGGTTCGGGCAAATCGACCCTGCTCGGTTTGCTGGCTGGTCTGGATACACCTAGCCAGGGCGAGGTGGTGTTCGATGGTACAAGCCTTTCAACGCTGGATGAAGACGGTCTCGCCCGGCTGCGCGCACACAAAATCGGTTTTGTTTTTCAAAGTTTTCACTTGTTGCCGAACCTGAGCGCCATGGAGAATGTCTTGCTGCCACTGGAGCTTAATCCCGATCCTGCCATCGCTGCCGTTCCAGCAGCACGCGACGTACTACAACGCGTCGGCTTGGCGCAACGCGCGAACCATTATCCGTCGCAACTGTCCGGTGGTGAACAACAACGAGTGGCCATTGCGAGAGCATTCGTCAGTCAACCAAAACTGCTGTTTGCCGATGAACCGACCGGCAACCTGGATCGTAAGACCGGCACTCAGATTTCCGATTTGCTGTTTCAACTGAACCGGGACAGTGGCACTACACTGATCGTCGTCACACATGATGTGCGTTTGGCGGATTGTTGCGAAAGACAACTCGAGCTGGCGGATGGTTGCCTGCTAAACAATGCGTAATGTTACTTTCGCTTTGCGCATGCTGGGCCGTGAGTGGCGCGCGGGCGACTTGCGCGTCATAGCGCTGGCCTTGCTCATCGCGGTCGCGAGCATTGTTTCAGTCACGGCATTTACCGACCGGGTGCGTCTGGCCTTGTCGCGCCAAGGCGCAGAACTGCTCGGTGCCGACCTGGTTCTGGAAACGGCGTTTAAGCCGGAGAGTGCATGGCAACAGCTGGCTGACGGGGAGAACTTGCAAACGACAACACACGTTTCTTTTCGCAGCATGGTGTTGATCGGTGAGCGTAATACCTTGGTCGAGGTTAAAGCGGTTGGACACAACTATCCGTTGCGCGGACAGTTGCGCACGGCGCGGTCCATCGATGCGCCGGACAATGCGACTGAAGATATCCCGACACCGGGCGAGGTGTGGCTGGACAAACAATTAATGGCCGTGCTCGATCTGGCGCCGGGCGATTCGCTGACGCTGGGCAATAACGAGTTTCTAGTCAGTCGCGTATTGGCGTTCGAGCCGGATCGCGCGATCTCGGCTTTTTCCATCGCCCCGCGTCTGCTAATGAATGACATCGACCTGACTGCTACCGGTTTGTTGCTCCCCGGCAGTCTCGCCCGTTACCGTTTTCTGGTGGCGGGTGAAGAGCTTAACGTTACACGATTCAAACAACAGATCGAGTCTCTGGGTGGCACCGGTATTCGAGTGAGAGATGCGGAAGATGCCGGCCCGAGATTTCGATTAGCACTGCAACGCGCGGAACGTTTTCTTGGTCTGGCCGCATTGGTCAGTGTCTTGCTGAGTGGTGTCGCGGTCATCGGCGCTGCCCGGCATTTTACGGAAAGGCACATGGATAGTGCTGCGGTTTTACGTTGTCTGGGCGCATCGCAACATACGATTACCCTGGTGTTCACAAGTGTGTTACTTATTCTGGGCATCGCCGCCTGCGTGACCGGCGCCGTGTTGGGGTATTTGGGTCAATACGGCTTCTCCGCATTACTCCCAGAAAGCCTGCAATTGCAATTACCCGCGCCGTCTTTAAAACCGCTGTTTGCAGGTTTGATTTTCGGTATGGTGGTGTTGACCGGCTTTAGTCTGCCGACGCTTTTGCGTTTGCGCGACGTGCCCACCCTGCGGGTGTTACGGCGCGATCTCGGCGCACTGCCAACACTGTTGTGGCCGGTATACGGGCTGGCAATGGTCTGTATTACCGCATTGGTGTTGTGGATAGTACGCGACGGTAAACTTACCCTGATCGTGTTGACGGGGACTGTGGCGACTTTATTTTTGCTGGGTCTTGTCTGTATTGGCATGCTCAAAACAATGGGCCGGTTGCGACAATACGCCGGCGGCGCCTGGCGTTACGGCCTCGCGAACCTGGTACGCCGTTCCCGCTCCACCGTGCAGCAAGCGGTTGGGTTGGGGCTGGGTATTATGGCAATCCTGTTACTCACATTGGTGCGCAGCGATCTATTGCAAACCTGGGAGAAACGTCTGCCGCCTGAAACACCGAATCATTTTTTGATCAACATCCAGGCTGATCAACGCGATGCGTTGGCGGATTTCATGCGGGATATGGATCTGACTACGGCGGAGTTCAGTCCCCTGGTGCGCGCACGTTTAACTAAGATCAACCAAACCCCAGTTTCCGCAAGCGATTTCGCCGATGCGGTGGGTCAGCAAATGGTGCAACGCGCCGCCAATCTAACCTGGCGTGACCACCCCGGCGATGACAACAAAGTGATTGCCGGACAGTGGTGGCAAGACAATGCTAACGATTTCAATCAGGTATCTGTAGAACAGGACTATGCGCAGCATCTTGGCATTAAACTGGGCGATGTCTTGACCTACCAGGTGAGTGATCGCGAGATTGAGTTGCACATCACCAGCCTGCGCACGGTTTCCTGGGATTCTTTCAAACCCAACTTTTTTCTGGTCACGCCACCTGCGGTGTTGCGTGATGCACCGACAAGTTACATTGCCAGTGTCTACGTACCGCCGGATAACATGGCATTTTTAACCACAATGCTGCGCGAGTTCCCCAACGTGACCGATCTGGACGTCGGCGCGTTGTTGACCCAGGTGCGGCGTTTGTTAGCGCGCCTGAATCAGGCACTGCAATACATTTTTTTGTTTACCCTGATTGCCGGGATCCTGGTGTTATATGCATCGATTTACACCAGCTACGACGAACGCCGCCGGGAAATGGCGTTGCTGCGCACCGTGGGTGTACAAGGCAAAGCTTTGCGCCAAGCGTTGGTGGTTGAATTCGGCGCACTGGGTTTGCTGGCCGGACTCATCGGTGCGTTTGGTGCCAGTGTGACGGGTTATGCCCTGGCGGAGTGGGTTTTGCAGCTCGATTACTTTCCGCGACCCAGCGTTTGGTGGGCAGGTATTGCCAGTGGCGTTGTCCTGGTTGCATCTGCGGGGATTCTCATGACCCGCCGGCTAAGCATTACCCCGCCCTGGCTAGTGTTGCGTGAGACGGTTTGATATCTGGCTTTCGGCGGTCGCTGTCATTTTCGAACCACTTAGTCGCGTATAGATTCCCCCGGCTAAAGCCGGGGTGCTTACTGTCACAGCCCTTCGGGCTGCCGTTGCTGCTCATCACTTCAACTACGGGCCACGATGAGCAACAACGTAGCTCATTCACCCACGGGTAAACCCGTGGTGCTCTGTCTTCGACCGCATAGAAACCACCACATGAAAAACTGGTCGAAACATACCCATCGGTAAAGTTTTGTCATGGCAAGCGAAGCGTGGCGAGCTTGTCCTAGAGATTGCTTCGTCGTGTTACTCCTCGCAATGACAGTGTTTCTTGTAGTAGCGATCCGCTCCCGCAAGTGAACGCAGATAACCGACAATTGACCGCTAAGCTTTTAATATTTTCTTTTAAAACCCGGATGTTTTGTCGCATAACGCTGCCAGATTTCACGCGTTCGTTTATCTATTTGATCCAACCATTGTCGCTGTTTCGGCATGTTTCTGGCTTGCAGATAATGCAATAAAAAACGTATGCGGGTTCTGACACTCGCTGTGACAAATGAATTTAACCGGGCGAGGTCGTCTACGCACTGTTGTTTGTTTAACGCTTGTCGTTTCCTCGCCTCATGTAAATCAACAAAGTAGATCAGCGGCGATCGTGCTTCGTCTTGGGAAACCAGAATATTTTCGGCGTGCAGATCGCGATAATAAATACCGTTGTTATGCAAGTGTGCGACGTCGTTCGCTAAGTTCTTTAGCAGTGGTTTGCAGCTCTCGTGGTTGCTAGGTGTTTCGGAATATTGTTTTAAGGTCACGGAGTTTTGCAGAGCCACTAACACCAACAAACTGCGCAGCCAGAATCCGTGTCGTTTCTCCTCGGCGTGCGCCAATAGGTTTGGCACACCAATACCGAGTTTATGCAGCTCGCCATTATTCCTGACTTCCGCCATTGCCCGGGTTGATTTGAATAGATATTTAATTCTTTCCGCCGCATGCCGGCGGTAATACTGTTTGATAAATACCACTTGTTGGTTCGATTCAACCCGGTACAAACCGGATTGCCGGCCGGGTTTGGTATTTAAAACCTTGTTTGGAGAAAGCGTGTTGTTACACCATCGACGATGGATGGTGTTAAACAATTCCGAGTCTATAAAATATGTATCCACCCACCATGTGATATTTCCTTCCCTGAGTTGTTTGTGTTGCGAGTTGATTTGGATAAATTCAGTGCGATAATAGTTGCTCCAGGCCGCTGGAGAAGCCTTTTAACGACATTGGGAATCCGAACTGCTGTAAAGCGGAATCACTGAATGTTATATTGAGTTGCAGTCCCTTTTTCATCAATTCCAAAAACTCTTCATTGAGTAACAACTCAGCATGACAACCGCGAGTATTACAACGCTGTAGTACCACCCGCTGCGTATTTGTGTTATCCACCTGCACACGCAACCCGGCGGGCAGAAAGATGCCCAGTGGTGCGCTGAGTAACATAACAATCTGCCGGTCTTCTCCAAGTTCCCCCACCGCGAGTTCAAACACGCGTTCACCGCTGCCCTGGATAAACGCACGCTGGGATAAATAACACCGTGGTGTCGCAGAGTCCGGGTCGCAGCGCATGGTCCAGTCTTCGAACACATCACCATCCGCTGCCTGTGTCGAATGCGTGAGAAACAGCATCGTGCTATAAATGCGTAATAGCGTCAGTTGTCGCCGGTGGATTTTGAAACTCATGCTTTGTCGTATTCGCCAGACACAACCTACAGTGTATTACGATAATGTATAAAAGCGTAATCTATTGCATATTGAAATATAATTTGGTTCGAGTACTGCTGTTTTGGAGAACTACTATGTATAGCCGGAGAAAATTGGCATCCAGGAAAGGATTGTTACGTTTAACTGCGTTGTTGTTGGCGACGGCTCTTTGCAGCAGTTGCAGCACGATGCCAAAAGTCGATAACGGAAATTCGGATAACGGTGTGGTAATCAAAGACAACGATCCCTGGGAAAGCTATAACCGAAAAATGTTTGCGTTTAACCAGAAAGTCGATAAGTCAGTACTGATTCCGGCGGCCAGGGGTTATAAGCGTGTCGTTCCCGGCCCGGTACGAACCGGGATCAGTAATTTTTTCCTCAACCTGGAGGAACCGGTCACCATCGTGAATGACTTATTACAGGGCAAGTTTGTGCAGGCAAGCAAGGATACGACCCGTTTCCTGATCAATTCCACCCTGGGACTAGCCGGTATCGTGGATATCGCATCGGACCTGAACCTGGATAAACATGACGAGGATTTTGGCCAGACTTTTGCGGTGTGGGGGATCGGCAGCGGGCCTTATGTCGAGTTACCGTTCCTGGGAACCAGTAATGTACGTGATAGCATCGGGCTGTTAGGCGAAATCGTTTATTTCGACCCTATCGATAATCAAGTTTCGAGTAAAACCGAGTACGCTCTGATCGCTCTCGAAGTAATTGATTTGCGCTCGCAGTACCTGGGCAGTGAAAAAGTATTCAACCAGCAACTGGACCCTTATCTTTACGTGCGCGACGCGTACACGCAACGCCGGCGCAACCAGATTTACGATGGCAACCCGCCACTGGATGACACGTTTTTCGATGAAGACGAACTATTTGATGATGATGAACCAGAACAGTAATACCCGCCTTTCTGGTTTTCCCATGCAGTTTAGTTAAAAGGTGGCGATTTACGCCATTGGCGATGTACAGGGTTGTTACACCAGGCTGCGCGCCCTGCTCTATAAAATATGTTTTCATTCGGATTGTGACAATCTGTGGTTTGTTGGCGACCTTGTAAACCGGGGGCCGGAGTCGCTCGGCGTACTGCGCTTCGTGCGCGATTTAAGCGATAACGCGATTACTGTTCTGGGTAACCATGATTTGAATCTGCTGGCCATCGCGGCAGGATCGCGACGATTGCGCCCCAGCGATACTATTGAGGATGTTCTCGAGGCTAAAGATCGCGACGACTTGCTGGATTGGCTGCGCCAACAGCCTTTGATGCACTATGATGCGGATCTCGACTGCGCGATGGTGCATGCGTCAATTCATCCGGACTGGTCGATTAAAAAGGCTCTGAAACTATCAGCGGAAGTGGAGACACGTGTGCGTTCAGAACAGTGCGCAGATTTTTTCGCTAAGATGTATGGCTCTAAACCGGACTATTGGTCGGATAAGCTAAAGGGTTACAAACGTTTGCGCAGTATTATCAATATTTTCACACGGGCAAGATATATAACGAGCGACGGGTTAATGGACTATTCGAACACCGATCCACCGGAGAAAGTGACTGACGATCTAACGCCGTGGTATTTATGCAGACCAAAATCGCCTCGAGCGACACGAGTCGTATTTGGTCACTGGTCCTCTCTGGGTTGCCGCCAAGTAAATCAGTATATTGCTACTGACTCAGGTTGTGTTTGGGGTGGCGCCCTTTGCGCTGTCAGGCTTGACGATGAGTTCCCTGTGTTTTTTCAAGTCCCCTGCGAAAAACAACGCTGATGTCTACAAACGAGAAATACAAGTTCGATATTAAGGTCAAATCACGCTATGTCGAAGAACAATCAAACCCCGATGACGAACGCTTCGTATTCGCTTACATGATTAAAATTAAAAACACAGGTCTGGTACCGGCTCAGCTCAAGACCCGGCACTGGATTATCGAAGATGCCAATGGCAAGAAAACCGATGTGCGTGGTGAAGGTGTTGTGGGGGAACAGCCGAATTTAGCGCCGGGCGAAAGTTTCGAGTACACCAGCGGTACCGTGATCGAAACGTCCGTCGGCACCATGTGCGGCAGTTATCAAATGGTGGCGGAAGATGGCACCGCGTTTGATGCGCAGATTCCTATTTTTACCTTGTCCGTACCGCGGACATTGCACTAAAGTTTTCCCTTTACCGGTTTAACAACGCACGTTCGAGCGCGCTGCCCTGTCCTCTTAGTTTGAAACTGTTAGACGTCGAGATTACCCACCGCAAAAGCGTTTTTCTCAATAAATTCGCGGCGCGGCTCGACCTGATCGCCCATGAGCGTAGTAAATGTTTCATCTGCGGCAACACCGTCCTCGATAGTTACCTGTAACAACCGGCGTTGTTCCGCATCCATGGTTGTTTCCCACAATTGTTCCGGGTTCATTTCGCCTAAGCCTTTGTAGCGTTGCAGGTTGAGTCCCTTCTTGGCCTGAGTTAGCAGCCAGTTTACTGCCTGCTCGAAACTGACAACGGTTTCGCTTTTATCCTTGCGGCTGATAGTCGCCTGCTCACCAACAATATTACGTAACCGTTCGCCGAGTAAACAGAGCGATTGATACTCGGTGGACTCAAAAAATAATTTTGTAAGGCGTGACTGTACGATGGTTCCATGTTCACTGCATTCGATTACGATTATTTGTTCTTTATCGTCGCCCTCACCATTTACCTGAGTCTTTACCGCGTAATGGCGACTACCGTTGTGCTGCGCGAGTAATACTTTGGTCAGGGATTCAACGAACACGCCTACACTCGCTTCTTTGTCCATATCGTCGGTGTTGAATTTGTCCAGTTGCATCAGCGATTTCATCACTTCGGGCTGATAACGCCGGCGCAAACGGTTGATAGTGTTTTGAACGGCGAAATGTTCCGTACACAGCGCCTGTAATTCTTTACCGCTGATTATTTCACCGGCCTGGTTTTTGAGTTCAGCGTCGGCAAGCGCGATATGCAACAGGTGTTCCTGCAAATCGTCATCGTCGTTGATATAAGTTTCCTTTTTCTTTACTGTAATTTTATACAGTGGTGGTAAGGCGATATAAACATGACCCCGTTCCAGCAAATCGGGCATCTGGCGGTAGAAAAATGTCAGCAACAAGGTTCGAATATGCGAACCGTCAACATCGGCGTCGGTCATGATAATCACGCGATGATAGCGTAACTTATTGATATCAAAGTCATTTATACCAATTCCTGTGCCCAGAGCTGTTATCAGAGTGGCTACTTCATCCGATGACAACATCTTGTCGAAACGGGCTTTTTCCACATTCAGAATCTTGCCTTTGAGTGGCAGGATGGCCTGATAGCGCCGGTCACGTGCCTGCTTGGCCGAGCCGCCAGCCGAGTCTCCTTCTACCAAATAGATTTCACATAATGCCGGATCGCGTTCCTGACAATCCGCCAGCTTGCCCGGCAAGCCGCCAAGATCGAGCGCACTCTTGCGTCGTGTCATTTCCCGCGCCTTGCGCGCTGCTTCCCGCGCCCGGGCTGACTCGACGATGCGTTGCGCAATCACCCGCATATCGGTAGGATTTTCCAGCAGGAAATTGCTCAGGTGTTCGTTAACAGCGGATTCCACCGCACCTTTCACTTCCGAAGACACCAGTTTGTCTTTGGTCTGGGATGAGAATTTCGGGTCAGCAACTTTTACCGACAGCACAGCGGTAAGCCCTTCCCTGGCATCGTCCCCGGAAACATTGACTTTAGCTTTCTTAGCGATACCCAGCTCTTCGATATGCTGGTTCAAAGTGCGTGTCATGGCACCGCGCAAACCGGCTAAATGTGTGCCGCCATCGCGTTGTGGAATATTATTGGTATAACAAAAAGTGTTTTCCTGATAAGAGTCGTTCCACTGCATAGCCAATTCGACAGTTACACCTTCTTTATCGGCCTTCATGTGAAAAACTTTCTGGTGTAACGGTGTTTTCTTGTCGTTCAGGTGTTCAACAAATGCGGCGATTCCACCTTTATACTCAAACACATCCTCACTGCCGGTGCGCTCGTCAACCAGCTCGATGCGCACACCGGAATTGAGGAAAGACAATTCCCGCAGGCGTTTGGTCAGTAGATCGTGATGCAGCACGATATCGCTGAATATCTGCGGGCTGGGTTTAAAATGGACTTCTGTTCCACTCTTGTCGGTATCGCCCTGTACTGTCAGCGGTTCTTGCGGAACACCCAGTTTGTATTCCTGGATATGGATTTTGCCTTCGCGGTGAATAGTTAATTTCAAATGATCTGACAGGGCATTCACCACGGAGACACCAACGCCGTGCAGACCACCGGAAACCTTGTAAGAATTCTGATCAAACTTACCGCCGGCATGCAGCACAGTCATAATGACCTCTGCGGCGGACTTACCCTCTTCCTCGATCATCCCGGTTGGAATACCACGACCGTCATCGGTTACCGTAACGGACTCATCCGTATGCAATACGACCCGAACTTTTGTGCAGTAGCCGGCCAGCGCCTCATCGATCGCATTATCGACGACCTCAAAAACCATTTGATGCAGGCCGGTACCGTCATCGGTATCCCCGATATACATTCCCGGCCGTTTGCGAACGGCATCAAGGCCTTTTAAAACCTTGATGCTGGATGAATCATAAGTTGATTTATCTTTACCCGGTTTGGATTTATCTTCTTTATCAGACATGAAATTACCCCGTGAACACCGTTAAATTATACCGTATTTCAGGTGTTTAACGCAGTTTCAATTGATTTGGCTGTGAGATGTTTCACGTGAAACACCCCTGTTTTGGTCGCTCGAACCAGGCTACAGACGCATTGGCATGACCAGGTACAAGGTGTCCTCGTCGCTTGGTGAATGAATGGTGCAACTGCTATTGTTATCGCGCAGTCTCAGTTCTATTTTGTCTTCTGTCAGCGCTTTTAATGCTTCCATCATGTAGGTCACATTAAAGCCGATTTCGATAGCTTCATCGTCGTAATCTATCGCCAGCTCATCGCTCGCTTCTTCCTGTTCCGGATTATGCGCACTAATTAGCATGCGGGATTTTTCGACATTAAGCCGCACGCCACGAAATTTCTCGTTAGTCAGAATTGCCGCGCGAGCAAGACATTCCAAAAATGGGACGCGTTCGACAGAAACCATGGTCGTTAGTAATGGCGACAAAACTGCCTCGTAATCCGGGAATCGACCATCGATCAGCTTGCTGGTAAAAATGGTCGTTCCAACAGACACACGGATATGGTTTGAGCTGACCTCCACTGTCACGTTTTGATCGCTGTCCTGCAGCAAACGGATAAGTTCCATTACAGCTTTTCGCGGGACAATGATTTGACGAAAGTCCGCCTTTACGCCGTCAAGTGTAAGATCGCTTTTCGCCAAGCGGTGACCATCTGTCGCCACAGCGCGTACGCTATCACCGCCAAATTCTAGTAAAAGACCATTAAGATAATACCTAACATCTTGATTCGCCATGGAAAAAGAGGTTTTTTCCAATAATTGACATAATGCGTTCGCGGGCAGACTGATGCGTTCTTCCCACTTATCCGTATCGATTTTGGGATAATCTTTCGCCGGCAGGGTTTGCAATGAAAATTTGCTGCGCCCGGCTTGCACTGTCATCAAACTGCCATCCGTATCAATTTTAATTTTGGCGGCTTCCGGCAAAGCGCGGCATATGTCCATTAACTTTCGTGCTGTGACTGTAATTTCACCCGCTTTTCCTTTCACCCCTGTCAGGCTTTCACAAATCTCCACCTCCAGATCGGTACCGATTAAAGTCAAAGTTGAATTTTCCAACTTGACGTATACGTTAGCCAGAATTGGAAGTGTCTGACGACGTTCAACAACACCACTAACCCGGCTTAAGGGTTTTAAGAGTTGGTCCCGTTCAATATCTAATTTCATTTAGATTACTCTTATAATTATTAACATTGTGGATTTGTGGATAAGTATTTATTTTTATTTAAAATCAATAAGTTATATCTTTATCATTGGTGGTGGAAGTATACTATATTCGTGTGGATTAGTGTGATTTACTGTGTATAAATCCGGCTGAATTTTTATCCACTGCCGAATTTAACAACTTATCCCCAACCATATCCCAAACCTTATCGCTAGAGCCGGGCAGGGGGCCAATACCTTAACCACTCAATAGCTGTTGTAAGTTTTGATAATCTTCGGTCATCTGTGCATCCTGCTGCACTAATTCAACGACTTTTCGACACGCGTGCAGCACCGTGGTGTGGTCGCGACCGCCAAAGGACTCACCAATTTCAGGCAAACTCATGTTGGTCAGCTCCTTAGCCAGGGCCATGGCGATTTGCCGGGGACGCGTGATATTGCGATTGCGTTTCTTGGAATGCAGATCGGCTACGCGGATAGAGAAATACTCGGCAACGATGCGTTGAATGTTTTGAATCGTGACCTGTTTTTCCTGGTAAACCATCAAGTCACTCAGGGCTTCGCGCGCCACATCCACGCTGATATCGCGCCCGGTAAATCGAGCGCTGGCGACGATACGATGCAATGCGCCTTCAAGCTCACGTACATTGGAGCGTACCTGGCCGGCGATAAAAAAAGCCACGTCGTCGCTCAGCTCAATCTGCATAATGCGCGCCTTTTTATTCAGAATAGCGACGCGGGTTTCCAGTTCCGGTGCATCGATGCGCACGACCAAACCATTGCCAAAACGCGAAATCAGACGCTCCTGAATACCGTCAATTTCCTTGTGCAAACGGTCACTGGTAATGACAACCTGACTTTTACCCTCTAGTAAGGTATTGAAAGTATGGAAGAATTCTTCTTGTGACTGGTTTTTGCCGGAGAAAAACTGAATATCGTCGATTAACAAGGCATCCAGCGAACGATAGTGACGTTTGAACCCGTTCATGGTGTTGTGTTGCAGGGCTTTCACCATATCCGCTACGAAACGTTCGGCATGCACGTAAGCAACGACCGCTTCCGGGTTACGTGCCAGGATCAGGTTACCGGCAGCGTGCATCAAATGGGTTTTACCCAGCCCGACGCCGCCGTACAGAAACAGCGGGTTGTATGCGTGACCCGGATTTTCTCCTACCTGCACTGAAGCGGCGCGTGCTAATTGATTGGATTTTCCCTCGACATGGTTTTCAAAGGTAAACGACGGATTCAGCCGTCCGCCGCTAAAGCCGGTTGTACGGTTTGCAGTCGCAGATTTACCACTGTTGTTGTTTGGCGTATTTACCGTTTCCCTGCCCTGCGCCCCAACACTGACCGATACTGCTACTGGCGCCGCCGCGAGATGTTGCCCCAGCTCCTGCAGACGACTCAGAAACTGCTTTTCCACGTTTTCTTTTACAAACCGGTTAGGTGCCAGCAAGCGCAATTCCTGGCGATCCTGCACTGCGTGCAGCGGTCTGATCCAAGTGTTGAGTTGTTGGCTGGAAAGCTCGGTTTCCAACTGATTCAGGCACTTTGCCCAGAGCGAAGAGTCGGTCAAAACGGGTTTTGCTAAATGTCAAAGAAAAGAGATCAAGTCTAGCGTTTACCGGCAGAGTTATCCACAGGCTGTTGCAAGCGAAAACAAATCTTAATCCGCATTGACAAAAACAGCCTATAACCGTTAATGTGCGGCGCCTTTTTTGCACGGTATAGCAGGCCAATGAAGCGAACATTCCAACCCAGTGAAGTTAAACGAAAACGCACACACGGTTTCAGGGCGCGTATGAAAACCCGTGGCGGTCGCGCGGTAATCAATGCGCGTCGCGCGAAGGGCCGTGTGCGTCTCAGTGCTTGAGGACGATTGACGCAGGCGCAGTTTCGAAGACGGAACCGGCTGGTTAGCGCGGCACAGTATAGGGCGGTACTGAAACACAAAAGTTTATCGCAGGACAAAACAATGCGGGTATTCGCTATACCCAACGGTATGGCACTGGCGCGTCTGGGTTTGGCCGTATCCCGACGCGTGTCATCTAAAGCAGTTGATCGTAATCGTATAAAACGGCAAATTCGGGAATCATTCAGGCAACATCAAACGCTTTTGCAGGGGTTGGACGTTGTCGTGGTAGCGAATACCGCGGCCCGCACGATTGCCAACAATGAAATTCGCGATGCTCTACTACAACACTGGAAACGAATTATAAAGAAATGCAAAACCCGCTAGTCGTACTGTTGCGTGCCTATCGCTATGCAGTCAGCCCTATGCTGGGCATGCATTGTCGCTTTCATCCCAGTTGTTCATCCTACGCCATCGAGGCTATTCAAACTCACGGCACAGTTCGCGGAGGATTTCTGGCAATTAAAAGAATAGGGCGTTGTCATCCGTGGCACGAAGGCGGTCTTGACCCTGTACCCGGCCGGCAGCCAGGCAATAACACTCACTGACGCAAAGAATTTTCACGCTTTATGGATTTTCAAAAAGTGTTGTTATACGGGGCGCTCGGTTTGGTACTGATGATGCTATGGCAAAACTGGACAATCTATCAACAGGCTAAAAACCCGCCGCCAGAGCAGATTGCGAGCGAATCGACAACGCCATCCGTACCCGAAATCAATACCGACGAAGTGCCGGATACGCCGGATGAAGTAACGCAGACGGCACCGGTGGTTGAAACACCGGTTGTAGCAACACCCAGTGAGCCGAGCCGTGAAGTAATCGTTGTGGAAACGGATTTATTGCGCGCCGAAATCGACACGCTGGGTGGATCGCTGCGTCGCCTGGAATTGCTGCAATACCCGGTCAGTGTCGATACCCCGGAAGACCCGTTTGTGTTAATGGACACCAGTGCGGATACGTTTTTTATCGCTCAGGGCGGTCTGATTGGTGGCGACTACCCGAATCATCAGGTAACCCAGTATCAAGCCGACAGTATGCGATACGACCTCGCAGCCGGTGCGGATCAGGTGCAGGCAAAGTTACGCTGGAACAGTCCGGACGGTATCGGCTACGAGAAAGTTTATACCTTTCGTCGCGACAGTTATGTCGTCGACGTAGATTACGTCGTAACCAACAACAGCGACCAGGAATGGTCGGGTTTTACTTACTCGCAATTTATGCGCACGCCGATAGAAGACGACGGTGGATTCTTTGGCCGGTTACCCAGTTACACCGGCGGCGTGGTCTATACCCCCGAAGAAAAGTTCGACAAGATTGATTTTGGCGACATGGAAAGCGAAAAGCTCGAACGCACTTCACCGGCCGGATGGGTTGCCATGTTGCAGCATTATTTCGTTGGCGTGTGGTTGCCGGATCAAACCGGCAACCACACGTATTACAGCAATGTAGTGAAGCGATCCGGCGAAGCACGTTATGTTATCGGTTATAAAACCAATACACCGGTCAAAGTCGCTGTCGGTTCAAGCGGTACGCTTTCAACCCGCTTGTTCATCGGACCGAAAGAGCAGGTGCGCCTGAAAAAACAGGATGTCGAAGGATTGATGTTAACCGTGGATTACGGTTGGCTGACACCGGTGGCGGCACCGTTGTTTAAATTGTTGCAGTGGATTCATGGTGTAGTCAAAAACTGGGGTTGGGCCATTATTATTTTGACTTTTCTGGTCAAGCTCGCGTTTTATCCGCTGTCAGCGGCCAGTTATAAATCCATGGCCAAGATGAAAACCATGCAGCCACGCTTGAAAACGCTGAAGGAGCGTTACGGGGATGACAAGCAAAAACTCAACCAGGCCATGATGGAGATGTACAAAAAGGAGAAAATCAATCCACTCGGCGGTTGTTTACCTATTTTGATTCAAATTCCGGTGTTTATCGCACTGTACTGGGTATTGCTGGAAAGCGTGGAGTTGCGCCAAGCGGACTTTATTTTCTGGCTGAACGATTTGTCTTTGCCCGACCCCTATTACGTTTTGCCGCTTATTATGGGTGCGTCCATGCTGGCTCAGCAGTTTCTTAACCCGGCACCACTCGACCCGATACAAAAAAATATCATGATGGCGATGCCGGTAGTGTTCACGGTTTTCTTTCTCTGGTTCCCGGCGGGTCTGGTGTTGTATTGGGTGGTCAATAATATTTTGTCTATCGCCCAGCAGTGGCACATCACACGCAGAATCGCCGCCGCGAGTTAGCGTTTTGCACTAACCGCCGCCGTACACGGCGGATGGCGCGTTGATAACAACACCTGACACCATAACTGCTATCGCGACGCCGGCGGGGGTTGGCGGTATTGGGGTCGTGCGCGTGTCCGGCGAGCGGGTGCTGCAAATTGCTCAAGCCATTACCCAAAAAAATCTGCCGCCACGCAAAGCGGTTTTATGTTTGTTTAAAAACTCTCACGGCGATGTTATCGACCGGGGCATCGCTTTACGGTTCGAGCAACCCGCATCCTACACCGGCGAACACATGTTGGAATTGCAGGGGCACGGTTCCATGGTGGTGCTGGACGCATTGGTAAATGAAATCACTTCACTGGGTGCACGTCTCGCGCGGCCCGGCGAATTTACCGAACGCGCTTTTCTCAACGGTAAACTGGACCTGGCCCAGGCCGAAGCGGTGGCGGATTTAATCGAAAGCAGTACAAACGCCGCCGCACGATCGGCCGTGCGCTCGTTGCAGGGCGAATTCTCCCGACAAGTGAATGCGTTGTGCGATCGTTTAACCGAGTTACGTATCTTTGTCGAGGCAGCAATCGATTTCCCCGAAGAAGAAATCGACTTTCTGCAGGAGAACAACATCGCAGAAAAAACCAGGCAACTGCACATTGATTTACAAAAGTTATTGCAAAACACGCAGCAGGGAAGCTTATTGCGTGAAGGCTTGAATATCGTGCTGGCCGGATTGCCTAATGCCGGTAAATCGAGTTTACTGAATCGACTGTGTGGAGAAGAGCGAGCCATTGTCAGCACAACACCCGGCACCACACGCGACACTATCGAGCAGCAATTCCAGATCGACGGTTTGTTGGTGAACATTACCGACACCGCCGGTTTACGCGTCAGCACTGACGAGATCGAGCAGGAAGGCGTGCGCCGCGCTTACAAGGCGATGGAGCAAGCGGATCAGATTTTACTGGTCATGGATAGTTCGGACAAAGACACCACCGATGTAAAAAGTCTGCTGCAGCAACTTCCGGATGGCGTACCCGTCACTTTGGTTTACAACAAAATAGATTTGTTTGAACAAAGCACCAAAGCGGAATTCTCGCAACAACCGCAATCGATAAAAGTATCGGCTAAAACAGGACAATGCATCACGAAGCTGTGTAATCAGTTAAAACAATCAGCCGGTTATAGCGCTGGTGAATCATTATTCAGTGCGCGGCGGCGGCACATTGATGCAATCGAAAATGCACAACAGTATTTACAAGCCGGCATAAACAATATCGCTTTGCAACAAGCCGGGGAGTTACTCGCTGAGGACCTGCGTCGGACCCATGACACGCTGGGTGAAATAACCGGACGTGTTACCGTTGATGATTTGTTAGGGCAGATATTTTCCAGTTTTTGCATCGGAAAGTAGTCGTTTCTCCCTGCGGAATCGCCACTAGAGTTCGATGAATGTTGCGTCGCACGGGCTATGCGCGTTTAATACCCATCCAGTAGAGATACCAGCGGCCCTATAAATACAGAGAAACAAAGCGAGGAATTATGAGTCTGCGTACCGTCGAACATCACTACACGCGCAATGTGTTAATTCAGCTGGTCGTGCTATTCGCCATTGTCGTTATCGTCGTAATCTGGCAACGCGAGTTCTTATCCGAGGTGTATCTAAAAAACCAACTCACTTCGGTCGGTTGGGTCGTCAACGGCGGGATCTTGTTGCTGTTTCTGAGCGGACTGATTCGCCTAGTGCAATTGTATGTGCGTTACACACGCGAGGAAGCAGCGCTGAATGCATTCATTAACAATATGACACGCACCAAAGACCCGACCCAGGGTTTGCCGGTGGACTCCATGATTGTCGATCGTTACGACACCTTGCAGGACTTACATAATCGTCACGCTTTAATCAATCATGGCGCATTGGCCGCAACCCTGGTGGCGGAAGAATCCAGTTATGTCAGTTTTCCCAAGTTTGTAAACAACGTTCTGATTTTAACCGGTGTATTCGGCACCATCGTGTCCCTGTCCATCGCCTTGCTCGGCGCATCGGACATGATCGCCGGCAGTACCGAATCGGGTGGTTTGAATACCGTTATTCACGGCATGTCCACTGCATTGTCGACGACTATGACGGCTATACTGGCATTTCTGTTTTTTGGATATTTTTATCTGCGTCTCACCGACACCCAGACCTATCTCATCAGCCGGGTTGAAGACATAACGGCGAATTACCTGGTGCCGAAGTTTCAGCATGAACCGGAAAGCGTGATGAACGATTTCTCCGAACTGATTCGTGCATCCAGTGCGTTGACCAAACGGCTGGATGAAACCCACGAGCGTTTCGCGCAGACCGCCGAACACATGGAACAAATGATCAGCGACTACCGCGAAGAGGTAGCCAAAACCAATCATTATTTTAACGAAATAGTGCATCTGCTCAGAGAGGGATTTCGTTTATCGGAGCGTGACTAATGCGCACCACGCACGGTTTTGTCGATCTAAGGGTTTCCGCTCAGTCGCAGAGCAGTCACAGCGACGACAGCGTGTGGCCGTCGTTCACCGACATCATGACAGTCATTGTCATGATCTTTCTCATGTCCCTGGTCATTATTTTAATTCGCAATGTCGATTTGGTAAGAGAGTTGCGAGCTACCGTCGACAAGGAACGCGAGACCGCGGAGATAGCGCGTTCTACCGCGGTACAAAAAGTCGCGCTGGAAGAGCGGCTAGATCAACTGGAACGTAAAATCGGCGAACTGCAACTCACATTACGCGCGGCTAATCGTGACAAGGAATCCGTCGAAGCCAAATTGGAAGTGAGCAGCGAAAACGTAACTCGCTTAACTGCCGATATCGTAGCCTTAGAACGATTACGCGATGAACTGTTGAAAGACAATGAAGAACTCGCGCAAACCAAACTGGCGTTGGACGGCCGTCTGCAGATTACGGAGCAGGCGAAAGAAGAACTGGAACTCGAAAACCAAAACCTGGAAAAACTACAGTTACAACTGGCCCAGGACAAAGCATCGGTTGAGACCGAACGCGACGAGTTAGCGGCGGAAAAAGCCAGCATCATGACCCAGCTGCTAGCCCTGCAAACCGAATCGCGCCAGCTTGCCGAAGAAAAGGCACAAATAGAAGAAACAAAAGCGACGCTGGAAACAGAGAAAGAAACCTTAAGCGGCGAATTCGATGCGTTAAAAGCCGTTTACGCTTTACTGCAGACCGATAAAAAAACCATCGAAGAACGGTTTGAAGACGCGCAAAAGGCGGTTGAGTCCATAGAAGAACAATACGCCAAACTGGAACAACAACTGGAAGCGGAAACCGCGAAGGTGCTGGCCGGTGAAGAACAATACGCCGAATTGGAAACAACCTTCGAAGACCTGGAAGCCAAATACCTGAAACTGGTCGGCCCTGCGCGCAGCGAACTGGATAAATACGTGGTCGAAATCCATTATCGGAAAATCGGTAATGCCTATGTGTACGAATACCGCGAACCGACACAGACTGAACCGCAACAACTATCGTTAGAAGCCATACGCGAACGACTCAGTGAACACAAAGCTCGCGACCCGAAAAACCTCTACACCAAAATCGTCATTCCCGACGACAGCGGCCTGAGCTATAACGAAGCCTGGAACTTCACCTGGGACATTTTACGCAGTTATGATTATTATTATCACGGACAGTAGCCAAATAGTGCATTAGAAATAACATCTTCCGCATATGGAATAGCTACATCTTGAATTAAGTTAACAAAACTCCCATATCGGCTAAATGACATTAGGAAATATTCAATTTAACCAAGCCTTTTTGAGTTCTGCACCATTAATATTTCCAGACTCCACCAGTATTTGGCCCCCGATTTTCTATATTAGCATTCAGGGGAGCGACCGGGAAAACACGGTAGAAATTAGGACGTTATCGATGCTAAGTCTTCCGGAAAATTATTTGTTGCTCTCAATACGGTAAACCCAGCTAAACGCGTAAGGTGGGTATTGGGTAGGGCGCGTCTCGACGCGCCGAACTGGATTGCATGAATATACGAAAAAGGTGGGTTATGGCTTGCGCCCGATTTAACCTACGCTTGCTGCCTTTCCGCCGCATTAATCACCAACTTGACGGCGGTAATTTGAATCGCTAACAACAACAGTGCAATAACAAGAAAAATAGCGGCGTGCCATTCGTAGCCGTGTCCGAGTAACACCGTGGCAGGAAAGGCGATGACGAATACATACAGGATTGCGAAAAATCGCCATGCGATATGTTCGTGTACTTTTTTACTCCATAGCGCCCAGTTATGCGCCATCTTAAAAGTCTCTTCGTGGTGTATATCTAATGCATCACGAATTGCGTTTTCAAAGTGGCGGATTTGTTCCAGGTAATAAAGCATGATGGATTGTTTCATTAAGTCAAACAACGTGATGACAATGAACAGAATAAATATCGCGATAAAACCCAGTAACATGACCTTGGGGTCATGACCCTTTGCGACGGCATCCGATAATGGTGCCCACGCCACCATGGCACCTACCGCGCCGAGTAATTTGAAATCGGAAAACGCGCTGTTGATTTGCGTGTTGCACTCTTTGCATAGACGCACCATCTCCCGATAGTGGTATTCCAGATACTGTTTATCCGTGTATTTTGTATTCATGGTCGTATCCCGTCGCGACGAATCACAAGTTGCGGATCGCACACAGAAAGATTCGTTTTCTAGTTACATTGATAGCATTGTCAAGCGGCAGCGAACCAGCGTCAAGCAACAGCACAGTCGATTTCCAGACAAATTGCTACCGAAAATCAAGAATTTATCGCTATGGTAACGGTTTGCATCGTCGTGAAGACGTATTAAAATCTCGCCCCCGAATTCTTATCTTCGCTTTTCTTGATTCATGCTGCATCCCGAAAAATTTGATGTCATTGTGATCGGTGGCGGCCATGCCGGCACTGAAGCCGCTTTGGCGTCTGCACGCATAGGTTGCAACACGTTATTGTTGACGCAAAACATCGAGACCATCGGTCAGATGTCGTGCAATCCGGCCATCGGTGGCATCGGTAAGGGTCATATTGTCAAAGAGGTGGATGCCTTGGGCGGCATCATGGCGCAGGCGGCGGATTGCAGCGGCATTCATTTTCGCACGCTCAACGCGCGCAAAGGCCCGGCGGTGCGTGCTACTCGCTCGCAAGCGGATCGAGCGTTGTATAAACAAAGCATTCGCGCAGCGGTTGAATATCAATCGAGTCTGACCATCTTCCAACAATCGGTTGAAGATTTAATTATAGAAACCGAACGTGTTAAAGGCGTCGTCACGCAAATGGGTTTGCGTTTTAAAGCGCCTACCGTTGTGTTAACAACAGGTACGTTCCTCGGTGGCAAGATTCACATTGGTTTAGACAACTATGCCGGTGGCCGCGCAGGGGATGCGCCGTCCATTCGTCTGGCCAAACGCCTGCGTGAATTGCCGTTTACCGTGGATCGTTTAAAGACCGGCACGCCACCGCGTATCGATGGACGCACTATTGACTATTCCGCGTTGGAAGAACAACCTGGTGATGAACCGCGTCCAGTTTTTTCCTATCTCGGCACGCGCGAGCAACACCCGCCGCAGGTTTCATGTCATATCACTCATACCAACGAACAAACCCACGACATCATCCGGGAAGGTTTGGATCGTTCGCCGATTTACGGCGGCGTGATCGATGCCACCGGCCCGCGTTATTGTCCATCGGTCGAAGACAAAGTGGTTCGATTCGCGGATAAAAATTCACATCAGATTTTTATTGAACCGGAAGGCTTGAACACGACGGAAATTTATCCCAATGGAATTTCCACCAGCCTGCCATTCGATATTCAGTGGCGCATGGTGCGTTCGATCAAGGGCTTCGAGAACGCAAAAATTACCCGTCCCGGTTACGCTATCGAATACGATTTTTTCGATCCACGGGATTTAAAACCCAGCCTTGAAACCAAGTTCATTCAGGGATTGTTTTTTGCCGGCCAGATAAACGGCACGACGGGTTATGAGGAAGCCGCCGGCCAGGGTTTGATCGCCGGTTTAAACGCCGCCTTGCAAGTGCAGGACAAAGAAGCCTGGTGGCCATGCCGCGATCAAGCCTATATCGGCGTGATGATTGATGATTTGATTACACTGGGTACGAGCGAGCCTTATCGCATGTTTACATCGCGTGCCGAATATCGTTTGCAACTGCGTGAAGACAATGCCGATTTGCGCTTGACCGAAACCGGGCGCGAGTTGGGTCTGGTTAATGATACGCGCTGGCAGGTGTTCAGTAAAAAACGCGATTGTCTAGAACAAGAACAACAACGCTTGCAACAAACCTGGTTGCGGCCTGATCAATTGAAAGACGAAGATGCGCAACGAGTTTTCGGTCAGGCATTAAACAAGGACACAAAACTGATAGATTTATTGCGTCGCCCCGAGGTGAGTTACGCTGACTTGATGAGCATAGGAAGCGTCGGTCCGGGTGTGGACGACTTTTCGGTCATCGAACAATTGGAAATTCAGGCACGTTATTCGGGTTATATCGATCGCCAGCGTGATGAGATTGACCGGCAACGGTCTAACGAGAGTACGAAATTACCTGAAGAGTTGGATTACCTTGAAATAAGTGGTTTGTCAGCGGAAGTGCAACAAAAACTAAACCGGCACAAGCCTTTGACTATTGGCCAGGCATCGCGCATTTCCGGGGTTACGCCAGCCGCGATTTCACTGCTGTTGGTTCATCTCAAAAAACGTTCGTTGCAAAACGCCGCCTGAGTTTGGAACTATTGTCGCAAGACGATTCGTTCGAAGTGTTTCAACGTCAAAGCCAAGGGCGTTAACGCAAGCAACAGACCGGCAGCGATGCCCGCGCCATTGGCCAAAGCATCGAACAACGACGTTGAGCGTTCGTCCGTCAGCCCCTGACCGAATTCCAGCACAACACCCATAACAAAAAAGCATAGCGCGTAAACAACCAAATGTTTTCCGGGCGCAAAAAGTTGCGCAAACCAGGCAGTCAATATGAAATACATCGCAAAGTGCAACACCTTGTCATTAATTTCAAAATCAGGATCGGGTGGTGCTGGTGTCAGCGATACATAGACAATAGCGGCGAGTAACAACCACCCTAATGTCAGCCAGAAATTTTTTAGTCTGAGTTGTCTCATTTAAAGTTCAGAAGAATACCTTAGAAACAGCTACTCGCAGTTTGTACCATGAGATGGAAACAAATACTTTTTATCTTTTTTTGCGCGATAATTATCGGCGTGCCGTCAGTGGGCTATTTATACACCGAATGCTATGGTTATTTATACGTTTCAATCTGGAACAAAGGTGAGAGTACTCAATTTGCAGTCAATCCGGATGTCAAAATCGAATTTGCCGATAAAAATAAGAACCTGTTAGCCATCGGTGAAAGCAATGAAACTTACGCAACAATAGAAATTAAAAAGACTGACGGCAGCTATTGTAGACCGGAGTTAGGCTCAACCCAGTGGCAGCGTTGTCATCGTGCCAACGCGATTTGGTTAAAAAGCTGGATCGACCAACTGCGTACGGTCACGGTCAAGGTTAACGACTGCGAACAGCAGGTTTTGCCGGCCAATATTCATAAGCGCCGATTCAATATGCTGACCTGGTGGATGCCGCACCCGCATATCGGCGGCAGTCCCTACACCTATTACAATTTGCGTTTAGCGATTGATACCAAGGCTTGTATGGTGGTGGTATCTTAGAATGGTCGGGCGTTAATCGTTATCGCGTGTCAACGGAACAAATCGCACAGACATCATTTCGGTTTCGCTGATACTGCCGTCTTCCTGTTTGGTCAGCACCAGCAATTCCTGGATGCCCCCACTGGGGCCGACGGGTATGACCATTCGTCCACCGGTTCGCAATTGATCGATTAAAGGTTGCGGTACGTGATCGGGTGCCGCGGTAACAATGATACCATCGAACGGAGCCTGTTCAGGCCAACCCTGATAACCGTCACCGACACGCACCTCGACGTTATCGTAGCCGCGTTCGGACAATGTTTGCGTGGCTTCCTCACCTAACGGTTCGACTATTTCGATGGTGTAAACCTGTTGCACTAACTGCGACAAAATCGCCGCTTGATAGCCGGAGCCGGTGCCTACTTCCAAAACAATGTGATCGCTTTGTGGTTTTAACAACTCGGTCATGATTGCCACAATGTAAGGTTGCGATATGGTTTGGCCGTGACCTATCGGCAGTGGCCCATCGTGATACGCGGTGCGAGCGTATTCTTTCGGTACAAACCAATGACGCGGCACCTCGCGCATTGCTGCTAACACGTTCTTGTTGGTGACAGCCGTACGTCCGTCCGACGGTTGCACAATTTGATCTTGCACCATGGCAGCGCGTTGTTGTTGATACCGTTTGTCAGTCTGTGGAATGGTCGTCTCCAGCGTGTTCGATTCGTTGGCTTGTACAAAACCAGCGCTTAGTAAAATAAAACAGCAACACCCGATTGTGCGTGCTATTCGACGCCATGTTCTGACGCAAATCAACAGTTGGTCTCTTTCTCTTGTTGTATTACTAGAACCCATCTCAAAATGCCTGCGCTTTGCTGATACGTCGTTAAAAATGCTCTCAAAATGCTCATGTACTGTCGTGTACACTGCGCTTTTTCGAGCGTTTTTGCCTCGTCTGAGCATCGCTCGCCTATTATGAGATAGGTTCTACAATGAATCATATGAACAAACCCTGTGTAAGTTCACCGACACAGCAAGATTTGATTGATACGATAACCCATGGCGTAAGCGAATTAGGTATTACCCTGCCGGATGAAGCGCCCGGGCGCATGTTGGACTATTTACATGAACTACAAACATGGAACAAACGTCACAATCTTACCGCGATCGATAGCCTGGACAAAATGGTGACACATCATTCACTCGATTGTCTCGCCATATTGCCGTTGGTGCGCGGTGTTCGTGTATGTGATATTGGCAGTGGTGCGGGGTTGCCCGGAATTCCGCTGGCCCTGGCGCGACCCGACCTGCAAGTCACACTGGTTGAAAGCCGCGCGAAAAAGGTGAGTTTTCTGCGTCACGTCACCAGTAAATTCAAAATGAACAATGTGGACACAGTACATACTCGGGTGGAAGAATTTCAGCTCGACGCGCCATTCGATACGATTACCGCACGCGCACTGGCGCCATTGCACGAATTGATACCTCTTGCCCGCCCCTTGCTTAAACCAGGTGGCCGGCTATTGGCTATGAAATCAGCCAAAGCGGAGCAGGAGGTTGAGCAACTGAACGAGAATGAAAAAGCAAAATGCGTGATCAACGAGCTGCCGGTTCCGGGTCTTGCGGCGCACCGTTGCGCCGTTATCGTGGAATACTAGCGTGTTTTTCGTCGCAAATTCAAAGCACCAACAACTGTTCGTATTGCTAATATTTGTTGCGCAGGTTTTACCGGCAAACGCACAAACTTTTTCAGAGGTCGGCATTCATGGCGGCACCGAAGTCCAGAATGACTTACGTTGGAACAAGATTTCCTATGGTCTAAACACGGAAGAACTATACTCGACCAACCCATTACCAGGCGTAATACACACATTGATTAACCATAACAAGGTCAGCGCCGGTATAGGGGTAAACCTGTCCCGTGCACATATTAAGGAATTCGAACGGTCTCGTTACGATGTAGGCGTGATTCCATCGCTACGTTATGCGTTTAATCCACGTTTATACATTGATAGTGGAATTGGCGTTTCCTATAACGACTTCGAAGACGAGGAATCGAAAGACGTTCGTTTAAAGCTGGGTAGTAAGTGGTTTTTTGCACCGCAGATTATACTTGGTGTCGTGTTAATACGACAAACACAACCTTTGATCCTGGAATTGACTTACGGACACCGTTCCAACGGTGGGCTGGCGGAACCCAACTCGGGCCTGGACTTTTTTACGTTGGGTTTTGCTATCCGGTTTTGATGATGGCGTGTAATCTTGATACGCTAGCGCCGCAACCCAATCACCTGAACCCACGACCAAACATTAACCCATGGCCCGAATCCTCGCCGTAGCCAATCAAAAAGGCGGTGTCGGCAAAACCACGACCGCGGTTAATGTGGCTGCATCTATGGCCAAGACCAATCGCAGCGTTATGCTGATTGATCTCGATCCGCAGGGTAATGCCACCGTGGGTTTAGGCGTGAACAAGGACGAAATCGACGTCAGTATTTATCATGTTTTGTCCAAAGAGGCGGGTATGCGTGAGGCGGGCAAGCAGGTTCATCAAAATCTCGTCGTGGTGCCGTCAAGTCCCGATCTAGCGGGCATTTCCATGGAATTGGCGAGCGAGTTCGCGCGCGAGATGCGTCTCAAAAACGCGCTCACCCTTGTGCAGGACCAATACGACTATATTTTTCTGGATTGTCCGCCATCGCTGGATTTGCTCACCGTCAATGCGCTCGTGGCGGCCACCAGCGTATTGATTCCGCTGCAATGCGAGTACTATGCTCTCGAAGGATTAACCGCATTGTTGAATACAATTGAACGCATAAAGGAAATCCTGAATCCCCAGTTGCAAATCGAAGGCCTTTTGCGCACGATGTTCGACAGCAGGATCAGTTTGTCGAATGAAGTATCGGAACAACTGTTGGAGCATTTTGGCGACAAGGTTTTCCGCACAGTAGTGCCGCGAAATGTGCGCCTGGCGGAAGCACCGAGTCACGGCCAGGCGGTTATCGACTATGATCGTGGTTGTACCGGCGCCCAGGCCTATCTTGCCCTGGCGGGTGAAATGTTAAGAAGAAACGAAACCGAAAAATATGAAAAAGCCGAAACTCGGACGGGGGCTTGATGCCCTGTTAAGCGATTCCCGCGGCATCGTTGCGGCCGCCGGCGAAGCGTTGCGTCAACTTCCTATCGAAACACTGCGGCGCGGAAAATACCAACCGCGCGTGCAAATGGATCAGGACGCGCTGGACGAGTTGGCTGAATCGATAAAGACCCAGGGCATCATGCAGCCGATTTTAGCGCGCGAAACGGGCAGCGGCGAATTCGAAATTATTGCCGGCGAACGGCGTTGGCGGGCGGCGCAACTGGCCGGATTGGATACTGTGCCGGCGCTGGTGCGCGACATCACGGATCAGACAGCCATGGCCATGGGTCTGATTGAGAATATCCAACGCGAAGACCTCAACCCGATAGAGCAGGCCAGGGGTCTGCAGCGTTTGCTGGATGAATTTGAAATGACCCACCAGCAGATCGCGGAAAGCATCGGGCGGTCACGTACCGCAGTCACCAACCTGTTGCGTTTGTTGACCTTGCACACAAAAGTGAGCGAGTTGCTGGAATCCGGCGAATTGGATATGGGTCATGCGCGCGCGTTACTGGCATTACCGGAAAAACATCAACCCGTGGCGGCGCAAACCGTAGTGCGTAAAGCGCTTTCCGTGCGTGACACAGAAAAACTGGTGCGTCAAATCAGCAAAGAAATCAGCGGTGAGAAAAAAAGCAAACCCCAGGCGAAAACGGTGGACACGGATATCCGTCGCCTGGAGGACGATCTGTCGCAAAAACTGGGTGCAGTAGTAAAAATAGCGCACCAGAAAAACGGCAGCGGCAAACTTGCCATCAGCTATTCCAGTCTGGATGAACTGGACGGTATACTGGAACGTATTCACTGAAATTTTCTACTGTTTGCGAGTTAGAATCGTGTCGTAATGTCGGGGGGCGGCAGATTTTAAAGCTGCTTACAAGTTCGATTACCCATTTCAATTTAACGAAAGACACCTGATGACGCTAAGGTTATATCGCCGTACTGCTGGTTTGCTCTTTAGTTTATTGTTTATAGCAATCAACTTTGCGCTTGCGCAGACCGAGATTCTAATCGACGACGGCGATCCGGGTTATGTGGAAACCAGTGCCGAAAATGCCTGGGCGACCTGGAACAACGGTGATGCGATAGGTAACTCGTATCGTTATCTTAGTCATCACGGCGAAGGCCGGAAACGCGAGGGCACGGCGCGCTGGACGACCATAATACCAGAGAACGGTGTTTACGAAGTATCCGTGCATTTTCGTCAGACTGAAAACCGTACTACCGATGCGGATTACGTGATTGTCGACGGCAACGGCGTAACCCATGAATTCGTCATCGATCAGAAACATAATCCAACCGGATGGTATCCGCTCGGCGAATTCAGTTGGAATCAGGGTCAGCCTGCGTCGGTGTTGCTGGATGGCACCGACGATAATATGTCTGATGAGGCCGATGCCGTGCGCTGGCGAAAAGGTTTTCCACCCACTATTCCGCCGACCGAACCCGAACCGGAGCCTGAACCCATACCCGAACCCGATCCGCCAGTACTGCCAACCATCCTGCCCTTGCTATTGGAGTCAGAGGAATAGACCGAATTTCAAGAAATTTGACGCATTTGCGGCCTCAGCCGGCCATCCAGGCTCATATTTATTGACCCATTCGCGGCGACTTACTATACTGCGCCGCCTCCGGAAGACAGGTCTGTTTCGAAGGATTCCACTGGACTATGACCAGTCTCGATTTATCGAGCGCATTGCGGCTGGTTTTCATCCAGGCCCTGGTAACCTTTTTGATGTCTATTGTCGCCTGGCTGGCGACTCCGGCTTATGCCTTATATGTGTTGTCCGGTGGGCTGATTGCCATCGTTGCCAACACCGTATTTGCGCTGATGCTTTTCACCGGCTCGTCTGGCGATCCATACGCGGCATCTGGACGGTTGCTTGGCGGTGAAATGGTGAAGTTGATGGTTACGGCTGTTTTAATCGCATTGTTTATGTGGTGGAAGAAGCCGCCCGAGTCGTCATACGCATTGACGTTTATGATGGCTTTTTTGATGGTGTACTTATTGCCCGGGATATTGTCCAGGCGACTTGTTAAAAACGAAACAAAACAAAACACAGATTAGGGAACACGAAAAACCGGCTTAACAACCGCTTTCACCAAAACACATGGCATCTTCCGGCGAACAAACAGCAGGCGAATATATACGCCATCACTTGACCAACCTGACTCTCGGGCGTCATCCCGAGAATGGGTGGAGTTTTGCGCATAATTCCGAGGAAGCGGCAGAAATGGGCTTTTGGGCGATACACGTGGACACCATGCTTTGGTCTATCGGCCTTGGCGTTTTCTTTTTGTGGTTATTCAAAAAGGTCGCGGACAACATTTCCTCGGGCATACCCGGTCCGTTGCAGAACTTTGTCGAAGTGATGATTGAATTCATCAACGAAAACGTGCGTGGCACATTCAGCCACAAGAATGACATGGTGGCACCGCTCGCGCTGACCCTGTTTTGCTGGATTTTCCTTATGAATCTGATGGATCTGGTGCCGGTGGATTTAGTACCCGCGATATTCGCGATGTTCGGTATACATTTCCAGAAAATCGTACCCACAACCGATATCAACGCCGCTTTTGGCATGGGTCTCGGCGTGTTCGCGCTGGTTATTTTTTACAGCTTAAAAATGAAAGGCCCGGGCGGTTTTATCGCCGAACTCACTCTGCATCCGTTTGAATCAAAAAACAAACTGGTGCAGATGCTGTTTGTCCCGGTCAATTTCATGCTCGAATCGGTCAGTTTACTGGCTAAACCGCTGTCTCATTCCCTGCGGCTGTTCGGCAACCTCTACGCGGGCGAACTGATTTTTATCCTGATTGCATTGCTGTATACCGGTGGCATCATCAGTTTTGTCGGTGGTGGCGTATTGCAGTTGGTATGGGCGATTTTCCATATTTTGATTATTACCCTGCAGGCGTTTATTTTTATGATGCTGACCGTGGTATACCTCGATATGGCACATGACCATCACTAAAATTTTTACTTTCGTATTTTCAATCCATTCATTTCATCAAAGTTCTTAAGGAGACAAAGATGGAACAATCACTGTCATTCATCGCGGCCGGCTTAATGCTGGGTTTGGGCGCAGTCGGCGCTGCTATCGGTATGGGTAATCTGGGCGCCCGTTTTCTCGAAGGCGTAGCCCGCCAACCCGAGTTGCTGCCCATGTTGCGTACCCAGTTCTTCCTGGTCGCGGGCCTGGTTGACGCGGTGCCGATTATCGCGACAGCCATGGGTTTATACGTTCTGTTTGCCGTGTAACTCATCAAACGATTGAGTCCGACAAGGAGGCAATATGAATCTTAATATGACACTCATCGGCCAGTTGATCGCCTTCGCAGTGTTCGTCTGGTTCTGTATGAAATATGTGTGGCCGCCTATCGTTAATGCGCTGGACGAGCGCACCAAAAAAATTGCCGATGGTCTGGCTGCGGCCGAGCAGGGTGAAAAAGCCCAGGAACAAGCCCATGTCAAAGTCGAGCAACTGGTAAGCGAAGCACGAGACCAGGCGCGCGAAATTGTTGCCAACGCTGAAAAGCGCGGTAACGAGGTCATCGAAGAGTGCAAAGACAAGGCGAAAACCGAAGGTTCACGTATCGTTGAGGCAGCCAATGCCGAGATCGAGCAGGAAACCAATCGCGCCCGCGAAGCATTGCGCGGACAGATCGCTGCCCTGAGCGCGGCGGGTGCGAGCCGTATTGTCGGGCGCGAGATTGATGAACAGGCGCACAACGATTTGATCGACGATTTGGTCGCTCAACTTTAATTAGCAATGGCAAACACAGCATCCATCAGCCGACCCTACGCCCGCGCCATTTTTGCCATGGCACAGGAAGCGGGTGATTTTCAGACCTGGTCCGATGTCCTCGCTAACGGCGCGGCTGTTGTGGCGGACGACACGCTTAAGCCTCTGATCGACGATCCGAGGATAGGCCGCGACAAGCTGTCTGAACTGGTGACTTCCATCATGCCGGACAACCTGCCCGATCAAGCGGTCAATACGATTCGTTTGCTGAGTCATAACGGGCGTCTGGATGCGCTACCCGCAATCGCGGCGCAATATGAAGTGTTACGCGCCGAGGCGGAGAGTACGGTCGATGTACAAATGGTGTCCGCCCGTGAAGTGACTGATGCGCAGCAACAAAAAGTTGCCGCGGCCCTGGAAAAACGTATGGGCCGCAAAGTAAAGATCAATATCTCCATTGACGAATCACTACTCGGTGGTGCGGTTATCCGTGCCGGCGATCTGGTGATCGACGGTTCCGCCCGGAGCCGGTTGGAAAAACTATCCAGTGCACTGGCCAGCTGACGCGCCGGGTGCTGACTTGAAAAAATTTAATCTTTAAGCAGGAAAACGGCTTATGAGCACGCAATTAAATCCATCAGAAATCAGCGAGCTGATTAAAGAACGGATAAAAAATTTTGATGTAGTCGCCGAAGCGCGCACCGAAGGCACGGTAGTACAACTGCAGGACGGTATTGTCCGTATTCACGGGCTGGCCGAAGCGATGCAGGGCGAAATGCTGGAGTTCCCGAATGACACCTTCGGGCTTGCGCTGAACCTTGAGCAGGACTCGGTCGGTGCGGTTATTCTGGGTGACTATGAAGAAGTGTCCGAAGGCGACACGGTGAAGTGTACCGGACGCATTCTCGAAGTCCCGGTTGGCGAGGGTTTGTTGGGTCGTGTGGTTGATTCGCTAGGTAACCCTGTCGATGGCAAAGGTCCTATCGAATTCGAAGGCACAACGCCTATTGAAAAAGTGGCTCCCGGCGTTATAGCGCGGCAATCGGTTTCGGAACCCGTGCAAACCGGTTTGAAATCCATCGACTCCATGGTGCCAATCGGCCGCGGTCAGCGCGAATTGATTATCGGAGACCGGCAAACGGGTAAGACCGCTGTTGCCATCGATGCCATCATTAATCAAAAAGGCACCGGTATTAAATGTATTTACGTCGCTATCGGCCAGAAAGCGTCATCTATCGCCAATGTCGTGCGCAAGTTGGAAGAGCATGACGCTCTTGAGCATACGATTATTGTGGCGGCGGCGGCATCGGAATCCGCGGCCATGCAATACATCGCGCCTTACGCCGGTTGTTCCATGGGCGAGTTCTTTCGTGATCGTGGTGAAGATGCTTTGATTATTTATGACGATCTGACCAAACAAGCGTGGGCTTATCGTCAGGTGTCGTTGTTATTGCGAAGACCACCGGGTCGTGAGGCCTATCCGGGTGATGTGTTTTATTTGCACTCACGTTTGTTGGAACGTTCCTCGCGTATCAATGTGGAGTACGTGGAAAAAATTACCGATGGCAAGATCACAGGCAAAACCGGTTCGCTCACGGCGTTGCCGATTATTGAAACCCAGGCGGGTGATGTGTCGGCATTCGTGCCGACCAACGTGATCTCGATTACCGACGGCCAGATTTATCTGGAATCGGATTTGTTCAATGCCGGTATCCGGCCTGCTATCAACGCCGGCTTATCGGTGTCACGTGTTGGCGGTGCCGCGCAAACCGAGATCATCAAAAAGCTGGGTGGCGGTATTCGTTTGGCGCTGGCTCAATATCGTGAACTGGCGGCATTCTCGCAGTTCGCCTCCGACCTTGACGAAGCTACGCGTAAACAATTGGAACGCGGTCAACGTGTAACGGAGCTGATGAAACAGTCACAGTATGCGCCTATGTCCGTTGCGGAAATGGCATTGTCCCTGTACGCGGTTAACGAGGGCTACCTGGACGATGTCGATGTGAGTAAAGTGGTGGATTGCGAGGCGGCCATGCAAGCCCATGTGAAATCCAATTACCAAGCATTACTGGACCAGATCAACGAGGCGCCTAAATTGTCCGATGAAATCACGCAAGGACTGAAGAAGGCGGTTGAAGACTTTAAGGCTAACGGAACCTGGTAATAATCTGAATGGCTGTCGGAAAAGAAATACGCACCAAGATCAAGAGTATTCAAAATACTCAAAAGATTACCAAGGCCATGGAAATGGTGGCGGCGAGTAAAATGCGCAAAGCCCAAGAACGCATGAATCAGGCGCGGCCATACGCCAATAAGATGCGCACGGTAATCGCGCATTTGTCCCAGGCTAATCCGGAATACAAACACCCTTACATGATTGAACGTGAGGCAAAACGCATCGCCTATATTATTATTACCTCGGATCGTGGTTTATGCGGTGGATTGAACACCAATCTGTTCCGCGCGGTAGTAAACCACATGGCCGAGTGGCACGATAAAGGCATCGATATGGATCTAGCCTGTATCGGTAGCAAAGGTCTGGGGTTTTTCAAACGTTACGGTGGTAACATCTTGTCCGAGGCCACCCACATCGGCGATGCGCCCGAACTGACCAGCCTGATCGGCGCCATCAAGGTCATGCTGGATGCGTATTCCGAAGGCAATATCGACCGCCTATACATTGTGCACAATGAGTTCGTCAATACCATGACGCAAAAGCCTTTAGTTGAACAGTTGTTACCCCTGCACGCTGAGCCGCTGGAAGATGAGTTGCAACATCATTGGGATTACATCTACGAACCCGAAGCGAAAGTGGTGGTGGACGCGTTGATGCTGCGCTTTATTGAATCACTGATTTATCAGGGCGTGGTTGAAAACATCGCCTGTGAAATGGCGGCCCGCATGGTAGCGATGAAATCCGCTACCGATAACGCTGGAAACCTCATCGACGAGCTACAACTGGTCTACAACAAAGCCCGGCAAGCGGCGATTACCCAGGAAATCTCGGAAATCGTCGGCGGTGCAGCGGCGGTTTAATGATGGCTATCAACATTCAATGCGCGGCCGTCAGAATAAATTTTATTTACGAAAGCTAAAGGCTTTATTGTGATTACTTGGGGCCGACAGCTTATAACGAGGTTAGTTAAAACATGAGCAACGGAAATATTGTAGAAATTATTGGCGCGGTGGTCGACGTAGAGTTTCCACGCGACTCGGTACCGAAAGTCTATGATGCACTGAATGTCGGCGAAACCGGCCTCACCCTAGAGGTGCAACAACAAATGGGCGACGGTGTCGTGCGTACCATTGCCATGGGTTCGAGTGACGGGTTGAAGCGTGGTTTGGAAGTTTCCAACAGCGGAGCGGCCATCAGTGTTCCGGTCGGCGAGCAAACGCTCGGACGTATCATGGATGTTTTGGGTGAACCCATCGATGAACTCGGCCCGGTCGAATCAGCCGACAAATGGGAGATTCATCGCAAACCACCTGCTTTCGCCGATCAGGCGACGGCGGTAGAGATCCTGGAAACCGGCATCAAGGTTATCGACTTGATCATGCCTATCGCCAAGGGCGGCAAGATCGGATTGTTCGGTGGCGCTGGCGTGGGTAAGACCGTGACCATCATGGAACTGATTAACAATATTGCCAAGGCTCACTCGGGTTTGTCGGTGTTTGCCGGCGTCGGTGAGCGCACCCGTGAAGGCAATGACTTCTATCATGAGATGAAGGAATCTAATGTTGTGGACAAGGTGGCCATGGTGTTCGGCCAGATGAACGAGCCGCCGGGTAACCGTTTGCGCGTTGCCTTGACCGGTTTGACCATGGCCGAATATTTTCGTGAAGAAGGCCGCGACGTCTTGATGTTCATCGACAACATTTATCGTTACACCCTGGCGGGAACGGAAGTGTCCGCATTGCTTGGCCGTATGCCTTCGGCAGTGGGTTATCAACCAACACTGGCAGCGGAAATGGGCGCGCTGCAGGAACGCATCACTTCGACTCGAACAGGCTCGATCACCTCGTTTCAGGCGATCTACGTGCCGGCGGACGACTTGACCGACCCATCGCCTGCAACCACTTTCGCGCACTTGGATGCGACCCTGGTGTTATCACGCCAAGTCGCTGAGCTGGGTATTTATCCGGCAGTGGATCCGCTCGATTCAACCAGTCGTCAGCTTGATCCGTTGGTGATCGGACAAGAACATTACGATACCGCCCGTGCGGTGCAAGGCACCCTGCAACGCTACAAAGAGTTGCGTGACATTATCGCTATTCTGGGTATGGACGAATTGTCCGACGACGATAAGCTGGCCGTGGCCCGTGCACGTAAAATTCAACGCTTCCTGTCACAGCCTTTCTTTGTGGCGGAAACCTTTACCGGCAGCCCGGGTAAATACGTCGAACTGAAAGACACCATTCGTGCGTTCCAGGGCATTGTTGATGGTCAGTATGACGACTTGCCTGAACAGGCGTTTTATATGGTCGGCTCCATCGAAGAAGCGGTGGAAAAGGCCAAGAGCGTCACTTAAGATCGCGGGCTAAACACGAGAATAGAAAATGGCCACAATACACGTCGATATCGTCAGTGCGGAGCGCGAAATCTGGTCGGGCGAAGCGACCATGGTCATCGCCAGTGCCGAAGGCGGCGAGATCGGTATCATGCCGCGGCACACGCCGTTGATTACGCGTCTGCGACCCGGTGAAATTCGCGTTAAACTGGAAAACGGCGAAGAAGAAGACATTTATGTATCCGGTGGTATGCTGGAAGTTCAGCCGCACATGGTGACGGTGTTATCGGACACAGCCGAACGGGCGGAAGACCTGGATGAAGCGGCGGCGCTAGAGGCGCAACGGCGTGCCGAGCAGGCATTAAAAGATAAAACATCTGATCTGGAACTTGCCAAGGCTCGATCTGAACTATTGAAGGCAGCAGCCCAACTGCGCGCTATTGAGCGTATCCGAAAAAGAGGTGGTCGTTAGTCGTAGCCTGACAAAGAGAGTGCATCGAAAACCGGGGCCAAGCCCCGGTTTTTTGTGTTGCGCAAATATTTTCAGCGCTTGTCCACCCCCAAACGGACCCGTGACGGATTGCACAAAAGCGTAACTTTTCCACTGTTCCTTTTCGCTATACTCGCGCCATGATTCTGGAAATCATTATTCTCGCCGCCGGGCAAGGTACGCGTATGCGTTCGGCGAAGCCAAAGGTGTTGCACGAAATCGGCGGCAAAGCCATGTTGGGACACGTTATCGCTACTGCACAGTCTTTGCAGCCAGAGCATATCCATGTGGTCTACGGTACGGGCGGCGATACGGTAAAAGAGCATTTTCAAGGCACGGACGTGAACTGGGTACAACAGGCGGAACAACTGGGAACAGGTCACGCGGTGCAACAAGTCATGCCCCATGTTGCGAACGATGCGAAGCTATTGATTTTATATGGCGATGTGCCTTTGCTCAGGTCACAGACATTGGAAAAAATCGTTGACGCTCAGACCGGCTCTGATTTTGTCGTGTTGACAGCAAACATGTCTGATCCTTTCGGACTCGGCAGGATAATTCGCGATTCCAGTGACAACATCGAACGTATTGTCGAACACAAAGACGCGAACGACGACGAACTTGCAGTAACTGAAATCAACACCGGTGTAATTTGCGCCAGTGTGTCCAGATTGAAAGACTGGTTATCCCATTTAAATAATGATAATGCCCAAGGCGAGTACTACTTAACCGATTGTGTTGAACTCGCAACCGGTGACGGCGTGAAAGTGAAGCCCATGATGATTGGTGACACCGAACAAGTGCTGGGTATTAACAGTAAATCGGAATTAGCAACCGCGGAACGGGTTTATCAGCGACGGCAAGCCGAAAACCTGATGCAAAACGGCGTGACGCTGCATGACCCGGCACGTCTGGACATGCGTGGTGAATGTCAAGCAGGCCAGGATTGCGAAATCGATATCAATGTGGTGTTACAAGGTATAGTCAAGCTGGGTGATCGGGTTTCTATTGGCCCGAATTGTTTTATCAAAGACAGCGTGATCGAAAACGATGTGGTTATCCAGGCGAATTCCTACCTGGAGAACGCGCATGTCAGTAACGGATGTGTAATCGGGCCGTATGGCAGGCTTAGACCGGGAACCGAACTCGGCGAGAACGTACGCATCGGGAATTTTGTCGAAGTGAAAAACTCAATACTGGGCGAAGGCTCGAAAGCCAATCATCTCGCCTATGTGGGTGATAGCACGGTGGGTAAAGGTGTCAATATCGGCGCAGGTGTCATCACCTGCAACTACGATGGTGTCAACAAACATAAAACCAACATCGGCGACGGTGCATTCATCGGTACCAACAGCGCACTGGTGGCGCCGGTTACCGTCGGAAAAGAAGCCTACATTGCTGCCGGTTCGACCATTAACCGTAATGCCCCCGAAGGCGAAATGAGTATCGCCCGCGCGCGGCAAACGACAGTTAAGGGTTGGCAACGGGCAAAGAAATCCGAGAAATAATTGTGAGATCGGGAGCCTAAACATGTGCGGAATAGTAGGAGCAGTTGCGAAAGAAAACGTGTTGCCTGTTTTATTGGATGGTTTACGCCGTCTGGAATATCGCGGTTATGACTCCGCCGGTGTCGCATTAATTAATGATGAACAGGTATTTGCCCGCACGCGTACTGTGGGTCGGGTGAAAGAGCTGGAGACTGCCGTGCAGGAGTCACCCATCCACGGGTTAACCGGTATTGCCCATACCCGTTGGGCGACTCATGGGCCACCAACACAAAAAAATGCGCATCCCCATGTGTGCCGCGATACTGTAGCGGTGGTTTGTAACGGCATTGTCGAAAACTTCGATCAGTTACGTGAGCAACAAAAACAAGACGGCTACGAATTCACTTCGGAAACCGATACTGAAGTTGTTGTGCATGAGGTTTATGGTTTTCTCGAACAAGAATTCGATCTTCTTGAGGCGGTAAAAAACACCATCGCTAAACTAGAGGGTGCGTATGCCATCGGCGTCATCAGCAACCGTTATCCTGAATCAAATGGTAGGCGCACGCCGAGGCAGTCCCCTTAGTGGTTGGTATCAAAGACGGCGAAGCGTTTCTCGGCTCGGACATGGCCGCGCTGATTGCAGTAACCAACCGGTTCATCGTTTTGCATGACGGCGATGTTGCGCATATCGACAACGGTGCGGTAACCATTTACAACGAGTTGGGCGAAAAAGAACAAAGACCGATTTTCACAAGCAGCCTGCAGGCGGATGCCGTGGAACTGGGTGACTACCGGCATTACATGCAAAAAGAAATCTTCGAACAGGGGCGTGCTGTCGCCGATACGCTGGAAGGCCGTGTTACCAGCAACCGCTTGCTGGAAGCCAACTTCGGCCCGGAAGCAAAAGCTATATTCGATAAAACCGAGCGCGTGCAAATCATCGCATGCGGAACCAGTTACCACGCGGGTTTAGTTGCACGGCATTGGTTTGAATCCTATGGCGTGGCTTGCGATGTGGAAATCGCCAGCGAATTCAGATCACGTCCACATGTCGTGCAGGACAATACGTTGGTGGTGACCATTTCCCAATCCGGCGAAACCATTGATACATTGACTGCATTGGGAGATGCCAAAAAACTCGGTTTTGCGCATTCTTTAACGATATGCAACGCGCCGGAGAGTTCTCTGGTGCGTGAATCCGATCTGGTGTTTATGACGCACGCCGGGCCGGAAATCGGTGTCGCATCGACCAAGGCATTTACAACGCAGTTAACTGCATTGTTGCTATTGGTAATAGCATTGGGCCGACGACAAAACTTGGACGACGACACCGAAGCACGCATTGTTAAAGAATTACGCAGCTTGCCGGCGACGATAGAAAAAACGCTGAAACTGGATAAGATCATCCAAAACATCGCGCAACAGTTTGCCGACAAACAACATGCGTTATTCCTTGGTCGTGGTCAACACTATCCCATCGCAATGGAGGGTGCGCTAAAGTTAAAAGAAATTTCTTATATCCACGCCGAAGCTTATCCGGCCGGCGAGTTAAAACATGGCCCGTTAGCTCTGGTGGATTCCAACATGCCGGTGGTTGCGGTGGCACCCAACGATCAATTGCTGGAAAAAATCAAATCCAATATTCAGGAAGTTCGCGCCAGGGGCGGTCGCTTACTGGTATTTGCCGACCCGGCATCCGGCATTGAAGAAAGCGATGGTCTCCAGGTGTTAAATGTCGCACCGGTCGATAATCTTATCGCACCGATTGTATACACCATACCGCTACAATTGCTCTCTTATCACGCCGCATTGATCAAAGGGACTGATGTCGATAAACCACGGAATCTGGCTAAGTCGGTTACGGTGGAATAAAACGAATCTTGCGACTCACCAGCAATTTGTTCGTTACGGCATAACACAAATGGTAGGCGTAGGAGTGCCTTCAGGCGCGAATTGTATTAACCGGACGCTTCACTCATTATGCTAGAGACCATAGGCAACACACCGCTTGTTCGACTTCGCAGAATACCCCCATCCGGTTCGGCTGAAATCTGGCTGAAGATTGAGGGCGTCAATCCGACGGGATCGTACAAAGACCGCATGGCGCTCGCCATGGTTCAAGGTGTTGAACAAGACGGTCAGATTGACTCTACGACATCGTTGCTTGAATGCACTGGCGGCAGCACGGGTTCATCCCTGGCCTTTGTTTGCGCTGTCAAAGGATACAAGTTTACGGTTATTTCATCCGATGCCTACGCCAGAGAAAAGCTCGATTCGATGCGTGCGTTTGGTGCCACGGTTCTCGTCGAGCCGAGCCACGGTGGTGTTGTCACCCCGGACCTGTGGCCGCGAATGATCGATCAGGCCAAAAGCCTGGTCGATAACGGCGGGTATATTTACCTGGATCAGTTCCACAATAAGCATGCCCCGGTGGGCTACAAAACGATGGGTAAAGAGATTCTCGATCAAATGCAAAAACCCATCGATGCGCTTTGCGGCGCTGTGGGAACCGCCGGCATGATCATGGGGGTAGGTTCCGTGATACGTGACAAATGGCCAAATGCACAGATTGTGGCGCTGGAGCCAGATTCATCCCCGGTTCTCTCCGGTGGTGAGCCTGGCCCGCATGGCATCGACGGAACTGCAGCAGGCTTTGTACCGCCACTATTCAGCCGAGACGTTGTGACCGACGTACTGGCATTGCCGGAGCAAGCGGCGCGCACAATGGCGCGACGGCTCGCGCGTGAAGAAGGCATTTTCGCCGGTACGTCGACAGGCCTGAACGTTGTTGCCGCACTTCAACTTGCGCAGGAAATTGGCCAGGGCGGAACTGTTGTGACCGCTGCCTGTGACTCAGGGTTCAAATATCTCGATGGAGCACTGTATCGTGACGATACAAAAGATACGCAATGATCGAAGACACCTGTCTTGCCTATGTCCACTTTGAACAAATTTTAACATGCGTTTTCCTGGTACTCGAAGATCGGCCCCGGGTTGAAGCCACAAGTTAGTTACGGTATCACCATATCCTGCTTACTTGTCGCCAAGCCGGTGGGAAAAGTCGCAATCACTTCGATGGTGCGACCAGGGATTCGCGGTCGATAACTTTTCCATGCAAAATGATTTTGTCGATCTTGCGATACGCCTTTACATTTTCCAGAGGATTTTCACTTAACAACAATAGATTTGCGATCTTTCCCTCTTCGATGGTGCCATATTGCTTGTCCAGGCCAAACGCTTTGGCGTTATTTATCGTTGCGGCTTCAAACAGAGCCGTCATTGGTACACCCAAACTCGCCATATGCTCAAGTTCCTGATAAGTAGACAGCCCGGGTTGGTTACCATAACCAGGGTTGGCCGGTAGGTCGCTGGCGAGTAACAGAGGATAATTCTGTGCTGCCAGATACTGTAATACGCGCTCGCCCTGACTGGTAGGCCCGGTTAATATTGCCGCTATTTTTTGATCAGGTAGTCCACCAAACCTTTCCGTGACCATTTCGTTTTTGAACCACTGACCCTCTTCGGTCCTGTACCAGTCAAGCAATGCTCCTGGCACAGTTTTTGTTAACACCGGGTTGCTAAGAGTTGTCTCTTCGAACAAGTCCTGTACGCCGTCGAGAACACGCAGGGTAGGTTGAAATCCGATTTGGTTTTGTATCACCAAATCCAGATGTTGACGAATCGACTCGGGCAATCCCTCAGCATCACGATCTTGACCCCAGTTCCACAAGCCGTGGGCGAGCACATCAATGCCACCGGCCAGCGCTTTCTGCTGCATACCCAGTGCATTCGCGTGAGCTAATACCGGCATCCCAAGTTCGTGGGCTTGTGCAGTCAACTGTTTGATGATTTTGGTGTCAGGTACCGGCCAGTGACTTTGCGGACCAAAACCGTCTTCGACAAATATCTTGACGCAACGGGCACCGTCTTCGTGCATGCGCTTAACTACAGCTTGAGGTGTGTGTTCGGCTGGATTGATAGTGTCCGGTAAGCTGATCTCAGTGGCGGCATCCGGGTCGATTATAAAATACGGAAAATCCTCCAGCGCCAAATCTTGACCGAGTAACAACATCGGATAGCCACCGAGTGTTGGTGCTGCACCACAATAAAAAATATCAGGCCGCAATGACTGGTTTTCGAATCGTTCCAGCGTAGCTGGAATAGAGGCGACATCAATGACCTGAGTAACACCGAAATAAAGCAGGCTACGTGGAAGTTGATCTTCGTACAAATTGCTCAATTCCGGAAAGGCTTTGGCATAGCCATAACCACTGAATCCCAGGCCAGGAATAACAGAAGTATGGATGTGACTGTCCATCAGGCCGGGGATTATGTAACGACCGGCTCCATCCAGTATCATTGCACCGGTGGCGACGTTTTGAAGTTTATCGGTGGTGACTTCGGCGATCCTGTCGTCGCGAATTCGAACCGATGCGTTGGCAAGTGGTTGTTTCAGTTGCGGAGAAATAACCGTGATATGTTGAATGATCAGTTCATCAGCCACACTCCATTGCAAAGCGATGATGCTGACAATCAGTATTACACTGATCTTTCGCAGGTATCTCATTCCGAAACAGCTTTTTATTGCCGGTCAAAACACAAGTATATACCGACCATGACAAGTACGGTGTAACGATTATTTATCTGAATTCCTCGAAACAGGACAACAGCGCGAATCTACCAATCTATAAAAACACATTTTATCCGCAAGAATCGGAATGTAATAAAAAGGTAAATTGAATACGTTCACTGTGTCACAAGCCAATTTACTGAGGAGTATTAAAGATTATGTTGACACTCTACGACTATCTTCCTTCACAAAACGCCTATAAAATCAGACTTCTTCTTAACCACCTCGAACGTGCGTACCGCACGGAGATTATCAGTATCTTCGAAGGCGAAGGCCAGCGCGAAGAGTTTCTTGCAGTCAATCCGACCGGTGCTGTGCCCGCTATTCGACTGGAAGATGGCCGCACGCTTGCCGAATCGAATGCAATCCTCATGTTCCTGGCGGAGGGTACCGACTACTTACCTGACGATGCATATAAGCGCGCGAAAATAGCACAATGGTTGTTCTTTGAGGGAGAACATGTGCAGCCGACGGTGGCCACACTACGTCACTGGGTGCAGACCGGCAAGGTGAAAAACCGCACCGCTGAGTTACTTGAAATGAAGCGTAAGGGTTCGGTTAAAACCTTGTCGATTCTTGATCGTGAACTCGAGAAGAATGCGTTTCTAGGTGGTGAGAGTTATACGATTGCCGATATGTCGGTGTTCGCATACGTGCATCTGGCAAATGAGGCGGGCATTCCATTGTGCGATTATCCGCATGTTGTGCGCTGGGTGAGCGACATCCAGGAACAGCCGCGTTTTCTTGCCGAAATCCACCCCTATTCGATAGACCCGCATTCCGTGTCTGAATTACCTTAGCCGGAGTTGATTGGGCTGGTCAGCCTGAATTTTAAAGCGTTCATGTCTTTCTGTACTTTTCGTGCGGTCGAGTACCTGTGTAGTGTCGCCATACTCTATCCCGATCAAGATTACGAGTCTACGACGAACTCCGAAGTGTCATTGGCCAGTCCAAACAGTACTTGTTTTGCTTTGCGTAAAACTCAACGGACAACGTTTCGTTGCCGTAAGTAGACGCCTGTTTCGCCAATTTGACATACGTGGCGAACAGTTGTCGTTGGCCAGAACGCGCTCCGGGGTTTTCTGGATCCAGGCTTAGCACCTGCTTATAAAGTGGCCATGGATTCACTTCTGTTGACTGGTTTCGAATCAGCAATTTCAAATCGTTCTGTGCGCGTGTTAGCAGGGTCGAAATTAAATTATTCGAATAATTTTGATTGTTTGCCGGTCGCTCCGAATCTGGTTGTTGACCGGACGCAGGGTGGGTTACAGTGACGGGCGACAGGCTCGCCGCATTTGTTTTATCGGTGACAGATATCGTTTCAGATGTTGGAACTTGGTTGCTCATATAAATTGCCGCAAGACCAGCCGCAAGCATCATACCGACAGCCCCCATGGAACAAACGGCCAATGTCTTTTTTGTTTTTCGGATTTTAAGCGCGGGCGGTTTCGTGCGCTTGTCAAAGAACCATATGCCACGGGTACTGCGATCACCATACAAATTGTAAAACAATCCATACAGACTAATTACTATCCATGAAATTTGTATCAACGCCGAAGCAATATTGAAGTGGTTTGTTAGACTCACCAACACCAGAGTGGCGGCAGTGAGATTCAACATGATGTAGCTGATACTGTCCCCGAGGATTTTTCGCGCCTGCAACAACGCATAAGACACAAGATACAGAATGAATCCTAATATACCAAGCGAATCGAATAACTCCATAACGCAACGACATTATTTAGTGCTTCTGAAAATCACGAGAGTATGTGCCCTTCATAGCAATAATGGTTCAACGGGTTTGGGCGTTGTTCGATTGTATTCCGTCAGTGAAAACCGGACTGAACGGGGAATGAAACAAGAGAGGGATTTCAGCTTACACAGCCACAGGCTGTTATAAATCGGTAACCTAACGAAATAGTATCGCTAACAAAAGCCGCCTGGTGGCTGAAACGAAAATGAAATTGGGGAATAAGCGGTAGTTAGCAAGTTAGACTTACATCCACCTCGTCTAAAGGTGTTTTGTGCTAAGCCGCTTTGGTTTGTCTCCAACCCAATGGGTCAGCCGGGTCGACACCGGGCATGAATAACTTTGTCCGTTCTTTATTGGTTAACTGGTAAACCAGACCGAGCCAGGTGTTGAACATGGCTTTGCCGGTGTCGCTCCAGGTGTTGTGAATAAATGGAATAATCTCTTGCTCAGGAAATTCGGGTGCTCGCTCGCCTTTTTGTTTGGCGGCATCTATGTTTTCTTTATACGCAGCTAGAATAGTTCTCGCTCTCACGTCGAAGTAGTGTTCAGGCAGGGGCGGGTAGTCATCGCGCACGTTATCGACATAACGTACAGCTTCGCGTTTGTATTCTTTCAATAAACTATGAATGTCGTATTCCGGATGACCTTGGAAATAAACGTAACGAAATCCATCCGCGCTGACCGCTAAGTGAAAATCTGCTTCATCGCTATAAGCCAACACGTGACCGCCAACAGATTCGACCTCTTCTCTGGTCAAACCATAAACATGCGAATGCGGCGCATCGAAGCGTGTATTGATATTGGCAACCAAGGGATGGCTTTGATTAACAACATCATGGGAATAAACACCCCACTGTTTCTCCGGCAGTTTGGTTCGTTCGATACCATGAAAATGATGGAAGGCGGCATGAGTTGCCAGACAAGAGCACAACACCGAACAGGTATTTTCACCACCCCATTCCATCGCAGCGACTAAGTCCGGCCAGAATCCTTCCTGGGTAATATCAGGATTCGCCGGGTTCGCACCGGTAATGACCAGGGCGTCCAGACCATCAAGCTTTAATTTTTCGAAATCTTCGTAGTATTGATCAACGTGATCTTTCGCCTTGCCCTGCCGGTCAACACCAGGGCCAGTAAACACATGAATATAAAACTGCGCAATACGATTGCACGAGCCGATCAAGCGCATGAATTGCCGCTCGGTGGCCTGCAAGGCGGCGTCGGGCATAAGATTGAGTAAACCGATATGCAGCTCGCGAATATCCTGGTGAACGGCGCGCTCCGGTTCTAAAACTTCATGACCCTCAAGACGCAGACGCTCGTAGGACGGTAATTGTGTATGAGCGACCAGAGGCATTTCAGTTGTTAAGCCGCAACGCGATTTGATTTATCTAATGCATCGCCCACCAGATCGAGAAAATCCTGTTCGGAGTGCACGCGCTCAATTTGATTGGCATCGATACTGTAGCCGTATTGTTCAGCAATCGCTTCGTAACGTGGGCGGCGGTGTTCCAGTAATTTGGGAAACACCCATTGCACAAATTCGTCCGGTACTATTTCGTTCGGACTGTCTAATTTTTTTGCCTGCAAATATTCCGCGAGATGCTTGTCGAGAAATTCTTCTCTATAAAACAATGGCTTAGGAATTTTTTTCGCTCTATCAATCAACACTTCTTCCATGTGTCTGTCAGCTTTCAAATAAATAACCAGCGTATTGTTAGCCAGCACGTCGAGCACGGTCTGATCATCCAGTTCGCACACGCTCCCGCCAGCATCGTTCACGAAATGCGGGTAGTTATAGATATCTATAGCTTTGTGGACGAATGCTTCAACATCACGCATCGCCTTAATTTCCGCGTCATAGTGCAGGCGCTGGCGGCGTTTGAATTCGTCTACCGGCAGGCCGCCTAATTCAGGATTGCCGATTTTGCCAAGAAACGCCGAGATCGGTTCCAGGTTGTGCACGGTAATGTTATTGGCAATATAAATTGAATCGCTGCGCAACAAGTCGCGCAAAAAACCCACCTGCATGGCCTGGCGTTTCACATTGTCCAAAATCGGTTCGCCCAGGTAGCGGGTGCCGATACGGTAATCGCCAGAAAAATGAAACCAGGTACTTTGCGGTAAATGATAGGCGAGCGTGGTCTTGCCGACGCCTGACATACCCATCAAGGTAACGGCTTTGTGCTCCCAGCTCAGGAACTGCTCGCGTGTCATTTTCATGGCAAGGAATGGATTCGATGAAATACGGATTTTTCTAGGGCGTTAATGGTAGGCGATATCAACACAGGCGTAAACGTGTACGCAAAGAATCGAAACCGTCATGTCGTATTCTAAAGTTGCGTATCGTGTAAAAACAATTCCGGTTAGAAGCCGTGGTTGATAAGATTGGGTGATGGATGTTTCTTATATTTTCGAAGATTTAAACGAACCTCAACGTGAGGCGGTAGCCGCCGAACCCGGCCCATTGCTGGTGCTGGCCGGCGCTGGTAGCGGCAAAACACGGGTGCTGACTTATCGCGTCGCTTGGCTGGTGCAGGCGCAACAGTGCTCGCCGTTGTCTATCATGGCGGTGACCTTCACCAACAAAGCCGCGCGCGAGATGCGTGGCCGGATTGAAAAGCTGCTCGGTTTTCCCGTCGGCGGCATGTGGATGGGGACATTTCACAGTTTGTCCCATCGCATGTTGCGCACCCATGCTGAGGATGCCGGGTTACCGGCGACGTTCGAGATTCTGGATAGCGACGATCAACTGCGCATGATTCGCCGGGTGTTGAAGGAATTAAATCTGGACGAAGGTTACTGGCCACCGAGACAAATTCAATGGACTATCAACGGTCACAAGGAAGAAGGTCGCAGGCCCCACGACTTGCAGGATTCCCGCGACCCGCAGGTGCAGGTTTTGCACAAAATTTACTCCCACTACGAGGAGTTGTGTCATCGGTTCGGGCTGGTGGATTTCGCCGAGTTGTTATTGCGCGCGTTGGAATTGATGGAAAACAACGAACGTATTCGCAACACCTATCAAGATCGTTTTCGTCATATTTTGGTAGACGAATTCCAGGATACCAACTCGATACAATACCGTTGGCTGAAAATATTCGCCGATAAACATAAAAATATTTCTGTAGTCGGTGACGATGACCAGTGTATTGCGCGGGGTACAGAAATTCGCTTGGCGAATGGCCAACTGCGATCAGTTGAAAAATTGAAAAAGGGCGACGAGATTCTATCGAGTTATGGCAGCGGGGATTTTAGACCGGCGCAAATCTTGCGAACATACAAGCGCAAAGTCAGTGGTCACAAAATAAAAATAACCACCGAGAATGGACGAATTCTGATTAGTACTCCAAAACACACACATTTTGCGGGTTATCTGTACGGGCAGGTGCCCCAATGCCACTTTCTGTATCTCATGTTTAAAAAGGAATACGGATTTCGATTAGGCACAACGCAGGTGTATACAAGTGGAAAAAGAAAAGAGCGGGTCGGATACATTACCCGTTCGGTGCGAGAACATGCGGATGCGCTTTGGATAATCAGGGTTCACGAAAGCGAAAACGCGGCGCGAGCCGACGAGATGATTACCTCTCTCAAATACGGAATACCAACTCTACCGTTTACACCGCGTCGCGGTGGCTCGGAAAACGGATTGGTTCATAGTAAGGAGTATATAAAGGAGGTGTTTAGTGCACTTAACACAAAGCAAGCGGCAACCAAACTATTGAATGACACGGGGCTTGAAACGGATTTACCCCACCATTTTCCTCAAAGCCGGGACTCCAACCGCCGAAACCTGATTGTCACATTGTGTGGTGACCGTCGTGGTGCCACTCCCATGCACAGAATTTCAATGGTTGGAAACGATGATTATGGCCGAAGCGTTTTGGCATCTTTGGGTCTAAGTGTGCGGGCAGCCAAGAAAGGATCGAAAAGTTGGCGTTTCGAAACGTGCAATAAAGATTACAAAAAAATTTCAGAAGTCGTTAGAAAAATAAAAACAGTATTAGACGTGAACATTGTCCTCAACGCCAGATTGTTGTCGCGCTCCCTGCCTTTTATTAAAGCGTCCAGTATCCGCCGTGGAATGGCGCTTTTCTCGGAGGATGGCACCTACGATATTGTTCGTAGCGTAGAAGAAAGTAAAGGCACAGTGGAATTCTACGATTTGGATATTCAGAACACGCACAACTATATTTCCAACGGCGTACTCACACACAATTCAATTTACTCTTGGCGCGGTGCTAAGGTTGAAAACCTGCGCAAGTTCGAAAAAGACTTTCCCGGTGCACAAACCATTCGCCTGGAACAAAACTATCGTTCTACCGAAGTCATACTCAACGCCGCTAATGCGGTGATTGATCAAAACCAGGGGCGCTTAGGCAAAACGCTGTGGACGGAAGGCGAGAAAGGCGAGCCGATTCAGTTATATGCCGCGTTTAACGAAGTCGACGAAGCACGCTTCGTTATCGATCGGATAAAGTCTTGGGTCGGACAGGGTAACCAACGCAGCAGTTGTGCGATCTTGTATCGTTCCAACGCGCAGTCGCGCGTGTTCGAAGAAGTACTGCTAGACGTGGGTATGCCATATCGCGTTTATGGCGGTTTGCGCTTTTTCGAACGCGCGGAAATTAAAGATGCGCTGGCGTATATGCGTTTGATTTCTAACCCGCATTCCGATGCTGCATTTGAACGGGTGGTCAATGTGCCGACGCGCGGTATTGGCAACAAGACGCTGGATCAAATTCGTGCTCATGCGCGTGAGAAACAACAATCCTTGTGCAATGCCGCCGTTGATTTGTTGCAGTCCGGTTTGTCGCCGCGAGCGACTCAGGCAGTGCAACGGTTTTTGCAGTTGATTGATGACATGCGCAAGGCGACGGAAGATCATGCTCTGTCAGAAATTGCAGATCTGGTAATTAATCGCAGCGGATTGATCGAACATTTCCGCAAGGAAAAAAGCGAACGCGCCGAAGCACGAGTGGAAAATCTGGAGGAACTGGTTTCCGCTGCGCGTAATTTTCGCCATGACGAAAACGATGATATGGATGAGTTATCCGCGTTTCTCGCGCACGCGGCATTGGAAGCGGGTGAAGGACAGGCCGAGGAATGGGAAGACTGTGTGCAGTTAATGAGCCTGCATTCGGCTAAGGGTCTGGAGTTTCCGCTGGTGTTTTTGACCGGCATGGAAGAAGGTTTATTTCCTCACCAGCGCTCCATGGAAGAACCGGGGCGTTTGGAAGAGGAGCGGCGCTTGTGTTACGTCGGCATGACACGCGCCATGCAACAATTGTATATGGTCTATGCGGAAGTACGCCGCCTGCATGGACGCGAGCACTACACCAGCCCGTCACGATTTTTGTCGGAAATTCCTGCAGAGCATTTACAGGAAGTGCGTTCACCGATGATCTCGCGTCCGGTGGTACGCCGCTACGATAAATCAGAGAGTGCTGGCGAAAGTGTTAACGGGATAAAGTTGGGTAGTCGTGTACGGCACAACAAATTCGGTGATGGCACGGTGTTGAATCTTGAAGGCCGTGGTGAGAGTGCGCGTGTTCAGGTTAACTTTGAAGATGTGGGCAGCAAGTGGCTGGTACTCGCGTATACGAGTCTGCACGCGATATAAGTGTGAGCGAAATATTTTTCTACTTCGCATACGGCTCGAATTTGTGTCGTCCGCGGCTTGAAGCGCGTATCGGCCCAAGTGCAGTAATCGGCTCGGCACATTTGCAAAATTATCGTTTGGCGTTTCACAAGAACGGACAAGACGGCTCTGCGAAGTGCAATGCCTTTTATACCGGCAGCGAGGACGATATTCTTTGGGGCGCCGTCTATAAGATTACCCTGGAACAAAAGAAAGCGCTGGATGTATTTGAAGGTGTAGGTAACGGATACGAGGTTAAAATAACCGAAGCTGTTTTTCAAAACCAAACCATTGAAATTGTTTTGTACGCCGCACAGGAAACTCATATCGACAACGATCTGCTGCCGTTTGATTGGTATCATGCTTTCGTATTACACGGCGCAATCGCGCATAACCTGCCCCAGGACCATATTGAGCAGATTCGAGCGACTATCGCTCAACCTGACCTGGATCGTCTGAGAGTCGCGGAAAATAAACGAATTTTAAGAAATTCGCCACTCCGGAACGACGCTAATATAGGTAAAACCGGCTAATTTTTAGCACACGTTGACTTGTGCTAGCATTACCCGTTCGTTGTAGGGCAATAATACTTCATAAGCACTGGGAACCAGGGAATGAATGCGGTCGATCTCGCCAACTACTATCAACATTACGAGGAAAGCGCACGCACCTTTCGTTTGTTTAAAACCACGTTGCGTGAGTATTCGTTGCGGTGGTTAAAACAGCGGGGTATTCGCGTAAAAATTCAACTCGCCCATTCCAAGGATCAACCCGACCAGTGGTTTAGCGAAATTTTTCTGCATTTTGCCGGGCGTGTGGCGACGGTGGTGTTTAGTCATCACATCAGCGGTTTGGGAAGTCCGGAAGCAAACCTAATTTGTTACAGTGAAGACCACCGGGAAAAATTCAAGACCTATTTACTGAACGGTAACAAAGCGATCGATTTCGATAACGATCATCCTTACGACATTCGCATTGAAAAGGATGTCGGTGAAATGATTATCGAAATTCTGGGCATGCTGGTGCGCTCGCCGAACCCGGACTACGGGCATATCGTCAAAGCCGAATCCTAGTTCAATAGTGACTTCAAGACTTCGTTCCAACCCAGAGCGAGGTTAGTGCGGTTGTAACCGCCGCCACCCATAACAATAATCCGACCCTGACAAAACTCGTCCGCGAGACGGCATAGACTTTTCGCAGCATGACCGTGCGCTGCGGGCGTGTATTCCATGTCGGTAATAGGATCGTTTTTAATACTGTCCGCCCCGGCTTGCAGAAGAATCATCTCCGGTTTCGTTGCGCGTAAAAATTCTTCCACCCGCGGCCATTCGCGATGAAAAGCCGCGTCGTCGCTGCTCGGCTCCATTGGGATATTAAGTTTAGTACCCACGGCGTCGCCCTTGCCGGTTTCACTAGCAAAACCGGTGCCGGGATACAGGAAACGTCCGTCTTCGTGCATGTCTGCGAAAATGACATCAGGATCATCTTCAAAAGCGTAGAAAACGCCGTCGCCATGATGCGCGTCGATATCGACATAAGCTACTCGCTTGATACCGAATTTCTCGCGTAAGGTTTCGATCAGTACACCGCAATCGTTCAGCGCGCAAAACCCGGCTGCGCCGTCGCGTCGTCCGTGATGTAAACCCGCGATAGGAACAAAGACCCGAGGTGTTCCGCCGGAAACGATTTTCTCCAGGCCGTCTAAATCTGAGCCAACAACGAACGACGCCGCTTCGAATACACCTGGAAAAGCAGGTGTATCACCCTGGTCGAGGTAACCACTGCCGCTTAGCGAGGCAAGTTTGACTTTATCTATGTATTTGGCACTGTGAAAACGTAGCAAATCTTGTTCCGAACAAGCTACGGGTGATGCAATATTGATCTTGTTGTCGAGTCCTTGTTTTACTGTTTCCTCCCAGAACGCATACAAACGATCCGGCCCAAACGGATGACCTTCGCCAAATCCGTAACGAGCCAGATCTTCGCCGAAATAAACGGTGACTTGTTTGGTCAATGGAATGCTTATTGTGCCAATAATGCTAAGAATAATACATTTTTCGTCCTGCGCCGACGGCGCTTTGGACGAGTTCCTTTTCTTGACGGCCAAGAAAAGGAACCAAAAGACGGCCGCCCCTGCGTTCTGGTTCCTGAAAGGAACTTCCCTTGCCAAAAGCCGCTTGCGACGGGCCGGTTCGACGAATCATCCACGATTCGGCGAACCTTAAATCAACCTCCCTGTTGATTTATCCCCGCAACCGTCTTTCGGTCTCGGCAGAACACAAAAGGGGAAATGTGATGTCCAATTCATGCTCAACCGATTTTCAGTTTATAGTACATGCATGTTGCTAAAAACGATCAATGGATTTAAACAAAGCACGATTAAATAACTCTGCAAATTCATACGCAAAACTCTGCAAATCCGCGTACTCGTTGCTACACACGGCATCAGTTGTGCCTGGGATAATTTCGACTAAATCTACTTTACTGCAACAATAAGGATTTCCAGGAACTTGGAGAGAATAACCGTATATTTCCTTGAACATTATCCTCCCTTCTTTGACGGCTGTTTGTGCTTCGACAACAGGGTAAATTGAGCGTAAATTCTTAAGTTCATCTGGAATGTAACAACTAGTGTACTGTCTCATAAATAACTATCTATTATATTCGCACGATGATATCATTACCTGAGACGTTTAAACCGTCGGTGAATGTGGCAATGAACCTTCCTGCTAAAGCGCTTCAAGTGTCTACTCAAGATCGCGACCGGCTGGAATCCTGGTTGCGCGCGCACAATACGCCGCAAGCCATGGCCTGGCGCGCACAAATCATTGTGTATGCCGCCGAGGGGTTACCCAACACACGTATCGCCAAAGAAGTCGGCGTGAGCGTGGTGACCGTGCGCGAGTGGCGCAAGCGCTTCGAGATGGAAGGGATCGACGGTTTGACCGAGATCAAACCCGGACGCGGGCGAAAGCGCGAGATCAGTGCGACCAAAGTCAAACGTATTGTCCATGACACGCTTCATGTGAAGCCTCGAGGAGCGACACACTGGAGTTGTCGTAGTATGGCGGACCGACATAAGGTGAGTGCGGCTACGGTGCAACGAATCTGGGATGCCCACGGATTACAGCCGCATCGCACTGAGACGTTCAAACTCTCCACCGATCCTGAGTTCGTCGAGAAGTTGACGGACATTGTAGGGTTATACCTCAATCCGCCGGACAAAGCGGCCATCATCTGTGTCGATGAAAAGAGTCAGATTCAGGCCCTGGATCGAACCCAGCCGGGGTTGCCGATGAAACGCGGACGCTGTGGTACCCGCACGCATGACTATAAGCGCCATGGCACCACATCGCTGTTCGCTGCCCTCAATGTCCTGGAAGGCACCATCATTGGCAACTGTTATGAGCGACATCGTCATCAGGAGTTCCTCAAATTCCTACGTCGCCTCGATCGTGAGTTTCCCAAAAGCAAACCATTACATCTGATCCTCGACAATTACGGCACACACACCCATCCGAACGTCAAAGCGTGGCTAGACAAACACCCACGATTCCATCTGCATTTCACCCCGACGAGCTGCTCTTGGTTAAACTTGATCGAACGCTGGTTTGGTCAACTCACTGAAAAACAACTACGTCGTGGAGTATTCACCAGCGTTAAGGAATTGACGCATACGATTAAACAATTCATCAAGGTGTACAACGAACATCCCAAACCTTTCGTTTGGAACGCTAAAGTCGATGACATCCTGCGTAAAGTTGGGAAATGCAAAGCTATTTTAGAGACAGTACACTAGCAAATGCCTTTGACATTATGGTAGCCAAAATCAGCGTAGTAAGGATTGGTAATACAGCATGTTTTATTTCGCTTATATTCATCTTAACTACATAATAGACTTGGGGGCAGTAAGATTTTTCGTGGAATGCTTCTAGTTTGTACAGCTCCAAGACCGTAGAATCACATTTTCGCCATCCTTTATCACCCACATTGAACCCGGTCGCAGTTGGGTGGTGGGTTCTTTCAGCGATTCGTCGCGTTTTACTTCACCTGTCCAATGGGCGATTTGTTTGCTGGGTTCGTTACAGTCTTTTTCGGCAAATACTTCACAGTGTGCGAATCCGATTTGGCCGATGCGAAACACTTTCGCCTTTTTGGGGAAATTAAAACACCCTGCTTTGGTGGTGTTGCGCACGATACGCAATTCGTATTGCTGGCCTTTTTTGTTTAACTTGTAAAACCAAATCCTGCTGTCGCTTGCGCCGGCAACAGACACACAAAGCGCCAGAGCAATAAATAAAAATACGCGGCCAAGCATAAAAATTATTCGCGTGAAATCCCTACCACTGACCAAGTCGCCATTTACGCAGGTTGACATCGTCTTCCATGGAATCGTGGGAATCGTCGAGACGACCATCACCGCTTCTGTCTTTCAGATAATATGCCGGGCCATCGTCCGGATCTATTTTCATTTTGCGCAAACGATCGGAGATGCGATACTCTTCAATCGACTGATTACCGAGTCGTTCGCTGATAATCTCGGCGCCTTGAGCCTGTGCTTCGGCGTCATCGGTTTCCTGAGCCGATGCAGCATGGCCCGAAAAACCGACGATCGCAATTGCCGTCACTTGAATTAAACGTCGCATAGCAAATCTCCTTGAAAATATCCGCACGGGCATTCCTTATAGATTAAGTAGCGTTTCTTCTTCCTCGGCGGTGCGTTGAAAACCGCGTGGTTCATAAAACTTAAATATCGCCTCGACCACCTCGTCAGCGGTGTCCAGTACGGTAAACAGATTCATGTCCGATTCGCTGATAGTACCTTCCGCCACCAATGTGTCCTGAAACCAGTCTACCAGACCTTTCCAAAACGGTGTATGAACGAGTATGACCGGGATGCGGCGACTTTTCTCCGTTTGAATCAGAGTGAGGCACTCGATTACCTCGTCGAGTGTGCCGAAACCGCCAGGTAACACCACATAAGCCGACGCATATTTGACGAACATCACTTTGCGCGCAAAAAAGTGATGAAAACTCAGGCTGATATCCTGGAAATCATTCGGTGGCTCCAATTCGTTCGGCAAAATAATATTCAGCCCGACGCTGGGGCCTTTACCGTCATGGGCGCCCTTATTGGCGGCGGTCATGATGCCTGGCCCACCACCGCTGACCACGGCGAACCCGGAATCTGCCAATTTATGTGCAATGTCTTCGGCCAGTTGGTAGTAAGGATGATCCGGTGCGGTGCGGGCAGAGCCGAAAACGCTCACGGACGGGTGGATACGGGCCAGTTTTTCGAAACCCTGCACAAATTCGCCCATGATCTGGAATATCTTCCATGACTCGCGGGACAGTATCGATGAGGGCGTAGACCAATGGTCGTCCAGTTTTGGCGGATAAGATGTGTTCATTGCGGCATGGTTGCAGGAGTGATCGCTTCTTCTTATCACAATTCGAACGGGAGTCAAAACCATGATTACGTGGCAGCGCGCACCAGCGCCTGCGGTACAATGATCAAAACCCAATCACTACCACGCACATGGCCGAACAAAAACAACTCATATTAGTCGACGCATCGTCTTATCTTTATCGTGCTTTTCATGCCTTACCGAGTTTCACCAACTCAGCGGGCGAGGCCACCGGCGCCGTGTACGGCATGGTCAATATGTTGCGCAAGTTGATGAACGACTATCCCACCAAACACGTTGCCGCTGTATTCGACGCCAAAGGCAAAACTTTTCGCGATGACATGTATGCCGAATACAAGGCTAATCGTCCACCCATGCCGGACGATTTACGTTCACAGATCGAACGTGTGCACGATGTGATACGGGCGTTGGGCATTCCATTGTTAGAAGTGTCGGGAGTAGAAGCGGATGATGTGATTGCCACGTTGGCGACCCAGGGTCGTGAGCAAGGTTTCGAAGTATTGATGATCAGCGGCGACAAAGACCTTGCGCAACTGGTCGATGAACAAATCAAGATGGTCGATACCATGCGCGACGTGACCTACGACCGCGCTGGCGTCGAGAAGAAGTTTGGTGTGCCGCCGGAAATGATTATCGATTATCTCGCCTTAATTGGTGACACCAGCGACAACGTGCCCGGTGTGCCCAAGGTAGGCCCCAAGACCGCGGTTAAATGGCTGCACGAGTACGGAACGGTCGGCAGTATCCTGGAACATGCCGATGAGATAAAGGGCAAGGTCGGTGAGAACTTACGCGCTAGCGCGGAGCAACTGCCCTTGTCGCAACAACTGGTGACGGTTAAATGCGATGTCGAACTGGATCAGAAGCCTGCGGACATTTTGTTGCAGGAGCCGGATGAACAAGCACTGCGCGATCTTTTCGCCACCCTGGAATTCAAAACCTGGTTAAAAGAACTCGGGGGTTTGAATCAGGAAAAAGACGCGCAGGAAACCGAAAAAGAATATGAATTGGTTCTCAATAAAACCCAGCTTAACGCATGGATTAAACGGTTAAAGAAAGCGGACGTATTTGCATTTGATACTGAAACCACCTCAGTCGATGCGATGCAGGCGGAGCTGGTGGGATTGTCTTTCAGCGATGCGCCGGGCCAAGCGGCCTACGTGCCAGTAGCGCATGATTACGATGACGCGCCGAAACAACTAACTCGCGACGAAGTACTGCCCAAACTTAAACCGCTATTGGAAGACTCGAAACAAAAAAAGCTCGGACAAAATCTGAAATACGATCGCATGGTGCTGAGTCACTACGATATTGACATGCAAGGCATCGAGTACGACACCATGCTCGAGTCATACGTTCTCGACAGCACGGCAACACGGCACGACATGGATAGCCTGGCTTTGAAATATCTCGGTCATAAAACCATTTCCTTCGAAGAAGTCGCCGGCAAAGGCAAAGCGCAAGTCACCTTCGATAAAGTGCCGCTGGAAAAAGCGGGTGACTACGCCGCGGAAGATGCTGACATCACTTTGCAATTGCATCAAGTGTTATGGCCGAAACTTGAAGCCGAACCCACGCTAAAAAATTTATTTCAAACCATCGAGTTGCCTTTGTTAACCGTGTTGTCACACATCGAACAAAACGGTGTGCGTATCGATGCCGACATGTTGTACCAACAAAGTCAGGAACTAACGGCCAGTATAGAATCCCTGGAATCCAGGGCGCATGATCTGGCCGGGCAGGTGTTTAACATCGGATCGCCTAAACAAATCCAGGAAATTCTGTTTGACAAGCTTGGACTTCCGATAATCAGCAAAACGCCAAAGGGGCAGCCATCGACAGCGGAAAACGTGTTACAGGAACTTGCTGTGAACTACGAATTACCCAGTGTGATTCTCGAATATCGCGGCTTGAGCAAACTCAAGTCGACTTACACGGACAAATTGCCGGAGTTAATCAATCCAAGAACCGGTCGTTTGCACACGTCTTATCATCAAGCGGTTGCCGCAACCGGGCGTTTGTCCTCGGCCGATCCGAATTTGCAGAATATACCGGTGCGCACGGCGGAAGGTCGTCGTATACGCGAGGCGTTTGTTCCTGCCGATGGATGTCAGTTGGTCTCAGCGGATTATTCGCAAATCGAACTGCGTATCATGGCGCATCTTTCCAAGGACGAAGGTCTGGTCAACGCGTTTGCCGAAGGTGCGGATGTGCACCGCGCGACCGCAGCAGAAGTGTTCGGCGTCACGCTAAAGAAGGTGACCGACGATCAGCGGCGCAGCGCCAAGGCAATCAACTTTGGTTTGATTTATGGCATGTCGGCGTTTGGTCTTGCTCGGCAACTAAAGATCGACCGTTCCAGTGCACAGGAGTACGTGAATCTCTATTTCGAACGTTATCCCGGCGTGAAAAAATTCATGGACGAGACGCGTGAGCAGGCTCATGAACGTAAGTACGTTGAGACAGTTTACGGACGGCGGTTGTACCTACCGGAAATCAATTCCAGTAATCATGTGCGCCGTCAATACGCGGAACGCACCGCTATCAACGCGCCCATGCAGGGTACGGCAGCGGACATCATCAAGCTCGCTATGCTGGGTGTGGACGAATGGTTACAAAAGAAAAAAATAAAAGCTAAAGTAATATTGCAAGTGCACGACGAACTGGTTCTTGAAGTTGAAAAGTCCGCCGTAAAAAGCGTTACCAAGGAACTACCCAAACTCATGACTGGTGTCGCCGATTTATCAGTGCCATTGGAGGTTGATCTTGGCACCGGTAAAAACTGGGCCGAAGCACACTCGTAGATAAGCTTGCGATTCGTGCAGCTACTATCGTGTAGGAGCCAGCTTGCTGGCGCATACGAGTAAAGCTTGTCACTCCGAGTCCGTTCGATTCAGCTCGAGACAGGCTCTGCGAAGAGTCCAGGGAATAGAACCGCAAATTTTCATGTAATACGGAATTCGGTTTTGCAGACAAAAATACTTGTCGGAGAGGTTTAAGATACATAAAACAATGTTTAATCAGAACCCAACCGCCTGACCGTCTTTGCGGTGGTCGGAGGCGGCGCAGTAGCCATCGTCTAATTTGTAAATCAATTGTGCGCCACCAAAGCCGAATTCGGGATTGGCGACAATATTATGTCCACGTTCTTTTAAATCATTAACAACGTCGAGTGCGAAACCTTGTTCGAGACCGACCGTGAAATCGTTATGCACATACCAGCGCGGGGCATCCGATGCAGTTTGTGGATTTTGTCCATAATCGAATATGCGTAACACCATTTGCACATGACCTTGTGCCTGCATGTTGCCGCCCATGACGCCATAGCTCATTAACGGAGCACCATCGCGTGTAACAAACGCGGGAATAATAGTATGAAACGGTCGCTTGCCACCGGCCACGCAATTTGGATGACCCGCTTTAAGCACGAAACCACTGCCGCGGTTTTGCATACTGATACCGGTTTCGGGCACCACAATGCCCGAACCAAAACCGGCATAATTCGATTGAATATAAGACACCATCATGCCGGAAGCATCCGCTGTAGTGAGATATGTCGTGCCTTTATCGCCCAATAATTTTGATTCTGGAAACTGTGCCTTTTTAATATCAATTTCCTTTGCGCGTTCCGCGAGATAAGCGTCGTCCAACAGTTGTTCGCAAGTGACTTGCATGGCGCTCGGTTCGGCGACGTGACGATAAGCTTCAGCAAACGCGATTTTCATCGCCTCCATTTGCAAGTGCACGCTGTCGGCGGTGTCCACAGGGTATTGTTCGATATTCAAGTGGCGTAATAACCCAAGCGTAATCAGCGCGGTAATACCCTGGCCGTTGGGTGGAATTTCATGTACGCGGATGTCTCTGTAATCGTTGGCGACGCAATCGACCCACTCTGATTGATGCTGTCCAAGATCGTCCGCCGACATGACACCGTCGTTGGCGTCGGAGTGCGCAACGATCCTGTCGGCAAGTTCGCCGCGATAAAAAGCCTCGCCCCGCGTTGCAGCTATCTTTTCCAGCGTAACGGCTTGAGCGGGTAAGCTGAATGCTTCACCTACTTTTGGCGCATGGCCTCGGGGTAAAAAATCACGCGCGAAATCCGGCATATGGCCGAGTTCTTGTTGCGCTTCAATCCATTGGTTGTGAATAATCGGCGACATGATGTAACCGTCGTGTGCATATCGAATCGCCGCTTTGAATAAGTCTTCAAATGGTCGTTTACCGAACTTCTCATGCAACGTGGTCCATGCACTTGCCGCACCGGGCACAGTCACCGTATTCCAGCCGGTTTGGGGCATTTCCGAAAGCCCTTTAAAACGTTGCGCTGACCAGGCTTTTGGCGAACAGCCTGATGCGTTCAATCCATGTAACTGTGACCCATCCCAAACAATGGCGAAGGCATCGCTGCCCAGCCCATTGCTGGTCGGTTCCACCACAGTCAGCGTAATGGCCGCAGCCAGCGCCGCGTCAACCGCATTACCACCGTCGTGCAATGCTTGCAGCCCCGCCTGGGCTGCCAGAGGATGCGAGGTCGCGACAACGTTATTGGCGAAAACCGGCGAGCGGCGTGAAGCATAGGGAAAATCCCAGGATAAATTCATGACTGATCTCGTGAGCTGAATAATTGTTTAAGTGACGCGCGAATTCGCGCCCCGATTTTTTGTTTGTTTTCGATTGCCTGTTTTATGTTGTCCGTGTGCTGCACGGCGGTGTCATAGCCTAACTGAATTAACTCATCGGTCGGACCGAAATCAAACGCACTAAAGTCATCGATATTGGGTGCAATGACATAGTCGATATGTTTGAGCGAGACGCTGAGGTTTTGGCGCGAGATCAGGGTAATGAGTTGCATGATTAACTGCAGCAGGTTACTCGGTTGTTCCTGCATACGACGCATTCCCGCAAGGTGCACGCCAAGTGTAAATGTCGCGCCCATATCATGCAGGGTTTGCGCGGGCATGTACTCGGACAAACCACCATCCACATAGTAGCGCCCTTCAATCTCCACCGGCAGAAAAATTTGCGGAATACTGCAACTAGCTCGTACCGCCCGTGAGATGCGGCCGGTGTTAAAAATCTTTTTTTCCCCGGTGGTCAGGTCAGTCGCAGTCACCGAGCAGGGAATTTCGAGTTGATCGAATGTCATGCCCTCAAGTAACTCTTCCATGGTTCTTTCTATGCGTTTACTCGAAGCGAAGCCCAAGCGGCTGAGTTTGATACTCGCAAGCTTGCTCCACGACATGCTGTGAGCAATTTCTTCCAGTTCTTCGATGGAGCGTCCGGACGCAAGCATTATTGCGACGATACTGCCACCGCTAGTGCCGGCCAGATAGTCGGGGATTATCCCGGCTTGCAAGAGCGCTTTTAAAACACCGACATGGGCTATTGATCGCGCTGTGCCGCCACTGAGAGCCAAGCCAAGCCGTGTTGCCATTAAAGTTCTTAGTCTATGCCTGTACCCACAGGACCGTCATTATGCATTGCGTCATCCTTACGCTGTTTGCTGTCTTACAAACCCGTTCAGTGTCAGGCGGCTAATGGTCCGGCTGAACGTATGTCGTCCGATACGACTTCTGCATAGCTTGCAAAATTCTCGTTAAATTTTGCCGCCAGCATTTTTGCCTGTTCATCGTATTTATTTTTGTCCGACCATGTGTTGCGTGGGTCGAGCACTTCATCCGGTACACCGGGACATACAGTAGGTACGGCCACACCAAATATCGGATGTTGTTGTGTGGGTGCGTTTTCCAGGTTGCCGTCCAGGGCGGCATCGATGATGGCACGGGTGTGTTTAATCGACATGCGTTCACCGACACCATAAGGGCCGCCGGTCCAGCCGGTGTTAATCATCCAGACATTAACATCGTGTTTTTCGATTTTTTGTCCTAGCAGTTCCGCATAACGTTGTGGATGCAGCGGCAGAAACGGTCCGCCATAACACGGGCTGAAGTTCGGTGTTGGTTCGGTAACGCCTTTTTCCGTGCCCGCTACTTTGGCCGTGTAACCGTTTATAAAATGATACATCGCCTGGGCTGTGGTGAGTCTGGCGACGGGTGGTAACACGCCAAAAGCATCGCAGGTCAGAAAAACGATATTAGTCGGGTGACCGCCCAACCCATCCGTCGATGCATTGGGAATCTGGCTGATAGGATAGGAGCCGCGCGTGTTCTCAGTGAGTTTATTATCGTCAAGATCGATAACACGCGTGTCTTCATCGATCACTACATTTTCTAACACAGTGCCAAACTTTCTGGTGGTGGCATAAATCTCGGGTTCAGCTTCCTGCGATAGATTGATGACTTTCGCATAACAACCACCTTCGAAATTAAACAAGCCGGTATCACTCCAGCCGTGTTCGTCATCACCGATCAATGTGCGCGAAGCATCCGCGGACAACGTCGTTTTGCCGGTGCCACTGAGTCCGAAAAACACCGTCGAGTTACCATTGGGTCCGATATTGGCGGAGCTGTGCATTGGCAGCACACCTTTCAACGGTAGCAGATAGTTCATAATACTGAAGATGGATTTTTTGGTTTCGCCAGCGTAACTGCTGCCGCCGATAATAATCAGTTTCTTGGCGAAGTTGACGACAATAAAAGTACCTGAGTTGGTGCCGTCGATGGCGGGATCAGCGGTAAAGTTGGGCGCATTGACCACCGTGAATTCGGGTACGTGATTTGCACGTTCTTCGGCGGTCGCCGTTACAAACATATTGCGCGCGAACAAACTGTGCCAGGCGTATTCGTTGATTGCACGAATCGGCAACCGGTGTTCTTTATCGTTGCCAACATAACAATCCTGTACAAATACGTCTTTGTCCGCCAGGTAGTCGCATAAGCGTTTGTGCAAAGCGTCAAATTTTTCCGGCGTATAAGGGACGTTGATTTTGCCCCACCAGATATTGTGTTCCGAACCCGGTTCTTTGACGACAAATTTGTCGTTGGCCGAGCGCCCCGTGTGTTGACCGGTTTGTACGGCCAGGACACCGTGTTCCGACACCAGGCCTTCGCTACGACGAATAGATTCTTCATACAAGGCCGCGGGCGAGAGTGACCAGTAGACCTTGTTGACCTTGTTCAGGCCGTGATTCTCCAAGCCATAGCGGCTGTGCGATTGATTCGATGACATACTTGTTATCTCACTTAGCTAAAGAAAAAAACAAAAGCACTGAGGCCGATCGCCCGTGCCCTTCCCCAGGTGAAATTGCGGAGTTCCTATGATAACCCATTAAGCAGTCGAACGCCCTGTGCTATTTGATCGCGACGATGTAGGACACGAAAGAAATGTCCGGCTCGCCGTATTTGGTCTTGCGATACACACCGTTGCCGCTTTCGCCATCCTCGTCGGTACCTTCCCAATAGATGTCCACCCGGGAAAATCCTGCCTCGTTGAGTAATTCCGCCAGTTCCGGGATGGTCCACACACGCCAGTCGTATCTAAATGCCTTTGACATTTCCGTACCATCCTTGAAACGGAAATGGATATACATACGCGCATCGTGCGTAACCGGGGAGAAATAATCCTGATCCCAGACATAGGTAAATCCCTCGTCGATATCGCTTTCCTCTTCCAGCTCCTGAAAGGCTTCCGGGCCACCGTAAATGTCCATAACAAATACGCCCTTTTTAGCCAGATCAGCGAGCACATTCTTAAAATACTCCAACATCTCTTCCCGTGTTTTGAACACACAGTAGGAGAAGTTTTGCGCGCAACGCACATCCGGAGACTTCAAGCTGGGTTCGCGCACATCGGCTTGATGCATGATGGCACGCTGCGCCGCATTGCCGAGTTCGGCGAAGTGGCGAGTTTTACCCCAGGCTAACGGTTCCGGATCGATGTCAAACCCCTCCGCAGTAAACTCCGCGCCGCGTTTAACCCAGAACGCCGTCATCAAACCGGTGCCGCAGAAGTCTTCCCGCATGTGATGGGCTGGTTGACCAAATTCTTTTTTATACACCCGGCGTAAAAATTTGACATCCGGCTCCACCGATTGAACGGACAGTTGATACAACTCGTACTTGTCCGAGGTCTTGGCCGTGTAGGTTTTTTTCTTCCTGGATTTATCTTTCGCCATTTTTAAATGAGGTGTTGTCGGATCGCCGGGTTGGATGCTGGTGGTGCAAACGCCACACAACAAAGGCGCGCGAGCATACCGTTTCCCCACCCGTGGCTCAAGCGCTCCTGCGGCGAGGGGTGCTATAGTGTCGCGACAATGAAGGGATTTACCATCTAAGCGATGAACTATTGCAGTCACTGTGGTTCGACGGTTACGTTACGTATACCGCAAGACGATAATTTGCCGCGTCACGTCTGCGACGCATGTGATACGGTTCACTATGAAAACCCCAAGATTGTCACGGGTTGCGTGGTCGAGGTGGAAGATAAAATTTTGTTGTGCCGGCGCGCCATTCAACCAAGGCATGGTTTGTGGACAGTTCCCGCTGGATTCCTGGAGAAAGGCGAAACACTGGAGCAGGGCGCCATGCGCGAAACCATGGAAGAGGCGCAGGCCAACGTTGAGTTAACAGGTTTGTATGCGGTTTACAACATTCCGCACGTCAGTCAGGTTTATGTCATGTTCCGTGGCCGTTTGCTTGATGGTCAATTCGGTGCCGGCCCTGAAAGTCTTGAAGTGGAATTGTTTGAAGAACATGAAATCCCCTGGCACGATTTAGCTTTTAAAGTCATACATCGAACGTTGACCGAGTATTACCGGCATCGCAGCGAAGGCGACTTTCCCACATTCATTGATGAGATAAAAGTTTGATGTTTTAAGCGGTCAGTTTTCGGCTTTCAGTATTCTTGCGGGAGATTCTATGACGCAAGACAAGTGTCGTGTTCACCTTATTCCTATCCGGTATCGCGTCCCCCCTCCCCTTGCGGGAGGGGGTTAGGGGGAGGGTAATTGAATCTATTCACCCCCCTTCCTGACCTTCCCCTTCAAGGGGGAAGGAACTTTTTGATTCCCCACGCCTAGCCCGGATATTGCATGAGTAGTGGAGTGTCAGGAGGAAAAGGCCTTGTTATGCAGGTTGAGTCGTTGAAAGGCCTATGTATTTTCAGATAGAGGTGTGAATTGGCATTTGTTCCACTCAATGTGATCGATTTTCAGGGGTGAATCGGCATTTTCTTTGTCCCAGGGCGAGCGATGTCCTGGCGTGATGCATCACGCCGTTGAAATGGAGATAACGGTCGATTATCCGGGTGCGAGTCGGTGGGCGACGAGGAAGAATAAATGCTGATAGGGATAACGACTCGATAACAGAAAACGGACACGGCGGGTATTGCGCAGGATCACCGCACCGATCTTGAGCAGTTTCAATCGTAATGTGCCGACATAGGCACGGGCCAGTTCGGTGCCCTTGAGTGCCAACCGTCGAATGGCCTCCAACAAGGTGTAGGCCATCGAGGAGAGCAGTAAGCGAAACTGGTTCGGCCACCACGCGGAACAACTGGTGCGATCGGCAAACATATCCAGTTGTTGCTCCTTGATCCGGTTCTCCATGTCACCACGGGCACAGTACAACTTGTCGTACAGGTGTTGGACATCGCCGTGGAGGTTGGTCACCACGTAACGCGGATTGACCCCGTGCTGTGAGTACTCGATCTTGGCAATCACCCGCCTGGGATGATCCCAGCTTGCGGCAGCGTAGTGCAGGTCGGTAAAGCAGCGCACTTTGTGCCCGCTCACGGCAAAGCACTCGGCGGCCTCACTCTGCAAATCTGCCGTCAGGGCGTTCAAACGCTTGTTTTTCGCCACGCCCACGATGTAGCCCACGCCATGACGCTCACACCACGATAGCATCCGCCAGCGACAAAACCCCGAATCGGCCCGAAAGACAATCTTCACCTTGGGCCACACCTGGCGCAGGCGTTTGACTAACAACGCCAAAATCGCCCACGCGTGCTTCGCCCCATCGATCTTGCTCGGACGCAGATAACTGACTAACAATTGATCTCGGCAAAAAACATACAACGGCAGGAAACAGTAGTGGTCGTAATACCCGTGAAAAAATCGACCCTCCTGGCTCCCATACACCGCATCGTCGGTCGCATCACAGTCCAGCACTAAACGCTTCGGCGCGCGTTTGAACGATTCGATAAACTGCTCCACCAACACTTCGTGGATGCACCAGGCACTGTCACGTTCCGACCGGTTCTCAAAACGGCATAACGTCGAAGGACTCGCTAGTTCCGTATCCCGATCCACTCCCGTCTGCATCGCTAAATCCTTGCGCAACGTGTCATGATCGTTCAAATCCTCATACCCCAGCGCCAACCCATATACCCGCTGGCGCAATAAACTCACCGCATCGTGCCCACAACTGGCCTGACGGCGCGGATCGCTCAGTACTTTACTCACCGCTTCGCTTAACCCCAACACCCGATCCACTTGACGCAACAACAACACCCCACCATCGCTGCTGATGGCCCCTCCCTCAAAATCCGCCTCCACACAGCGCCTTTTACACACTGGAAATTCAAACGTCGTTTGGGTACATTGGGTCACGGCGAAGCCTCCTTTATTTCTTTTCTAGCAAATTGAATTATAAAGGATTTATAGGCTTCGCCTTTCTTATTCGTGAAATATCCAGGCTAGTGGCCTGGATGAAGCGCAACGTATACCGGGAACAGGCTTGATAAGATATGTCCACGCATTAACATGCGTGGACATATGACAAGATTTTATGGGAGCGGCGCCCTCGCAGCGATTAGTTAATTGCCTCTAACACTTCTTGCGGTACGCGCTCGTTTATTGGTCCGTCGGAACCGATTTCTAACAAGGTCAGGATGGTAGGCATGGTGTCGTAGGTTTTTACCGAAGATTGTATGACGGTGGATTGCTGTGAGCCGGGTAGCAGCACGATCCAGGGAATTTTCCGGTTTTCCGGCAGGTCAGCGCCATGGTGATCACCACTGCCACCATGATCCGCGGTAATAATCAGCGCAGTTTGGTTGGCCTGTGGACTCGTTTCAATTGCGGCGATAATTTCGCCAACGGCTTTATCGGCATGCGATACGGCGGCAAAATATTCATCGCTCATCCATTCGTATGCGTGACCGGCGCTGTCGGGTTCGCGCAGATGGACAAGGGTAAACGCGGTCGGTGTGGTTTCCCATCGCTTGGCAAACAACTGCGTGATGTTTTTGGACGATTCACCAGTGAACAATAGATCCCCATCCGGTTTTGGTTCTATGTGGACGAAACTCGTGTCACGCAATAGAAACGCCAGTTTCGACTTGGCCACATATGCCGCAGTGCTTGTACCTTTGTTTTTAAGAATCGTGAACACAGTTTGCCCATCGTAACTATCCAGCCGTTGATGGTTCCAGGTGATGCCGTGTTGTTCCGGGCTAAGACCGGTCAGCATCGACGTGTGGTTGGGCATGGTGTGGGTGGGTGTTACTGCTCTGGCGTCGAGTGTGTAAATCGCGCGTTTGAGTAAACGATCAATATTGGGTGCGGCTTGTCCATTGATAGCGTCCCCGCGCAGTCCATCGACGGAAATAAGAACCACGTGATCAAACGCATAAACCGGTACGGCCAAAAGCCAAAGCAGTATCAATGCAAAACAACGTAGTCGCGGCATTATCGAATTTCGCTCAGTAGATGGTCGATCATGTTGCTGGCCTGGACGGCATAGCTTGTGCCAAAAAGATTAAAGTGATTGAGAATGTGATACAGGTTATACAATTGTTTGCGCGAAGTGTAGCCGGCATCCAGCGGCCAGGCGTTTTGATAGGCCGAGTAAAACGAACCGGGAAAGCCGCCAAACAGTTCCGTCATGGCCAGATCCGCTTCACGGTCGCCGTAATGCATCGCGGGATCGAATATAACCGGCGTGCCATCGTTGTCCGCCGCGGCGTTGCCACGCCACAGATCGCCGTGTAACAAGGATGGGACAGGTTGATAATCCGTAAAAAAATGCTCTATCGAATCCAGTAATTGTGCACCCTTGTCAATTAATTTTGCCGGGCCACCATTGGTTTTAGCCAGGTCGAGTTGGAAGCCTAAGCGGTTGGTTTTGAAAAAGCTGATCCAATCCTTGTTTAATGTATTAATCTGTCGGTTGGCGCCAATGGTATTGTCGCGGCGCCAGCCGAAGTGATCGGATGTTACGCGATGCTGTATGGCAAGTTGTTCACCCAATCGCGCAGAGCTGTTCGCATCAAGCCCATGCAGGGGAATGTGTTGCATAACGATGTAAGCCCGATCCGGAGTGCAACCGGTACACACCGGCAACGGGACGCGAACGGCTGCGGCCTGGGCGAGTTCCCGCAGCCCGTCCGCTTCCGCGTCAAACATGTCCAGCAATTCCGGCCGGTTGGATTTTACAAAGTAGGATTTAGCGCTGGTGTGTACAATGCAGGCTTGATTAATGTCACCGCCCACGGCCCCCACCGCTTTAACAAAGGTGATGCTGGTGTCGGTAACACGCGTTATGTGATTGCATACGGCTTCCCAATCCACGCGTGTTAATTTGCTTGCCGGGTTTGGGTCATGACTTGATTTTAAGCTCCAGTGTTGTAGTCACGATTCAATTGAATGACTTAACTTACTGAAATTTAACAATGTGTCCGGAAATTGAATTGCGCTTAAACGACCGACTTATACACAATACGGCCGCTGAATCAGGAAAAGATAATATAGTGTTGGTCTATCGCCAACGACAACGGATTCAAACGTGATAACACTTTGTTTTTAATACGTTTTAATAATTGACTAAAATTTAATCAAACACACCGAAATGATACATCAGGCCGCTCCGGGCTATGCAGCAGGCGGTTTTTCCACAAAGTTTTCCACAATTTCTGTGGGTAACATTGAAACTTAAATCCATCAAACACTTAAGCAAGTTTCTTTGCAAACCATTACAAAGTGTGCCTGTAAAGTATATGAACTGCAACGGTGCAAACCCCATCTAACGTGAGTCAGCACATCGTACAAGTTGCGCTACCGGTGCCGTTACGCAAAACGTTCGATTATCGCCTGCCTGATTCGTTGCCGGTTCCAACGGCGGGTTGCCGGGTCAAAGTGCCGTTCGGACGGCGTCGATTGATCGGGGTTGTTCTCGGACATGTTGCAAACAGCAAGTTACCTGACAATAAACTAAAGTCAGTCGGTGAGGTAATTGATGACACGCCGGTGGTGAGCGTAACCGATCTCACCTTATTGCGTTGGGTTGCCGATTACTATCATCAACCCATTGGCGAGGTCATCAAACTTGCTCAACCCTCGGTGATACGTCAGGGCAAGTCCGCATCCCCGGTGAAGGAAAAAATGTATCGCCTGAGCGATCAGGGGCGACGGGCAAAAGTCGGTGAACTGAAACGGGCGCCGTTACAACAGCGATTGTGCGCTGTGTTATCGACTGCAAGCCCACTGGGTTACAGCGCGCAAACCCTGCAGGAATCGACAGCAGGCTGGCGGCCCGCAATCCGCGCCTTGCAAAAGCGTGGCTGGGTGGAGGTAGTCGAACAGGAGATCGCGCCGGTAAATGACATTCAGCGTGACAAGGCGCCGCAACTCACCGGCGAGCAACAATATGCCGTTGAGCAGATCCTTCAACACCTCGACACGTTTCAAACATTCTTGTTGTACGGCGTTACCGGCAGCGGTAAGACCGAGGTTTATTTACACGTTGTCGAGCAACTAATTGAAACCGGTCAACAAGCCCTGGTTCTGGTGCCGGAAATCGCGTTAACCCCGCAATTGGTCCAGCGGTTTCGCGCACGCCTTGGTGATGCCGTAGCTTTGATTCATTCCGCTTTGGCGCAGGGTGAACGCCATCGCGCCTGGTGGCAAGCCAGACAGGGTCTGGTAGGCGTCATTCTCGGTACACGTTCCGCGGTACTGACACCGTTTAAAAACCTTGGCATCGTCATTGTCGATGAAGAACACGACGCTTCTTATAAGCAGCAAGACGGCGTGCGTTACCATGCGCGCGATGTGGCGATCAAACGCGCCAGCCAATTGAATATTCCCATTGTGCTGGGTTCCGCCACACCATCGCTGGAAACGGAAGAAAATGCACGTTGTGGACGTTACCAGCGATTGAGTTTACCTTCGCGTACGGCGGGCGCTGAGTTACCGACGATAAAACTATTGCCCATGGATACGATGCCGGCCAGGGAAGGACTCACACGCGCTGTGATTGATGCAATTAGGCAACGCCTGGACAATGGTGAACAAAGTCTGATTTTTCTCAATCGCCGTGGTTACGCGCCGTTACTGGTGTGCTTCAAATGCGGCTGGCGCAGCACTTGTGCGCGTTGCGATGCGGGTCTGACTTTTCACCGTCGCAGCGAGCGCCTGCGGTGCCATTATTGCGGGGCGGACAAACCGACGCCCAAGGCATGCCCAGAATGCGCTAACGAAAAATTGTATCAAGCAGGTGAAGGCACACAGCGCATCGAGGAAAATTTACAACTGCAATTTCCCGAGGCGAAACTGCTGCGTATCGACAGCGATACCGTTGCCCGCAAGGGCGAGCTGGAACGGCACCTGCAACAAGCGCGTGATGGCGACGCCGATATTCTGGTGGGCACGCAGATTTTGTCCAAGGGTCATGACTTTCCCAATGTTACCCTGGTGTGCGTGCTTAATGTTGACCAGAATTTATTTAATGTCGATTTTCGCGCCGCGGAAAATTTATTCCAACAGGTCACCCAGGTGTCGGGCCGGGCCGGACGTGCCAGCAAACCCGGCGAGGTGTTGATTCAGACCTATTATTCCGCCAACCCCTACTTTGCTCACATTCGCAACCATGACTACGAGGGTTTTGCTTCGTTGGCGTTATCCGAACGCAAGCTCGCCGGATACCCGCCGTATTCGTATTTTGTATTGCTGCGTGCAGAGTCGCCCCAGTCCGGCCCACCTTTGTCATTCTTGAAACAGGCACGGAGTTTCGCGCACGATATTATACAAACACAAAACATTAAGCATGTACAAATCATGGATCCGGTGCCGTCACCCATGGAACGCAAGGCCGGGCGCTATCGCGCCCAACTGCTAATCCGCGCACCGCGCCGCCAACCCCTGCACGCACTACTAAACGATTGGATAGCACGTATCGAAATCGAGCAAGTCGCGCGCAGAGTGCGTTGGTCAGTAGACGTGGATCCGACGGAGATGTACTAATTTGTATTTCGTTTCATCAAATTCTGGCGAACACATTTACTCGACGAAATGTTTCGAAATAAGTACTGTCTGCTTGCTTGGTAAGAAGTAGTACTTCATTGACAACGTCATCACGGAAGGTTTGTTTATGGTGGGGCGGAACACATGCTAAAAACGGTACAATGCTTGGCTGATCGATCCAGCGCGCAACACTACCGGCATCGGGAAAGAAACGATCAGCGTTTTCGCCCCAGACTCGGACTTCCTTAAAGGGGTATTGCTTTACAAATAGTTCATATTCGGCAGGCGACGGCATGAAATACGGCCATTTGAATGAATCAAAATAACGACTGTAGGTTTCATTTGCCATCATGGCGCGCACCACTTTGAAAAACGAGACACAATTACCGTCCGCGGCAAGATCGAATCGAAATATTCCTCCCGACTTAAGCAGCGCGAGTACTTTTACGAACACCTTAGTATGATCAGGAATCCAATGCAGCGCCGCGTTGGAAAATATGAGGTCGAATTTCTTATTGGGAAGATCGAGGCACTCGATATTCTGATGTTTAAATTTCAGATTGTCACGTTCTAACTTACGTGCTGTTCCGATCATGTTTCGAGACGCATCGATACCCACCACCCGGCCTTCAGGGACTAAATCAGCAAGCCGTGCGCTTAACTCCCCGTCACCTGATCCCAGATCGAGTATGTGCTCGTTTCCCCTGAGATTAAATTCAGCGATTAACTTAATTCCCAGTTCTTTCTGGTGTGTTGACGCCTTGCGGTATTTCTCACCGTTAAATTCATAAACCATAATCAGGACACTCCATATATGAGATAGTCTCAGTTATCTGGTATAGTAATTGGCAGTAAATAGGGAGAAAATCGCGTTTTCATCAATCTATAGTTGAGAATTTCTCATGATAGATGCGAATCTGCCTCGACATCCTTCACTAAAGGCATTGCGCGCGTTCGAGGCTGCCGGTAGGCACCTGAGCATTGGCGATGCGGCACAGGAGCTATCCGTGTCGCCTTCGGCAATCAGTCACCAGATACGACATCTTGAGGAGTTTTATGACAGCACATTGTTTGCGCGTGATGGGCGTCGTTTAGTGTTGACGAGTACGGGACAAACCTTGCTGTCAGGGCTTACCAATGTCTTTACCAGCCTGAACCAGGTATTGTCAGCATTTGAATCGACCCAACGCCAACAAGTATTGACCGTCAGTATGCTCTCGACGTTTGCCTTGCGTTGGTTTATTCCTCATCTTCCGTCTCCGCCAACTTACACCGGCGATTGATGTGCGTATTACAACTACTGTGGATCTGGTCGATTTTTCACGTGACCATGTGGATTGTGCGATTCGTTTTGGCAAGGGTGAGTGGGCTAACACCGATGCGGCATTTCTTTTCAGCGAAGAGCTGACACCCGTGTGCAGTCCGTTACTTACTGAAGGAAAGACGCCACTAAATACCCTTGGTGATTTGTCCAACCACGCACTACTCCATGCCCGTTTGCGACCGGATGACTGGCGTATTTGGCTGTCGACACAAGGGTCAAATACTATCGATTCAACGCCGACTTCCGGTAACGTATATGAAACACGAAACTATGCATTACAAGCCGCAATCGAAGGTTTAGGTGTCGCGATCACTGATCCCAGATTGATTGACAATGAACTAAAAACCCGTCGATTGATACGACCGTTTTCCGAATTCACTTCTGTTGACGGCGGTTATTACTTCGTATGTCCTAAACATAGAACCGATGAACCCAATATTGAAATGTTCAGGAATTGGCTTATTGATGAGATCGGCGGTTTGTCGCCGTGACACCGTGCCTTTGCAATAGGCGATTCGTGTAGAAAAGCCTGCTAAAGTGTAACGACGCAGGGCGAAGTTTCAGGAATGAGGAATGGGAGCCATCCCGGAAGACAAAAAACTTCTAATCAATATTCTGGCCGGTATTACGCTGGTCGCATTGATTGTCGGTCTTGTTACTCCCTTGTTGACGTTGAAGAAACTGGTGTTTGTAACCAATACTTTTTCTATTTGGTCAGGCCTGGCGACGTTATGGCAGCAAGGTCATATTCCGCTTAGTTTATTGTTGTTCGTATTTAGCGTGCTGTTTCCACTTATCAAAATTTTTATTATTTGGTTTTGCGCCAATATGGGGCCGGATCAGCCATTGCGGTCGTTACGCTGGATAAAGTGGCTGGGTGCGGTGGGTAAGTGGTCCATGCTCGATGTATTCGTCGTGGCGGTGCTGGTTGCCAGCGTCAAGCTCGGTGCATTGGCCAGTATCGAAATTCACTACGGCTTGTATGCGTTCGCCATTGCCGTTTTGTTGACCAAGATTCTGATCTGGATGCTGGGAAAGTTTTTGATGCCAAAAACGGGCGTTGTCTAATCAATTCCTGCTTTTGCTTCAACAATTTGACCGTGCCGGTTAGAATCGGCGGCTCTCGAATTCGCTTCAAATTTATTGTCCGTTGAAACACCAAATCCGTGAACTGATTGAGCAGGCTTTGCGCGCAATGCAGGCCGAAGGCGATCTTGCATTGCCCGACGGTCACGCCGTGCATGTCGAACGCACACGGCAGAAGCAACACGGCGATTTCGCCTGTAGCGTCGCCCTTAGCCTCGCAAAAATCGCCAAAACCAATCCACGTGCATTGGCTGAGTCAATCATAGCGAGTTTGCCGCAAAGCGACTTGATCGAGCGTGTCGAAATTGCCGGGCCGGGGTTTATCAATTTCTTCGTCACGCGCGATGCCTTAAATGGCGTAATCGACACGATTCGAAAATCCGCTAATGAGTATGGCAAATCGACAGTAGGCGGCGGACAAAAAGTCATGGTGGAGTTTGTCTCGGCCAATCCCAACGGACCCTTGCATGTCGGTCATGGGCGCGGAGCGGCTTATGGCGATACTCTGGCACGTATTCTTCAAGCCGCTGGCTACGAAGTGTACCGAGAATATTATTTTAACGACGCCGGCCGGCAAATGGACATTCTGGCTTTAAGCGTTTGGTTGCGTTACCTGGAGTTGTGTGGCGAGAGCATCGATTTTCCCGCCAACGCTTACCAGGGCGATTATATTTTTGATATCGCGGCGGATATTCATCGCGAACACGGCGGGGTTTATGCGCGTCCCGTGGAAAATCTGTTTGTCGATCTGCCGGACGATGCCGACAAGAGTATCGATAGCGTGATCGAAAGCGCGCGGGAGTTACTGGGCGAGGGATATCAAACGATTTTTACCGTCGCCAAGGACACCATGGTCGAAGTGATACGAAAAGATTTGACCGATTTTCGTATTGAGTTTGACCGATGGTTTTCCGAACAAAGCCTGGTTGATGACGGCACTATCGAGCGTGCCTTGAGCGTGGTGCAGGAAGCAGGTCACCTGTATGACAAAGACGGTGCAGTGTGGTTTCGTTCCAGCGAATTCGGCGATGAAAAAGATCGGGTGGTGCGCCGTTCCAACGGCACGCATACTTATTTCGCCGCCGATATTGGTTATTTATTAAATAAAATGGAGCGTGGATTTGCGCACTTGATTTACGTCTGGGGCGCAGATCATCACGGCATGGTGCCACGTTTAAATGCAGCTTATAAAGCGCTGGGTTTTGACGAAAAAGATCTGACCGTGTTGCTGGTGCAATTCGCGGTGTTGTATCGCGGCGGTAAAAAAGTATCCATGTCCACGCGCTCAGGCGAATTCGTTACGCTGCGCGAACTGCGCGAAGAAGTGGGCAACGACGCCGCGCGCTTTTTCTATGTGCAACGCAAGTCCGAACAACACATGGATTTCGACATGGACCTGGCGAAGTCGCAATCCAGCGAGAATCCGGTGTACTACGTGCAATACGCCCACGCGCGTGTTTGCAGTGTATTCAATCAGTTAAAAGAAAAAGGATTGGATCAGGATTGGGAAAGTGGCGTCGACTATAATCTGCTCATTGAAGATCATGAATTCGATTTATTGAACGATTTGTCGCGTTTTCCCGAAGTGGTTGAAGCTGCTGCCATGTCTTACGAGCCGCATCAGATTGCCTATTATCTGCGTGAATTGGCGAACAGTTTTCATACTTATTACAACGCCCATCCGTTTATCGCATCCGACGCACCCTTGCGTGCCGCGCGTCTGGGCCTGATCGATGCCGCGCGGCAGGTTATCGCAAATGGTTTAGATTTACTCGGTGTGTCCGCACCGACTTCAATGTAACGCGCTCTCTTTTCGAAACGTTTCGCGACAGATTCAAACTTAAATTCATTTTTAAACAATGACTCAAGCCCGCCCAAATCGAACCCGGTCAAGTAAACAACGTACGACATCGATTAATAAAGCATCGGGATCGTCCGGTTTGGGTATGTTACTCATCGGTATTTTTATCGGCGCGGTGTTATCGGCTTTGTACTTCGGTTTTCGTGAACAACCGCCAACGGAACTCGGTGGCGGGCTGAAACACATGATGGAATTGTCGCGATCGGATGCTGAGACTAAAGAACCCGAAACTGCGGCGCCGACACCGGAAGAAAAAACCACGTTTGATTATTACAACGTGTTGCCGACTATCGAGAGCATTATCCCGGACGACGTGCAGTTGGACAAACTGGAAGAACCCAAACCGATAGCCAAAGTAGAAGAAAAGAAACAAACGGAGGCAACCGCGACGAAAAAAGCCGACCCGGAAAAAGCAACTGCAGCAAAGGTCGAAGCGCCGGAACCAGGCTCGTTTTATGTCTTGCAAGCAGGGTCTTTTGCCAACTTCAAAGATGCGGACGGCATGAAAGCACAATTGGCATTAAGTGGCTTGCAGGCTCATGTGCAAAAAGTTGCCATCGAAGGTCAGGGTGAATATTTTCGCGTACGCCTCGGGCCGTTCGTGAATGTCAAAAAACTCGCGGCGACAGATCAGCGATTGGCCGATCAAGGTATCAAAGCAGTGCGGTTAAAAATTACCAAAGGCGGTTAGGAAACTTAAGAAAGCTTTTATTGGTTTAATTCTGTCATTTCGACCGTAGGGAGAAATCTTGTAATCAACTGACTTAATCGATTTATTTCTTTTGAGATTTCTCGCGCTGCTCGAAATGACACTTTAATCGTAGCTTCCTTTGTCATTCATTACCCCTGCAATAGCGGGAGTCCGGTGAAACAACACAGACTTAAAGTAGATAAAATAAATCGATGCGCTCTTCGCGCATATTTTTTTAACTGGATGCCGCATCAAGTGCGGCATGACGCAGGATAATTAGATGCAGGTTTAAAGTGGACCCATATTAGTTAAATCGATGAAAAAACTAAGAACACTGTACGACACATCGATGTACGACGATACCTGTCCCGTGCCGAGTTATTGGCAAGCGACGGCGAACCCATCCACGCAAAATTACTCGCCGTTACAAACCGATGAATCCTGCGATATTGCCATCATAGGCGGCGGTTACACGGGCTTGTCGGCGGCGTTGCATCTGGCACGCGACCACTCCATTGATGTGCGTGTTGTGGAAGCAGGACACATCGGCTGGGGTGCGTCCGGGCGCAACGGCGGCTTTTGTTGTATCCCTGCGACCAAAATGTCGATTGACCAAATGATCGCCAGGTTTGGCCTGCAGGAAACCAAACGATTTTATGCAACCCAGATCGAAGGCGCGGAACTCACCCGAAGGCTAAGCATTGATGAAAATATCGATTGCGACATTGTGGGTGACGGAAACATAAATGTAGCCCATGCGCCCAATCGGTTCGACGAATTAAAGTACGAAGCGGAACAATTACAAAAACTATTCGGCATACAAACCACGCTTTATTCCAAACAGGAATTTGCCGAGATAGGACATGATTCGACTGAGCAGTTTGGCGCTTTGCACATGCAGGTCGGATTCGCGTTGCACCCGCTCAAGTTCGCGCAGGGTTTGGGTGAAGCCGCCGCAGGACATGGCGCCAAGTTATGCCCACATAGCTTTGTCAGCGCATGGCATAAAAAAGACGGCTGGCATGAACTGGTGACCAGAAATGGAACACTGCGTGCCAGGCAGGTGCTGGTTGCGAGTAACGGTTTCACTCGTGAAGGATTGCATGCGCAGTTCGACAACATGATGCTGCCAGCCATTTCCAACATCATAGTCACGCGTCCTTTAACCGATAAAGAATTACAGGCGCACAGTTGGAATACGAATAATCCTATCTGCAACACGCGTACTTTATTGTTTTACTACCGCATGTTGCCGGACAAACGTTTCTTGTTTGGCGCGCGCGGCGATACCACCGGCACGGCGCGTGATGGCGAGAAAATGAAACAATGGATGATTAAGCGCTTAGGCGAGGTGTTTCCCGAGTGGAAAGGCGTCGACATCGATTACTTTTGGCGAGGCCTGGTATGCGTCACGCGCAAGTTGACACCGTCGGTCGGACAGTTAAACGACGACCCCAGCGTCTGGTACGGATTCGGTTATCACGCAAATGGCGTGAACACCGCACCGTGGTGTGGGATGAAACTCGCCAACGCGATTGCCGGAAAAGAAGAGATCGACGATTTGCCAAAACCGCTCCGCGGTCTCGCACCTAAATTTCCTTTTGGTGCAATTCGTCCCTGGGCGCTGCGAGGGGCTTATGCGTGGTATAAATTCAAAGACGGTAGATAATTACTTTTTGTATTAGACTGTCGGTTATAGACCTGGTAATAGGATTAAACAATGACAATATCAAAAGACACTCTAAAAGCACGCAATCCCGACGGTGGCACGCAGGAATCGCGCGATTGGAATATGAATTCTGAGTACGGTGTGTTGCACGACGTGTTGCTCGGTCCGGCGCAGACTTTTCATTGGATGGAAGACAACGCCGTGTACAGCTCCATTGTGCGCGAAAGTTTGCGCCAGGGTTATCAGTTCGACAAAGACCTGGCCATGCGTCAACACGCCGAGATGGTGAGTGCGTACGAATCGGCGGGCGTTAAGGTGCATTTCCTGCCGGCAAACGAACACACGCCTTATCAGGTGTACGCACGCGATTCCAGTTTCATGACGCCTTACGGTGCGGTGATTTGTCAGCTCGCCAACCCGCGCCGTCGTGGCGAGTACGCCAGTTGTCTGCGATTTTATTTAGCCAACGCCATCCCGATTTACGATATGGTCAGCGCAGGCAATTTTGAAGGCGGTGATTTCGATATTATCGAACCGGGTTGCGTGTTGATTGGCTACACCGGATTTCGTTGTGAAGAACAGTCAGCCAAACAAATCGGCGCGTGGTTTGAAAAAGAAGGCTGGGAGATCATGTATGCACCGATGGATTCGTTCTATGTACACATCGATTTAATGGTGTGCATGCTGGCTGAAAAACTGGTAGCAGTGTGCCTGGATACAACCGAGCCTAAAATCGTATCCTGGTTGAAATCAAAAAATATCGACATCATCCCGGTCAGTTTCCGCGACACCATGAATCTAGGGTGCAACGTCATGTCCTTGGGCAATGACCGCGTATTGTCTACTGCGGAAAGCAAAGATCTGAATGCGCAACTGCGTGCGCGTGGTTTTGAAGTCTATGATCCTGATATGACGCAATTTACACGCGCCGGTGGCGGCGTGCATTGCATGGCACAACCGTTGCGACGCGATCCTGTTTAGGAATTATTCGCGAGTAAGCTCGTTCCTACAATCAATTGTCAGAAATAATCGAACAACTTTTCGCCAACGGCGACCGCCTGTGGTCGACCATTGAGCGTTCGGGTGAAATCGGGCCGGGCAGGACGACAGGTCTATGCCGCCTCGCGTTGACCGATGCCGATAAGGAGATGCGCGATGTATTCGTGCAGTGGTGTAAAGACGCCGGATGTACCGTTACCGTTGATAAGGTCGGCAACATTTTCGCGCGTCGCGAAGGGAAGGACAATTCGTTGGCACCGGTGGTTATTGGCAGCCATCTCGACACCCAGGTAGCGGGTGGAAAATACGACGGCATACTGGGTGTGTTAGCGGGCTTGGAAGTTGTCCGCACCCTTAACGACAATAAAAAGGAAACCGAACGGCCAATTGAAGTTGTATGTTGGACCAACGAGGAGGGCGCACGATTTAACCCCTCGATGATTGCGTCGGGCGCTTTCAGCGGTGTTTACGATATCGATTGGGTGCTCGATCAAAAAGATGACGACGGTGTTCGCTTCGGTGATGAACTGAAACGTATCGGTTACGACGGCGATACACCTGTGGGTGGCCGTGCGCTGGATTCTTACTATGAGTTGCATATTGAGCAGGGTCCGCTGCTGGAAGCGGAAGGTATCGATGTGGGTTTTGTAACCGCCGGTTTCAAAACCTACGGCATGAATATCGATGTGCACGGTGAATGCGCACATTCCGGCCCGACACCTATGGACAAACGCAAGAATGCGTTGATCGGCGCATCCATGCTGGCGGTAGAAGTGAATGACATCGGTTGGCGTTATCATCCTGAAGGCCGCTCCACAGTTCCTCGCATGCAGGTGTGGCCGAACAAGGCCGGTATTTTGCCGGATTGGGTACAGATCACCGTGGACTTTCGTCACCCCGATCCAAAAGCGGCGAAGAAAATGCTGGAAGAACTAAAACAAGCGATACCCGAGTGCTGTAAACGTGCGAATGTGGAAATGGAAATCGTGCAAAACTGGGAATTTGGTGACGAAGTGTTCGATTCAGATCTGCTTGACACCATGCGAACGGCAGCGGGTAATCTGGACATTCCGTATAAAGAAATGATGAGTCTCGCCGGTCACGACGCTTATTACATTTCACAAATCGCACCGACGGCATTGATTTTTTCGCCCTGTAAAGATGGCATTACCCATAACGAAGCGGAACACATTGAACTTGAATATACTTTGCCCAGCGTCAATGTCTTGTTAAACGCCGTTTACGAACGCGCAAACCGCGTCGATACTTAACACATGGCTAATGAGTACGACGCTGCCTATCAACACCTGTTAACCGAAGCTACCCAGGCCGAAAGAAAAGCAGCTTTTGGCGACGATGACATCGGCCAGCACAGTTGGCTGACCCGCGATGAGTTAGAACAATTTGTATCCTGGCTGGATTTGTCTGCCGGATTACGCGTGCTTGACATCGGTAGCGGGGGTGGCGGCCCGGCAGTATTTATTGCGCAGCAAGCCGGTTGTGAAATCGTCGGCATTGATCTAAGTCACGACGGCGTTGCGTCGGCTAATCAATTAGCGCTCGACAACAACTTGTCAGACAAAGCCTCATTTGTTCAATACGATGCTACAAAGCCATTTACATTTAAGAAAAATGAATTCAACGCCGTCGTCAGCTTTGACGCATTTTTTCACATCCCGCGTCGTGATCAACTTTTGTCCGAAATATACCGTGTACTGAAATCGGATGGATGTCTTTTGTATACAGATGGTGGCGTCATGACCGGTGTCATCAACAACGACGAATTTGCATTGCGCAGCGCGAACGGATTTTCGCAATACATTGCCCCTGGTGTAAATGAACAGCTACTAAATGAACACGGTTTTGAGGTTTTGCGAACGCAGGATGTCACCGAAAATTGCCAACAGGTGGCAAATAATCGCTATCAGGCGCGTGCAAAGCTGGCGTCAACGTTGTCTAAACTGGAAGGCGTCGAGCCGTTCACTCAACGTCAGGCGTATTTGCATCTGGTCGCGAAACTCGCCCGTGAAAAACGCTTAAGTCGATTTGTCTATCATGCGAAAAAACCCGGCTAGTCGGGTAACCTAATCAGCCGATCTCGTTCACAAGAATTTAGTCAACGGTATAATGAAAATACCTGACGAGATAAGTGTGACCACACGAAAACCAATGACGTACAGAACGTTAGCGCCCTGGACATATCAAAACCGCGAATTACTGGAACTTGAAATCGAAACGATTTTTAGGCACAACTGGTATTTCGTCGGTCATGTAAATGACATACCCAATAAAGGCGACTATTTAACATTCAAGGCGCTAGGTGAACACGTTATGGTGATTCGCGGTGCCGACAAATCCATACGCGCGTTTCATAATGTCTGCCGTCACCGTGGTAGTCGCGTGGTAAAGAATGAGCGCGGAAACTGCAGGAACGCTATCGTATGTCCGTTTCACGGCTGGACTTATAACTTCGACGGTTCGATTAAAAATATTCCAAAACCAGAGTCATTCGATAACCTGAACAGGCAGGAACACGGACTAGTTGTAATCGAACTTGAGGAATGGAAGGGTTTACTTTTTATCCGATTTGAAAGTGGTGGCCGAAGTGTTGCTGAGCAATTACAACCGGCGTTGTTTGAACTTGAACACTATCGCTTACAGGAATTGCAGCCATTGCATCCCATAAAGCGCGATTTGCAAACGGTGAATTGGAAGTTAATCCATGACGTTGATAACGAAGGTTATCACGTACCGCCTGGGCATCCCGCGTTGCATTCGTTGTATGGAGCCGATTATGAAGATCACGATCTGGGTGAGAATGTTTACGTGACTTACGGTCGTATTAACGATGAACATTCCCGACATTGGGGTGTCGCACGTTACAAATCAATTCTTCCCCGATTCTCGCACTTACCGGAACACTTACAACGCACCTGGTTTTATGTGGGCATGTTCCCCAACCATTCGTTTGGATTTTATCCGGACTGTATGGATTTCTTTCAAACCATTCCGGTCGATTTTAATAAGACGTTGTATGTTTATGGCGTTTACGCACTACCGGATGATCGCCGCGAAGTGCAGGCCGCACGTTATTTGAATATGCGTATCAATGATCAGGTTACTCGTGAAGACGCGAATTTCGTCCAGTGGATACAGGAAAATCTCAATTCCAGCGTTCTTCCGCGCAACAATCTGTCGTCGATCGAGCAGGGCATGAGTGACGTGCATCAGGACTTGATTGACCTGATACCTGTGATGGGACTTGAACACGAACCGTCGATGGGGACGTTACGAAATCGTAACCAAAATCTGCAAATAGATGCGGATTTACGCAACGCGGCGTCGTCTGTACGTGACTTCAAACCACGCAGTTGATATTCAGAGACGGTTTTTATGTAGGCGAATACTATATTGGAGTTTGATAAGCATCATATCGCCGTGACGGGGAAGAAAATAATATGGATTGGCGTAGTTCTCGTAGTTTTTACGGGGATCTATACAGCTTACTTGCATATTGATTACGAACTTGGACCTCCTGATTCTGAGAGTTTTTCGACAGAACCTACGGAAACCTTCAGCGAATCCGATGTCGAGTCGGCGGTTGAAAACAAAACGACTGCATCCACCAAACAGACCGATCTGATCGCAAAGTCTGTCGTTATCGAATCGAGTTCTCCGTCCCCCAATTTTGATCAAGCTATTTTGTGGGGAACACTGCAAACGGAGACAGGTGAAATTATCTCTGGTGAAGAGCTACAACTGTACTCCGCCTCCCTAAACAAACAACACACTACCACTAGCCAACACAACGGCGAGTTCTCGATAGACGATATTTCCCCCGCCAAAGACTATCGTATTTCTGTCTCGCCGCGGGGAATGTATCAACGATATAACGCTGACATCGAGATAGACTCGAGTCAAACTTATACTGATGTTGTTTTACAAAGTTTACCCGCCGGACTGTTGGTCGGCCGTATTGTTGATGTACGTGGAAATCCAGTTCCCCAGTTTGAAATCTCGGTACGCAGTCTATCCAAAACTGGATGGTCTAAAAAAGTAGCCAGTAACGAAATCGGTCAATTTGAGGTGGATCAAGTTCCTCAAGGTGAACTTGAGATATTCACGGGGTTCACCAAACAGCTAAAAATAACCGGGCTGTTTTTCGCAGTGGAATCAGCGTCAGAATTTATCCTGGTGGTTGATGTTGGACCTTATAGCATAATGGGAAATGTCTATGATAATCATGGCGAACCGGTAGCGGGGGCGAGTGTTTTACTTAGCTGGGTTTACCGATCAGGTGTGATTCGCAGTATAAGTAATCGGCGTACAATGGCAGATTCCCGTGGTGAATTTGTAATCGACGGTTTGGGTGTAGGCCCCCATGACTTAATAGTTACAGCCAGTGATATCGGCGTTTATCGCCGAAACATCAATGTAGGAAACGAAACCGGGCAGGTTGAAGCAGTGTTAATACAACGCTAGCAGCCAAGAATTGTAGCAGCAGGAAACAACAATTGCCCCCGTTTCTTTACCAACGGCAACGCTAGTCCAGCTGCTGGTGCTGTTTGGCAATAAAAATTGACGCCTATAAAATGGTTTTGATGTTATTATTTTACAGCATCAAGAATGGATCATTGTGCCAATTCTTGGGGTCCATAAAATCATAGTGAACTAGTTGGAGATATAAAATGAGAGAACAATACAGATTACATAAACACATTCTTGCCAGCGCCAGCGCGCTCGCTTTAACGCTTGGCGCTGTGTCCGTTTCCGCGGAAGGCGTTTTGAATGTTTACAACTGGGCGGAGTATATCGGTGAAGAAACCATCGCGAATTTTGAAAAAGAATTCGATATCAAGGTGACATACGATAACTACGACTCCGTCGAAACGGCTGATGCGAAACTACTAGCCGGTGGTTCGGGATATGATGTCGTTAGCCACTCGAGTAGTGCGATAGCGCGTTTGTTACCCGGCGGTATATTGATGGAACTGGATAAATCAAAACTACCGAATTTGAAACACATGCGTGCCGATGTTATGGAACAACTGGCAAAGAACTGGGATCCCGACAATAAGTACGTTATCCCGTACATGTGGGGAACACACGGTGTTACCTACAATGCGGAGCTGGTTAAAAGTGTTGCGCCGAATGCCCCCATCGGCTCGATGGACATGATATTCGATCCAGTGCATATGGAAAAACTGGCCGAGTGCGGTGTGTCATTCCTTGATTCTCCGACAGATGTGATACCCATGGCATTGGCCTATCTGGGACTCGATCCCAGCTCGACAAATAAAGACGATTACAAAAAAGCCGAAGAATTACTGAAAAAGGTTCGTCCCTATATCAAAACTTTCGATAACTATGCTTACCAACGTATGCCGGAAAAAGAATTTTGTGTTTCCGTAACCTGGGGACCGGATGGTTTGTTAGCCATGTCTGGTGCCGCGGAAGCGAATACCGGTGTGGTACTGGATTTCTTTTCACCTTCCGGTGATGGTGCAGCTAATATATGGGTTGATGGCTGGGTCATTCCCGCGGACGCACAAAATGTCGAGAACGCGCATCTGTTCCTGGACTACATGATGCGTCCGGACGTGGCTGCTGGGGACAGTAACTACACCTGGTACGCGACCGCTAATAAAGATGCATTCGACCTCGTTGACCCCACTGTCACGAGCAGTGTCGCTGCGTATCCCACACCCGAACTGGTAGAGAAAATGTATACCTTAGCCCCTCTCCCACCGAAGGTTGAGCGCGTGCGCACACGGGCATGGACCAACTTCAAGTCAGGTAACTAAAATCCGAGGGTTCGGTGTCATCGCAAGTCGATTGACACCGAACATCAATTCCATGGTGTGGGATATTGGTTGGCTGCGCCTAAAGCCTGGGGTGAGAATATGAACCAACAGATAAGCGATGTTGATCGGCCATGGCTGGATCCTGATGCCGAACCATTTATAAAAATACAAGGCATCACCAAAAGATTCGGTTCATTTACCGCGGTCGATAATGTCGATTTGCAAGTCTACAAGGGAGAGTTGTTCTCTTTGCTAGGCGGCTCGGGTTGTGGTAAATCCACATTGTTGCGCATGCTGGCCGGATTCGAGGCACCGACATCGGGGACAATTTATATCGACGGTGTCGAAATGACGGAGATCCCCCCCTACGAACGTCCAGTCAATATGATGTTTCAGAGTTATGCGTTGTTTCCCCACATGACCGTTGAACAAAACGTGGCCTATGGTCTTAAGCGCGATGGGATTGAAAAGGAGAAAATCTCCCAGCGAGTAGGGGAAATGCTCAGCATGGTAGAGCTTTCGCCATTCACCAAGCGTAAACCGCATCAACTATCCGGCGGTCAACGTCAGCGCGTAGCTCTGGCCCGCGCTCTGGTCAAGCAGCCCAAGTTGTTGTTGCTGGATGAACCTTTGGGAGCATTGGATAAAAGGCTGCGCGAGCAAACCCAGTACGAGTTGATGAATATTCAGGATCAATTGGGCGTGACATTTATCGTGGTCACCCATGATCAGGAAGAAGCGATGACACTCTCTACCCGCATCGCTGTGATGGATGCCGGTGAATTCGTTCAGATCGGTACACCCACGGAGATTTATGAGTTTCCCGAGACTCGCTTTATTGCCAACTTCATCGGCTCCGCGAATATGTTCGAAGGTCAAGTAGTTGAGGACGGTGCCGACCATGTGATTGTTAAGGGCAACAAACATGAAGGTCAGTTTTATATTGATCACGGCATGTCGATCAAGGAAGGGGCAAAGGTGTGGGTCGCGGTGCGTCCGGAAAAAATCAAAATTTCCAAATCCCCGCCGGCGGAAAGTGGCCCAAATCAACTGCGTGGTATCGTGCACGATGTCGGTTATCTCGGCAATATTTCCACCTACCGGGTGCAATTGGGGAATGAGAAAATTGTTGAAATAACCCACCCAAATCAATCTCGCCCAAAAAGCGGGCAACATGAAGTCGATTGGGAGGACGAAGTGCATTTGACCTGGGAGCCATCCAGCGCGGTTGTAATGACCAAATGACCGACGCAATTTCCAATCGTGCACAGGATTCGTTAACGCGTGGCGATAAACCTTCAATACATGCGTTAGTTAGTCAGTTCATGCACCTGGTGCAATCCGGGTGGAAAACCATAGTAGTGGGTATTCCTTATTTCTGGCTGTTGCTTTTCTTTCTGATTCCGTTTGTTATTGTTTTAAAAATCAGTGTGGCGGAATCTCTCATCGCCAGCCCGCCATTTTCACCGCTATTTGAATGGACCGAAGACGGGATTCTGAGTATCAGGATGCTGTTTGAGAATTACGCCTATCTGTGGGAAGACGAACTTTACGTTAATACTTACCTTAATTCCCTGAAGATCTCGACGATTTCAACCATCTTATGCTTGATCATCGGTTATCCGATCGCCTATGCAATAGTACGATCAAAGCCGACCACAAAGAACATACTGTTACTGCTTATCATCCTGCCATTCTGGACTTCTTTCTTGCTACGTGTGTATGCCTGGATGGGGTTGTTGGCCGATCAAGGCACTATAAACAGTTTCTTGATCTGGCTCGGTGTAATCGATCAACCGATTAAAATGCTGTATTCGGAATTCGCGGTGTATGTCGGCATCGTATACTCCTACGTGCCATTCATGATATTGCCGCTGTACGCCAATATGGAGAAGCTGGACTTAGCCCTGGAAGAGGCAGCGGCCGATCTCGGTGCACGTCCGATGACGACTTTTTTGACCGTGACTTTACCCATGACTGCGCCAGGAATTCTGGCAGGGTTCGTTACTGGTATTTATACCGGCTACCGGAGAGTTTGTTATTCCTGATTTATTAGGTGGCGGCAACGTATTGATGATCGGCCGGGTATTGTATAGCGAGTTCAACTCTAATCACGATTGGCCGGTTGCCGCGGCGGTCGCTATCGTATTGCTGTTCGTCCTGGTCATACCAATGATGATTTATCAATACGCACAATCCAAGGAAGCCCAGGTTTAGCCAATGGGAAAAAAGCGATCCACATTTTTGTTTTCTGTTTTATGCTTCGGCATGGCCTTTTTGTATATCCCGATGGTGTTGTTGATCGTATATTCGTTTAATTATTCCAAGCTGGTCCCGGTTTGGGGTGGTTTTTCGACTCGTTGGTACAAGGTTCTATTCGAGAGCGAAGAAGTTTGGGCCGCCCTGACCTTAAGTTTAAAAATAGCGGTAATGAATGCCACTTTCGCCACCTTGCTCGGTGCGTTAGCCGGGATTGCACTGGTACGTTTTGGCCGGTTTAAAGGACGCACACTGTTCAGCGGCATGATCTCCGCGCCGCTGGTAATGCCGGAAGTTATTACAGGTTTGTCGTTACTGCTGTTGTTTATTACCCTCGGCGAACTCATAGGCTGGCCGGGTGAACGCGGCATTACCACCATCACCATTGCTCACATCACTTTTTCAATGGCCTACGTAGCAGTCATTATTCAATCTCGTCTTGCCGGTATGGCGACCGATTTGGAAGAGGCAGCCATGGATCTTGGTAGTAAACCGTTACGGGTGTTGATCGATATCACGTTACCATTGCTGGCGCCAGGCATGATCGCAGGCTGGCTACTCGCATTCACGTTGTCGTTGGATGACCTGGTTATCGCCAGCTTCGTTTCAGGCCCCGGCGCGAATACTTTACCGATGCTTATTTATTCGCGGGTCAGACTCGGTCTACGACCCGATATTAATGCGCTGGCAACAATAATCATTGTAACGGTCGCCATTGGCGTATGTATCGCCGGCTGGCTGATGATGCGACAGGAAAAACAACGCGCCAGAGACATGCAAATGGCGGCGGTAGAGAATTAATAGTTATTAGTTTAAGTTGTTAGATTTCTTCGGTGCGAGGTGCTTCGTTTTCCTGCCTTACGACATAGGTGCTCATTCAATATTCGCGCGCACGACATTCATGCCTTTTAACAAATTTAACGCTTCGCGCAGTTGAAAATCAGAGCCTAGAGCGGCATCGCGTTCCTTGTCCTTGTTCGAAGAACCACCGTCTGCATCATTGGTCAGGTGACCGGATAAATCCGACTCGCGTACCTGGCCCCCGGACTCTCGTTCCGCCACTTCCAGCTCTTCCACTACCACATCAGGCACAATGCCTTTTGCCTGGATGGAACGGTCGTTCGGGGTGAAGTAACGCGCGGTGGTCAGTTTCAAGGCCGCACCGTTTTTCATCGGCAGAATAGTTTGTACTGAACCTTTACCGAATGTCTTAGTGCCCATGATGACGGCGCGTTTATGGTCTTGCAGTGCACCGGCGACGATTTCCGATGCCGATGCGGAACCGCCATTGACCAACACGACTATGGGTGCGCCATCGATGTAATCGTTAGGTGTTGCGGTAAAACGAATTTCCGAATCATCGATCCGGCCTTTGGTATAGACGATGGTACCCTTGCGTAAAAATGTATCACTCACGGAGACGGAACCGTTGAGTACGCCACCAGGGTTGTTTCGTAGGTCGAGTACCAGGCCATCAAGCGGGCCGTCTGCTTCTTTTTTTAATTTATTAAGTTCCTTACGCAGAGCATCCGCCGTTTCCGATTGGAACTGTGTGACGCGCACATAACCGTACTTGTCTTCCAGCATGCGGCTGCGCACGCTTGTTATGCGAATAACCGCGCGTTTTAATGTGAACTCAAGCGGCTTGCTTTCGCCCTCACGCGTGATGGTTAATACAATCTCGCTGCCGGGTTCACCACGCATGAGTTTGACGGCGTCGTTTAACGACATGCCTTTAACCGGTTTGTCGTCCAGCTTGGTAATGATATCGCCCGGTTTAATGCCGGCGCGGGCAGCAGGTGTATCGTCGATAGGCGTGACCACTTTGACAAAACCGTTTTCAACCGTGACTTCAATTCCAAGTCCACCAAAACGTCCCTCGGTGCCAATCTGGATTTCCTTGAACGATTCAGGATCGAGATACGATGAATGCGGATCGAGACCCGCCAGCATGCCGCTGATGGCATCGCGCAATAGTTTTTTATCACCGATGCTTTCGACATAGTCGCTTTTGATTTTGCCGTACACTTCACTGAAGGTATTGAGATCGTCCAGCGGCAGCGGTTGCCGTTCCGCCCGCACGGACTGGTCAAACAGCAGGCCGATTCCAAATACAGCACCGGCGGTAAAAATGATGAATGTTCGTGTAAAACCTTTCATGGGAATAACTCCAGATTGACTCTCTATATTATGTGCTGACAATTAATTCTGTATAACGTTTATTAAAATCTCGATAATTAGTCTCGATAATTAGGCCTTGCACCAAATCAGGGGATTACGCGGTTGCCCGTTTTCTCTCACCTCAAAATACAAACCCGGTTTGGGCAGACCGCCGGTGCTGCCGACGCGGGCAATAACCTCACCGGTTTTGACGCTGTCGCCCAGAGACTTGTGCAATTCCTTGTTGTGGCTGTACAAACTCATGTATCCGTCGCCATGATCAATGATCAATAATAAACCAAATCCACGGAACCAGTCTGCATAAGCGATCTGTCCGCTGTAAATTGCCTGTACCGCGGTATTTTCGGGGGCTGAGAACCAGACACCGTCCCATTTTGTGCCGCTTTCCTGGTTGGTTTGACCAAATTGGGCGCTGATCGGTGCATTCACCGGTAGACGCAAACGACCCTTCATTTGCGGAAATTTGCCGCCTTTGAGTGGTATGGGATTGGCTTTGGCAACTGTCGTTTTTTGTTTTTGCTGAATTTTCTCGCGCGCCTTCGCCTGTTGTTTGCGTTGTCGTTCCAATTCCCGTTTATGTGCCAATTCACGTTGTCGCTGGCTCTCCCTTTGCAATGCGTCGAGCAGTTTAATCAAGCGTTTCTCGTCCGCTTGCAACCGTTGCATTTCTTTCGACCGGTCGTTTATCTGAGCTTGAATGGCAGCTAACGAATGTTCGCGTTTTCCCCGTAGCTGCTCCGCTTCGGCTTGTTCAGCCGAAAGCTGTTGTTGCAGGTGGCGTAACTCATCCGAATGTGTTTTGGTTAATGCCGTGAGTCGGGTAATCTCCAGCGCGTTAGCGTTAACCTGGTTGACGCGTTGCAACCGGCTTTCGGCAAGATAGCGGTAATACACCAGCGAGCGATTCAACTTCTCCGGTTTTTGCTGTTGCAACAGAAGCTTAGTGTATTCCTGCCGTCCCATAATGTAGGTGGCCCGGGCAAGTCCGGCCATGCCGTTCGTTAGTTGTCGCGACTTTTCTTCCAGTGCCGAGCGCTTTTTTCCCAGATCTAGAATCTGCGCTTCCGTACTTTTTATTTTATCGCCGGTGTCACGTTGTTCGCGCTCCAGTTTCACTAACTTCTGTTCTACGTCGAGCAGGTTTGCACGCCCCTTGTCGCGAGCACCGACATCTTTCTCCAGTACCGATTTAATTTTTTTAATTTCATCGCGTAGCGCGTTTAACTCAGTGGTGCTTTTTGTGTAGTCCTGTGCCCGCGTAGTGCCTGCTGCCAGGCTTAAAACCAACCAGGCACAAATGACAAAATAGGATTTCATGCTCGGAGTTGTAACGGCTAGGGACATTCCCATTGGCAGCTTGAATATTAGTGTATAATCAAAGATTAATATACGAAAAACCGCTGATTGATGAAATCGTTATATGAGCGATTTTGACTTAACTTTCGAACCTGGCGAAATACTCACGGAGGATTATTCGTATACAGATGTCGATATTAAACAAGCCGCTCATGCTATCAAAGCGATGGGTCACCCCGTGCGTTTACAGCTTATGTGCGTGCTGGCGGCGCAAGGCGAAGTCAGTGTGCAGGACCTGGTCAGGGCGGTAGGCACCACCCAGAGCAATATTTCACAACATCTGTCCATATTGCGCGAACGCGACATTTTATCCACGCGCAAGGAGGCTAACAAAGTTTATTATCAAATCAGCGACGCGAAAATCTTACAATTGATGGGTTTGATGCGCGATACATTCTGCCCCGCAAAGTAGTAAAAAACTACGCCGGCAATTCGCCATGACGCTTGTCGTTGTGTGTCTGAAGCGCTAAGCTGCGCCGCCCCGTCAGGAATATATGATCTCGATAAAATTTTAACCGCATAATTCAATGGAAGTCGAATTCATTAGTCAAAACTGGTACTTATTTCTGGCGCTGATCGTTATCGTGTTTCTTATCGCGATTGATCCGATGCGAAAACGTGCATCTGGCCTGCAACCGGTCTCCGCGATTGAGTTGCCCCAGTTGATCAGTCATCAATCGGGGGTCGTGGTTGATGTTAGTAATCCGGATGAATTCAAGCAGGGGCACATTCCCAATTCAATTAACGTCCCGGCCGACAACATAGACAATAATTTAAAGAAACTGCAGAAATACAAAGACAAACCGGTTGTGCTGACCTGCCGTTCCGGTCAACGTGCGAACAAGGTGGCAGGCGTTTTGAAAAAACAGGAATTCACCAATTTATATACGCTAACCGGTGGTCTGGCGGCCTGGCAAAAAGAAAACCTGCCGCTGGACAAAGAATAAATCGGGGAATAAATCTGGGTTAAACAAACGAACATAATCTGAAATGAACACTGAAGCCAAACAAGGACAACTGGAAGTCAAAAAAATCTATATCAAGGACGTTTCATTCGAATCGCCCGTCAGCCCGCAGATATTCGGCCAAAAGACGGCGGAACCGAAAATTGATGTGCAGCTACGGGTAAGTCATCAGTCGTTGAATGACGAGAAAACCTTTAACGAAGTAGTTATCACATCGACGGTCACGGCCAATGTCGAAGAAAAAGCCGCTATGTTGATTGAAGTGCAGCAAGCCGGTATTTTTCACGTGAGTGGATTCGACGAACAACATCGTGAAGCGGTGCTGGAAGTCGCTTGCCCGAATATTTTGTTACCCTTTTTACGCGAAGCCATTTCTGATCTGGTGACCAAAGGCGGATTCCCACAGTTACTGATCAACCCGATCAATTTCGAAGTGCTGTACCGGGAGAAGCTGCGCAAACAGGCAGAAAAGGAGTCGGCGAAACCCGCAGGGAAGGCGAACGGTGAGTCACCGGACGGTCCTCAGGTCGCGCAAACTTAAGTTTTGAGTGACGCCGTCGCCGTACTAGGCGCAGGTTCCTGGGGTACGGCGCTTGCAATTCTGATTTCAAGCACGCAGCGCCCGGTACGTTTATGGGGGCGTGATGCGGCTGCCATGCAGGCGATGGCTGCTGCGCGGCGCAACGAACGTTACCTGCCCGATGCGCCGTTTCCTGAATCGCTCGAACCCGTGAGTGAATTGGATGCACTGGTCAAGGACATCCATCATTTCCTGCTTGTCATACCGAGTCACGTGTTCCGTTCAAATCTTGTGGCACTGGCAAACACGATCCGCGATTCTGGCGTCAGTGTAGAGCAGTGCACTTTTGTTTGGGGTACAAAAGGGTTTGAACCGGAAACCGGCCGGTTACTGAGCGAGGTGACGCAGGATGTTGTCGGCGCATCCGCCATCAAGGCAGTCGTGTCCGGGCCGAGTTTTGCGCGCGAAGTTGCGTTAGGTATGCCGACGGCTTTAACGGTTGGCTCTATGCAAGAACACCATGCGGAAACTGTCGCGCAATGGTTTCGTAACGAGTCCACGCGTGTTTACACCAATACCGATGTTGCCGGTGTGCAACTCGGTGGTGCGTTGAAAAATGTCATGGCAATCGCGACGGGTATCAGCGACGGTCTTGGATTAGGTGCCAATGCCCGCGCTGCGGTGATTACCCGGGGTCTGGCGGAATTAACCCGGCTGGGTGAGGCGTTAGGCGGAAAAACGGAAACCTTTATGGGTCTGACTGGCGTAGGCGATTTGATTCTCACCTGTACTGACGATCAATCGCGAAATCGGCGCGTCGGAATGGGTCTTGGGCGGGGGAAAAACCTGGAGCAGGTATTAGCGGAAATTGGTCAGGAAGCGGAGGGCATCAACACGGCACGCGAGTTACATCATTTAAGTCAGCGTAAGAACCTGGACATGCCTATCACCGAACAAGTCTACAAAGTGTTGTTCGAAAATCTGCGACCACAAAAAGCGGTGGAAACATTGTTATCGCGCACACCGCGTGCTGAATAACTACTCAGCACCTGAAAATTCAAGTTGTCGCCAGGCTTCAAATAGTACAATCGCGACAGCATTAGACAGATTGAGACTACGATTATTGGGTCGCATGGGAATGGTCAGTCGCTGATCATGCGGTACGGATTCGCGAACTTCTGCCGGTAGTCCGCGTGTCTCCGGCCCGAACACAATCGCGTCATCGGTTTTAAATTGAGCATCTGAATACAGCCGCCGGTGTTTTGTTGACACTGTGTACACATTCGACTGCAGCGACTGATTTGTAAATTCATCGTAGTCAGAAAATGTTCTGACATTTGCCCACTCGTGATAATCCAATCCCGCTCTGCGCAGTTGCTTGTCATCCAGTGTAAACCCGAGCGGCTCAATCAAGTGTAACTGGCAACCGCTGTTCGCACACAGGCGAATAATGTTGCCGGTATTGGGCGGTATTTCCGGTTGATAGAGGACGATATTCAGCACAACCTGTCCCGTCGCAACACCTGATGGCTGTAGCCGTGCTTAAAACGGTTTGACGATAGCCAGGACGACAATACCGGCAAGAATTAACACCGGAAACTCGTTAAACCAGCGATAAAACACGTGACTCTTCGTGTTACGGTCGTGTTTGAAGTCGAACATGTATTTTCCACACACAACGTGATATACGATCAGGATGACAACCAGCAGTAATTTTAAATGTAACCAGGCACCGCTGAATCCGTAACCCAACCACAACCAGACTCCGAATAACAGGGTTAAAATCGCGCCCGGTGTCATGATGCCGAAAAACAATTTTCGCTCCATGACAATGAAACGCTCCTTGCTGACAGTATCCTCAGTCATCGCGTGGTAGACAAACAGTCGCGGCAAATAAAACAAACCGGCAAACCACGTCACCATAAAGATGATGTGTAACGATTTAATCCAGAGCATTGCCGGAAGTGATGCCTGCGTATCTAGGTTGTCGGTCCCGCATCGGGTGCTGGGCCGCCAAACCAGCCGCGAATGCGCGCAAACACGCGTTTAACACCACGCCAGATTTTAGGAATCATCCATATCACAAAAGCAATGGCTAAAACCAATACGATGATAAACAACACCGGATGATGTAACGAAGCCCACAATCCGGCGACAACCAGTGCGTCTTCGCCCACACTAATCGCAATATTGCTGAACGGTTCGGGTGATGTGTTGACCAGTACGCGCGTACCCGCTTTGGTGAAATGCGTGCCGGCGGCTAAGGTTCCGCCGAGTAACAGCCCAACCAATTCCATTTCCGGCGAGATTGCGCTGATGGCGCCGGCGCCAAGCAGTGCGCCCGCGGGTATGCGTATAAAGCTGTGCAAAGCGTCCCACAAATTATCCACGCCGGGGATCTTGTCGGCAAAAAATTCGACACAATACATAAATCCGGCCGCTACCATCACCAACGGACTTTGTAGAATTTCTAGATCAGGCGGCAAGTCGATCGATCCGTTACTGCCCATCCAGCCGAGCACAAACAATGCTGCGTATAAATTGATGCCGCTGGCCCAGGCCACGCCCATGGTGGCGGCGATTGCTGCAACTATTTCCATAGCGGATTTATCCCCCACTGTTAATTCCGGGTAATCATAACATTGCCTAGCTGAACGAAACTCAAACGCCGCTAAACCACAGTGGATGCGGTTTTACGGGGTTCTGGTAAAAATAATTCGAGCAAGTTATTGAGAAAACGAAAGCCCAGTTCCGTCGCCTGAAAGTTATCTTCGGAACTTTGCAGCAATCCTCGATGCACGGCTATTTCAACGGCGGGTTCGATGATATCGATACATTGGCCCGTTCGTTGTTCGAATAATGTAATGTCAAAACCGTCACGCAAACGCAATGCATTTAATAAAAATTCGAATGCAAGCTCGTCACGTTCCACTACGCGTGTTGTCAAAAAACTTGTGCTGTCCATTAAGTAACGTTCGGGATGTTTTTCCCTGGTTGTGCGGATAATCTGGTCATGTGTTGTCAGCTTGCCGTGGGCGCCGGCACCGATACCAATATAGTCGCCAAACCGCCAATAATTTTCATTGTGTCTGCATTGTCGTCCGGGAAATGCGTAAGCAGATACTTCGTATTGTTTATAACCACTCGCCGACAAACTATTTGCTATAGCTTGATGCATCGCCCACAAGACGTCATCACCTGGCAAAACCGGTGGCTTGTGATGAAACAGCGTATTGGGTTCGATGGTTAACTGATAGACCGACAAATGCGCAGGTCGCAATGCTATCGCCTGGGTTAAATCAGACAGTGATTGCTCCAGCGTCTGCTCCGGCAAGCCGTACATTAAATCCAGATTGAAATTTTCAAAACCCGCATTGATCGCGGCATGGGTTGCGCGAACGGCGTCGGTTGATCCGTGTATACGGCCAAGAGATTTCAATTTTTTATCGTCAAAGCTTTGCACGCCGATAGACAAGCGGTTTACTCCCGCGCTACGAAAACCGGCGAAGCGTTCGTAGTCTACCGTGCCGGGATTCGCTTCGAGTGTAATTTCTATACCGGGTTCGAACTTGGCCATGCTGTTAATGCCTTGGAACAGTTTTTCAATCGCGTCCGGCGAAAACAAACTCGGTGTGCCACCGCCAAAAAATATCGATTGCAAAGGCCGCCCGGCAAGGTATTGTTCTTGATGCGCGAGATCGGTTAGCAGGGCATCGACATAACGATTTTCCGGAACCTCGTCGCGTAAGGCGTGAGAGTTAAAATCGCAATAGGGACATTTTTTGACGCACCAGGGTAAATGTACATAGAGCGATAATGGCGGCAAGTTTTCTAAACGCGTAGCCATGCCGGTTAGGGTTCTGTCGATGAGTTGGCGTGTTGCCGAAGCTTGCGCATGGCGCGGCGGTCACGTTTACTCGGTTTACCGGGGTCGTAACGCACTGCCTGGGATTGCAGGCGCAATTGTTGCGCCAGCTTTTCCCGCTCAGCGATACTGTCCTCAGTTTCCCGATACAGCACCGCGGCTTCGGTAGCCGAGCCGCGCTTCTTGTTAAGCGCCTGAACCACTATCCGTGTTCGATACGGGCCACGTTTTATATCAATCCGGTCACCAATATTGACTGTTTTAGCGGGTTTTGCGCGCTCATCGTTAAGACGGACCTTGCCGCCGGTCACCGCCTTGGCGGACAATTGCCGGGTTTTGAAAAAGCGTGCTGACCACAGCCAAAGATCGAGCCGTACATTGTCCATTTCAAATACTTCAGCGGGCAAGTGCGATCACCTAAAATGTCTTGAAATAGCCATTAAAATTCATTAATTTCTCTCAATTTCGTCTAATTTCGCTATTTTCACAATCTTGCACGGCAATATTTATACGATTTTGTCAAATAATACGTTTGTAACCGTAAATCGCGAGGGACTATACTCAACGCGGGTAGACGTTACATTAAGGAAGGTCATGATGAGCATAAACAGAACACGCATAATTTTTTGCATGATAGCCTGCTTAGGATTGTCAGTGAACGCCGCTGTTTTTGCGTTTGATTCCCTTACTCTGAAGCAACAACCTTATTGGCTGGACACCGATCTGGCGGAGGAAACGCCCGCTATGCCTGAATCTTTCGATTCCGTGCTGGGTTCGAACAAGGAACTGTGGCTGGACAATAAATGGGGTTTGCAAGGCAGCTTGTATTCGGGTGACCTGGAGAATGCCGGCGCCAACGATTCGGAACATCTGAGTCTGGATGTAAAACGGCGCTTTTTGAATTTAACCGATAAAACCTTTCTTGCCGTTGGCCTGGGCTGGCAGGACATCGATATGCATATCGGTGGTGCGAGTTCGGGTCCGCGGATATTGCTGGAAGGACGCTGGGGATTAAATGAAAACCTTTCGCTGTACGGTGCCACCGCCTGGTTGCCCTATCTGGACGATATTTCCGCCGGGTCGAATGTAGCGGGTAGTGAGCTGGAAGCGGGTGTCGCCTACGAGCCGTTGCCTTATTTATCACTGCGCGCTGGTTACCGCCGTTTTGATCTGGATTACGATAACAGCCGTGGCATCAGCCGCAACTCCAGTTCGAGCGGAATTATGTTGGGAGCGGGTATCCGGTTTTAAAGGCCGGGCGCAGTTTTTACGAGCGTCAATTTTGTAAAACGCTCTGCGCCGTTTAAATTCCTCTTTAGCGGTCGTGCATACCCGGACCGAGGGAATGTTCATTCAATACGTATCCGCTAATCGTATCTAAATACGGGAGTAGTATCATGTCTGTATGAACAGCACTCGTATTCACAGTGCGTTTAAAGACTTTACGCCGAATCTCTACCAAACGGTGAGCCAAGCCGTTAGCGAAAATCGCGCCGCGGTGGCGTTATTTGTGCGTGATACGGGCAGTGACACCGAGTTATTGCTCATTGAACGCGCGCGTCACGAAGACGATCCCTGGTCGGGGCATATCGCGTTACCTGGAGGTCGCATGGAAAAAGATGACCCATCGCCGCGTCATGCCGCCGAACGTGAAACCAAAGAAGAGATTGGGCTGGACGCGATCAATGCAGAATATTTGGGACAATTAAACGACAGGAACGGACGTTCCGCCGGAAAACCGGTCGATCTGATCATTTCCTGTTTCGTATACCAGCTGCAAGAACCGGTAGAATTGCAACTCAATTACGAGGTTCAAAGCGCATTGTGGGTACCGGCTTCGCGTTTGCTCGATCCCGCGCATACTTTTGAATATACACGTCACGATATTCCGGATCGGGCTTTTTCCGGCATTCGTCTCAGCGAAAATGAACACCATGTCCTGTGGGGTTTAACCCATCGGTTTCTCAGCAATTTTTTCGAGATTCTCGAGACGCCACTGCCGCAATGGGAAGATGTGGCGAGGCAGGCTAAATAAGGTCAAAATAGCGGGTTCCGGATCAGAATTTATACATGACTATTTCGCTCGATAAACAGGTTACCGATAAGCGCGGTCGCCCGATGCGTGACCTGCGTATTTCGGTTACCGATCGTTGCAACTTCCGTTGTGTTTACTGCATGCCCAAGGAATTGTTTGGGTCGGATCATGCGTTTCTGGAACGAAAACACCTGCTCAGTTTCGAGGAAATCACTCGGGTGGCGCGTGCGTTCGTTGCACAGGGCGTGGTTAAGTTGCGTATTACAGGCGGTGAACCGTTGGTGCGACGAGAGCTGGAAAAGCTTATTTTTTCGCTAGCGAGTATTGAAGGTGTGCAAGAAATAAGTCTGACTACAAACGGGTCTTTATTAACGCTGGATAAAGCAAAGTCGTTAAAAGATGCTGGGTTAACGCGTCTCACCGTCAGCCTGGATGCAATTGACGAAAAAACATTTGCTGCCATCAACGATGTCAAATTTCCCGTAAGCCGTGTTTTGGATGGTATCGAGAATGCGGATAAAACCGGACTGGCGCCGGTCAAGGCCAACATGGTGGTAGCCAAAGGCATGAATGAAAATGAAATCCTGCCCATGGCACGGCATTTTCGCAATAGCGGTGTGGTATTGCGATTCATCGAATTTATGGATGTGGGCAATACTAACGGCTGGCAACTGGACAAAGTGATTTCGGCACAGGAAATCGTCGATACCATCAGTACCGAATTTGCATTAATTCCGATGGATGCCAACTACCGTGGCGAAGTGGCCAAGCGCTGGCGTTACAAAGATGGCGCTGGCGAAATCGGAATCATCTCGTCCGTAACCCAGCCTTTTTGCGGTACCTGCAATCGGTCGAGATTGTCAGCCGAAGGCGTGTTCTATACCTGCCTTTTCGCAAATAACGGTCACGATTTGCGCGAGTTATTGCGCAGTGGCGCGGACGATGAACAATTGTTGCAGTTCGTCACCAATGTCTGGCGCAAACGGAACGACCGCTATTCTGAAATCCGCTCGGAACATACAGCGGAAATGCCCAAAATTGAGATGTCCTATATCGGCGGATAGTAGCTATAAAACGTAATAAATCGTTAAGAAATCAATAGCCCGCAAATTCATCCGGATGGGTTATGATAAATTTGAACAAGGAAGGCTTAAGCGAGTCATAAGTTTTAATAAACCCGAATAAATCTGGCTTAGCATAAGGGAATAACTGGTAAATTTTTAAGGAACACCATATGAATATGTACAAAATATTCGCCCAATATCGATTACCTCTGTTACTCACTGCCGTCGCGATACCCACACTGACCCTGGCGCAATCCGATACACAGGCGAGTAACGAAGAGGACTCGACAACGACGACAAAAACAGCGCCGGTAACAACTGGTGGCCGCAAAGCGTACATCGATCCCGATACCGGCGAATTAACGTCGCAACCACCCGCCGACGATAAAATAATTGAACCGGGTGAGCGGGTATTTCAACAATCGAGTGAAGGATTGGTTGAAGAAGTCAGACCGGATGGATCCGCATCAGTCAATCTGCAAGGCCGGTTTCGCATGCCATTAATGATCCGTAAAAATTGTGATGGAACATTAACCACCTGGCACGGTGATGAAAGTCAGCTTGATGAGGAACAGAATTGCGGTGAATAAAGCAATGCCGAAGTTGTTGTTTGTCGTTATGTTTGGTTGTTTGATAAACAACACTGCTCTGGCGGCAACCTTCAAAATTATTAATCTCGATTTTCCTGGCGAAGGATTCAAAGATGGTACTCCGGTTGCACCAGTAACCGGAAACAACGGTACCACACTGGGTCAGCAACGATTAAATGCGCTTCAAGCGGCAACGGATTTTTGGAGTGCGATGTTACAAAGTGATGTAGAGATAGAAATAGATGCTGAAATGAATCCAGAATTTTGTACTGCTACCACCGCAGTTTTAGGATTTGCTGGTCCTAACAGTCCGCAGCGGGACTTCCCAAACAGGCCGTTTCCAAACACCTATTACCCACAAGCACTAGCAAATAGTTTGGCTGGATTCGATTTGGATCCCCTCGGTAGTGATAAATCCGATATGGCGGCTACATTCAACAGTGATATTGATAACAGCACTTGTCTTGGCAGTACCGATTGGTGGTATGGAATTGGTGGATCAACACCCCCTAGTGACATCAGTTTCTACGAAACCGCACTCCATGAAATCGCACACGGACTTGGATTTTTGACGTTCGTCAATCTCAATTCCGGTGAAAAATTCATGAGTCGTAATGATCATTTTATGCGGCTATTAAAGGACTTTGATAGCGGTAAGATCTGGCCGAGCATGACAGATGTGGAACGTGTTTCGTCGGCAGTGGACACAGGTGATTTGGTGTGGATTGGTGCAGAAGCGAAAGCCGCCGCTTCAGGTACGTTGACAGCAGGACTCAGAAGCAACGGTGATATTCGCATGTATGCACCCAATCCGCTGGAACCCGGTTCTTCGGTGTCGCATTGGGATACCGCCTTGTCGCCGGATGAATTAATGGAGCCGTCGGCTACACCGACAACTATTAGCGACATTACTATTGCCGCGTTTGAAGACATGGGCTGGAATCTCATCAGCGGGGGTGGAGGCCCGGGTGGTCCCGATGACCCGGGAGGCCCAGGCGATCCGTCACCGCCCAATATCGTGCCGTTTATTTTTCCACTGTTGTTAGGAGACGAATAAAAAAAGCGCCCTGTTCCAGGCGCTTTTTTGTTAAGCGTGTTATTGAATCAAAAAGTCAGTTATCTGACTCGTTTTTCTTTTTCCATTGCTGGAATTGTCGCCACTGCCAATCCAGGAATTTCTGATATTCCTCGTCGTCAGCGGGCACTGATCGGGGTAAGTTCGAGTTTGCGGCCTCCGGTGTGGATAAGGTCTCAACATCATCATCTGGGTCGCTAATCTTTGACGAACAAATAGTCGAGAAAACGACGATGCCATCTTCGCTGCCTTTGGAAAACAAGCCCGGGCCTTCAGGTATTTCATCAATCTTGTTGTATTGCAGAAGACCTCCTGCAAATACCGGAGCCATAACGAGAAATCCGAGTAGTGTTATTAATGAATTAGACATGACTCAGTTCCCTAAAGAAACTTAACCCGGCTACCAATCAACACGCCGTTCACATCGTCAACGTTAATGCCTGGTCGGTCCAGGCTATGTGTTCTGAACAGTGCATAGATTTCGACACTGTTGCTGTGTTTCCAGTTCCAACCCAGCCCGACGCTTTCGAACTCATCACCGTCTTGTGACAAGTCGTCGGTGCTGGCGAAATCGATAGCAAACCGGTGTGCACCTGCATGATAACCGAGTTTCAAGTAAGCATTGTCCGCTTCACGCCCGCCGTCATCGAAATCCCGGTTTCCGAAAGCTACAGTCACATTGAAACCAGAATCGTGCAAGAAAGACAACGAACCACCCAGTTGTTCAAAAGGAGACCGATCATTGCCGTCTACCCAACCCAGCGCTGCTTCGACGCGGCTACCGCTACCCACGTCCTGTACCAGTCGACCAGCGAGCTCAATGGCGTCGCCATTGGTCGTGCTGATAGCCAGACCGATTGGACCTAATGCCGGCGTGTCGTAGCGCAAACGATCGTTGCGACTTAACCCGTCGAAATTGTTAAATACATTTTTAATGCGTACCCGGCCAGCAGCTCCGGTATCGTCCGGTGCGCCGAAGTCGATGCCGTCATCGGTTTTAAAGCTAACGCCACCCATCGCGTCACCGATACCGGAATACATCACGACACTGGTGCCGGATAAATCCATTTCCGATGTGCCATTCGCTGCACCGTCACCTTGCCCAACACTGAGCTTGCCCCAGTCGCCTTTGTACCACAGTTCCAGTTTGCGTTCCGTGAAGTCCGAACTGCCGTCGTCGTTCTGATTTATATCGACGTTGGCGGTGCTGTTGGATTCAAACTGCGATTCCCAGGTGATACCGACGGTGCTTGATTCGGAAAAATTGCCCTCACCGACGACTCGAAAACGGGTAGATGAGTTGTCGTTGTCGACGTGAATGACATCGGAGTCAGTACCGTTGTCGGCAAATAATACGCCGCGGTTGATCTGACCGGACAATTTTGCCGTGACTGTCTTGTCGTCATCTGCAGCATAAGTCGGTGCGCCTGCTTGCAGCGCGATTAACGCGGTGGCGCTGGCAAAAGTGGTTTTGTTATACCTAATTCTTGATTGGTTTTTCATAGAGTCCTCTCATTAGTGATTAGTGAATGAAAATCGGGCAAACTAAAATCACATGCCCTAACCAAGAGGAGACCGGGTTGAACAGAAGATAATTACAATGGATTTGTGTTATTTTCGACCGGGCTAAACACCACCACTTGAATACCGAACAGAAAATGATTGATTCAGAGATACTTGAAACCGGGAAACGCGAGTTGTCCGCTGATCCGGTATCCGCTTTGGCCAGACCGCCGGTCGTGGGCGATATCATCAAGGGTACGACCGTGGAAATGCATCCAATCAATGTATCTGCGCAAGCGGCTTCGTTATTCGATCTTTCGCATGGCAGCGAGGAAGGCGAGCGAGTCTGGGATTATCTCGCCTACGGCCCGTTTGAGAATCAGGAAGCGTTCGACACGTGGTTGCAGGAAAAAGCGGAGTCAAAAGACCCGTTGTTTTATGCCATTTACGACAAAGCTAGTGATCGATTTACTGGGGTCGCGAGTTACCTTCGTATCGACCCGGCGAACGCATCAATTGAGATCGGCCACATCTGGTTCACACCGGTATTACAAAACACGCGCCAGGCTACTGAGGCCTTATTTTTATTAATGCGTCATGCGTTTGATGATCTGGGTTATCGTCGTCTTGAGTGGAAATGCAACGCACTCAACAAAAAATCGCGAGATGCGGCGCGCCGCCTTGGATTTACCTTCGAAGGAATTTTTTATCGTTGCCAAATCGTAAAAGGGCGTAACCGGGACACCGCCTGGTATTCCATTATCGAAAATGAATGGCCCGCCATTCGACAAAACTTTAATACCTGGTTGTCCGATGAAAATTTTGATGGCGACGGCAAACAAAAAGCTTCTCTTAGTCAGTTAAACAATCCACAGTAGCTCGTAGGAAAATGTATTTGCCGAAACATTTTGCCATTGAAGATGACAGACAGGCGTTTGACTTCATCGAGCAAAATAATTTTGGAATTTTAGTGACCGATATCGATCACAACATGAATGCGAATCACATTCCGTTCTTTTTGGATCGTGAGCATGGCCAACTATTTGGCCACTTCGCTAAATCTAACAACCAATGGCGTGAACTTGAAAACAACAAACAAGTATTGGTTATATTTCCGGGGCCGCACGCCTATATCTCGCCCTCGTGGTATGTGAGCGAAAACCTGGTGCCCACCTGGAACTTCGCCGCAGTGCACATTTACGGCGAGGCGGAACTTTTGCAATCAAAAGATGAAACTTACGACGTTGTTAAAAATTTAACCCAAAAACATGAAGCTGGGTTTGACCAGCCCTGGACGCCTGACAAAGTTAAACCGGATGTATTGGAATCGATGCTAAAAGCTATCGTCGGGTTTAAAATCAATATCAAAACCATTCAGACCAAAGCCAAACTCAGCCAGAATCGCAGTGGGAAAGATCAGACTGGCGCAATCGAAGGGCTACGTAAAAGTGGTAGCGAACAAGAATTCACGATAGCGAAAATGATGCAGGCCAATTTGGAAACATGACACAACTCAGCGTAAATTTAAACAAAGTCGCGTTACTGCGAAACACACGCGACATTAACCTGCCCAGCGTGGTGGATGCGGCAAAGACTTGCATTGCCGCCGGTGCCAACGGCATCACCGTACATCCGCGCCCGGATCAACGGCATATTCGCACGCATGATGTGTATGATCTGGTCGATGTGGTCAGCGGTGTCGTTGAGTACAACATCGAGGGCAATCCCTTTTTCCCCGAGTTTATGCAGTTGGTCAAAGATGTTGTGCCGACACAATGCACTCTGGTGCCGGACAGCGAAGGCCAGCGCACATCCGACCACGGCTGGGACATGAGTACCGATAGCGAACGCTTGCGGCCGATAATCGATGAACTCAAGTTACTCGGCATACGCGTCGTATTGTTCATGGACGAAACAACCGCTGATTTCGCGCCGGTAGCAAAAGCGGGTGCGGGCCGCGTCGAGTTATACACCGAGCGCTACGCCACGGCTTATGAAAAAGGCGATTGGCAGGATACGTTCGAGCGTTACGCCGGTGCAGCGAAACGGGCGCAGGATGCGGGACTCGGTGTTAACGCCGGCCATGATTTAAACTTGGATAACATCGCGCAATTTTGCACCATCCCGGATATTCTGGAGTGTTCGATTGGTCATGCGTTGACTGCTGAGGCCTTGTATATGGGTCTGGAAAAAACAGTCAAAGAGTACTTGAAGCGCATGCAGGGATAGATTTCCCGCCTATTTACTGCCGACAGCGAATTCAGGATAGGCTTCCATACCACACTCGCCTACATCTAATCCTTGAAATTCCTCTTCCTCGCTGACCCGTATTCCAGAAATGGCTTTAATAATTGCCCAGACGATAAAACTGGCGACGAAAACGTAAGTCGCGATCACACCTATACCAAGCAGTTGAGCGCCAATTGTCGCATCCGGATTGGACAGAACGACCGCCAACAAGCCCCATATACCGCAGGTACCGTGGGCGGAAATTGCACCAACCGGATCGTCGAGCTTTAGTTTATCCAGCGTTACGATGGAACCTACCACAATGACACCACCTATAGCGCCGATGATAGTCGCCAGAAACGGCGATGGTGTGAGTGGTTCGGCGGTAATGGAAACCAACCCCGCGATAGCGCCGTTGAGCGCCATGGTCAGGTCGGCTTTGCCGAATAAGATTCGAGCGAACAGTAACGCCGCAATGACACCACCGGCACCGGCTGCGTTGGTATTTACAAAAACCGCGGCAACGGCATTGGCTTCTCCAACATTGGAAATGACTAATTCTGAGCCGCCGTTAAACCCGAACCAACCAAGCCATAAAATAAAGGTTCCAAGTGTGGCCAGAGGCAGGTTCGCACCCGGTATGGCAACGGTTTTTCCGTCTTTCGAGTATTTGCCTTTGCGCGCGCCTAACAGGATAACACCGGCTAAAGCACCCATGGCACCGGTCAGATGTACCACACCGGAGCCGGCAAAATCCAGAAAACCGGCTTGATCCAAAAAGCCACCGCCCCACTTCCAATAACCCTGCAAGGGGTAAATAATTCCGGTCATAACGACCGCGAATACAAGAAACGGCCATAGTTTCATGCGCTCCGCTATGGCGCCGGAGACAATAGACATTGCGGTTGCAACGAACACTACCTGGAAGAAAAAATCCGAGCGGGCCGAGTAATAAGAACCGTCGTACCAGGCATCCGGTGAAGTTGCCAACACATCCGCTGCATCGTTATCCGCACCCAATAAAAAACTAATACCCGGCCACCAACTGTTAACACCTTCACCGGGGTACATCAGGTTATAACCCACCAGCAGATACATGACGCAGGCAATAGCATAGAGTGCGATATTCTTGGTTAGGATTTCGGTGGTATTTTTTGCTCTGACCAAACCCGCTTCGAGCATGGCGAAGCCGGCAGCCATCCACATGACTAATGCCCCTGATACCAGAAAATAAAATGTATCCAGTGCGTAACGAAGATTTAGAATTTCTTCCACAGTAGTGTTACCTCAACTTTAAAACTTTAGGTGTTTTATGATCTTGATTGCCGATGACAACGGCGACGCTATCGAGTCATAACGCATCTTCATTCATCTCGCCGGTGCGAATGCGCACAACACTGTGCACGTCGGTGACAAAAATTTTTCCGTCCCCGATTTTTCCAGTGGCGGCCGCATCAACAATCGTTTCTGTTACCCTTTCCAGAAGATCGTCCTTGACGGCGATCTCCAGTTTGATCTTGGGGACAAAGTCGACAATATATTCCGCGCCGCGATACAACTCGGTGTGACCTTTTTGCCGTCCGAAGCCTTTGACCTCGGTCACGGTCATTCCCTGTAGGCCGATCTCTGACAAGGCTTCACGCACATCGTCTTGCTTAAAAGGTTTAATAATGGCAGTGACTAATTTCATAGAGTGCTCCGCTGAATTGCGGTAACACCTAGCAATTGCCGTGCCACTAGTCAGGAACACCCTGATTCAGCGGATTGTGCAGATATAAAACTGTAGAAGTTACTGGCTAACGCACCAGATTGAGGCGTTAGTGTGGGAAGATGTTCGTGAACGGTGCAGTGTTCGCAGTGATTCGAAGTTGGTTCAACTGGGATTAAGGAAAGTTATTTCTCCAGCAAGCGCGGCATGAGTTCGACTAGATTACACGGCCGGGTTCGATAGTCGATCTGATGCTGGATGAGTTTATCCCACGCGGTCGCGCAGGCACCGGATGAACCGGGTAATACAAAAACATAAGTGGCATTGGCGACGCCGGCGAGGGCGCGAGATTGCAATGTCGACGTGCCGATGTCTTCGTAAGACAAATAGCGAAACATCTCGCCGAAACCGTCGACAATTTTATCCAGTAACGGTTCAACGGCCTCAGGCGTGCCGTCGCGTCCGGTGACACCAGTGCCACCCGTTGTCAGCACCACTTGCACGTCGGCGTCGGCAATCCATCCGGACACTTCCGCTCGAATCTGGTAAACGTCATCGCGTACAATTTTTTTCTCGTGCACGGTATGACCGGCGTCTTCAACGCGCTTACACAGCAGTTTGCCGGATTTATCGTCCGCCTCGGTGCGTGAATCCGAGACTGTGAGAACCGCGATTGTGACCGGAATGAGTTGCCGTTCTGATTGATTTTCCGCCATGAGTTTCTGTTTATTTAGTAACAACGGCCCGATTGTAGCTAAAAGCTGCGTTAAAATATTGATTCAGAACAAACGTTTTATGATGCAATGAGTATTACCGTTAAATTTTTCGCCAGTCTGCGCGAACGTGTTGGGATCGACAGCCGTGAGCTGGAAGCTGTGGACGTAAACACCGTGTCCGATGCCTGGGCAGCGGCAACTGGAAAGTCGATGGAAGACAATATTCTGTTCGCCGTTAACCAGAAATATGTTGCACTGGATTCGCCGGTGTCTGACGGCGATGAAGTGGCGTTTTTTCCACCGGTGACAGGCGGTTAGGTATGCTCATAGAAGTGCGCGAGCAGGCTTTCGATCCCTGGCAGGAATTGTCGAAGTACGAAGGCGAAAAATTAACGAAAGGAAATTTTGGCGCCAGCGTGAGCTTTGTCGGCAGCATGCGTGATTTTAACGAGGGCGATACGGTCACATCTATGACCCTGGAGCATTACCCGGGTATGACCGAACAGCATCTGCAAACCATTGCCGAACAAGCCATGCAATCCCACGATTTACTGGATGTTTTAATTCTGCATCGCGTTGGGCCGTTGTCACCGGGCGACCCGATAGTATTAGTTGCAGTGTGGTCAGCTCATCGTGCAGCCGCGTTTATAGCCTGCCGTGAAATCATGGAAGACTTGAAATCAAACGCACCGTTTTGGAAAAAAGAAAATCTGGCAGACGGCGAGCGCTGGGTTGAATCAAACACGCCGGGTTGACCTTCCAGTCAAATGGTACGAACAATCAAATTAAATATCAGGAGTTACCAATGGAAAAACAAACTCAAACCGAAATAGAAGCGGCTGTTTACCGGCGGCTGGTCGATCATTTGCGCGCCAATCCCGACGTGCAGAACATTGATTTAATGAATCTTGCCAGTTTTTGCCGTAACTGTTTATCGAAATGGTATCGCGCCGAAGCTGAAGAAAAAGGCATCGACATCGACTACGACCAAGCTCGCGAAATTGTTTACGGTATGCCGTACTCAGAGTGGAAGGACAAATACCAAAAGGAAGCCACTGCTGAACAAAAGGCTATTTACGAGGCGAATCACGCAAAAGCCAATCACTGAGTTACCGGCAAGCATGCAAGACAGTAGTCAATCATGATTGTCGATCAACTGACACCTGCCATCGGTGCGGAAATTTCGGGTATTGATCTGACGCAGCCGTTGGATGACTCTACACTGGATGCAATTTATAAGGCGTTGTTGGATCATCAAGTCATCTTTTTTCGTGATCAGGCGATTGCACCGCAGACCCATATCGAGTTCGCCAGAAGTTTTGGTGAATTGGACGCGCCGCATCATGTTTATCCGCATGTTGATGGGTTCGCCAACATTGTTCTACTGGAGAACGATGCAAAAAGACAGCCGGACACCAATGATTGGCACACTGACTTGACTTTCAAACCTAATCCGCCATTCGCGTCGGTTCTGCACGCGCAAGACGTTCCACCAACCGGTGGCGATACAATCTGGTCGAGTATGTATGCGGCGTATGATGCGTTGCCGGATGATTTAAAAATGCACTGTGCGAAATTGTCTGCCGTGCATGACATGGGTTCGTTTCGCAATAACTATATTAACCAACAAGGCGATACCGATGCGTTGAATCAGGCTATGGCGACAGTGGGTTCGGCCGTTCACCCAGTTGTGCAGCAACATCCGATAACCGGCAAACGGTATTTATACGTAAACCAAAGTTTTACCAATCACATTCTCAATATGACGACGGCTGAAAGCGACCGCTTGTTGCATTACTTGTTCAGCCATATCGAAAGCCCGGAATTTCAGGTGCGCTTTCGTTGGCAACCAAACTCTATCGCAATGTGGGACAACCGCGTGACGCAACACTATGCCGTCGCAGATTATTTACCACATTACCGCCGCATGCATCGTATAACGGTGGTTAACGATAAACGTGCTCAATCATTGAACCAAGCGTCACAACAACTCGCTAGTTAGAAAGCCTGTGATCCGGGCAAGCTCAAAGTTAAGAGGAAATCATGCACGACCTTAAAAAAATGAAAGGCATTAGAACGCGGGCGGTGCACGCAGGCGAAGCACCCGATCCGGTCACCGGTGCATCGGCGCCCAATATTGTGATGTCCAGCACTTATGTTGTGGATGAACCGATCAGTTTTTCCTCGCAAAATCTTGAGGAACAAGCACCTTATATCTACAGCCGATGGGGCAATCCCACGGTCAGACAACTGGAACAAAAGCTCGCGGCGTTGGAGGGCGCGGAGGCCTGTGTCGCATTCGCATCGGGCATGTCGGCTACGACATCGTTGTTGTTGACCTCGTTGAGTCAGGGCGATCACCTCATTATCAGCGATACCAACTACGCAGGCACGGCGGAAATCGTACGCACCACCTTGCCACGCATGGGTATCGATGTGACGCCGGTGGACACATCGCAAGTGTCCAATGTTGCATCTGCCATTAGTTCAAACACGAAATTGGTTTGGATAGAAACACCGGCCAATCCGATTATGCGTTTGGCCGATATCAAGGCTATCGCTGATGTGGCCCACGCCGCCAATGCACGATTAGCGGTTGATTCGACTTTCGCATCGCCGATTGCAACTCGTCCGTTAGAACTCGGCGCGGATTACGTCGTGCACTCGTTAACGAAATATATAGGCGGTCACGGCGACGCTCTGGGTGGCGCGGTACTCGGCTCCAGTGCGTTACTCGAACCGGTCACTATCGAAGGCAGTATTCATTACGGTGGCAATATCAGTCCGTTCAATGCCTGGTTGATTATGCGTGGCGCGGCGACCTTGCCCTTGCGCATGAAATGCCATGAAGAAAACGCACTAGCAGTCGCGCAGTTTTTGCAATCACACCCGAAAGTCAACAAAGTGTTGTATCCCGGATTGCCGTCGCATCCGCAACATGATCTCGCAAAGACACAAATGAATAATTTTTCCGGCATGATGGCGGTGCAAGTGGACGATGGCGAGCGACTTGCCGCGCGCATGATGAAAGAGTTATCGGTTTTTCACTATGCTGTGTCTTTAGGACATCATCGCAGCTTGATTTTTTGGTTGGACACCCAGGACTTAATTCAATCGTCATTTAAGTTAACCGGCACACAATTGGAAAGCTATAAGTCCTACGCCGGTGACGGTGTGTTTCGCGTGTCTATCGGATTGGAAGACCCGGAAGATTTATGCGCCGATCTGGATCGCGTCCTGTCCTAATACTTTATCTAATCTGAACGAATACCCACCCAATACGTCTGATTATCATCGAGCGAATCGTCATCGTTGGTGGTGACGGTTTTAAAGTCCGAGAAAAATTCTTTAAGTTCGCCTGCTTGCAACACATAGTTTTTATTGAAACTCGAATTAGTTTCCAGGTGTCGCACATTAAAGGTTTTATAAACCATTAGACCGCCGACATTCAGTGCTTGTTTTAGCGTCGGAATCAAATCGCGATTCAGGTACCGAAAAACCACAATCACATCGAAGAAATTTTCGGGCAATGGATAAAAGTCGAGATCTGCCGCAATCAATCGAATATAGGTATCGCGTTCAATGGATTCGTTCAAACCGCGCGTTAACCCGACCGGGCTGGCATCGATACCATAAGAGGTAAAGCCCTGCTCCGCCAGCCAAATGGCATTCTGTGCAACACCGCAGGCGACATCCAATGCCCGGCCTGGGCCTTGCAAGCGGTCGCTTAACCCGAGCAACAACGGGTCGGGTGTGAAATCGACCGCGACATTACGGTATTTTAAATCCCAGCGGTTGGCGTCAGCTTTCAAGGCGAATTACATCAAGCCGTAAAAAGGTTCTATCTCCACCGGATCTCCCGCAGTGACGTTACCGGCACTGGTCGGTAGTACGATAAAACAATTTGCCTGGGCCATCGAACTTAAAATACCAGAGCCTTGTTCACCAGTGCTGCGAACGGTCATTTCACCGTTTTTGTTTGTGTCCAATACGCCGCGTTGAAATTCCATGCGCCCGGGTCTTTTTTTCAAAGCCGATTCGCATTTCACTTTCATACGCAACGGTGCGGTTTGTAATTGACCCATTAAACGGCGCAGGGCTGGGAGCACAAATTGATAGAACGTCACCATGACCGAGACCGGGTTCCCCGGCAAACCAAAAAACAAGGCATCGCCGATTTTGCCGAATGCCAGGGGGCGGCCCGGTTTCATGGCGATTTTCCAGAAGTTGACTTGCCCGAGTTCAGTTAAGGTTTGTTGTACAAAGTCGGCATCGCCGACGGATGCGCCGGCGGTTGTGATCATGGCGTCGGAGGTTTGTGCTGAACGTGCCAGGACATCGCGCAGTTCGTCCTGATTGTCGCGAACGACGCCGGCATCGACAAAATCCACACCGAGTTGTGTGAGCATGCCAAACAAGCTGTAACGATTGCTGTCATAAATTTCGCCCTCGGCCAGCATTTCGCCAAGCGAACGCAACTCATCACCAGTGGAAAAAAAAGTGACCCGCGGTTTGCGAAACACACGCAACTCAGCACAGCCTAATGAGGCCGCCAGCCCCAAATCCGCAGGTGTGATGCGATGACCGGCTTGCAGCGCCTTCGCCCCCGCAGCCAAATCCTCGCCGGCATAACGCACGTTTTGGCCTTTGCGATGCCCGGTTCCGATCTTCACGGTGTCGCCGGTGACTTCAACATGTTCCTGCATGACGACCGAGTCGGCGCCTGCGGGTAACACACCGCCGGTCATGATGCGTGCGCATTGTCCGGATTGAACGGCGCCGGTAAAAGGTTTTCCCGCCCAGGAGGTTCCGATAACCTTTAGTGTGGCTTCTCCCGTTGCAGGCAGGTCATTACTTGCTACCGCGTAACCGTCCATGCCTGAATTATCGTGTTGCGGAACATCGATAGGTGACAAAACATCTTGCGCCAGGACACGTCCCAGCGCACTGCGCACCGCGACCTGTTCGGTGTCTTTGATCGGCAGGATAAATGACTCAATTCGGCTTAACGCCTCCTCGACCGGCAATGAGTTAGGGTCAAAATCGTCAGCGCAACTGGGGTCGCGCAACACCTGCGCGTCAGCCATTGTTGTTTTCCGTTGATTCACGTTGCCAGTGGCCGGATTTGCCACCAACTTTTTCGATAAGCTTCACTCCGGATATCGTCATGCCACGATCTACCGCTTTACACATGTCATAAACAGTTAGCAGCGCAACTTGAACAGCAGTCAAAGCTTCCATTTCGACGCCGGTGCGCTCGGTTGTTTCCGTCGTGACTGTGCAGTGCACTGCGGTATTTGTTTGATCAATGTCGAAGTCAATCGCCACGCGAGTCAGCATCAATGGATGGCATAACGGAATGAGTTCCGAAGTTTTTTTCGCCGCCATGATTCCGGCGACGCGGGCGATGCCCAGAACATCGCCTTTTTTGTGGCCGCCTTGCTCGATCAAAGCCAGCGTTTGTGCCTGCATGCTGATACTGCCCTCGGCGACGGCTTTGCGCTCTGTCACATCTTTTGCGCCGACGTCCACCATATGGGCATCGCCGTGTTGATCAAAATGCGTTAGCTTGGATTCAGGAGTGGTCATGCACCGTCACATACTGTTTCTACTTATACGAGCAAGCTACCGTTATCGGTGCCGCTTGGCAAGGGTTTGCCCGCGGATGATGCTAAAATCGACGCTATGAATGACGATTATCTACTGCGTTATAGCCGCCAGATAATGCTTCCAGGCATCGATATCGATGGTCAGCAAACTTTACTGGATTCGCGCGTATTGCTGGTCGGGTTGGGTGGCCTCGGTTCGCCGGTGTCCATGTATCTTGCCGCCAGCGGCATCGGGCATATGGTGTTGACCGATCATGATTACGTTGACCTTGCTAATTTGCAACGGCAAATCGTGCACACTACCGCCAGCATCGGCGAGCCGAAAGTTGAATCCGCGGTAAAGACCCTCAGTGCGATAAATCCGGACGTTAAATTCACAACCTTTGCGCACAAATTGCAAGGGGATGAGCTGCTTGAACAAGTTGAGCTGGCCGACGTCGTGGTCGATGCGACGGATAATTTTGCTGCACGATTTGCGCTCAACAATGCTTGCCTGGACACGGCAACGCCGCTGGTAGCGGGTGCCGCCATTCGCATGGAAGGGCAGGTCAGTGTTTACAGACTGGACGACCCTGAAAGCCCCTGCTTTGAATGTTTATACCCGGCTTCGACGGAACTGGATGAGCGCTGCGCCGACACCGGTGTGCTCGGTCCGGTCGTGGGTATTATCGGATGCATTGAAGCGACCGAGACCATCAAGCTGTTGTTGAAGACAGGCGAGACATTAGCATCGCGTCTACTGTTGTTAGATGCGCGCACCATGCAATGGCAGGAAATGAAGTTGCCAAAGAATCCGAACTGCGGCGCCTGTGGTACCGTAGTCGACACAAAGAAAACGGGATAACCAGTTATGTCATTAACCGAATCCACCATGCTTGAACTCGGTACAAAAGCGCCGGAATTTTCACTACCCAACACCAACGCCGCAGTCGGTGGAACAACAGTTGGTTTAAAGGATTTTGATAATGCTTCCGCAATATTAGTCGCGTTTATCTGCAACCATTGTCCCTACGTCGTGCATATCCGCGATGAGTTTGTGAAGTTTGCGCGCGAATACCAAGACAAAGGCCTTGCGGTGGTTGCTATCAGCGCAAACGACATCGGCACCCATCCGCAGGATGGCCCCGAATACATGCGGGCGGACGCTGAAAAATACGGCTATTCCTTTCCCTATCTTTACGACGAAAGCCAGGAAGTCGCCAAAGCCTACACCGCTGCCTGCACACCGGATTTCTTTTTGTTCGATAAAAATCGTGTCCTGGTTTATCGCGGTCAGTTCGACGGCAGCCGGCCCAACAGCGGTGTTCCAGTTACAGGAGAAGATTTGCGCGCTGCTGTGGACGCGATGTTAAGCGGTCAGCCGGTACCAGGCGATCAAAAACCCAGCGTGGGTTGTAATATTAAATGGAAAGCGGTGAGTTAAACTTAGGCATCAGTTCTTGTTTTGCGATTTTGGCTTTCACTAAGAGTCTAAAAAATTAGCGATCAGCATTCGGCTTTCAGCGGTCAGTTGTGAAATAGCAGTAGTAGGGTGGAACATGTTCCACCGAATAAATTATATTTTAGTTCTAAAACGGGTTTAGCGAAAACAACTCTGCACCGGCGGGAGAAGCCAGTGGATGCACGCCCATGGCGCACCAAAGGATGGAATCCAGTTGAATCAATTCGCGAGACTGCCGATTGCTCCTGCATCGCCAGCACTTCCACCATCCCTGGCGGTCGCCGCTCACTCCTACAATTCATTCCACGGGTTACAATGACACACCATTAACGGCAAGGAACATCATGCACGGCGAGTCCATCGTTTTTTCTATCTTTTTAGTATTTGCCGGCGCGGCGGTGCTGGCAACGGCGGCATTGTATGCCCGACAAGCATTGTTAGTGGCGTATATCGTTTTGGGCGCGTTGTTCGGTCCGTGGGGGTTTGGTTTGATATCCGACGCTGCCCTGATTCAGGACATGGCGCATATCGGTATTATCTTTTTATTATTTTTACTCGGACTCAATCTTTACCCGCAAAAACTGATCCAGTTATTCCTCGAATCTGCGACCGTCACCCTAATCAGTTTCGCGGCGTTCGGTGCGCTTGGATTTATGGTGGCGTACTTGTCCGGATTCGGCACGTTCGACTGTCTTGTTGTGGGTGTGGCGACAATTTTCTCCAGCACCATTATCGGCTTAAAACTACTGCCGACCACAGTATTGCATCACCGGCGAATGGGCGAGTTGATGATCAGTATCCTGTTAATACAGGATTTGTTCGCCATTATCGCGTTGCTGGTTTTTCAGGGTTTGGGGGTGGGTGAACTGCCGTTAAAGAATATCGGATTGTTGTTATTGGGTCTTCCCCTGCTTGCACTGTTCGCATACGCATGTAATCGATACGTATTATTAAAATTATTCGCCAAATTTGATCGTATCCAGGAATACATTTTTCTGGTGACTATCGGTTGGTGTCTGGGCATGGCACAGTTGGCGCAATCGCTGGGTTTCTCTTACGAGATTGGCGCTTTTATTGCCGGTGTTGCGATTGCCACCAGCCCTATCGCCAGACATATTGCCGAGAGCCTGAAACCGTTACGCGACTTTTTCCTGGTATTGTTTTTCTTCGCGCTGGGCGCAAGTTTTAACATGTTATCCACGGTTCATGTCATCGTGCCGGCCCTGGTTTTAGCCGCGTTGGTAATCGTTCTTAAGCCGGTTGCCTTTCGATTTTTGTTCGTTAAGGCGGCGGAGACGGAAAAGCTGGCCTGGGAAATGGGAGTACGTCTGGGTCAGTTGAGTGAGTTCTCCCTGTTAATGGTTTTCCTTGCACTGGAGTCTGAACTCATCAGTGCGGACGCAGCGTCGTTAGTTCAGTTGTCAACAATTTTTACATTTGTAGCATCGACCTACTGGATTGTATTCCGCTATCCTACCCCGATAGCCGTATCGGATGATTTAAGACGAGATTAAGGTGACGGACAAGGTTCTTATAGCGGGCTGTGGCGATATCGGCCGCAGGGTCGGTAGCAAGTGGGTGAAACGCAGTGCCGCAGTCACGGGTGTCGTGCGCAGCGAGGCGTCGGTTGAGCGCTTGCGTGGTACGGGTATATTCGCGCTGCGTACCGATCTCGATACCACTTCAAAGTACCTGCCTGTCGAAGATTCGCTGGTGTACTACTTCGTTCCACCTTCAGTCGATTCAAACACAGACACACGTATGCGCAAATTCGTGTCACTCCTGAGTCGAGCTGACCGGCCACCTACACGTATTATCATGATTAGCACGACCGGCGTTTACGGCGACGCGGGTGGTCAATGGATCACCGAAACCAGCGCCGTCAATGCCAGTACGGATCGCGCAAAACGCCGCCTGGATGCGGAATCGGCATTAGAGGAATGGAGTTCAAAAAGCAAAGTACCCATCGTGATCCTGCGCGTTGGCGGTATCTACGGCCCGGGCCGCTTACCTATTCGATTTATAAAGAGCGGTCAGGCATTGCCGCCGGTGCATAACAGTTCCTACACCAATCACATTCACGCCAACGATCTTGCCAACGTTTGCCTCGCGGCATCGCGCGCCAATTTTAGCGCGGGTATTTACAACGCTACGGACGGTAAGCCCATGCGTATGGTGAATTATTTTAATAAGGTCGCGGAGTTTTTGGGTTTGGACGAACCACCATCGTTGGATTTTGGCGCAGCTATGGATAAACTCAGTCCGGCGATGCAATCCTATTTAAAGGAGTCACGCCGCATCAGCAATCGCAAGTTGCTACTGGAAATGGGTAGTGGTTTAAAGTATCCGACCCTGGAAGATGGTCTGCCCAGTTGTGTTACACCCGACATGCGGCCTAAAGCCGTTAACGACCCAGATAAGCCGACGCGCGAAACAACGTAATTACGGTTTTTGCGTCGCGAATCTCATTGCCGGTCACCAGTTGCAAGGCCTCATCGAAAGGCTTCCAGTGAATCTCGATCAGCTCATGTTCTTCGGGCGTTGCATTTCCAATGGTCAAATCCTGCGCCAGATATAAGAATAATTCCTCATCGCAAAAACCGGGTGACGTTAACGTGGAGCCTAACGCCGTCCACTGATTTGCCTCGATACCGGCTTCTTCCTTCAGTTCGCGTTGCGCCGTCAGCAATGGTTGTTCATCATCATCGATCTTGCCGGCGGGTAATTCCCAGATCCAGCCGCCGGCGGCATGGCGAAACTGACGCAATAAACACACGTCGTCATTATCATTAAGCGCCGCGACCGCCGCGCCGCCGGGATGGCGTACGATTTCAAGACTGATCCATTCGCCACTGGGAAGTTGAATGTTCTCGAGGCCGAGATCGACGACACCACCCTGGTAAAGCGGCCAACGGGTTTGTTCGCTCACCTGGTCTATTTCGCTTTGGCTTGATTGCTGACTTCGTTGATAGCTGCATTCACTTTGTCGGCATCCGCCAGATAAAAATGATTTACCGCTTTCAACGAGTCATCGAATTCATACACCAGCGGAATACCGGTGGGGATATTCAATCCCATAATCTCTTCGTCGGAAATATTGTCCAGATGTTTTATCAACGCACGCAGGCTGTTGCCGTGGGCGACGATTATCAGTTTTTTATCCTGCTTTAAAAGCGGAACCGCGGTGTCGTTCCAGTAATCCACCACGCGCACCAGCGTATCAGCCAGCGATTCGGTTGCCGGTGGGTTTTTCACCATGGCATAACGCGCATCATTGCGTGGATTCATCGGATCGTCCTCGGCCAGTGGCGGCGGCTGCACCGTATAACCACGCCGCCAGCGCAGCACTTGTTCTTCGCCATGTTTTTTTGTGGTTTCACTCTTATCCAAACCCTGTAAGGCGCCATAGTGACGTTCATTCAAACGCCAGTCTGTATCGACGGGTAACCACATGGCATCCATCTCTTCCATGATTAACCACAGCGTTTTGATCGAACGTTTGAGCATGGAAGTTAACGCTATATCAAATGTATAGCCTTGATCGCGCAACGTCTGACCTGCACTTCGCGCTTCGTTTATACCACGCTCGGATAAATCTACATCAACCCAACCCGTAAACCGGTTTTCCAGGTTCCAAGTACTCTGGCCGTGTCTGATTAATACAATTTGTTTCATACTATTGAGTGTTTAATAAAGAGGATCGATTAGGCGTGGTCAACTACGCTGTCGCATTATACGCGGTCGATTACTCATGTATCGGCTTGCAACCGGTGTACAAGATCGCACAATGCTTTGCCACGATGACTGATCGCATTTTTGATCACCGGGTCGAGTTCCGCGGCTGAACAATCATGCGTCGGCACGTAAAACACCGGGTCGTAGCCAAAGCCGTCGCTACCGCGTGGTGCACGCAAAATGCTCCCTTCCCAACACGCCTGGCTAATCAGAGGGGATGGATCAGCGGCATGACGCAGATAAACCATGACACATTGAAAACGTGCACTGCGTTGTTCGTCCGGCACGTCGGCTAATTCGTTTAATAGTTTGTTCACGTTATTCACGGCATTCGCTTCTTCTCCGGCATAACGTGCGGAATGAATTCCTGGCCGGCTATTGAGAAAATCGACCTCGATTCCCGAGTCATCCGCTAATGCCGGTAAATCGGCAATACGTGCAGCATGACGCGCCTTGATGATAGCGTTTTCTACAAATGTAGTACCGGTTTCTTCGGCGTCGGCAATACCCAATTCGTTTTGCGCGACAAAACCCCAATCGTTAGTCTTCTCGTTCACCGACAGCAGCGATTGAATCTCCTTTAACTTGCCCGCATTGCCGCTGGCAACAACGACGTGGTGTTTCGTCGTCATCAGGTCGCCAGCGCGTTTTGCTGAATTTTAACGAGTTGGGCAATGCCGCGTTCGGCATAGTTCAGCATGGTCAGCATTTCGTCGTGGGAGAAAGCCACGCCCTCCGCGGTGCCCTGCACTTCGATAAATTTACCCTCGTCATTCATCACCACATTCATGTCGGTCTCGGCTTTGCTGTCTTCGACATATTCAAGATCCAATATTGGCGTATTTTCCAGCACACCGACGGACACCGACGCGATATTGCCTGTTATCGGGTTGGTTTTTAGTTTCCCCGCAGCCAGCAGGATGTTGATGGCATCGGCCAATGCAACGAAACCACCGGTAATGGAAGCCGTGCGCGTGCCGCCGTCGGCCTGTAGTACATCGCAGTCAACGGTAATCGAACGTTCGCCCAGTGCTTTTAAATCCACACATGCGCGCAGCGACCGGCCTATTAAACGCTGAATTTCCTGGGTGCGACCGGATTGTTTTCCGCGCGCGGCTTCACGCGCCATGCGCGTGTTGGTCGAGCGCGGCAACATGCCGTATTCCGCGGTTACCCAGCCTTGTTCCTTATCGCGTAAAAACGGCGGTACCCGTTCCTCCACGCTCGCGGTACACAAAACCTGTGTATCGCCAAAGGCAACCAGCACTGAACCTTCGGCGTGTTTGGTAAATTGCCGTTGAATACTTACCGGACGCAGCTCATCAACCGCGCGATTGTTGGGTCGGATCATATGGTGTGTTAGATAGTCAGAACGGCGGCGAGTTTAACAATTTCACCGCCAACGTGCTTGAACAGTTTGGTATCGATGTGTTTCGTATTTAAGTTTCTTTGTTTGCACGGCGAATTAAAAACTCGAATTCATCATCCTTTTCATGCCAATCGAGTAATTCGTTACCGCTGCGCATGCAAAACACACGCAAGTCGACCACGGACATCGGGTCGGTCGTCGCGACCTGTAAAATCTGCCCCTCCGTCAATTCCTTCAACGCGAGCTTGGTTTTGATCACCGGCAGGGGACATTCCAGCCCGCGCAGATCAATGATTTTATCAACCGCGGCAGTCGCCGCGGTTTGGCTACTCGCATCCATTGAAACAACTAATTAGAAAAAGGCAAGTGTCGCTGAAGGTTTCAGTTTCAGCCAGTCGTAACGGTCGATGGATTCAATAACCACTTCATGCACTTTGCCCTGGCGTAAAACACTCATGCGGATTTCGGTGCCGGCATCGCCCTGCGCCCACACCTTGCGGAAATAATCCGCCATATCGTAAACCGGTTCACCTGCAACGCTCACGATAATATCATTGGGCTGAATGTCAACCTGTTGCGCCGGGCCTTCATCAGCCAGGCGTGTTACGAACAAGTGGCCGCGAAATGTGTCGGGATAAACCCCCAACCAGGGTCGCGAAGGTTTGCTAGAACGTCCGGTGTTCACCAGATCGTCAAAAATGTCTTCAAGCTCCTCCACGGGGACGAACATATTGCCACGGGTATCGGGGACGCCATCGATGCGCGCATCCGGCACTGCCAGCGAACCGATGCCAACCAATTGGCCCTGTGCATCGACCAGAGCAGCGCCACCAAAAACCGGGTGGTCCGGCGCTGTAAAAATGGCATTCTCTAACAAATACTCCCAACTGCCGGCAAAAACCCTGCGCGAGGCAATACGCGCCGGCGTTACCGGGCGTCCATGGGAGCGACTCAACACCAACACCGGATCGTCGGTAGCGAGCATGCGCGAATCACCCAGAGGTATCGGCGCGATGTTCAACGACCGTTCGGTGCGCAGCAAGCCGAAACCCGATTCATTGTGATAGGCGACAACCTTAGCCGGTATTTCGTTACCGTCGCTGTCGATAACACTCACTTCCAGGGATTCCATGATCAGATAACCAATGGTGAGTATCAGGTTGTCCGGCCCGATCACAACGCCACTGCCGGAACGTTGTGTACCCAGAATGGTCGCGGTGCGCGCGTCCGCTGGAACCTGGGATTCGATGCCCACTACGGCCTGCATCACGTCTTCAGCGCTGAGTTCGGCTCGCGCGCTGGAAAGCACGGTGCACAGTAATAAAAATACCACCCCTTTCCATCGCTTTGCGTATGGCATGACGTAACGCTGTTTCATTCTCTTGTCCTCCTTCTTTTGGGTTATTTTAGACCGAATTCAATCTTTGTGGTTGCAACGGGTGCGAAAGTATTTTGATAACCGGCGTCTAACCCTTTACCATTAGGCATTCGTTTTGTAATCAACCTGCCTGTTTTTCACACACTATGACACACAGCATGACGGCTTTTGCGCGGCATCAGGCGCAAACCGAGTGGGGTGAATTGACCTGGGAACTGCGCTCGGTTAATCATCGTTACTTTGAGATCAATCTCAAAATACCGGAAGAAGTACGCCATCTGGAGCAGGATTTTCGTCAGAAGATCGGTAAAAACATGAAACGTGGCCGTATAGACGGCATGTTACGCATCAAATCGGCGCATACGGATACGGATTCCGTCAGCATTAACGACCAGGTGGTACAACGATTGTATGGTCTAGCGAAGCAAGTCAATACTCACGGTGCTGACATTGAACCATTGCGCACCATTGATGTGTTGAATTGGCCCGGTGTTGTCGAAGCGCCGGAACAGGATATGGAAAGTCTTGCGGCCGCGATAAAGAATTTATTGCAAACCGTGTTGGCGGATATGGTGGCGACGCGTCAACGTGAGGGCGGGTGCCTGGATGAGTTGATTGTCAGCCGTCTCGATACCTGTCGCCAAATTGTAGAGAAACTGAGATCGGAATTGCAGGACATAAACGATGTGATTCGAACGCGGCTGGAGGAACGCGTCGCGGAGATTCGTGAAATCGTCGATGCGAACCGGTTGGAGCAGGAGTTGGTTTTATTGTTGAACAAATCCGATATCAGCGAAGAAATTGACCGGCTTGTTGTGCATATCGATGAAGTACGGCGGGTGTTGAAAAAGTCCGAACCGAGTGGCAGGCGGCTGGATTTTCTGATGCAGGAATTGAATCGTGAGGCCAATACGCTGGGTGCCAAAGCCGCAGATCAACGCGTGACCAACGCGTCGGTAGAATTGAAGGTTGCTATTGATCAGATGCGCGAGCAGATTCAAAACATCGAGTAGAACCAATTTCAAAATGCCTGCGCTCGCCGATACTTCGTTAAAAATGATCTCAAAATGCTCATGTACTAACGTGTACACTCCGCTTTTTCGACCATTTTCGCCTCGTCTCAACATCGCTCGCCTATTTTGAAATTGATTCTGAGAATCGTTCTAGCCTTTTAAATGAAAGTTAATTTGTTAATCCTGTCCGCTCCATCTGGCGGCGGCAAAACCAGTCTGGCCAAAGCCCTGGTGCGAGATCGGACGAATGCGATGTTATCGGTGTCGCATACCACGCGCGCCATGCGACCGGGCGAGGAAGACGGCAGAGATTACCACTTTGTCAGTGACAGGGAATTCAAAAGTATGATTGAGGACGATGCCTTTTTGGAGTGTGCGCCGGTGTTCGATCATTGGTACGGCACTGCCCGCGCACCGGTTGTGCAGGCTATCGACAGCGGCAAATTGGTCGTGTTGGATATTGACTGGCAGGGCGCGCGTAAGGTGCGCGAGAGAATGCCTCAGGCGTTAAGTATTTTTATCGTGCCGCCGTCACTGGAAGCGCTCGAAGCACGATTGCGCAACCGGCGCCAGGACGCCGATGCGGTGATACAGCGACGCATGCGCGATGCGGTGGAACAGATGAAACACGGCGATGAGTATGACTATATTGTTGAAAACGACGATTTTGATGCCGCTTTGGACGACATCAAGGCCTATGTGGACGGCAGAATCGGGGATGTGCGGGCGAGGAATGTCGATGTTTGCGCTTTAATTGCCGCTGGCCGATACGAAAACGCCGTCAACTGACTTATAATAGAATCAATAACTTGCCTTGATTCGTTCCAGAGCAAGGTGCACTTTCAACAAATACACAGGGTTTTAAGAGAAAGCTAATGGCACGTATTACTGTAGAAGATTGTCTCGATAATGTTGAAAACCGTTTCGAGTTGGTGTTGGTGGCCACCAAACGGGCGCGTCAAATCGCCCTGGGCGCCGAGCCTATGGTCACTTATGACAAGGATAAGCCAACGGTGATCGCACTGCGTGAAATCGCCGAGGGTCTGGTAACCAACGAGATTCTGGATGAGCCGGATACACCGGTACTGGATTTTGGCGAAGAATTCACCGAGTTGGCTGGAGACGCAGATATCAGCTTCGATATGGGCAGCGATACCGGGCTGGCTGCCGATTCCGCTAACGAAGATGCCGATGCGTCAACGCCGGTCGCGGCTGCTGAATCCGATGAAGCGGCAAGTGCTGAGCAGACTAACGAGACACCCGATAAAGAGGCTGATGCAGCCGAAGAATTGACGGCGGATATGTCGATAGAAGATTTCAGCGCGGCACTAGACGCGGCACTTAAAGAGGAACTCAAGCCGGATGGCGATACGAGCCCTGCGGAGGACTCTACAGAGTAATTTCGCAACCGAGCCGGCTGGCGATGCCGAGTGCCGGACACTGATATCTGAATTATGCGAGGTACTCAGCGAGTACCTCGATGAATCCGCTGTCGCCGATATTTACCGCGCCTATCAATACGGCGCGGACGCGCATGAAGGCCAGGTGCGCAGCAGCGGTGAAGCCTACATCCAACACCCTATCGCTGTCGCGCGCATTCTCGCGGACATGCGGCTGGACAGCCGCAGTATCATGGCGGCGATTCTGCATGATGTCATAGAGGACACGCCCACGGCGCGGGAAGTTCTGGCCGAACAATTTGGCGAAGACGTCGCCTATCTGGTCGACGGTGTCAGCAAGATCGATCAGATCGAATTTGAATCCAAGGAAGAAGCGGAAGCGGAAAACTTTCGCAAAATGTTGCTCGCCATGTCGAACGACATTCGTGTGGTCATGATCAAACTGGCTGATCGTTTACACAATATGGATACACTGGAGCATCTGCCGGCGAGAAAACAACGCCGTATTTCGCGGCAAACGCTGGATATTTACGCACCCATTGCAAAACGTCTTGGCATGCACAAATGGGGCAGTCAGCTCGAAGACCTGAGTTTCAAATACCTCTATCCAAAACGATATGACGCGATTTCAAAAGCATTAAGCCGGCGCCAGGGTAACCGGCGCAGTGTGCTGAAAAAAGTTTGTGCCGTTATCACGAAGGAGCTTGAACAAAAAGGTTTAAAAGCGGAGGTCAGCGGCCGGAAAAAGAATACTTATAGTGTGTATCGCAAAATGCGTAGCAAACGCTTGCAGCTCGACGAGGTACAGGATATTTACGCCGTGCGTGTGATTGTAGACACGGTTGATGAATGTTATCGCGCGCTTGGGCTAGTGCATAATTTATTTAAACCCATTCCAGGCAAGTTTAAAGACTATATCGCCATACCCAAAGCGAATGGCTACCAGTCTTTGCACACGATAGTGTTTGGCACGTTTGGTCAGACCCATGAAGTGCAAATTCGCACGGTGTCCATGCACCGTATCGCCGAGGCGGGCATCGCCTCTCACTGGATGTATAAATCATCCGACAAACCCAACGTGGAACCGCGTCTGCTTGCACGACAATGGTTGTTGGATTTACTTGATACACAAAAGCAGGCGGGAACGCCGTCGGAATTTCTCGAACATCTAAAAGTCGATCTGTTTCCCGACCAGGTTTACGTGTTTACACCCCGCGGTGAGATTAAAAAACTGCCGCGCGGAGCAACTGCACTGGACTTCGCTTATGCCGTGCACTCGGATATCGGTAATCGTTGTATCGGCGCGCGCATTAACAAGCAAATGGTGCCGTTACACGCCAGGGTGCGTAATGGTGATCATGTTGAAGCATTAACTTCACGTAGCGCGCAACCATCACCCTCATGGTTGAACTATGTGGTTACCAGTAAAGCCCGTGCGGCAATTCGCACCTATTTAAAGAATCAGCAATACAAGGATTCGGTTAAACTGGGTAAGACGCTGCTTAATCGCGCGCTAAAAAAAATTGGATTTAAACCACGTCGTTTAAAAACCGAACAAAAAATCACCTTTCTCAAGACTTTAGACCTCGATGATTGGAACGATTTGTTGGCCGACATCGGTTTGGGAAAACGTCATGCTTTGATTGTGGCTAAACAATTGGCGCCTGATGTGGAGCACAAAACGGAGTTTGACGATCAGGCACAACCACTGGCCATTCAGGGAGCGGAAGGCGTAACTATTAACTATGCCAAGTGTTGCCGGCCCATTCCCGGCGATGCCGTGGCAGGGTTGTTTTCCAAGGGTCGAGGTATTGTGGTGCATACCACGGACTGTCCCAACCTCGGTGAACTGGAAAAAAACCTGGAAAACTGGATCGATATTCAATGGGCCGACGAAGTAAAAGGACGATACCCGGTAAATCTGCGTCTGGAAACCCATAACAAACCCGGTGTGCTAGCGGCGCTTGCGACCATCATTGCCGAGGAGCAATCCAACATCAACAGCGTGTCCGTGGTGGAGCACGATGGTAATTACGCAACGATAAACTTCACCATCGAAGTTAAAAATACCGAGCACCTTGCCAAGCTGAGTGAGCATTTGCAAAACGAGGACACGGTGATATCCGTTCAACGTGTGAAGGGATAGCTACTAGACAAACCATGTTTGTTAGATTGCTATTTTGAGTAAAGCAAGGAATTTTTGTTTCTTGCTAGACTGTTCGATTAGAAAATTAAAACAGTTCATTGGAAACCAATATGTCAAGACAAATAATTCAAACCGATAAAGCACCTGGCGCCATCGGCGCTTATTCCCAGGCCGTGCGTGTTGGCGATACGGTTTATCTCTCCGGTCAGATCCCACTCGACCCCAAAACCATGGAAGTCGTGAGCGGTGGCATCGATGTCAAAATACGCCGCGTGTTCGACAGTCTCCAAGCGGTGGCTGAAGCTGCCGGCGGCAGTCTGAATGACATCGCAAAACTCACGGTTTATCTCACCGATCTGGATAATTTCCCTACAGTTAATGAGGTGATGGCGGAATACTTCGATGAACCTTATCCCGCCCGCGCCGCTATCGGCGTTTCCTCGCTGCCCAAAGGTGCGCCGGTCGAAGTTGAGGCGGTATTGGTTTTGGGTGGTTAACTTGAACAAGTTTAGTCAGTAATTAGTAATTCTTAATTTACTGTAGCAATGTTGTCATGCCTGCGCAGGCATATTGCTACTATTCTCTTAGTAAAGAATATCGTTTCGTCACTCCTGCGCAGGCAGGAGTCCAGTTAGATAAATCGCGCTCGCAGAGCGCACCTGACCATTGGATTCACTCGAACAACAATCACTGACCAACCTTCCGGGGGTCGGTCCAAAACTGGCGGAAAAATTGAATCGCATGGGTATCGGAACAGTGCAGGACTTGCTGTTTCATCTGCCATCACGTTACCAGGACCGTACCAAGATCACACCCATAGGTGCGGTGCGAGCAGGAACCGAATGCATGATCGTCGGTTGCGTGGAGTTGTCGTCGGTTGCTTTTGGCCGCCGGCGAAGTTTGCTGACCCGCATCAGCGACGGTACTGGCACACTCACCATGCGTTTGTTTTATTTTAATAACCAGCAACAAAAAGGCCTGGCGAAAGGACGCTGGGTACGTTGTTACGGTGAAGCACGGATGGGGCCGAATACGATTGAAATGATTCATCCGGAGTATTCGGTTTTTGCTGAGGAACCAAAAGTCGCAGCGCAGGATTCGCTGACACCGGTCTATCCTACCACGGAAGGCATCACCCAAAGACTTTTACGCAATGTTATCGAAAAAGTATTAGCGAAAAGCGCAAATAATGTTCGGAACTATTTGCCCGATAAACTGAATCAGCAGTTCAAGAATTTGTCGCTGGTCAGTGCGCTGCATACGGTGCATAAACCGCAACCGCAGGAGCTGGAATTATTGCAACAAGGCCGACATCCGGCGCAACAGCGTCTCGCGTTTGAAGAATTGCTTGGACATCATTTAAGTCTGCGCCAGATGCGTCAAAGGCGTAATCAATTCAAAGCGCCCAGTTTGCAAACCGATGGAAAGTCATGGAAAAGACTGAAAGCATCACTGCCATTTGAACTAACCAATGCACAAAAACGAGTCGTGCAAGAACTTGATAAAGACCTGGTGAAAACCACGCCGGCGGTGCGTCTGATTCAGGGTGACGTCGGTTCAGGCAAGACCGTGGTTGCTGCATCGGCAATGCTGCGTGCGGTCAATGCGGGTTGGCAGGTCGCATTTATGGCGCCAACCGAATTGCTGGCTGAACAACATTATCAGATCCTCAGTGGCTGGCTGGAACCTTTGCATATTAAAATCGCCTGGTTAACCGGCAAACTAACTGCAGCCGCCCGGCGTCAAACCATCGAAGACATCGCAAACGGCGTGCCGGTTGCAGTTGGAACCCATGCCTTGTTTCAACAGGACGTGGAATTCGCGCATCTCGGTTTAATCATTGTCGATGAACAACATCGTTTTGGCGTCGACCAGCGTTTGGCCTTGCGGCAAAAAGGCATGGACGAAAATGTGGTGCCGCACCAAATCACCATGACCGCGACTCCGATACCACGTTCCCTTGCCATGGTGTTTTACGCCGACCTCGATGTTTCGAGTATCGATGAACTACCACCCGGTCGGCAGCCGGTCGAAACGGTCGTCGTGTCCAATACGCGCCGTGATGAGGTACAGTCGCGCGTGGAGCAGGCCTGCCGCCAGGGTAGGCAAGCTTACTGGGTGTGTCCGGTTATCGAAGAGTCGGAAGTGTTGCAGGTGCAGGCCGCGACTGAAACCGAAACCATATTGCGTGAAACTTTTCCGGAGTTGCGTATTGCATTAATTCATGGTCGTATGAAACCGATTGAAAAAGATGCTGTCATGCGCGCATTTCGTAATCACGAGATAGATTTATTGGTAGCAACTACGGTCATTGAGGTCGGTGTGGATGTTCCGAACGCCAGTTTGATGGTGATCGAAAACGCGGAGCGTTTGGGTCTTGCGCAGTTGCACCAACTGCGTGGCCGGGTAGGACGCGGCTCGCAGCAATCCGCTTGTGTTTTAATGTATCAAGCACCGCTAAGCCGGTTTGCGAAAGAGCGCCTGGCGGTCATGCGACGTACTAAAGACGGTTTTGAAATCGCCCAATGTGACCTCGAACAACGTGGCCCTGGCGAAGTGCTGGGCACGCGCCAGACCGGTGAACAACGATTGTATATCGCCGATCTTATACGTGATCGGGCGTTATTACCGAAGATTGAACGCGCGGCCAGCATGCTTATCAAAGAGTGCCCCGAAAACGTTGACCCCTTGATTCAACGATGGGTCAGGGCGCGAGCAGAATACGCGCATGTTTAGTTCTGAAAAATTTCTGCACTACGCAAAACTCATGCGTCTGGACCGGCCTGTCGGTTCGCTGTTATTGCTGTGGCCGACATTGTGGGCGTTATGGATTGCGGGTGATGGTCATCCTCCGGCGTACGTTGTTTTAATCTTCGTTATCGGCACGTTCGTCATGCGCGCGGCAGGCTGTGTGATCAATGACTATATCGATCGTGACGTCGATCCTCATGTTGAACGCACGCACGAGCGGCCCTTGGCAACCGGCGCAGTGCAACCATCGCAAGCGCTGATCTTGTTTGTAATACTAGGCCTGATAGCACTGGCACTGGTGTTAACGTTGAATCGCACAACGCTTTTATACGCTGGTGTCGGGATAATCCTCGCGGCGACCTACCCTGTATTTAAACGATTCACCTATCTTCCCCAGGCGTATCTCGGCATCGCCTTTGGTTGGGGAATACCCATGGCGTTCGCGGCAATTCAGAGCCGCGTCCCGGCACTGGGCTGGCTTTTGCTGCTGGCCAATATTGTCTGGGTAATGGCTTATGACACCTGGTATGCCATGGTGGACCGGCCGGATGACATCAAGATCGGAGTTAAATCCAGCGCGTTACTATTCGGCGAGAACGATTTATTGATTGTCGGCATTTTTCAGATCGTTACGTTGATAATCCTGGCCCTTGTTGGTTTCATGCACGGGCTGAATATTTACTACTATATTGGCTTGCTGCTGGCAGCCGGATTCTCGGTATATCAACAGGTTTTGTGCCGTGAACGGGTTCCGGCGCAGTGTTTCAAGGCCTTTTTGAACAACACCTGGTTTGGCGCCGCCGTATTCGGCGGCATTTTGCTGGCTTATCTCTAAAGCCTGACCCCGTGGCAAGACGGCGTAATTCCCGGTATCCTCGCACCCACAAATGACTTCCTGAGTGCCGTATATGCGAAAAATCCTAGTCGTTAACCCAAAAGGTGGCTGCGGAAAAACCACCATCGCCACTAATCTCGCCAGTTATTACGCGCTTTGGGGAGTTTCAACCGCCCTGGTTGATTGTGACCCCCAGCAATCAACCCTCGACTGGTTGAAACAACGGCCGGAAAACGTCGAACCCATTCGCGCGGTCAAGGGTGGCCCAAATACACTGCACGTGCCAAAAGGTGTGCAGCGTGTCGTTATCGATGCACCGGCGCGCACCAGTATCAACCAGGTTGACCATCTGGTTCAGGCCGCCAACGCCGTGCTTATTCCTGTGTTGCCATCACCCATCGATATCCGCGCCGCCGCTCATTTTATCGGTGAGTTGCTGCTGGAGAGAAAAATTAAAAATAAACAAATCGGCGTTCTAGCCAACAGAGTACGCGAGAACACGCTGATTTACTCCCAACTGGAAAAATTTCTTAAAAGCTTGGGCATTCCCTTTGTCACGCACCTGCGTGATACGCAAAACTACATTCGCGCTGCGGAAAAAGGCATCGGCATTTTTGAAATGGCACCGTCCGCAGTCGATCAGGACATCGATCAATGGCGGCCGTTGATCCGTTGGGTGGAAGGAAAGAAAAAACGGTAGAGTTCAAATGCCCGGTGAGTGCAACGGGTGAATACTCATACTCAGGCAGGTTGCGGGTTTAGTAGTTAGCAAACGTAGCCCAGATGAAGCGCAGCGCAATCTGGGACTCATTCCCGGATTCCACTTTGTTTCATCCGGGCTATGGTCCTAGTTTTAAGTGACTCATGAGTCAACCTATCGTCTACGGCCTCGCTCAAAGTGTTTACACACGTATTGTTCGCTTGGTACTGGAGGAAAAATCGATTGTTTACGATTTTGTTGAGGTCGATGTCTTTTCCGATGAAGGAATACCGCCATATTATCTAAAGCTCCACCCATTTGGTCGGATCCCCTGTCTGGTGGATGGGGATTTTGCGCTTTATGAGACATGCGCGATTACGCGTTACATTGATGGGGCTTATCCCGGTCGATTGCTACAGCCAAACGAGGTCGTGCTACGTGCGCGGATGAATCAAATCATTAGTTCGCTCGATTCCTATGCTTACCGCCCGATGATTTGGGATGTTTTTGTTGAACGTATCGTGAAGCCGCTAGAGAACGAAATATCTGACGAAGAAAAAATCGAGCGAGCATTACCGTTGGCCGAGATATGTTTAGCAGAACTGTCCAGACAACTGTCTGAACAAGTGTTTCTCGTAGGAGAAAATCCAAGCCTGGCCGATCTCCACACTGCACCCATGTTGGCTTACTTTGTCGAAACACCTGAAGGAAGTCGTTTGGTATCCCAACAACCTCGATTGTCAGATTGGTTGAGCCGTATAAGAAAACGAGAGAGTTTTATGAAAACCTGCCCGGACTATGTTTGAGCTTCCGCAACCCACGTTTCTGTCGTATATCGCTCGACGATAATCGACTCTGACCAATAGTCCAGAGTAAATCCCGCTTTCCGTTTCAATTCCCGGATAAAATCCGTCGGCGAGGGCAATTTTTCCCAAACCGCAGGCAGGAAGGTCGCTTGCAGCGCACCTTGAGTAAGGATCAGTCCGTCTTTACCCGGTGTTAATTTTTTCAGAAGTTCGTTCTCGGATTGCACGGCAAGCGCTTCGGGTGTTGATAAAACCGAGATTTCCACTTGTAACGCGTCGAGTTCTGTCTGTTGCAGACGCTCAAAACGTGTATCGCGAAACGCCGCACCGTATGCATTGGTTGCTACTTCTTCTACGAGCATGCGTTTTGCTCTCACACTGCCGACACAACCCCGCAGTCGATGCGCATGCTCAAGAGTGACGAAACAGGAACGATACGTTCGTAATTCCGGTGCCACTGAACCGGTGTCGACACTCAGCGGTTTACCGGTATCCAGTCCGTACCGAATGGATTGCCACGCAAGCGACGACAACCAATCCTTATGCCTGGTTGTCACGCGACTCATGAAATAAATAGGCGCCGTAACCGACTACTTGATCGCGTGGTCCGGCGGTATCGCCCGAGTTGCGCAAATCAATATTTGTCGCTTCCAGGCCGTAATATTTCGCTGCTTGTAGCAACCCGTTGATAGGTACACGGCCACAGGCATCTTCGTATTGAATGCGTTCCGGTTGCAGTTGCTCAATCGCTGCGCTGGTCGCACGATCCATGCGTTGGGCAGTAGCATAGTCGTGGTAATGACTTAAATCGGAACTGATAACGATCAAGGTTTCCGGCCCACCCCAAAGTGTCTCCAACAATGAAGCGATTTGTTCATTGTCTGCTTCGCCGACGGCTAATGGAATCAACGAAAATTCATCCAGTATGCGTTGTAGAAAGGGAAGATGCGCTTCAAGGCTGTGTTCCTGGGTGTGCGCCTCATCCAGAATATTCACGAATGAATAACGGCTAACCAAGTCGGTAATACAGGATTGATCGAGCGCGATATCCCCCAACGGTGTGCGGAATTTATCCGCACTACTGGCGGCAACACCTTGCACAAACACAAGATGTGCCGGCCCGAGTAATACAACCCGATTTATCGTGGCTGCCCGTTTGCAGATGGAGGCGTAAGCCGAGGCTGCTACCGGCCCGGAATAAATGTAACCGGCATGGGGTGCGATCAACGCTTTCGGTGCAGCGAAATTATTTTTTACCCCGGCGAGAAAGCCGTCTACCTGCGCCTGTAATTCACGCGGACTGGCCGGGTAAAACGTGCCGGCAACGGCGGGTTGACGAATTTTATCCATTGCATTCACACCTGCGGGGGAATAGGCGTATTATATCCAATAGCTGTATAGGTATTCTTGGTTATGGTTGCATCCAATCCCGATTTCAATAGCATCGTTCCCACCCGTTACTGGCATAAGCTTGCGGATGAGCGTTTGCAATGCGACGTGTGTCCACGCGCATGCCGTTTGCGCGAAGGTCAGCGTGGCCTGTGTTTTGTGCGCATGCGGCAAAACGATGAAATCGTTCTCACGACTTATGGTCGTTCCAGCGGATTCTGTGTCGATCCCATCGAGAAAAAACCGTTGAATCATTTTCTGCCTGGCACGCCGGTTTTATCATTCGGTACCGCTGGCTGTAATCTCGCGTGTAAGTTTTGCCAGAACTGGGACATCAGCAAGTCGCGAGAGGTCGACACGCTGGCTGACAGCGCTTCACCGGAAAAAATCGCAGCCACCGCAAAACGCCTGGACTGCCGCAGCGTCGCGTTTACCTATAACGATCCGACTATATTTCACGAGTACGCTATCGATATCGCGCAAGGGTGTCACGAGACCGGTGTCAAATCCGTCGCCGTGACCGCAGGCTATGTCTGTCCCGAGCCACGCGTGGAGTTTTTCGACCACATGGATGCGGCCAACATTGACCTGAAAGCATTCACCGAACGTTTTTACAAAAAACTTTGCGGCGGCGAACTGCAACCTGTTTTGGAAACGCTGGAATATTTAAAACACGAAACCGATGTCTGGTTTGAATTAACAACGCTGCTGATTCCCGGCGAAAACGATTCCGACAAGGAAATAGATGAAATGAGTGCGTGGATAGGCGAACATTTAGGAGTAGAAGTACCGTTGCATTTCAGCGCGTTTCATCCGGATTGGAAAATGCAGGACAAGCAGGCTACACCTAAATCAACCTTGACCCGGGCACGCCGCATCGCTATGGATAATGGCTTGCGTTATGTGTTTACCGGCAATGTGCATGACGGCGACGGTGGCAGCACGTATTGTCACAACTGCGGCGAATGTTTGATTGAACGTGACTGGTATGAATTAGGCCAGTGGAAGCTGGATGCCAAGGGTTGTTGCGAAACATGTGGGACACGCTGTGCCGGGGTGTTTGAAAGTAAACCCGGAAGCTGGGGCCGGCAACGTCTGCCGGTGAGATTATCTGCCGCCGCCTGAAATTTTAGGGAACTTCTGATTAATCCAAGGTTGTCATTTCAGCTCCTCAAGCCCGCGAGCGGGTTCAGGATAAACTCCGGGAAAAATCTAATAATCGATTGAATATCTTGATTTATCTTTGAATAAGATTCCTCGCTTTACTCGAGGAGTGGTATACGGATGTGCCGTTAATGGACTAAAGGATGGAAATGACATAATTAATCAGACGTTCCTTAGAAGCCAATTCGTTTTTCCACTACCAATGACCGACATTTTTGATTTCAGCGCACTACCGCCACGATATGCCGTGATGGGTAATCCCGTCGCGCATAGTAAGTCGCCTAGAATTCATCAATTATTTGGCGAGCAATGCGGCATTCGTTTGGAGTACGACACCATCCAGGTGGATGTGGGTGGTTTTGAACAAGCGGTGCAACATTTTCAAAGCAACGGTGGACGTGGTTTGAATATCACTGTGCCATTTAAGGTTGAAGCCTGGCGTTTGGCGGATGAGCTGAGTCCTCGTGCGCATCGCGCTGAGGCCGTGAACACAATTAAATTCGAAGACGGCAGGTTATTGGGAGATAACACCGACGGCGTTGGTCTGATCACCGATCTTGAACAAAATCTGCGATGCCCATTAGCGGGGAAAAAATATTCTCGTGCTGGGTGCGGGTGGAGCAGTGCGTGGTGTGTTGCAACCGTTGCTGGAAAAAAGTCCTGCTCAATTAACTATTGCGAATCGCACGGTTGATAAGGCGGTTGCTTTAGCGGATCAGTTCAAAGATTTAGGTGGCATTATCGCCTGCAGTTTTGACAAGTTACATGGACAAACCTTCAACTTAGTGATTAACGCGACAGCCGCGAGTTTGTCAGGCGATTTGCCGCCGTTGCCTGATCAATTATTCAATGAAAATGCCTTGGCCTACGACATGATGTATGCCGACAAACCTACCGTATTTATGCTTTGGGCCAATGAACACGGCGCCGCCCGCACCGCGGACGGTATCGGCATGCTGGTGGAACAAGCCGCCGAATCGTTTTTCATCTGGCATGGTGTGCGACCGGAAACATCAACCGTTATTGAGTTTTTCGAGCCGAGTCATCGGCTGCCGGATTAAATTTTAAACCAAAGGCGACATCAAAATGTATTTGGATATTGAGAACTGAAAAAATGGATGGTAAGGGATTGTTATTGGTTTAAACGAAAATGAAATTGATGAACTGGTCAATCTTCTTCAGATGATAAAAAACGACAAAGATCAACATTTTCATATCTCAAGCGACTATAAGTCTGACTCCGGTGTAGGTGATATTGAAATCTACGTTAAAAACGGAGACATGGAAGACAATATGCACTTTCTTGGGTTTGCGATCGAACCGAATACCGATGTACCTAATGTACCCGAATGACGGGTCCGTGACCCGGAGGGATGTGGAAGCCCGTTTAGTAATAACGACCCGGACAATTCCGGGTCGCATCGTTTTAGATCTTTACCCGGCTTAATTCAGTTTTTCAGCTAAAAACTCACTAAACAACGCCCAGGATTTTTTGTCGGCGTCTTCACGATAACGCTCGCTGCCAAATACCGTGAACGCATGCGGTGCGCCGCTGTACGTGACCATTTGATGTTTTATACCGGTGCTTTCCAGCTCATTGGTGAGTGTCGCGAATTGTTCCATGGTGATCGCAGTATCCGCGCTGCCATGCATGACTAGCACTTCGCCCTTGGCGTTGGAATAGTCTTGCCCCTCCGGTGTTTTCAAGTCGCCGTGAAACGTGGCAAAACCTTTCAAGTCCGCGCCGGAGCGGGCCAGTTCCAATACCGCCGCGCCACCAAAACAATAACCCATGGCGACCGCGTTGCCGGTATCCGCGCCCTTGCTTTCAGCCACGGCCAATGCACCATTCATCAGCGCACGCATCTTTTCCCGGTCTTTATACAGTTCTCCCGTGTGTTGTCGTTTATCTTCCACTTCCGTCGGCCGCACACCCGCGCCAAACAAATCCGCCGCGAACACGGCATAGCCCATCTCCGCCAGCATCTCCGCGCGTTTCACTTCGTAATCGGTTAGCCCATCCCAATCGTGAATAATAAGCACCAGGGGTGCGTTGTCCGATGGGGATGTGAAATAGCCTTCATAGGGTTGCCCGTTAACTTCATAACTCACGTTTTCTCCAGCCGCATATGCCAAAGGTTGGAGTAGGAATAATGCCGTCGTTAGTAACAAGTATTTGCGCATGGTGTCGTACCTCCTTTTATGGTGCAAACCGAGCCAAGTTTATAACAATTTTTGATCGCTTTTAACAAGCGTAGCTCGGATCAAGCGCAGCGAAATCCGGGAACGGACTAAGTCTGTCGCGACCGGGTGTCGCTCCCACAAGACTGCCTGATGACAATGGAAAACTTACGGCTGATCGCCGAAAGTTGAGCGCTTCTCGTATCACCATAAGCGTGTAACGGCATGTAAACGGATCACGTTGTAGGTACTTGAGGCCTTCCTCGAGATGACGCGCCTTTCATTCGAGAGTATCCTATTCCACGAATAAACAATCAGGGGATTTAACATGAATCTGGAACGGGTAGTTTTTGGTTTCTTTATAGTCCTCGCGTTGACTCTAAACTTTGTCTTCGTAATGGGGGAGATTGACAACTACCGGCACCATAATGTTTGGGTTCTTACTATCGCTATTCTGGTCAACCTGATTGCGACCGGTTTGAAACTGGGTGATCGCACGCAGGTGGGAGCGCTGTTGTTGGCCGCGAGTCTGGTAGCCGATTTGTTATTGATTACAGCGCGTATCGTGTGGATCGTCGCGGTCAGCGACGCAGGATCAGGACCAAGCCCCGAAGCAATGGTCAGTATCGTATCTCTTGCCGGCGGCGCGTTGGTGGCCAATATCGTCTCCACCGCAATTCTGATCGGCGATACGCTGATGTCACGTCGTTAACAAAGATGGCGACTACCTCAGAACTCGACCGGGTGAGCATGGTGGTGTTGCGCTACATGCGCAAGCCATTTTTCGCCCTGGTTATCGTGTATGCGGTGGGTATTATCGGTATGGCTTTGATCCCGGGTCGGGACGTGGATGGCAATACCGAGTACATGAGTTTGTTCCATGCGTTTTATTTTTTCACATACACCGCGACCACCACCGGTTTTGGTGAGATACCGACCGAGTTTACCGACGAACAACGATTGTGGGCCATTTTGTGTCTGTATATAGGGGTCATCGCTTGGTTGTATGCCATTGGGTCGGCCATCCGCTTGTTGCAGAATCCGCATTTTCTTCAGGCGGTCGCCGAACACCGTTTTGCACGAACGGTACGACGAATATCGGAGCCATTCTTTATCATCTGCGGTTTTGGCGACACCGGGAGTTTGCTGGCGCGCGGACTGAGCGATCACTATCTTGGCGCGGTGATTGTCGACAGCGATCCTGAACGCATCAAGGCATTGGCGCTGCGCGATTACCGGGTAAAAATGCCGGGCCTGTGCGCCGATGCCAGCGTTCCCAAACATCTGGTCGATGCCGGTGTGCAACATCCCTATTGCAGGGCCGTGGTTATTCTCAACAACGATGAGGATATCAATCTGAAAATCGCGGTCATGACCAAGTTCCTGAATCCTGCTGTTCGGGTCATATGCCGGTCGACATCGGCACGGCATCAGGAGCATCTAAAAGCATTGGGTGGCGTCACCGTCATCGACCCGTTCGAAATTTTCGCCCAACTGCTCAGCATGGCAATCACGACGCCACCGTTGCATAACCTGAATAGTTGGTTAGTCCGGGCGCATGGGGTCGAATTGGGAAATCCAGTACAGATTCCGCACGGCGATTGGATACTTTGTGGCTATGGCCGCATGGGACACTGGTTTCATAGGTATATGGTGGATCAGTCCATCAACACCGTCATCATCGATCCGGAGGCTGACGAGAATAGCAATTCCGAACACATCATACACGGCTATGCTGGGCGCGAGACGCTGAAGGAAGCGGGCATCGAGAATGTTGCCGGCGTCGTCGCGGGTACCGATCATGACTCGGACAATCTCAGTATTATCATGAGCGTCCGGGCATTAAACCCGGACGTATTCATTATCGCGCGCCAGGATAACCACGAAAATCAGTTGGCATTCGATGCAGCCCGTGCCGATCTGACCTTGCAGTCCAGTCTCACCACCGCCCGGCGTATATTAAAGTTTCTGATTTCGCCGTTGATACAAACACTGATCGATCATCTGCGCGAACAAGAACCACGACAAACACAACAACTCATTGAACGTCTACGAACCGCGGTTGGCGAACAAGCACCGCATTTGTGGCGGGTAAACTTGTGTGAAACCGAAGCCGGCGCGGTAAGTGAATTTCTGGCAACGGGCAGGGCTTTGCGTCTCGGTGATTTGTTGAAAGACCCGCACGACCGGCAAAATTTGTTGTCCTGTGTGCCGCTGATGCTGCAACGCGATGACGATTTGATGATGTTGCCGGCAGATGCGCAAGACCTTTGTCACGGCGATGAAATCCTGTTTTGCGGTACCGAACAAAGTGAGAGGCTATTGTTGGCCACGCTGAATAATCCATATACCCTGCACTTTATAGTGACCGGAACCGATATCCCGCGTGCTTATTTTTTCAAGTGGCTGGCCCGCACGACCGGCAAAACCAAACTGTCTGTTACGCCGGTTTAAACAATCGAACGAACAAAAAGCGATTCCGATTAGTGAAACAAGGTTGTATTTGCTATTGCAGAGTTACCAACTCTTCCGCCGCAGTCGGATGAATGGCGACGGTGTTGTCAAAGTCTTTTTTGGTGGCACCCATTTTAACAGCGACGGCAAAGCCCTGAATAATCTCGTCGGCGGAATCGCCGACAATATGACAGCCGACGATTTTCTCCCGCGAACCGACGGTGACCAATTTCACCACGGTCGGTGATTTGCGTGCGGTGACCGCGTAATACATGTTGGTAAAACGGCTTTGGTAAACTTTAACCGCGTCATGTCCATATTCTGCGCAGGCTTCGTCTTCGGTTAAACCTATTGTGCCAAGGGGTGGATGGCTGAACACCACGCTCGGAATGTTTTCGTATTCCAACCGCGCATGGGGTTGGTTGTTGAACAAGCGATCCGCCAGACGCCGGCCGGCGGCGATGGCAACCGGTGTTAATGCCGTGCGTCCGGTGACGTCACCGACCGCGTAGATCCCTTCAACGCTGGTATTTTGGAATTCATCGGTGGTTATAAAGCCACGCCGGTCAACTTCGACATTGGCTTGTGCCAGTTCGAGTTGATCGAGCAAGGGTTCTCGGCCGATTGCCCAGATCAGGCAATCGAACCCGCCCATGGTTTCGCCATTGCTTTCGATCACGCTAAGCGTGCCGTTCGATTCGCGTTCAATTTTTTGTATCTGCCGCTGTGTGAGAATATTAACGCCAGCGGATTGCATTTCATCCATGACGGTTTCGCGCAGGCTCGCATCGAATTCGCGCAGCAATCGATCCTTACGCAGAATCATGGTGACATCGCTGCCCAGGCCGTTCAGCACACCGGCAAACTCCGTCGCGATATAACCGGCGCCAACGATAGCGACTTTTTTCGGTTGTTGTTCCAGTTCAAAAAAGCCGTCGCTATCAATACCCAGTTCCGCGCCATCCACGTCCGGCACCATAGGTCGTCCACCGGTGGCGATAAGAATATGGTCGGCAGTGTATTCGGTATCGTTTACCTCTATAGTACCCGCATCAATGAACCGGCCCGTGTCGTTTATTTCCGTTACGCCGGACACGTCAAGATTACGCCGATAAATATCATTCAGGCGTGCCACGTAAGCATCGCGGCTGTGTTTAATCGTCGACCAATTGAAGCCGTTGTGAGTGACATCAAATCCGTAATCCGGTGCATCGCTCAAAATCTCGGCGATGTGCGAAGTTGTCCACATGACTTTTTTGGGCACACAACCGACATTGACACAGGTGCCGCCAAGCCGCCTGTTTTCAATGATGGCGGTTTTCGCACCGTGAGAGGCCGCGCGTCTTGCCGATGCGATACCGCCACTGCCGCCGCCAATTACCAGATAATCAAAATGAGTCATTGTAAGAAAATGTGAATAAGCTTTTCAGGAATGATTAGGCAACAAGAATACGTGCTACAGTACGCGCCCGCAAGAAACCCGTTGTGCAATGGAATGAACCACTTATCCGACAATCCCCTGCTCGATTTTTCCGGTCTGCCCCGGTTTGAAGATATTACACCTGATCAAATCGAGGTCGGTTTGGATGAATTGCTGGCGCTAAGCCGAGCGCATATCGAAGAAGTTGTAGCAAACGGACGGGCAGCAACCTGGGAATCGTTTATTCAACCCATCGAAGATACGGACGAGCATCTTGATCGGTTCTGGTCGCCAGTTTCACATCTGCATGCGGTAATGGATAGCGATGCCATGCGCGAGGCATACGAAGCCTGTTTACCCAAACTGAGTGACTACAGCACTGAAGTCAGCCAGGATAAACGCTTGTTCGATGGTTATCAAAGCGTCGCTGACAGGCGCCGAATTCGCCACGCTTGAACAGGCGCAGAAGAAAATCATCGAGAATGCATTACGTGACTTTCGTTTATCCGGTGTCGATCTTGAGGCCGGGGCGAAAGAACGCTTCAAGGCGATCAGCCAGGAACTCACACGGTTGACCAACCAATTCGAACAGAATTTACTGGATGCGACCAATGCCTGGTCCATGCATGTAACCGATGAGAAAAAACTGGCAGGTTTACCGGAATCGGCGTTGGCCGTAGCCCGCCAAAGCGCTGAGCGGGACGATTTACCGGGCTGGAAATTTACCCTGCATACACCGTCTTTTATTCCGTTTATGACCTATGCCGATGACGCCCAGGCACGGCGCGAGTTTTACGAGGCGTATACCACGCGAGCCAGTGACCAGGGTCCGCATGCGGGTCAATGGGATAACAGCGATTTAATGTTGCAGATATTGCGTTTGCGCAAAGAACAGGCGGCGTTGGTGGGTTTCAAAAATTATGCCGAATATTCCATGGCGACCAAGATGGCGCGCGATGCGCAACAGGCCGAAGCGTTTTTGCTGGAACTGGTATCTAAATCCAAAGCGGCGGCGGAAAAAGAGATCGCCGAACTGCGTACTTTCGCTAAAGATAAATTCGGCGCTGACACGATTGAAGCGTGGGATCTGGCCTACTATTCGGAAAAACTGCGCCAGCAGCGTTATGACTTTACCCAGGAAGATGTGCGGCCGTACTTTCCGGTCGACAAAGTATTGCAGGGTATGTTCGATGTCGTCGGCCGGTTGTTTGGTATCCGTGTCAACGAGGCGAGCGATGTTCAGCAATGGCACGATGATGTGCAGTTCTTCAGTATTACCGATGAGTCGGGCGCGTTACGTGGTCAGTTTTATGTCGATTTGTATGCGCGGCCGCATAAACGCGGTGGTGCTTGGATGGCGGACTGCATCAGCCGTAAACGCCTTAGCGACAATAAACTGCAAACCCCGGTTGCGTTTTTGACCTGCAACTTCACACCACCGGTGGGTGATAAACCGGCGTTACTGACGCATGATGAGGTAACAACGTTATTTCATGAGTTCGGTCACGGCTTGCATCATATGTTGACCCGTGTTGATTACGTCAGCGTAGCCGGTATCAGCGGTGTGGCGTGGGACGCGGTGGAATTGCCCAGTCAGTTTCTGGAGAACTGGTGCTGGGAGCGCGAGGCGCTGGATATTATCTCCGGCCATGTTGATACCGGCGAACCCCTGCCGGATGAGTTACTGACAAAGATGCGCGCGGCAAAGAATTTTCAGGCGGCCATGCAAATGGTGCGGCAACTTGAATTTTCGATTTTCGATTTGCGTCTGTACGGCAACTTCGATGCGGATGGTGAAACAAGTATTCAACAATTGTTGGATTCGGTGCGCGACGAAGTGGCTGTGGTCAAGCCACCGGCGTTCAATCGCTTCCAGCATTCTTTTTCGCACATTTTTGCCGGTGGTTATGCAGCCGGGTATTACAGCTACAAGTGGGCGGAAGTGTTGTCGGCGGATGCATTCAGCAAATTCGAGGAAGACGGTATTTTCAATGCGGAAACGGGCCGCTCATTTCTGGGTAATATTCTTGAAAAAGGCGGTTCACAAGAGCCAATGGAGCTGTTTGTTGCATTCCAGGGGCGTGAACCGACGGTGGATGCGTTGTTACGGCACTAGCGGGTTGGCCGCCTGAGTATATTTTCCTGGGCGTAGTATAATCGGTACAAACTTGGGTTATGTTTTGAAACTGTTAGACATGGGGACTTATTCGATGAGGAAAACGGAAATGAATAGATTGTTGACCAGGCTGATCGCTGGCTTGAGTTTAATCCTGTTGGCGTTTGGCGCAACAAACATTGCGTCCGCTGCCAAGTTGTATAAATGGGTGGATGAAAACGGCAATGTGTCGTATCAGGATACACCACCCCCCGATGAAGTGGAGTACGAAGAGAAAACGCTTCGCGGTGCGGCGACAGAGGGCGGTGATTACGGTGAATTGATGCAAGCGGCGTCGGATTCCGCGCCGATTACGCTCTATAGCGTTGCAACATGTGATTCGTGCGACTTGATTCGTTTGCACCTGGACAAGCAAGGCGTGCCTTACGCGGAAAAAGACGCAGCCGAAGATATCGCAGTGCAGGAGGAACTCAAGGCAAAAACCGGTGCATTACAGGTGCCGACACTTTCAATCGGTGAAAATGTGATAACCGGTTACAGCAAATCGTCCATCGATCAGGCGTTGGTGGACGCAGGTTATCCAATGGGTGGTGAAACAGCACAGGACCAGGCTGATGATAGTGAGCAGGTTGATGCGAGCGCACAAGAACAGACCAACGATCAAGGCGTGGAAATTGATTTTTCTGCAATTGATGAAGAGGAATCATCGACACAAAATTGATCTGAACGTTACACGTTGAAAATCGCGAGCTGGAATGTAAATTCCCTTCGTGTACGTTTGCCCCAGGTTGCGCAATGGGTCGGTGCGCAACAACCCGATATTGTTTGTTTGCAGGAAACAAAACTGACGGACGAAAACTTTCCGCATGCGGAAATCGAGGCGCTTGGTTTTCACACCGCCTACAGCGGGCAAAAGACGTATAACGGCGTCGCCATACTCAGTAAATCAAAACCGCAAGATGTCGTCACCGAGTTTCCGGCGTTCGACGATCCGCAAAAGCGCGTATTGTGTGTCACTGTCGGTGATGTCCGCGTACTCAATATCTACGTACCCAATGGCCAGGCTGTAGGTTCGGATAAATTCGAATACAAACTACGTTGGCTCGATGCGATGATCGCATTCGCCAAAAGCCAACTGGCACTTTTCCCAAACATGCTCATTGTTGGCGACTTTAACATCGCGCCGCGCGATCAGGATGTGCACGACCCAGAGTTGTGGCGCGGCCAGGTCTTGTGCAGCGATGCTGAGCGCTCGAAATTCGTCGAACTCCTGGGGTATGGATTTCATGACACGTTCCAGAAATTTGACCAGGACGCCGAAGTTTTCTCGTGGTGGGATTATCGCGCCGCCGGATATGCACGTAACCGGGGCTTGCGTATCGACCATATTCTCGCGAGCGCCGATTTGTATAAACAATGCTCCCACAGTTCTATCGACACTGAACCACGCGGTTGGGAACGTCCGTCAGATCACGCCCCGGCAGTCGCAGAGTTTTTGATTTGATCATATGGACCCGGCCATAATCAGACCTTACCGGGATAGCGACAAAGCAGCACTCAGACAATGCGTGGTTGAGATTCAAGAGTATGAACGTAACCTCGATGAACGGATGTCACCCGGCGAAGAAATCGCTGATCGTTATCTGTCGGACATGCTTGCTTATGCGGTAAACCTTACGCGTGTATTTTTGTTGCGCAACTGGATAGCACGGTAGTGGGTTACGTCGCGGTCAACGCTAAAGTAACCAATGACGAGCCGGACGAATACAACTACGAATACGCCTATATCTCCGATATTTTCGTGTCAGAAACACAACGTGGTAAAGGCGTTGGCAAACAATTACTGGCTGAAGCCGAGAGATTCGTGCGCGAAAACGGAGCGCAATGGCTTCGTATCGGTGTTTTAGGAGTGAATGACGGCGCACATCGTTTGTATCAAAGCCTCGGGTTTAAGCCGCGCGAAATCGTATTGGAGAAAAACTTAAGTTAACGCGTATTCATACCAGCCGCTATTCTTTAACAGCGAAGTCAGCGGTGTTGGGTTTCACCAATTCCCGATAGTCCTCGAAAGCCATTTGCATTAGCTGGGTGTGCGTCCCCGCGTTAAAAAATATGTCGTCATCCTCAACTAACAAATTATCCACCCAGACATCCATGTCATACAGATTACCAAAAGGCGGCATGGCGCCGGTTTCGCATGCCGGGAAAAGTGATTTAAACTCGTCCTCTTCGGCTATTTCGACACGGGTTGCACCGGCAGCTTCGCACAGCTTATCCATGTCAATGCGACGCGATGCGGGCAACACGGCCATCGCCATGCGGCCATCGATTTTAACCATAATGACTTTGGCGAAATCACGCCGAGGTAGAAAAACCGAACCCGCGACTTCGCGTGCAGTATAAGCGGGTGAGTGATTTACCGTGATGTATTTAACATGGTTGTCATTGAGAAATTGTTGCAGCTTTTTAACCGGCATGGCTGTTGTGACCTGGTGACGTTTGTCTGCATTAAACGTTGAAAGGCAAGACCGGACCTTGATTCAGGTCAAATTTGAATTCACTGGAGGTAAAATCGGGTTAGCCGATTTGCGCTATGCTGGCTCGCGGTAAACCTGCCAAATCGTTTTGCGCGTGTTTGGATTTTTAAAGCCTTGTGTTGCCAGTATTTCACGCACGGTCTGGTCTGCCTGTTCGCTGCCGTGTTCAATGATAAGAAAACCGTTGCTTTTTAAATAACTTGGCGATTGGCCGGCGATTTCGCGGACAGCATCCAGACCATCCGTACCACTTACCAGCGCATTTTTGGTTCGTAGCGAACGTCACCCTGATTTAAATGCGGGTCGTCTGATCGAACGTAAGGCGGATTAGTCACGATAAGATCAAGCTGGTCGACATCGATAGCATTTAACCATTTACCTTCGCGAAACTCGATATTATTGACGTTCAAGTGTTGCGCATTTTTTCGTGCGACGGTAAGCGCTGCTTGTGATGTTGTCTGTTGCAATGATTCGGGCACGTGGCCTTTCACTGGCTATCGCCAATGCAATCGCGCCGCTGCCCGTGCCGAGGTCAGCGACAAGTGCCTTGGCATCTGGGTTGATCTTTTCTAACACCAATTCGACCAACAACTCCGTTTCAGGCCGTGGAACTAAAACATCCGGTGTTACCAGCAATTCCATTGACCAGAATTCGCGATAGCTGGTGATATAGGCGACCGGTGTTCCGGCGCACCGTTGTTGTATAGCGTGTTCAAACTCGCGCCACTTATCTTCGTCTAACACTTTTTTGTCTTTAGTGATGAGTTCAGCATCGCTGAGTGCAAAAAAATGCCGCAATAGCACACGTGCATCGAGTGCGGCGGTATCGGAATTGTTCGCCAGTCGGGATTCACCCCATGCCAGCGCATCAGAAACAGTGCGCAGTTTATTCCCCGGATAATGCCGCGAGTTGGTCGGCCTGGTATTCTGAAATCAACGGGTCAATCACCTGAATCAAATCACCGGCAAGAATTTCGTCGAGTTTGTATAGCGTCAAATTGATGCGGTGATCCGTCACTCGCCCTTGGGGATAGTTATAGGTTCGTATGCGTTCCGAGCGGTCGCCGCTGCCGACCAGGTTGCGCCGGGTTTCCGCCTCTTCCTGTTGTTGTTTGCGGGTTTCCTCTTCCAGCAAACGTGCTTTTAATATCGACATAGCACGCGCGCGGTTTTTATGCTGCGATCGCTCGTCCTGGCACTCAACAACGATACCTGTCGGTAAATGGGTCAGACGAATGGCGGAATCGGTTTTATTCACGTGTTGCCCGCCGGCACCGGATGCACGAAACGTATCCACCCGCAACTCGGCAGGATTGATTTCGGCTTCTTCGATATCGTCCGCCTCCGCCAATACCGCCACCGTGCAGGCGGATGTATGAATACGTCCCTGGGTTTCGGTTTCGGGCACCCGCTGTACACGGTGCGCGCCGGATTCGAATTTAAGTTTTGAATACGCACCACGACCGATAATGCGGCTGATGATTTCCTTGTAACCGCCGTGCTCGCCCAGGCTCTGGCTGATTACTTCTACCTTCCATTTCTGCGATTCAGCGAAGGCTGAGTACATGCGAAACAAGTCGCCGGAAAAAATAGCCGCTTCGTCGCCACCGGTACCCGCCCGAATTTCCAGAAATATATTACGGTCATCGTTGGGATCTTTCGGTAACAATAATTTTTGTAAATTGGTTTGATGTGTTGCGATCGCTTGCTCCAGCGCCGGCAACTCTTCCTGTGCCATTTTACGAATCGATGGGTCGCTGTCGTCCACCATGACGCGAGTCTGTTCCAGTTCCTCGGACAATTCATTAAAACGTTCGTACTCTTCTACGACCGGCGTAATGTCGGATAACTCGATAGACAAATCCCGAAAACGATTTTGTTCTTCGAACACGGAGGGGTCGGATAACAGTGCGTTAATTTCCTCGCGCCGCTCGGCGAGTCGCTCGAGCTTGACGTGCAACGTCGGATTCAAGTTAAGATTCTTCTAGATCGAACAATTTACGGGCCGCATGCAGCAAGCCCGAACCGCCAAGGTGAGCGGCATCTTTCAACGCGTTACTCGGTGCGTGAGTAAATTTATTTGTCAGTGAACGTGCAAGGTGTTCCAGAATCTGTTCCGGATCGTCACCCTTCGCGAGACGCCGCTTGGCTTGCTCCAGTTCCTGTTCCGAAATGGTTTGAACATTACTGCGCAGTTCGCGAATAGTAGGCACGGATTCCAGAGAACGCAGCCAGCGCATAAAACGCACGACTTCAAGATCAATAATTTTTTCTGCTTCCAGTGCCGCCTCGTGACGTGCACTCAGGTTGCGATCAATAATGCCTTCGAGATCATCCACCGTATACAAAAACACATCGCGCAACTCGCTGACCTGTGGTTCGATATCCCGTGGTACGGCGATGTCGACCAAAAACATCGGCCGGTGTTTGCGTTTGCGCAACGCGCTTTCCATCGCACCCTTGCCGAGTATCGGCAGGGTGCTAGCGGTTGAGGAGACAACGATATCCGCTTCATGTAAACGACCCGGCATTTGCGCAAGGGAAATGGCTTCGCCTTCTGTTCCTGCGGCCAGGGTCTGGGCGCGGTCGATGGAGCGGTTCGCCACGATCACGCGCCGCACGCCGTTTTCACGCAGGTGTCGCGCCACCAGTTCCATGGTTTCGCCGGCGCCGATCAACAATACGGTTTTCGATGAGAGTTCGGCGAAAATACGTTTGGCGAGTTCTACCGCGGCATACGCCACCGACACGGCACTGGCACCGATTGCGGTATCGGTACGCACCTGTTTGGCAACGGTGAAGGTGTTTTGAAACAAACGATTGAGGATTTTTCCGGTCGTGCCTGCCTCACTCGCGCTGGCGAAGGCGTCTTTCATTTGACCGAGGATTTGCGGTTCACCCAACACCATGGAGTCGAGTCCTGACGCCACCCGGAATGCGTGTTTTACCGCCTGCTCGTCCGGGTAATGATAAATATGCTGGGTTAAATCCTGGGTTTGCAGGCCGCTGTAGCTGCAAATCCAGTCCTGCACAGAGGGCGGATGCAAATCGTCCTGACGGCAATAAATCTCCGTGCGGTTGCAGGTCGAGACAATCGTGGTTTCCGTAATATCGCTGGTTTGGGTTAAATCCCTGGCCGCATCCACAATCTGGTCGCCGGCCAGCGCCACCCGTTCGCGTACGGCGACAGGAGCGGACTTATGGTTGAGGCCAACGGCTAAGAGGTGCATTTCCTGATAAATTTCTTTATTAATACGCAGTTTTCGCCGTCATTTTGCCGGTTCGCGGTGTCGTGTCAAGCGCGTAAAGCCATATTTTTGATCCAGTGCAATTCTTTGGGCGCACTATTCTCAAGTCAAAGTGGTCAAAAAGACATGGGTACTTCAACAATTGTTGCGTCAAATTGCCGTTTCCAGCCCGAGTTACGTTAAAATTATGCGCTGACCGCGAGATTTTCGTTCCCGGCAGCTCAAATCACATTAGTAAACGGTTAAACAGTAAATTTATGCCAGCGATCGCCACCATAAAAGGACATTTCTCACACCTGCAGCGGTATTTAATCGCTTGCATGATCGCGGTCATGGTTCTTGTATTTGCCGGATGCGCGCAGACACCGGTCCAACCGGATGCGGATAAGGCTGAGCCGGCGGAAGCACAAGCTGAAGCGACGAAAAAAACCGCGTTTCCCGGATGTCGAACTGAGTTCTGAGTTGATCTACGATTTAATGCTGGCGGAAATCGCGCAGCAAAACGAACACCCGGATGTCGCGACCGAAGCGTTATCACGGGCCGCATTTGCCACCCGCGATCCGCGTGTAGTCGCACGCGCGACGGCCAGTGCGTTGCGCGCCGGAAATTTTCCACAGGCATTAGACATGGCGCGGCTGTGGGTCACAATTGAACCGGAATCCAATGCGGCTAATGACTCGTTAGCGCAAATCCTGGTAGCACTGGACCGTAGTGACGAAGCACGTGAACTGTTCGTGCAAATGATTCGCAAGGCGGAACCGGATGTCGCGTCGGCTTACCGGCGCATTGCCGAGATGATGGGGCGGCAGAAACAAACCGATGGTCTGTTGCCGGTGATGGATGAATTGATTAGCCTGCATCCCGATGTTGCGGAGGCGCACTTTGCTAAAGCATTGCTGGCCAACCGCATGCGTAAACTGGATGTTGTCGATCAGTCGCTGGACGAAGCCTTACGCCTGCGACCGGATTGGGAAGATGCCGCGCTGGCGAAAGTTTCGAATCTCGTATCGGAGAATAAAAATGACCAGGTAAGAGAATTTTCAATCCGGTTTATCGGCGATAACCCCGATGCCAACGTGTTTCGCATGAATTATGCGCGCTGGTTGCTGGATCAGGATGAAGTGCCGCCTGCGTTGGCGCAGTTCACCGAAGTGGTCGAGCGCGAACCGGGTAATGCCGATGCCCTGTATGCCGCGGGCTTGCTCAGTATCGAAGAGGAAGACTACCGAGACGCGACGCGGTTTCTCGAACGCCACCTGGAGCAGCGTCCGCAACACGACCAGACCCGGCTTTATCTTGGCCAGGTCGCGCGTGAACGCAAGCAGTACGAAAAAGCTGAAAACTGGTTAAAAAAAGTGTCCGGCGATGAACATTATTTCGAAGCCCAGGTACGTATCGGTGGTGTGCTGGCCGCATCCGGCGAGATAGAAACTGCGCTGGATCATTTGCAAAACATTTCCTGGGTTAACGAAGAGCAACAAGTGCGCTTGGTTCTGGCGCGCGAAGAAGTGTTGCGCGACGCCAAGCGTTTGCCTGAAGCGAAAAGTGTTCTGGATAAAGCGTTGCAAGAGTTGCCTGAAAATGCCGATTTGTTGTACGCACGCGGATTAGTCGCGGCGCAATTAAAACTGGTCGACGTGCACGAGCGTGACTTGCGCAAATTGATCGAACAGGACCCGGAAAATGCACATGCTTATAATGCGTTGGGTTATACGCTGGCCGATCTAACCGACCGTCATGAAGAAGCGTTTGATCTGATTACAAAAGCGCTGGAGTTACGCCCGGATGATCCATTTATCATGGACAGCATGGGTTGGGTGCAATACCGTTTGGGTAACCATGAACTGGCCATCGATTATCTGGAACGGGCATTCGCCTTGCGCGAGGATGCCGAGATTGCCGCGCATCTGGGTGAATTGTTCTGGGTCAACGGTGACCGGCGTCGTGCTGAGGCTATCTGGAAGAAAGGGCGTAAATCTTCACCCGATAATGCAGTTCTGCTCGAAACCATTCGCAAGCTGAAACAATGAACCCGCCATGGAGCGGGCGAAGGGTCCGATACCGGGCCTGGCTCATTGTTGTTGCGGTTTTGCATCTGGGCGGTTGTATAACGCTGCCACTGCAAAACCCGTTTAAGAAATCCGCGCCTTCAGCGGTTGAAGACCCGGCCCAGGCATGGCAGCAACGAAAACAAGCACTGGCCGAATTCAGTCGCTGGGAAATTCGCGGCCGCATCGCCGTGCAACGCGGACAAAAGGCCGATACCGCTAACATGATCTGGCGACGTAACGGCGATAAGCATTTTCTGGAAATGTATGGCCCGTTCGGCGGTGGCCGAGTGCGCATAACGGAAGATGGCGGGCAAGCCAAGTTGGTCGATGCCAAGGGTAACGAGGCGACAGGCGCTAACATCGAAGAATTGTTTTACGAGCAAACCGGCTGGCGTGTGCCGTTCGCGGCCATTGCCTTCTGGGTGACCGGTGCACCTACGCCGGATTATGCTTATTCCGGTGAAATAGACCCGTCCGGCCGTCTGGCGGTATTGAAACAAATGGACTGGGAAATTGATTTTGTCGAGCATCATGACTTTGAACCGCTCGATTTACCGGTGAAAATATTTGCTGCGCGACCGGACAATCTGGATAACGATGAGAATGTCAGCGATGAAACGACCCGGGTATTAAAGGTCAAAATGGTCGTGCGTGAGTGGATTCTCTCACCGGATTCCGCGTTTGCCTCGCCAAAATCACCAATAAACCCTGAATTATTGGCGAAAAACAGCCGTTTATACCTGCCAGCGAATTGACACCCGATACGCTCGCCAGCAAAATACGCGCTCCTTTCGGGGGCCGGACACAAAGTGGTCTGGCACCCGGGCAATGAGCGCAATGAAAACAGCCAGTCGACAGCAAAATCCAATTGGGGTGTAGCCAAGTGGCCTAAGGCACCGGATTTTGATTCCGGCATTCGGAGGTTCGAATCCTCCCACCCCAGCCACCATCTGACGCGACACAGACGAGGAAAACAACTTGCCTTTTGAAGATATGGCGGTTTTCGCCGGTAACGCCAATCCGGCTCTGGCCTGCGAAGTCGTTAAATTTTTAGGACAGCGTCTGGGCAAGGCGCAAGTCGGCAGTTTTAGCGATGGTGAAGTCAACGTCGAAATAATGGAGAACGTGCGCGGCAGGGATGTTTTCATCGTGCAGCCCACCTGCTCACCCAGCAATGACAACTTGATGGAATTGCTGGTGATGATTGATGCCATTCGTCGCTCGTCGGCTTATCGCATCACGGCGGTGATTCCGTATTTCGGTTATGCCCGGCAGGATCGGCGGCCACGCACGGCGCGTGTCGCGATATCGGCGAAACTGGTCGCCAGCATGATCAGCCAGGCGGGTGCGGACAGGGTTTTGACCATGGATTTGCATGCTGACCAAATCCAGGGATTTTTTGATATACCGACGGATAATATTTACGCGTCGCCGGTATTGCTCAGTGAAGTATGGCGCCAGCAGCCCGAACGGGTCATGGTGGTGTCACCGGATGTCGGTGGTGTTGTGCGCGCGCGGGCGATGGCAAAAAATCTGGAAGCGGATTTGGCCATCATCGACAAGCGGTGGCCCAAGGCAAACGAAGCCAAGGTGATGCATATTATCGGCGATGTGAGTGACCGCTCCTGCGTGCTGGTGGATGACATGGTGGATACCGCAAACACATTATGTGAAGCCGCCAGCGCCATGAAAGAAGCAGGTGCGATACAAGTGACTGCGTGTTGTACACACGCAGTATTGTCCGGTTCGGCGATTGAGCGAATTAACAACTCGGAGCTGGACGAAGTAGTGGTGACCAATACCATTCCGTTGAGTGAAGAGGGTCAGCAGTGCAGCAAGATACGTCAGTTGAGTGTAGCGGAATTACTGGCCGAAGCCATGCGTCGTATCGCATCGGAGGATTCGGTCAGTTCGTTGTTTATTGATTAGGTTTTAGCGAGTTATTTTTATAATGATACGGGTGTATTGAATTTACCCGGCGAGTGACAGTAGAGACAGGAGATTTAAAATGAGTACTGGATTCGAATTGAATTTACAACCACGTGATGCTTTGGGAACGGGCGCGAGCCGACGTTTGCGGCGTGAAGGCAAAGTTCCCGTGGTAATTTACGGTGCAGGTAAAGATAACGTTAACGCCGTGGTCGATCACGATGAGTTGTTTCATAAGCTGCGTATAGAAGCGTTTCAATCGGCGTTGATTGACCTAAAGGGAATGGGTAGTTCCGGCCAGGTGATTTTACGCGACGTGCAGGTGCACGCGCACAAACCACGCATCCTGCATGTGGATTTGCAACGCGTCAGCGCGACCGAAAAAATCAGTATCAGCGTGCCGGTTCACTTTGTAGGCGAAGAAGATGCGCCGGGCGTCAAGATCGATGCTGGTATTATTTCGCACCTGATTAATGAAACGGAAATTTCCTGTTTGCCGAAAGATTTGCCAGAATACCTTGAGATTGATGTTTCCGGTGTTGGTATGAACGAATCGTTGCATTTGTCTGATCTGAAAGTGCCCGAAGGCGTTGAAATCACCGCCTTGACCCGTGAAGATGCCGAAGACCTCGCGGTTTTCACCATTGTGCCGCCGAAGATCGAGATCGAAGAAGACCTTGAAGAAGCTGAAGGCGAAGAGATTGAGGGTGAAGAAGGTGAGGAAGCCGCTGAGGGCGAAGCACCTGCCGATGAGGATGCGGACGCCGGCGACGACTAAGTTTTACACACTAACTGTAAATCGTTCGTAAAAAGCGCGGCGCTCGTTTAGAGTGGCCGCGCTTTTTTCATGTTAAGAATATACAAGATAATTTTCGATTCGATTCTATGATTTGTAACAATCAAACTTGGCCCGGGAAGTGTCTCCTATTGCGGGAGATTCTATGACGCAAGACAAGTGTCGTGTTCACCTTATTCCTATCCGGTATCGCGTTCCCCCTCCCCTTGTGGGAGGGGGTTAGGGGGAGGGTAATTGAATCTATTCCCCCCCCTTCCTGACCTTCCCCCTCAAGGGGGAAGGAGCTTTTTGATTCCCCACGCCGTGTGGCCTGGATGAAGCGCAACGTATACCGGGAACATGCTTGATAAGATATGTCCACGCATTAACATGCGTGAACAAATGACAAGATTTTATGGGAGCGGCGCCCTCGCCGCGATAGCTTAGGCGGATAAATCATCTTGCCAGGTATTCAACTCGTAGCCGGTCTGGGCAATCCAGGCGCGAAATATGCCGAAACCCGGCACAACGCAGGGTTTTGGTTTCTGCACGCCTTGTGTTCGGACTACGGTTTGTCTTTTGCGAATGAATCGAAATTCAATGCGGACGTTGCACGTATAACTTTTGAAAATCACACGGTCTGGTTTATCGCACCGACAACATTTATGAACCTGAGTGGACAAGCAGTTGCTGCCATCGCACGGTTTTACAAAATTCCCGTCGAAGAAATTTTAGTGATACACGACGAGCTGGATTTGCCGCCGGGTGTAGTGCGTCTCAAATCTGGTGGTGGTTGCGGCGGGCACAATGGTTTAACCGATATCGCCGAGAAATTAGGCAGCAAAAATTTCATGCGTTTACGCATCGGTATCGGGCATCCCGGTCACAGCGATCAGGTTCTTGGTTATGTTTTAAAACGCCCAGACGCGCAAGACCAGAAATTGATTGGCGAGTCTATTGATCGTGCACGTGCGCAATTTGATCGCATCTTGCGCGGAGAACATCAAGTCGCTATGACAGAATTGCACACACAGTCGAACGCTAAGACAAAGAAAGAAAAATAATCATGGGATTTCGATGTGGCATCGTCGGTCTGCCTAATGTTGGTAAGTCGACATTATTTAACGCTTTAACACGCTCCGGAGCGGATGCGGCGAACTATCCATTTTGTACTATCGAACCCAACGTCGGCATTGTCGAAGTGCCGGACGAACGACTGGATAAAATCGCCGCCATCGTTAATCCAAAAAAAGTGATACCGGCAGCTATGGAGTTTGTCGACATTGCCGGTCTGGTTGCAGGTGCATCCAAGGGTGAAGGACTGGGAAACAAGTTTCTGGCACACATTCGTGAAGTCGATGCGATAGCGCATGTTGTGCGCGCATTTGAAGATGAAAACATTACCCACGTTTCCAATCAGATCGACCCAATAGCCGATATCGAAACCATAAATACCGAACTCGCGCTGGCCGATATGGAAACGGTGGCCAAAGCAATCGAGCGCGCAGACAAAGCATCCCGCGCCGGTCAGAAGGAACCGTTAAAGCTGAAAGAATTGTTGTTGACCGTACAAACGCAATTGGACAAGGGTGAGCCGCTGCGTGCGTTGGAACTAAGCGAAGATGACCACACGCGTCTCAAGCCGCTGTGTTTGTTAACCATGAAACCCGTAATGTATGTCGCAAACGTCAGTGAAGAAGGATTCACCGGTAATAAACACCTTGATGCAATAACTGAATACGCCGACAAGGAAAATGCTGAAGTGATTGCTATCTGCGCAGCCATCGAACAGGAATTGTCTACTTTGGAAGATGAGGAAAAACAGATATTCCTCGATGAAATGGGATTTGCCGAGCCAGGCCTGAATCGCGTTATCCGTGCAGGCTATAACCTGCTCGGTTTGCAGACATACTTTACCGCTGGGCCGACCGAAGCACGTGCATGGACTATTCGCACCGGCGTCAGTGCACCCCAGGCTGCAGGCGTGATTCATACCGACTTCGAACGCGGTTTTATCCGCGCGGAAACGATTGCCTATAACGACTACATGCAGTACAACGGCGAAGCCGGATCACGCGACGCGGGCCGTTTGCGACTGGAGGGCAAGGACTATATTGTGCAGGACGGCGACGTCATGCATTTTCGATTCAACGTATAACTTTCATCAAGAGGCCAATTTATAATATTTTGTCATTTCGACCGCAGGGCGAAATCTTAATATTCTGTTTTATGTTCCTGGTCGGTCCGAGGTAAATTTCCCACATCCAGTAAAAACTAGCCGCGCAAACCCATTTGCCCTGACGCCCCAACTTCGGTATCTTTGCGAACCCCGCCAGTGGCTATGTAGCTCAGATGGTTAGAGCGTGCGACTCATAATCGCAAGGTCGGTGGTTCGATCCCACCCATAGCCACCAAACTCTCTAACCAATGAATATATGCTGAACGATATCTAACTCGCGAGGCAGAGTTATGAAATCTTCCTAAGAGAGAATTTCTTCCAGTGCGTATAATGTTTTTTGCGGAAATTTTTCCAGTGGGTAGAACTGTGTGATAACGGCTATCGCGTCGTCGTAAGATTCGATGTTTAGATAGCGGAGCAGATAACGCATATCATTTTCATCATGAAATTCGAGGCCGATACGCATGGCTAAGCATTTCATTGCAAGCAGGTATTCCGGTTGTGCCACATAAACTTTTAGATTCGATAGTTCGATGTAGTCACCGAAGGTTCCAGTTTCGCTCAAGTATCCTTTTACAGCATCGTTGAGCCAATGTTTATCGAATCCAGTGTTCCGGCCAATCCTTCTTCAAAGGTAGGGTTGAGTGTTTCATTGAATGCACGAGCGCTCCCCATTGTTGATAGCTTTACCCCATCGTTTCGGGCAATTTTCTGTCATTGCGTCCCCAATTACCTGTGCGAGTTTATTCCTAAAGGACCAGGACGGTGAATAATTGACCAAGATCAAGGATGAATGCCCAGGCACTAAGATAAAATAGGACTATATCGGATGGTATTTTGTGGGATGTCAAGTAAGCATGGATTAGTAGTCAACGCAGCGGTAACGCGCAACTCCATGTTTTCATGTGAAGTAAAAATTCACTGAATTGGACTTGCGGTCCTTAGGAAATGAAAACAATGCGAACTATGTCCATCGTAATTAGAAATCTTAGTCACGACTGCGTCGTGCAAGCATTCATTGAATTGATTGGCAAGGGAAATATCAAGTGCTCATTGTCTACCACTAGTGAATCTAGTTCAGAAAGCCAAAATACACGTCAAAATTTTCGGTGAGTGAATGAACATAATTAGTATTTCCTGCACGAGATTCTCAAATTGAAATTTAGCCTATTTTATTTTGCCAATTATGAAGGGGAAGACCAGGAACGTAATAAATATCAGTTGATTTTCGAAAGTGCAAAATGGGCTGATCAGAATAACTTTACGAGACTCTGGACACCGGAACGCCACTTCCATAGTTTTGGTGGATTGTCCCCCAATCCTTCCGTACTAGCGGCAGCGCTAACGGCAAGAACGGAAAGAATCCAAATCTGTTCTGGAAGCGTAGTACTTCCATTGCACGACCCCATTCGAGTTGCAGAGGAATGGGCTTTGGTTGATAACATTTCAAATGGACGAGTGGGTTTGGGAGTCGCGTGCGGTTGGGTTCCGAATGACTTTGTTATCTCAGAAAATCAAGCAAATTTTGAGGGGCGAAAGGAAATTTTCGCAGAAAAAATTTCGATTCTCAGAAAGCTATGGCGAGGTGAGCCACATACGGTTACCAATCCCCAAGGAGAAGAAATTGAAGTTCAAACTCTTCCTCGCCCGATACAAAAGGATGTGCCAATATGGATAACTGCAGCGGCCAACCCGGAAACCTTTCAACAGGCTGGCAACATGGGAGTCAACCTGCTAACACATCTACTCGGCCAAAGTGTGGAGGCGCTCGCCGACAAAGTTGTAACTTATCGTGAAGCATGGGAATCCGCAGGGCATCAGGGTAGAGGAACGATGACTTTGATGCTTCACACCTTTGTCAGTGATAGTAATGAAGAAGTGCACGATCTTGTTCGCGATCCGATGAAGAAGTATTTGGCAGGTTCTCTAAACTTAGCTGCGGCACATTTAGAATCAGTACCATTCATTCAAGATCCCAGCAAAATAGACGTGGAATCCCTTACACCTGATTTAGTGGATAAAACATTGGAGGCATCATTCGAGAAATATTTTCATATGAGTGGTTTGTTTGGGTCTTATGAAAAATGCCTCGATATGATAGATCAACTAGAGGAAATAGACGTTGACGAAGTGGCATGTTTAATCGATTTCGGTGTCAAGGCGGAAACTGTTTTATCTAACTTAGAGAATCTGAACGTATTGCGTATTCTCACCAATCCGAAACCACTACACTAATGATGATAAGCGCTTTTATTACGGGTGATCGACGATAAGGTCACCTAAGGTAAATTGTACAGGTAGTCAGATTAATGTTACTGGCGCATATTGCATACTAAAATCAATTTCTATTTTATCGAACCTAGCCTGGTGTCAGTTCGGTTTTTGATGTTTGGTTGCTAGACTTAATCCGGCGATTTTCAATTAATTTAGTTCAGCACGCAAGAAAACCGTCTCAATTTGGTCGACTACGGGTGTGTTGAACGATTCTTTCGAGACAGACGATGTTTCTGGTGCACAACCGGCACATCGTAAACGGCTTAGAATGAACGCCAGGAATTAGGGCGTATGCCAAAATCGTGACACGTTTAATTATTTATTTCTCGATTTCCGTATTTACTGCCACAACGAACACTAGGCAAGCATTACAAGTGACTGACTAAGATTAAAAATTAGTCATACTTTTCAGATATCATTATCGCAATGTCGATAGTTCGATCCCACCCATAGCCACCACATCTCTAACCGATCTGCACAGGACACACTAGCAGCGATCTGTGAAAAATCCCGCAAGCATCGTGTGATATAGCTAATAGAATGAGACGTCGTTAACTTTTAGAATTCTCTGCGTGGTCGACGGGTGTCGAAAGATATTCCGGACCATATTTCATATGGAGAGAAACTAAACTCATGGAGGATTTATCATGCAGGAAGCAAAAAAGAAGGCAGCCAACGTCACCAAGGTAAAGTTCAAAACCAAGGAACGCACGTTCACGGCGAAAGAAATGTTGGCGTCAGTCGCCAAAGATCCAGATCGCGCAGCGAATGTAGTAAAAGGCGGTCTAACCGTTCAAGCCGAGTCCCAAGTATTAGATTGGGCGCACAACACGCCACTCGGTCAATACGTCGAGGATGACGGGGAAGTCACAACCTCAGGACTGACCGGTTTCGAAGAAGCATTGATCTTTATCGCGGTGGTAGGCTTTTTCGGTGGTTTAGCCGTCGGTTATCTCAAAGGATACGAAGATGGACTTGAAGACGGTCAAGCGACCGTAGATTCGCCCGACGACAGCGATGGAGGCGGCGACTCGGGTGACGATAGCGGTGGCGACGATTCAGGAGGCGATTCGGGTGGCGACACTGGGGGTGATACGGGCGGTGGTGAAGACGGTCACTAAGAGACGAAATACCGTTCAAAGGTGTGTTATCAGTTTTCACGCCATGCCATTATCGGTGATGAAGGCCGGGTTAATCCCGGCCTTTGTTTGTCTACAACAGTTACTAATCTTTGCAACCAAAGTGCGACGGATAGCACTTCACTTTGTCCGCCTGGTATTTCGAATCACCGCATGACTACGCGGGTTCTGGGCCTGGCGGTGAACGCACTCATCGTTTGTTCAACCGTGTCCCCGGTCTCAGCAGGCTTACGGGGCTTTCTGTCTACCCGTGGGTTTGTTGAAGTGGAAACCCGATATGGCGGTAGGTGCCGGTTAAATTCTTGAGAGTAGAATTGTTCTCCTATTGGACAACGGAGTCAATATCAATATCGTCACCCCAGCGTCACCTGAGATTCGTTGATGAAAGCTACAAATCATCAGTATTTGACAGCGCGTCACTACGGCGAAAAGCTACCGTAGTGACGCGCTGTCACGCACCATGCCGACTGTCAATACGCCTTAGAATTAGCAGTTTGCTTTCGGTATCCCACAGCTTGATCCCTGATTAGCGAATCATAAATTGAAGAAAACGTATCAAAAATTGTATTTAGCTCAGCAAAATTTAGTTTCTTCTTTATTTCCCGGGTCCGGTCTACAACGTTCTCAAAATTTGCAGACCCAACTCTCAATTCCTCTTGCGCTAAGTGTAGGAGTGCTAATGCTTGATAGTACTCTTTTAGTGGCCCACTTACGTTGTCTATGAATTCGAAATATTGTTGTCGACCCGCTTCAAATTCGCCTTTTCTAAAATTTAGAAGTCCCTTCGTTGGAAGATAGGTACTCACGGAAGCATCGGCTTTTTGTGGAATGTCATGTATCCGGTCAATGATTCGTGACGCTTTATCAAGTTTTCCTTGGTAAATAAGTGCAACTGCTAAGTTGTTTAACAAAATTGGATCGTTTGGGTTTGATCTTAATCCCGCTCTACTGAATTCTTCACAAAGTTCAAAGTCTCTGAGAATTTCAGAGGCGATGAATGAACCTAGAACGCATGGTCTTGTCGAGAAAGATTCATCCAAATGCCATTGTTGGCAATTGGATACAACATTATTCCAGTCACCATTCTTTCGGCTATTTAATGCTGCGGCTTCAAACGTGAGCGGAATTGAAAGGTGGGAATCCTCTAGCGCGAGACTTGTCAATGACTTAGACGCCCAAGTCACTTGTGCAACTGAATTATCTGTCGGCTCAATTAATGAATATTCAAAGAGTTTTTTCGCTTGACGATTAGCCCCATTGCTCATTTCAAGTGTGGCCAGCGCACATGCCAATTCAGATTTAGAAAACAAAGTAAAATTACTATTTTCTATTAATTGTCTCGCTTTCTTTGCGTTACGGGTAGTCCTTCCAGCCACAGAAGCCGCTGCTATCTCGGCCGAGAGTAGCCAGGGATCGTATTTTGTTGCTTCACTGCGCAGGAGAATGTGATGAGCTTTATCTTCTTCCTCAACATGAATAAGAAATCTCGCTGCACTCCGTACGACAAATCTATTGTCTCCTGCAAGATTCAGCGCAATTCTTATGGATCGAGATGCTTGGTCGGACTGGCCAATCATCTGGTAGAGTCTTGCGAGTTCGACCCAACCAACTGGGTTACGTACGTAATTTATGAGTGAAGTTTTTAATGTTTGAATTTGTTTCCTAATAGTCTCCGTGCGATCATTTAAAGGAGTATTTATACCGATAGTAGGACAAGGACTTTCACTTAAAAACGAGTTTGCAAACAACCTCAAACCATGTGCGCTATCTCCATTACTAGCAACCTGTTCGGCGGCTTCAATTGACAGTCTGTCCTTTTTACCTAATAACTCGGCTAAACCAATAAATTCTCCGGCGTTTTCTATCGTTCGCTGCAATTGCCAGCGAGAGCCAAGCCTTTTAAGTTCCTCAACGTGATTTGCCTTAATACGCCCACTAGCTAGACGCAGACTACTAAGTTCGCCAATTTTTCTAGTGGTGTGTACTGAGCGCCAACGAGGTATAACTCGTCTATTTCGGCCTGTTTCAATTAGCATTGAACTTTGGTTTTGAGTCTGAACTCAGCTCTTTTTGCCATTGAATTAAATTGCGAAATATATCGTTCCATATTGTACGAATTTCCAGTCTGTGCTCGGTCTTTCGGATGTCCCCTGAGAGCTGGGTCTGGGTCACACATTTCTCGCACGATAGTTGTAAGTTGCTCACAATACTCAGATGGAAATATCGATTGAAGATCGTTGACTACATCAGCGAAGCCTGCTCTTAAGTGTGGAATCACGTGCGAGTAAGAATCGCCCCATTTTACCCAGCTTTGCTCATCCCCTACTTTTGACTTAATCCATGCTGTTAATGGTGTACCACTGAATAGGAAAACAATCATGCTACCAAGTAAATACATATCAGCCCCAAACCTTCTGTCTCGCCAATCGGCAAGTGTGTATCCGTATAGTAGTTCTGGAGGTCCGTACATTAATGCTCCGGGGCAATTCATACTATCGTGAGCTGCGGGAGATCCTAATTTAGATGCTCGACCGAGATCCCCGAGCTTGGCACCTTTATCTTTGAAATAAAGAACGTTGGATGGTTTTAAATCTTGATGCGCAATATCATTAGCATGTAGCTGTTTCAGTGCTGTACTAACGTTGTGTAGCGCGCGTAGTGACCAAGCAGTATCAAAAGATTGAGATTGTGTCATTTGCACGCGTACATCTCCAACAGCACGCTCAAAAATGATATACGGCACCCTTCCTAGTGGACTTTGATTAACCCGAATTTCGCCGCTCTCAAAAGCAACAACTACTCTCTTAATACGCTGTTCGGAGCAGTGTAAGAGTAAATCGCGCTCATGAATGAACGCATCTAGCAACGATTTCAAGTTGTCAGCTAAACTTCCATTTCCAGAAGCAGCGCTCGACAAGTCGATCGCTTTTAGAAAAGCCTCCGCACCGGAGCTGTTTTGCACTAAATAGGGTTCGGAGAAAAATCCTCCTGTTGACTGATAAGAATTTAGTGATCTCTTAACAGACCAGCCATTTCCCAAGGATTTACCAACTAGTTGTTTTGCGGGTGTCGGCATCGTGTAAATATGGGGTGAAAATCAAATATTTCAAGTGAGGCTGACTAACTAAAGATCGTCTGATTGTCGGGGGAGCGCGGTGTTAGACTTAATATGGTTCTCCGTCGATAAAAATATACTGATTCGAAGCCCAGAAAACTGGCTTGCTGTGCGAAATAACTACGATCTTCGGCATGCCAAGATAAACGGACAAGAGGGGACGCATTTCTTACTCCTAACTAGTTGTTCGTCAGCTCGCTTTACGCGGGGGCGGCACTTTTTCGTGATCGTTTATGGCATGCCACAAATCCCAGTTTCTTTGTAAGTTTAGCCAAACTTCCGGGCCTGTGCTAAGCGCCTCACCAATCGCTAAAGCAGAATCGGCGCTCACATTGCGGCGACCGTTGACAATTTCGTTGAGCCTGGCATAAGTCCAACCCAGGTGTTTTGCAAACGCCTGTTGCGTCATTCCCATCGGTTCGAGAAACTCTTTCAAGAGCATTTCTCCTGGATGAGTGGGTGCTCGTTTTTTAGGCAGCATGTTCAATTACCTGTGATAGTCAATAATTTTAACATCGAAAAATAATCATGTTGTTGCGTATCGCGCAACACGCTATAATGTATAAATGATCAAATCGTTCAATCACAAAGGTTTGAAACGATTTTTCGAGACAGACAATGTTTCCGGTGTGCAACCAGCGCATCGTAAACGGCTCAAGTTGCGTTTAGCCGCCTTGGACACTGCGCTTACGATTGATGACATGGACATCCCCGGATTTCGCTTGCATGAATTACACGGCGACAGGGAAGGGATTTGGGCTATCAATGTAAGCGGTAATTGGCGAATTACGTTCCAATTCGAGGATGGCAACGCCTATATTGTAGATTACGAGGATTATCACTGATGAGTATGCACAATCCACCGCATCCGGGTGAGTTTATTTACGAGATTTACCTGGAACCGTTCAATATCAGTCTGCGTAATGTCGCAGAGAAGCTGAAGGTATCACCGTCGACGTTCAATCGTCTGATAAACGGTGAAAGTAACGTTAGTCCCGAGATGGCGCTACGCCTTTCGAAAACGCTGGGTCGCAGTCCAGAAAGTTGGCTTGCGATGCAAGACAACTACGACCTGTGGCACGCGAAAAAGCAGGTTAATTTAAAGGAAGTGGAGAAACTAAAAATCTCTGCGGCGTAGCGCAAAGAAGGTAAGAATTCGGCTTTCGTGCCAAAATCGTGACACGCGACTAAAATTTCAACTCGTTTTCTGTTTTTTATTGACACACGATTTTTGGCAAGCGCCACAAGTGACTGATTAGAATTAAGAATTAGTCGTACTTTTCAGGTCTCATAATCGCAAGGTCGGTGGTTCGATCCCACCCATAGCCACCAAACTCTCTAACCAATGAATATATGCTGAACGATATCTAACTCGCGAGGCAGAGTTATGAAATCTTCCTAAGAGAGAATTTCTTCCAGTGCGTATAATGTTTTTTGCGGAAATTTTTCCAGTGGGTAGAACTGTGTGATAACGGCTATCGCGTCGTCGTAAGATTCGATGTTTAGATAGCGGAGCAGATAACGCATATCATTTTCATCATGAAATTCGAGGCCGATACGCATGGCTAAGCATTTCATTGCAAGCAGGTATTCCGGTTGTGCCACATAAACTTTTAGATTCGATAGTTCGATGTAGTCACCGAAGGTTCCAGTTTCGCTCAAGTATCCTTTTACAGCATCGTTGAGCCAATGTTCATCGAACCCAGCGTCTCTACCGACTTTATTCGCCGCTTCGCGAACTTGGCGGGGTGGTTTAAACAAACCATCAACGTCAATAGTCGAAGCGCGCGCATTGTAAATTAGGCACATCACAGCCCCACCAACGAGATACAACTCCCCAGTGATGTCATCTTTTTCGAGTTGTTCGTTTAAAAGATAGAAAAGATCTTTTATGTCTGCACGTGATAAAGAGGACATATTTAAACCCGGTGTCCAACTGTTGCGTCGATAAAAATGTTTCGACGACGAAACGCTACCGGTGACGACAACAGCAAATACAAATGTAATTTGGATAGCTCAGAACCGAAGAATGGATTTTTTAGTGGCTGAATTGTTTTTGTCCATTTTGGTGCTGGAAGCTTCTTTTGATGTGCAGCATGTTCGACCATAGCGGCAACATAGTTTGCATCGAATTCGTTCAATTGAGAAAGCGTTGGTTCTTCGACCGCCTGTAGAAATTCGTGTTTTCTCAGGCTTTTTAAAAAGCCATTGAGTGATGCAAATGCGTAGCTTCTATCGGCTGTGTGATTGAGTTCGGTAAGTAACTTTTGAAAATCACTATTTTTATTCGGGATAATTCGTTTCAAAACGTAACTGGAAATGTCCGTACCCTCTCGTTTCGCCGCTCGAGCAATAGCGGCCTTCTCGCTTGGCGACACGCGTAGTTGCAGTTGGGTGGTTTTGCGTTCTGTGGCCATGATTGAAAATTACTACTGGCTAAATCATATGTCAATACAATAGTATTGACATCACACGGTTATTATCGGCGATTTATACATGATGTTTTCAATGGGTCAAGGGGAAATACAGCGCATAGGAATTCAATTAGACTTAAGACTGCATTCTGCGAAATCCGGAATTCAACAATGATTAGTAAACTCAAAGTTAAATCAAGATTTAAAAATAACGAAAAATTGACCGGTTGCTGGTTGGAGACATTCAGCCCTATCGCGTCGGAGATCATGGCGCACGCCGGTTATGACATCGCCATGATTGATCTAGAGCATGGACCGGGTTCGGTGTTGGATGCCATCAGTATGATGCAGGCGATACAAGGAACGGATTGTTTACCTGTGATTCGTGCGACGAGTAGCGATACAGCAACCATAAAGCGCATTATGGATGTCGGCCCGGCGGGAATCATGGTGCCGAACGTTAGTGATGTCGAGGAGGCGCGTGATGTGGTGAAAGCATGTCGTTATGGCCCCGCTGGAATTCGTGGTGCAGCGCCACCCATCTTACGCGCGTCGGGTCACGGTAAAGATGTAGAAGGTTATTTAGATTGGTTGGATTCGGAGTTCCTCTTGATTGGGCAAGTGGAGTCGAGATCAGCGGTTGAACAAATTGATGACATTGTTGCAGTCGATGGAATAGATATGATTTTTATCGGGCCAACGGATTTGTCCGCTTCGCTAGGGAAGCTCGGTGATTTCGCATCGGATGATTTCAAAAAAGCTATGAGCACAGATAGAAAAAGCAGTGCTCAAGGCAGGCAAGTTGCTCGGCTGTATTCCATTTCCGGGCTACCCATCGGACTATTTATATCAATCTGGTTACTCATTTGTAGTTGCGGGTGCGGATAACATGCTTTTGCTGGAAGCGGCGAAGAATGATGTGCAAGCACTGCACGATGCCATGAAATCAAACTGATCCTGTTTTAGACGTGCGACGAGAGCGATGTTAAGAATCAACACTGCACGACGTGACTTTCTAACCGCCGGTGCGGGCATTATTGCCAGCGCCACGTTTCCCCGCTTGTTGTCAGCGCAATCCAATCAAACGAGGGATTACATTCTGACTGCGGCACAAAGCAACGCTTATTTTCAGGGTGGGCCGTATCCGCCGACGCCGGTCTGGTGTTACGACGGGAAGATTCCTGGGCCGGTCATTCGCGCAGTGCAAGGCGAACATTTACGCATAAAACTGGATAATCAACTAACCGAACCCACGACGCTGCATTGTCATGGCATTCGAATGCCGAACCCGATGGATGGTGTTCCTCACCTCACGCAAGCACCGATCGAAGCAGGTGAATCATTTATTTATGAGTTTGATTTGCCCGATGCCGGCACGTTTTGGTATCACCCGCACTTTAACAGCAGCGAACAGGTTGGCCGTGGCTTGTCCGGCGCATTGATCGTCGAAGAGCGCGAACCCGTTGCAGTGGATCGTGATCTGGTTTTGGTGTTGGACGACTGGCGTGTTACGGAACAGGCGACAATCTCGGAGAGTTTTAAACGCATGCGCGACATGAGTCATGCGGGCCGAATCGGTAACACGGTTACGGTTAACGGGCGAATTGAACCTAATATAAATGTGCGTAGTGGCGAGCGCCTGCGTTTGCGTTTAATCAATGCATCCAACGCGCGCGCTTATGCCCTGGATTTTAGTGCAACCAACATTCAAGTCATTGCTATTGATGGGCAACCCGTCGAACCGCATGTACCAGACGACGGTCTTGTTATTCTCGGCGCGGCCATGCGTGCGGACGTTGTGGTGGATGTGATGCAAGCGCCGGGTGATTCGGTTGCCATTGTTGACCGTTTTTATCGTGAACACTATGACGTTTTCAAATTCGTTTACACGGAGCAAAGCGCACTGCGCGACAAGCCGTTGAATATACCGGTGCAACTGCCTGCGAATCCATTACCTGAACCGAATATAGACAATGCGCAACGTTATGATGTCGTATTGGCGGGTGGGGCGATGGGACGCATGCGTGGGGCTAAAGTCAACGGTGAATGGACGGCGATTCGAGACATGGTTGAGCAAGGCGTGGTATGGGCGATGAATGACGAGGTCGGCATCATGCCGTTACAAAAACCGTTTTTTGAATTTAATAGAAATGAATCGGTAGTTCTAAAAATACAAAACGACACCGCATTTGATCACCCCATGCATTTACACGGTCATTCTTTTAGGGTGCTGAGTCGTGATGGTTCTGCAACAAAACACCGACAGTGGCAGGACACGGTATTGGTGATGAATGGCGAGACGGTTGAGATCGCGTTTGTGGCTGATAACCCCGGCGACTGGATGTTTCACTGTCATGTATTGGAGCACCAGGAAAGTGGCATGACCAGTTTTATCAGAGTAACTTGATCTCCTCTATCTCATAACGTGAAGATCGTTACTTACAACATTCACTATGCTATCGGGAAGGATGACCAATACGATTTAAAACGTATTGTCGATGCAGTTCGTGGTGCTGACATAATTGCGCTACAGGAAGTTGAGCGAAACTATGGGCCACCAAATGGGCCATCGCAACCCGAAGATATTGCTGCACTGTTACCTGATTATTACTGGATCTATGATGCCGCTTTCGATATCGATGGCAGCGAAATCCGGTCCGACGGAACGGTTGTCAATCGCCGCGTTCAGCATGGACAAATGTTGCTGAGTCGATGGCCAATTTTAAGTAAGCGATATTATCCGTTGCCGCGTATTAATATTGAATATGAATTCAATATGCAGATGGGTGTGCTCGAAGGTGTGTTAGATTCACCAATTGGCCCGTTAAGAATATATGATGTTCACTTTGGCTCTGCTTCAAGCGAAGAACGTCAGCGTCAGGCGAAGTTCATCTTAACGTTAGTGCATGATGCACCTGACCAAGGCGGTGCCTGGACGGGGTCAGCCAGCGAACATCCTGACCGGGATTGGTCTTCTGGCATGAGTCAACCACCCATGCCGGACAATGCGGTTGTATTGGGCGACTTTAATATGGAACCGAATAGTCCAGAGTACGAAATTATTGCCTCGGCGGTTACCAAAAACAATGTCGCATATCTAACAGATATTTGGGCATGTAATAATCCTGGGCACAAAGTGCTGACCTGGCATCCAAAACCGGATCGCACGGACAACAGGCGAGGTGCCCAACTCGACTATTGTTTTTTGACTCCTGGACTCGCGACGTGCGCTAATTCATCGTGGGTAGACGAATATGCCGACGGCTCGGATCATCAACCTGTATGGGTCGAACTTGAAAGCTAGGAGTAGTTGCCACCGCTTCCGGCACAGGAATCAATTTGCCTCGACTGGTATTTCGTACCCAAACTTAAAAGACTAACCCAATGACAATCGCTATCAGCCTGCATATTCTTGCCGCCATCGTTTGGATTGGCGGCATGTTTTTCGCCGTTATGGTATTACGACCCGCCGCGGGTGAACTGGAACCGAAAGACCGGTTGCCATTATGGGGTCGTACGTTTAAAAAATTCTTGCCCTGGGTTTGGATGGCGATTCTAATATTGCTGATCACCGGCTACTGGATGGTGTTTCGGCGTGTGGAATGGATTTTCAAATTTGCCCATGCATATTCACATTATGCATGGTCTTGGCTGGTTGATGGTTTTGATTTATCTGCATCTTTGGTTCGCGCCTTATCGACGATTCAAACAAGCTCTCGTAGATAAAAATTTTCCGGAATGTGCGAAGTATTTAAATCAGATCAGGCTTATTGTGACAACCAATCTCGTACTGGGTGTGATTGTCGCCGTGACAGGGGCGTCAGGTAGGTACTGGTAACTCAATCGTTACATCGCCTGAACACGATTCGTTCAGGCGATGTGTTAAGACTTGTTAAATCGAATATTGCTCGTTTCCCGCATGTTAAAATGATTTGCCTTCGGGAGGGGTCGTTCTAAATCCATTGAAATAAAGAAAGGGAATACACATGTCACTCTACGCGCAGGAACCACAAACAATCGGCAAGGTACTGGATAACGCGTTTCGTCTATATAAGGCGAGCTTCAAAAAGGTTGTATTGTTTTCTTTTCTATACGCATTCATTGTAAGTACACCGGAAATTATCTTCTCTCTTGTAGCCAGTGAAGTTCCTGAATTTGGTGCTACGACAGATCCAGTTTATTGGATTTTATTTGCAATTACATTGATTATTGGAATTGTATTCTACAATGGGTTTTTCTTTCGCATGCATAGCGTGGCAACTGATGAAGAATGTAGCAATGCAACCGCACTGAATGTCGGGCTACGAAAACTCCTGCCCATCATAGTTGCAACAGTGTTTTATATGATTGCCTTAATATTAGGGATGGTGTTGCTCATCATACCCGGTGTGATTCTTATGGTGAGTCTATTTTTGTACAGTGCATTGATAATTGTAGACGATGAAAAAACCTTTACATCGTTAAAAATGAGTCACAATTTAGTGTGGAAAAACTGGTGGCGCACGACGATTGTATTTTTCGTTCCGGTCATCGTCATGGTAGTTTTCTCGATAGCTATTGGCGCTATAGTCTTACTGGGCGTTGGAATGATGATGGGGACCTTTTCCGATGATGCGCCCGCATTTCAGGCGATAATCCTAATTTCAGTGATTGGAAATACGATTATATACACACTCACGATGCCTTTACTTGCATCCGTCATGTTAGTCCAAACGAACGATCTCAAGCTACGCAAACAGGGAACGGATTTAGAAGCCCGTATGGCGGTGTAGATTGTGATTGTTTTTCGAACGGGATTGTTGTTTTTGATTCTGTTTGCAACGCCCGTTCAAACGTTCGCAATTGACACACATGAGGAACTGTTTAATGCAGTTCAAAGCTGCATAAGCGTATTGGGCGAACGGGAAATAGACGATGCACAAACAGTTAATCTGCATTGCCCCCGGTTGGGTGAACAACTACAGAACTCGTTCCTTGGCGAAACTAGTTTCGATGATCGATTCGCCAAATTAACCTATCGCGAAGTTCTTGATATTGAAAAATTGTTCGCTGCCAGGATCAATCCTGAACCAGCGCGCGTATCGTTTTTATATACGAATCTCGATCAGTTTTTATCGGATACATTAGTCGTAGACGCGAATGCAAAAAAAATTGGTTGGTGGGAAAGATTCCTCGCCTGGCTGGAAGACAAGATTCGCACCCAGGACGATGCCGACCTGAAGTGGCTCGAAGACATTCTAAAAGCCCTTACGTTTTCCGAGGAAACGCGAAAATTTATACTGTATGGCAGTTTTGCCATCATCGTCCTGTTAGCGCTGAGTATTGTAGTTAACGAATTGAAAGCAGGGGGGTTGTTTCGTCGTCGCACTCGTTCGCGGCTTTCCACCAGTTCGCAGACGAGTGCAGGTTCAAATATGACGGACGTGGAATTGTTGACCACAGACAGTATTCAGAAAATGCCGCAACAAATGCAACCTCAGGCATTGCTTAGCATGTGTATCGATCAATTAATTCGCTGCGGTAAGCTGCCTGATGACCGAAGCCGTACCAACCGGGAATTCCTCAAGTTATTTGGCAGTGGTGGCAACCAAACCGTGACACGGAGTTTTCAGGATTTGGTCGAGCGCGCTGAACGCAGTCTTTACGGTGGCGAGCAATTGAGTGCGGAAGCATTGGCCCGGTGTTTTGAAGAATCAAACCGCTTACTGGGATTGCCGGCGAAATCCAATGCCTAGTGCAACGTGAAAGACCGGTCGATTACATTCATCGGAGCGCTGCTATCCACGCTGGTCGTGGTCACGTTGATCGTGCCGCCGGCCGACCCCGACAAAACCCCGGTTTCAAAACCGACCAGTGCAGACCGTAGGGAGTTCGGTTTAATGGCATTAAAGACCTGGGTGGACGAAAACCAAATACCCACCTTGAGTCTGCGCAAACGATTTGATGACTTTGTTGCGGATGCGAGTACATCCGCAATAGGGAATTTATTGATAACCAGCCTGCCGCATGAAGTAAAACGCGATGCGCAAGAGTTGGAAGAGCTCACAAGATGGATAGACGAAGGTAATTTCGTACTGGTTATGGTTTCCCATGACGACCAGCCAGATTGGGTGTTCGCCAGCCAGAGATTTTTCTACGAATTGGAAGAAGTTGGAATGGACATTGCTGAATACGAACCGGATTCTGAGTATATCGATGAGTCAGCAGTTACCACTGAAAACGATGATAAAAAAGAGAATAAACTGGATATTGCGCAAACCATTCACGATATGCGTGAACTGACAAAGGAGCGCGAGGCGATAACATTCACTGCGAAAGTACCACACCCGTTATTACAGAACGTAAAGCGGGTAGAGAGCACACATCATGATCGCTGGCCGCGAGAGAATACGATACTCGAAGGTATTGAAGAATCCCGCTTCGCCCTGCCCTTGTTGCAGGAAGAAAATGAAAAGGAAAACGTGTTTTGGGAAGTGCGTCAAGGTGCAGGCGGCGCCTGGATCAGCAGCTATCCTGATTTATTTGGCAATGTAACGTTGGGCAAAGCTGACAACGCACGCCTGTTCGCTAACATTGTGAATGCATCTCTGGGTCCAAGTGGAACCGTCATTTTTGAGGATTTTCGCTTCGGTTTGTCCGAGTTATACAATCCCGACGCTTTTTTTTCTGATCGACGTTTGCACAACACGCTCTTTTTTCTCGGTGCATTATGGATAATCTATGCGTTGGGCAGAACCAACCGGCTTGCGCCAGTGCTCGAGCGAGAACGCAAAACCCAGGCTGCGGATTTCGTCGGCGCGATGGCGGGTTTGCACGCACGACGTACGGACCGGCGTTCGATAAAACAAGGCTTATTGAAACAATTTTTTAATCACGTGCGTCAGCGTTATAACCTGCCACGCAACGGCGAACCGGTATGGGATTTACTGCAGCAAAACGCGTCCATTGCAAAAGATGATTTAGCCCGGCTGCGTGAGCTGGCGGAACAAACCGGGCGCTTCAATCAGCGCGAACTGCAAAAACTTTCTTCACGAATTCAACAAATGCAATCGAAACTTTCATGACTTCACCTGCGTACCAACTGGAACAACATCTACAAAACAACATCGGCCGGACACTGTTTGGCATGAACGACGTGATACACGGACTGTGTATCGGCCTGGTGGCCAAGGGCCACATACTGGTCGAAGGTGTGCCCGGATTGGGTAAAACCCTGTTGGCGAAAACATTGTCGCGACACCTGCGCGGTGAGTTCAAACGTATTCAATGCACAGCCGACATGATGCCGTCAGACTTGACCGGTATTCATGTATACAATGCCGACACGCGTTCGTTCGAATTACTGGAAGGGCCGCTGTTTGCCGACGTGGTGCTGGTGGACGAGATCAATCGCACCGGGCCGAAGACGCAGTCGGCATTGTTACAGGCGATGGAAGAGGGCGGTATTACCCTGGATCGAAAAACCTATTCATTGCCGGACGAGTTTCTTGTTATCGCATCGCAGAACCCGCATGAATTTGAAGGCACTTATCCGTTACTCGAATCGCAGCTGGATCGATTTTTGATCAAAATCACCATCGACTATCCCGCTGCGGAAACCGAAAAACAGGTACTGGAGGCGTACGATCATCCGGGCGGCGGGCATGACAACGTCAGCCGGGAAATTGATGCGCTGCCCGACAATATTTTCAGTGCGGCACGGGAGCAGGCAGCGAAGGTGCATGTGTCCGATGCCGTTTACAATTATTGTATTGCCTTGGCCGAGGCAACGCGTTCGCATCAAAACATCAGTCTCGGACTGTCCACGCGTGGTGCACTCGCGTTAATGCGTTGCGCGCGGGTTGAGGCAGCCATTCGCAACGGCGAGTTTGTTACACCGGACGATATTAAAACCGTTGCCCGTATGGTGATGTCCCATCGTCTCATATTGACACCCGACGCGTTGCTTGAAGGACAAACCGGCGAACAAGTGACCACGTCCGTTCTTGACCAGATTGAAGTGCCACGACTTGAGGATTTGAACGCACCCGTAACGGACTAAGATCATGTCACTGTCGGGGCGTTCCTATTTTCTCATCACGCTCATCGTGTTTCTCGGTGTCGCCGGTCA
>CBDCFT010000014.1:0-31125 GCA_965216365.1 Arenicellales bacterium | reverse complement strand
GATTTTGTTGAAGCCTTTCCCCAGGGTGATGTGTTATCCCGGGATACCGGCCACTCGCGCGCCTATGGCCGCAACCCGTACAGTGGTTATGATCGGATCGGACAGAATCCTTTTCTGTATGATGGTGTGGTCGACAAACGGCTACCGGCGATGGAACGTGTCATCAACATTACTGTGAACAACGCCGACAAGATTTATCCGTTCTCTGCATTTGATGAAAATCCCGTGATCAACGATAGGGTCAATGAAACGTCTGTCGTATTGTTTAGTCGCAAAGGTACATTTTCCGCGCTGGATAAAAGCGTGATTGCCGAATCACGCAAAGTGCCATCCGTGACCGCTTTCGAACGACGTATAGGTGATCGTGAATTAAATTTTCTCGGAAAAGAGGGTTCAATCGTTGATGAAGAGACCGGTTCGAGTTGGAACTTGTTCGGTCAAGCTATCGACGGACCACTCACGGGTGAATCGTTAACGCCAGCCGACAGCGGTGTGCATTTTGCCTTCGCCTGGCTGGCGTTTAATCCGGATTCGGAGATTTACTCTGCGAAGTAGTTTAGATTGAGGGTGGTGTTTAAAGATGAAACCCAAGTATCCCAACTTTCAGTTTTATTAGAATAGTTGCAACTATCCATAACACAATACCTATCCAAAGCACGGCCAGAACAGCCTTGGGTTTGATGGGAAGTTCCACATTTTTCGTTTTCTTGGTCATGTATTCCTTTCAAATTTATTTGACTTCCATACGCGCCTTTTCTGCTTGTAATTCTGCAATGCGTGCATCGATACTGGACTTAAGATAGAAACTGTCGCCGACGTGTTCGCTGGCGGTGTGTAATTGTTCCAGCGCCTTGTCGATGTCATACAGCAGGTAATAATATTCCGCCAATGCCTGATAGGATTCCGCCGTCGCTCCGGTCTCTCCCGCAGCGCGTGCCATCAGTTTTTGCAGGTCAGGGTTTTCAGGGTCGCGCCGAATTTGTTTTCTTAAAATCGGTTTTGCTTGCTTGGCATTGTTGGTTTTTAGTAATGCGTCAGCGTAGTACTGTTGTAGCGTACTACTATCTGGAAATTTCTGTTGGGCCTCATCTAAAGTATCCAGCGCTTGTTCAAAGCTTCCGGCCTGCATCTGAATTTGCGAACGTGCCGTGTAATAGCGCAGCATGTCTGGATCGATATCGATCAGCGAATCGATTTCTTTCAATGCCTGGTCGTATTGACTGCCTGCGGCGAGCGCCAGCGCGTAACCGTAACGTTCGGCATTTTCATTTTTATAGTCTCCGTTTTTAATATTTTCGGCGAATTGAGCGGCAGTTCGTGTTGTATCGCCCGCCAGGGTGGCGCGAATTTTGGCGCGGATGTGGTGAAACGCGATATCCGCCGCGGCAGGCGCGCTGGGATAATCTAACGCACGTGCTTCGGAGTCGGCTATGCGGTTGGTTGATAATGGGTGAGTGCGTAAGAATTCCGGTGCGTCGGATTCATTCAAACGCGTTGCGTTTTCGAGACGTCCAAAAAAACGCGCCATTGCAGCAGGATCATAGTCCGATCTGGCGAGTGTGCGTATGCCGAGGTTGTCCGCTTCGCGTTCGAAATCGCGGGTAAAACGCAGTTGCGATTCGAGCAGCGCTGCATTGGTCGCGGCCAGGGCAGCAGCACCCGCTTGTCCGCCCAATAATATCGCACCAACCAATGCGGCGGTGGCAGGCAGGGATTGCCGGTTTGGCGGCGGCGATCATGCGTGGCAGGTGGCGCTGGGAGATGTGGGCAATTTCATGGGACAATACGGCCGCGAGTTCGCTTTCGTTTTCCGTCGCCATGATCAATCCGGTGTGAACCGAAATAAATCCGCCGGGTACTGCGAAGGCGTTCAAATCCGGGTTATCGATGAGAAAGAACTGGAATGAATCTGTGGGCGCGTCGCTGTTGGAGACTAAAGTGTTTCCCAGCTCGCGCAAATACGAAGAGAGTTCTGGATCGCTTACAAACTTGTATTGCTTGAGCGCACCGCGCATGAATTCTTTTCCGAGTGCTCGCTGTTCCGCATCGGAAATGACGCTGGCGGAGCTGTCGCCGAGGTCAGGCAAGTCGGTCGCCGCTGGTGCAGATTGAGATAAACAGAACAGTGCGGCGAGCGCTAAAAATCGTGCGCGCTTTGGTTGTCTTAGCATTCTACTAACGAGCGTAATGTGACCTGGCGAAAAAAACACGCTAGTGATTCTGCCGATACTTTTCTGTATGTTGTTAATCAATGACACATATCGAGTGTTGGAGAAATTGAATATATTATGACAACGAATGAAACGACATTACACCGGCGTTGCTTGATTTTGGTTGCGCACGGCAGCCGGCGGGTTGAATCGAATGAAGAAGTTGCGAATCTGGCGCGCAAGTTGTCGCCTGGTTTGCAGGACGAATTCGACACTGTTATGCATGCTTTTCTTGAAATTGCCCAACCATCTATTCCGCAGGTTATTGATGACGCCGTACAAAACGGGTTTCGAACTATCGTCGCGTTGCCCTACTTCCTTGCCGCAGGGACTCATGTGGTTAACGATATTCCAGCGATTGTGGCGGAAAAGCAAACGCAATATCCCGGTGTTCAGATTCGTTTGACGCCTTATTTCGGGTCTGACGAAAGAGTTGTTGACATTTTGGCGGCATTGTCGCGTGAAGCGGGTCCGTTGTAAAAGCTGAATTGGCATGAGCATAGTGTACAACCTGATGCCATGAATGCTTACTGAACACACGTCTCGTGCGGTGACGGCGTTAAAATTCCCCCCAACCACGGCGCCGCTTCCAGCGAATTTTAGGCAATATCAGCCCGATCACGATACCCATCAAGACCACACCCGCGCCGCGTACAAACCAACGTGGCGCAATCTCATCTTTGAGAATCAAGTTTTCCCGGGTTAGGATTTCCTTGTCGTCGGCCAGTTGTTTCACGGCTTGTTGCAGATTTGTATTTTCTTCATCCAGTGACAACGCGCTCGCCGCCGTTTTACGTAATTGTGAAAGTTCTTCGGTTAAAGTCTGATTCTGATTTTCTAGTTGTCCAATGGTGCGGCGCAGGCCATCCATCTTCTCCATTTCCGAACGCGCTTTTGCATTTTCCGCCGCCAGTGTCGCCATGCGTTGATTGTTTTCGATAATTTGTTCCCGTGCGCTGGGCTGGTCCATAAGGAATCGTGTCAGCACCCAGCCCTCGCGTCCTTCCGGGTCGCGCACTTTTGCATATCCGCTGTCTTCATTGACGGACAGGATTTCGAGTTTGGTGCCGCTTTTCAACATTTGCAAAATCCGATTTCCCGTACTGGGGCCACTGCGCAGAGTGATTTCCAGCTCGTCGCTAACGTAACGCGATTGCGCGTACACCGGTGATATTCCTAACAGCAACAGCACGACGATAGCAATAACGGAATTACGCATCGGTGTTCAGCAAAATGATTTTCAAATAAATTCTTTTTTTGGCGCTTCATGCAGCATAACGTCGAAGCACTTTCGTGTAAGGCGTGAATAGCGTTCTAATGATGTGTAGTGGGCGACGAGTAACTTTCGGTTGCCATTTCACATAAGGCAATGAGTAGACGCGCGCGCGCGGCCACGTCGCTGGCTTCGACCAAGGGCCTGCTTATCGGGTACATCCAGTGGCAACTGCATGGATAAAACATTGGTGAGATCGTCCGCCTCAACATTCTCAAATGCATCAGGATCGAATTCAATATTTCTATTTTTGAGAAAATTAGTGGCCACTGATTTGACATTCGACAGATCGATTTCAACGGACGTACTCGGTTCCATGTCGCTCTTAAATTCTGACCACTGCGGTTGCACCAAGCGATAAGGTTTTGACGATTCGATTTCCGCCTGCACGCGGAAACGACACACACCGCTTAACACAATAAACAATCGGCCATCGCCGGTTTCACTGAACGATGTGATACGCCCGGCGCAACCGATTTCGTAAATCGGTGTCGGACCGTCGATTTCGTTGTCATCGTATTCCTCGTTGTTGTTTTCGTTGCTTTGGCGAGGTTGAATCATGCCGATCATGCGGTCTTTTCCAAGTGCATCCAGTGTCATGCTGAGATAACGCGGTTCAAAAATATTCAGCGGCAACTGTGCCTTGGGCAGTAATATTGCACCGGTCAACGGAAAGACCGGCAAAGCTTCGGGCAGGTTTTCGAATTCCGGTTGGAAAGGATTTTGCGTCATGCGTGAACTGTAACCGTTTGCTTATCGGTACTCAATATTGACTTTGCGGCTGTTACATTTTGCAGACAGTTGGAACAATGAAACATTAGCAAAATATTCAAAGGGATTTCGCCGCCTGCTGGCCCTGTTCGACATTGACTCTGGACAATAGGAATACGCCGATAATTAACAAGATAGCCAGCGACAATATGGACACGCGTGGGTTGTTGAAAATCAGACCGGTCCAGCCCATTAACACAGGCCCGATGACAGCGGCAAATTTACCGAGCATGTTGTAAAAACCGAAAAATTCACCCGCCATGCGTTGCGGAATTATTTGCGCATACAATGATCGACTGAGTGCTTGCACACCGCCTTGCACGAGACCGACGGCGATGGCCAGGACATAGAACTCATACACTTGGTCAATAAACACCGCCCACACGGTTATGGCCAGGTAAACGCCGATACCTATAAAGATCCCGGTTTTGGCGCCGATCTTTTCGCCCAGTTTGCCGAACACGATAGCAGACGGGAAGCCGACAAACTGTGTGACCAGTAATGCGACAATCAATACATTGGAATCAAAACCCAGCGACAGTCCGTAATCCACGGCCATGCGTATGACGGTATGAACACCGTCGATATAAAACCAGTAACCGAGCAGGAAAAGAAACACCATGCGTAACTGGCGGACTTTCGAAAAGGTCAGTGCTAATTGACTGAACGCGCGTTTGATTGTGCCGTCATTGGCCTGATTCGATGTGCGCTCGGACTCTTCTACGAATAACAGCAATGGAACGCTAAAAACCGCCCACCACAGCGCGACACAAACAAAAGACACGCGTACAGCGGCGCTTGCATCGCTCAAGCCGAAAAACTCGGGCCACAGTGTCAGGGACACATTAAACGAGAACAGAATACCGCCACCGAGATAACCGATGGCGAAACCGAGTCCGGATACAAAATGTAATTTGTCTGCCGGCGCTACCGAGATCAGCAGCGAGTCGTAGAAAATATTAGCGCCGGAAAATCCGAGCGCAGCGATTGCGTAAATGCCGATCGCCACGCCCCAATTGCCCTGACCGACGAAATACAAAGCACCGGTCATAGTAATTCCCATGAGAGCGAATACCGTCAGCCAGCGTTTGCGGGAGCCGCCGGCATCGGCAATCGCACCCAGAACGGGCGCCAACACGACGATCGCGAGGCTGGCTATGGAGTTGGCCGCGCCCAGCCTGAAGGTGCTAACCGTCGCATCTACTCCGGTGCTCCAAAACTCCTTGAAAAATATAGGGAAAAATCCGGCCAGTACGGTGGTGGCGAAGGCCGAGTTGGCCCAGTCGTACAAGGCCCAGGAATAAACCGATTTGTTATGTACGGACATCCTTACAGTTTTTAACACAAACGCCCTTGCTAGGCCGGGTGAGCGGCGTAAGATAACAACATAACGCGAAGGTGTGGGTTGAGGCGCAAGCAGCGATTTGTAACGAATTTCGTGCCAATCCTTCTTTTGAATTAAACGAAATCACATTTTGGGTGTATTTCAAGCAGGGGTGTATACTATGCCAGATCAGGATGTAATCGGGGTTGCGGCTTCAAGTCACGCAAACGGGGCGGAGTTAATGCAGTTATTTAATCAAGATTCCGCGAACCAGCCAGTAGAAAACAAAAACGTGAACCAGACAATTGATGAGGGGCAAACAATAGATTCGGAAACTCCGGTAGCCGCGGTAACCGTAGCCCCGGCGCCAAGCCCGCCCGCGGCGGGCATGGGCGATCCCATCGCATTTTTAAATACCGTCGTAAAAGATTCCGTTGAGCGGCGTGCTTCGGATATTCATCTGCGTGCCGGGCAACCGCCGCTGGCGCGTATCGACAGTGTGTTGAAAGTGCTCGACTACCTGCCCGTTTTATCCGAACAGGACATGGAGAATTTTGCCCGCGCAATTCTCACTTCGCAGCAGTGGGATACATTGCAAGACGGGTTGCAGGTGGATTCATCTGTCGCGACTGATACCGGTGGCCGTTTGCGTGTTAATACTTATTTTCAACTCGGCACCATCGCCATGGCCATGCGTGTGGTGCAAACCAAAGTACCGCACATGCGTGACATGGGTTTGCCTGAAGCAATTGATCGTGCGGCGCATCTTGAACGTGGTTTGGTCATTTTGACCGGTGCAACGGGATCCGGAAAATCGACTACGATTGCGTCATTGATTGACGAGATCAATCGCAACTACGCCAAGCACATCATTACTATCGAAGACCCGGTCGAATTCATGTTCGAGGACAAAATGTCCATCGTATCGCAACGTGAAATCGGTATTGATGCACCGGACTTCGCTAAGGCGATGAAAGCCGCTTTACGTGAAGACCCCGATGTCATTCTATTAGGCGAAATGCGAGACAAGGAAACCATGGAAGCGGCTTTAACCGCTGCAGAGACAGGCCATCTTGTGTTTACCACATTGCACGCACCGGGCGCGCCGGAAACCATTACCCGCTTAACGGCAGAATTCAGCGGCGAATCCCAAGTGACCATTAGGGCTAAATTGTCAGCGAATTTACGTGCAGTGATTGCCCAGCGCCTGTTGCCAAGAAAATCCGGCGAAGGTCGCGTTGCTGCGGTCGAAGTTATGCACGTTAACGCACGTATCCGTGAACTGATTCTTGACCCACTGCGGGCAAAGGAAATAGGCGATTTACTGAAAAAATCCAATCTTGTGGAAGGCATGCTGTCATTCGACGAACACCTGTTTCAATTGGTCAAGAGCGAACAAATCGATGAAGCAGAAGCACTAAAACACGCCAGTAGCGCGACTGACCTTAAACTCAAAATCGACGGTTTCGGTTAATTTTCGAAAGCGTTGTTGTGCAACGTCAGGTTACGTGAACGATTGTCGTGCGTTTCTGTTCATGGAAAAATATGGCGTAAGTATTTTTAAGAATCATCGACGCCGTTGAATCGCAGCAAACAAAAATATTTCCTGGATGATGAAGGTTACCGGCCCAACGTCGGCATCATCGTGTGTAATGACACCACGCAAGTTCTGTGGGCGCGCCGCGCCAGCCGTGACGGATGGCAATTTCCCCAGGGTGGTATGGAACGCAATGAAACTGCTGAACAAGCTGCCTATCGCGAGTTACAGGAAGAAGTCGGTCTGTTACCGCAACATGTCCGGCTTGTCGGACGCACCCAGGATTGGTTGCGTTACGATGTTCCGGGTAAACTGTTAAGACGCCGTGACTATGGTTTTTGCGGCCAAAAACAAATCTGGTTTTTGTTTCACCTCATCGGGAGCGAAGAAGATATTTGCCTCGATGCCTGTGAAAAACCCGAGTTTGATGACTGGCGCTGGATCGACTACTGGGACCCTCTCGAACAGATTGTCAAATTCAAACGCTGCGTCTACGAACAGGCATTAAAGGAATTGAACCCTTATTTGCGCGGAATAACCTGAACGTTTTGTTTGCATGATCATTCATCATGCGTAGTTCGTATGACATGACATCACAGACGTCAAAATTCCTCATTCTGTTGCCAAAAAAGCAACTAATCGTCCCAAAGACGACGGTTTCACTATGATTAAAATCCTTCTGCTCTTGACCGCTTAGCAGACGTCTAATAATCCGAATTTCGCGGTCTGTTTCTGGATCGTCGACAGGCGAAATATCACGCCATCGAATCGATACAGTCGTTAATTATTTACGTCGTCAAAACAATTCGTGAAGCGCAGATAATTTCTTCGGTGGATCGTAAAATCGATATCCGATCGATAAACATTGACGTCATCGCCAAATCTTAGGGTCAGCAGTTCTAGCGGCGCACTGTTCTACGTAAACGATGCAAGTTGCGGTATAACGTCACCAAAACACATCAATCGTGTGCGGCTCATGTATTGCTATGCTAGCCTTCGATATCCATCACTAAAAATAAGGAATACAAATGAAGGTAGCGTATATTTTTTCTAGCCAAGGACACACGGTCTCCTACAAGCTTGGAAAAATGATTCTTCCCCAACTGGAAGAACAGGCACACGGCCCCGAAGTGGTCGGTATGTTCTTTTTTGAAGATAACAACTATGTATTGGTAAAACGTGACCCAATAGGCGAACGTTTAGCCAAAGTGGCTAAGGAACAAAATATCATGTTGATGGGGTGCGACCAGTGTTGCTGGGAACGCGAAATCGACGGCAAACTGGTCGACGGCGCCACTATTGGGTGCTTCCCGAATCTCTACGAGGCGTTGGCTGGAAACATGCCAGATCAGGTCATCACTTTATGATGATATCTAATCCGACTAAGCAATGCGGCACAATGCTGAGTACTTTAGTAGGTGCCGATAAGGCGCATTGCTTGCAGAATTTTAGTCTGAAATAGATTGGGTTATACCCATTTAGTACGAAAACAGCTAAGTATTACTTTCGCTCCAACTGCGGCATTTATACACACCATCAACGTCGCTCAGATTCGAATGAATACGGGTTTCATATAGATTGCCTTGAGGGCATCAACCCTTTTGACTTGGGCGATGTCGTTACTAATGATGGAGTTAATCACCCAACCGATAGAGCAGCTTCATAAAAAACAAAGAGAATCGAATAGCGGCTCTGAAAACTGATTTTACAACATTACCCAAAGCTACTTCGCTTGAAGACATCGATGCATTGTTGCCACACAAAAAACATTACTGCATTAAAACTGGTAGTTTGACTTGAACACTGGCGCTCAATTCGTTCAAACAGCTACTGCTACATTAGTGGGTCAAATCTGTCTCATAGAAAAAACGTTTTCTGAACGGCGGTTCGCGCTGTACTGAATTTTGGACTTCACTCGTGGAAGTGAAATCAAACCAGATACCGACTCGGTTTACGGTACCTATCTCAATTCGTATAATACTTCTCGCATTCGGGTTTAAAGTTCAGTACACGATAACGACTAAAAATGTCACAGCTGGATAGAGAATGGTTCACTCGTAGCGGTGTCCACGCACTCGTATATTTCACACTCTTCTTTGTCTTAAACGTCAGTGCTACCTTTGGACAAGAACCCCTTGATGTGCGTATGGCGTTTCTGTCCCAGGAACAAGACATACCGCTGCCACTCTCATTACTCGCCCCGGAAATTGATGACTACGGTTTACCCGGTGCACGCCAGGCAAACAAGGAAAACCAAACCACCGGTACGTTCACCAAACAAAATTTTGAATTAGTAGAAGCCGTCGTTTCACAAGAAGAAAGCTTAAAAAGTGCATTCAATGAATTGGTAGGACAAGGCATCCAATTATTTGTCACCGACCTGCCTGCACAAGGTCTGCTTGAAATTGCCGATACAGAGGCTGCGCAAGATGCCTTGATTTTCAACACTCGCGCGATTGACGACACGCTGCGAAATGAGCAGTGCCGTTCTAACGTGCTACATATTGCACCAAGCCGGGCTATGTTGGCGGATGCATTGACTCAGTATTTAGTCTGGAAGCGATGGAATAAGTGGTCGCTAGTTGTCGGTCAAACACCGGATGACAAAGCCTTTGCGGAAGCCATCAAGCGATCCGCCAAGCGATTCGGGGCGAAAATTGAAGGCGAAATTCAGTGGACATTTGATGCCGGGGCCAGACGTACGGATTCAGGCCACGTCACCGCACAACAGGAAGTCCCCGCCGCCACACAAGTGGACGATTATGATGTCATGATTGTCGCCGACGAAGCGGATCAGTTCGGCGAGTATTTACCCTACCGTACCTACCGCGCCCGCCCAGTGGCAGGCACGCAGGGGTTAATTCCCACCAGCTGGCACCGGTCTCACGAACAGTGGGGTGGAACACAACTACAACGGCGATTTGCGAAAACAGCAAAAAGAGATATGACACCAAGAGACTATGCAGCTTGGTCAGCGGTGCGTTCTATCGGTGAGGCCACAACACAGATAAAGTCTGCCGACCCTAACGCTATAAAGGAGTATCTTTTGAGTAAGGATTTCAAACTGGCCGCATTTAAAGGCGTGCCACTCACATTTCGCGACTGGAACGGACAAATGCGTCAACCCATACTGATTGCGGCTGCACGTATGCTGGTCACGGTCTCGCCACAAAAAGAATTTCTACATGAGTTTTCTCCACTGGATACGTTGGGATACGATCGCCCAGAGAGTGGGTGTACGGCATTTCAATAAACGAGGTTAGTATGAACAATATAAAAACAAAGTTTCGAATAGTATCCATCGCGTCTTTGTTAGCATCGATTGCGATGAACACACAAGCCTATACGGTTTATGTTTCCAACGAAAAAGACAACACGATATCTATTATCGATGGTGAAACCCTGGAAGTGACGGACACCATCGAGGTAGGTGAGCGCCCACGTGGTATTGAGCTGAGCAAAGATATGAGTCAATTGTACATTTGTACAAGCGATGAAGATCATGTCGAGGTGTTAGATCTAGAAACACTTAAGGTGACTCATACTCTGCCATCAGGTCCGGATCCCGAACTCATGATGATTGACCCGAAAGGCGAGCGTCTTTACGTTGCCAATGAAGATGACAATATGGTCACCGTCGTCGATGTTGAAGAAAAACGGATGGTAGTTGAAATTCCAGTCGGTATCGAGCCGGAAGGTATTGGCGTGAGTCCAGATGGAAAGTGGGTGGTCAATACGTCGGAAACCACTAACATGGCGCATTTCATCAACCTGGATACATTAGAAATCGACGCCAATGTTTTAGTGGACACGCGTCCGCGGGTTGCACAATTTACGCCGGATAGCAAGCGGGTTTGGGTATCTTCCGAAATCGGTGGAACAGTCAGTGTCATCGACACCGAAGGAAAAGAAATTATTCAAAAAATAAATTTCGAGCTACCCGGAATTCGTCCCGAGGCAATACAACCAGTGGGTATTCGCATCGACAGTAATGACGAGAAAGTGTTCGTTGCCTTGGGTCCATCGGCCCGTGTTGCAGTTATTAACGCACAGACATTCGAAGTAGAAAAATATCTGTTGGTGGGCCAACGCGTTTGGAATCTAGCCTTTTCGCCCGATGAAAAATTCGTTTATACCACCAACGGCGTCAGCAACGACGTCTCGGTTATCGATGTCGACAAACTAAAGGTTATTAAATCTATCAAAGTTGGGCGACTTCCTTGGGGCGTTGTTACGAAACCCTAATTTCGACTTTGTAATCGAACTAACTTACTTCTCAGTTCACTTATTCTCAATCCACAAGGAGAAAAATAATATGAAAAATATACAATCGATTTTCGCCACTGTAGCCACCGTTTCGAGCTTTCTGTTTGCCGCCAACTTCGCACATGCTCAAGCGGGGCTATTAACCGGCGGTGCGACGGAATTACCACCAATCACACTCTCCTCGGGTCAACCATTGGTATCCGAGCCTTATGAACTGGAAGCGGGCAAATACTACGAACTCAATATTAATGCCGATGGTTCGGCAGAACTAGCGCTAGAGGGTCCACAGTTTTTCAGAAACGTATGGATCGATGAAGTCATTATTAATGACATCGAAGTCCGTCCATTGGGTGTAGATAGTTTCGAATTCGATGACGAAGGCACTATCACAATGTCCTTCGTCACCATCAAACCGGGACGCTTCGTTTTACGCATTCCTGGTACCACCGGCGAAACACAACAAGCGATATTTAATGTGAAGTAGGTTAAATCCTAGATAAATTATTCGAGATGACTGGCAATGTCGCTGGCTAACTATCCAGTAAGCACATCGACTTAACCGAGTTTTTCGCATAAGCGAACGATCGATTCCTCAACTTCTAGGGATCGAGCTGTAATATCAATAAAACTACATTACTTAGTGTGCGGAAGTGGCGCATCAACCGTCAGTTTGTCGGGAGGCCTTTAACTTAGCGCGAACAAATGTTGTCAGTAAGCGTAGCTGGGATCGAGTGAAACGCAATCCGGGTAAGTGACTTGACCTAGCTCGCCACTGATTTTTGTTTTAGTTACTCACAGCAGATTAAGATATCTAGCAATTGCAATGTTGAGCGCTTCTCTTTAGAACTCATTTCTCGATCTAATACATGCGCTGTTGCAAGTGCGTAGCGGGCGATTTAATCTCTAAGGGTCAAATTCCCCGCCCCTTGGGGCGAGATAGAAAGCTGCATTATCAATACCCCGCTGCTTGCGGCGGGGTAGTTTATTTTTTCACCGGATTCGTCATCAATCCAGTTATGCGCTGTGTGAGGATTAGTGCTAATCGACTCAAACAACGACGTCCGCTTTTAGGTGGCTAACAGACCTAAGCAGTTGTGTAGCAAAGGGTCCGTAACTGGGCAGCGTTTTCTACCGAGAAGGGCGATTCAAATTCATTACCCAGTGGCATTTCAACGTAATCGAATTTCAATTCGGGTCGCGCAACGAAATATACCAACAAAGGATAACCGTTGTTGTTGAATGCCTGACACCCGGCACATAACGAACCAAATTCGGTGGCACTAAAAACTTTTTATATTGACCGATCTGAGACCAATATGTTCTTGAATTGCAACGCGATGACAAAACACATCATCCGCTAACTTTCAGGTTAGCACTGCTTAAATTTTCTTCTCGACAACTTCAATTTGTCCCAGCCGTTGGTTTTCAAAAGCGAATTCGATGCCGAGTTCGGGGTATTGAATTAAATCTTCTTTTGGTTTTTTGTCTGGCTCGCCGTAAATGCGCACAACGCGATTTGGTGCGATGCCAAACCGTGCGCCTTCCAGGGTTTGAAATATAGATGCCGATGTGCCGCGAACGGTAATGGTTTGTACTTCATCGTCGCCGGAAATGATAATTAGGGATGCACCTTCCGGTTTGTAATACCAATGTCGTTTAGAGCCGGGCAGGACGGATTTTTCTTCTCTTTCCGGTGCGCCCCATAAATCCAATACTTCACTAAAAGTAAGTCCAAGTCTGATTTGCCGGAACCCAACACCCGGCTCAATAAATGCGTCTTGTTGCAGAAACATCTGCATTTTTTCGCGCATTGATAGATCCCCAATTGATTGTGCATTCAAACCCGTGGCGGTGAATGTGCAAACCAGAATCAGTAAAATTCGCGTGTGTTGCATGAGTCTGTTCTGTTTAACTGAATGCTTACGTGTATCCGGCGATGGGATAGGTTATGAGGCATCATAGCATGTTGCCCAATTTAGTGGTTGTTCGAGTGGTGCGATAAGCAATCGCGTCAACAAGTCTCGGATTGAATTTTTCTTACTAGATCGGACGTTGATCGTTTGAATTGAATCGGAATGGAGCGTACCTCACCACCGTTTTGCTCTACAAAATCCTTGCCAACGATTTCGTCAGGCAACCAGTCACCGCCTTTAACCAGAAAATCCGGTGAAACCTGCTCAATCAACTCTTGCGGTGTATCCTCGACAAAAGAAACGACGAGATCAACGCAGGCAAGCGCCGCAAGAACGGCCATACGGTCTTCCATCGGATTTAAAGGCCGTCCTTGACCCTTGCCCAGTCGTTGCACCGAAGCGTCACTGTTGACACCGACTACCAGGCTCTTACCCAGCGCAGCAGCGTCTTCGAGATATGCAACGTGACCACGGTGGAGTACGTCGAAACAACCATTAGTAAAAACTAACGGTCGTTCCAGGTTTGCAATACGCTGTGAAAGGTCATCGCCACTGAAAACGAGTTTTTGCGTGCTGGTTGTCATATCAGCACTCGTCGTCTTGCCAACGATATAAGTTTTTAAGGAGGCGTGATTTATTCCGAATTTCCTTAAATGTATTCGAATACTTTTACAACCTTGCGTACGCCACGCACGGTGCGCGCAGCTTCGACCGCAGCGTCTGCTTCGGTTGGTTTTACCAAACCCATCAGGTAAACGGTGCGATCTTCGGTGACGACTTTGACAAGATTGGCGTCCAGTTTCAGGTTTTGATACAAGCGGGTTTTAACTTTTGCAGTTAACGCGGAATCATTGCTGCGCGAACCCAGACCGGCTTTGCCGGCAATGCTTATTTCGTTAATAACCTGTTTGGTTTCTTCGAAGGAGCGCGCGATAGTTAACACGGCATTGCGTTGATCCTGGGTTGGTGTCTGACCCGTAAGCAGTACAACGCCGTTCATTGCTGTCACGCTAACATTCGAATTTTTTCGCAGTCCTTCGTCCGCTAAAATTTCTTTGCGTATACTGACTTCGACTGCGTTATCGTCTATGTAGGTGCCGGTTGTTCGCCGGTCGGTGGCAATATCGATGGCGGTCACTGTGGCCGCGCCGATAGCGGCGGCAACACATCCGGATGATAAAATAACACTAACGAGCAATAAGGGCAGGATGGTTCTGGAATTGGAGAGTGATTGCATGGATTTCCTCGTCGAATTTAGCGGTTGGATAGTTGAGAATCGATTAAATGACAAATGCAATGAATAACAATACCGTGTACTTCCTGAACATGAGGTGTACAGGCGTTCTCTACCCGAATTTCAATATCATTTTTATTTAAAACACTTGGAATTTTGCCGCCATCGTTGCCATTCAAAATAATGCACAGCATGTTTTTATCATGGGCCGCGGTAATGGCGGCGGCGATATTACTTGAGTTACCTGAAGTGGTGATACCAAACAACACATCACCGGTTTGACCCAACCCGGACACTTGCCGTGCGAAGATCTGATCAAACGCATAGTCATTGCCGATCGCCGTGAGCGCGGAACCATCGGTAGTCAGTGTGGTCGCGGGCAGCGAGCGGCGCTCGCCCATGAACCGGCCGAGCATTTCACCGGAAAAATGTTGTGCGTCTGCTGCCGAGCCACCATTACCACAAACCAGAATTTTGCCTTCGTTTTCAATCGCACGTGATATGACTTGCGCTGCTCGAACAATCGGTTCTTCAATATTCTCCAATGCAGCTTGCGTCACACGCATGCTTTCGGCAAACCAATCTTTTACCGTCGTGCTCACGTCGTTATTCATGCTCACGTATCAGAACGCGTTGGTGATCCAGTCAAAGTCAGGCTGATCATGGTGGTTAGTTACGCCGAGAACATCAAATCGGCACGGTTTGTCGCGCGCACCGGGATGTTCCTGCAGGTAATGTTCGGCGGTCGCACGCAGTTTACGTTGTTTGTGATGATCGACACTGGCGAGGGCGCCGCCAAATTGAGATGAGTTACGATAACGTACTTCAACAAAAACGATATTGTTGCCGTCCCGCATAATCAGATCGATTTCACCGAATGCACAACGATAATTTTTTTCTACTACTTTTAGGCCGCTTTGGCGTAAAAACCTGCATGCGCTTTTTTCCGCCCAACGACCGGTTTGCAGATGTTGATCCGTGGTGGTACTCAATTACTCAGCCGATGATTGGAGTACCGATTGTTCATCGGTTTCGACATCGAGTAATACCGGCACGCCGTCACGAAACTGCGCCCATTGCGCTTCCCGCGCAACTTTGCCATTCGGTTCGACCCGCAAAGATGCGGTAACCCCTGCATAGCGAGCGACAGGATTTTGTCGCAAGTAATTGAGTTGCGGTACCAGCGCATAGGCATCCATCCCCATCGCAAACAAACGATCCAGCGGCGAGTGTTTGCCATTCCAATCACGTTGCACGAATTCGCGTGTATGGGAGTAGGCCCCCGTGTTGTCCAGCATCCACGGCATATCGCTGAACATCACGCCTTCGAGATCAAGATCGTTAATCGGGTCTTCGCGCCCGCTGTAGATATGCGACGTAGCGTAAATGGGTAACTCATGCGCGAGAAAGTAATCGAATTGGGGTTTGATCAGCCGCGCATGACGTGTTTTGGCCGGTAGAAATACAAAATCGAGATCCTGTCGCGGTTGCGGAATAAATTTTTTCCTGGTGCTGGAGCTATTCGAAGATTTTATGTTTTGAATACGCAAAAACTCACGCACCGTGGCGGAATGGTCAAGATCTTCCTCGTAGTAAATTTGCGATTCCAGGACAACACCGCCCAGCGATTCCCAGCGTTGCTGAAAGGCGTTCAACATGCGTTGCCCCCACTCCGACAGCGGGTATAACACGCCGGCAAAACGATGACCATCTGCATAGGCGCGATCAGCCACCTGCACCGCCTCCTGTTCCGGTTGCAGACCGAATTGGAAAACGTTCGCTGGCAGATCAAATTCATGACCCGGCACGCCGAGTAACAGGATTGGAGTCGTTAAATCGGTAGTCTGCACCAGACTATCGACCGCCCGTTTGCCTAACGGCCCGACGATAACATCGGCATTTTCCTGTACGGCGGCCTCATAGTACGACGGTGTCAGTTCAGTTTGACCGCCAATATCGTACAACACAACCTGCGGTTTACCCGCTGAGCTGTCCGCGTTATGGGCAGCGGTGAAGCCGTCGTAAAACGCCTGCGCCGCCGAGCTGTGATAGGAACTCAGTGGCAATAGTAATCCGATTTGCCTGACCGAGCCGGTATCCAAAGCCTGCCCCCGCGGACCCGATTGCCGTGCGTCCAGCCCGGGATGTTCCGGATAGCGGCTACGCCACTGGCGCAGCGCAATATTCAACTGCTCGGGCTGGTCGCGGTATTCACGGCTCGCCTGTGCCAGTTCAATCCAGCCCCGCATAGTCGGATCGCTGGATGCATTGAGCGCTTGATTCAACTCCGGCGTCGACATATAAGACAACACACCCCACAACTGCTGATTGTGATCGGCCAGTTCTTGTTCGCTGGACAATAATCCGGCACGTGTTTGCAGGCTTTGCAGTGCCTGCTGCGAGAGTTCCAGCGCGAACTCCGACTCAGCACGATAAGACCAGGCGCGGCTTAAAAATCCCGGCGCCATGTGCGGTTTCTCAGTGAGATTGCGCAAAATGCCGAGGGCTGCGTTGTGATCGCCGTTCAATTGAGATGCGCGCGCCAGCAGCAAATCACGCCGTGCACGATGAAACTCCGGGACACGCGATAAATCCAGCGACTCTAGTATTTCGCGTGCATCGGCAACTTGGCCGTCCTGAAGAAATTTTTCCGAGGCATGCAGATAATAAGTCTCACGGAACGGTGAATTCGCCGACTGTGCGCGATTGATGTAGTCTTGTGCCGACAAATCGGGATCGAGTTGACCTGATACCGTGCCGGGCAAAGAAGGTTGATTGTTTTGTTGCGAGCCAGCGGGTTCGGCAGTAGATGACTCAACCGGCGCCGGCCGGTCCGAAACAAGACTGGTAGCACAGGAGCTGGTTAGCAAGGCAGCCAGGATAACGGCAAACAAAGATCGTGGCTGCGCAAAAAAGCGCTGGGAAATTTCTTTGCAGGATGTCACGGTCACGGTGTATTAGTATAACGATTGAAACAGGTGTCGGGCAAAATGACTAAATCCGAAATAGGCACATTATTTGTTGTCGCCACTCCGATCGGAAATCGTGAGGATATCAGTCACCGCGCTTTACGTGTGTTGTCCAAGGTGGATCAAATTGCAGCGGAGGATACACGGCACAGCAACGCGCTGCTACGTTTTTATGAGATTAGTACGCGGACTGTTTCGCTGCACGAACACAATGAAGATAAACGCGTTGCCGGTCTGATCGAGAATATGTTGCAAGGACAAAATATCGCGCTGATTAGCGATGCCGGCACGCCGTTGATTAGCGATCCGGGTTACCGTCTGGTTCGCGCCGCGCGGACAGCGGGTGTCCAAGTTGTTCCTGTTCCGGGCGCTAATGCGGCTGTCACTGCGCTGTCTGTCGCCGGTCTGCCGACAGATCGGTTTGTATTCGAAGGCTTTTTACCGGCCAAGGCACAGGCCCGGCGGCACTATTTGCAAACCCTGCTCGACGAGCCACGCACAATGGTGTTTTACGAATCTTCTCATCGTATTCTTGAATGCCTGCAGACAATGCGCGATGTTTTCGGTACGTCGCGGGAAGTCGCCGTGGCGCGGGAATTGACCAAGAAGTTTGAAATTATCCAAACTGCCCCGCTGGCCGAAATCATTGCCTGGATGGAGTCGGACAAGGACCAGCAACGTGGCGAGTTTGTCGTTTTGGTGTCAGGCCGTGACGATTCAAACAATGACCTGGACGCGCAATCGATGAAAACCATGCGTATACTGACGGGCGAACTACCGTTGCGCCGGGCCAGCGAATTAGCCGCGCAGATCTGCGGTAAATCCCGCCGCGCGCTTTATCAATGGGCTTTAAATAACGGTTTGCGCGGCGAACCCTAAGCGACTTTTTTGGCGATGTTTTTAGCCGATATTTGTTATAGTGGGTCGCGAGAGCCGGTCAGACGGTCACTCCGCCACCCTTCTGTATATTGCCAGGTTGAGTTAACGCTATACCAGTATGCAGTAGCGTGGCGGGGAGGAAAGTCCGGGCTCCACAGGGCGAGGTGCCAGGTAACGCCTGGGCGGCGCGAGCCGACGGAAAGTGCCACAGAAAATATACCGCCCGACCGCACGCGTGTGGTCAGGTAAGGGTGAAATGGTGTGGTAAGAGCGCACCGCGTTCGTGGCAACATGAACGGCAGGGTAAACCCCACCTGGAGCAAGACCAAATAGGGATCCATTGGCGTGGTCCGCGCTGGGTCCGGGTAGGTTGCTTGAGGCGCGTGGTGACATGCGTCCCAGATGAATGACTGTCCACGACAGAACCCGGCTTATCGACCGGCTCTCGCCTTCCATTGATTGGATTTTGTCGTCGATTTCAGTTTGTTAATAAAAATCGCAAACTTTGCACAAAATCTTCATCCTATTTCTTAGGTAGAAAGGGAAAAAACCCTTATAAATCCGATATTTTGCTTGACACTGCGCGTTTGTGCTGAATATAGTGTCGAAATGTGGGGATATGTGGGAAATAATGGTTTTTAGGATAGGTTTTAGGCTGAGATGTTTCGAGGAATTAATGCGGTTAGTCTGGACGCGAAAGGCCGGGTCGCTGTGCCGACCCGTTATCGCGAGGACATCGTTGCGCTCGGCGACGGCCAGGTGGTGGTTACCATAAGCCCAAACGAACGGTGCTTATGGATGTATCCGTACGTAGCGTGGCAAAAAATCGAAGAAAAACTGGTTGCTCTGCCCAGTCTTGACCCCAACGCCGAACGACTTAAGAAAATCCTGATTGGTCATGCCTCCGACTGCGAGCTGGATCGCAATGGCCGCGTTTTGTTGGCTGGGCCGTTACGGGAATTTGCGGGATTAAACAAGCGGGTCATGCTGGTCGGTCAATTGAACAAATTTGAAGTCTGGAACGAGGAGTTATGGGAGGCACGGCGCGACGAGTTGTTGTCACCCGGCGCAGTGTCGCAGCCGATATCCATAGAACTTGAATCGCTGTCACTTTAGGGCGCCCGATGACAGGGCATGAACATACGCCGGTACTGGCGCAAGAGGTTGTGCGCGCTCTAAATATTCGATCCGACGGTACCTACATCGACGCTACATTCGGGCGCGGTGGCCATACCCGGGCCATCCTCGCACACCTAGGCGAAAACGGCAGAGTATTAGCGATTGACCGTGACCCGCAAGCCGTGGCCAGCGGGCAGGATGAATTTTCCGCCGACCCGCGTATTCGTGTGGTGCACGCGCGTTTTTCGCAAATGGCCGAGATCGTCGCGCAATACGGTGACGCGCAGCCAGTAATGGGCGTGGTATTCGATCTCGGCGTGTCGTCGCCGCAACTGGGCACGGCGCAGCGGGGTTTTAGTTTTCGCCATGACGGCCCATTGGATATGCGTATGGATCCGGCCGATGGCGTGAGTGCGGCCGAATGGTTGCAAGGTGTTGACGAAAGTGAGCTGGCGCAGGTCATTCGCAGGTTGGGCGAGGAACGGTTTGCCAAACGCGTGGCACGTGCCATCGTGCAAAAACAATATGAGCAGCCTATTGCAACGACTAGAGAATTAGCCGAGGTAGTAGCCGCTGCGGTACCCACCCGCGAACCCGGTCAACATCCCGCGACGCGCACGTTCCAGGCCTTGCGTCTGCAGGTCAACCGCGAGCTGGAAGAGATTAGCGAAGCATTGCCCCAGGCTGTGCAAAGTTTGAGTGCCGGTGGGCGTTTGGTGGTGATCAGTTTTCACTCGTTGGAAGATCGTATCGTCAAGCGTTTCATTCGTAACGCCAGCCGGGCTGATCCATATCCTGAAGATTTGCCCATTCGCGCCAGTGAGCTGAGACCGGAATTGCGTGCGATTGGTCGTGCGATCAAGGCATCCAGGGAGGAAGTCAAACGCAACCCGCGTGCACGTAGCGCGGTGATGCGTGTGGCGGAAAAGTTGGAGCCGGCAGATGAATAGAGGCATCACAATCCTCCTGGTGCTAGTCATTGTCAGTGCGCTGGGCGTGGTGCATATCCGGCATCAGAATCGTGTGCGTTTTGTTGAGTTACAGAATTTACAGACCAAGCGTGATCGGTTAAACGTTGAGTGGACGCAGTTGTTACTGGAACAGGCCACCTGGTCCCTGCATCACGTGGTGGATAAAGAGGCGCGCAAGCAGTTGGATATGGTGACACCGTCCGTCGAAGAGATTGTGACCTTGCGCGTACCGGCTTTAGGCGCGGGGGGCGGTATCGATGAGTAAGCGGCGCCAACAGCAACAGGTGTATGCGGGGCGGCACTGGTTGTTGTTGAGTTTAATGTTGCTCGGATTGGCAACGGTGTTTGGCCGCGCGGTTTATGTGCAATTATTCGCGACGGATTACCTTCAGGCCCAAGGCGATGCGCGCTATTTGCGTTCCATTGAAATCGCACCCAGCCGCGGCATGATTCTGGATCGACGCGGCGATCCGCTCGCCATCAGTGCACCGGTAGATTCGATATGGGCCGATCCTAAAACCTTAAAAAAGGCGCGTGAGCAATGGCCCGCTCTGGCGCAGGCGTTGGGCGTCAAGTTATCGAGTCTGGAGAGCAGTTATGAAAAGTTCGCTGAGCGCGAGTTCATGTATCTCAAGCGGCACTTGTCACCACCGGATGCGCAAAAAATAGCTGACTTGAAAGTTCCAGGCGTGTCATTGCGCCGGGAATATCGCCGTTATTATCCCGCCGGTCCGATTTTTGGTCACGTGCTGGGTTTTACCAATGTCGACGATCAGGGGCAGGAAGGGCTGGAGTTGGCCTACAACACTTATCTTGCCGGCGTCCCAGGCAAGAAACGCATTATGCGAGACCGTAAAGGCCACGTGGTGGAAGATGTCGAGAGTATCAGTCCGGTTGAGGACGGCAAGGATTTAAACCTGAGTCTGGATTCGCGCGTACAGTATTTGACCTATCGTTACCTGCAATCGGCGGTGCGCGAGTTCAATGCAAAAGGTGGCTCGGCGGTAGTGCTGGATGCCAGGAACGGCGAGATTCTGGCTATGGTCAACGAGCCGACTTTTAATCCCAACAATCGTAGCGGCATAAAAGACGGCAAGTTTCGCAACCGCGCGGTGACCGACGTGCTGGAACCGGGTTCGACCTTAAAACCCTTTACCGTGGCCATGGCTCTGGACAGTGGACGCTTTGCGTCATCGACGGCAATCGACACATCGCCGGGCTGGTTGCGTATTGGTCGAAATACCATTCGCGATGTGCACGATTACGGCGAATTGACAGTGTCCGGCGTCATTACCAAGTCGAGCAATGTCGGCGTCGCCAAGATTGCGCTGCAACTGCCGGTAACGAAGCTGATTGATTTGTACCGTGGCGTCGGCTTCGGTGAATTGTCCGGCAGCAGTCTGCCGGGTGAAGTTGCCGGTAGTTTAGTGCAACGCGATAAATGGCGTGAGATCGAACACGCGACATTGTCCTATGGTTACGGCATATCGGTAACGCCTTTGCAACTGGCGCGCGCGTACACCGCGCTGGCATCGGATGGAAAGTTGATGCCGGTGACCATCATTAAACGCACAGGCGTTGTGCGCGGCGAACAGGTTATCGATCCGGACGTAGCGGCAAAAGTGCGTGGCATGCTGGAAACAGTCGCCAGCACCGAAGGTACGGCAAGCCGCGCGCGGCTCGCGCAATTCCGCGTGGCCGGCAAAACCGGCACGGTGCACAAGCTGGATGAAAACGGCCGTTATGCAGCGAAACGCTATTTATCGTTGTTTGTCGGTTTCGCGCCGGTGTCCGATCCGCGATTTGTCATGGCGGTCGTGGTGGATGAGCCACAGGGAAAAAAATATTACGGTGGCTCTGGTTGCCGCACCGGTTTTCGCTGGTGTGATGAAAGGTGCATTGCGTTTGCGTAACGTCGCTCCGGATATCCCGCAGGATGAGATGCAGCAATTGGCGGTGAATCAGGAATGAGCATGAACACGACATTCTCACCGGTTCGAAGGTTAAAACCCCTGTTGGCCGGAATTGTTGAAGTAAATACCGCGGACGATTGCGGGCTTAACCAGTTGACCGCGGACAGCCGTGACGTGACACCAGGAAGCTTGTTTTGCGCCTATCCCGGACTGACGGTGGATGGCCGGGACTACATTGACAGCGCGATTGATAATGGCGCGAGTGCAGTGTTGTACGAATCCGCCAATATCGAACACGCAGTAAATCGCGATGTACCCACCTATGCCGTAGATAATCTGCAACAACAATTGGGCAAGGTCGCCGATCGTTTTTACGGTGCACCGTCGCAACAACTATTGGTGGTGGGAATCACCGGTACCAACGGCAAGACCACCTGTGCGCATTTAACCGCGCAGGCGCTCAAACGACTAAATAAAACAACTGGCATGATCGGAACCCTGGGTTCGGGTCTGGTCGATAGTATGGCGCCCGGATCCCGGACCACGCCGGACGCAGTGCAGGTCCATGCATTGTTAACCGAATTGTTGCGCCAGGGCGGCGAGGCCGTTGCCATGGAAGTGTCATCCCACGCGCTGGATCAGGGACGCGTGAATGGCGTTGATTTCGATATCGCCGTGTTCACTAATCTGACGCGTGATCACCTGGACTATCACGGCACCATGCAAGAGTATGGTGCGGCCAAAGCGGGTCTGTTCGCATTGCCGTCCATTCGCCACGCGATTATCAATTCCGACGATGATTTTGGTCGCGAGTTGTTGCAGCAAATCTCACGCGACAAGATTTTAACCTACGGTGAAACGGGCGCTGACGTTCAATTGTCAAATGTCAAAGTTGAATCCGATGGTTTGACTTTGTGCATCAACACGCCACGAGGCGAAGTCACGTTTCATTCGAAATTACTCGGCCGAATAAATGTTCCTAACTTGTTGGCCGTTAGCGCGACATTGTTTGCCCTGGATTACTCGTTTGCAGGATATCGCCATAGCCATGACCGGTTTGCAACCGGTGCCGGGGCGGATGGAATTGTTTCGTGGCGCCAGCGGCGCACCCAATGTCGTAGTCGATTACTCGCATACACCGGATGCGTTGCAACAGGCGTTAATAACGCTGCGCGAACACATGCAGGGTGAGGTTGTGGTGCGTTTTCGGTTGCGGCGGTGACCGTGACCAGGGCAAGCGGCCGCAGATGGGCGCCGTGGCGGAAGAATATGCCGACCGTGTTGTATTGACGGACGATAATCCGCGTTCGGAGAGCGGCGATAAAATTATTCGCGATATTTTAAACGGTATGCAATCCGTGCCGTGGAAACAGATTCGTGATCGCCGCCAGGCGATCTGCGATGCTATCAATGAGGCCCGACACTATGATCTTGTGCTGGTGGCGGGCAAAGGCCATGAAACAACACAAACCATCGGCTGTCAGGTAAACGAGTTTAGTGATCGCGCCGTGGTGCAGGCCTGTTTGCAAGCGACGGCGCAAGAGGTGAAACAATGATGCGGCTCAGTGTGGCGGCATGCGCCTTGGGTTGCGGGTATAGCGGTGATGACGTGACGTTTGATCGCGTCGTTACGGACACGCGACAACTACAACGCGGTGATCTGTTCGTTGCGTTGAGCGGCCCTAACTTCGATGGCCACGATTTTGTCGAACAGGCTGCGACCAACGGCGCCGTTGCCGTATTGGTCAGCCGGCGTTGCGCAATGCCATTACCGGCATTAACAGTGGACGATACGACGCGCGCGCTGGGTCATTTAGCGTGTTACTGGCGTTCCCAACACGACTTACCGGTTATCGCTCTGACCGGTAGCAACGGCAAAACCACGGTCAAGCAGATGCTGGGTTCGATTCTTGGCCGGACAGGCGAGGGGCTGGTCACCCAGGGCAACTTGAATAATCACATCGGCGTACCGCTGACCCTGTTACGAATGCGTTCGTCGGATCAATTCGCGGTGATCGAGCTGGGCATGAATCACGCCGGTGAAATTGCGTACCTGACACGACTGGTGAAACCCAAAATCGCACTCATCAACAATGCTGCAAACGCGCACCTGGAGGGCCTTGGCAGTGTAGAAAATGTTGCGCGCGCCAAAGCGGAAATTTTTCAGGGACTACCGAGTGACGGCGTTGCAATTATCAATACGGATGATGATTTTGCATCCTACTGGCGCGAGCTTGCCAGTCCGGTTCGTTGCGTGACGTTCGGGTTGGACAATCCGGCGGATGTCAGTGCCCGGGTAAACGAAAACGGGCTGGTCAATGCGCTCACGTTACAAACACCTGTGGGTGAAACAGACATTCGTCTGTCTGTGCCGGGCCGGCACAATGTGATGAATGCGTTGGCTGCCAGTGTGGCCGCGCTTGAAGCGGGCGCAACCCTTGAGCAGATAAAAGCGGGTCTGGAAAACATGGCGCCGGTGCGTGGCCGTTTGCAGTTTCGTCCAGGGATTAACGGCGCGTCGGTGTTCGATGATACCTACAATGCCAACCCGGATTCGCTCAATGCAGCTATTCGGGTGTTAGCCGATTGCCAGGGTCGCAGGATATTGGTGCTTGGCGACATGGCCGAGCTGGGTGCGGACGCGGATGTCATGCATAGCGATGCCGGACATGCGGCACGCGCTAACGAAATTCACCAGTTGTTTGCCATTGGCGAGTTATCGCGCAACTGTGCCAGTGCGTTCGGTGCCGATGCAACGCACTTTAATGACTACGATGTGTTGATCGATTCTTTGCGCGACATCATGGACGCACACACCACTGTCCTGGTCAAAGGTTCGCGCCGAATGCACATGGAGACGGTAACCGATGCGATTTGTTTGCCGCGCGCTCAAGACCGGCAAACCGGTGCTGCTACGCAGGTGTGTCGCTGATGTTGGCTTACCTGTTCGATTCACTGTCGGATCAGTTTGGCGCACTCAACGTATTCCGCTACCTCACCTTTCGTGGCATCTGTGGCGTGCTGACCGCATTAGCCGTGTGTTTCCTGCTTGGCCCGCTGATGATTCGCAAATTGAGTCATTACCAGGTCGGGCAAACTATTCGTCAGGACGGTCCACCGACACATTTCGACAAAGTCGGTACACCCACCATGGGCGGCGCATTGATTCTGGTGGCTGTTGTCACCTCGACATTGCTTTGGGCGGATCTGACCAATCGCTTTATCTGGATTGTTTTGTTTACTTGTGTTGCGTTTGGTGTGATCGGTTGGGTGGATGACTACCGTAAGCTGGTGGATAAGAATCCGCGTGGTATCGGTGCGGCGGTGAAATTTACATCACAGAGCATTGTCGGTTTGCTCGGCGCTATATTTTTGTATTACACCGCGAGTTCACCCGCCGAAACCGAGCTGATTGTGCCGTTTTTTAAGACAGTAGCGATTGATATCGGTATCTGGTTTATTCCGCTGACTTATTTTGTCGTAGTCGGTTCAAGTAATGCCGTGAACCTGACCGACGGACTCGATGGCCTGGCCATATTGCCCACCGTTCTGGTTGCCGGCGGGTTGGGTATTTTCGCCTACCTGACCGGTAACAGCGTATTCGCCGAGTATCTTGCTATCCCGTTTATCAGCGGCGTAGGCGAGGTATTGATTTTTTGCGCCGCACTGGTTGGTGCCGGTCTGGGTTTTCTATGGTTTAACACTTATCCCGCGCAAGTGTTCATGGGTGATATCGGCGCATTGGCCCTTGGCGCGGCAATTGGAATCGTAGCGGTGGTGGTACGACAGGAAATCGTGCTGTTCATCATGGGCGGTATCTTTGTGGTTGAAACCGTATCGGTCATTCTGCAGGTTGCATCGTTCAAGTTGATTGGCAAACGCATCTTTCGCATGGCGCCGTTGCACCATCATTTCGAACTAAAAGGTTGGCCGGAGCCGCGCGTCAGCGTCCGCTTCTGGATTATTTCCCTGATTTTGGTGCTGGTCGGTCTGGCCACGCTAAAGATTCGGTGATCGCGCGGTGGCGGCAGCAGTACAAATGATGACTCGCTCTGACAACGCACCTCGCGCGGTGATTCTGGGTTTGGGTAAAACAGGATACTCCTGTGCGAAGTTCCTGCTCAACCAGGGTTACGACATCATGGTGATGGATTCGCGTGCACAGCCACCGATGGCATCGGCTTTGCGTGAACTGGATTCCAATGTGCCCGTTTACACCGGTGGTTTTGACGTGCAACTGCTGGATGAATGCGAGCTTGTCGCGGTGAGTCCGGGTATTGCAAACGATGAACCCATCGTGCGTGCAGCGTTTGATCGCGGACTCGATGTTATCGGCGACGTGGAACTGTTCGCGCGTTCGGTGACCAGCCCGGTTGTTGCGATTACCGGGTCGAATGGTAAAAGTACGGTGACTGCGTTAACCGGTGAATTGCTAAAAGCGGCGGGCAAGAATGCGGCGGTGGGTGGCAATATCGGTACGCCGATATTGGACCTGCTGGAGCAGGGCGATGCCGACGTGTGTGTCGTCGAATTGTCCAGTTTCCAGTTGGAACTCACCTCCAGTTTAAAACCGGTTTGTGCAACGGTGCTGAATATCAGCGCTGACCATATGGATCGTTATGCCAGTCTTCAAGATTACGCGGCGGCGAAAGCACGAATTTTTCAAAACGCCTCAATGGTTTTAGTCAATCGTGACGATGTCATCGTACAAAACATGATCGAAGGCGAAACAGGAATCAGTTTTGGATGCGATGCGCCTCTTAATCAAAATGACTACGGCGTTATGCATATCGATGGCGAATCTTGTCTGGTATGCGGTGACCGGATACTGATGCTGCTCGACGACATTCCGTTACCCGGTCTGCACGGAAAAATGAATGTACTGGCCGCCATAGCGCTGGCCGAAAGCACCGGCGTGCAATGCGACGATGCAATGCGTCATGCCATAGCAACATTTGAAGGCTTGCCCCATCGCATGGAGATTGTTGGCGAATGGAACGGTGTGCAGTGGATTAACGATTCCAAGGGAACCAATGTCGGGGCTACCGTTGCGGCGTTAACCGGTTTTGATGGCCCGGTAATTTTGATTGCCGGCGGCTTGGGTAAAGACGCTGACTTCACCCCATTGCGCGATGCATGTGCGCATTCGGCAAGCGCTGTCGTTTTATTTGGCCAGGATGCTGACACCATAGAGAACGCGATTGCGGGTTCAAGCGTAATCCATCGTGTCGATAATCTTGCTGCGGCAATCGAAAAAGCAAAAAGTCTGGCGAAAAGCGCAAACGTTGTCCTGTTTTCGCCAGCCTGTGCCAGCTTCGATATGTTCGATAACTTCGAACAACGTGGTGATGTCTTTCGTCAATTGGTTTCGGAGATGCAAGCATCATGAGTGCAGCGCCGCAAGCCATACCCGCCAGACCGGTCAGCGCGCAAAAAGAAGATCAGAACTTCGGTCTGGATTTTTGGTTGCTTGGCGCGGTTCTTACGCTGCTCAGCATCGGTCTTGTGATGGTTTACTCCACGACCGTTGCCACCGGGGAATTCGCTGGCAGCACACATTATTTGTTTTTACAGTCAGCCTATATTGCATTCGGTTTGTTTTTAATGTGGTTGGTCAGTCGTATCGAAAGCGACTGGTGGCGTGGCGCCTCCCACTTGTTACTGATTGTGGCCGGCATATTGTTATTGCTGGTGTTGATTCCAGGGATTGGTGTTGAAGTCAACGGTAGCCGGCGTTGGCTGCCATTGGGTCCGGTGCGCATGCAGGCGTCTGAGATCGCCAAGATGTGTGTGCTGATATATGCGGCGGATTATCTGGCGCGCAAATCGGAGACCTTGCAAAAATTTAAAGACGGCATCGTTAACCTGTCCATTATCATTGGCGTAGCTTCGATCATGATGCTGCTGGAGCCGGATCTTGGCAGTACCGTGGTGCTCGCAGCGACGATCTTTGGCATGATGTTTCTAGCCGGCGTGCGTATCACACACTTTGGTTTTTGTGTGTTGATCGGTGTTGCTCTGGTCGCATTGCTGACGATTGTGTCACCCTATCGCATGCAACGCGTGGTCAGTTTTTTGCGTCCGTTCGACGATCCGTTTAACAGCGGTTTCCAACTGGTGCAGGCGCTGATTGCGTTAGGCCGTGGCGAATGGTTTGGCGTCGGATTAGGCGGCAGTATTCAAAAACTGTTTTACCTGCCGCACGCCAGTACCGATTTCATTCTTGCCGTACTCGGCGAGGAACTGGGCCTCATCGGTGTCACCGCGGTCATCGTTTTATTCGGTGTCATTTTATGGCGTGCCTTTGCCATTGCCCGCCGAGCGGACATCAGTGGTAAACACTTTGCTGCACGGGTTGCGCAAGGCATCGGTATTTTGCTGGCTTTGCAGGCGACCATAAACATGGGCGTGAATCTGGGCATGTTGCCGACAAAAGGTCTGACCCTGCCGTTTATGAGTTATGGCGGCAGCAGCATGTTAATGAGTTGCCTTGCTATCGGTCTGTTGTTGCGTATTCACACCGAAACTCTGCCGCGCTCGGGAGGTAAACGATGAAGTCGTTACTGGTCATGGCGGGCGGTACCGGCGGGCATGTTTATCCTGCGCTGGCGGTAGCGGAAACCTTACGCAGCCATGGTGTCCGAGTGACCTGGCTGGGCACGCGTCAGGGTTTGGAAGCGCGAGTTGTTCCCGCAGCCGGTTTTCCAATCGACTGGGTGTCCATCCGAGGATTGCGTGGGTATGGTATCGGTCGTTGGTTGATTACGCCATTTCTGTTGTTAGTCTCGGTCGTACAAGCCATGTTGATCATCCTGAAACGCAAACCCGGCGCTCTTCTGGGTATGGGTGGTTTTGCCTCGGGACCGGGCGGTGTGGCGGGTTGGTTATTGCGCAAACCATTGTTGTTGCACGAGCAAAACTCGATTGCCGGAACCACTAACCGTTATCTGTCCAGGCTGGCAAAACATGTGATGTCAGGGTTTCCAAATCCGATCGGCTTGCGCGCGACCGAACATACCGGTAACCCGGTACGCCCGGCGATTACACAACTTGAAACGCCGCAAACGCCAGATACGCACCATAACGAGAGGCTGCACATACTCGTCGTGGGTGGTAGCCAGGGCGCAACGTGTTTTGAACGAAACCGTGCCGCAGGCGCTCAGTCAATATTCCGCTGAGCCGATTCCGCAGGTGCGGCATCAATGCGGCGAGGGTCGAGCGCAAGAAGTTCGGCAGGCTTACGCGTCCGTTTCCAGCGAAATACGCGTGGACGAGTTTATTGAAGACATGGCCGAAGCCTATGCCTGGGCGGATGTGGTTGTCGCACGTTCCGGTGCGATGACGGTGAGCGAATTGGCCGCGGCCGGTGTCGCTTCCATTCTGGTGCCGTATCCGCACGCTATCGACGACCATCAAACTCAAAACGCTCGCTTTCTGGTGAACAATGACGCGGCGATTCTGTTATCCGAACCGGACTTCAACGCGCATAGCCTGGGCGACGCGTTAACGTCACTGACACAAAATAAATCGCGTGTGCAGACGATGGCCGCTAACGCGTATGCATTGACCAAGCCCGATGCAACCGAACGGGTCGTGCAACGTTGCATGGAGGTACTCGGTGCGTGATCGCGTTCATCATATTCACTTCGTCGGTATTGGTGGCAGCGGTATGAGCGGTATTGCGGAAGTGTTGCTCAATCTGGACTATGCCGTGTCCGGCTCCGATCTTGCCACGACGCCGGCGACCGAGCGACTGCAACGCAAGGGCGCGACGCTATTTGTTGGGCACAATGCGTCCAATATCGGCCAGGCGGACGTGGTCGTGGTGTCGACCGCGGTAGCGAACGACAACCCGGAAGTGTTGGCAGCAACGGAACAAAACATACCCGTGATTCCGCGAGCCGAAATGCTCGGCGAGTTAATGCGTTTTCGTAAAGGTATTGCCGTCGCCGGTACGCATGGCAAAACCACGACCACCAGCCTGGTGGCAAACGTATTGGCACGCGCCGGTCTTGATCCGACCTTTGTTGTCGGCGGACTGGTTAACAGTATTGACAGCAACGCACGACTGGGCGCGGGTGAATATCTTGTTGCGGAAGCGGATGAAAGCGATGCGTCGTTTCTGCACCTGCAACCGCAAATGGCGATCGTGACCAATATCGACGCCGATCATTTGTCCGCCTACCAAGGTGATTTTTCCGAACTCAAGCAGACCTTTCTCGAATTTCTGCATAACCTGCCGTTTTACGGGTTAGCAGTGTTGTGTGCTGATGACCCGGTGGTGCGCGAAATTCTTGCGGATATACGCAAACCGGTGATCACCTACGGCACCAGCGACGATGCGCATTATCGCGTCGTGGATATCGAGCAACACGGTTTGAACATGACGTTCAACGTGGTTCGCCCCAACGAAACCCAGCCATTGAGTATCACGCTGGCGGTGCCGGGCCATCACAATGTGTTGAACGCTATGGCCGCCATTGCTTTGGCGCATAACTTGGATATTGACGATGAGGCCGTGGTGCAGGGTTTATCCGAGTTCGAAGGTATTGGCCGGCGTTTTCAAATTCGCGGCGAACTCGCACTCGACTCAGGATCCGTTACGCTGGTCGATGACTACGCCCATCATCCGCGCGAGCTGGAGGCTACCCTGACCGCTGCCGCCGGATGCTGGCCGCAGCGTCGCCGTGTAGTGGTTTTTCAACCGCATCGTTACAGCCGTACGCGGGATTTGATGGATGACTTC
>CBDCFT010000013.1:0-275759 GCA_965216365.1 Arenicellales bacterium | reverse complement strand
GGTGCCATCAAGGGAATAAACACGTTGTTAAAGTATGGCGGGCCAACGGAGATTTTGCCCGCACCGAGCGCATCCAATACCAGTGGATACAGCGTGCCCAGTAAGATGGTGGCGGCGGTGACGACTAACAAGACATTGTTTAACAGCAAAGCGGATTCACGCGATACCCAGTCGAAGGTGCCGAAACTGCGTATTTGCGGTGCACGCCAGGCATACAGTATTAACGATCCGCCGACGACGATGGCGAGGAATATCAGGATAAACACACCGCGCGTCGGGTCGGTGGCAAAAGCATGCACGGAGGTGAGTACACCGGAGCGTACCAGGAAGGTACCGAGCAGGGATAGGGAGAAGGCAAATACGGCCAGTAACACGGTCCAGGCTTTGAACACATTGCGTTGTTCGCTGGCGGCCAGGGAATGGATCAAGGCAGTGCCGACCAGCCACGGCATGAACGAGGCGTTCTCGACCGGATCCCAGAACCACCAGCCGCCCCAGCCGAGTTCGTAGTACGCCCACCAACTGCCGAGGGCGATGCCGATGGTCAGGAACAACCAGGCAACGGTCGTCCAGGGTCGTGACCAGCGCGCCCAGGCGGCGTCCAATCTACCTTGTATCAATGCGGCGACGGCAAAGGCGAAGGCGACGGAGAAACCGACATAACCCATGTACAACATGGGCGGGTGGATGGCGAGTCCCGGGTCTTGTAACAACGGATTAAGATCGCGTCCTTCGGGGGGTACCGGGATAAGACGTTCGAACGGGTTGGAGGTGAGTAACATGAACAGTAAAAAGCCGATGCTCACCATGCCCATGACGGCAATGACTCGGGCAATCATGGCGAGGGGAATGCTGCGGCTGAATACCGCCACGGCACCGGTCCATACGGCCAGGATCAAGGCCCACAGTAACAATGAGCCTTCGTGGGCGCCCCATACACCGGAGATGAGGTATAGGGTAGGCAAGGCGGTATTGGAGTTGTGCGCGACATAGGCAACGGAGAAGTCGTGGGTCAGGAAGGCATAGGTCAGACAGGCATAGGCGATGGCAACGAATAGCAGTTGTGCCTGAGCGGAGGGGCGTGCGACCGCCATCCAGGACGGGATGCCACGCAGTGCACCGATCAAGGGCACGGTGGCCTGCACCAGCGCCATGGCCAGTGCCAGACACAGGGCGAAGTTACCGATCTCCGGAATCATTGCGCCGCGTCCTGTGCCACTTTGTTCTGCATCGCCTTGGCAATGGCTTCGTCGACTTCCGGTGGCATGTAGTTCTCGTCGTGTTTGGCCAGCACTTCTTCGGCCATGAACACGCCCTCGTCGACCAGTTTGCCCTGGGCAACGATGCCCTGGCCTTCGCGAAACAGGTCCGGCAGGATGCCGGTGTATTTAACCGCCACCGCGTTGGCGGTATCGGTCAATTCGAATTGCACGGTCAAACCGTCGCCCGGGCGCGCTACACTGCCGTCGACCACCATGCCACCGAGGCGAAAGGTGGTGTTAGCGGGGGCTTCGCCTTCGGCCACCTGGGTCGGACTGAAGAACAGGTTGATGTTCTCGTTCAACGCCAACAGGGTGAGGGTGACGGCAATACCGATACCGGCTATCAGCAGGGACACCAGTATCAGACGTTGTTTGCGTCGTGGGGTCATGGTTTTAAACCTTGCCGTTTGACAGCAGCGCTCAAGCGGGCAATCAGGTGCTTATGTTGCCATTTGGGAATCGCGATGTTCAGGATCAACATCAGTGCGGCCAGTGCGTAGGACATCCACACATAGAAGGCGTAACCGCCCATTTGAAGAAATTCGATCATTGTTTTTTATAGCGGGTATTTATAGTGCATGGATTTTATATAGAGCATGGTTTTATATAGAGCAGGGTTCTTATACGGTGTATGTATTGCCGCTTTTATCTTAGTTGTTGGGATGGGTAATCAGTTGCTTGACCCAGTTAGAACGTTTCTCCTGTTCCAGTATCTCGTTGCGCACGCGTAGCAACAGGACCCACAGGTAATAGAATTGAAACGCCAGCGCCATGATGAGCAATGGAATCAGCATGCTTAAGTGAATAGAGGGTTTGTCCAGCTTGGTAATCGTTGCGCCCTGGTGCAGGGTCTGCCACCACTCTACGGAATAATGAATAATCGGTATGTTGACCACACCGACAATGGCCAGTACCGCACCGGCCCGTGCGCCTTGTCTGCGATCCGGGATGGCGGAGACCAGGGCGATATAGCCCAGGTACAGGAACAAAAGAATCAATTCCGAGGTCAGGCGCGCATCCCATACCCAGTAGGTGCCCCACATGGGTTTACCCCACAGCGAACCCGTCAGCAGGGCTAAGGCAGTAAAGGAGGCACCAATGGGTGCGCTGGCGCGGGCCACGGCCTCGGCCAGCTTCATACGCCAGATCAGCACGATGGCGCCGCACAGCGCGAGTACCATGTACACGAACATGGACATCCAGGCAGACGGCACATGAATAAAGATGATGCGGTAGCTCTCACCCTGCTGGTAATCCGGCGGCGCTTTGATCAAACCGCCGTACAGTCCGGCAACGAGTAAGATCATCGTGACCGAACCGACCCAGGGAATCAGTCGTCCCGCCAAACGGTAAAAGTACGGCGGCGAGCCCAGACGATGAAACCATAACCACGACGATGCACCCGACGCGCTCAATGTATCTTGTGTCACTTGCGATTTGCCCACAATGGATTATGATGGTTTGAATGCGAATAACGATGAAATCGTTCTATTGATAGATACAAAGGTCTATCGAAGTATCTGCAACTCAGTTTTCACCTTGCTACAGACCAAAGTGTCCAAACACCGATTGCGATAAATAACGAACCGGCGAAAATGCGCAAGTAGTATTCATTGATGTATCGCGCCAGCAATGCACCACCGCTCACAGCAATAACAGTAGACAAGATCAAGGCCGCAGAAGCGGCAAACATTATGGTTAGTTTGCTAACCTCTTTGTCCGTCGCGAAAAGCAGGGTCGCCAATTGCGTTTTATCGCCAAGTTCGGCGACGAAAACGGCTCCGAAGACCGTCAATAGTGTTTTAATGTCCATAGAATTTAACGTTCCAAGCATAGGGAATATGTACTATAAAAGTATCTGTAGATTTCAAATCACTAGACAAGCCGGGAAAAACGTGGCGTTTCCCTGCTCGACCGCAAATAAGCGTCAAAGATCATGCCGATATTTCTGATCAAAAAACGACCAGGTGGTAGTACGGTAATGCGCCTTGAATTGCGTTCGATTAACCCGTCGGATTGCATTTTTTCCAAATCTTCCAGTTCCTTCGAAAAATAATCATTAAAATTAATCTCATAACGTTTCTCGAACTCAGCAAAATCAATTTCCCCATAACACATTAGCGATTCGATAATCTCGCGGCGCAAAAAGTCTTCCTTGTTTAAATTAATACCACGCGAAACCGGTAATTTTTGTTGTTCAACTACAGCGTAATATTCGTCCAGAGTTTTTATGTTCTGGCTGTAGCAATTTGCAACATTACTAATGGACGTTACACCCATTCCGATGAGATCGCAGTCCGCATGACTCGCATAGCCCTGAAAATTGCGATGCAATTTATTTTCATTACGTGCTTTTACCAGCGAATCATCCGGTTTCGCGAAATGATCCATGCCGATATAAACGTATCCGGCCGATGTAAGTTGCTCAACCGTACGACTCAACATGTCTAGTTTTTGCTCCGCCGTCGGCAATTCAGTCTCCTTGATGCGGCGCTGGGGTTTGAAAAGCTGCGGCAAGTGAGCGTAGTTAAATATACTTAATCGATCCGGTGCTGCTTCAATAATAATATCCAATGTTTGAGCAAAACTTGAAGCGGTTTGTAATGGTAGCCCGTAAATTAAATCGACATTTATTGATTTGTACTCTTGCTCCTGCGCCGCTTTAATGATGCGTAACGTGTCCTGTTCAGATTGAATTCGATGAACGGCTTTTTGTACATCGGGATCAAAATCCTGCACTCCGAAACTAAGCCGATTAAACCCCAATACGCGGAGATCTTTAATGGTTTCCACGCTCACGGTTCTAGGATCAATTTCGATAGAATAGTCGCGCTTTTTATCGGTAACCAGATTGAAATTTTCTTTCGAGACGGTAAGTAATTGTTCGATTTGTTCTATTGAAAGAAAGGTAGGTGTTCCGCCCCCTAGATGTAATTGCTGCACAACCCTCTCGTCGTTATACAACTCACCCTGCATGGCGATTTCGGAAAACAAGTATTTGAGATATTCCGTAGCCCTATCCCGATTTTTTGTAACGACTTTGTTGCACGCACAGTAAAAACATAAGGTCGCGCAAAACGGAATATGAAAATACAAGGACAACGGTTTAGACGGCGCAACGTTACTCAGTGCCGCGGCCTGACGGTAATCCGCATCATTAAAGTTATCGGTAAACTGGATAGCGGTTGGATACGATGTATATCGGGGTCCGGTCTTGTCGTATCGACGTAATAGTGTCTGATCGACTACCAGATCATTTACCGGGGGACTTTGCATACTGTTTATGTTTATATTGCTGGGACTAACAAGGTGTTTTAATGACCTGGGTCAAATTCCAACCCTATGATGAGCTTGTACCATTAATTATTCGGTAACCTAAGTCACACAGCACCCTTGTGGGGTGCCAAGCTGATAAAGGGCATACCGAAAAACGTAAAGAACGCTATCACAAATACACCCACAACACCCGCCCAACTAACCCAGGATGGAATGCGCAATGTAAGACGTGCGTGTAACAACAACGCTGTGGCCAGCCAGGTAATAAAAGCCCAGGTTTCCAAAGGATCCCAATCCCAGTACCGACCCCAGGCATCTTGCGCCCATACCGCGCCGGCGATCAGCATAAAGCTGTGGAACACAAATGCGATTGACAAAAATCGCCATATCAACACATCCGTCTGCGCTAGTTTTGTCGATGGATTAATGCCCAGCCTGTTTCCTCGTAGTAGACAAGCAATAGCCAAACCCACGCTGACAAGACAGGTGCCTAAAAATAATTTACCGAAGGAAACGTGAATCCACAGCCAGTAATTATCGTAGGTCGGTGGCAAGACAGTCGCCCTGGGTGACTCCTTGAGCGCCCATAGACCGATCAACGTCAATACGCCGATAACACCAGGAGCAGCCATACGTGCCAGGGGCACTCGCCAACCGATGATTACAAATATCAAACCGAGACTAAAAAGATTACTCAACAGGATTTCAAACATGGAAAGAAACGGCCCATGTCCAATTGCCCGCCATCGAACGCCAATTGCGATACCAACCAAAGCGACCCCAAGCGTCATAATCCATAATACAACCTGCTCTCGGCGATGATCCTTACGTCTACCTAAAAGCACCAACAACAATGCCGCCACATAAGCGCCAACACCGGACCACAACCAGGGCAGTTCCGGTGACTCAATCATATTGCGTGTGGGGTATAACGGATGTCCGGGGATTTGGTGAGGTAATGGCTGATAATTTACCTTTGACATGCCAGGCGAGACCGAGCACACCAGTCACCGCAATCACAAACAACCACGACAAGGTCGGGTCATAAAACACCTGATAACCTATCCAGAGCCTGGACCCCTGATACCGTATCGTTCCGCCGGCAACGGCAAGCGTTTCACCCGCGTGCAATTCGAATGATTGCTGTGTAACGGTAACGGTCAAAGGCAACTGCTGGTTACTACTGGTCAACGTCCACTCACTATCGCGGACAACACGCGGCACATCGAGATGCAGACGCAGAGACTTACCCGCTGGTGTTGTCCAATCTGTATATTGCTTCCATTCAAGCGCTGGGTAAGATGGAAAGTGAACGGCGCCGAGTGAACGATTGCCGTCCGCACCGTTCCATTCAACCAAAGCCGCAAACCCTTTGTTTGACGTTGTATAAAAACGATAATTATCCAGTCGCAATGGCTCATCGTCACCGAATATGTGCGAATCACCCTGGCCACTTGCTCCAATGATTTTTACCGTGCTGCGTGTATCGCGACGTAACAAACCGGCTGCATAATCGACTGTAACAGGACCTTGTTCAAAATCCACCCGGGTAAACGGCGATTCATGCCATGACCCACGCGCGGTAGTCACGATCACTGCCGATTGCAGATTTTGTCCCTGGGTAATTTCCACACGCCCCTTGTAGTACGTTAATCTTCCGTAAGCGATTAGCACCAACAGTGCAAGCAGCGAAATATGAAATATCGATAAACCGGCGTTTTTCCATAACTGGCGGTTAGTGAGAAGCGCAGCAGCCAGATTCATCGCCAGCAATGTCAATGGGACGACTATGTACAATACATGTTGGTGGATTTTAATGTTCACCAACACACCGGCCGCTAGTAACCCCATACCAAGTAACACAAGACGCAACGACGCGAACAGTTTGATCACACGCATCATGGCGGGTTCTCGCAGACATTGCGCATCCATTCGCGACCAACATCGTTTTCAGGATCACCGCTGGCGGAACCGCAATTTGTCTCTTCCCAATTACCGCTTTGCGCGAAGTTAATTATTTTCAGTTTTGCATTTTGATAATACGGGCCTTGGTTGTAGACGTCCGCGCTGGAAGTGATCGCCACTTCGGTACCTGGCGCCAGCCCGGCCTCTTCACCCACATCGTTTAAATTCACAAGTAGTGCTTTGTTCTTGAAACCGTGGGGCACCGCCGTATGACACCAACCACAGTGAAGTTTTTCGATTCTGTCCGCATGAAACGCGTGCAAGTTATTACTCTTTGAACCACTGAATCCACTGTCGCTGCTATCACCGTTGCGATCGGCGTAGCTCTGGTAATCGTGGCATTTGAAACACAAACCGTTCTTCGGATCGGTACTCGGAACATCTCGTGTGTCGCCACCGGTCAAACCATCCCAGGTGCCTTTTAGAATAAAGTCGTTTATAGAACCGTGCGGCCCCCAGGGATTACCGTTTTCACCACCACTCGGTTCAATAGTGCTAGAGCCAGTATCGGAACCATGACAGTCACTGCAATACATGGTTTGCGAACCGACACTATTCGTCCACGGCCCAATCCAGGGATTGTTACCTGCACTTATAGAACGGATCGCCAGTGATCTTCCCGTTGCATCAATGACCGGATGCCATGAGCGATGATTGTCGGTGGTAAAACCACTACCTGCCCCCGAATTCGTTGCCGTGCCTTCACCCATATGACTGTTTGGTGCCTGAAATTCTTTGGCCTGATTTGTGTATTGGTCTAAACCGTTGGTACCTATTGGAGTACCGCCACCGGAGTCACCCAGGTTCGGACGCGATCCGGTTGGATAGACATTGTCGTCGTCGTAACCATAGTCGGAATGACATTTGAGGCAGACTTGGTATTCGCGGGTGACGTGGCTCGCGCTGGCGGCGGTGCTAACACCGACGCCGCGTTTAATATCGTAGGTACTCGGCAAGTCCTGAAAACTGGAAGATGTATAAATCGGTTCAACGCCCCAGCTACCGCGTAACACGCCGGATGCCAGGTTGGTGCCGGGAAGATGGGTACCTGCGGCGTCCGGAGATGCGGCATTTGCATTAAACAGACGATTTTTGATGACACGATGCGGATGATGGCAATCCGTGCACTCCGTATGCCGATTGGCCGGCGCGGTCTTACCGAGCAGTTGTTGTTCTTCGATTAAATCGATGCCACGGCGCAAACCTTCGAAACCACCCGTACCCGTACCAATGTCGTGCATCTCGGTAGCAGCTTGTTGATCGACATTGTCAATCGGCATATGCCGCAACGAAGTAAAATCGGTCTCCACGTTGGGTACTTCGGCTGTCGAAGTGAGAATCGTGCGTCCCGGGTTGCTGTGGCATTGATAACAGGTTTCTTCAATGGCGGAGTTTCCACCCTGTTTGGGTGAATTGGTATCGTCGGTTCCTTCTCGTGCGAGACGGCGCGAACCCTGCACTGAATGGGTATCGTGACAGTTTAAACACGATGCTTCCCAAACCTGTATACCCGCCGGAAATTCGCGTAATAATGTTGCATTGGAGTTATAAGTCTCGTTCGCCACCGATGGATGCGCGTGAGCGGAGTTCGCCCAACCCGCGGCACCTAAATCCTTGTCATGACAGGCGACGCAAATAATGTCGTTGTTCTCGTTGAAGTCACCGCCGCCGGGCGTGGCCTTTTGGAAACGATTGGCGCGCAGAAATTTAATATCGGCTCCACCGGTGTCACGTATATGCGGATCGTGGCAGGTGGCGCATTGTACTTGTCCTCTGTTGTTCGGACCGGTCGTTTCCAACGGCAACAAAGGTTTAACTCCAGTGCTGTGGTCCCGTATCGCAATCAAATCACCGACACCGGGCGGTACTTGCTGGAGTGCGTCAGGTATGCGTATTTCACCGTCTGTGTTGGCCAAGGCGTCGTCATAGGTTACCGACACCGGATGGTCATTGCTCAGATCAATGCCAAGATCCCGGGTAAACCCGGTGTTAACACCCCCACCCGCTGGCATGGTTCCATCACCCGCCGTACCGGACATTAATATATCCACATTTTGTTGACCGGCGAGGACATTGACCGTGCCGATCGCGAGTGTCCCGTCATGACAGGACAAACACAGTTTGGAACTTCCGGCAGGTTGGGCCAGTTGGCCATTCACCAACTCAGCGTCAATTGACGAGGATAAGTAAGTCGTGTAAGTCTGCCCTGAAAGTTGTTTATTCCATAGCGGCGCACCAGGTGCCTGGGTAGCGCCGTGTGGTGTATGGCAGAAGACGCATATTTCCGTTTCACCCTGCGCCTTGACTGTGCCAGGACCGGTAACGGAAAGATTATGTTTGGTCTGGCGAACGTTAGATTCCAGTTGCGCATAAACGGGCGACATCACCGTCAATATGCCCGCTATTGTCAACAACTTGCACAAACGCATCGCTAACTATCCGCCAAGATATTGCAATATGGTGACACGACCGTTGAACATATCGGCCACGTACAAACGTTCTTGTTGATCCATCCACACACCGGCAGGCAAAAAGAACTGGCCGATTTGTGACCCTGTGCCTCCGATCGGCAATAGGAACTGACCTTTCTCGTCATAAATAAGAAGATAGTCATAAAAAGATTCCGTCACGTAGACGTTGCCGTCGCCGTCCGCGGCCACACCTTTGGGATGAGTGAGATTTCCCAGATAAAGCCCTCTTTCACCTGCTGACGATACGGTCTCACCATCCGGTGTCATGATTTGTACGCGTGCATTGAGTGTATCCACTACATATAAACGCTCGTTTGCGAAACTGATGTGCGTAGGTGAGTTGAATTCGCCCAACTCTGTGCCAGGCTTACCAATAGTTCGATGCAATTGGCCTCCGGGTGTAAACACTTTTATATCGTTGGCCTGGGTATCGGCGACATAAATCATACCGCTATCGGTATCGCGAGCGATCCCGGTAGGCCGTAGCAATGTTGCATGCTCGATTTTACCGAGTGGCTTACCCTCATAATCGAGTCGAAACACAGCTCCTAGCTCAGCGTCGGTAACCAGAATTTCCCCTTCATCCGCAAGAATACCGATAGGCGCGATAAACGGTATATTCCATTCTGCCCGGTCCCACACATCCAACTGACCGGCGACCGGATCAAATACAAACACACCGGCACGGCTGATGTCGGTTACATATATGCGACCCTGGGAATCGACGGCGCCACTCTGGGGACGTTGTAATACAATTCGGTCAGCCCGCTTCGCGCCTAAACCGACCAACCATCGCAACACTTTGCGCACACCTTGACCCCTGCCACCTTCAACTGGTCGAAAATTGTCCTCGCCGGTGAGTTCGCCCGCATATCGATAGCGCGGTAATTCGGGCAAACCCGGCCAGACTCTATCGGTCGAACTGTCAGCCGTAACACCAAGATGCATCTCTAAGGGGATCTTCGCACAACCGTTTACCGCGCCAAAAACAACCAGCGTGAACACCAGTACAATGAGATAAAAAACACGATGTCGCGATAAAGTCATAGCGTCTCCTTACCAGCGACCGGGACCCAGGGTCTCGTGACCACCATAGATGCCGCTGGCCATACCCGGCCGGCCAGTATGGCATAAATCACAATTTTCCACCGCCCACGCGGTCTCCCCGTTATGACACATGCCACAGAATTTTCCCTGGGTAATCTCGTCCATGGTAACGTCATTGGCGCCTGCCCGCATCTCAAAACCCAGCTCCGAATGACATACTTTGCAGCGAAAACGTATACGATGAAACCAGTGAGGGAACACCACCGGACGCATATCTTCTTTTTCGGCACGCTGGTTGAGAACAACATCGCCGTACTCAGCGATAGCATTGGTTGAAAGTAAAAATACAATAATAGCAAACGGGAATACCCTGCGGCGTGCTTGAATTCGAATCATTGGGGTGTAGCCGCCTTGTGCATACTTTCGTATTCCTCGCGTGGGACGCTGTGGCATCTATCGCACTCTGTGAGTGGAAAGGCCACCGCACCATGACATTGCCCGCAGAACTCACCCTCCAATATCGAATACATGCCAAACTCGTTTTCACCCCTACCACGCTTGAAAATCTGATCATGGCAGTTTGCGCAATCCAGCCATTCAGTGTGGGCGCGATGCGGAAAGCGCACAATGCGTAGATCGGCCGTTTGATCAAAATAAATATCGAGATCCAAGACTTCGATCTTGGTTTCGGGAAATATATTGGTGCGGGGATTAATGTGACCTTGGCGTAGTGCTTCTACCCAGTTCACCTTGTTACCAGCACCGTCCGGTGGCAAAACGGAAAGAGCGTCCTGCGGGGGTTGCAACAAATTCAAAGCCGGTGCAGCCGGGTCGTGCACACTGTCGGCGGTCAAGGGCTTCCAATCCGCAAACGTGTTCGCACTCATGGCCAGCAATAACCAAAACCAATTACGCCACGATCTGATACTCAACATGGATCGGACATGGCGATCAACCAGGTATATAAATACCCGCACCTCGAATGGCTCGCACCAATTGACGTGTCGATTCCTCGAGTGTTTTGATCGCCGCCTCGAAATCGCTGTTTGACGCTTGTTGTTCCGCTTGGGAACGTAAATCCTTAGCCTTGTCGATAAAATCCTGGGTCATCGGGTTCGGTTTGCTATTCTCCATTTTGTCTTGGAGCAATACCGTAATCAACATCTCGTGGGTATCATTACGATCCAACTCGTAACGGTATTCTTCTTCCTTATTGGCAAAATTCAACGATCGTACTAAGGTATCACCGCCACGCATTTCCTCAATACCGGTTTTGGCCATCACATAAGCCTCATCCAATACTTCACGCGCAGGTTCCAGTTGCCCACTGTCATGCAAAGATTTAGCCCGTTGCAATTTAAGGTCAACCTCTTGTTTGAATTGACCCGCCTCGCCATTTTGTTTTTCAACGCTAATACGTTGATGCGCTTGCATTAGTGCCTCTACACTTTGCATTCGCGCGGCGAAATCCCTGCGTGTTTTTTCACCCTTAACTTCCTCCTTACCGGCCAAGCGGACAGCCTCGAACATGGTTTGCGTCGCTTGCTGTAAAAGCTGATCAGTACTTTCCGTATCTCCTTGCTGATCCGCTTCAACCGCCTGCTGATACAATGCCCGTGCATCCTCACGCCGCGCTATAGCCTCAGGATTCGCACTGGATTCAATTTGTTGTGCTGCTGACGACGATTCGATCAACTTTGCAACCGACTGCAAACGGTTTTCCGTCTGCGCATAACTATTGGTAACCAATTGAGCACACGATGTGCTGGTCAAAATAACCAAACTCATCCACACCCGCGGATTAAAGAAATAAGACTTCACCTATAAGATCCTCGCAACACAATCGTGGTTATACAAAGATTTTGCCCAGTTTGATGTTTACTGTACCTCCACGTCACTGTATGTGATCAACGTCACATATCTGTGGGTTATGATTTCCGATAATGTCGTAATCGTCATGTATGTACCTGACCTTCAACGCGTCCGTTATGGGGAATCTAACCGCTTACAGCCTCATAAGTGCCTGATTTTATTAGTCATCGGCTTCAGTCTTTGGTTGATGACCGGCACGACATCGGCGGACAACCTGTCCCAGGGAGTACGCGCTTATCAAGACGGCAAATACGAGTTAGCACTGCGTTTACTGGAACCACTGGCGGAAGAGGGTCAGGCTGAAGCACAGACAATACTTGGTGAAATGTATCACTTCGGCAATGGCGTTGCCGAAGACGACAGCAAAGCGTTCGAGTTGTTTTTAGCGGCGGCGGAACAGGGTAACGCCGATGCTCAATATCAACTTGCCGGTATGTACATCTACGGCTTCGTTAAAAATGCGCCAGAACTGGATCTCGATCAAGAAGCAGCCCGATGGTATATCGCAGCGGCAGTCCAGAACCACGCCGCAGCCCAGTATTCACTCGGTTTACTGCTAATAGCGGGAACCGGTGTCATTCAAGATAGTGAGGAAGGTATGACATGGATTCGGCAATCTGCAGAATTAGGGCATCCGCCCGCTCGGGATTTTCTCGGCGAATATCCTGCGGATAGTAAAACAGGAGTTAACTGAGCAACCGCCACACCTGTATTCATCACCTACCCGTTGTTGCCACAAACCACAAAGTTGCAACAAATACCTGGTGGACGTGAACATTCCAAATCATCAATCTCCTAACGCACGGCTACAAACCGCTTCAATCCAATGAAGATTAAAACGTACTTAATTCTATGTTTGTTTCTGGCGACCAGCCATTCATTTGCAGGAGATGATTTAACCCTGACCGAAGCGGTCAATATCGCTGGCCGTCAGCGCATGCTCACACAAAGAATGGTCAAAGCATACTGTCAGATTGGTGTGGGTGTCACACTGGAAAAATCGCAATCTCAGCTAACCGGCGCAGTGGATTTGTTTGAACAACAGTTAAGTGCACTGGAAAACCAATTCGCATCCAATAGCGATGTCGCACTAGAATTAATGGAGGTACGCAACACATGGGATGCGTTTCGTACTTCCCTCACCGGGTCGGTTAAGCATTCACACGCGCAACAACTTGCCGACACGAGCGACAAATTACTGGCGTCGTCGCATCGAGTGGTCGAGTTACTGCAGGATGCGAGTGGTACGGAGTACGCCCGTCTGGTTAATATTTCCGGACGGCAAAGAATGTTGTCACAACGTGCGGCAAAATTATATTTACTTAGCGCATGGGGCCTGGACAATCCTGAATTGCAAAATGCCTTAAATCAAACCAGCGATGAATTTGCCGCTGCCCTGAAAGAACTTCAATCCAGCAACGCTAACACTCCAACCATTAGTCGACAATTGCGGGATGTTAACGACCAGTGGGTGTCATTTGCCAGCACGTTAAATATCGAAGGATCCGCTACGTTTCCACTGATTGTCGCTGACGCGAGTGAGAAAATCTTACAGCATTTTGAAGAAATTACTTTTCTTTACCAGACATTGTCCGATCAATAATTCAAGTTGTTCATTGAGTAGGCGCGAGATTGAGTCCGCCTAAACGCAATGCTTGAATCAATTGTCCGGTACCTTCCTCCATCGTGTCAATCGCCTTGCGGTAGCGGCCTTTTTCCGCCTGCGATTGCGCCATGGTTATCAAACTTGAATTTTGCTCGAGCAATTCATTGATGAGTTGCACCGTGGATGGCTGCGGCTGACGTTGCTGAATCAACAACGCAACTAATTCCTGGTGACTGCGATTACGTTCTTGCTCGTATTTGAATTCGTCCGCTGGCGAATCAAACGACAAAGAATAGACCACGGTTTCCGCACGCCGTGCCTCCACTAAAGCATGCTCCAGCATGTTTGCCGCCATATTCAACGCCCCGATAGCTTCAACATAATCGTGATCGGCCGCACGCTGCTCAGCGCGTTTCATCAAGACTTGCAGATTAGCTTGGTCCAATAATTCGTTTACCGATGAACCCTTATCGGCCACTAACTTTTTAAAAGCTAACTGAAAAGATTCGGTTCGCTGGCGCAGCTGCCGATACTGATTTCGATTTCGTTCATCTAATCTGTTTGTATCGACCACCAAGCGCGATGCTTCGGTTGTCCAACGCAAGCCGTCATCTACCCACTGTTGCGCCTGTCCTAGCAAGTTTTCTTCCAGCAAGCGTTTTGCCTCGGACAAGGCATTCCTGGCAGCGCCAAGTTTTTCTATTGCCTGGTCATTAACGCTTTGGTCAATGCGATGCGCGCTCGGGGAATCAACCGCCAACTTCTCGAGTAGTTTTATTTTCTGCTCAAGTGATTGGCGCGAGACAATACTTGATTCGGTTGACCGATCCGTTGCTTGGACGAATGCGCAAAATAGCGACAACATGGCAGTAACGGCGATTAATTTTATCCCCGTCAACGGTGACGATAGTCTCATTGCGGACCGGTGCACAAACTCTCCTAGCTGGACTTACTCTCCTTCGGCGGTTTTAATTTTATCTTTCTTGCGCGCGTGGCAACGGCGGCAATCGGACACCGGGAAAGCGACTTTTCCGTGGCATACGCCGCATTTCTCGCCCAGCAGGATAGCCGCCATTGAGATTTGGTTATCGCCTTTTTTCGGGGTGAATATCGCGGGGTGACAGTTGGAGCAATCCAGCCATTCGGTGTGTTGTTTGTGCGGATAAACGACATCGGGCATAGACCCCTTAACCTCACGAACGATATTCAGATCCATAATAACCGGTTGTGCATTGGCGTCCGCCAAATCGAACCACGGAGCGATGTGGCCATCCTGCAAGGCCAGTACCCAATCGATATAATTGCCCGATTGGCCTTTGGGTAACGTACTAAAAGCTTCTGCCGGTGGTTGCAATAAATGGGTAGCATCGTTAGCCGGGTCGTGAATACCATCCTTTGGCGGTGCCGGATTTCGCTGACTCGCCGGTTTCATCAAACGATTAAAGGTATTCACTGCGGCAACTTTTGCCTGTTTTTTGGTGTCAGCGGGCGCCAGTTCCGGTGATGACTGCTCAGTCGCCTGCTGGGTCGCCTGTTCCGCCGGTGGCTCAGTTGCCGTAGCGGGTTGTGGCGCATCCGTAGTATCCGCGACGCCAGTTTGGCTTGCGCCTGTGTCCGCCTGTGCCGTATCGGCGGCTGTGGCAGAGTCCGTGCTACGCGCTAACGCCAACATGTACACCACAGCGCGGCGCACTTCCTGGTCGGTAAGCGACATATCGCCACCCCGTGCCGGCATAGTATTAAACCCGGCGATAGCGTGTTCAATCAGCACATCGTCACCCTGTTCCAGTCGCGTTGCCCAATCTTCCGGTTGGCCGGTTTTGGGCGCACCCGCTACACCGCTGCCATGGCAGGTGGCGCAAACGGTATTTGCAATTTCTTCGCCTGACCTACCTGCTTCGGTTTGTGCGAAAACGACAGTAAAGTAAGCGGTAGTTAGTAACGCAATAAATCCGGTTGTCCCGAATAGCACTTTCTTTTGAAAAATATCTGAAGTTTTCATAGTCGTTCACTGATTCGCTTTTGCCGGAGAAAGCAATTTTTGCAAGGTACTTTCATGTACCTGGGTTGGAGTATTGGGCTTCGCTGAGTGGCAAAGATCGCAGTTCTCGACCGACCAGGCGGTCTGTCCGTCATGGCAAGCACCACAATATTCACCATCAATAATTTTCAACATGTTGATATCGTTACCACCGGCCTTGAATTCAAAACCAAGATCGGCGTGACACACCTTGCAACGAAATCGAACGCGGTGAAACCAATGCGGGAATATTACCGGCCGCATGCCGGCCGCATCCGAATAGTTATTGATAACGACATCGCCGTACTCGGCGCGCGCTATCGAATGACCCAGTCCGATTATTAGTAGCGTCCCTGCTGTGATTAAAAGTAAACGATTGTTATTCGGCATAAGCCACCCTCGGTTAGTGAGTAAACGTTTGTTCTTATCTGCCGAATCGCCTTGTCACACGAAACATCATCGAGCGCTCCATATCATCTTCGGTTTCGGCAAACGTGGAGCTTAAGGTCAAGTCGAGGCGACCGATGGCGTAGTCCAGGCGATTCTCCCACTCACGGTCGGCTTGGCGATCATTAAGCAAAATGGATCGTAAATCGTCGTCGGCATCGGACCGCAACAATGAGTTACGAACTGTCACTTCGGATTTAAATCGAAGACGGCGGACACCAAATGCTCGCCCATGAAGGTAACGCAGATTTGCACTAGTCGATTTGTCCCGACGGCTTGCGCTACTTTCGTCTATGCCAAAATCGTCACGACGGGTGATTTGGTAACCCAGGTTACCGCTTATCGAGGCATGCCGTCCGAGTTGATGGTAGCCCGAAAATCGCACATTGCCCAATTGAAATGTATCTTCATCTTCACCAAAATCGCGCGAGTCATTCAACGAGACCCCAGCCGACAGATTAGTACGTCCCCGGCTTTTGTTCCACGTGATTGACGTACCGTGAACCAGTACACGTTCAGAATTATTATCAAATTCATCTTCCGAAGTATCGTCCTGAGCACGAGCGTTTTCCGATAAGCGAAATACGATGGAAGACTGATCTTCTAATACGAAAAGCCGGCTTAGATTGTGGCCGATACCAAAGTCCAAATCCTGAGAATTACCTTCCTCCTCTTCATCGAAGTTGGTAATGGTACTCCCCAGTGACCAGTTGTAGTCAAATTTGCCAATGGTGATAGGATCGGGACGATACCTAAAGCCAACAGATTCGAACGTAGTACGGGCTGTATCGCTACCGCGTTCACTTTGATCAAGTCCGACACTGCCGGTTAATTGCCAATGCTGATTTAAATCATAAATCGCGCCGACGCTTAAATCGATTAACTCCGAGTCCGAATCAATACCGGCGCTCGTTCGATCAAAATTACTGACTCGCGTGCTGCCGGTAATACGCAACGGGCGCGTGATATTCGGCTGCCAAGCGAGAAAACTATTAAATTGCAATGATGAGAATCGTATATCGACGCCTTCGAGAATTTCGGTGTCTTCCTCGTCAAAATCCAGTGTGTTGCTAATATTGAATTGTCGCCCTGGTCTATAACTGTGACGCAACGTCATTGCAACATCACGTGAATCGTCGTCAATACCGGTTCGGCGCGAGACTCTTTCGTCGCGGTCGATCTGCGTTAAACCATAATCAAAACTTACTTGGTGGGCGTTAAAGCTACGCGATACGCCTAAGCGGATTAGATCGCCGGTATCTTCAGCGCCTTCTTCGTCAACTACTTCGTTGGCTTCCAACCGCAATCGATAACGGTTGCCGTTCGCGGCATTGTAGCGTTGCGCGATGCCATAACGCGTAAATTCAATATCCGATAAAAAATCACGCGTGTCTTCCACACGACTATCGTTTTGATCGTAAAATATTTCTAACGGAAAATGACTGACTGGAAAAAATCGAAATAGCAAATTACCCGAAGCCACATCGGATGTAGTCGTCTCGGATTCGGTCTCGCCAAATCGTTCGCTGCGATTAACCCCAAAAGTAAGACCGGCTTGCCAACGTGCAAACCACGGTTGCCACATGAAGGAGTTCGCTGTGAGTCGAAAACGTGTCAACTGCTCATCGCGGTCATCGCGTTCCATGGCGTCCGCTTGTCTCAGTGTATAGGACAACTCACCGCCAAGTTGGACCGGCGCCAATGAGTACTTTCGAGCCAATGCCGGCGACGTCGTCAGCATAACCGCGAATACTACAATACCGGTGTCTAACACCAGGTGCAAAATACCCGTTCGTAATTTTTTTAACACAACTCATGGCTTCCGCCGTATTGAATTCAATGCACGCCATCGCGGTTGTATAGCGACCAGTTTTAACTTTATGCCTGCTGGTTAAGATATTTTTGCTCTATGCTTATATCGGTTTCGCTACGTAAACGATTTATCAGATCTCGCCAACTACGCTCTGATAGACTCTGAAGCGTTAGTTCCTGGGCACGTTCTCGAACTTCTGACAGCGTGCGCAATTTGGGTGGCCGTTTGTCCGCCAATCGGAACAACGCGATGCCTTCCAGCACCATGATAGGATCACTGGTTTGACCAATCTCCAACTGACTGACGACTTGCTCGACCGGTTCGCTCAGCATGCCTTTATGAACATAACCCATATCACCACCTGCCGTTGCAGACGCATCCGCCGAATGCAACCGTGCTAACTCCGCAAAATCCGCGCCATCTGCCAAATTTTGTTTTATTCGCGCCGCTTCTTCTCGTGCTGCACGCCAGACCGAAGAAGAAGAAGATGCCGCCACACTCAACAATATTACCGACAGACGCACTTGTTCTGGTTCAGTAAATTTTTCCGGATAGTCCGTGTAGAACGTTTCTACTTGCCTGTCGCTTGGTTGTGGAACGTCCTTTATCGTTGCTTCCAGTTGTCTGAGTAAATCTTGCTCCCGTAACCATTCGCGCAAGATCTTTTTATCGACATTCGTATCTTCTTTCTTATTAGCTATATATTGTTTGAGTTGTTGTTCAACCAAGTTTCGGTTGGGGGTCAATTCGCGACGACCGGCTTCTTGCAATAACAGGATCCGCTCAACCATTTGATCCGCAACCTCACGACGTACCTCAGCTACCATTTCTGCCGGTGGTTGTCCGTGATAAAACCGTTCGCGAATTGTTTGTTGTAATGTCGAGTTATACTCTTCGGCGTATATCACCTTGTCACCGACAGTAGCAAACACCTCGCCGGACTCTGCCGCCTTAACCACTGGCAGCATGACACTGGCAGAAACACATACCACGATGACTAAAATAGAGTAAATAAGCCGGTCTATTCGCATCTTTGCCATGGCTCCAAAACAAAAGGCCAAAGGGGTTTCCCCCTTTGGCCTAAGCTAAAAGTAAATTTAGAGATGAGTTTCGAAGCGAAACTATTTAATGTGACAAGCCAAACAAACTGCACTTTGAGCATTACTGACCCGCATGAAACTCACCGGTTGAGGTGCCGCCTGATGTGGGTCATGACAACTTCCACATTCCACAGATGGCCCCGTACCGGCAGCATTGATATAGTCACTGCGCGCATACAAGATCATGTCTGTCTTATTGCGCGTGTTATTGGAAGCAGCTTCAGTGTCGACCCACCATTGATCTTGTCCGTTGATCAACTCGTATTGAGCGACCGCGAAATCCGGATCGCCGCTTGCCGCGGCCTGTGGATCGCAATCAGCCAGCGTGTCCTGGCAGGCGCCACCGGCATATTGGATACTCACCGGATGGTCGTCGGTCAGATCAGTACCCAGAGCAGGTATCGGCTGTCCCGATAACACACCCAAGGTGCTGACACCGCCGATTGGACTACCGGTAGGACTATGCCCACCAGCACCCGGAGTATTAATGACAACATCACGCGCCTGAGTACCATCATGACAAGACAAGCAGGCTAATGACACCGAACCTACCGGGGCTTCATCACCATCAAGTGTTGCTGTACCCAGTGACGAGTACCGATCATAGACTATCGTTGTGTCTAGTACACGGTTCCACAACGGCGCGGGTGCTCCTGTATCGGCACCGTGAGGTGTATGACAGAAGACACACACTTCATCAGAACCCACGGCTCCCTGGGTTTGCATATCGTGCTTACTACCAAGAATACCTTGAGCAAGAACGTTTGATGAAAATAAAACGGCGCAAACACCGCCTACCAAAATTTTAAGAAGTTTAAATTTACTTGTTGCCATGGCTGTCACCTTTTTGTTGGACTCAATTAACAAAGAAACCTTGTAGTTTCTTCCATGGCTAAAATATCCAAACAATGCGCGTATAGTCTGTGACATTGGTTACCGAACTTCGAATTTCTTGTCGTCGACTTGATCCAAATCAATTTTTCGGTGTCCTGGGTCACGGTTACTGATTCTCAGCTAACTGAGTTGCCCAAACACCAAGAAAACCCTGATTCGATTCCAACTCAGCGGGTCGATAAATTTCAACTTTGCGAAAAAACTGACCAACCATGTAAACACGCCCATCTTCATCCACGTCAATACCCGCTGGCAGCGTGTATTTAGCAGGCTCGGAACGGTTTGAACGGCCACCGATAAACAACAACAACTGGCCCTCAGGATTGAATATCTGGAAATTGCCGTGGGATGCATCGGTGACATAAATATTTCCGGACGGATCGGCCGCAATTCCTTTGGGGCGTGCAAATTGTCCTATTCGTCGTCCCACCGTGCCAAAGCTACGCACAAATTTACCGTCTTGCTCGAACACCTGGACACGGAAATTGCCACTGTCAACAACATACAACAACCCGTCGGGTCCAAACTCGATATCACGTGGTAGATTCAACTCACCATCGGCAGCGCCTCGTTTACCGATGTCGTATAAATGTGCCCCGGTGGATGCGTTAAATACACGAATCTTATGGGCCTCCATATCACCGCCGGTGCTACCGGTATCCACGGTGAATATCTTTGTACCATTAGGGTCTACGGCTACATGAGATAGGCGATCGAAATATTTAGCGCCGCCGACCGCGCGTAAAAACTGTCCGTCCTGATCGTATATCGCTATACGTTTTGGTGTCGCATCGGCGACATATAAATTGCAGTTGTTATCCGATGCTATGCCTAACGGTTTAACTAACGCACCGGGTTCGTCTTCGCCTATCGCATACGACCGGCCACCGGGAAAATCAAAGCCAATAACGGTGCGTCTTACCGAATCGCTAACAAAAATTCGCCCACGGCACGCAGTGACGTCAAACGGCTTGGCAAAACCCAGACCGCGTTCGGTCTCGCCGGTTAACAGACGACGCCATCGTGTAGTGGCATCCGTACTCGTTACTTGCGCCGTGCTGACCAGCATATGCTCGAAGTAAAAACCGCGGCTGCTCCGGGGGCGGTGGAAAAACCGGCGGTACAAATGGTTTTTGTTCCGGAAGTTGCGCGCAGGCACCCAGCAATCCGGCAATAAATACCGACAAGATTACCGGACTTGTATGAAGCTAATGGCATCATCATGGTGCAGATAATAGTTGGGCATTTGCGTGAGTACTGTGACCTTAGTCACTGTTCGAATTATTGTATTGAATTATTTTTCAATAACCACTGTAATAGTCATCACGTACCAAAATGATGATCCCCTCCGCATGCACGTGTCGGACACTTACCATACTGTTACTAACGGTTGTACTTAGCACACTGTTCATAGCCGAACCCGTGCGAGCACAAGACGGCCAGCAGATATATCAACAATATTGTTCGGTTTGCCACGGCGACAAAGGCGACGGACAATCGCGTGCACGTCAAGGTTTGATACCGCCGCCAAGAGATTTTACTGAACCGGATATGGCGGCGAGTCTGACTCGATATCAAATGCTAGCCGCTGTGAGTAGCGGTATAACCGGGACTGCGATGACAGGCTGGCAAACGCGCTTAAGCGAAGCCGAAATACACGCAGTGGTAGATTACGTTAGGCAACAGTTTATGCGTGTAAATATAGCAAACGTGGAACCACAAGCGTCGCACGGCCGGGATATCTATATGAATTATTGCTCGGTATGCCATGGCGACGACGGTGGCCGCGCACGTTGGACCGGAGCGGGACTTAATCCACCTCCACGTAAATTCACCGACCCCACGATTCGCACGACTTTAAGCCGCAAATCAATGGTCGCAGTGGTAACCCATGGCAAACCGAATACGGCAATGGTGGGCTTTAACCGCCAACTCGATGACCAAGACATTGATGCCGTAGTCGATTATATCCGTAACGCCTTCATGCAATTGTCCGCAAGCGATACCGGCGAAGCGAAGCCACCCGAGCAACAGACCCATGGTCATAGCCAGGGTCATAGTCATGATGAAGAAACTGGAGAATTGAAGAACATCGCATTAATGCCAATGCCAAATGGACTAAACGGCGACAAACATGCCGGCGCAGCTTTTTACCGTGACAATTGTGCGACTTGTCATGGTGTGGACGGCAATGGTGATGGCCCGCGTGCGTATTTTATTAGCCCCAAACCGGTCGCCTTCACTGATGATGCGCATCGCGCTCATCTTGACCGGCCGGCTCTATTTGAAGGCATAAGAGACGGCGTGCGTGGTCGTGAAATGCCCGCCTGGGGCAAGGTATTAAACGACCAACAAATTGCCGATGTAGCGGAATACGTGTTTACCCAATTTATTCAACCCAACGACACACATTCTGAACACGCACAGCAATGAACACGAGCGTCATTCGCTGGGTGGTAGCGTTGGTCGCTGTGTTTTCCGTCAGCGGCTGTCAGGCACCAGCGACGCAACCCGAAGATACGGAATCGAGTCCATCAACTGGAACGGCCATACCCGCATCACCCAAGAACATTGATGAGGTTGTGAAGGATAAGCCCGTCAAAACCAAATCTTCATCGCAAAATACATCAGAAGATAAATCGACGGCATCGCAAGTAGCGCCTGGTACGGATAAAACCGATGCGCCACAACCGGTTGATACCGCGACCACACCACAGGTAAGCAGACAAACTCAGACCGAAACGGATACACCATTGCCGGCACCAGTTATCGATGCCCAACCAGCACAAGATGTCGAGGAAATACGACAAACACGTGGCACAAAAGCGCTTCCAGAGCAAAATAAATTTTATGACCGTGACAATCCTGCTTACTCAATCTTGCAAAAAGCCAACCAAGCCATGGCTGGGTTTCCACTCGACAAGCGTGGTGGGATCGACTGGATGGTGGCCTTGCGCGAAGGCCTCATTGCACCGCGCGCTAATATCAACTCCGATGGTGACATACAACGACGCACTGACGAAAATATTATGCAACAAACGCGCAACATGCCTTACGTGTTGTTTCCCCATGCATCGCATACTGAATGGCTGGCCTGCGAAAACTGCCATCCTAAACCGTTTGTAGCAACTGCTGGGGCTAATAACTTCACCATGAACGATATGTATCAGGGAAAGTTCTGCGGTATGTGTCATGACCGCGTCGCATTCGAGACTTTCGCCTGTGAACGATGCCATTTAGTGCTACACGAAGGGTCGCCCACAAAATGGTGGTGAGTTAGTCACATTAAAGTTTAATGTAACCAAAGTCACAGTCAGCGAAGAACCGCTGACGCAAACTATTGATCGGAGTTTGCACTGTTGTTTTTTAACTGGAAAATGGGAACCGTTAACAAGCCTGTCCTAGCCGTGGTAGTAACACTGCTGTTGCCAGGCGCTGCGCTAGCGCAAACATCGCCGATCGAGGCATTCAACAAGGCGCAATACAATCTCAACACCGGTGACGTTGTGGCCGCCATGGCCTTGTTCCGAGAAGCCGCCGAACAAAACTATGCACCCGCGCAAGCACGTCTCGCATGGATATTGGACGGCGCGAATCGAGATGAAGAAGCAGTGAAATGGTATAGCAAGGCAGCGGCACAAAGTAACTCCGAAGGTCAATTTGGACTTGCTGAGATGTATATCAAAGGTGAAGGGGTCGAAACTGATTTGCCACTTGCGTTAGATTTGATTACGCAGGCTGCGGAACAGGATTACAAACCCGCGATACGTAAACTGGCCGATGCTTACGAACATGGTCGACATAATCTCGGTAAAGATTACGAGTTGGCTATTAAATGGCTGGAACGCGGATTAAACAACGGAGATTCTTGGGCAGCGGATCGTCTGGCTAAAGCCTACCGGCAGGGTGAATTGGGTTTGGCCGTTGACGAAACCAAAGCTGTTGAACTTGAAACAAAAGCGCAATCAATGCGTAGTTTTAACTAGCAGGTGAAAAGCGTTCCTGTACATAATGAGCGCATCCGGTATTGGCGCCAGGGTATGTTATTCACCGTGAGTGTCTTATTCACGATATCCCTGTTATCCGGAAACACCGTATTGGGCGCCGATGTTTTTGCCGGCAAAACCCTGTACAACGATTACTGCGCCCAATGCCACGGTGAAAACGGAACGGGCAATATGCCAAACACACCGGACTTCCGCCGGGGTGAAGGATTACTGCAATCCGATGCCGACTTATTGCTTCATATTCGTGAAGGTAGAAAATCGATGCCGGCATTTCGCGGACTGCTGTCGGATAGTGAAATTCTGGATATTGTTACTTATCTCAGGGCTTTTTTTTGAAACACCCCGGGGTAACGGTCATAAGGAATGCAGTCTTTGCGATCGTGTTCGCGGCGATACTGCCGTGTACCGCTACGGTTATGGCGCAGACTACGGATTCGTCCGAAACGCCCAGTCAAACCGCCTATCAAGTTTTGGATCAATTTAATGTTGGCCCCGATGTGGTGGTACGTTCTTTGCTGGCCGATAGCACGACAAATACCCTGTGGGTCGGTACGACTTCCGGCGTAATGGAGATCGATCTGGAAACGCGACAACTACGTCAAACCTTTACCCGCGATCACGGCTTGGCGAATGAATATGTTTTTGGCATAGGAAAAGATCAACAGGATCATCTGTGGTTCGGCACGAACGGTGGCGGCGCCTCCCGTTATAAGGATGGGCAATGGGATGTTTATTTCCCGATGCACGGTTTGGCGGACTATTGGGTTTACACCTTTGCACAACAAAAAAACGGTGATTTCTGGATTGGCACCTGGGCGGGCGCGAGCAAATTCGATTTCGCAAGTAAAACGTTCACCAACTTCAAGGACGAATTAGTCAATGAATGGGTATATGGTCTCGATGTTGATGCTTCCGACCGTGTTTGGTTCGGCACCGAAGGCGGTGTGTCGATGCTCGATGGAGAAACGTGGCGTCACTGGACTCATCAAGACGGACTGGGCGCCACTAACGAGCAACAGCTACCGCCCAGCACAAACACGGGTCTCGGCACCCGCAGCCGGCACGACTTGAATGTATTGAATCAAGGGCGGGATACATACAATCCCAACTATGTTTTTTCAGTACTCGTTGCCGAGGACGATACGGTTTGGGCGGGCACCTGGGGAGGCGGTGTCAGCCATTTCGATGGCAAAGACTGGATCAACTACACGCAAACCGATGGTTTGGCGGGCGACATCGTATTTAGCCTCGCCCAAGACCCGTCAGGCGCCCTTTGGTTTGGTAGCCAACGCGGACTTACACGTTTTCACGATAACACCTGGACAAGTTTTACGCGCAGCGATGGCCTGATAAACGATAGCGTTTATGCGTTAGCGGTTGCACCCAACCGCGATATTTGGGTGGGTACGCGCGGTGGCGTCGTGCGTATTGGCGTGACCACAAACAACGGAGAATAGGATGGGTCGAACTAAATTAGTTTTGTTAATAGCTCTTTTATTGGTTGGTGTAGGCGCCTCCGCATATTGGTTGGGAAGACAATCCAGCCCCCCTACAGCCACAGCGGATGGAGACGATACCACGACAACGACGGCCACCCAAGAAAGCGCAACCGTAAACGTAGACACACAACCAACCGAGCAAACGGCGGATACGACAACAGCTACCGGAAACGATACCAACACAGAGCCTGCACTCTCGGAACAAACACAAACTGCGGCATCGTCAACGTCTGAAACAGCATCCGCGCCGGCGCAACCGGAAACATCGGACAACGCATCCATGCCGGCCAACCACCCACCGCTAGACGAGTTGGCAACCATCGCCAATCAGGCAAATCAACCAGCCGATCCTACCCATGGCCGCTTCACGCATTTCCGGGTCGGTAACCGGAACGTTAAAAGTATGCTGGCGGATGGAAACATCGTGTGGGTAGGTACTTCCGGTGGTGTTATCCGTTACGACCTGGAAAACGACACGCATCGGTTATTCGATAATCGCTCTGGGCTTTTGGCCAACGGCATATTCCATATCAGCAAGCTAAAAAGTCAACTCGCTGTAGGAACTTATGGTGGCGGTTTGTCGTTGCTCGACCAGCAAACGGAAACCTGGGAAAACTATAATATTCCCGATGGATTAGCCGATGCCTTTGTCTATGATACCTTGGAATCAAAAAGTGGTGATGTCTGGATCGCCACATGGTCCGGAGCCAATCGAATTCGTGGTGGCGATCTAAAAGACCCAAGCAAGTGGGATGTATTTACCGTGGAAAATACGGATTCCGGATTACCCAACGACTGGGTGTATGCAATGCGCGAAGATAACGATGGCAATATATGGTTCGCCACCGAGGGCGGGCTTGCCCTGTACAAAGACGAAACATGGCAAAACTGGTCTCACGATGATGGCCTGGGTGCTGCGTATGAGTTGGTGCGAGATCAGTTGCAATTTGACAGCGATCCTTCACGTGTTTCCAATCACCATGCACGCCAAAAAGTGGAACAAGGCCTGCAAAACGTCGACGTCGCCTATAACCCAAATTACATTGTCGCACTTACCATCGATAACGGAGGCATGATTTGGTGTGGCACCTGGGGCGGCGGACTGGCCCGGTTCGACGGCACGACCTGGAAAAATTACACCGTTGCCGATGGTTTGCCTGCAAATCACATATTCATGTTGGCGACTGATGAAAAAGACCGGTTGTGGATAGGTACCAGCAAAGGCTTGGTCAGAAGAGATGCGGACGGTTTCACCGTGTTCAACCAAGCCGACGGGTTATTTGCCGAAAACATCTTTTCCATGGCGATGGCGAACGACGGCAGCATGTGGGTTGGGGGTTATGGCGGTGTCGCGCGTCTATTCGACTTGTTGTAACACCTTTTGCAACTTCGTCTTGAGTAAATGGAAAATCGGTAACGGGGTTATGGCCAGTTCGCTGGTGCTCTTAACCACCGTACTCTTTGTCAATACGACTGCGGCGCAAGATCTAAACACCGCTGGCAAAAAGATTTACGACTACTACTGTTATCAGTGCCATGGCTATGCGGGAAATGGTGTCACTTTAGCGGCTGATTATTTAAACCCGCCACCCAGGAATTTTAGCGCGACATCGCCTCAGCTTCTCACGCGTGAACAGATGCTTAACACGGTTTCTCGGGGGAAACCCGGTACGGCGATGACGGCTTTTGGGGAAACGCTGTCCCAAGAGGAAATCAAATCAGTTGTCGCTTACGTCCGCGACGCATTTATGTCAGGCTCTGACCGAGATTATCGCTATCACACCGAACAAAACGGTTGGCCAAACCACGAACGCTATCAAGCTGCATTTCCCTACGTATTCGGCGAACTTTCAATCGACCAAAATGAAAATACTTTGTCTGATTTCGAACGTGCGGGTAAACAATTATTTATGTCTGCCTGTATCAGCTGTCATGAACCTGTCGCTGACGGCGGAAACAACTATTGGGAGCTGCGCGGTGTATCCTATCCACCCGGTAATTATTTGGAAGAAAATGAACCACCGGTTTATGAACTGCACGAGCAATCCCCACTCCTGACAAATCCTAGTGTTACAGAATCGCGAGGCGAACACCTGTACCAACAACATTGTGCTCATTGTCATGCCGAGGACGGTACCGGTCGCAATTGGATAGGCAGTTTCTTGACCCCGCATCCACCGGATTTCACCGATCATATGTTTAAAGAAAAAACAGACCGCAAGAGTTTGTACAATGCAATATCCCGCGGTGTCGCTGGCACATCAATGCCAGCATGGAATTCTGTTTTCTCCGACAAGGATATTAACGCCACTATCGCTTATATGAGTCGCGTATTCGGGCCGTTCTCCGACAAACCAAATTCGACACTTCAATCACGGGGTTCATCGCCGAAACCGTCGTGGTACGAGATCAATGTTCTTGACACTCGTCAATAACTAATTCAACTCAACACTGTCTAATCGTGATCCCCGGCACTTTTATCCGGCAAAATTTACATATTAAATTAGGATAAGGCATTGGATAAAACTACTGATAAAACATCAACATCGTCTTGGTTAGACGTGTTTCCGCGCTTGCGCGACATGGAAGATCCTGTCGGTCGTGAAATTCTTCGATCGATAAAAGACACCATTGTGCTGGAACCCGGTAGCGCAGTGTTTCGCGAAGGCGATCCGTGTGAAGCTTATCTGCTGTGTATCAAAGGGTCGATCCGTGTCTATAAATCCTCTCCGGAAGGTCGCGAACTGATGCTCTACCGTGTCAATGCCGGTCAAAGCTGCGCCTTGACCACGGGTTGCCTTCTGTCCGAAAAACCTTATCCAGCCAGCAGTATCACGGAGACCGAGGTAAAGGCAGTGGCGATTTCACGACATGAGTTTTTTCGTGGTATGAGCGAATCTGCCTGTTTTTCCGATTTCGTGTTAAACGGCTACGGTGACCAGTTAATACACTTGATATCATTGGTACGAGGACTCGCATTTGACCGTCTGGATGTACGTATCGCGGAGTGTCTGCTGAGTGCATCGGGATTGGAAGATGAGGTGCACAAAACTCACGCGGGATTGGCGGCCGAACTGGGAAGTGTTCGCGAAGTGATTTCCCGGGAACTAAAACACATGAAGGACAACGGCTGGATTGATGTTAAACGCGGTTCTATTCGTATACTCGATCGGAATGCCCTGTCGCGACTGGTACTGAGTCATTTTGCATAATGCGAATTGGCGCAATTGTGTTCCCTTTGCGTCATACGCGATTGCGTAAACACCTGAACGTACTACTACCTGGAATTTTCGCTCTCGCCATCGCACTCGGTCTATTGATTTCGCGCCCGTTTAATGGATTACCAATTTTTCAAACTGAACAAAGACTGCCGGAATTCAGCCTACCACTACTGAATGACAGTATTCGATATATCGACCACAACGACTTGCTCGGTCATGCCACACTTATTAATGTCTGGGCCAGTTGGTGTTTAAGCTGTAGAGACGAACATCCGCTACTACTGCAAATTGCCAATACAGGCAATATCCCCATAGTAGGTATAAATTATCGTGACAAACGCGAAGATGCCTTGCGCTGGCTGGAATATTACAATAGCCCTTATGAGAAAATCGGGTGGGATGGCGATGGGCAGGTAACGGGTAATTTAGGAATTGATGCTATCCCCGTCACATTATTAGTAGATCAAAACGGCATGATTCGTTTTCGTCATGTGGGGGCGTTAACGGCATCGCTGATCGAACAAAAACTGAAGCCTCTGATTGGCGAACTCAAGGAAAAAATCTAGATCGCTTGATTTAATAAGTCCAGATAAGTTCATCGCCAGCCGCAGGCCGGTATTGAGCACGCCGTCCCCCATCACCGCTTTCGCCCGCCATGGTTTCTCCATGGCACGCGAGATAACAACGCCTTTCGCCGGTGGACGTATTCAGCCACCATTCCGGCTTATCCCGGTTAACACCATCTTCGGTATAGGGCGTAATATCGGGTGAAAAATTGACCATATGAGTCTTTCTGCCGGCCGCAGACGCGGCTGCATTATCGGGATACAACACACCATCAATGCGATACTGAGTGTTGTCTGCGGAAATATTACTGTGCATGTCAAAATGACAATTCGAACAGGTAGCCCGAGCCTTGTCGGCACGATCATCCAAATGCAACCAGTGCAGGTTATCTTTCCCATTTATATCATCGTCAAAATTGGTGCGTGCGCCCTCGTCACGCCGCCGCGCAGTGAGCATGGTCTCGTCATGACACAGGAAACAAAATGCGTAGTTATTGGAATTGTAAGACGCAGGTGTGGTCGCTTCAGTGAAGTTGCGGTTTAAATTAGCCCGCAGGATAGGAGCGCTGTTGGAACCATGCGGGCCTTGTGTCAGTGCCGACGAATCGGTCACCGGGCCAGGCGTTCCAGCAGTAACATCACTGTTATGACAGTCAGTGCAGCGTATCGTCGATGTCGTGGTCAAACCGCTACCACTCGCCGATAGTTGATCTTGCAGGTTCTGCGATTGATTACGACCCGCTTGCACAACCGGGTGATAGGCACTATTCGTAGTCGCAAAATCGAATCGCTTATTGGATGTCATGGGGCGTGATTGATTGTAAGTATCGCCATGACAGTTGAAACACAATTTGTATTGTTCGGCCTCGGTGAATTCCGGCGCCGCGCTACCGTCCAGATTGGTTCCCGTTATCCCGGCATAACGGTTATCGCTGCGTGCTTTGTGCGGATTGTGACAATCTACACATTCCACCGTGCGCAAAGAACCGGTGACCGTATCGGTGGTCTGTTCTGAATCCACCACCGGATGATGAAAAATATCGTTAGCGTTTGTACCCTTCAGGAAATCTCCTCGAATATCGGTTTGTGCGGGTGAGCCATCGTGACAGGTATTACACAGATCCTCGGCATCGTCCGGATCGCTGCCGTCGTCGTTTACATCGTATTGCTCTACCCACAATCGCGGAAAATCATTGACGGTATCATCATCGTCCGGCCAGCCGTGCGGCCAATGGCAATTGACACATAAGCCGCGTTTGTCGTTGGTATGTGCCGGAAAACTGGAACCATACTGTCCGCCAGGCCATAGTGCACCGTTAACGGTATCAAAGTGAGATCCCGTATCACGATCCGCTAAGGTATGACATTCGAAACACGTGTCGCCCATGGTCTGGCGCAACAAATAACCATCGCCCTGTCCGGCATTAGTGCCGCCGGAATCGGCAAAATGCGGGGCATGACAACTCATACACGCGACGTTATTGCCCGTATCCAACGGCAGGTTCGGCGGTGTTTGAAAATCCCCGGCAGGAATCGCAACGCCTACCGGATGGGAACCGTCTATTGACGACGCCACATTTCTCGCCTCGTGACACACCACACACATTTGGTTGATATCGTTATCCTGACGCTGAAAATGGCGTCCTGCACCGGTGCCGTCGCCAACAAATAATGGCGCAGACGGATCGAAAGGCGTTTTCTCCTGACTATGTTGATCATGGCAGACTGAACAAACCACTTTTGCGAAGGTTGTGTCTTGAACCCTGGGCGGCCCCCGATCAATGAGTGGCGCATCGGCGAGACGTGCCGCTAACTCCCTTTCGAATGGGTCATTGATATCGGGCAAACGAAGATCGGTGCGCACACGCAATGTCCAACTGTCGCCCGCGATAAATGGTGGTGACGCATCATTATCATTAAAACCTAACACCAGACCATCGACAAACGGCACTTGATCGGCGGTAGCGACGCCGGTAGCACTGTTGCCCTCGTTGTCGATCCAGTCAAATGTGGCAAGACCAATATCACCACCCGTGGATATGGTAATCGTATAAGTCTTTTCGATACGTCCGGTAAACACACCGCCGGAACGTATCGTACCAGGCGAGGCATTAGTCGGGGATGCAACAATGTATCCGGATGGGCCGGAATCCCACCGATGTGACTTGCCAATCATGCCGGGTATGGCCTGATCAATATCACTGAACGGCAGGTTCGTAGCCATTCCACCCGGATTGTGGCAGGACATACACAGGTTTGGATTTCCGTCTACCTTAGTCAAACTACCGCCGGGTGAGCCATGGGGAATGTGACATGTGAGGCATTCAATAGAATTGCTCGGCAAATCGTGTGGCGGGTCCAGCGCCTGAGTCGCTTGTGAAAAAATCGCGATGCTCAATAGTAGCAAAATCTTAAGCCAACCCAACCTGAATGCCTTGGTGGTTTTCATTAGCAGTAAACTGGCTTCTAGCTTGACAAACATTATTCAATTCCTCCACAGTTCGAAGCCGCCGCCGTGCTGACCGTTTGGCCTCGTTGCCGGCCACTGATCAAACCGAGTTCAAACAGTGTTTTTACTGCATGGGTAACGCAGCTAACGTATTCACCGTGGTTTATCCAGCTATGACCTAACGCCGGTCCCGTACAGGGACAATACTGGGCGACGCTGCACCCATCGGGAGCAACAACATCGCCAGGTGCTGTTGTTGGGCAAAGATCGCTGACGTCGGGAACGCCATCACTGTCCTCATCTATATCCCCGGTTGAAACGCGCAGCTCATCACTCAGCTCAAAAGCAAAATCATTGATCTGACCCGTAACGGTTACCGTTGCGACACCGGCCGGTAGCGTCATACCCAGTTCTGTACCAAAGGTAAGACGCAAGTCGGGGATGGTGTCGTTATCGAAATCACCCAGCAAAGTGGAGGTAGGAGCCGCAATACCGTTCGCCAGTATGCTACTGGGAATAATTGCGTCCAAACGCTGTCCCGGTAACTCCATATAACCGACGACATCAGAATTGGCGTCACGATCCAGGGAATCGGTTGCTATCTCAAACCTGCCGGGTACGAACGCCTTCCGGATCGCTAAAACTGTCTAAACCAAACATTTCGACCCGTGCGTTATTAGCGGAAGCAAACAAACAGACGCCCAAGTGAATCCATCGCCAAATCGGTTGGCGTGCGTAACTGGCCGCCGCGCTCACCGAATTCGCTTATTTTTGTGACCACTGCACCGTCACGTCCCATCACATAAACCGCTCCTTCGAACGCATCGGCCACAAATATTCGTTCTTGCTGGTCCACCCATATGCCTTGATCGAACTGCCGGTCCTTACCGCACACAAAACCATCGCAGAAGAAGCCGCCCGTCAACAACGTACTGCCCATACAGAACTGGAATGCCCCATCAGTATCGAATACATGAATACGGGAGTTACGTTGGTCCACTACAAAAACCTCACCGCGGGCGGCGTTGAGTGCGATGCCGGTCGGCGCTTTCATGCCAATTTCTGAACCAAATACTTGGATGAGTGAACCGTCTGCAGAATAGCGTTTGACCACACCGGCTGTGCTGTCGGTCACATAGATATGATTTGCCGACGCGTCGATCGCAATGTCCGCCGGTAGTTGGAATTCATTGCCGCCTTGCCCCAGGGAATGACTGAAGTTGCCATCCGCCGCAAATACATCGACACGGCCACTCTTGCCTTCACCGATATAAATACTGCCAGTATTATCGACCGCAATACTGACTGGATACTCCAGTCCAGTCAGTTCAAATAGTATTCTTCCATCCGGACGCCGAACGACAGACACGGCCATTCACCGGATCGGTGATATAAACGTTATTGTCGGTGTCGACCGCCAGGCGTGTCGGGGAATTAAAGAAAGCACGATAACTGCGCAAAAAATCAACCGATGTCGGCGCCGTCGCCGGTTCCGGTGCACCACGGCAAGCCACGGCAGTGACGCTATCCTGGTTAGACAGTGCGCCCCCGGCGCTGGCCTGGGCAAGATTAGTCAGTGAGCCATTTTCCAGATCGGCTTGGGTGGTGAAATACGTTGCATCGCATATTAAGGTTTCGCCAGGCTGCAATGCGTCATCACCATTACCAATCGTGCTCAGATCAGGACACGTAACGCTGGTTTTGTCATCGCTTACTACGATAGGCCCGGGCAAGGGCACGTCCCCGCCATTGGTTACGGCATACCGGTAAATAACGAAATCACCGCGTCCGTCATAGGTCAGCGGGTCAGCACTTTTTTCTAGAAGTAATTGCTGTGCCTGCACGATTGCCACGGGCGTGCACAACAAGATAACGCCCAACGCAATGAATCTGAAAAATCGGTTTAACTGATAATAAACAGCACCCATGACTTTATCGTCTTAATACCACCCTGATTAATATTACCCCACTGGAATTAGACGACTAATGCCAACTTCTGTCTGTGAGTTAGGTTACACAACACAGTTCATATGACGCGTAATTGCTGGATTAACGACGTAGCAGTAGTCATGTGACTTAGGTTACTGACTTCAACCCGCCTGTTAGCGGATGGTTAACGGCATGTGGCGTGGCAATCGAACTAGGCGTTATCGAACAGCCAAGCCGTTCGCGCACCGATCGGTCATCCAGTGGCGAGGCACATAGAATGAACGTCAGCCCGGATTCAGCGATACATCAAACGCTAAACGGATACGATTTTTATCGTGATGCGCCGTCGTCGCTGCAAGAAGACATCGCGAATCATGCTATTTCCATACGTTTAAAACCAGGCCGGTATTTTTACAATACCGGTGAATTTTGCCGTCAGGTAATGCTGATTGGCGATGGCACGATGCGAGTCGGTTTGGCCAGCGATAAGGGTCGAGAAGTTACGCTATACCATGTGCATGCTGGGGAATGCTGTGCATTACACCTGTTGTGTTCGTTGTTCGAAACCCATATTCCTGCAACCACCTATGTCGACAACTTTATGCGTGGTGTTGCTATTCCAACCAGCGTGTTTCAATCCTGGTTGGAAACCCCACGATGATATTAGACAACATGTATATGGTAGTTCTTGCCAATCGCTTGAGCGACATAATGCGGGCAATGCAGGCGTTTGCTTTTCACCGACTGGACCAACGCCTGGCGTCTTTGTTGCTAAGTCATTACGAAAATACGAATGAGCAAAACCCGGTGGTCACTATCACCCATCAACAGATTGCATTAGAACTGGGATCCGTACGCGAAGTTATCAGCCGCACACTCAGTGAATTTGAAAATGACGGTATTGTCGCACTCGGTCGAGGGCAAAATCACACTACTGGACCACGACCGATTACGTAGTATTTCGGGTCGATAAACTCAACTAAGAAAATGCACTTATAGAGACCTTATTCACCTTGAACAGGCGGTGGTTTTTTGAGTTGATGTTTGAACTCAACACAGGGATCCTCCCTCTCAAGCGCAGGCGTAAACCAAAAGTATTCATGCGCATTAGCGAAAACAACATCCTGCACAGTTTCGGTTTGAAAGTAATCCACCATGGGTTTCAACACATCCTGCACCGGCTTGAAGGCAATGTTCACTTGATGCACCGACGGCATTAAAGCCGCAACCCGATCATAAATACCCATGTTGTACTTGGTATGCCCGGCGCCGACAATCATTCACGATGGGTCTATTGGTCGTGGAAGCCAGCATGTCGGTAATTGCTGTTGCCATGGAATCATTGCGCGCCAACCAGGTTTCATACAAGTTGTCGAGTAACACCGGATCACTCCAAACCACAATGACTCTCTACAAATCCTTCTTGCATAAGTGTGCGGTATGCATCGTTATGGAAGCCAGTATCAACAATCAATCTTTGTTCGACCGGCGACAATTTGGATATTCCCATCCGCGTAATACGACGCCTAATCCCCGCGGGTAAATCGGTACCAAATACCGCGAGGCTGTTTTTGTTTGGCATAGTCCATAATAGGGAAATAGGACTGCCATTCGTCATCACGTTGTTTTCCCCATCCCAAGCGATTACGTAATTGTCGCTCGGCCTTGGCCGAAGAATTTATCTGGGTTATTCCCATGGACCACAGATTTTCGTAAAAGACATCAAATCGCCGGTTTGACCGCTATTAAAAAATTCGAATCCAATGGCCGGTTGAATATCTGCCGCCACCAAGCGTTGCAGGATCTCAAGTTGGAGTTCGTGATGCCAGGGATTGTCATGAATCTCTCCCATATACACGACATCAGCCGATGCAATTAGCTCATGCATGTCGGTTTCGCTGATTTCGGTTCGATCAGCAACACGCACAATTTTGTCAATCAACGTATGCGTAGGTGATGGCGTCGCAACACATCCAGAGATCATCAGCGCGAATATAACGCCGATAAAGTATCCACCGTTTTTATCAAATATGGAGTTTAGGTCCAACATATGCATTATTAGCAAAAAGATTGATTGTTAAGTCTGTATAAACCAACCAAAACAAGGTGTCCAGCAAATGAACTCATAATCAATATTGTCTAACCGTAAAAAACGAAAAGCCTCCATTGCAGCAACAATGGTATTACTGACAATACCTGGAACGGGCGCTTGTGATGGCCAACTCAAAGCAGTTGAACAAGCCATTGTGGATGGCGAATTTCTCGGACGTATAGCTTCTGCTAACGCAAACTACTTAACGATTAAAATTGAAAATGCAATGGAAAATTGACCACGGCTTACTGATGCAGCACCCCATCTCTGGATGCTTTCTATATCAAAATTCCACCCTTTACATTGATTGACTCAATCAGAAATACGTGACACGGATGCAAGATTTACTTCGCGCTTATTTCGATTCGATACACTCTTTCCTCATCACACTTCAGAAAGTAGTGCAATTGATGACGAAGTTATATGCATTATCAGTGAGTCTTTGTGTTTGTAGACGGTGTCAATTTGCTGCTGGCAAGACTCGAAAGTGCGACACGGTTACGCAGGGTGATATAACCACGAGCCACCGAAATCCAACCGTGATTCTTAAGGGTTCGTATTTCCCTGGTCACCACTTCACGTACTGTGCCCAACTCATCAGCGATCTCCTGATGACTCTTATTCACAACCGATTGTTCATCGCTATTCGCCAGCAAGTAGTTAGCAATCCGAATATCCAACGGTTCAAACGCCAATTGCTCAATTAAGCGCATCACATCATGAAGTTGGTTAGCAAAGTTTGAAAACAGGAATCGACGGAAACTTGGAGACTTCTGCAGACACAGTAAAAAATCGGCTTTGCTGATGACGCCGCCCCATATATCTGATTCCGTAATCGCACTGGCTGGCAGGGGACTATTTGACAATAAACAGGCCGTCGCCAGTGCACAACTTTGTCCACCGTTTACCCGAAGCACCGTGATCTGGCGTCCGTTCTTGGAAAGTTTTTGAAAACGCGCTTTGCCCTCCATCAACAATAAATAACTTTCTAAGCGACTTCCTTCACTAACAATAACAGTGTTCGACGGAATACAGGTAAAACGCATGCGCGTGCAAGCGTCCCGCCATAACGGATCGTTAAGTCCGTGTAATGAATTAAAATTCTTTAACCATGACTCTTTATCGATGTTTTTGTATATACCACCTGTCGTAGCGCTCTCTTGTTCTAACATATCTCCATTCCTATTCTCTTTACTTGCAACAAAACAGTAGTCATTCGTCGTTCCATATCATTTGATTCGGATCAGCCTTGAAATCATTTAGTGACTTAGTCACTATTTGCAAGAGGCATACCAAATCGTCAATGGCTAAGTTTTCTGCGGTTATCCTTTTATTAAAGAGTATGTTTGGTGTTTTGTGCGGGGTGATTTGCCCCGTATTTGGTCTATTTACCCCACCCACTTTTATTTGGTCGACAGAACAATTTGCGGCAGTCTCATGACGAAACGCGATCTTGTTCTGCTATCAGCATAAAAATTTATGCGTACTAAGAGATTTAGTTTATGAACTCCAAACTGCAGATGTCGTCGTTTTATCCAACAGAATAGGTTCCGATTCACGAACAAGGAGCGAGAATAAGACGAAAAGGTTTTGTAAGAATTTCGATATAATCATTCGTAAACGCCTTGTGCATAGTCAGAGCGTATACTCGTAGTTACGTCAACTATATGAAATCGCTTACGAACAGCGGGCGTTGCGTTGCAGTCTTTCCGGGAGCCTTTCGCCCACCACACGCCGCCCACTACGCCGCGGTTCTGAACCTCGTCGCCAGACCGAACGTGGACGAGGTCGTCGTTATCATCACAAACCGCTACCGTAATGTCCCGGGTACGACAAAAGTACTTGACACGGATATAGCCGAAGAAATATGGCGTATCTTTCTTCAAGACACTGCCAAAGTTCGCGTCGAGACTGCACCCACAAGCGCCGTGAAACACGCATTCGGCTATTTGGATCGAATCGAATATGGCGGCAGTATTCTGTTCTGTCTCGGGGAAGCTGATTTTGCCGATGGTGATACGCGTTTCGAAACACTCGCCGAACTTGCAGCGCAAAAGGGCATTGAAACGAACATCGCCGCCGTACCTACAGGAAGCTCGTCGGTGCGAGCGACTACGCTACGGGCTTGTCTAGCGAAAAAAGACACAGGCAAAACGACTTTCATGTCTGCGATGCCGGATCATTTATCTCGATTGCAACGCGAAAAAATTTGGCACATATGCCAAAACGGTATGCAAGATGCGAGCACGATTGCTCTACGAAAAGTGCGTGCTAACTTGAAACGCGCGGGGTTTGAATGTTCAGAATTGCACGTGGCAAAACCTGGAAAGCCGGATGAAGTGTTTCGCGCAAAACTGGCTGACGATACTCAATACTTTATAAAGTACGCCAACGATACGGTAAAAGCAGCAAACCTAACCGATCCGGCAAGTCTAAAACCACGTCAGCGACTTTCCGTTGAACGACGTGCTATCAAATGGTTACGTGCGAACATACAAGACGATACCGAATTACCAGGAGTTGTGTATTACAGCAAGGAAAGTAAAACGTTGATGTTGAGCGAAGTTTGCCCTGGCGGCCATACTCTCGAACAGGATCTTGCCCGGGGCGTATTTGACGCTGCAGTCGCGCGCCGTGCAGCCCGCTTCATGGCCAAATGTCACGAATCATCAGGACAAGTTAATCCGCTTTGGGGAGATCGGGCTTTGGATGTAAGTCATTGGAAATCCATGTTGAACTTGCGTCTAACCAATGACAATTTGAATTACCTCCCGTACAAGGTGCGCAGTAATCTAAACGCGTTGCACTCTGCCAGTGATGCTGCACGAGTAAACGGATTCATGCACCTCGATTTTTGTTCAAAAAACATATTAGTCGGCGAAAATCGTATCGGCGTCATCGATCTGGAATTTAGTTGCAGCATTGGTGACCCAGCCTACGATTTAGGATTCTTTTTAGGTCACTATGTTATTGCGGGAATTTGCACACAGGCGCCTATCGACTGTCAACGAACTCTACAAGAAGCGATTAGCAGCTATAAAAAAGCAGCGGTATCGATCTGGCCGGTCGTTAGTCCGCGCGTGACTGAATTCGCCGGAGCAACAATTTTGTATCGTTGCACGAAAATGACCGGAAATGAGACCACAAGACGCAATCTAATCAAAACGGCTCAGAATTTGCTGTCGATTGGCCCCGATAACATTGAGCGAGTAGACAAGATTCTATGTGATGCTGTCGATGGAAAATTCGCTTAGGGGGTAACATAATAACATCCGACTCAAGAAGCGCGGATAAACTAGAAGCGATTCATGGTTATGCGACGAGGGATGAGTATGTATTTGTGGACAACGACTTTGTCGACTGATTTAACAACACATTTACCCGGCTTTGCCAATCCGGTTCTTGGTGCTGAACATAGTAAAGCGCCACTTTGAGCGAGGCCAACGCAATATTAACCGGTAAGCGCTTACGCCAGGAGCCGGGCACAAGATGAAAATACTCTTCTATAAATGCCCATATAGCCTCATCGATTATTGACGGTGAAATTGGTAGCAGATCCGGCATCGCACGCAGTCGTACCAGCAGGGTTGCGGGATCGAAAACCGGATCACCGATACCGAAAGAATCGAGATCGATAAATATCGTCCGATCACTGTCGATAAAAATATGATCGGCCTTGAAGTCGAGATGGGTAGGGCGCGCGCCCACCACTTCGAATCTTTGTTTTAATACTTTTAGTATCTCAAGTGCTTTTTGACCTTGCGACGGACAAGCCCATTGAATAAAAGATACCGCCCGCTCGGCTCTGGCAAGCGCCGAATCCCGTGTGCGTGGCTTCCCGTCCAACAAGTCGCTTTCGTGCAAAGCCACCATCGCTCGCGCGGTTTGCTTCATTGCCTTTTTTATATTCTTTCCATTGATCAGTATCTGTTCTAATGATTGACCACTTGCTTCAGCGAGTACCAGGGCGCGTAAGCCAGCGATGTAACCTATGGGTCGGACAGTCTCAAATGGGTAATCTTGTTGTGCTGTTGTTGCTTGCAACCGGCGCAGCAAGTCATAAATCTGTTGGCCATGATCGTCACGATACAACTTTATATAAAAACATTTTGAGCACGTTTCACCGCTGATAGCGTTCTTCGCAGTCAGAGTGCACCGCAGCGTGACACCCAAAAATGGCCGGTAACGGGTGGGTTCAGTTTCCCAGCGCCTTAGTTGCCAATCGCCGACACCAAATTCCTGCAATAGTAACGTTTCAAGTTCTGATGTGGGACGCTTCAGTATTCGCGGCAATGTATTGAGATAGCGATCAAGTGGAAAAACCTGCACAAGCATTCGCAATTCGGGGATGTAACACACGGGTTCAAAGGTTTTCCAATCCTCTGGAATCTGACAAACCAAAGGTGACCGTTTTAGCCGCCGATACAACTGTTCGGCACGTTCATAGTCTGCATAAATAACTCCTGTAACCCATTGACTACGCTTTTGCCCAGTAACCATATTTCGCAATTGCAGTTCATAGAGCAGGATGGATCGTTGGACTGCCCGGTAACGAAAGCGCAATACGCGACAATTCTCAATTTGGAAACACTTGTCGCCATTCGACTGTAGCGAATCCTGAAAAATACAAAACATTCTTTTCGCATCCCGCGCGATATCGAATTGCTCTAACATATAGTTAGGGGTCAGATTTTCAACGAGCATTCGCAGCTTCCAGTAAAGGCCTGCACACATAACGCCAACGTGGCCAAAATGCGTAAAGACACGCCAATCGAAGCATGGCGGATCGCGCGTAAATCGTGACACGTCTTCGAAAGGCATCATTTTGATACCCATCATAGGCGTCACTGAAGACAGCAGCCCCATTTTCAACCTTAAGTATTCCCTGCAGTCGGTTTAACTCAAGATGAGCAATGAAGTTTCCAACATCAAGCGCCGGGTCCGACATACACAAGGTGTCGAAATCCAATAGTATGGTTTCGTCGCCATCTATCAGTATTTGTTTTTCATAAAAATCACGATGCACTAACGTCGGTGTAAATTGACGACATTGATTGAGTTCGTTAACCACGCTTTGCAACGTCTTGTTGGTCGTATCAGTCAACTCGGGCATGAGCCTACTGACCAAACCGACTCTTTGTTCTAGCAGTTCGATTTCACTATCCACCGAATGCCGGTGTTCCACTTTCATGGGTGTATTGTGCAGTTTGCGTAGCGCCTGTCCGGCCCGCTCCAGCCCATCTACTAAACGATCTCCTGACAACATGGGTAAAGAAACACCTCGCACATCCTCCATGACCAGTGCATTCCATTCGCTCAGGTATACAAGCAGTTGAGGGATGCGAATCAATGACTCAGATTCGAATCCGTTCATCTCTAATCGTTTCATACAATCGTAGACGAATCGCCCACGGTTCGTGCGCATCTTGTAAAGTTTTAATATGAACGTGCAATCGGTATCTGTTGCAGATGATGTACCGCTGTTTCGCCCATTGACGCGAACAACACAACGTTTACCCAACCGGTGACCCAGTAATTCCACTTCGACGTGACCCGATGGCACGCGAGTGTTGTTATTTTTCAACGTTCTCAGAATTTGGGCCAACGACGCTGGCTGATTAATAAGTTTAAGTCCTTCGATACGTTCGTCCAAACCCGGAAACCGTATCAATAACCCCATATTTGGAAGACACGTAACGAGGTCACCGTCATCCCGATCTAATTGACCCCGCCGGCGTTTGCTCAGACTTGTAATAGTCTCCTGACAACGCTTAACAACATTGTCACCTACCCATTCCGCGAATACGGTTTGGTGGCGCTCGTGTCCCTGACCACTGAGACATAATTCGAACTCCAACACGCTCCCTCCATTTTTGCGTGGATAAATTCGCACGAGCTGGCAATCGATGACCTCAAGGCCGCGATTTCCTGCATACGGCCAATGGTCGTTCAACTCCTCACACATGATCCTCGGGGACATCGCCGAATTTAACAAAGCCCGCCAGTCCTGTGCCGTAGATTCTTTTAATTGCAATTGTGGTAATGCCATTTTTCGTGACGCTTCCTAAGCGCTGACTTCTAAGCGGAATACGCGACCGTGGGTAAGCGTTGCACAGTTTTGTCAAAATCTTCTACCATCTCTATAACCTCGCCGTGGTCTATTTTCAGGTTGCGATCAACGGCGATCGCCGATACTTGATCGTGAGTAATGGTGAGGCAAGTGGAATTTTGCACTAATCGATTTAGCGCGACTTCGACTTCAGTCTTGTTTTTGAAATCCAACCCGGCGGTAGGTTCATCCAAAATTACAATGGGTGCGTTTCTGATCATCGCACGCGCAATTGCGATGCGTTGTCGTTGACCACCGGAAAGGCTGGCACCACGTTCACTGACTACCGTGTCGTATCCGTCAGCAAGCAATTCGATGAATTCGTGTGCATTCGCCGCTTTGGCCGCCGCTATGATTTCTTCATCGCTTACATCCAACTTGCCGTAACCGATGTTGTCACGTATTGATGTGTTAAACAGCACCGACTCTTGCAGCACCACTGCAATCTGATTGCGTAACGATTCCAATGTATAACGCCGTATATCGACACCGTCGATTAGAACGCTACCCGCTTCCGGGTCATAAAAACGTAATAGCAGATTTGCAATAGTGGATTTGCCCGCGCCACTCTCCCCAGATAACGCAATGGTCTGGCCCGGTTGAATGTGGAAACTCGCATCGTTCAGTACCCTCGGTTTAGCCGGGTAAGAAAAAGTGACATTGCTGAAAGTGATTTCACCGTTGAATAACGGTGCTTGTTGTGCATCGCTAGCATCTTTGATGTCGGGTTCCGTTTCCAGTATGGTCATCACGCGTTCACCGCAGACCGTCGCCTTAGCCATACGACTGGTTAGCCCGGCAAGTTTACGAATAGGTTTGTATAGACCGGTCAAATACGCAGTAAACACCAACAGATCGCCTGGTGTCAGAATTCCGGTTTGCACCCGGGTAACACCAAACCAGATAACCCCTGCCGTACCCAGTGCGAGAATGATTTGCACCAGACGATTCATTTGTTGTTCCAGCCGTGTCGACACCAACCCAGCCTGCATGCTCTTGGCATTGTGACGGGCAAACCGCTCCTCCTCGTATGCCTCACGGGCGAAGGCCTGGACAATGCTTATCGACGACAGGTTTTCTGCCATGACATTGGTGATCTGACTTTCCTTACGCCGCTGCCGCCGGGTGGCACCTTTGATCTCACGGCCAAACTTTGTAACCGTCATTACCAAAACCGGCATCACCGCCAGGGCAATCAAGGTCAACTGCCAATCCATCCACAACATAATGGCGATCATGGCGACGACGGCCAAAGAGCGGTCGATAATAAACATGACGGATGTGACCAATAACTCGCGCATCATGCGAATATCGCCGGTCAAACGCGCCAATAAATCACCCGTGGCACTGTGTTCATGAAACGAATGAGACAAGCGTTGCAGATGTGCGTACACCTGGCGACGGATGACGGCAACCACTTTTTGCCCAACGCTGGATAAAAGAAATGCCTGCCCAAACCCGAACAAACCGCTCAGTATGGCTATAGCAAGAATGGACAACGCGATAGCGGCCAACAGGTAATTTGTGTTGTGAGCAAAATCAGGAAGCGACTCGAGCATTGTCGTTGTTTTTTCCGTCGAAACCAGAATGACATCAAATACAAATTTCAACGGCCACGGCCTGAGTAATTCCATCGCTGTGACACCCAGCATGCACAATCCCGCCATCGCCAAGGTAGTACGATGTGGTTTTACATGGGGCCAAAAATGCTTGACGATTCGGCCGATAGCACTTAACCGTAACTGGTTACGGTCGGGTTTCACTTGATTACTCATGGTGAGATAAATATTTTCTAAGCAATTCCAGTGTCAGACCGCTTTTATAAACGGGTTGATAATGGACAATACACGCTGGGCATTATTGATCCAGGTTCTGTTCAAGACGGATTCGCGCGCGCACGCTCCCAGTTTTGCACAACTACTCGAATCGTTTACCAAATAGGCAATTCGGCTGGCGAGCGCCGTAGCATCGCCGGGTTTGATCAGTATTCCGTTGTCACGGTCATTAATGATCTGTTTGATTTGACCCACATCGCTGGCGATAACCGGTTTTCCTAGTGCCATGTATTCGTACAACTTCAACGGAGAAAAATAAAAATTTTCCAGCTCAGGGTACGGCGCGACCGCCACAGACATGGATTGGATGAGGCTGGGCAGTTGACGATAAGACACCCAACCGGTCATGGTTACATTGTCCTCGATACCGGCTCCGCTGACGAACCCTTCGACCCATTGCCGTAATGGACCATCCCCGACGATGAGCAAATGCACATTTTTATTTTGCTGCACAACGATACGGAATGCCCGTAACAAGACTTCAATGCCATGCCATGGTTTCAAGCTGCCGACAAACCCTACAACAAATCGCTCGGATTCTGCCGTCGTTTGAATTGGTTCGATGTCGGGGTGGAATCGTTTAGTGTCGACACCGTTCGATACAACAAATGTCCGATTTTTTGGCGCACCTCTTGATGCAACGTAACAGCAGACTTCATCCGAGACAGTCGCCACCGCATCAGCCGTGGTAAACACTTCCCTCTCCACAGCTTGCGCTTCGGCAACGAGTTCCAGTTTGCGGTAACGTTGCTGTTCCGGCAGTAGTGGCGAGTTAACCTCAACAATACTGGGAATGTTTAGTGCACGCGCCGCCCTGACACCCGCAGTACTAAACAAACAATACCGTTCGTAGATAAAGTCGAAAGGGTTTTCACCATGCAGATCCATTAAACGGGTCTCAATCGCATCGGAAAGCATCATGGAATGTTGTTCACGCGCGCGGGTTTTCTCACAACCCTCCAACGGATATGAATTTACACGCGGCTGATCGGTTTTTACCTTTACAATGTCGGCATAAACTTCGTCGTCTTGCGGCCCACAACGCGCCGCAACGAGAGTGACATGACCACCTACCGTGTTAAATGCGTTTACCATTTCGCGCACATGAATAGACGCACCTTTGTTGCCGAAAACGGGAATGCCCCTATCCGCTATGACGTAGGCGATCCGCATCCGGCACCTCCTGGTTATCAAATTTGTCTCCGGCAGCCGCACGAGAAAAATACTCAGCCAAGCGTGCAACGTTTTTGGTGAGATCAAACAAACGCTCGGTCTTGCTGCGTGCTGCAATACCCATCGCGCTTCGTCGTTGTGGTTGATCTAGAATTGTTTGCATCGCGTTTGCCAATTCAAGGGAATTCTCGGGCGCAACCAGTAGACCGGTTTCTTCATGATCGATAATTTCCGGCACCCCGGCGACACGAGTCGATATAACGGGTAACCCCATTGCCATACCTTCGAGTAATACAGTCGGTAACCCATCCCCGGTCACCGCTGCTACTGACCACGCACGGTAGCACCACTGCGGCAGCACGTTTAATGTGATCAATCAATTGCTCCTGTGGTACTGCACCGACTAATTTCACTTTTCCCTCAAGACCTGCATCCGTAATCTGCCGCCCCAGAGACTCATGTTGCGGTCCATCGCCAATTATTTCGCAATGAAAAATGAAGCCACGTTGCTGCAGAATTTCGCACGCGTTAATCAAATACTGAAAGCCCTTCTTCTCCACCAAACGGCCCACGGCAATAAATAAGTCCGATGGTCGATCTTCTGAGTCAGGGCGAAAATGGGTCAGGTCGACGCCATTGTAAAGTCTTCGAATCCGGTTACGCGCCCACAGATCGGCGATTGTCTGTAAATGGTCGCGGTTGTAGTCCGATACAGTGACAACAAACCTTGCCTCCGCCATCTTGCGCCGACGCAAGTTGTTATCAATGGTTTCATTAATATATGTATGATAAATATCCCGCGCATGGGCTGTGAAAGAGAATGGAATTTGACTGAACCGGCTGGCTAACAACGCCACGGTGGTCGCATTGGAAGCAAAATGCGCGTGCAAATGCTGGATACCACGGGCCGATGCGAACATAGCGAGTGTTGTCGCCTGAAAACATAAATGACTTATTTGGCCTGCGGTTTTGTCGGGAAAAAATTCAACAAATGGTAGTTCGTCGTCAGCAAAACAGGACTCGATACCGATTTCCATCTGTTCTTCATCCGATATACCGGATGACACTTTCCATTTCTTTAATCCGTTACTACGCGGCAAATAGACAACCGGCGCCTGTAACAAGCCGAGTGATTGGTGCCGTGTCTCCTGCGGTGGTTGCATTAGTGAAAAGACGTGAACCTCTATTCCTTGCCGTTCCAACTCGAGAAGCTCATTGAGAATAAACGTTTCCGAAAAACGTGGAAATCGTTTTAATACATAACCCACTCTTACGGGTTTGTGTTCTTTGATAGGAATAACAGGAGTGATCATTTAACTAGCTCCCCACGACATGATTCAGCCAAGACCTCGACCGCGCTCGACATGCATTCCAACGATAGCCCACCATGTCGTTCACTTAGCTTAAGCATCCGGCGCAACAACGCGACTGCTCCATAGAAATCAACTAGTGCAGGCGCCAATTGATTGGATGTCAACTCGACATAACACTCTAGTAACGAATGCTTTAAATCAATAAATTTCTCGATTACTCGATTCGTTACATCGTCAAAACTGGTGACCAGATGCGCGATACAATTTCCAATATCGCTTTCGGGCAAACCCAACGCCAAATCATCCAGATCGAGCAAAATAGGCGTATTGTTATTTGTGCCGAACATCACCTGACCGACGTGGAAATCCCCATGTACCGGTATCCAGCTATCCATATCGTGGACCAATAACAAATGTATGCCAATATCCGTTAGCGTTTGGTACAAACGCATCTCCCGACTGACACAATTGATACCGACATCTGATTTTTTGTTCGCCAACCTCGGTCGAATACGGCGATACGGGTCAAGTCGCGTAAGAACAGCGTTATTGAGCTTGCTGTGGTGGAGCTGCGTCAAAGGTTCCAGTAACGATACCCAATACGTTTTGGGCACGTTGGCGAATCCCGGATTGCCTTTCATATAGCGCTGCAATAATTCGCGACCGTTATAACCATCAATCCAGGGCGCAATGAGTTCGCGAGTCGTCGGCCGGAATGTCAACGATGGCGTTGGCACCCCAGCTCTCGCTGCTTCGTGGCTTAATTTCTCGATTCGATACCCAACCACCAGGGGTAAATCTCCCAACGCTTTTCGGGCGAACCCATCGACATGTGATACCCGATTCATGCCGCCAGACCTAGGACTAAATTCGCGGCTGCGGCAGCGCCTGAGCTATCGATACTGATTCTCGGCCGGCGCCGAGGGTTGTCAATCAATTCAGCCATCCATCGTGCAGACCGCTCGACGTCAGTGTGTGCCAAACCCAAAGCGCTTCCCCAGCGATTGGCGCGCAGATATTGATCGTCGTAAGTTCGCTCAATGGGAACCAACAAAGTAGGTACATCGGTACCAGCAAGTTCCAGTACCGAGTTGTAGCCCACCGTACTAACTACAATATCCGCGCGCCCAAATAGTTTAGGTAACTCGGGGCCGGGCGTAATGATTTCATCAACGACCGCGACAACAGTATTTGCATCGGCACGTGGGCCGACGACTTGCACTACCTTAAATTTGGTCGTCGTGAGATCGCTGACAGACTCAATTAGACGAGTAACTGTCTTGCAATACTCATCCGTGGTGTCCTTCGTCCCTCCGCCACCGGAAACCAACAGAATGGTTGGAATCGAGTGGTTTTTGAAACATTTATTGGCAAATTTTCTGTTGTCGTTCTCAGCATTGCTCCGATATATCCAACCGACGTTTTCAATGCGATGCGCCGGTAATTGTGTGCAATCCGGTTGCCACCGCTCTACCGGGTTGGGCACGATGACTAGATCCCAAGGGCGGTTTTTCTGCAGACGAAAATTTTTAATCTTATCTATTCTTGTCTCGCGCAGTACCAGGCAAAGCGGTACATCGATGTCCACCAGCCCTGGCAACACGGCAGTATCTACAACAATGGATCCTGTTTGAGACTCTTTCAAACACAGACCCATTTCTCCCCGCGGTCTGACTTTCGTTTCACTAAAGTACTCTTGTTCTTGCCCGGTCAACCCGGCTACCGGTGCATTTGTCATCAACGCAAGCGCTTGTCGCGGTGTATTCAGTTTGATTGCCGTAGCGATATTGGTAACTCGCCGCAAGTGGCCGAGTCCGCTTTTACCGGTGGCGCAAAACCATATGGGTTTATCGATCGTCAAAAGTTGTACTCCAGCGTCAAAACAACGCTATTAGCCGTCTCACCATCGAGTGCTCCAAACGCACGTCCGGCTTCGAACACGCCAACGGAGACTTGTGCTTCCCAATGCTTCCATTCTTCCAAAGATACAATGAGATCCAGTTCCCGACCGATATCGGTGTCGTCGCCTTGTGGATCGGCACGTAGCCGGCTATCGCGCAGGAAGTCCGCTGATTGCACTTGACTATATTCGTGATAAACGAGGTCGATCGAGCTGTTCTTAAGTAACGGGAACCCCACTCCCAGAGTAAAGATTTCCAAATTCGACAATTCCGGTTCCAGTAATGCGCCGTAGTAAGGGAATCGCTCGACACTGCGTAACTTATCTTCGTTTCCTTGTAGACCGGTCTGACGGAATGTACGATCTACTCCGTTATCCGGATCGTTGTCGCGTGATGTGCGTGCATACCCAATCGTTACACGGGGTTCGCCATTCAATTTGGTTTCTATCGTTGTCCCTAAATCCAATGCCCAACCTCGTACATCGCGGGACTCGATCTCGTCGACTGTGCTACGGGCGTCATCTATGTCGTCGAAGTCGATCACCGTTTCGTCACCGTCCACAAGCGCGGAGTCTAGCCAATAGTAAAACTTCCCTAGTGTTTTGTTTCTCAATCTGCCCATGGCGCGCAGGCCAAGCCAGGTAAGATCCGCATCGATTTCATCTTCATTGTCCTGATTCAGCACGCCGCCCGAACCGGGAGTCGATGAATCGTCGTCCTGACGCAAAAAAAACAGTTCCAATTGTTGCCGCTCGGCCCAGTCCCAACGTCCTCGCGCTAACAAACGTTGTATATCTTCTTTTTCGGGATCGAGATCTTCATCGATCGTGGTAGCACCGAGTTCCTCAGCCAGGGATATCTCAAATTCGTAGGGTGTGTGATCAAAATGCAGCCTAATAGAATCCAGTTTTTCGTCCCACCACCACTCTCGTCTATCACGAATCGTTTGCCGGCCGATCTGCACGCCAAAATCGCTGTCGAAAACATTGCTCGCATAAAGCCAGGTCTGGCCCCGGCCCACAGCGCCATCGGATTGTTTTTCAGCATCTTCACGCCGGATATCTTTGTCATATTCCAGCTCGAGCTCACCAAAGAAAACCAGCTTGTCCCGAATCGGATATAGGAACTCGAGTTCTAAATCCGGGTTGAAAATAACGCGGTCATCTGCACGATCAGGTTCGAGAGTAAAATCCGTCCGCGAATCGATCTCGATATCGACTTCACCACCGATGGTGATTGGCCGACCCAAAAATGGAATGGTTAGCTGTTCATCAGGACGTTCCTCATCGGATTCGCGACCGAGTTCCGCAGCCCGTTCTTTAGAGGTAATCGGCTGTCTAGGCGTGTTGTCGTCGTCACTATCGGACGAAGCTGCTGCGTCATCGTTGGTGGCAGCGATAACCAGTGGTTTTGGTATCAACGTAGACTCGATTGGGTTACGAACAATCGATTTGTCTTTTGCGGTAGGCGCTGCTAATACCGATGTACAACACAATACAATGATCACCGCGCTACGAATCGACAGTTTTTGCACCATCAATTCACGCCGTCTATTACGTATCCCGCGGCAGCAACTTCCACCGCATTTTGAACAGCCACCACATTGTTCGTCGCTGCTTGTTTGAGTTCTTCCGTGACAATATTGCGTATCTTCAATAGCCCAGTGAGGTCAATGCGCTGATCATCGTTTTTGAATTTACCGGGATCCGTTAGCATATTTTGTACCGCTCGCATCAAACCCGAGGGCGTTAGGTGATCAGGGTGGATTAGATGCAGCAAATTCATCGACGCTAGTTTTCTCGCGCGCAACCATTGTTCTTGAACAGGTCTCACGCGTGGCACAACAATCGCGGGTTTATTCAACGTAAGAATTTCACAAATCGTGTTATAGCCACCCATTGACACCACCAGATCGGCGGCGTTCATGTAACTCAGCACATCATCGGTGAAATGTTTAAGTGTTAACGTAGGGCAACGATGCGCAAGTGCCTCCAATTTCTCAAAATGTAGCGGAGCCATCTCGGGTCCGCACATCATCAAAGTTTTAGGCGCCTCTCCCGCGTCCATATTGAGTAAGCCTTGCGCATAACAATATAAGAGTTCAAAACCATCTTCACCGCCACCGGCTGTTGCAAACACTAACGACTCATCTGACAGGCGCAGCCGTTTTCTTATCGCAGCCGTGGGAATTGTTGGTCGGCCACGATGAAGGTACCCACAAAATTCGACTTTTTTGGCGCTTGAATTGGGAAAATGATATTTCGTGCATACATCGAACACATCGCGCAATCCCACAACCAGAATTCGATCATAGAATCTTTCTACCGCTTCGTAATAGCCATTTTCCTGCCAGGTGTGGATCGTCGATTCTGGAGTATCTAAGATATCTCGCAGTAACAATAAGAGTTTAGGACACCGTGATCGCTGCTTTAAAGCTTGTAATGTGCTGACCAATTCATCGTCTAGTCCAAATGGCTTTTTATCGACAATAATCAGATCAGGATGGTAATCGAGAGTGGTACTTAGAATGAGGTTGGCACGCAAACGCAGCGTGTCTTGATAATCCATAGCCAGACTTCTGACAGCGTAGTCACCATTCAGATTACGTTTTACACACGGTAGCTTGACGTAGTCTATGCGTGGAGATACCCGGAACGCATGCACCATTGGCGAGCCAGATAGCAACAATACGGAAATGTTTTTACTTGATTCAACCAACTCCGTAGCAATTGTCAACATACGACGGATGTTGCCAAGTCCAAATGTATCGTGGGAATACATCAAAACCCGCTGACCTCTCGATGCACCCGTGTTTGAAATTTCTTGCAGATAGTCAGAACCTGTTGCCAATTTGGGCGTCAGTTTTGAAACGCTATGCCCGCTTGGGAGCGTCGGTATAGTCGGTGGTGTATCGTTACCGTTAGATTCGAAAAGACGATTAACCGCATCCAACATTTCGGAGAGTGGAAAAGGCTTGTTAAGAAACGAGTCGATTTCCAATTTTTTAGCACGCGACTGGTACTCGAATGTGGTTCTTCCACTCATGGCTACCGCGCGAAGATGTGCGTAGTCAACACGGACATGCTCATAGAAATCGAATCCATTGCAATCGGGCAAATTGATGTCGAGCAATACGGCGTCAATTCGTTCTTCCCTGAGTTCGCGGTTCGCGTCCAGTACGCTTCCAGCAGTTCTAGTAAGATACCCGTGTCTTTCTAGATACTTCGCGATGTTTTTTGCTAGTACGGATTCGTCTTCTAATATCAGTATCCGTCTAGGTGTTTTAGTTGTCTGTAACATCGACCAACGTTTGCTTGCCTTAATAGATCGCCATTCAAGCGAGAACTGTGCCAACTCCTTCGTTTAGCATGGCGGTCAATACACATTTGTTTTTACAACAGAATTTTTACCGCAACAAAGTCTTTGTGAATCGAAGTCTTGCTGAAATGCGGCATATGACATGTAAGCCGGGTGATATCACCAGTAGGGAACTTGAATTTAAGCCATTTGTTTTCTCGTAAATCACAACGGAAAAAGACAAAAGAGTGGACCAGAGTTTTTTGTAATTTTTGTTAGAACACGAGTATCGTTGACACCTATTAAGTCGCGGCTAAACCTGATAACTACCAATTCAGGATATAAAGAAAACGTTGAGTATTTTTTAAGTGCTATATCGCAACCGGTAGGCATACGGTTGCGGTCGTCCCTTGGTTCTCAACACTCGATATGTCGAGGTTTCCTTTAAATCGCTCGACAATGCGCTTTGCGAGAGCAAGCCCTACTCCACCCCCCCCTGACTTGCTCGTGTAAAACAGCTTAAATACCTTTTCTATATTGGCCTCGGATATACCGTGACCTGTGTCGAATAGCGATATCTCCAATTTACTCCCATCGAGGGACACTTTCTCGACAATACTCAGTTGCTCACCACCTGCCATTGCTTGTAACGCATTGTCGATCAGCACGTTGAATACTTGGATCAAGGCCGCCGCGCTGGCTTCCGCCTGCGGCGGGTTATCGAAGATTTCACGCCCAAGTGTTACACCTTGTTTTTGTATCGTGTCGTCGAACCCTTTGAGACAATCCGATATCACATCACTGACCTGGAGCTGCTCTATCTCACCATTCGATGGACGCGAGTAAAATGGTTTCCGTTAGTAGCATACTATGAGCCGGGTCGCGACCCATGGACGGGGCAAACAAGTACATGGTTAGCCATGACAGCGAATAAAATCCACCGATACCGATCAGGACTGCGGTTAGTTTTTTGAGTGTTGGCCGTAAACTTGTAAATGCGACCAATATGATCAAGCCCAGCGTGAATGCGCCCACACCGGTAGCGTGGAAATGGGCGCGTTGAGCATAACGCCAGATCTTATCTTGACTCTTGGCATCGTGCAGATTCGGATGGGCGGCTATACCTTGTTCGACAAATCCCTTGAAGCTATCTTCTGCAACGCCAAACCCTATACCCTTGGCGATACCAAATAAGAGTGTTAACAGTCTAAGAAAAAGGCCGATACGAACGTGACTTATGTTGCTGTTCATGATGCACTTATTCCTCGTTTGATGGAAAGAGGAATACAACTTAGTGCAGTTTTAAATACGTTTCATCGGGGCATATAACCTACTGTCGGTATTGAGAACTTCCAGGACTCAGAAAACAACAGAAAAAAGGAAGCGACGCGCAGCGTTAACGACTAGCGCGACAGGCGAGCCTTGATACAACTATTACGCTACGTTGGCTACTCGCAGCATTGGCAGTAGCTAATGGACTTTATGCAGAGTGAGACGAATCAAGATGATATTTTTTCATGCGATATCTAAGCGTGTCGCGCGATACACCCAACACTTTTGCAGCACTCGATTGGTTGCCGGCAGTCTGATCCAAAGCGGTCTGTATCAACTTTATTTCTGCATCTTTCAATTTTGACGGCGCTTCATCAACCGCCAATGTTGTCGACTGCAATTCGCGTTCAATGTCAGGCAGCGGAAGATGTTGCGCATCGATTACATTACCACGCGCCAGCATAACGGCATGTTCAATAACATTGCGAAGTTGACGAACATTACCCGGCCATGGGTACTGCCTGATTTTTGCTATGGCTTCCTCATCAAACTCTAACTCACACTTTCCATATCGCTTCCCTTGTTCTACAAGAAAGTGATGAGCCAGCAGGACGCTATCGTACTCGCGTTCACGCAAAGGCGGAAGATTCACGTTTATCACGCTCAAACGGTAAAGCAAGTCAGCTCGGAATTTCTTGTCGCTGACCAGCTGACGCAAATTCTGATTAGTTGCCGCGATCACTCGCACGTCGACATCTATATCTCTTAAACCACCTACTCGACGTATGCGTTTTGCCTCCAACATCGTTAACAGCTTGGACTGCAAACACAAATCCATATCGCCGATTTCATCTAAAAACAAGGTGCCACCATGTGCGCTTTCCGCTAGACCTATCTTGCGTTGTTTCGCGTCTGTAAACGCACCGCGCTCGAATCCGAATAACTCGGCTTCAACAAGCTGCTCAGGAATAGCCGCACAGTTAATCTCAATAAAAGGTTTTTCTGCCCTTGTGCCATCGTAGTGAAAAGCTTGCGCTATAAGCTCTTTACCCGTACCGGTCTCTCCCATTATCAAAACTGCAGGGGGTGATCCGTGGATAATCGACTTTTCTGAATTCAGGTACTGTTGCACTGCTGACCGAACCTGACGAATTGTTGCTGAATCACCAATAACATGATCGAGATAACAACCGGATACCTGTTTGCCGCGGTAATGAGAAAGTTCCCGTTCTATACGTTGTTGCCCAATCGTTCTTTCTATAAGCAACTTAAGTTCCGCTAATGATACGGGTTTGGCAACGTAATCACTCGCACCGGATTTCATTGCGTCTACCGCTAATTGCACATCACCATGCCCCGTCATCATGATTATTTTTATATTCGAATCTCTTTCCTGTATCCGCTGTAACGCTTCCAATCCTCTCATGCCCGGTAGCTGAAAATCCAACAACACGATATCTGGTTCAAATTCGTCCAGGCACTCTAATGCGTCTTCTGCAGTAGCCGCTATTTTTGTTATAAACCCCGATTTGGATAAACTGCGACCGACATTTTTGGCGAGCGTCGCTTCATCTTCAACGATAAGAATTGAATAAGACATAGACTACGCTGCACCAGGCAAAGTGATTATTGCCATAGTTCCTGTACCTAACATACTGTTTAACTCCAACTTGCCACCAAACTGCTCGATACTACGTTTGGCCAGGGTTAAACCTAGACCCAGTCCACCCGGTTTGTAGCTGACTAAAGGAGAAAGTACTTTCTCAATATCTTGGTCTGATATCCCAACTCCAGTATCAGATAACTCCACAGTTACCATACCATTCGAAGTGCTGGAAGAAATCTTCAGCAATCCACCATTTGGCATAGCCTCTATGGAATTAGCGAACAAGCTGTTAAATACCTGTCTAAGCAAATGGGGTTCGGCAATAACTTCGCAATCGTCTTGATCGCCATCAATCTTTAACTCAATTCGATTTTGTTTTAACTGACTGGAATAGTGTTGCGCTGTTTCAAGCAGTATCTCGGGGATGGATACATTGAATTTTGTGTCAGCGGATCCCTGGGAAAACGTCAGCAACTCCCTTATCCAGGAGTCAAACTGATCAGTTTCCTTAATAATATCTTGCAGTGACTCGCGTACTTGCGGTGTGACCTCATCAAGCGAAAGCTCGGCGGAACTTCGGATACTTGCGATCGGGTTTCGAATACTGTGGGCAACAGAGGCTGCCAGACTGCCGATAGTTGCTAAACGATCCGACTCGATCAGCGCCTTATGTTGATTATTAATAATAGAACTGCCCCGTTTTACAATCCAAAAGAGTGTCCCATAGAGCAACAACCCGCCAATCAACGAGATTAAAATCACCAAACGCCGGCCATCTGCCAGCGCCATAAACAAAGCCGTGGGTGATTTATACAATTCCACCACACCTATTACGCGAGTTTTGGATTTATTCCAGATAGGAATATAGCTTTCGATGAAGTCCTCGCTCTCTGGTGGCATAAACACCCTTTCACTTTTCGTATCGTCGTCACCATCAGCGCGGTCACCGAGTGTTTCAAGTTGAAAAACAAGCTCGCCCAATAGTGCACGTTTAAGTTCCGGGTTATCTTTGAATCGTCTGCCAATAAGCTCCGGATCACTGGACCACATGATAGATTCGTCAGCGCCGTAAATAGTCGCTCTAAGCACGTCGGGTATACGTGACACGTGCTCGAAGAACTCACGAGTCTGTGCTTTGTCCGCAAGATAGTTTATTTGCGACACGCTTTGAATGAATTCCATACTCACCACGGCATCACGCTCGGTCAAGTGTGCCGCTACGTAGCGGTAAAGCAAGTAAGCAGAGGCGGCGCTGATTATCGTGATGGAGACAAAACTTAAAACAGCGAACCACTTCAGAAGTCCAAAGGTTTCACTGGAAATTTCTTTTGCGGTCATGAACTTGCAAATTTGTGTTTGTTTGACCGGTTGCAGAATATTCGTCCAGCAACCGGTCAAACTCTGTCACAAATAAATAACTAGTGTTACTAAATGACTAGTCGTCGTCATCGTCGTCATCGGAACCTGAACTGCCCGAAGAGCCGCTTGATCCAGAAGAACCTCCGCCTCCGCTGCCGGACGAACCACTGCTGCCTGATGAGCCACTCGAACCCGAAGAACCAGCGCTCCCCGACGAACCACTTGAACCGGAAGAACCAGAAGTTCCGGACGACCCTGAGGTTCCAGAGGAACCAGATGTTCCGGACGTACCAGATGTAGTACTGGCACCAGAGGTACCCGACGTACTACTGCCACCCGAAGTTCCGGACGAGCCTGCAGCCCCGGTTGTACCTGCCGCACCCAAACCGGAACTTCCGCCGGTACCTGAGGAAGAACCCCCACCGCCGCAGCCTACCAATGTACCAATACCCAGAATGCCTAAGAACCCGAGCAACTTTCTTCTGTTTATCGTTTCATTTTTCATCACATTACCTCTTTAGTAGTGAATGTTTGAATTCAGTCCAAAAATCTCCAGCTTTCAAGGAACTCTGCATTGTTATGAACAGAAGCCGATTTTCAGATGGAAGTACTATAAATGGAACTTTATTCCATTTCAAGATATAATTATCGAATATTTGAAAAGTTCAGCAATATCGTCGCGAGTTAAAATAGCAAGACATATGGGTAAACAAGGGACTAATGAAGAAGACGAGCATTTAATACGGGCTTTAACACGCTTGCTACGTCCGCTTGTCCGATATTTAGTATCGAGAGGATTTACCTATGTTCGACTTATCCAAATTATTCGACCACTTTATGTAAACCTTGTCGAACAGGAATATGGCAAGAACCGAAAACCGCTTAGTGATAGTCGAATCAGTGTGCTTACAGGTCTGGCCAGAAGATATGTGAAAGAACTAAGGCAACAGCCACTGCCGAGTGACCCCGCCACATTGAAAGTCTCCCCTAATACAAAGCTGATAGCCGAATGGATAACAAATCCACGCTTCCTCGATAAACGGGGTGCTCCACGCAAACTTGATCGCATCAGTGAGGGGAACGACCCGGCTGATTTCGAAGAACTCGCCAATATTGCAAGCAGTGATGTACGACCACGTACCTTACTTGATGACCTTATCGACAAAGGTATGGTTAAAGTCACGGCAAGCGGAAAACTGGAACTACTGTCAAATGCGTATAAACCCGATAAACATATTAATGAACTCATTGATTACTTTGGACAACATATCCATGACCATCTGGCAGCGGCGACCAACAATCTCCAGACCAACAAGGCGCCGTTTTTTGAGAGAAGTGCATTTCAAGAAGGATTAACCTCAGAATCGATCGAAACCTTGAAGAAATTCACAGATGACAGCGCCATGGAAATGCTTAAGTCAGTCTATGCAAAAGCCGCGACGCTTGCGGACGCGGATCAAGGCCGTGAGGACAATACCTATCGATTCAGGCTGGGTGCTTATTGCTATTCAGAGGATGAAGGGGACAACGATGATCAGGATGCAAACCAAGATCGTCCAAAAAATATTGAAAAGAAAGGCTAATGTCGTTACTCGATTTCTTCAAGCCAACACCCGAAATTCGAATTGATTTCAACGACGGTCCATGTGTTGAAATCGTGGAGAACGCTGACCTGCATCGAGTGGTTATGCTGGATGACAATACCATCGTTCACGAAGCACAGATTCAAGGGAATCAATGGACGCGAGCACATAGAAAGTATTATGCCAACTGGAAGCTACAGGTATTTAGAAATAACGCAAAGAAAGTTTTCGAACATCGGTTCGATTTAAAAAACAAAACCATTCGAATAAATATCGATTCAAAAAGCCTGGGTGATACCTTAGCGTGGATACCGCAAATTCAACGATTCGCAGAACAACACCCTAATAGCCGGATATATGTTTCCCAGTTTTGGAAAAGCCTCTTTGATGAGCCTGCGTACCCAAAGTTGAACTTCATTGACCCGAACAGCAGAGTAGAAAACTGCTATGCGACATACAATATTGGATATTATTTTACTAATACGCCATGGCATCACCCCAGTGATCCCCGAACATTACCCTTGGGTCAGGTTGCAGCGGACATTCTAGGCATCCCTTTTTTCGAGGACCGCCCCGTTCTCACGCCGGTTAAGAACGCTTCCGACGATGTTCAGCGACCCTATGTATGCATTGGCACCGCTTCGACAGCACAATGCAAGTTTTGGCTTTACCCGCAAGGGTGGCAGATCATTGTTGACTATCTAAAACAAAACGGTTTAGAAACAATGGTTATTCAGAAAGAAGACTCCACTCTCAACCGAATAATTGATCGGACAGGGGATCGACCTATCACCGAACGAATCGAACAGCTATCGAACTGCGAGTTCTTTATCGGGTTAGGGTCAGGATTGTCGTGGTTAGCCTGGGCCGTTGGAAAACCCGTCGTACTCATTGCAGGGTTTAGTGAGCCGTATACAGAATTCACACAGAACTGCGAAAGAGTTTTCAATTCCGACGCGTGTACAGGCTGTTGGAATGATACGCAATATAGTTTTGATCGCGGTGATTGGAATTGGTGTCCTCGTCACAAAGGAACTAACAGAGAATTCGAATGCAGCAAATCAATCACCCCGGAAATGGTCATTCGCGGAATTAACAGTGTAATGACACTTAATAACAGTGCAAACTATAACAGTGCAAATTGAATACCCCAAACCTCTGGACTAGGAAATCAGAGACAAGCAAATCAGCGTAGAGCGCTTTTTTTCTGTAACCAATAAATGGCCTAATCGTCGTCGTCATCATCTCCACTGGAACCCGACGAACCGGACGACCCGCCACTGCCGGACGAACCTGAAGAGCCGCTTGACCCGGACGATCCTCCAGATCCAGATGTACCTGATGTACCACCAGTACCGGATGTACCACCCGATCCGGACGACCCGCCACTGCCGGACGAACCCGAAGAGCCGCTTGACCCGGACGACCCACCGCTGCCTGATGAACCTGAAGACCCGCTGCTACCCGACGAACCACTGGGAGCGGGTGTCTCTATCACATCATCTGCCGTTGCGACAGTGCCGTTTATTCTTACATTTTTAAGTACGACTGAACCACCGCTAGGTGCGTTTACGCGAATTGAAGACTTTACACCACTCGTATTAAAAACCACATTCAATGGACCGGACGGAGCGTCGGGTAAATTGAAAGCACCGGCGGCGTTTGTTGTCGTACTTTTACCTCCAGCAGAAACGGCTATTCCACTGACACTGCCTGTTACATTATTAGACAGCACATTACCACGGAGCTTGGTTATTCCCGTTCCGGCAATTCCGCCGGATGAAGTACTACCACCTCCACAACCCGTTAACCACCATGGAAGCCCACCGGTCAGTAAACTGAGTTTTAGTAGTAGCCGCTTGCCTTTATTCATCAATAGTTATTCTGTTTAAAAATTTTGTGTACTCGCCTAACAAGGAACGGATTAACTTGTTCTCTCGTACTCAAATGAGCAATAAAACGAATCGAGCAATATAGTTAGCTATAATTTTCTTAAATATACACTCAATTAGCAAACAAAAATTTGTAAGAATCAAACCGTCTCGACAATTGGGTCAAATGACGCAAATTGTGGGCTAAATTCCCCCGACTTCGTGAGCAAAAGATGTATGTTGAGAATAAATTTTCACTTCTAATAGCAAAGTCAATAATAACTTCGCTATCGACTTATGAATCAAATTACTGATGGTAAAGGTGTCTTGTTCCTAGTCCTGACTTCTGGACAAACCGACAAATAAACTGCGACTTTTGAAACGCTATACGAGATCGAGAGTAAATTCGACTTCGTTCAAGAGTTTTGCTAGCAGATGTACATCAACGCAAAATGATTACAAAATTTGTAGTTTTGAACATGATTTGAAGGCACAAACTGTAAATCCACGATTGCTGCGGTTCAAAACTCACCGCACCCTATGCGGATTAACTTCGTTGATCCTGATCCTAATCACGCCATCGCTTGACGCTTTTCATTCATGCGATTGTTGGCGTCTTCTGCAAAACCTCGCCCCGCCTCCGCGTAAAGGTTGAATGACACGCAACCGAGTTCCTGGAGTTCGCGGGCCTGGTCCGGAAACCTCGAAATGACGGCGATATCTCCTTTAAACCCATTCTCCCGGGCGAGATTTACAACGTACAAATTCTCCCGATGGTTGGTCAGGCAAATGAATATTCGTTCGCATTGATTAAGCTTGGTATGTAGCCAAAATGCCTGGTCGGTTGCGTCGCCGTGCACGCTACGATATCCATCGTCTGCCAATTGTCTGGCTTTAGTTTCACTTTCCTCGACTCCGACAATTTTTTCCGGATGTAACTCTTCCAGATATTGATAGGCGCCGAGACCGACACGGCCCATACCCATGACAGCAATGGAAACATCGCCAAGGTCGGGAAATTGTTCTACCGGGAGTTTTTCGGTGCGTTCGTGATTCACCGCCCAACTAAACCTATGCGCGTATAAAGAGTGAATCCGGGTGTTAATAGGTGTGGAGATAAAAAACGAAAGTGCCATTGCCACCGCAATAGTGGTCAGCCATTCGTTCGACAGTACGCCGGCCTCGAGGGCGATAGCGGCAACGATCAAACCAAATTCGCTGTAATTGAACAGGGAGAATCCCGACAAAAACGCAGTTCGCGCACGTAGTTTGAATACCATAAACAATACGACATATATGACCGGTCGCAATAGGAGCAGGACGCAAAGCAAAACGGCCATCAACCACATCTGTGCGGAAGGAAAGCCGTAGAATCCTATCATCAGGAAGAATCCGATCAGAAACAGATCCTTGAGCTGCACCAACGCCTTGTAAAGTTCATCGGATTTAGCGGTATTGCCCATCAGCACGCCAAAGACCAGGGCACCAAGACCGCCTTTGAGGCCAACCAATTCAAACAACTCGTAAGCCCCCAATGCGGCGCCAATGCCAAACAGAAGCAATAGTTCACCATGACCGACACGCTTAAGCATGGAGAGCAGAAAAGGTCGAGCCAGCGGTAGCAGGAGCAGGACGAGGCTATAGATACTTGGGATTTTTCCGGAGGTGAACACAAGATAAACAACTGCAATCAGGTCTTGAACAATCAAAATACCGATGGCGATAGTGGCGTGCAACGATGTGCTTTCGCCGCGTGTGTCGAAAATCTTGACTGCAAAGACGGTACTGGAGAAAGAAAGTGCAAACGCCAATGTCCACGCCACTTTACTGTCTTGAAACCCCAGCGAAGGAATCCAAGCCACCAGCAACATGATGGCTGGCGCAAACAGCAATATTGAAATAACCATCTGGATTCCCGCCACACCCCAAACCTGTGGGGCAGCGAGCTTCTTCAGGTCAAGCTTTAAACCGATGGTAAATAAGAGCAACGTGATTCCAAGGTCAGCAAATGGTTGAATATCCTCGGCACTGGAAATGCCCAAAGAATGAGCGACAAACCCGGTAATTAAGTAGCCGAGCAGTGGAGGAAACCCGAGATACCGGAACAATAGACCCGAAAGGAAGGCGAGCAATAGCAGCAGTGCGTACATGATTTTAATGCGCGTATTTTTTTGTCTAGTTTAGTGCAATAGTCGAGCGACTGACACTCTTCGAGTGGCAACAAGTGTCAATCAGTGTTGAAAAGTTAACACTATCAGCATCGAAAAAATGAACAACTTTTATTTTCCAAAGCTACTCCATTAACATTATAAATCAGATGGTTACAATTGAATTTATTTTTATGATCTGTTCAATTTCGAACGCTGATTTAACAAAATACTATTCGGATTTGCTCGCTATTCAAAAGACATTACCGCACACCACTGAACGCCGGAACTGGAAGAGCTTATCGAGGCTGCCAATCGTGTTTGCCGGGGAAAGTCCGGCAAAACTCCGGCACTGGTGTTGTTAAGGCAAAAAGTGGTTAGCCAATAAAGTTACTAACTTTATGATTGATATGGTTTTTAGTGGTGGGGCGTGCAGGGATCGAACCTGCGACCACCTGATTAAAAGTCAGATGCTCTACCGACTGAGCTAACGCCCCTATATTCTCACCAATATCCGTTCACTAACTTAGTAGAGACCACCTACAAAAATCAAGACGCTCTACTGACTGATCTAATGCCCTAAGTTTGAGAAACTTGGCGGGGCCGCGGATTATCGCGGCCTGCCTGGTTGCTGTCAAATTTAGCGGCTTTTCGTGCAGCGATTCTCGCCTTCACCACTCAGGAAATCACTGAAAAGCCCAATTCACTAATTGCGATAAGCACGGTGCTGAGGATGATAACCAGGGTAGTATGACGGGCGACGGCATCGACGTGGGGTTTGCGCGCCATGCCTAATGTACAAATCATGAGTCCTGACACGACTCCATAGAGAACTGTTTTATATTGAACATTGGCGAACGTCACCATATCCGGTGTCACCAGCAGCATGCGTGCAGCTCCGGAAATGTCGTAGAGATATTCGGCGGTGATGAAGCTGCCAATCCACATGCCGACACCAAAGACAAACACGGTCAATATATAGCTCACTACCAGTGACAAAAATATCGGACTGCTCAGATACAGGTTGGGGTTAACGCCAAGCGAACCCAGGGCTTGTAATTGTTTACCGAAACTCAACGCGCCTAACCAGGAAGTCATTATGCTGCCTGAGCGGGCGATGAACAGTATGCCGCCAATGGCAGGTGCGAAATAGGCGATGTACATGCCGTTTAATTGTTGTAATACAAAATCGGGTTTGATGACCAGCGCAAGGAGACCGCTGATTGCATGTTCGGTGACGTTCTTTATAACTACTATTGTTGTCGCGCCTAACATCGCACCCACGAGAAAATAAAAAACGATGCCGGTTACGAAGGCCGACAAAATGGAGCGGCCTGCGATACGCGCATAGTGCAGCCATGACGGATTCCACTTAAAAACGCTGGCGATGGTTGCGACTGCACCTTTTAGTAGTTCCGGCACTATGGATGTTTCGATATGAGTCGAATGCGAGCGACCTGCTGATTCATCGTCGGACTGACTTTCATACAGCCGTTCGATTTGTTCGCGGCGTGTACTTTCGTTCGATACATTCTGAGACGAATCAGACCAATCAAAAACCAATTTCAACAAACCGTCGTTTAAAAAATACACTTTATCCGCCACCAAACTTGTCAACAACGAATCATGTGTTGCTACGATAATTGTTTTGCCATCTTTTTCGTTTAACTGCCTCAGCGCTAACGCTAGATCCCGCCGATTGGCCGGATCGAGACCCGCGTCCGGTTCGTCAAAACATAAAACATCGGGATTTCTGACCAAAGCGCGTGCTATAGCTACGCGGCGTTTCTCACCGCCGCTTAGTGTATGCACACGCCGTTGGGCGAAGTCACCTGGAAGGTTGAGTTGCGCAAGATAACTCAATAAATCTTCATCACTGTGGCCGAGCTTTTCGTAGACACTGACTAAACGCAGATTATCAAGTACGTTTAGATGGTCTAATAACGCACCGTCTTGCAACACCAACGCAGCACGTTCGTTGTCAAACCTAACCTGACCTGAGTACGAGCGCTCCTGGTTTGCGAGCAGTAGTTCCAGTAATGTCGTTTTCCCTGACCCACTGACACCGACAATAGCCACCGATTCGCCGGGTGCAACGATTAAGTTCAAACCGCGAAATAGCGCATGCCCGGCGGGGGAGTAAGTCAGGTTACGCACGCAAACCGCGGCGCGAACTGTTGAATTCTGCGTCACGATCCAGGTTTTAAAAACAGATGCGCCATCAACAAACGGCGAAGCACAAGAAAGATAAACGAGTTAGTTTCCCTGGTTCGTCATGAGTTGTAATCGAGTACGCGCGGCGGGTGCGACATAATGCTCAGGGTACTTTTCAATCAGCTCGGTGAGTGTCGTGCGCGCTTCGGGATATGCGCGCGTTTCGTATTGGATATAACCCTTTTTCAGTATCGCCTCCGGCACTCGTTCACTCTCCGGGTAACGCTCAACTAAAGTCTCAAAATTCACCAACGCGGATTGATAGTCACGCGTGACGTAAAGCGCTTCGCCAATCCAGTAATAGCCATCATCTGCTTGATCGCTATCGGGAAAGCGATAAATTAAATCTTCAAAGGCTTCGATCGCATCTGCATACTGGCGTTGTTTTAAAAATTCAAAACCTTGTTGATAGGCCTCGTCAGCCGATGAGGGTTGAGTCGTGGCGACGGTTGCCGCAGGTTCCGTCGTTGGAACATCCTCTTCATTTGTATCACCCGGCTCCAAATCAACTACGGGAATATCGCCCTGTGCAGATTCAGCCGGCGTATCCACAGCCGGGGACTGAGTGCTGACAGACGGTTGTTGTGGTTGCAGTGCGATATTCTCAGTCGCGGTCAGACGCCGGTCGATATCGGTATACAAATCATTCTGTTGGCGGCGCAGATTTTCCAACTCAAATTGCTGAATCTCAACCAGGTTGCGCAATTCCTGCAGTTCCGACTCCAGTTGATCAATCTGACCCAGGGCCTTGACCACTTCGCGGTTAACCTGTGGCTCCGCTGCAGGCGGTGGTTGTGGTGGCGTCACTGAGCAGGCGACGAGCAATGCCGCCGGCACAAAAGCAATAACTTTGGAAAATGGAAAAGGCATAAACGATTAACTTAAAGGTTTTGGCTGATCAGACAACGCCGATCAGCCAAAACGATTCCGCCTTTAACTCATCAGTTACCGTAAATGATTTCAACACGCCGGTTCAATGACCAGGAACTTTCGTCCGCACCCAACGCGACCGGTCGTTCTTCGCCATAGGAAATGGATTGGATATTACTACTGCTGACGCCCATGCCTTGCATAACCTGCATGACGGATTGTGCGCGGCTTTCACCCAGGGCCAGGTTATACTCGCGTGTTCCGCGCTCGTCGGCGTGTCCTTCCAGCACGACGTTTGTGCCCGGGTTACTCGCCAGCCATTGCGCATGCGCCTCGGCAATGATCTGCCCTTCGGTATCCAGAATCGGGCTGTCATATTCAAAATAGACAACACGTTTGTTCAACGGGTCATTTGGATCATCGGGATTTCCCGGGCCAAACTGCGCACCTTCGATACCGTCGCTACCAACTCCCCCGGTACCGTCACCGCCATCGCCAGTGCCGCCCTCTGCGACTGGAATGTTCTCCACAACCTTTTTCTTTCCACAAGCTGCCAGGTTGAAAGCCAGCATGACAATAACGATTAAAGCTAGGGACTTGCGCATATATAATCTCCTCACAGTTTACGGTTGAATGGTGACCAAGCCGGCTCGCGCACAGCGCCTTCTTGGAACTTAAGAATTTGACTGGCGCGCCCGTCGGATGATACCGCAGCTAACACGCCACGTCCTCCCGACTGTGTGCCATAAATAATCATTGCGCCATTGGGCGCGAAGCTGGGCGATTCGTCCAAACGCGTATCGCTTAACACCTTAGTTAAATTATTTCTTAAATCCAGTAACCCGACCTGATATCCACGGCCCCGTTCGGTAATCATGACTATCTGGTTACCGTCGGGTGAATATGATGCACGCGCGTTATATTTGCCATCGAACGTGACACGCGATACCCCGCCGCCGCTGGAACTCATGCGATAAATCTGTGGTTTACCGGAGCGGCCAGAAGTGAACACGATGGATTGACCGTCCGGCGACCACGCCGGTTCGGTGTCGATAGCACCATGTTTTGTTAAACGGCGCAGGTTTCCGCCACTGGTGTCCGCGACATAGATTTCAGGATTGCCATCTTTGGATAATGTCATGGCAATACGACTGCCATCCGGCGACCATGCCGGCGCACCGTTGATGCCGGGATAGTCCGCAATTTTTACGCGACGGCCGTCCGCTACATTCTGCACGAAAATTTTCGGCTTTCTGCCCTCAAAAGACACATACGCCAGACGCGAACCATCGGGCGACCAGGCAGGCGACAAAATGGGTTGCGACGAGGTCAACGCGGTGGACGGCCCGTAACCATCCGAGTCCGCTACCTGTAATAAGTAAGTCCCGCCACCACTGGCGGTTTTTTGCACGGTGACATAGGCAATGCGGGTATCGAACGCACCGTCTGTGCCGGTGAGCTGCTTGTAAATAATATCGGCAATTTGGTGAGCGACTTTACGCAACTTGCCACTATCGACACGGTAACGCCAACCGGTCATTTGCTTACCTAAGATAGCATCGACCAACTCAAATTGAACATCGTATTGACCACTACCGGCAGCACTCACTTTACCGACTACAACGGCGTCTACTTTGAGTAACCGCCAGTCCTTGAAGCGAACCTCGTTGAATGTTGTCGGTTGGCCTAAGAAATCTTCCCGTGGTAAGGGTTCAAATCGGCCACTGCGTGCTAAATCTGCTTCGATTATGTCACTAACAATATGTGGAGGGTTTCCAGCAGTGCTGGATTCAAATGGAACCACGGCAATAGGCAATGCGCCTTCAACACCCTCAGTAATGACTATGTCGAGTGGTTGTTCCTGCGCCCACACAGGCGAGAAAAGAGACAACAACAAACTAAATACAGTAATGAAAGCTAACTGCGGGCGGTTTTTGAACGCGCTAAAAAAATCAACCATATGGACTAAATAGGAAATTAAAGGTTTGAATGTGAGGATAATATCTTGCGTCTTGTGGTATCGGTAACGGGGAGGATTTCATGACCGCATTGAACACGGAACGATCAAAAATCGGATCACCGCTACCCGAAACAATCTTTGCGTCTATGATATCGCCGGTCGGACTCACTTTGACTTGTATTTTGGCTGTTTGTCCTGGTTTAAAACTCTGCGGTTGTAACCAATTACGGCTGACTTTACGCTGAATGGCGCCAATATTTCCAACCAACGCCGCTTTCGCCTCTCCCCGCACACGCTCTGACTCCAGTTGTGCTTGTAATGCACGTTCTGCATCAGCTTTGGCTTTCTTGTCGGCCGCAATCTTTGCCAGACGTTTTTTCTCAGCATCCGCTTTGCGTTTTTTCTCCGCCTCTAATTCAGCCAATCGTTGTTTTTCTTCTTCCGCTTCTTTCTTTTTTCTATCCTCTTCTTCCTTTTTCTTGCGTTCTGCAATTAACGCTTCTTCTTTTTTACTCTCCTCGACTTTTTTAACTTTAACTTCTGCAATTTGATCGGCGCAATCCTCGTCCGAGGATTGCGCTTTTTCAATCTCCTCTAGTGACAACTTTTGATATTTTTCTAAACATTCCTTCTCCAGCTTGAGTTTCGAAAGCTGCGCTTCTTCCTTCTTGCGCATTTCTGCCACTTCTTCCGCTTTTTGTTTTTCTTCCTCCTGCTTTTTCTTGAGGTCCTCGATTTCTTGCTCCTGTTTTTTACGTTCTTCTTCTTTTTCGGCCGCTTCCTTGATTAAATCTTCCAAACGTTGTTTTTCTTCTTCCTCTTTCTTTTTCTTGTCCAGTTGACGTTGCTCAATTTTAGCTATTTCCTCATTGAGCGCCGCTTCAGGAATAATGGTTGCCTGTACAGGTGCGGCTTCTCCATCGGGAGCGGCTGCGGTGGGGATTTTCCAGTTAAAACTGATGCCGAGCACGACAACAACCAGCAAATGAACGCCAACGGCGTAAACAATCGCCTTGGATTTGCGTCCGAGTTTATTGATCCTGCCTATCACTGATTATCTACATTACCTGCGGGAGTTTCAGTCACCAGCCCAACGCTGGCGACGCCGGCTTGTTGTAATAATACCATTGCCTGCACGACGAGTTCGTAACGCACACCGCCATCGCCACGCACCAAGAAAGGTGTTTCAGGATTATGTTTCAACACCGCCGCTGCCTTGATGCGGATTTTTTCGGGGTCAGTGGTACTTTCTGACTCGTCATTAACGAAATAGTTACCTTCACTATCGACCGTCACGACAAACGGTTCTTTATCCTCGGTATCCACGGTCTTGGCGTCCGCCTGAGGCAAATCAACACTCACGCCTTCGGTCAACAACGGCGCGGTGATCATGAATATGATCAGCAACACCAGCATAACATCGATATAAGGCACGACGTTGATCTCGCCCATGAGTTTCTTTTTGCGGCTGCGACTACCGTAAATTGCCATGTCAGGATTGCCGGTTCACGATGCTAAGAAACTCCTCGGCGAAAATTTCATAACGACCCATTAAACGCGAAGACGTATAGGAAAACTTGTTATACGCAATCACTGCCGGAATTGCGGCGAACAAACCCATGGCGGTGGCGATCAAGGCCTCGGCGATACCCGGAGCGACGCTGGCAATGGTCACTTGCTGCATGGCGCCTAAAGCACGAAATGAGTTCATAATTCCCCACACTGTGCCGAATAATCCAATATACGGGCTGGTGGAACCCACTGTCGCCAAAAACGATAGATTGGATTCAAGGTGCTCTTCCTCACGGCCCAGGGCAACGCGCATGGCGCGTTGCACGCCGTCGACCAGATCGGCGCGTTTTACCGTAGCGTTGCTGGACAAGCGATTGTATTCACGATACCCCGCGACAAATATATTGGCGATGCCCTCCGGCTCTTTGCCACGCCCGGCCAGATCCTGGTACAAACGATTCATTTCGCCACCCGACCAAAAGCCTTCTTCGAATTGAACCGCGGTTTTGCCTAATGATTTAAAACTCGCCCATTTGTAGAAAATCATGGTCCAGGAAACGAGGGATGCGAGCAGTAACAGGAGCATCACGAGCTGCACCAGCAGGCTCGCTTCCTGAATCAATTTCAGGATGGAGATGCTATCGGGAGAAGCTGCAATATTTACGACGTTTTCCATACGTTAAATATTTCATTGAGTGTCTCGGGCCACGCTTTGGGTAACAGCGTGTTTGCATCGACACAGGCTAGATTAATTTTTGCGTTAGTGAGCAATTCGTCTTCACGGTACACACGTTGATCGAGTTCGAGACTGGCGCCTCGCAGTCGTTCGGGCCAAACCGTAGCAATAAGATGGTTATTCAGCCGCGCGGGTCGCAAATATTGCACGTTTACCGACCGCACTGCAAATAAAACCGCAAAATCTTTTACAAGTTTATCAATCTCAACTCCGAGACTGCTAAGCCATTCCGTGCGCGCACGCTCCATGTATTTTAGATAGTTCGAATGGTACACAACTCCGCCTGCATCAGTGTCTTCGTAGTACACACGAAAAGAGTGTTCGAATGCAGCGACACGAGAGTGCACATTGTTCGCAATTGCAGAATCTGCCGGCATCGTTATTGCTGTTATTCCGATTCCACCGTTTGCTCTGAGTCCGCGAACAACGCCGCTTGCGGAGATTCTTGCGCAACTGCTTTTGGTGGTTTAAATCCAAAATGCGTCCAGGCCAGACGCAAGGCCATGCGACCGCGCGGTGTGCGCATCAAGAAACCTTGTTGTATGAGATACGGTTCGATGACATCTTCAATGGTATCGCGCTCCTCGCCCAGGGCCGCGGCCAAACTGTCGAGACCTACCGGGCCACCGTCAAACTTCTCAATAACGGCTAACAACAATTTGCGATCCATCACATCCAACCCGTAACGGTCAACCTCCAGCATGTCCAGGGCTTTTTCCGCTACGCCGCGGGTAATACGACCATCGCTCTTGATTTCCGCGTAGTCACGCACCCGGCGCAGCAAACGATTGGCAATACGCGGTGTACCGCGGGAACGTTCAGAAATCGCATCGACACCGTCACTCTCTGCATCCACGCCCAGAATGCCGGCGGAACGACTCACGATACTGGTCAGTTCTTTGGTATCGTAAAACTCCAGACGATTGACAATGCCGAAACGGTCGCGCAAAGGCGACGTGAGCAGACCTGCGCGAGTGGTCGCGCCGACCAGGGTAAACGGCGGCAGATTCAATTTTATAGAACGCGCGGCCGGGCCTTCGCCAATCATGATGTCGAGTTGATAATCCTCCATCGCCGGATACAGAATTTCTTCTACCGCTGGATTCAAACGATGAATTTCATCGACGAACAACACATCCTGCGCTTCGAGATTAGTCAACATAGCGGCAAGATCGCCTGCGCGCTCTAAAACCGGACCGGAGGTTTGACGCAGGTTCACGCTCATCTCATGCGCAAGGATATGCGCCAGTGTGGTTTTCCCCAACCCCGGCGGGCCGAATACCAGTACATGATCGAGCGCTTCGCTGCGACGCTTTGCCGCCTGAATAAAAATTTCCAGTTGTGCGCGAATTTTTTGCTGACCGACAAAGTCATCCAGATTTAACGGCCGCAGACTGCGATCAATCGCCTGCTCTTGCGGCGAGTCCTGTTCGGCATTAGCGGAAATCAAGCGATCGCTCAACGCGCACCGCCGGTAATGGATTGCAAGGCCTGACGAATCAACTCCTCACTGCTGACATCTTTGTCCGGCAGGGATCGCACAGCACGTGTGGCGTCGATGGACTTATAACCGAGTGAAACCAGCGCACTGATAGCGTCCTGCGCCGGGTTCGCAACCGGCGTGCCGGCGGGAGCGGATGCGATAGTCGGCAGAACCGGATTCGTCATCCGGTGTCAGTTTGTCGCGCATTTCCACCAGCAAACGCTGGGCGGTTTTACGGCCAATGCCTGGCACCCGGGTCAGTTGCGTGGCATCGTCGTTCATGATGCAGGTGTAAAATTCTTCCGCCGACAAACCGGAAAGAATCGCTAACGCAACCCGCGGGCCGACACCGTTTACCCGCAACAGGCTGCGAAAAAATCCGCGTTGTTTCAGATCGGTGAACGCATACAGCAATTGTGCGTCCTCGCGCACCACCATGTGGGTGTACACCGTGGCCACCTGACCGGTGTCGGGCAGATTGTAAAAAGTCGTCATCGGCGCCTCAAGCTCATAACCGACACCCTGCACATCCATCACCAACATGGGAGGTTGCTTAATAAGTATTTCGCCGCGTAAAAAACCGATCATTAGCCAGTTATTTCGTTCAAGAAGCTGCTTTTAGTCGATCTTCGATATGTGAGGTATTCAAATGGCAAATCGCACAACCCAATGCATCTGCTGCGTCTGCCGGTGGGCTACTGGTCAAACCCAACAACGCGCACACCATGTGCTGCACTTGTTGCTTGGCCGCGCCACCGGTGCCGACCACTGCCCGCTTCACCTGCAGGGCGGTGTATTCCACGACCGGCACACCGCTGTTCACAGCCGCGCAAATCGCACTGCCGCGAGCATGACCCAATATCAAAGCGGAGTTGGCGTTGTTGGAGACGAATACTTTCTCAATCGCAACGACATGAGGATCGTGCGCTTCAATCACTTCTGTGACGCCGTCATAAATGGTCTTTAAGCGTAACCACAAGTCGTCCTGGCTTAAACGAATGCAACCGCTGTCAATATGACGCAATCCTTTTGCGGTATTTTCAATAACGCCGAAGCCAGTGACACGGGAACCGGGGTCGATACCCAGAATTCGTTTGTGCTGGGGTCCGGATAATTGGAGCAAGTCGGTCTAACTCGCCTGCGCCAGTTCAGGCGGGAGACTTGCATTTGTAAAAACATCCTGCACATCATCGAGTTCTTCCAACGCATCGAGCAGGCGCAGCACTTTTTCCGCTTCTTCGCCTTCTACCGGCGCTTCCGTCGTAGGACGCTGCGCAACCTCTGCCATCTCAGGCTCCAATCCTTGCGCGATGAGTTCGGTTTTTACCGAGTCGAAATTCTCCGGGGTCGTCGTCACTTCAATAGAACCATCGTCATCGGTGACAACGTCTTCAGCGCCGGCTTCGATAGCGGCCTCCATGATTTTTTCCTCGTCACTACCGCTGGGAAATATAAGCGTCCCAACTTTATTGAACAGGTAAACAACCGATCCGTCCGTACCCAGATTACCACCGTGTTTACTGAACACATGGCGCACCTCGCTCACGGTGCGGTTACGATTATCCGTCGCGCACTCCACTAGCACCGCCGCACCGCCGGAAGCATAACCCTCGTAGCGAACTTCGTCATAGCTGACGCCTTCCAGTTCGCCGGTGCCGCGTTTTATCGCCCGATCCACAGTGTCGCGCCCCATGTTAGCGCCCAAAGCCTTGTCGATAGCGGCACGCAAGCGTGGATTGGCGTCAGGATCGCCTCCAGATGTACGTGCGGCGACGGTGATCTCGCGAATCAGTTTAGTGAATAATTTGCCCCGTTTGGCATCCTGCGCCGCCTTGCGGAAGCGGATGTTGGCCCACTTACTATGACCGGCCATGAGGGAAAAACTGACTAAGTTGTTAATCAAAAAGACAAATTACACAGTGGGTTTGACGGATTTTAACATTGTACTGAGTTCAGGCCCAAGCTCCCCGGATGCAATAATTATGTCAATCGCGTCACGATTTGACCATGACCAGACTTTCTCCTTCGCCTTATCTGCTGGTAACCAGATATAGCGCGAATGTTCGTTTGAATTAATTGTGATGTTAATCGTTTGAGATAGTTCAAGAGAAAATAAATGTTCGGTATTGATCTCGACACCCGGCGCATAACGCACCCGGTATTCCGGCAATATGGAAAATTCGAAAGTCTTTTTCCAATCACGCAAGCCAGTCATATCGGTGATGCCGGTCTCCTCGACCAGTTCACGCTCAGCGGCCTGGGCAGGAGTCTCGTCGGGCCAACGCAAACTGCCGGTAACCGATTGCCAGAACACCACGCCAGTGCGCTCCAATAACAAAAACTGACCCTCAGTGGTGTGCACCACAATCAGGACTGATTGTGGTCGTTTGTATAAACGCAGTGACGCGCTCAATTATTCTGCTGTGGTCGCCGGAGGTTTACGCAGGCGCAACCCCAGGTCGCGTAACTGGGTTTCGCTGACATTGTTAGGCGCTTCGGTAAGCAGGCACGACGCCTTCTGTGTTTTCGGGAACGCAATGACATCGCGAATGGATTCCGCGCCACTCATCATGGCGCAAAGCCGGTCGATGCCGAATGCGATACCACCGTGCGGGGGCGCACCGTATTTTAACGCGTCCAGCAGGAATCCAAACTTGGCGTTGGCCTCGTCATCATCAATACCCAGCATGTTCAAAACACGTTGTTGAATATCGGTATTGTGAATACGAATTGAGCCGCCGCCGATTTCGGAACCGTTTAATACCATGTCGTAAGCACGCGATAACACCGCACCGGGATCGGATTCCAACAAATCGACATGCTCGGGTTTCGGCGCCGTAAACGGATGATGCAATGCCTGCCAGCGATTCGCCTCTTTGTCGTATTCGACCAACGGAAAGTCGATCACCCACAGCGGGCGCCAACCGGCTTCCAACAGATTCATATCCGCACCGATACGATCACGCAACTCGCTCAAACACTGGTTCACCACACTGGCCGTGTCTGCGCCGAAGAAAATCAGATCGCCGCTGGCTGCGTCGGTGCGCTGGAGTATCGCTTGCGCGACTTCGGCGGGTAAAAACTTAACAATCGGCGATTGCAGTCCTTCAAGTCCTTTGCCGATATCATTCACCTTGATATACGCTAAACCCTTGGCGCCAAAAAGCTTGACGAACTCGGTGTATTGATCGATCTGTTGACGAGTTAACTCGCCACCACCCGGCACGCGCAGGGCCGCCACCCGGCCATCCGCTTGTTTTGCCGGTGCCGAAAACACCTTAAACTCCACGTCAGGCATGAGGTCGGTGACTTCGGTCAGTTCCAGCGGATTGCGCAAGTCCGGCCGGTCCGTGCCAAAACGTGACACCGCGTCAGCATAAGTCATTTGCGGCATGGGGTCGGGTAATTCCACATCTAAAACTTGTTTGAACAAAACGCGAATCATGGCTTCCATCAGTCGCATCACAACGCGTTCATCGACGAACGACATCTCGACGTCGAGCTGGGTAAATTCCGGCTGACGGTCAGCGCGCAAGTCTTCGTCGCGAAAACAACGGGCGATTTGGTAGTAACGCTCGAAACCCGACACCATGAGCAATTGTTTGAACAATTGGGGCGACTGCGGCAAGGCAAAAAATTGCCCACCATGGGTACGGCTGGGTACCAGGTAATCGCGCGCGCCTTCCGGTGTCGAACGCGTCAGAATCGGCGTTTCCATTTCGACGAAGTCCTCGCCGTCCAGGTACGCACGAATGTTGCGAACAATTTGATGACGCATACGCAAGGTGTGTTGCATAGCTTCGCCACGCAAATCGAGATAACGGTGTTTTAACCGTACCGCCTCGCCAACATCGGCGTCATCCAACTGAAACGGCAATGGGTCGGCTTTGTTCAGAACTTCGATACTGTCCGCAGCGATTTCGATCTGGCCGGTCGCCAGATCGTTATTTTCAGTACCCTCGGGGCGGCGCCGCACAACGCCGCGCACAGCCAGCACAAACTCGTTGCGCACGCCTTCGGCGACCGCAAACGCATCTTTCGCTTCGGGGTCTGCCACTACTTGCGCGATACCTTTACGGTCACGCAAATCGATAAAAATAACACCGCCATGATCGCGGTGATGATGTACCCAACCGCAAATCTCTACCGTCTCGCCGATGAGTGTTTCATCAACGGCGCCGCAATAATGTGTTCGCATGAATGACAAAATTTTCTGCAATAAAGTTACCCGCCTCAACCGCGCGTTAGTGCCGGGCGGGGTGAAATATCAAATCGCGCAGTGTACCAGCTTAAGTCTTGACCCCCGTACTCAATAAGTTATCGAAATAGACCTGCGGGATTTTGCGACAGTTTCTATGCTATGGGCACTATGCCGCGCTGCTGGCGGAACCGGATTTACTCTCGCTGGTCGATTTGCTGGACGAATCCTTACTACCGGAAGACTTGCTGTCGCTGGAATCTGCAGGTTTGCCCTTGTCGGATTTACTCTGGCCGGCATCGCTCTTGCTGTCCTTGCCGGTATCTTTGCCGGAGTTTTTGCTGTCAGCCGATTTTTTCTTGTCACCGTGTTTAAAATCCGTTTCGTACCAGCCGGTTCCTTTCAAACGGAAGGCGGCCTTGGAAATCTGCTTTTTGAGTGTTTTTTCGCCGCATTCCGGGCAAAACACCAGCGGCTCTTCGGAAATCTTTTGCAACACTTCAAGCTCGTGCTCGCATGCCCCGCACAGATACTCGTAAATTGGCATATGTAAAACCTCTTAAAAAATGAAGCCCCCATCTTTGTGGGGGCTTATTCGTGCTAAATCAATGCTTTATTATAGCGGTTTACCGTCCGCTATTCCCCTGCGATAGTTAAATTTTCGATCAATATGGAGCCCGTGCGTACGTTACCTCGAGTGTCTACATCCGCGCCCACTTCGGCAATATTCATAAACATATCCTTGAGGTTGCCGGCGATGGTGATTTCCTCCACGGGATACTGGATTTCCCCGTTTTCAACCCAAAAACCCGCTGCGCCGCGGGAGTAGTCGCCGGTCAGGTTGTTGACGCCAAAACCGATCAGTTCGCTCACCAATAGGCCTTTGTCCATTGCTTTGCATAGCTCCGGCAAACCCTTGTTGCCCGGATCGATGGTCAGATTATGCACGCCGCCAGCATTGCCCGTAGTTTGCATATCGAGTTTGCGCGCCGAATAGGAATCCAGCACGTAGCCTTGCAAAATACCGTCTTTGACAATGTCTCGCGTCTGGGTGGCGACGCCTTCGTTGTCGTAGGCGCTGCTGCCCATGGCCTTGGGCAACAAAGGTTGTTCGTGGATGTGCCCCCAGTAGGGGAAAATCTGCTTGCCTAAATGATCTAGCAAAAACGAGGCGTTTCGATACAGACTGCTGCCGCGAATCGCGCTGACACAATGCGACAAGATACTGCTGGCGATAGGAGCTTCGTAAATGACCGGCGCCTGACAGGTCTTTAGTTGCCGGGCATCGAGCCGGCGCAGCGTGCGTTCAGCCGCTTTCTCACCCACAGCTTTTGCGCTTTCGAGATCAGCAACATCACGTGATGAGGTATACCAATAATCGCGTTGCATACCCTCTTTTGTTTCGCCGACAACGGCGCAACTACTGCCGTGACGCGTCGCCTCCATACTACCCATGAAGCCATTTGAGTTGGCATACACTTCAAGGCTTTCTTGTGTGGACACACTCGCGCCTTCGGAGTTGGTTATGCGGGAGTCAGCATCACGTGCGGTGGCTTCGCATTCGCTCGCCCGTTCGATGGCCTGGTCAACGTCCAGCGCCCAGGGATGATATAAATCAAGATCGGGAAATTCCGTCGCCAATCGGTCGGCGTCAGCCAGGCCGTTGCACTCGTCTTCCGCGGTGTACTTGGCAATACTGCATGCGGCGCGCACGGTGTCCTTGATAGCAGCATGATCAAAGTCCGATGTGCTGGCCGAACCCGTGCGATAACCGAAATAAACACTCACCACGAGACTTTTGTCGCGATGACGTTCGACGGTTTCAACTTCGCCCATGCGCACTGTTATAGACAACCCTTGCGCGCGACTGATAGTGGACTCGCTGGCACTCGCACCCTGATGTTTTGCCTCGTCGATCACCATTTGCGCAATGTCCGCTAAAGGTTGATGGCTTTGCTTTACATTAGCCATCGCAGAATTCGAATGACTGTTCATTTTTAAGTGACTTCGACACCGCCGACTGTGAGTCCGTCTATGCGCATCGTCGGCTGGCCAACCCCGACCGGGACACTCTGACCTTCCTTACCGCAGGTACCCACGCCGCTGTCGAGTTTCAGATCGTTACCCACCATCGCGACGCGGGTTAACACGTCAGGACCGTTACCGATGAGCGTGGCGCCCTTGACCGGTTGCGTAACCTTGCCGTTCTCAATCAAATACGCTTCGCTAGCGGAGAAAACGAATTTACCCGAGGTGATATCGACTTGTCCGCCACCAAAATTAACCGCATATAAACCTTTATCGACAGACTGCAATATTTCGTCCGGATCATGTTCGCCGTTTAACATGTAAGTGTTGGTCATGCGCGGCATGGGCAGATGCGCAAAGGATTCGCGCCGGCCGTTACCGGTCGGTGCGGTATCCATCAAACGCGCATTCATGGTGTCCTGCATGTAGCCTTTGAGGATTCCGTTTTCGATAAGCACCGTGTTCTGTGTTGGCGTACCTTCATCGTCGACAGTCAAGGAACCACGCCGGTCGACAATAGTGCCATCGTCAACTACGGTACATTGATCGGAGGCGACTTTCTCGCCAATGCGCCCGGCAAATGCCGACGTGCCTTTACGATTGAAATCGCCTTCGAGACCATGCCCGATAGCTTCGTGTAACAGGATTCCCGGCCAGCCTGGACCCAGCACGACGGTCATCGTGCCGGCAGGTGAATCAATCGCTTCGAGATTCACCAGAGCCTGGCGCACGGCTTCTCGCGCGTGTTCGAGAGCGCGTTCTTCATCGGCAAAGTATTGATAAGCAACTCGCCCGCCGCCACCGCTGGAGCCTTGTTCGCGGCGACCGTTTTGTTCGGCGATGATACTGACATTCAATCGCACTAACGGCCGCACATCGGCAGCCATAACACCGTCGCTGCGCGCGATCAATACGACTTCATGCGAGCCAGCCAGACTCGCAAACACTTCTTTAACCCGCGGGTCCTGTTTGCGCGCTTCGGCATCGACTTGTTCGAGTAAACCGATTTTATCTTGTTCGGATAATGTCGCCAGCGGATCGAGCGGTGCGTACAACTGCTTCGAATCACTGCGGTTCCAGGCGATGGCCTGCCCTTTGTTCTCATCCACACTGTGTCGCGCGATGGCACGAGCGGCTTTGGCGGCATCGGTCAAAGCGGGTAATTGGAATTCGTCGGAATAGGCTAGACCGCTTTTTTCGCCAGTCACTGCACGGATCCCTACACCTTGATCGATGCTGTGACTGCCGGATTTAACTTTGCCCTCTTCCAGCGACCACGCCTCATGCCGCGTGTACTGAAAATACAAATCGGCATAGTTCACCTGACCGGTCATGATATGTCCCATGAGCCGATCCAATTCCGCGTCGCCGAGTCCTGCCGGTTCCAGCAATGTCTCGCGTGCGGTTTCTATTAATTCATTCATTGTCAGTTGTTACGTTTGCGTTCTTGATTCAATCTCTAGTCATCTCTTGTTTCCCATCTGTTCCAAAACGACGATGGGATAACACCGGAAATCGTTCCCGTGTTTGCTGCATTTGAGTCAAATCAATATCAGCAACAACCACTCCTGCATCGGCTTTTGTCCGGCGCGCTAGTATGTTGCCCCAGGGATCGATAATCATACTGTCGCCATAGGTGCTGCGGCCGTTAGCATGCTCACCGACCTGGGCGGGTGCCGCGACAAAGGCTAGGTTCTCCACCGCGCGACCACGCAATAGTAGTTCCCAATGCGCTCGCCCGGTGTTTGCCGTAAAAGCCGATGGAATAACAAATACCTCCGCGCCCATGTCGAGTAGACGCCGGTACATCTCCGGAAAACGCACATCATAACAGATGCTGAGTCCTACCCGCCCGACCGGTGTGTTGACGACTTTTAAATCATGGCCCGCATCAAAATTATCTGATTCACGATAGGACTCGCCATTTTTTAATTCAACATCGAATAAATGAATTTTGTCGTAACGAGCGATACGCTCACCGTCGCTGTTGTACACAAGACACGCGCTGCGGACTTTGTCTTTGACAGTTGATCGAATAGGAATCGTGCCGCCAATGACAAAAATGCCTTGTTCGCGTGCGGTATTGGACAAAAACTCCTGAATTGCTCCGCCCTCATCATCTTCCGCTGCGGCTAAACGATCGGCATCATTCACCGGCATGAGACAAAAGTTTTCCGGTAACACTGCGAGTGCCGCACCCGCTTGTGCCGCTTCTTGCAATAATTTTTTTGCAGTCAACAGGTTTTCTTCCACGGACGGCGCGGAATTCATTTGAATAACAACGAGCTTGGCCATGTCGCGTGTTTAAACTGGGATGATGCCCAGGTCGGTTTTATTTAGAGGTTAAACGAGTGGAACGAACTTACTCGGATCACAACATTATTTCTTCTTTCGCGTCTTCGGTGCTGGCAGTTTAGGTTGTGTCATCTCCATAGCAATTAATCTTTTCTCGTGATCGAGCACCCATTCGGCTAACTTGTCAATTCGTTGGGTGGTGTCATGCAATCGCTCACGCACAATGGCGATACCGGATAGCCGTTCCAAAACCTTCGTTATCGCACTCATGATGCTGCTCGTTTCAATTTCGCGGCTTCATCAAAAATAGAGTCGAGGCGTTTGGTAGAGGCATCCAGTAAATCCTGCATGGCCTTGATTTCCTGCTCTGCTTGGCGACTCGCCGCATCCAGTAACTCCAGTTCTTGCGGAGTAATACCAGAAAGATACGCATCCACGGCATTACGGATTTCTTCCGCCACTTTTGTGCCCTTGGTTTTTGCGCGTTCTTGCAGCGCGTGTTTTTGATCAGCATCCAGATACACCTGGGTGAGTTGTTTTGTCGCCATAAATTGAATTTCTCTTAATGTTGATATATATATAATATATATTTACTCGAATAAGAAATCAATGATCTAGGCGAAAAAAGCTATGGCGATTAGGTCAAAACCACATCATAAAGTTCCTGGTGATACATGGTTTCAACCTGCAAGCGAATGGGCTTGCCGATGAAATCCTGTAAATCGGCCAGGCTAGAGGATTCGTCCTCGAGTAATAAATCCACCACGACTTGCGAGGCCAGGACAACAAATTCGCTGGCATCAAACTGCCGCGCCTCACGCAGTATTTCACGAAAGATTTCGTAACACACCGTTTGCGCAGTTTTTTGCACACCGCGCCCGCCACACACCCGGCATTGCTCAGTCAGCATGTGTTCAAGACTTTCCCGCGTGCGTTTGCGCGTGATTTCTACAAGACCAAGATTCGACATGTCGGTGTCAGAGATAAACGTCTTGGTGCGGTCTTTAGCCAGCGCTTTGTCCAGCGCGCGCATAACCAGACGGCGATGCTCGGCGTTTTCCATATCGATAAAATCGATAATGATAATGCCGCCAATATTGCGCAAACGCAGTTGCCGGGCGATGGCCTGAGCCGCTTCGAGATTGGTTTTAAACAGGGTTTCTTCCAGGTTACGCCGCCCAACGTAAGCCCCGGTATTCACATCGACGGTAGTCATCGCTTCGGTCTGATCGATGACCAGATAACCGCCTGACTTTAACAGCACGTGATTCTCCAACGCACGTTGAATTTCATCTTCCACCGAATACAAATCAAAAATCGGCCGTTCGCCGGGATAGTGTTCGATATGCGACGCGACTTCCGGTATGAGTTCGTTGGCAAATGCTTTCGCTTTATCAAAAGTTTCGCGCGAATCGATACGGATTTTTTCTGAATTGACCCGTACCAGATCCCGAATAGTGCGCATGGCGAGGGCAAGGTCCTCGTGCAACAAGTCGCCGGGTTTGGCGCTGTCCGATTTCGTTTTTATCTTGCCCCACAATTTGAGCAGGAAAGTGACATCGGATTTGATTTCTTCCAGCGTAGCGGATTCCGCCGCCGTGCGAATTATAAAACCACCGGAATAATCCATGTCTTGCAAGGCTTCACCGACGAAGTCCTTGAGTCGTTCGCGTTCCTGCTCGTCCTGAATTTTTTGCGACACACCGATATGATCGGAGTTGGGCAGGTAAACCAGATTACGCGCGGGAATGGTAATTTGTGTCGTCAGACGCGCGCCTTTTGAATTGATTGGATCCTTGACCGCCTGCACCACGATTTCCTGACCTTCGCGCAACAGTCCCGAGATAGGTGGTGGCTCCATTGTTTCTTTTTCGCTACGCTCTTCGCGCAAACCCGTTGGCATTATGTCGGTTGCATGCAAAAAAGCCGTGCGTTCGAGATTGATATCAATAAACGCAGCCTGCATACCCGGCAACACGCGTACGACCTTTCCTTTATAAATGTTTCCGACAATGCCACGGTTACGTGTGCGTTCAATATGCAATTCCTGCAGCACGCCATTCTCGACCACGCCGACCCGGGTTTCCTGCGGTGTCACATTAATGAGTAATTCTTCACTCATATTTCTACGCCCGCTTCAGTCAACAGTTGCACCGTTTCGTACAACGGCAAACCGACAACGCCCGAATAGCTGCCGCTCATGTGTGTGACAAATGCCGCCGCACGACCCTGTATGGCATACGCTCCGGCTTTATCTATAGGCTCGCCGCTGACCCAGTAATTCTCGATTTGTTCCGGTCGTAACTTCGCGAAGGTCACGCTACTTGCGCTGATTCGTGTATTCATCTCGCCGGCATGATACAACGCAATGCCGGTATAAACACGGTGGGTTGCACCCGATAAACGCGCCAGCATGCGCAACGCATCGTCTTTATCAACAGGTTTGCCGAGAATTTCGTTATCGATAACAACACAGGTGTCTGCACCGAGTATTGGATTGAAAGGCATACTACTATTAGACAGACTTGCGTAACCCGCCGCCGCTTTCGCCCGTGCCAGTGTCAACACATATTCACCGGGGTTCTGCATTGGAAAAGCGGATTCATCGACATCAGCATCCACCAATTTAAATCGCACGCCAATTTGCTGTAGCAATTCCTGACGTCGAGGCGATTTTGACGCCAGGTAAGTGTGAAAATCGTCAACCGGCACGATGATAGGGCAAACCCTGAACGATGCTCCACGCGCGATAGACCTGCTCCGCCAGCATCACACGCACGACGGGATGGGCGAATGTCATGGCCGACAACGACCAGGTTTCATCGGCAGCTTGCAATACTTCCGGCGACAAGCCTTCCGGCCCGCCTACCAATAATGATGCGTTAACACCGTCGCTCATCCATTCCTGTATTTTATTGCTCAGGGTTTGCGTGTCGATAGATTTGCCGTTTCGTTCCAAAGCAATAATGAGGGAGTTGGAAGGAACCGCAGCTAATAATTTTTGACCTTCATCACGGGCAATGCGTTTTACATCCGCATTCTTGCTGCGTTTCCCCGCTGGAACTTCAATCAGTTTAAATTCACAATTATCACGCACGCGTTTCGCGTACTCGGCAAACGCTTCGTTGACCCATCCTGGCATGCGGGTGCCGATGGCTATCAAAGTAAAGCGAATCAATATGATTCAGTGACTACGCGCCATCATTTAGTGGAGCATAGATGTCGATACTTAAACCGATACCTCGTTTTCCCAATTCCCGAATAGAATCGGATGAAACAATTACACCCTCGTTTGTTTGCTCCATAAAAAATCCACAAGACAAATCAATCTCATACTTTTTTGATAATTGGCCCCATACAGCAATATCTCGATTAAGTTTGTCCAAAATCCCTAAAATTTGACGATCTATCACCTCGGGTAGAGTCATTGTTGCATCCAACCGCCACATGCCTGTTTTCGCAATTCGTTCCTTGCCATTCCGACTATTTTTGAAAACTTGACCCTTTATTTGTTCTCCAGTGGGTTTACAGCAAAGCAACTGAGAAATCTCAGATGAAATTAGATCGTCACCTGCTATTCTTAATGTAGTCATTGATTCGTGTACGTGAGCCATAAAGTTATAACAAACCGTGGAATTGATTATTCCAACCGCCCTTCACGCTGCGCCTTGACCAGGTCACGCACTTGTTCGCTCCATAGACCTTCGAGGTCGTAAAACTCGCGGGTCTGTTCACGCATAACATGGGCAACGACGTCGCCAAAGTCGATGAGGATCCAATCGGCGGCGTCTTCGCCTTCTACGCCTATCGGCCGGTGACCATTTTCCCGCATGGCGTCGATGAGTTGACCGGCCAACGCTTTTACGTGCCGGTCGGAGGTACCGCTGGCGACAATCATGTAGTCGGTGACATCGGTCATATCACGCACATCGAATGCCTGAATATCTTTGCCCTTGGCCTCGTCCAGCGCGCCGACTATGGTGTCGCGCATATCGTTGATAGTTTTGTCTAATTCTGAATTTGTCTCTGTCATTGATATAACTTGTTTTCTAAAATGTAATCACGTACCGGCGCGGGTAAGCTCCCGGCAATTTCTTTTCCTTGTTTTAAATCCCGGCGAATTGCACTTGCGGAAATATCGACAGGGTCGACTTCGCACATACAAATTACGCCTGCCTCTTTAACTTGTAATGCTGCAAGACTTTCGAACTCCGATTGCCAACACCAGTCCGGAAACTGTTTATTCGAATTCCAACCCGGTCGTTGCATCACGACGATATGCGTGAGGTCGCAGATATCTGGCCAACGATGCCAGGTATTTAAATTTAAAAACGCATCCATGCCGATAATCAAACACAATGCGCTTTCTGGGAAGTCCTCGTGCAAAGATTGCAGCGTGTCGACGGTGTACGACGGTCCGGTGCGATGTAACTCGCGTTGATCAATTTCAAACTCTGGATACTCTTCTAACGCCAGTTGCAACATTTGCACGCGTTGTTCCACCATTGCTTGTGGCGCGTCGCGATGCGGCGGTACGGCGGATGGAATGAATAAAACCTCGTCAAACCGGATGCGCTGATTAACTTGGGCAACAGTTCGCAAATGGCCGTAGTGAATAGGATCGAAGGTGCCGCCGAAGATTCCGATCAATCGCATTAAAATCCGGGTGTTGTTTGACCGATCGCGACGTGGGCGCCGCTCCCACAACCGGACGCATGCCCGGTGTTAACCCCGATCGGCATAAAAACGAAATACAAACAACTCAGGGCCGGATGGTACCGTCACCGAATACGACATACTTTTGACAGGTCAGTCCTTCCAACCCGACCGGGCCACGCACATGCAATTTATTCGTGCTGATGCCGATTTCCGCACCCAGGCCGTATTCAAAACCGTCGGCAAACTGGGTCGACGCATTGACCATGACCGAACTTGAATCCACTTCGGTAATAAAGCGGCGGCTATGCGCAAGATTCTCGGTAATGATGGCGTCTGTGTGTTGCGACCCATAAGTTTCGATGTGGCGAATCGCCTCATCCAGACCATCGACTATCTTGATCGACAAGATCGGCCCGAGGTATTCGGTATACCAATCGTCTTCGGTAGCGGGAGTTATCTGTTCAATCAACGCGCGGGATTTTTCGCAACCACGCAACTCGACCCCTTTGTCCAGATACATTCGTGTCAGAGTGGGTAAAACTTTTGGCGCGATGGACTCAGCCACCAGCAATGTTTCCATGGAACCGCAAATACCATAACGCCGTGTCTTGGCGTTGTATGCAACGTCGATCGCATTTTGCACATCGGCATCGTCGTCAATATAGATATGGCACAGACCTTCCAGATGTTTGATTACCGGCACCTGGGAATCGGCGCTGATACGCTCGATCAGACTCTTTCCGCCACGCGGAACAATAATGTCGACGTATTGCGGCATATGCAACAACTCACCGACCGCCTCACGGTCTGTAATCTCCAGCACCTGCACCGCAGTCGCGGGCAAACCGGCTTTTTTCAGTCCTTGTTTGATGCAATCGGCAATAGCGAGATTGGAATTTATCGCCTCGCTACCGCCACGCAAGATTGTCGCATTGCCCGATTTCAAACACAGGGCCGCAGCGTCGGCGGTTACGTTCGGACGTGACTCGTAAATAATACCGATCACGCCGAGGGGCACGCGCATTTTGCCTACTTGAATACCGGAAGGGCGATACACCAGATCGGAGATCGCACCCACCGGATCCGGCAGGCGCGCAATCTGACGCAAACCTTCCGCCATGGTCGCGACGCGTTCGGCGTTTAATTCCAAACGATCCAGCAAAGCACTGGACAACTTATTATTTTTCGCTGCCATCATGTCTTGCGCGTTAGCGTCGAGGATATTTTCTTCGGCTAGCATGATTTGATCGGCAATCGCTTCCAGCGCGGTGTTTTTCATCGCTGTGCTGGACTTCGCAATCTGTCGCGAGGCCGCGCGAGCATCACGCCCAATCTGCTCCACATATACCTTGAGGTCGATAGTGTTATCTATATTTTCTTTTAACTGAGCTGACATCGCTCTACCCTTTAATATAGTTGTCTGTAACTCAATATTTATGATTGATTGTCAGGCGCTAATGTTTTGATTCCACAAATGGCCAACGCAATGTTTTCAAACTGATGCCAAATATCACCACTCGCACGACCTTTCATCACACGATCCGCCAACGCGACACGTTGCAACACCGAGCGCCACTGCGGCAAACTCAACCGCTGTAAGGCACGATCGACCAAACCGGCGCGGCTGGACCAAATCTGGTTCGCCTTGAACACAGCCGCTTTCGCTTTACCAGATCGCAACTCACCAGCAATGCGGGTCATGGTTCGAGTATCGCGCGCCAATGCCCACAGTACAAGCGCAGGTTCGGTCGCCTCGCCTTTTAAACCACGCAACATACGCAGACTCCGCGTCGCGTTGCCCGCCAGACAAGCATCAACAAAGCCGTAAACGTTATAACGCGCCTGATCCGCCACGGTTTTTTCCAGGTCACTTGCTGTTAATTTATTTTCGCCCAGCAGTAGTTTTAATTTCTCTATTTCCTGCGCGGCGGCCAGCAAGTTTCCTTCAATAAACCGGCACAGCGGTAGAACGACGTCGCGATCATAGTTAATTTGCGCGCGTTGTAATCGTTGCTCAACCCATGCAGGTAGTTGTTCGGGTCTCACCGCCTGGGTTTCAATGGCAACGCCGTTGGACTCGACTTGTTTAAACCACTTAGTACGTTGACCGGCTTTATCGATTTTACCGGCTACAATGACTAGCACGGTATCCGGTGACTGCGATTCGATGTAATCCAGGATCGCATCACGGCCCTTGTCGCCGGGCTTGCCCGTCGGCATACGCAGTTCAATCAAACGACTGCCGCCGAACAATGACATGGATTGAGAATGCTCACGCAACACCGACCAATCGAATCCGCTCTCGACGGTTAAACGTATGCGCTCGTGAATGCCTTGTTCACGCGCCGCGACGCGAATCGCATCGACACTTTCTTCGACCAAGAGCGTTTCCTGACCGAAGACCAGGTACAGCGATTCGAGTTTTCTCTTCAGTTGAGACCCGATTGCAGTGGAGGGAATACGCGCCACGCAGTCCTTTTAATGACCGTGGTGAATTACGCCGCGATAACCTTTCGCAACGGTTGCGCAGACGCGATTGTAGCAAGGCGTTGCATAATGCGTTGCACCATGTCGCGTTGCATATCCTCGCGCAGGAACTCCTGCTCTTCCTCCGCCTGCAGTATCTGGGTGCTGTCGAAACTCAAAAAACGCGACAATGTAATCGTGGATTCTTTTAGCAACTCATCGCCGTTATTCTCGTCAATCTTAAAGCGAACGCGGTATTTAAGATTATAACTGGTCGCCAAACCGCGCTCGTCTACCGAGCGCACTTCGCGCAGAAAAGCAATATTGGTTATTTCCAGCACCGCGGTTGCGCCCTCCTCACTGTCCAGAATTTCCGCACCACTGAACTCCAGGGCATCCTGCAATTCGGCAACCAGCTCCGGATCTTTACCCTCGACATAAAACGAAGTAAGACGCTCGGGCAAATCGATTTTGCCGCGTAGGTGGAAACCACAAGCCTGCATCAAGCCAAGCGTGATAAGTAGAACAATAATCAGACGCAATTGCATTTACAATTCCTGGATAAGATTGGTTGGTTAAGCTTCGATGGTGAATTATACGCCGCTTATGCGCCTAAACCACTATATTGATTAAACGCCCTGGCACAAATATCACCTTGCGAATAGCGTCCGCGTCGCCCACATGCCGCAAAATGCCCTCATCCTGCAACGCTTCCGCCAATACAGCATCCTGATCAGCATCCGCTGCAACTTCCACGTGGCCACGCAGCTTACCGTTGACCTGCACCACGAGTTTAATCGTATCGCGCACCAGAGCTTGACTGTCCACAGTCGGCCAGGGCACATCGATCAACGGGCCGTCGTTGCCAAGCTCGCGCCACAACACATGCCCGATATGCGGCACGACAGGCCCAAGTGCCTTCAAAATCATGCTGACCGTCTCGGCCAGTGCCGCTCCACGCAAGTCATGAGCAGCATTTTGCGGCGCATCGCCTGAATCAAAATCGTACAAGGCGTTGACCAGCTCCATGCACGCGGCGATTACGGTGTTGAACTGAAATCGTTCATAGTCGCGATTGATGCGCTGCAAAGTGCTATGGGTTTTCGTGCGCAATTCGCGTACGTCGGCATCGGCATTGGAAAAATTAATACCGCCCTGCGCAAGCAGCGATGTCAGCGTCACTAACCGATCACGATGACTGTAAACCAACTGCCAGAGACGGCGTAAAAATCGATGGGCGCCGGCGACGGCGTCATCGTTCCATTCCAAAGTATGTTCCGGTGGCGCGGCAAACATCGTAAACAAACGCACCGTGTCGGCTCCATATTTGTCGATCAGGTCCTGTGGATCGACACCGTTCTTTTTTGACTTGGACATGCTCTCCAGGCGCCCGATATCGACCGGCTGCCCATCTGACTTTAATCGCCCACCGCTGATACGACCCTGGGCGTCACGTTCAATTTCCACTTCATCCGGTGCGTAGTAGACTTTCTTGCCGTCGTTTCCCTCGCGCGAAAATGTCTCCGCCAGCACCATGCCCTGTGTGAGCAAATTCGTGAACGGTTCGTCCGAATCAATCAGTTTTTCATCACGCATCAACTTGTGAAAGAAACGCGCATACAACAAATGCAAAATGGCGTGTTCAATCCCGCCGATATATTGATCTACCGGCAACCAGTAGTTTGCGCGCTCATCCAGCATGGCTGCGTCGTTGTCCGGACATGCATAACGCGCGTAATACCAGGACGATTCGACGAAAGTATCAAAGGTATCGGTATCGCGTTGCGCCGGTTCGCCCGTTTCAGGACATGTCGTATTTACAAATTCCGGGATTTGTTTTAACGGCGAACCACCACCTTGCACGGTGACATCTTCCGGTAACACCACCGGCAATTCATTTTCCGGCACGGCCACGGTACCCTTGCTCGAACTCTCAATCATCGGCACCGGACAACCCCAGTAGCGCTGACGTGAGACCCCCCAATCGCGTAAACGAAAATTCACTGTGCGCTTACCGATGTTTTTCGATTCGACAAAATCGGCAATACGATCAAATGCTTCTTTGAATGGCAAACCGGAGAACTCACCGGAATTCACCGTGACCAGATCTTCTTTTGATGTCCAGGATTCAACCTGCACGTCGATTTCATCGCCCTTGGCAGGAGCGATAACCTGGCGAATGGGCAAATCGTATTTCACCGCAAACTCGTGATCGCGCTCGTCGTGGGCCGGCACCGCCATTATGGCGCCGGTGCCGTAACTCATAAGCACAAAGTTAGCGGCAAAAATCGGAATGTGTTCGCCGTTGAGTGGATTAACCGCATCGACACCCAGACGCATGCCGCGTTTTTCAACGGCTTGCATTTCTACTTCGCTGGTGCCTTGTTGTCGGCACTCGGCCAGAAACCCGGCGATTTCCCCGTCAGCTTGGGCAACCGCTAACGCGAGCGGATGATCCGCCGCCACCGCCATAAATGTCGCACCAAAAATCGTGTCCGGACGGGTGGTAAAAATGCGCAAGGGGTTTCCATTGTTTAACGATGGGTCGACCAAGGCAAAATCCACTTCCAAACCTTCGGAGCGGCCGATCCAGTCTTGCTGCATTTTTTTAACCGACTCCGGCCACCCTTCGAGATTGTTCAGACAGGCGAGTAATTCCTCGGCATAGTCAGTGATGCGCAGAAACCAATGCGGTATTTTTCGTTTTTCCACCGGTGCGTTCGAACGCCAGCCACGTCCATCGATTACCTGCTCATTGGCCAAAACCGTCTGCTCCACCGGATCCCAATTGACCTCGGCCAATTCCTTGTAGGCAATGCCTTTCTCAAACAGACGGGTGAACAGCCATTGCTCCCAGCGGTAATAATCCGGTTTGCAAGTCGCCAGCTCGCGTTCCCAGTCATAGGAAAAACCCAGACGTTTGAGCTGGCTTTTCATGTACTCGATATTGTCGTAAGTCCATTTGGCCGGCGGCACTTTGTTATCGATGGCGGCGTTTTCAGCCGGTAAACCGAATGCATCCCAACCCATCGGCTGCAAGACATTTTTACCCAGCATGCGCTGATGACGGCTAATGACGTCACCGATGGTGTAATTACGCACATGCCCCATGTGCAAACGCCCGGACGGGTAAGGGAACATAGACAGGCAATAGTATTTCTCCCGCGACGGGTCTTCCGTCACGCGAAAGCTATTTTGTTCGTTCCAATATTGCTGAACTGCTGGTTCGATTTGCCCGGGCTGATACTGGTCTTGCATTGATTGTGTTTTAGTTTGGGATGCGCTGGGCGCGGGTTATTACGGAAACGCGCGATTCTACGTTATATCTTCATTCGGCGGAACGTGTTCCGCCCTGCTGGTTACACGTCGGTTTGCTTGAATACGAGGAGAAAGAAATTATTTCACCTCTGTGGTAGAAGAATGAGTTTAAATAATCTTGTGGGAGTGGCGCTCTCGCCGCGATAGTCACTCGCACAAGGATAACCAAATTATCGCCGTGAGGCGCGCCTGTTACAACAATCGATAAACCCTTGGCATTCTCCGAAAGTCAGAGTTCAGATTATTACTTGGCAGATGGAGAAACACATTCCACTGGGTAAAACATAAAACTAATCACTCACCGACCTTTCTCTCGCCTGTCGGGCCTTGGCGATGTCGCCTTTTTCATCATACGCTTCGGCAATCAATCGCCAGTTTGCCCGTCGCAAAGCCGGCGTATCGTTTGCAAGCTGGCTCGATTTGTTAGCGAGGCTTATCGCCTGGTTAATCGCTCCTTGCTGCATGCGCAATTTAGCCAGCCGATGCCAGGCCATAGCATCGCCGGGGTCAATACTCAACGCGCGTTCCAACGCCGCTGCGGCTCGATCCAGGTCGCCGGCGCCAGTCTCACGTTCGGCGTCTGAAAGCAACGCCACAACTGCGGGGTTAGAGTCGTAGACAATCGGGCCGTCATCCGTCGGGATCCGTAGCGGCGCTGCGCAGCTGGTGAGTGCCAGCACCAGCAATGCCAGGGTAAAGCGTTTGAAGTTTTTATTCATAATTTGAATCCGTTTGATTACTTGCGATCCTCTATTCTGCGTTTTTGATTATTCTGCCTTGAACTGGAACGATTGGATTTTCCTTTAAATAAATTTTTAAACCAACGCTTGATGTCGCTGCGTTCGATGGGTCTATCCAATCTAGGCAGTTTAATATTATCCAGACTCGCCAAACCACCGGCACAGGGTGATAACTCCTGTGGTGTTGTGCCCTGCACAAAAGGCATGTTGGTCACGTTTTCACAGCCACGATCAGCCAGCAAACCGGTTTGGCGGTCGATGTCTACCCATTCGACATCTAAAGGCTGAATCAAATTCAACGGTTGCAAATCCACGCGCGCCATCATGTTCGCCCAAACCTGCAGTGCGCCGGAGGCGCCGCTTAAACCCACCGGCTTATTGTCATCGCGCCCAATCCAAACGACAGCCACGTAGTTACCGGAAAAACCCGCGAACCAACTATCACGGTAACCATCCGTCGTACCGGTCTTTCCGGCCAAACCTAACTCGGGAGCAAAACGCGTATTCAAACTCTTGGCCGTCCCGGTGCGCACGACCTGCTGCAGGGCATACGCAATCAGATAAGCCGGTGCGGGATCGACGGTCTGTTGCACCGATAGAGCGTAACGCGACAACGGCTCGTTGCGGCTGCTTAAAACGGAAAGTATGGAACGCATGGGCGCGCGAAAACCACCCGCTGCCAGGGTTTGATACATCTGGGTCATTTCCAGTGGCGACAATTCCGCCGCACCGAGCAATAACGACGGGAACGGGTTTATATTCGATTCAATCCCCAGCCGGTGCAAGGTATCGACAACGGTCTCCACACCGACACCGACACCGAGTTTCACCGTGGGAACATTGTAGGACTTGGACAACGCTGTGAGTAAATCGACGTCGCCGTGAAACAACTTGTCATAGTTTTGCGGTCGCCAGTCCGGCGCGCCCTGCTGTTGAATCGCAACCGGCGCATCTTCGACCCGGCTCGACAGAGTAAACCGGTCGCTTTGTTCCAGCGCGGTCAAATACACCGCCGGTTTAACCAATGAGCCAACCGGTCTGGCCGCATCGAGCGCGCGATTGAAGCCACCAAACCCGGAGTCACGGCCGCCTACCAGTGCCACCACTTCGCCATTGTCGACCCGCGCCACAACAACCGCAGCCTGCAAGGTGCCGGTCTTAAGGTTGCGGGTTTTTTCAAAACTGGCCAGTGTTTTTTTAACCGCGGCTTCCGCCGCTGACTGGACGTTGGCATTCAACGTCGTGAACACGGCCAGACCTTCGGCGCGCAAATCTTCTTCCTGGTACTCGTCCTGCAGCTGACGCCGCACCAGATCGATAAAGGAGGGGTAGCGATTGCTCGCCGCTGGTTTTGCTGTCACACCGAGATTGCGTTGGGCGATGGCTGCGAGCGTGTTCGCATCAATATGACCTTCATTGGCCATGGTTTGTAAAACCAGATTACGCCGCGCTAATGCGCGTTCGGGATTGCGCCGCGGTTCGTATAAAGACGGTCCTTTTACCATGCCCACCAGCAACGCGCTTTCATGTACAGCCAGTTCACTGATTGGCCGGCCAAAATAATACTGGCTGGCGAGACCGAATCCGTGAATCGCCCGTTTACCGGCCTGGGCGAGAAACACCTCGTTGATATAGGCTTCGAGGATTTCGTGTTTGTCGTAATGCAACTCCAGCAACACCGCCATCACCATCTCTACCAGCTTGCGTTGCAGCGTTCGATCCGTGGTGAGGTACATATTTTTTATCAACTGCTGGGTCAATGTACTGCCGCCTTGCACGAGGGCGCGTGAACGCAGGTTCGCCACGACGGCGCGCATCAAACCGCGTGGATCAACGCCAAAATGGAACATGAAGTTGCGATCTTCCGTCACCAGTAAAGCGGTTAATAAATCTTCCGGTACTTCGTGCAACTGCACCAGCTTACGGTCCTCATGATGAGCTGGCGAGATACTGCTGATCAAACGCGGCTCCAAACGCAGCACCGGGATGTCCGACCCGCTGTTACGATCACGCAACGACCTGATGCCCGCACCATCGAATCGCACTTCCAGCGACACTTCGGCTTGACGCCCATCCCAGTAATCGAAAGCGCGCGTGACGACATGGACACTTCGGTTGTTGACCGCATAGCTCCCGGCGCTCGCCGCGCTGGCGCTCAACCGATAGCCCAGTGCGTTTAATTCGGCAATCAGGTCATCTTTGGTAGCACCAAGACCGGCGTACAGTTCGAACGGGCGGGCGTAGACGTGCGCCGGTAACGCCCAACGCTTGCCCTCAAAATGCTTGCGCAGACTGATATCGAGATACACGACATAACCAACAGCGGCGACCAGCAGGAGAATAAAAGCACGCAACAACAAACCCCGAAACAGACTAGGGCGGGCCTTTTTTGTTGGTTTTTTTCTGGATTTAGAGGATTTTTTTTTGCGGGCAGCCATACAACATTAACGACGCGTCGATCGCGCCAATGCAACGAGAACCTATTTCAAAACAGGCTAGCAAAGCCGATACGAGGCGAAAACGCTCGAGCAAGCACAGTGTACACGACAGTTTGCGCCTTCAACGCCCCGCATTTTGACAGCGTTTTAACAAAGAAGCGGCAATGCGCAGGCATTTTGAGGCAGGTTCTTACCCTACTTTACGGTAACAAGGCACCGCACTGCCAACAATAATCGAAATTAGCCGGATTTGTTTCATTGCAATCGGCGCAAGTGCTGTTTCCAGTAACGGCATTGGATGCTTCGTATTCTTTTATTAGTTTTCGTGCCTGCCCAACATCTTGCGATTGTTCGACCCACACTTCCGGGTTTACGAACGGCAGTTCCCCCAATCCGCCTTGCGCGTTCACGTTAAACACATGGGATTCAATACGATGAGATTGCAACAAATCCACAATGAGCTGCGCCTGCGGCAAATCCGCCGCTTCATACACCCGTTGCATGCCAGCCGGGTGTTAATACGTTGAACTTACAAGGCTTAACGCGCGGAATAAACATGCTCCCGTGACCAGGGTACGGTGTTGTCCCGGCCACGGGCGAATACCATCTGGAACAATTGCAAGGAACTGCACAGAAATGCACCGATCGAACCGGTCAGGTATAAACGCCAGGCACGCACAAAAGCCTCGTCATACATCTGCGCAACGTCGTTCTCCGCCCGGTTAAATCGTTCCAACCAGTGCTGCAGGGTTTTTGCATAGTGTAAACGCAGATTTTCGACATCGAGCACAGAAAAATTATAAGGCTCGACGATGTCCATCATTTCACGCAGGGTTGGTGGATAGGCGCCTGGGAAAATACGTTTTTCGATCCACGCATGCATGAGTCGCGGTTGGTTGCGTCCGATCGTATGAATCAATGCGCGCCCCGTGCCAGTCAGACAGCGGTCAATGACGCCGCCTAAGGCCTGGTAGTTATCTGTGCCAACATGCTCCAGCATACCAACCGACACAAACGCATCGAATTTGCCATTGGAATTGCCGCCTAAATTCCGATAGTCATCCAGCACATATTCTACGGAATCCGATATTCCCTCGCGCTCAGCCTGCTCACGGGCAAAGGCTACCTGTTCCTGGGAAATATTATAGGCACGCACTTTGACACCATAGTGTTTAGCCATGTGTCGAGCCAATCCACCCCAACCACAACCCGCCTCCGCGACACGATCACCCGGTTTCAACTGCAATTTACGGCACACATGATCGAGTTTGGCGATTTGCGCCTGTTCCAGTGTCATACTTTGATCAGGAAAGTAGGCACATGTGTATTGCATTTTTTCGTCCAGCCACAAACGATAAAAATCGTTTCCAATATCATAGTGATGATGGATGTTCGCCTTTGAACCTTCCATCGTATTGCCGCGTGGACGGCGTCTGGCAATTTTGAAAATAGCGCCGGTAATTCCGCCGCGGTCTTCAACATCCAGACGCGAGTCGTTCATGGTGTTGACAAAATCCAGCAAGTCACCATCGATAACAACGCGACCAGCGGCGTACTCATCGCCGAAACCGACGCCCTGACGCATCAGCAGGTTATACATGCTCTTACGTGAGTTGATATTCACCGTCACCACCGCTGGCTTGTCAGCCGTTGCGATGTCGTGACCATCCCACAGCCGCACCCGGATAGCGGGATTGCCGAAGGACTTGAGCATTTTTGTGAACGCTCTACGCTCGACCGCAGTCGATGGCCTGGACGAATCCACCAAGGACTTGCTCCGATCGAGTCCGGTAACCTGGGATACGTCAAATGCCGCTGTATTGTTTTTAGTCATCTCACTCCATCCTTAACGCTTTACTCAAACAAAGTAATACCACTTGCGCTCAGCAACCCTATTTTACCCAAAATAGGGTTGGGGCCAATCGTCCAACATCGCCCTTTATTCACAAGCTGTTTGCCTGTGAATTTTAAATTTCACACCGAAAAAATCACTGATCTATGTCAGATTTTGCTGTTTCAGCGCTCGGAGCAAATATTCTTCTCTTACTCCAACAACTCCATCGGACAACAATACAGCGTTCACATTATGAACGGTAGTTGCAGGCCGCGGGTGCCAACTGCTTGAAATTTTGTTTATAGAATATAATATGTAATAGATATTATTATATATTCTAATTATTTTATTTCTTATTATCAGTAGCTTAATATACTACATTTATTCAATGAAATTAGAGACTGAGCCGCTCAGCTTGCAGCTACTGCAAACGGTTCAATTGTTATTCGCGCAGTTTCCGTTGCGTGTGCTGGGAGAGGAGCTGACCCCTGGTTGGCTGCAGATTTTGATGCTGGTCGATCAGGAGCCGGATTTGAATCAAACCGGGTTAGCTCGGGCAACCCATGTTGAACCTTCCACAATTGTTAACAAGATCGATCAACTGGAAAAACGCGGCTGGCTGCGTCGCGCCCGTTCGCGCACCGACCGGCGCACACACGCATTGTTTCTCACTCGCCGTGGCCAGGAAATTTTACGACAAGCTAACACAAGCCTCGCACAACACGAAAAACGACTAATGCGAAACTTGTCAGCGGATGAAAAAGCCTCTTTGTTCGATCTGCTACAGCGTATCGATACAACGCGTCGCTAGTTAAAACAGATTGAGTTGAGGAATGTTTTGTCTTGGCGGTTGAAACCGGCTTTCATCCAACGGCGGTAACTCCGCATTCAAACCAAACTTGCGTCGGGCGATGTGAAATCGTTGACCGATCAAATCCGCAAACTCGCCTGTTCCCCGCATGCGTCTACCGAAATTCGTATCGTTCTCACGGCCATCGCGGTATTGTCTGACCAGACTCATTACATGTTCAGCTTTTAAGGACTCATGGGCGGCCAACCATTCCTTAAACAAGTCTTTCACTTCCAACGGCAGACGCAACAAGATATAGGCCGCGTTGTGTGCACCGGCATGCGCACCCGCCTGCAGAATACTTTCAAGATGTTTATCGGTTAAAAATGGAATGATGGGCGCTACCAATACCGTGGTGGGAATCCCCTCATCCGTTAGTTTGCGTATCGTTTCAATGCGCCGCGCGGGCGCGGCAGCACGCGGTTCCAGCTTACGCGATAAATCATTGTCCATAGCGGTAACCGAAACCTGAACCTGGGCAAGGTTTTGCTTAGCCATTTCCGACAAGATATCGATGTCGCGTTGAATCATGGTCGATTTGGTGGTGATGGTAACCGGGTGGGCGCACTCGGCCAGCACTTTTAATATGTTCCGCGTAATTTCGTAGCGGCGTTCGACAGGCTGATAAGGATCGGTATTCGTTCCCATTGCGATGACACTGCAACAATAACTCTTGCGCCCAAGTTCCTTGCGCAACAGCTCAGGTGCATTTGGCCGCGCCAGCAATTTGGTTTCAAAATCGAGTCCCGGTGACATACCCAGGTAGGCATGTGTCGGACGTGCATAGCAGTAAACACAACCGTGTTCGCAACCGCGGTAGGGATTTATCGATTGATCGAAAGGCAGATCGGGTGATTGATTATGCGCGATAATGGTACGCGGCGAATCTATAGTAACGGTTGTTTTTATCGACACCGCGTCTTCTTGTGTATGCCAACCATCGTCCGTTGGTTCACGCGTCAGTTCGTTGTAACGATCTTCCGCGTTACTGATTGCACCACGGGTTTTGATGACACTGGTTTGCGTTCGTGAATCCATAAGCACCCGAAACTACGGAGTGACAACCGCCTCTTCCGGCTCCGGATCGTCGCCTTTTGGCCAGGCGGTGATTACCGCTTGAACTAATGTTGCCAACGGTATTGCGAAAAACACGCCCCATACACCCCACAAGCCACCGAAGAACAATACTGCGACAATGATTGCAATGGGGTGCAGGTTAACGACTTCCGAAAACAGCAACGGCACTAACAGGTTACCGTCCAGACCCTGAATCACCAGGTACGCCGTGATCACATAAGCAAATTCCGCACTCCAACCGAATTGAAACAGCGCGATCAAAGCCACCGGCACGGTTGCCACGGCTGCGCCGACAAAGGGAATCAACACTGACAATCCGACTAACACACTCAACAACATGGCAAAGTTTAGTTCGAGAAATGTAAAAGTCACAAACGTCGCCAGCCAAACAATTAATATTTCCCAAAACTTGCCGCGGATGTAATTACCGATCTGACGATCAACATCGTTCCAGACCTTTTCCGCCAGGTGATAGTCTTTGGGCAAGAAACCCGCAAACCAGTCGACGATCTTCTTTTTATCTTTGAGAAAAAAGAACACCAGGATGGGCAACAAGATGAAGTAGACCAGCAATGTGATTAAACCCACCACGGAGGACACCGACCAGGTCAGAATTCGCTGACCAAAGTCGGTGACTTCCGAACGTATTTCGGAAATGACTTCTGTCATTTGCTGAGTGGATACGACTTCAGGATACCGTTCGGGCAAACGCAACAATGCACGCTGACCTTCACCCAACATAACGGGAATTTGTTGCACCAACTGAGTCAGTTGCTTTGACAGTTGTGGCAACAATACAAATATGATTAGCGTGAGAAACAACATGAAAAGCAAGAACACAACCAAAACGGCCAACAAACGAGGTACTCGCCGTTTCTCCAACACCCGCACCACTCCTTCAAGCAGATAGGCAATTATGGCACCGGCAATGACCGGCACCAGCATATCGCCGGCAAACATAACGGCGGCGAATACACCGATAAGAAACAATGCCAGAAACACCACCTGCGGGTTGGCAAATTGGCGTTTAAACCAGTTGGTGATGCTTTGCATGTTATCTAGTCGGTGTTTTAAAACCTGGTATTAACTGGCATCGATAATCTCATAATCGTGCGTAATCTCGGCTGTCTTTCCCAGCATAATAGATGCCGAGCAATAAGTCTCGGCGGATAGTTTTACCGCCCTGGCGACGGCGCTCTCGCGCAAATCCTTGCCGGAAACAATGAAATGCACGTGGATACTGGTGAAAACTTTCGGTTCCTTGTTCGCACGCTGCGCGCTCAGCACCACCCGGCAATCGATCACGTCCTGGCGCGCCTTACGCAGGATATGCACGACATCGAATGCGGTGCATCCGCCCATGCCCATGAGTACCACTTCCATGGGGCGTGAACCACGATTCTGTCCGCCGAAATCCGGCGGACCATCCATCGGTATCTCATGGCCGCTGTCGGCGGTGGCGGTAAAGTGAACACCATCTACAAGATTGATTGTTGCTTTCATATTATCGCTTTGGATTTATTCGTTAGCAAAGCCAAACAACTCGGCCAGCTTCTCACCCGGCTCAGCAGCGCGCATAAATGCCTCACCGACCAGAAATGCGTGTACGCCATTCTCGCGCATTAAGGCAACATCCTGCGGTGTGTGGATGCCGCTTTCAGTCACAATGATTTGGCCGTCCGCAATACCCGATAACAAATCAAGCGTGGTTTTGAGCGTGGTGTCAAAGGTGCGCAAGTTGCGGTTATTGATTCCAATTAATGGGACGGATAAATCCAATGCACGGGACAATTCAAATTCGTCATGCACTTCGACTAAAACGTCCATATGCAGGTCCGTGGCAATACCGGTGAATTCGGTCAGTTGTAAATCGGACAAGGCGGCTACTATCAGTAAAATACAATCAGCGCCCAGATGACGCGCTTCATAAATTTGGTACGGGTCGATAGTAAAGTCTTTGCGCAGAACCGGAATGTCTACCGCAGTACGTGCCGTTTGCAAGTACTCATCCGCCCCCTGGAAAAACTCGACATCGGTCAGGACCGAAAGACAGGCCGCACCATGACTGGCGTAACTTTTTGCAATCGACACAGGTTCAAAGTTCTCACGAATGACACCTTTGCTGGGCGATGCTTTTTTAATTTCCGCAATCACCGCCGCTTCATCGCACTCAACGCGTTGCCGAATCGCATCGACAAATCCCCGCGCCGGCGCAATATCCGCCAGCTTGGCGCGCAATTCCTTTAACGACAAATCTTGAGAACGTTGTTCAACTTCCTGCACCTTACGATCAAGAATGCGCTGCAACACATCAGGCACGGAACTAACAGGCTCCGGATTCATTCGCTTTCCTTCGTTAAAAAATTGCGCAACAAGTCATGACCGTGCTGGGTCAATATCGACTCCGGGTGAAACTGCACGCCGTGCACCGGATGGTCACGGTGACTCACGCCCATGATCTCATCGTCATCCGTCCACGCCGTCACTTCCAATGACTCCGGCAGACTGCCGCTTTCGCCGACCAGCGAATGATAACGCGTTGCCTGAAACGGGTTTTCAATATTGTTAAACACACCTGTTCCATCATGTTGAATCATGGATGTTTTACCGTGCATTAATTTATCAGCATGCACAATTTTACCGCCATAAGCCTGCACAATACTCTGATGCCCAAGACATACGCCCAGTATAGGCTTACGGCTGCCAAACTCTTTTACCACGTCAACCGAAATTCCGGCTTCGTTGGGCGTGCAAGGCCCCGGCGAAATGACAATGTATTGCGGGTTCATACTTTGAATTTCGCTAATTGTGATTTGATCGTTACGATACACCCGCACGTCCTGTCCCAGCTCGCCCAAATACTGCACCAGGTTATAGGTGAAGGAATCGTAGTTGTCGATCATCAACAACATGTACTTAAATCTTCGCCATCGCTATTTTCTATTCAACGACCGCTCCAGCTTGGCCAGATTTTCCTGAGCAGCGTGCAACTCTTTTAACAACTCACTCTCGCTGAGACGCTCTTCACGCAATCTATCCTGTTTCGCTTCTTCCAGGTTATTGATAACAACCGCGATAAACAAGTTGATCACCACGAATGTTGCGGTCACCACGAAGCTGACAAAATAAATCCACATGAATGTATTCATTTCCATCGCGGCATACATGACGTCGGTCCAGTCTTCAAGCGTCAACACCCTGAACAATGTTAACAAGGAGATGCCGAGAGAACGCCAGTGTTCAGGGTCGTGTTCGTGCAGCAAATGATAGCCGGCGATGGCGTACATATAAAAGATAATGATTAACAGCAAAATAACATGACCCAGACCGGGCAACGAACGCACCAGGGTAGCGACAATCAGGCGCAACTCGGGCAAGGTGGAGATCAGACGCAATACACGCAGCAGACGCGCCATACGCGCAATCATGGCGAATTCGCCGGTAGCCGGTATCAGCGACAACACCACGATGGAAAAGTCGAACAGATTCCATCCATCGCCAAAGTAGCGTTTGAATTGCGGCGCTACCGCGGTAATTTTTATGGCCGCTTCAAGAATGAATATCAGCAGCACCAGACGATTGATCATCAACATAAAGTCGCCATAACGCGCCACCAGTTCCGGTATGGTTTCCAACCCCAGGACGATGGCATTAAGAATGATGACCGTAATGATGAACGGCTCAAACCAACGCGCGCCGACTATGTTTTGACACCAGGTTCTCATAACAGTGTTACCGGGAATTCCATAGTCAAGAGCCGCTGGTTTCGATTCCGGCACTGGCCATGGCAACCGCCTTGAATATCGCCCGACCCTTGTTCATGGTTTCCTTCCACTCCAGCGCAGGGACGGAATCCGCCACGATACCGGCACCAGCCTGGATATACAGCGTGTCGTCCGCAATTACCGCCGTGCGTATGGCGATAGCCGTGTCCATATTGCCATTCCAGCCGATGTAACCGATGGCACCGGAATACACGCCGCGTTTGACCGGTTCCAACTCTTCGATAATTTCCATCGCGCGAACTTTGGGCGCGCCAGATACCGTTCCCGCCGGAAACGTGGCCTTGAGCACATCGCAGGCATCGAGTCCGTCGTTCAATTCGCCAACCACGTTGGACACCGTGTGCATCACATGGGAATAACGTTCGATTTTCATTTTCTCGGTTAACCGCACCGTGCCAGTTTTGGCCACCCGTCCCACGTCGTTACGGCCAAGATCCACCAGCATGACATGCTCGGCCAATTCTTTCGGATCGGCCAACAACTCTTTGGCCATTGCTTCGTCTTCCTCGTCGCTGTGACCCCGGCGCCGGGTGCCGGCGATAGGCCGCACGGTGACTTGACCGTCTTCCAGACGCACCAGAATCTCCGGTGACGAACCGACCACATGAAAATCATCCAGGTCAAGATAGTACATGTAAGGCGATGGGTTAAAGGTGCGTAGAGCGCGATATAAATCCAGCGGTGGCGCCGTGAAGGGAATAGACAAACGCTGGGACAACACCACTTGAAAAATGTCGCCGTTACGAATGTATTCGCGCGAACGCCCGACTGCGGCTTCAAAATCTTCGCGCGCGAACACGGACTTAAACTCGTCTTCATTCACCTGGCGACGTTCGCTCGGGCCTTGTGGCTTGACCAACGGCAAATCCAGCCGCGCAACAATTTCGTCCAGGCGTTCGTTACCCATTTCCCAGGCGTCGTCACGAGCCGAGTCCACGTGCACGATCACATACAAACGGCCCGCCAAATTGTCGAACACGACGACCTCGTCCGACACCATCAATAAAATATCCGGCGCATTGACAGGATCGGGTTGATGCGATGGCCCAAGATGCGGTTCGATATAACGTACGGTGTCGTAACCAAAATAACCGACCAGCCCACCGGTAAATCGTGGCACACCCGGCACATGGGGCACGCTGTAACGATTCTGGAATTCGCGCACCGCCTGCATGGGATCGTCGACCGTGTTCGATTCGATCGCTTCGCCATCACTGACGATGCTCAAATCATTACCGCTGACACGTAACAAGGTGCGGCAAGGCAATCCGATAATGGAAAATCGTCCCCATTTTTCGCCGCCCTGTACCGATTCGAACAAATACGAATACGGCCCATCCGCCAGTTTTATATACGTGCTTAACGGCGTATCGAGATCCGCCAGCACTTCACGCATCATCGGTATGCGCGAAAAACCTTGATCTACATACCCATCGAAATCGGATTTCGAGATTGCCATGATTTGGAAAAGTTAAAGAAAAAATGCGCCGCTACCACCAGACGCAAGTCTGGCGGGAGACGCTGAGAGAAAAATCGAGTGCGGTGTGTAAAAGAAAATTCATTAAGTGCCTGATATGAGCTGCCGTATATATTTACGCTTTAGTCAATAACGGCGGCAATTCCTCAAATTTATCGATGACAGCGCCCGGGTTCATTGCGTCCAAGTTTACCCCACGATTGTATCCATAGGAAACGCAGATTACCGGCATTTTTGCCGCCTGGGCAGCCAGAATATCGTTGGCTGAGTCCCCCACCAGTACGCATACGTCATGCGTTACACCCATGACTTCACAGGCCTTCAACAGGGGCATGGGATCGGGTTTTTTAGCTGCGCAGGTGTCACCGGACACGATGGATGAGAAAAATTTATCGAGGCTCAATTGTTCCAACAACGGCCGGGTAAAACGATCCGGTTTATTGGTAACACAACCCATCTGAATACCTAGCTCATTCAGGTTCTTGATGGATTGCATTACACCGGGATAAGGCTGGCTTTGATCACACACCATGCGCGCGTAATGCTGAAAAAATAATTCGAAGCCGCGTTCTATGGTCTCGGTACTCGTTTGTGAATCACCTTCGAGTAAAACATATTCAACCAATTTCTTCGCACCATCGCCAACCCACCCACGCACTTGTTCGACCTCAACTGTGGACCGGCCAAGATCCTGCAACATGGCGTTGGTGGCGCCGGCCAAATCCGGCGCACTATCGACCAGTGTTCCATCGAGATCAAACAATACGCCTTTGACCGCTAATGGGAAACGATTTTCATCCGCAACCGCACGGGCATTCAATAATTGTATTGTCATTGAATCTACGCTTGTGCCAATTGATCACGCATTTTAGCGATGGTTTCGACATAGTCGTCGGTGCCGAAAATCGCAGAACCGGCAACGAAGGTATCGGCACCGGCCTGGGCAATGGATTTGATATTGTCGATTTTTACACCACCATCAATTTCGAGACGAATGTCACGCCCGCTTTGTGTAATGAGATCGCGCGCGGCGCGTAGCTTATCCAGCACATAAGGAATGAAACTCTGACCTCCAAATCCCGGATTGACGGACATGAGCAAAACCATATCAACCTTGTCCATGACATGAGTCAGCGCATCCAGCGGCGTAGCGGGATTAAACACCAGACCGGCTTTACAACCGCATTCGTGAATCAACTGCAGCGTGCGGTCGATATGTTCGCTGGCCTCTGGATGGAAGGTAATGTACGACGCACCGGCTTTGGCAAAGTCAGGGAATAATCCTGTCCACCGGTTTAATCATTAAATGCACGTCGATTGGCGCTTCAACACCGTGGTTACGCAAGGCTTCACAGACAAGCGGGCCGATGGTGAGATTGGGCACGTAGTGATTGTCCATTACATCGAAATGGACTATGTTCGCGCCGGCTGCCAGCACAGCGTCCACTTCTTCTCCGAGGCGGGCGAAATCCGCCGACAATATCGACGGGGCAATTAAATAGTCAGGCATATTCTTGTAAAATCTCGTTATCGAATTACTAAAAAGAGTGCGCCACCGGCACGTTGAATATTAAGTAACAGCGCTTTTTGATTTCGCCGCACGGCTTCGCGCATGTCTTCGACATTGCTGACACGCAGGCGATTCACCGAAACAATGATATCGTCTTTGCGCAATCCCGCCTGCCAGGCCGGGCTGCCCGGCTCCACTTCGACGACCACGACTGCGCCCTCAGGACGTTCGGCGGTCGGCGCCAGATCGGACAGGCTGGCGCCTTCGAGGCGCGAACTGACACGTTCGCCGGTGCGTCGAATGGACTCGGGCGCTTTGATTTTTGATTTTATGGTCAAACGTTCACCATCACGCAGCACATCGAGCTTGGCCCGCTCACCCGCGCGCAATAAACCTACCGTATTGCGCAGATCGGATGCGCCATCCACTGCGTAACCGTCTACGCCGACAATAACATCGCCCTCGCGCAGGCCCGCCTCCTCGGCGGCCGACTCGGGCAACACCTGCGAGATAACGGCGCCGCCTTGTGCATCGATATTAAACGCCTGGGCCAGCTCCGGTGTTAAATCCTGCACGCGCACGCCCAAATGACCGCGCCGCACTTCGCCGTATTCGATGATTTGCATCATCAGGTTACGAATCATGTTTACCGGAATGGCGAAGCCGATACCGACACTGCCGCCACCAGGCGCGACGATAGCCGTGTTAACACCGACTAGCTCGCCGCGCAGATTCACCAGCGCACCACCTGAATTCCCCGGGTTGATCGATGCATCGGTTTGAATGAAGTCTTCGTAGCCTTCGAACAACCCGCTGCGACCCAGCGCACTGACAATACCCGAGGTCACGGTTTGACTCAGGCCGAATGGACTGCCAATGGCCACCACAAAATCGCCCACACGCAAGGCGTCAGAATCCCCAACATCGATAGCCGTCAAACCTTCGGCGGAGATTTTAATAACAGCGACTTCCGAGTCCGGGTCGGTACCCACCAACTCCGCTTCAAAGGAGCGTGAATCCGACAAGGTGACTAATATGGCATCGGAATTCTCAATTACATGATGGTTGGTAATAACGAATCCCTCGTCTGCATCCACAATAACCCCGGAACCCAGACTCTGGCTCGGCCGCGAGCGTGGTTCACCCAAAAAAACGACGAAAAAATGGATCGCTGTAGAGCGGATTGTCCGGAATTCGCGTGCGACCGACTGTGGAAATATTCACAACCGACGGGCGCACTTCATCGAGCATGGGCGCAAGACTCGGCAGCGGCTGGCCATCTACCGCGACAGGCAACGCCGCATGAACAACACCACCCCACACGACGACGCAGAGTACGGCAACACCGCACATCACCTGTCGCCCAAAAACAGCGAAACTCATGGATTTGTCAAACCCATTGGCAGAAACACCGATTTATCGAATGCCTGCATTATAAATACCTTAGAGTCTCAGTGCGCGATAGCGCGATAGCATAAGCGGCCATGTGTTGCAGTGTATAACAATGAGTTTAAAAACGGACTACCCAAAGAGGAAGGCTTAACCTACCCGCCTGGGTTAATGGCGGGAGTAAACTCCCGCCTGCAAACTGAGAAATGCGGAACCGCTTAGCGTTTAGAATTCAAACTTGAGGCCGGCGGTAATAACATCAATATCGATATCCAGTTCATTATCGATTCGGGAATACTCGCCAAATATGTTTAGGGTGCCTGTATCGAATTCCACGCCGACTCCGGCAAAAGCCTCGGCTGCGTCACCGTCTTCTTTAATGCTGCCGAAAGGTGTATCCAGTTCCAGTTCACCCTCCACCCGAATAACGCCCAGTTTGCCATAAAGGTCGATAAACCCAACCGGCACGCTTAAAACCAATGCCGCTGCAATGCCGTCAGCATCCAGTTTTGCATTGTCTTCTTTGAAGCTGCCCAGATCGATAAACCGTCCTTCTACGCCAATAATGGAGGTAAACATATAGCCGATACGCCCGCTAAACGTGGTATCGCTATCGTCAATATCGCTGTCGTCAACGGTTAACCGATTGGCGCCCACACCAAAATAAAAGCCGGGGTCGCCGTTTTCGAGCGCCAGAGCAGGTGTTGACATGACACCGATAATCAAAACGAACAAATACTTGGACAGACTTTTAGACGAACGCATTGACGACTCCTGTTGATGAAGATGGTTGAGTTAGAAATTGATAAAAAACGGACTACTATTAAATGAATATTAACACTTCGATTGTCGTTGTCTTACCTGAAGCTGGTGTGAACAAGCGGGTCAGTGAACCGGTTTGTCGCTACCGAGTGGAATGGTCACCGTTACGGTGGTGCCTTTTCCCAAATGGCTGTCAATTGAGAGCTTTCCACCGTGGGCCTGGGCCACGACCTGGCACAGATACAATCCGAGTCCGTAACCGCCGGTTTTGCGCTGCCGCGAACGATCAACGCGATAGAATGGCTCCGTCAAATGAGGAATATGTTCCGCCGCAATGCCGGCGCCATGATCCGTTATCATGATGCTCAGTATATCATCCGTAATGGTTGCGCTCACACGTGGTGGCGAACTATCCGCTTCGCTGTGTTGCAAAGCGTTGTTAATCAGATTTACCAGCAATAACTTTACGCGCGCCACGTCAACCAGCACATAGTGTTCCTGTGGCGGCAGATTTACATCCAAACGACTTTGCGAAAAATGTTTGTTGACCACACTCTCAAACAACTCGTGTAACGATACCGGTTCTTTGTTCAACACACTGTGCCGGGTGTTCAATCGTTCGGATTCGAGCAAGTCCGCAACCAGCGATTCCATCTCGGTCAGATCCTTGTTTATTTCATCCCTCAGTTTGGATTCATCCAATAATTCCGTTGACACTTTCGCCCGCGTTATCGGTGAGCGCAACTCGTGACTGATTGCAAGCAACAACTGGCGTTTTGCTTCCAGCATTTTTTGCAACTCCGCCGCCATACGATTCACGCTGTCGCCAAGCGTACCCAGTTCATCTTTGCGTTGCAGCACAATACGATGATCAAGGTCACCGGCGGCAAACTGTTGCACGCCTTGTTGAATGGTTTGTACCGGTTTAAAAATCCAGCGCACGAATCGATAGCACAGGTACAACACCGCCAGTATTAACAGTAATGCCACCGGTGCAATCCAGCGGCCTGCACCCGGACCCGCGCGACGCTGGATTTCATAATAAACATCGTGATTGCCGGCTCGCGTTTTTAGTATGGTTCTGTGCCTGTATTCTCCGCGTTTTACCCGGCCGGTAGCTCTAGTGCGGTGTTTATCGGGTTTAATATGATGCCGGTGTTCGTGAAAATCGATTTTACTCAGGTCGAGCGGCAAACCGGTGGATGACCAGTTCACCTGCGGGCCGCTGATATAAATATTCACCGGCAGACGCCGTGTCAGTTCGCGTGCACGCTCTATGTCCGGTGGCACGCCAATTTCCTCTTGCAGGTAGGATAGATACTGCGCGATATGCGGTCGCAAGCTACGATCGAATTGATGTTTTAACGCCAGACTGATGGTCGCACTCATGATGATTACAATCACCACTGCCGTTACGGCGAACAACAACATGACACGGGCGGTCAGCGAGTAGCGTAATCGTTGCAAGGCGGTCATCGGTTTTTTGGTTCTACGAATGTATAACCCGAACCCCAGACGGTTTTAATACAATCCAGCGGTTTGAGTTTTTGACGCAGACGGCTGATTTGGATATCGACGGAACGGGAATAAATCTCGGCATCGATTCCTTTCAACTGGTTTAGAATATCGTCACGGGTAAAATTTTTACCCGGTTGTTGCGCCAGCAACACGAGCAACTGGTATTCCGTTGTGGTCAGATTCACCGGTTCGCCGTCGATGACTACCTGCCGTTGATCAAGATCGATATCCAGACGAGTAAATGCAAGTTTTGTCGTGTAAGAATCGGACGGTTTCGCACGCTTCAACACATTATGTATACGTGCCACCAATTCGCGCGGTTCGAACGGTTTGGGCAGATAGTCATCCGCACCGATCTCAAGCCCGACCACGCGGTCGGTTACTTCTCCGCGGGCGGTCAACATGATTACGGGAACTTCGCTGGACTTACGAATGGTGCGGCAAACCTCAAACCCATCCATATCCGGCAACATGACATCCAGAATCACCAAGTCGATATTATTACTGTTTAAAAGTTCAAGACCTTCTGCAGGATGAGTGGCATTGACCAATTCCAGTTCGAAGCGTTCGAAATAGGTTTTGAGTGGCCCGGCCAGGCGTTCGTCGTCGTCAATGAGCAGAATTCGATACATGGCGGGATTATCGTTTGTTATTGAGTGAAAACGAACACCTTGACGCGTAAAAGCAAACACGCCGTGGATGGCATAACCGCCCACGGCGCATCCGGAAGATAGTTTAGTGAAACGTTACAAACAAGCTTGTGCTAACGAACGTCTATTCACCGTCATCGTGACGTTTTTCGTGACGATCGAACCGATGTTGCATCATCTCTTGTGCCTGCTGCTTCTGTTCAGGCGACAAGCTATCGCTAAAGTCTGCCATCGCTGCGACAATCTCCGGCGCATGCTGCTTTATGGCGTCCGCTTTGTCATTGAACATGGCCAGGGCTTTCTCCTGATCAAGACTTGGTGCATCCAACAGGCTCATGACTTCCTGCATGTTATCTTTTCGATCACGCATGACATCGCGACGCATCTGACGCATTTCAAGAAAAACGTTATCGAGTTTTCCCTCTTGCTCAACGGTGAGATCCAGTTTGTCGCTCACCCGCTCGACCATGTGGCCACCCATGCGATGACCCGGGCCGTGTCCGAATCCACATCCGCCTTTTGAACCCGCATAGGCCGCCGCGCCACCTACAATACCAAGGCCCGCTAATGACACTAATACCACTTTCGTTACTTTTTTCATGTTTCAATCTCCAGTTTGTTAAGTTACGTTGCAGATAGTAAAGATTGATCGACTACTATTCTTTTCGTCGCGGTAACGATTTGTATCAATTTGTAACGATGGGAATTAACGTATTCGCGAGACAGTCACTTGCTCCTGCAATCCCAGATGGATTCAATGTCAACGCTAATGAGCAGGCGATACCTGCCAGTCACGATGTTTGCAATTCAGACGTGAAATGATGGCGTGTTAAGATTCGTAAATAGATTAGCTAACGCCAAACCAGAGGAGAAACAATGCCGAACCAGACCATTTTACGTTTCGGACATCCTGAAACCTTGATACGAGAATACGAACACTGGGTCGTATTGTTGCGCGAGCAACAGGTGACCCTCGGTTCTCTCGTGTTGTGCGCGAAATCCGATGCCACTGCATTCTCCAATCTCACCACCGGCACTTTCGAAGAAATGGGAACAGTCATTGGTGACATTGAGCGTTCGCTGAGCGCCATAGTCAATTACGACAAGATCAACTACCTCATGCTCATGATGGTCGATCCGAACGTGCACTTTCATGTTTTCCCGCGTTACGCGGCGGAACGCAGCGCCTGCGGATTAACAATACCTGATCATGGATGGCCTGGGCCGCCAAAACTGAAAGAGTCGCGTGAATTGACACCGGGGGAACGGGACGATCTGTGCAAACATATAATCGGGCATTGGTGAGATGTCGCCCCTACATCTGCGTTCGACCGGACACGTGAAATGAAGCTCTCTTTGCTGCTGCCCATCTCCCGTTCCGTCAAGTGCGAATGGTGCGGTTCGTTCCTCTCCGTGCCCTACACGGACTGAAAATGTCAAAGTTTATGGAAGTTTCCTTTGCTTTAATTGAGACAACGCTGAAAAAGAACGTCGAGGACGTTAAGCAACTCGCAGAATTCGACAACGTGATCCTAGATTTCTCAATCACTGCTATTCGAGAATTACAGGACAAATTGTCGAAGATTGGCATAGATAATCCCCATTTGATGGCTTCGAACACGCTGACTATGTTAGAAAACGTTCGTAGTAACGAGTCCCTACGCCCGAAATACGAAACCATATTCAATCAATGCGTCGTTTTATTAGTGTCAGTGTTCGCTTCTAGCGTTGCCGAATTATTTCGTAGTGCAATCGACAAGTTAATCGACACAGGCCAATCCAATGAACTTGAAGGTGAAGAATTTAAATTGTCCGTTCGAGAACTTGAAGACTTCGATTACAGATTGGATGGACGAATTGGTCAACTTGTTGCCGAAAAGAATGATATCTCGTTTCAAGATATGAAGAGCATCAATCGTGCATTCAAAAAGTATTTCAGTATATCGGTGGAAAAAGATGCTATCACTAACAACATAATCATGGCACAAGCAGCTAGAAACGTAATCGTTCACGATGCTGCGACTTGCAATGATCGTCTACGCAAACAAGTTTCTGGTGCAACACCGCGAGACATTAAACCAGACCTTTCTGACATACAAAGAATTCAGTTCGACCCAGATGAGATACAGCTAGTCGGCAATAGTATGCTTGAATATTTTTCGCAGCTGCGTAAACGAGTTGAAGAGTCAGCAAGTAGTAAAACTAACTATGCACCCAAGAGTGCATTAAGCGCTGAGATTTAATTGCCGTCTTATTGCCGAAAACACCAACGCTAAGCGGTTCTGGCTCGAAAATTTGCTTTAAATAACAACGAATACAAAACGGGAACGACCAGCAGCGTTAACAGGGTCGCGAATAGCAGACCAAAAATGATGGCGACCGCCATGGTTTCAAACATGGGGTCGTGACTCAACCAAAGTGGCATCATGCCCCCGATCGTCGTTGCTGTTGTGAGCATGATGGGCCGCATGCGTTGCTTGCACGCGGTGAGAACGGCATCGGTTTTAGACCGGCCCGCGGCGATCTCGAGATTGATTCGATCCAGCAATACGATGGCATTATTGATAACGATACCCGATAGTGAGATCAAACCGAGGATGGTAAAAAACCCGAATATGGAACGCGCGACCAGCAAACCATAGATGACACCGACCAATCCGAGTGGGATAGTCATCAGAATAATGAGTGGCTTTCGGATATTGTTAAACTGGGCTACCAGCAACAATAGAATGAGCATTCCGGCGATCGGCAGCTTCGTGCCAATCGCCGCATTCGCATTGCCCGACGTTTCGGACTCGCCGCCAATTTCATAGTGATACAAGCGTGGCCACGCAGACGCTTGTTCGCTTAACCAGGGCAACAACTCGCCGTTAACGTCGGTGGGAGTCACGCCGGGCAATAACTGTGCCTGTATCGCGATGGTGCGTTCACGATCACGGCGTTTGACGATAGCCGGTTGCCACGCCATCTCGATATCCGCCACCTGGCGCAAAGGTACGGTTTGGCCTGTGCTTTGCGAATACACGCTCATACCTTCCAGCTTGCCAATATCTTCGCGATCCGCCGCCACTGAACGCATCGTTATGGGTATGAGTTCATCCTCTTCACGAAACTGGGTAAGTTCTATGCCCGATAACCCGGCTTGCAGGGAAACGGCGACATCTTCGCTGGTAACGCCGGCGCGGCGCGCACGTTCCTGATCGACACTGATGAGCAATTTCTTGCGCCGCATGCCCCAATCGTCCTTCACACTCAAGACACCCGGTGTCGACCAGAGTCTGTCTTTGATCGGATTGATCAGTTCATACAAACGACCTGTATCCGGACCCGATACGCGAATTTCAATCGGATAGGGTATCGGCACACCGTTTTCCAGTTTGCGCAGTTGCACTTCAAGATCGGGATAATTTTCGCGCGCGTAGTCCTGCACACTTTTAACAATATCGGGAATAATCAAATGCGTAGTTGTGTTCATGACCATACTGAACGCGCCCGGGTCACCCGAACCGGGATCCAGAGCCAGGGTATAACGTGGAGCACTTTCGCCTATCCAGGTTGCCCAACTGACAACGCCGGCATCCCCGTTTTCCACCTGAACGGCAGTCAAAAAATGATTCTCGCGGATTTGGCGTTCCAGATCGGCAACAATAGTTTGAGTAGTTTCGATAGCCGTACCGCGCGGCATGTTAAACGTGCCGGTGATGACGGGGTCGGTACGCGGCGGAATAAACACATTCGGCACAAACTGCAACGCCCACAAAGCGCTGTAGAAGATGCCTGCTATCAGTAACAAAAACAATAAGCGGTTTTTAACCGCCGCCAGCAAAATCGTCTGGTAGACCCGGTAACCCAGTCCATCGTAGGTCGGCGGTTTCTCGTCCTTTTTTAATTTTAGAAAAATAACTGTCATTAGCGGAATAAAAGTCATGGCCAGCGTCCAGGAAGACAACAACGCGATGGTCACCACTTTAAAAATATCCGCCGTGTACTCGCCCACGGCGGACTCCGCCAGAAAGATGGGCAAAAACGCGGCTGCCGTGGTCAGTGAAGACGTGAGTAAAGGGATGGCCATTTCCTTGCCTGCTGCGGTCGCAGCGACGACAGGATCTTCGCCGTTTTCCCTGCGCACAATTATGGTCTCGGCGATAACAATCGCATTATCGACTAACAAGCCCAGCGATATAATCAAAGCGGCGAGGGAAATTTGATTGACGGTGATATCGAAAGCCGACATCAATACCAGCGACACGAAGATGGTCGCTGGTATCAGCGTTGCAACAATCAATCCCTCGCGCAGGCCGAGAAAAATCAGCATAACAATCACTACTATGGCGATTGCCTGTAGCAGGTTACTCATAAAATCCTGCACAGCGTTGTTGACAAAACTCGATTGTAAAAAAACCGGCGCCAGTTTAATGCCAAGCGGGTAATCGGCTTCAATATCCGGAATTTCACGGTGCAAAATTTCGCCCAGCTCAAGAATGTTGCCGCCCTCACGCAATGATATAGACAATATGAGCGCGGGTTCGCCGTTATACCGGGCAAAGCTGTCAGGTGGATCGATATAGTCACGATAAATATTCGCGATATCGGCCAGGTACACAATGCCGTTGCCCCCGGGTAATTCGATGACGGTCTTGGCCAAGTCCTCAATTGTTTCGAAGTTACCGGTCGGTTCGAGACTGATACGTTCTCGTCCGGAAACAATATCGCCGCCGCTTTGAATAATATTAACCGAGCCTAAAATCTGACCGAGTTGTTGTGGCGACAAACCCAACTCACGCAACCTCGCCGTGTTGTACTCGACATAGATAACTTCGTCCTGAACACCTTGGATTTCAACCTTGGCGACTTGATCGATTTTCAATAAGCGATCTTTGACCTCGTCGGCAATTTCCTTCAAATCCGCATAATTGAAGCCATCGCCGGTCAAGGCGTAAACGCTGCCGAATACATCGCCATACTCGTCGTTGACATTAGGACCGCTGATTCCCTCGGGGAGGTCTTTGATGTCGCCCACCTTGCGCCGTAACTTGTCGAAAATCGGGCGCATGTCGGTGTAGCGTTCCTGGAAATTCGCCGTGATGAATGAAAAACCCAATTGCGATTCGCTGGTGACATTATCCAGTTCCGGCATTTCCTGAATCGCGCGTTCAATCTTGTCAGTCACCAACTGCTCGACCCGCTCGGGACTGGCGCCCGGAAAACGTGTAGTGACCACGGCGGCGCGAATAGTAAAACCGGGATCCTGTTGTTTAGGCAGGCTAAAGTAGGAAAATATGCCGTAGGCAGATGCCAGTATGACCAGTAGCATTACGGTCACACGATTATGAAGTGCGAACGCCGTCAGGTTACCCACTTAGATTGACGACCTAGTTGAGTTTGACCTGCATCCCATCGCGAATCACCGACACGCCCGCGGTAACGACTTTGTCCCCTGCCTTAACACCGGTCAATAATTCGATGCCGCTGTTCGTGAATTCTCCCACTTCAACAGCCTGCCGTTTTATAAACCCTGCCCCGTTTTCACCCGAAGACTCGACAACGTAAACAAACCGGCCATTTTGATCTTCTCCAACCGACGCCGAAGGAACGGTGTAAACGTCTGCGCGCTGAGTATTGAATTGGAAGCTGACCTGCGCGGCGAGACCCGAACGCAGCTCGCTGTAAGTATCGGGAATACCCACGGTAACCGGAAACGTGGTCCCGCCCGTGGCCGCAACCCCGACTTCGGTCACTACACCCTGATACGTTTTTCCAGGTATGGAATCAAAACTCACGACCGCTGGCAAGCCGGTGCGGAACGCGCCGATCACACTGCCCGGCACGGATACATCGACGTTCAAACTGTCACCACACGTGACTAAAACCACTTCCTGTCCAGCATTGACGTTTTCGCCTGCTTCGATGCTGGTGGATACCACGGCACAACGTTCGCTTGCTTGCAACCGGGTATACGAAACGTTGAGTCGTGCAATTTCCAGCGCTTTGCGCGCGGCGGTGACCTGTTGGCGTGTCGATTCCGCTGCCGCACGCGCGGAATCCAAATCATTGCGCGAGGCGTTGTTGTTTTCATACAGGCCCTGCACGCGTTGATAGTTGGACGCCGCGTTACGCTCCTCCGCCTGCGCGCGGGCAAGATCGGCTTGCGCCTGTTGCGCCTGTAACTCGTAAGTGGAAGGATCGAGCTGCGCAATCAGTTGGCCGGGTTCCAGAACGTCGCCCACGGCGACGTCAAACGTCTGTACGGTACCGACCACTTTAAAACTCAAACGCGCCTCCTGACTGGATTTCGACACCCCGGAAAACGTGCGCACTCGCTCAGCAGCCGCATCCACGATTTCTACATATTTAACCGGTCTTAAACGTGGTTCAGGTGGCACTTGTTCTTTTTCGCAGGCCGGCAAGGACAGCACAAGAAAAACAAGCGCGAATCGTAATAAATGTAACAACTCGATTATTCCTTAACCGCGCTGCGCGCTGAAATATAGTCGATGATGGCCTGGGCCGCCGCATCCCGCCGCCGGTCATCAAGAAAAAAATCAAATGCGGCGACACTCCGTTGCAGATTCATCAAATCAATTAAAAAATTGTACACAGCGTCAACCGCATTTTGTTCCGCATCCAGCGAAGCACTTTGTGCGTCCAGCAGTTCGATGATGGAAACCGTGCCTTGGGAATAGTTATCACTCACCAGATCCAGATTCTTGCGCGCCGCCTGAGCAGCGTCCTGGGCCAGTTCGATGGACGGGAACGATGCGCGCACCGCGTGCATGTTGGCACGAATACGTTGTTCCACAACGTCATTGGTTGCATCACGTTGAAACTGGAGTTGATTTAATTCATGCCCGAAACGCTTGACCCGGGCCTTGCGTGCACCACCCTGGAACAAAGGCAGCGAAAAATTAATACCGATTTGCCAGTCGTTTTCACCGTCTTGTGACTCCCCAGTCACGCGTGATTCTTCAAGGACGGTAGACAGTTGGCTACTTACCCCGATTTCGGGTGACCAGAAACTGCGCTCGGCGGAAAGAAGTTGACGTTGAACCGCCGCCGCCTGGGCATCGAGTTGTAGTAACTCGGGGGCGCTGTCCAGTCCCTGCTGAATGAAATACTCGCCCATTAGATCAAACGCGCGCTGGTTATTGATGAGATCGAGCAAATCCTTTCGACTGACCAGAAGCGAGGGGTCATCGAGACTGGCGGGTATGGTTTGGAAACGTTCGCCGATAGGGCGATGTAAAACGCGATTTAGATCGTCCATTGTTTGATTCAGGGCGGCATTAGCACTCAGCAATCGTTGCCGTGAAGTCGCCAACTCGGATTCCCAGCGAAAAACATCCGATGCGTTTGCGGTACCGACGTTAACGCGGTTGCGAGCCAAATCCAGATTGGTTCGCGTCAAACCGAGATCACGCCGGCTGATGGCAAGCTGGGTCTGTGCTTTGAGCACATTTAAAAACGCTGTCGTCGCTTGCTGCACGATGTCCAATTCCACCGCACGATGCGAAGACTCCCGCGCCGCCTGGGTAGCTTCCTGCACATCAACCGCCGCGCGTGTTGCTTCAGAATAAATGATCTGATTAAAACCGACCGCGGCGCTCGTACTGCGTTCGGCAGCGAATCCGTTACGGACGTTAACGCTGCTGTCGTCCAATTGGGTTATGTCGCCGCTGACATTGAGCTGCGGAAACAAGGCTGAGCGGGTTTCATTGACTTGTTCGTATCCAGCAGCGACTCCGGCAAGACTGGCTTGGATATCCAGATTCGTGCGCACCGCTTCCAGTGCGACATCGGTCAAGGACCATTCGACCCCTTTACTCGGAGCATCTTCATTAAGCACAATCGATTCACTCATCACATCGAAACGCGGATAAATACCGATAGCCCGGGCGGTTGCCATGTTGATGGTCAACTGTTGGTTTCGGCGAAACGATACCGGTTGATCACCCGCGCGTTCTCCCAGTAAAACCGCCTGTATATTCAAGGCGTTGCGTCTGGCCAATCGCTCCCAATCGGAATCCGGCACACGGGCGGCCAACATGCCGTTTTTAACCGGCGTCGTACCGACAAAACTAAAACTCGGCAGCTTGCGCTTTATCATGCCGTCAATAAATTGTCGACGCCCTTCACGACTCAGTCTTGGCAATATACCCACCATCACCGCTTCACGGTCGTCTGGTATCTTCGCCGCAAGGTCTTCGTCCGCATCTGCGTTCAGCACATAACTCAAATTCACGCCGGCCTGTTCCGCCCAGGCAATACCGCGTTCGGCAAGATCAGGGACGGATTCGTAAATTGTCGCATCGACGACTAATGCCAGATTTTCAAAGTCCACAATACTTCGGAAAACCGCCAAATCTTCCGTCAGATCAATCTCCTCAGAAAGATAGTTTAATAATGGCACACCACTGGCATTGTCCTGCCGCGGCAGACCCTGCAGATTAGCGTCCAGCACCAGCGGCGCGAAGGTCGGTTTATGCAGTTCAATACCGGTTGCCGCGATTTGGCTGGAAACGAAACCTAAGGCCAAAACGATATCCACGCCGGGATCACGTTGCAGACGTGTCAGTGCACCATTAATGTCTTCGATCGACCAGTTTCCATCCAGTTGTTTCGACTCAGGAAACCGAACATTAAATTCGCCTTCGGTCAGGGCGATAATTTCGCCAAGAAAAAGTTCGCGCGCGCGATCAAGATCCGTCATCGGCCCATCTGTGACTACACCGATGGTTATCGCAGATGCGGCTTGCGCAACCACAGCCCAATACAACCCGACAACAAATAAAATTAAACTTTTTCTATGAGTCACTTAAATATTACATCTCTCAATAAATATGTCAGCGTTCGATCTCGCCCATACGACGAATCAATCCAGTAACCATTTAAACGCGCGCATGAATGTCATTTTGGCATGCTCGGTAACCACCTCGCCGTGTGCGAGTACTACTTTATCAAAATCCCAATCGACCACCTGCAAAAGACTGCGCCGCGCCCGCATCTTATCCTTGAACATCAACTTGACCGCCCGGGTCGGTCCGAATTCACCGTATTGTCCGTTCAACTTGACCCAGGTACGCAGACCCGGAGCGCTGGTCGGGCCAACATTGCTGGCCAGATCGGTCAATATGAGCGCTTTGCTGGCCTTGTGAAAAAACACGAGTTCATTCAACGACGGTGCACCCTGAAATAAAAGATGCTCAATATGATCTTTCCACGGATCCTGTGGTTTATCGGCCAACGCACCATGAAATTTTACCTTTTTATATTTATTGGCCAAACCGGGGGCTGCGTAAATTTGCGCATCCTTGTAGGCGACGTAATAATCGCGCACAAACCGATAATGAAACCGGTTGGGACACACGACATAACAAACATCGCCCAAACCATTCAACACCGATTCCAGATTGTCGAGTAAACGCAAGGGCGAGTGAATAAACAATTGTTTGCCCGGCAAACGAATGATCGTCATGCGCGAGGAGATAGTCAAACCATAGGCGGTAAACGGTAAGGTGCAGACCCAGATATCCTCACCTATATTCTCCAACGATAAATCCTGTGCACCACTTTCCGCATCGTCGTCCTTAAACTCATCCTTGTTGAGCAGGGTTGATACGCGCGAGCGTATCTGGCCAACCGTGCTATCAATCGTTTCGCGATGGCGTTCCAATTCCTCGCGCGGGTTGCGCAACGCTCTACGCAAAAATGATTCTTCAGACATAACTATCCATTTCTTCGTTTACCGATTCCTGACCGTTACCACGAACCACCGAAACTTATCTCCGGCGGTCAACAGACTAAATCACATTACCGATTACAATTTCAAGTGTAAGCAATCTTCCCCCTTTTCAGATTCAATTTCTTCTGCCCTTGAAAAATTTTAGCTCCGGGAACCCAACCACTTGCCAATGGCCGGGGGAATTTGTTTTTGCGCACGGCCACTGACATATATTCCAATATGCCCGCCGTTGAACTCCAGCTCAGAGTAATTCTTGCTGTTAACTAAGTTCTTTAGCGCTTTTGAGGCTGCAGGCGGTACGAGATGGTCTTCGCTGGCATAGATATTTAGAACCGGATGTGTGATTTCTCTAAGATCGACTTTACGTTGCCCGATCCCCAGCCCGCCTTCAATCAGCTTATTTCCTTGGAAAAAGTCTTTTATGAACTGACGAAAAGCTTCGCCCGCTTGATCAGGGCTGTCGGCTATCCATTTTTCCATACGCACGAAATTTTCCAGCTTGCTCCTGTCATCGACAATATCCGCCATGTTGACATATTTTTGCATCGTTAACCGAAACGGTTTTAGCGAGAGGAAAAGCCAGTTGAGCAGTTCGCCGGGAACATTGCCAAATGCATCGACCAGACCATCGACATCAACGCGCTTAACCATGCGCGCCAGTAAATTATCCGGCGTATGAAAATCAACCGGCGTCACCATGGTCACAAGATTGTCGACTTTTGCAGGATGCAGTGCCGCATAACACAAGCTAAACGTGCCGCCCTGACACACCCCTAATAGGTTTACTTTGTTAATCTTCAGCGTTTTTTGGATATGATTTACACACCGATCAATATAACCGTTGATATAGTCATCCAACCCAAGAAACCGGTTGCCACGTTCTGGGTAACCCCAGTCAATCATGAATACGTCCAGTCCCGCATCAAGCAAACCGCGAATAGTCGATCGATCGGGTTGTAAATCCATCATATAAGGCCGGTTCACCAACGCATAAACAATCAAAACCGGGATGCGTTTTTTCCTGGTCTTTTTCGCCGGACGGTAACGATACAAAGCCAGTGTGTTTTCGCAATAAACTACTTCGCGTGGCGTACCGCCTGTTTTGACTTCGTTTAAACCACGCATCGCCTCGCCGTAACGTTCGAGCTGCTGACTGTACTGCGTAAGATCCGAAGGCGATTTCATCGGCAGTGGCATTAAGATACTTTTCTCTGCTTTTTACCGGGAGTTCCGGTATGACGTGTTTTTCGAATTTTTCTCGCGCGAGATTTTTTCGTAACTACACCAGTCTCTACCATCTCTAACCTTTGATTCAAACTCTCGATATGCGCTTCCAGTTGCCTGACATTGCCCTGCATGGAATTTAATTTTTCGTGCATCTCGCCTACCTCACCCTGCACCGGAAGATTGAACGCCGCCAACACTTCTTCGCTGGCCAAATTATACTGATGCCGTACCTGGCTCATTGCATTGATGAGGTCGCCAATGAGCGTGTCGAAATTTTCATCCTGCGTTTTTTCGGCATAAGTCTGTTCCGCGATATCGATCCACGTATCGAATAATTTTCGTCCGTCCTCGACTTCCTGATATTGTTCCAGCCGTTTGCTGACTCGCTGCATCGATTCGCGGAACACCTCACTGCAAAATGCTTGATACTTCATCAATGCTCGCTGATAGTTCGCATTTTCCCGATGCAATCCTTCCAGTAAACGCCGCTGCTGAGACGATTGGATTAATGCAGATAAAAAAGGATTGTCGAAGGTTTTAGCGAAAGTATCTTGTAGTGTGTCAAACCCATCGTTTAACCGGGGCAGCGGTATAAATTGCTGCAGTAGATCAATCCATTGTTTTCCGAACTCCGCCTCTTCACTACCCGCCGGCGCGTTGGACGGGTCAGCTCTTAGGCCGCTGGTGAGACCCGCCTGATTCGATCCACTCAGCTCACTCATCCAGGCCTTGGTAAACTCTGCATATGCTTGCTGCCATCGCAACAATCCCTGCCAAACTTCCGCGTGCTCCTGATCAGTCAACGGAGAATTCTAACCACAGTTGCGGGCGGCACTCGCAGGGCCGACTGACCAAAGGGGATATTTGATGCGCATCATTGAATCATACGCCAAAACTGTGTTATGTTGCAGTGCAACAATTTTCACTGTAGTGCAAAACATGGCGAATCAAGCATAAGCCATGGTAGAAATCTAATCAGGAGGAAATCCATATTATGAATGACGATGTCGTAATAGTTGGCGCCGGCCGTACTGCTATCGGAACATTTGGCGGTGCTTTGTCCACTTTACCGGCCAGCGACCTGGGTGCAAAAGTCATTACTGGTGTGCTGGAACGCGCCAAGGTCAAACCTGAACAGGTCGATGAAGTTATCCTGGGGCAGGTATTGACTGCGGGTGTCGGTCAGAATCCGGCGCGTCAGGCGAGCATGGCAGCGGGAATACCCGAGTCGGTGCCATCCATGACCATCAACAAAGTCTGCGGCAGTGGACTAAAAGCCGTACACCTTGCCACCCAGGCCATTCGTTGTGGTGATGCGGAAATCATAGTTGCCGGCGGACAGGAAAATATGAGCTTGTCACCCCATGTTCTACCCAAATCGCGTAACGGCACCAAGATGGGCGATTGGCAATTAAAAGACACCATGATTGAAGACGGCTTGTGGGATGCATTCAATAAATACCACATGGGTAATACCGCGGAAAATATCGCAAACAAATATTCCATCAGCCGTGAACAGCAAGACGAATTCGCCGCCAGTTCACAGAACAAAGCGGAAGCCGCGCAAAATAATTCGGTTTTTAACGCGGAGATCATCCCGGTGTCGATCCCGCAACGCAAAGGCGATCCCGTCGTGTTTGACACAGATGAATTCCCGCGCCATGGCACCACCGCGGAATCGCTTGGCAAATTGCGACCCGCGTTTTCTAAAGATGGCAGCGTAACCGCAGGCAACGCGTCGGGCATCAACGATGGCGCGGCGGTAGTTGTTGTCACCACCGCGGCCAAGGCAAAAGAGCTTGGCGTTGAGCCTATGGCCAGGATTTCGGCTTACGCCAGCGCCGGCGTCGATCCAGCGATCATGGGGACAGGGCCGATACCGGCCACGCAACGTTGTTTGCAAAAAGCCGACTGGAGGGTTGAAGATCTGGATCTGATAGAAGCCAATGAGGCTTTTGCCGCCCAGGCCATCTCGGTCAACACCGACCTCGGTTGGGACTTGTCAAAAGTCAATGTCAGCGGCGGCGCGATTGCCCTTGGCCATCCCATCGGCGCATCGGGTGCGCGTGTCTTAGTAACACTGTTGTATGGAATGCAGCGACTCGACGCACACAAAGGTCTGGCCACGTTGTGTATCGGCGGTGGCCAGGGCGTAGCGTTAGCCGTCGAAAGATAAATTAAATCAACACAAAGTCAAAAAGCAGAGGAGCAACATCATGAGTAAAGTAGCAATTGTTACAGGCGGAACCCGCGGTATCGGCGAAGCAATATCCGCGGAGCTTTCCGCGGCTGGCTATAAAGTCGCGGCCAACTACGCGGGCAATGACGAGCGCGCCAAGGCGTTTAGCGAACGAACCGGCATACCGACTTACAAATTCGATGTATCGGATTTCGAGCAATGTAAAGCCGGTGTCGAGCAAATCGAAAAAGACCTCGGGCCGGTGGATATTCTGGTCAACAACGCTGGTATTACGCGTGATGGCACCTTGCATCGCATGGCGCCGGAGCAATGGCAGGAGGTGATAAACACTAACCTGTCGTCCTGCTACAACATGTCGCGTATGGTGATCGAAGGCATGCGGTCACGCGGCTTTGGCCGCATCGTTAACGTCGGCTCGGTCAACGGGCAGGCGGGACAATACGGACAGGCCAATTATGCCGCCGCTAAATCCGGTATTCACGGCTTCACCAAGGCGCTGGCATTGGAAGGCGCAACAAAAGGGATTACCGTTAACGCGATCGCACCGGGCTATGTCGACACAGATATGGTGCGCGCAGTGCCGGAAAATGTATTGGAAAAAATCATCGCGCAAATACCTGTCGGCCGGTTGGGGAAAGCGCATGACATCGCCCGCTGTATTTTATTTCTAGTGGCGGACGATGCCGATTTTATTACCGGTTCCACCTTATCGATTAACGGTGGACAACACATGTACTAAGTCTGCTTGGGGTGGAGAGGTAACCGCCAATCCACCCCATCTGATTTAATCGATCCGATTCTCGCGCAATTTTTAGTTCCTTATTATTATCAATCCACGCCTGACTCGTTTATCATCAGATCTGAGCCATTCGACAAGCCATCGATACCGGAAATTGTATTGTCTGAAACACGTGTCATAAAAAAGTATCCCAATCGGCGTTTGTACGACACCGAACTGAGTAAGTACATCAAGCTGGGTGATTTACGCGCCTTGATTGACGAGGATGTCGAGTTTGAAGTACGTGATGCGAATACCGGTGAAGACATCACTCGAACCATACTCCTGCAAATCATTACCGACCAGGAATGCGGCGGTAAACCGTTGTTTACGACTGATATCTTGACACAGATGATTCGCTCCTACGGTGGCGAGGCACAAGATATGTTTACCGACTACCTGTCGAAAAGCCTCGAACTGTTCACCAAACAACAAGAACTTTATCAAGATCGTCTGACCAACTTAATGCGCAATAATCCAATGACGGCCTGGTCAGAAATCGCAAAACAAAATATGGACATCTGGCAGGAAGTGCAAAACAACTTTTTAAAAAGTGCAGGCGTGGATGCACCGTCAGATAAAAAAGACAAACCTGATAACTAACAACCGATCTGAGTGCCGAAAGCCGACAGTTATGGGGCGAACATGTCGTGTAGCGACACCATCTACCAATTGAAGCTGCCCACTGAAAGCTGACTGCTGAAAGCCGAAAGCCAGTTCTTACATTTAACCATCCGTAACACTTGTTCCGTGTTTTTGCGTATTAATTCACAGAATACGCATCAGCCCTCGTGCACAATGCACCCATCGCTTAAGCAATAGCGCGATGATTCATCAAGGAATGATGATTGCATATCACGGACATTGCACCGAACGCAGGGAAAGCGGGCCAAGGGAAGATACAAGGAATGGATCAACGGCCACTCTCGTTATCGCAGGGAATTTGATTCAGTGAAGAATCAATATGCAAAGAGAGTTTCAGTAAAGGAAAACGCAATGTCCGAGTCCAGGGATGGGCAACAAGGAACCCAGTATGCTACGAAGGAAGCTGGAGTTCAAAGCGTCACAACGGGTGTATTCGAAGGATCGAATACACCCGGTTTGTTTGTTGTCTGAAAAAAATCAAATCATCTCTGACCGTCACCGGTCATGCAAATCGGTTACCAGCTTAGTTATCCGTACTATTTTCTAACAATAATTGAATACCATTTAACCACCGGTTCGCCATCTTTCGATTGCCGCTGTCATTGGGATGAACGCCGTCATATGTATCCTGCGCAGCATCAAAGCCGGTGAAGTGATCGACCAGTACGATACGTGACGCCGGTCTGTTTTTTGCCTTCACTAATTCGGCCAACTTTTGGTTGAACCTCTGAATGCGAAGGGTCGCTGCCTCGTGCGCTACCGGAATGATGGCCGCCAAAAGGACTTGTACATGCGGATTATGCGCACGCAGTCGCTCGATAATCTGATCGATCTCGTCAACTGTCTCGTCGATATCCTGACCACTGCCAATATCGTTCGTCCCAAGATGCATGAGTACGATATCGGGTATAGCGCGCGCTGCCCACCGGTCGATCCGTGCCAGCACCTCATCGGCGCGCCACCCCCAGTGACCTTCATGATCGGCATCGTAGTCGTTGGCGTCATTGTCACCTGTATAGCCGTGACTGACGCTGCCGACAAAATCGACATTCAGCCCGGCTTCCTGCAAGGCCGTCCACAGTGGCTGTCGATAGCTACTGCCATCGCCCTGTGTGATGGAATCGCCAAGCGGCATGATGCGCAGGAGCGCTTGCTCAGCTAAGACCCGGTCACCGGGCACAAGGACTGCGAGGGCGATCAAACCCATTAGAACCCACCTGGCTAGACAATTTAATTGCAACGGAAAATTCACTCGACCTTTGACATCGTCTGAAAACAAATATTCATTTTGCGTGTTCAATTCACCCTGTCTCATTCAGTGTTTAACGTTTGATTAGTGTTTTTTTGGCAAGCAGTCAGTTTCCAGTTTATTCGTCTACCCGGTAGTCGGTCCGATCCGGTCCATACGCCGCGAATCAAGCCGACAACGGCAACATGGTCGTATACTTAACGCGGCGCAGGACGAACGTCGAACTCGCAGAGCGCACGGCCGGATGTTTCAGAATCTGCGCGTTCAGAAACTCAGTATAGACCTCCATATCCGGCACGACGACGTGCAGCACATAGTCGCGATCACCGGACACGGAAAAACATTCGGTCACTTCCGGTAAAACACCGACATGGGTTTCGAAATCGAGGCGATTTTCATCCGTGTGTTCCGTCATCGCGACCAGCAGCAGCACCTGGATATTGAAACCGGCGAGCTTTGGGTCGAGCAGCGCGACCTTTCCCCTTATCAGCCCACTTTCCTCAAAGTCACGCATACGACGCCAGCATGACGTACGGGACATGCCTGCCGCATCAGCAAGGTCGGCCTGGCTGCGCGTGACATCCCGTTGCAGTTCATTCAACAGGTAGCGGTCGGAGCGTGAGAGTCTCATGGATAATATTTTCGTAATAGATATAAATATGAATCATTTGTTTCATATTATTTCATAATTAAGTCTTATATGGGCATATAGTGCGATAGTTTTAAGCATAATGTCGAGAAATTTCTCAAGTGCACAAGCCCATAATGACTGACTTAATAGACAACCCATTAGGACTCGATGGCTTCGAGTTCGTCGAGTTTGCTGCGCCGCAACCCGACATGCTGGACAAGGTTTTTCACATGCTCGGTTTCAACGCCGTCGCGCACCACCGCTCGAAAGATGTCACCTTGTATCGCCAGGGCGGTATTAATTTCATCCTCAACAACGAACCGCAGAGTCACGCCGACTACTTCGTTCAGGAACACGGCCCGGCTGCCTGTGGCATGGCCTTCCGTGTACGAGATGCACACAAAGCCTATTCGATGGCGCTTGAACGCGGCGCGCAACCGATTGACATCCCCACGGGGCCGATGGAGCTTCGCCTGCCCGCAATCAAAGGCATCGGCGGCGCCCCTTTGTATTTGATCGACCGTTACAACGAAGGCAACACGATTTACGACATCGATTTTGAGTTTATCGATGGCGTCGATCGTTATCCGGAAGGTTGCGGTTTCGAGTACATCGATCATTTAACTCATAACGTCTATCGTGGACGCATGGCGTATTGGGCCGGGTATTACGAAAATCTGTTCGGCTTCCGTGAGATTCGCCATTTCGATATCAAGGGCGAGTACACTGGCCTATTATCAAAGGCCATGACGGCACCCGACGGCAAGATCCGCATCCCGCTGAACGAGGAAACATCACAAGGCGCCGGGCAAATTGAGGAATACCTGATGGCGTTCAACGGTGAAGGAATACAACACATCGCCCTGTCCTGTGCCAATCTTTACGAATGCTGGGATCAACTCAAAGCTCGCGGTCTCGAGTTCATGACACCACCACCTGATGCCTATTACGACATGCTCGAAGAACGCCTACCCGGTCACGGCGAACCCGTAGATGAACTTAAACCCCGCGGTATCCTGCTCGATGGCTCTACCAAGGATGATGACCCACGTTTGCTGTTGCAGATTTTCTCGAAAAATATGATCGGACCGATGTTCTTCGAATTTATCCAACGCAAGAAGGATGGGGGCTTTGGCGAAGGCAACTTTACGGCGCTCTTCAAGTCAATCGAACGCGACCAGATTGCACGGGGCGTCGTTGGCAACGCATAACAGGAGACAAATGTGGAATTAAAACGTATTCATCACGTGGCCTATCGCTGTAAGGATGCGAAAGAAACGGTCGAGTTTTATCAACGCGTGCTCAACATGGAATTCCTGATCGCGTTCGCCGAGGACCAGGTACCTTCGACCAAGGAGCCGGATCCCTACATGCACGTGTTTCTCGACGCCGGCATGGGCAACGTACTCGCGTTCTTCGAATTGCCGACAAAAGCGCCCATGGAGCGCGACCACAACACGCCGCAATGGGTGCAGCATATCGCATTCGAGGTGCAGGACTACAACGCTCTGCTGGCCGCGAAAAAACAGATCGAAAATGAAGGTCTTGACGTTATAGGCCCGGTAAACCACGGTATTTTTCAGTCGATTTACTTCTTCGACCCAAACGGGCATCGACTCGAACTCGTTGCCAATACACGTACCGACGACCAGATTGCGGAGTTACGGCGTGTCGCACCGGCTATGCTCGAAGAGTGGAGCCGGACAAAGAAAGCACCACGCCATGCCGCCTGGTTGCACGAACTCGAGTTCCGCGGTGATGCTTCATGAAGCTTGCATCACTGAAGAGTGAACGTGACGGCAAACTGGTCGTCGTATCGCGCGATCTGTCACGTTATCTGCCAGCCGATGCAGTTGCACCGACAATGCAGGCGGCTCTCGACGACTGGTTCGAAACAGAACGGGCGTTACGGGCAATCGCGGCTGAACTTGAAGCCGGAGCGGGTGAGCCTCTCGATAGCGCCAAATGCGCCTCACCACTACCGCGCGCTTATCAGTGGGCCGACGGTTCTGCGTACGTCAATCACGTTGAACTCGTACGCAAGGCACGCGGGGCCGAAATGCCTGAAAGTTTCTGGACCGATCCGCTCATGTACCAAGGCGGTTCCGATTCATTCCTCGCTCCGCGCGACACGATTCCAGTGCAGGATGAAACCTGGGGCATAGACTTCGAAGCCGAAGTCGCCGTTATCACGCATGACGCGCCAATGGGTGTTAGCGCACAAGACGCGAGCCAAATACATTTGCCTCGATCATGCTGGTGAATGACGTCTCGCTCCGAAATCTGATTCCCGGTGAACTTGCCAAAGGTTTTGGCTTCTTCCAGTCGAAACCTTCAAGTGCGTTCTCAACCGGTCGCGGTGACGCCCGACGAACTCGGCGAGGCGTGGCAAGACAATAAGGTCTGCTTGCCGCTACTTTCTTATCTGAACGAGCGACCTTTCGGCAAACCCAATGCCGGCATCGACATGACATTTAATTTCGCGCAACTGGTGGCCCATGCCGCAAAAACCAGACCGCTTGAGGCCGGCAGCATCGTGGGTTCAGGAACTATTTCGAACAAACTTGATAATGGCCCGGGTAAACCCATCGCCGAGGGCGGCGTCGGTTACTCGTGCATCGCAGAACTTCGTACAATAGAGACAATCCAATCGGGAAAACCATATACGCCCTTCCTGAGTTTCGGTGATCGCATCCAGATCGAAATGCAAGACGCCGATGGTGAGTCGATTTTCGGTAAGATTGATCAGGTCGTGGAAAAATACAATCCTTGAACCACGCGCCAATCAAACTCTATGGCTACTGGCGTTCTTCAGCCGCATACCGTGTCCGCATTGCCCTGAACCTGAAGGGCATCGATTACGAGACCACACCTGTTTCGTTGGTCGCCGATGGTGGTGAACATCGAAAACATGGTTACCGCGAACGCAATCCGCAAATGCTGGTACCATTTTTTGAAGACAGCGACGTGGCCACCGGGCAGTCACAGGCCATTCTCGAATATCTTGAAGAAGTGTATCCGCAGATACCGCTGTTACCCGGTACAGCGCAAGAACGTGCGCGTGTGCGTTCGCTGTGTAACCTGATCTGCTGCGACATTCACCCACTCAACAACCTGCGCGTACTCTCATATCTAAAGAACATCGTGAATGCCACCGATTATCGGTGCGACGAGTGGTACACGCACTGGATAGCGACCGGGTTCCTGGCTGCAGAGACAATGCTCGCAAAGTCTCAGTCTGTGGACCTGTACGCATTTGGTAAACAGCCAACGCTTGCGGATGTGTGCCTTGTGCCGCAAATGTACAATGCGCAGCGCTTCAAAGTACCTGTCGACAACTACCCCACACTGTGCGCAATTGTCGATGCGTGCAACGAACTCGAAGCATTTAAAAAAGCCGCGCCAGAGTCGCAACCGGATGCCAAACCAACGGAGTTATAAATCTACGTAAACAATTGGTCCCGATAAAGACATGATGGTAAAGGATCTAAACGAAACCGCCCACCTTATTCAGGCAAAACCAGTAGGCTGATGCTGATCTTGCGTTACCCCAATGCTGCAAGATCAGTTCAGATTAATTCTACTTAAACCGCCTTGCGTTCGGCCGCCTGCAACCAGCCCATTTGCGGATGTACTGCATCGCGTTTCACGACAATCTCCATTCCGAGTAACTGACGTATGCCATTCAAGTCATTGGGATTGGCGAATTCGCTGCGCAAGCGTTCAAAGTGTTCAGCATTGATGTAAAGCACGTTAGGCGGGTATTGATGTTCCCGCTCGTAGTCTCTGTACATACGATAGATGAAACTTAACATAGTCTGACCCTCGCTATCTTTTGGTGCACCGTTAACGATACCCATCGATATTTTTATTTGACACATCATGGTGTCTGGTGGTTCAGTTTACCCCTAATTCCACCCAAAACAAGTGTTATTTGTAATGAGTACCGAACCTGCGAGCCTGCCACTGATACGCCAACTCATTGGCTTTGACACCACAAGCCGCAATTCGAATCTTGAGTTGATCGAATTCGTACGCGGTTATTTGCAGGATTTAGGCGTTAAATCCGAGCTGGTTTACGACGCAACGGGCAAAAAAGCCAATCTTTACGCGACCTTAGGGCCAACGGACAAACCCGGTCTGGTGTTGTCCGGGCACACGGACGTGGTGCCGGTAGACGGCCAGGACTGGAATACCGACCCCTATCAACTAACTGAAAACAATGGCCAATTGTTTGGTCGCGGCTCCTCGGATATGAAGAGTTTTATCGGTGTTTGCCTGCATTTAGTACCGAAAATCCTGCAATCGCCGCTGGATACACCCATACACCTGGCCTTTTCTTACGACGAGGAAATCGGCTGTGTTGGCGTGCGCACATTGCTTACCGAACTCGCCAAAACGCGACGTAAAACCGAAGGCCTGCGTCATTGGTGAACCGACGGAAATGAACATTATTCGTGCGCACAAAGGCAAGCTGAGTAAACGCTGTACGGTGCACGGTCTCGAATGTCATTCCGGTATGACCAATCAAGGCGTCAACGCGGTCGAAGCGGCGGCGGAAACGATTGCTTATTTAAAAAAAATGGCACGCCGGTTTCGTGACCAGGGGCCGTTCGATCCAGAACTCGACCCGCCTTACACGACGGTGCATACCGGCGTTGTGAATGGTGGGACGGCGTTAAATATCGTACCCAAGGAATGTTACTTCGATTTTGAGTTTCGACATTTACCGGACGACGACCCGCAAACATTGTTAAATGAGATTCAAGCCTACACTGAACAAGAGTTGCTACCTGAGATGCGCGATATATTTCCACAGGCCGGTTTTGAATGGGAAACTATTTCTCAGTTTCCTGGCTTGTCAACTGAGCACGATGCGGCAATCACTGAATTAGTAAAAAGCGTTGCCGGAACGGACAAAACCGGAAAAGTGAGCTTCGGCACCGAAGGCGGATTATTTCAGGAAATCGGTATTCCATCCATCGTCTGTGGACCCGGCAGCATCAACGTCGCGCATAAACCCAACGAATACATCGAACCCGATCAGATTACCCAATGCGAAGTATTCGTTGAACGTTTAGTGAATGAAGTATCTAGTGCCTTGTGATTTCGTCTTTGGCTGAATTACCGAACCCGCGACACCGAGTACCCTTTGTCGATCAACAATTTCTGCACCCCTTGTTCACCCCAGAAATGACCGGCACCGACGGCGACGAAATATGACTTGCCCGGATTAGCGCTCAACATTGCAGCAACCCGTTCCGCCATGAGCTGATTACGCGCAATTAAAAGACTGTCCATCAAATTGTCATAAAACGGATCGGTAATGTCCAGGTACTTGGTCATCAAGCGCCCCAGCCCTTCCAGATCGCCTTTCAGGTATTCCGCGGCCATCTCATCCATCACGTCAACACCTCGTTGTTTCGCTTCCTCGAGATAATCCAGCGTATCCGTCAGTAAACGCTCCTGCTCAGTCGCAGACATGCGATCCAGAATACTGAGCTGCTCATCTGCTGTTTCCAATCCACCTGCTTCCTTTCCGGCGGCAACGGCTCTATTGTACAAGGCCATATCCAATGGCTCGGCACCTATGTTTTTTAATTGCGATTCCAGTAATGGCAAGGTCAGTGCAATCGCCCATACTTTTAACTGACCCATCGCATCCAACGAGATTCCAGGCATGATTTCGCCGAGATAACGATTTGTGCGTGCGATCACGTTGGCAGGCAAAATGTCATGCAGGGTCTTGCCGCCGGCGAGGACCATGCCCTTTGCCGCGCTGAATTGGGTCTGCATATCCATGGGAATTTCGGTGTAAACCGCAGCACTGTCATTAAAAGCCCGTTCAACCACGGTGGGTAAAGTAGTCACTTGGGGATCACTTACATGAATGGTGCCGAACAGATAAGACGGCCGTTCGCCGTCGATTCGCCACAGAAAGGGGTTGTCACCGGCAGCCACCCAACCACTAATGGCGCTGATGACGAAAGCTAAAACGATTTTTAAAAGCAATCTCACAATACGAACTCCTGACAATAGAACCATGGTTTATCCCATAGAACACGCGCAGCACCAAGGATTAAACGATAAATTTCGTTAAATCAAACGATTACCTTTGCGCTGGTGCTGGCTGATTCGCAGCCAGTCGCGACGCCGGGGGCTTTTACCGGCAAAAGCCCTTTTTTCGCCATACACTCCTGTACGAGGCACAAAACCGGCTCACCTTGTTACAAAATGGATTGACGATTTACGATTCAGCAGGTAGTGTAGCGGCCCGTGGCAAGCACGAATCGAGTTAAATTATTGATTTATTTGCCATAAATCTATTTTTTACGTGAGCCTACGATAATGCGAATCATTTTGCTGGGCGCTCCCGGCTCCGGCAAGGGCACCCAGGCCCGTGTTTTAGTCGAGAAATTCAGTGTCCCGCATATTTCTACCGGCGAACTGTTACGCGCCGAAATGGCGTCAGGTTCCGCCCTGGGCAAAAAAATAAGCGACGGCATGGATTCAGGGGAATTCGTGCCAAATGAAGTGGTCATGGAAATGATCGAAAACCGCTTGCGTCAATCCGACACGCGGCGGGGATTTATTCTCGACGGTTTCCCACGCAATATTCCCCAGGCCCAGGCACTGGATTCCACACTCGCGCTGATGGGACGCTCTTTGCAACTGGCGCTGTATATTTCGGTTGAACATGACCAAATAGTAAGACGTCTGACCGGCCGTCTTACCTGTGCGTCCTGTGGCGCGGTTTACAATCAACATTTCTCGAAGCCGAAGAAACGCGGCATTTGCGACAATTGCGAATCTGACCAATTGGAACGACGACCCGATGACAGCAAGAAAATTATTGCCAGCCGCGTAGCGACTTTTCAGAAGGAAACCGAACCGCTCATCGCTTATTATCGCGCCCAACATAAATTGCGCACAGTCAATGGCGAGGAAAAAATCGCCACCATCTCGGAAAAAATTATTGACATTATTAACGCTGAAATTCGCCCGCTCGATATTAAAGTTGTCGATGTTCCGGTCGAAGATGTTTATGTCTCGGATTCGAACACCATGATTGCTGGCGGTGCAGTGGTAAAAACGGAGACCGATAATGCGGCAAAACGAAACGTCCCGCAAAGCAGGACTATCGAAAAAGTAAAGGAAAACAAAAGCGAAAAAATTACACGGAAGAAACGCGGACGCAAGAAAGCTGTCGTCGAAACTGCCACGCCGACGCAAAGCGAGAACAAGGGCGTGCGTGGGAAAAAAGAACCGGTGACAAACAAGGAAAAACCCGGACGCAAAGCAGGTAAGAAAGTAACTAAAAAGACCACGGCAAAAAAATCCGGTAAAAAAGCGGCGAAGAAAGCTGCAGCGAAAAAGAAGAAGACAACGGCCAGAAAGACGGCCGTGAAGAAGATATCTGCCAGGAAAAAGATCGGCAAGAAGAAGCCGGCGAGAAAAACGACTAAGAAGGCAAACAGGAAAAAAGTACCGAGCAAAAAGAAAGCGACAACCAGGAAAAAAGCCAGCAAGAAACCGGCTAAGAAAAAAATGACCAAGAAAAAAGTAACAAAAAAGATGGCGAAAAAACCGCCGAAAAAGAAAGCAAAGAAAAAAACGCGCAGGCGTTAAGCAAGCCGATAAGGAAAAACAAATGAAAAGGCCCGTAATTCGGGCCTTTTCATTGTGTGTCACGTACAATACGCATCGTATAAAAGACGGATTTGCATGAATGAAAGGTAGAGAAAAATTCGTTTCAGGCCGATTCCCTGAAACACGGTTGCGTCGCATGCGTGCGGATGATTTTAGCCGACGCTTGATGCGCGAGAATCGACTAAGCCCGGATGATTTGATTCAGCCCGTATTCGTGCATGAAGGCGAAAATCATGCGCAAGCCGTTCCCTCCATGCCGGGTGTGGAACGCTTGAGTATCGATCTGTTGATAAAGAAGGCGAAAAGTCTGCATGACCTCAGCATTCCCGCTATGGCCTTGTTTCCCGTTATTCCAATGGAGAAAAAAGACGAGTCGGCCAGTGAAGCCTGGAATCCCGACGGGTTGGTCCCGCAAGCGGTTAGGGCAATTCGTGATGCGGTGCCGGAGATCGGGGTCATTTGCGACGCCGCACTCGATCCCTACACGATTCACGGCCAGGACGGGATCATCGACGATACTGGTTATGTGCTCAACGATGTCACAGTCGATGCGTTGGTGAAACAGGCTTTATGCCAGGCGCAGGCGGGCGTTTCCATTGTCGCGCCATCCGACATGATGGATGGACGCATCGGTGCGATACGTAACGCATTGGAAAACGAAGGACATGTCAACGTTCGAATTCTGGCTTACGCGGCAAAATACGCATCAAGTTTTTACGGGCCGTTTCGTGATGCAGTCGGTTCGGCGTCTAACCTCGGTGCGGGCAACAAATACACCTATCAAATGGATCCGGCCAACAGCGACGAGGCATTGCGCGAAGTAGCGATGGACATCCAGGAAGGCGCTGACATGGTGATGGTCAAACCCGGCATGCCGTATCTCGATATTGTACGCCAGGTGAAATCCGAGTTCGGAATGCCGACATTTGTGTATCAGGTCAGTGGCGAGTACGCGATGTTGACCGCGGCGGGACAAAACGGCTGGCTGGATGAAGACGCGGTTATTCTAGAATCGTTAATGTGCATCAAGCGCGCCGGAGCGGATGCGGTATTGAGTTATTTTTCCGAACGTGTTGCACAGTGGCTGAACGGCTAGTTCTCGATTATGAGTGATTCACCAAAACCAGTTGGTATAAAACTGCATCAGGCATCGCGCCTGTTGGAACTGGAATTCGACGACGGTAATAAATACGAATTACCTTGCGAGTACCTGCGCGTCTATTCGCCATCGGCCGAAGTGCGCGGTCACGGCCCGGGGCAGGAAATACTGCAAGTCGGCAAGGAAAACGTCAATATCCAGCATATCGAACCGGTCGGAAACTACGCTATTAAACTTCAGTTCAGCGACGGTCACGACACCGGAATCTATTCATGGGATTTGCTTTACGAACTCGCGCACGATTACCAGACAAATTGGCAAAGTTATCTCGATCGTCTCACCAAGGCCGGTTATCAGCGACGAGAACCGTCACCAGCGTAAATGACATCGGATTCGAATAATACCCATTTCGGTTTTCGTACCGTTAGCGAAGATCAGAAAGCTGGCCTTGTTGGTGAGGTGTTTCGCTCCGTTGCGGGTAAATACGATGTAATGAATGACTTGATGTCATTCGGTGCACATCGTTTGTGGAAACAATTTGCCGTCAATCAAAGCGGTGTCCGGACCGGGCATCGAGTACTGGACGTTGCCGGTGGCAGTGCGATCTCACTATAAAATTTGCGGGTTTGGTCGGCTCCAAGGGTAGCGTAACACTGACCGATATTAACGAAGCCATGTTGATACACGGGCGCGAGCGATCAATCGATCATGGTGTCATTAGCAACGTAACATTCGCTCAATGCGATGCGGAGAAACTGCCGTTTGCCGCTAACCAATTCGATTGCGTCAGTATTGCATTCGGTTTGCGTAACGTGACGCATATTGATGCAGCACTGGCCTCCATGTTCGAAGTCGTGCGACCCGGTGGCCGCCTGTTGGTGCTGGAGTTCTCGCACCCACATAACGAATTGTTTTCGCAAGCTTATGACGCTTATTCATTTAATGTCATTCCGAAAATCGGCAAGTGGGTTGCAGGCGATGAAGCAAGTTATCAATACTTGGTGGAATCCATTCGTAAACACCCTGACCAGGAGACTTTGAAAGAGATGATGCAGGATGTGGGTTATGAGCGCGTGCGTTATTTTAATCTGGCGGGTGGCATAGTCGCATTGCATGTCGGATTCAAGTTCTAGTTCATCTGACAAGGCAAAAGTTCAGATGTTGTCACTGCTTCAGTCCGCCGGTAACCGGCTGTTACAACTCGACCCGGCGTCCGCGGCAAAATTAAGAAAGCTGCAGGGTAAGGTAATTTGTATCGAGGTCGACAGTTTTGTTAAGAAACTCTATCTGTTGCCGAATGAACACGGCATCGAAGTCGAAGCGGAAACTGACCAACCGGTAGACGTGACCATTAAAGGAAGTCCTGTCGCATTTGCCTTTAGCGCCGTTCGCCAAGCGCCCGATACAAATTTCGAAAAACTTGGACTACAGGTCAGCGGCGATATGGAATTGACCCAGGATGTAGGTGCGTTACTGCAGCACCTCGATATCGATTGGGAAGAACAGCTTTCTCGTGTTACCGGTGATTTTCCCGCGCGCAAAATAGGTAATCTGATCCGGCATTTCTCGCAATGGCGTCAGCAGGCATCAAACGATCTTGCGCAAAACTTGGGCGAATACCTGCAAGAAGAAAGGCGCGATCTGGCAACGCAACACCGCGTAGAAAAATTTATTGAAGATGTTGACGAACTGCGCGCCGATGTGGACCGCATGACCCAACGCGTGCAAAAGTTAACGGCAAAATCCGCAAAATGAGTTTCGTTCGATTGTCGCGCTTTGTGCGCATCGTGCGGGTAATGGTGCGTCACGGGCTTGACGAATTCGTCACCTTCGCGCCGTCGTTAAAAGTGCTTGCGACGTTTGTGCGGCTTTTTACCACACGTGACGACCGTGATCTGCCACGCGGTCGACGCGTACGCGAAGCATTGGAAGAACTGGGGCCGGTATTCGTCAAATTCGGCCAACTCCTATCCACACGCCCGGATTTAATACCGGAAGACATTGCGACCGAACTGATCAAGCTGCAGGATAAAGTGCCGCCGTTTTCCAGCGGAGTTGCCCGTTCAGTCATCGAAGCCGCATACGGAAATACTATCGAAGATCATTTTCAAGCTTTCGAAAACGATCCCATAGCTTCCGCATCAGTTGCCCAGGTACATCTGGCCGAACTGCACGACGGCAACGAAGTCGTGGTCAAAGTCTTGCGCCCCGGTATCGAGCAAACCATTAATCACGATCTGGAATTGTTGTACGCTATGGCGGGGCTGGCCGAACGCTACTGGTCGGAAGGTCCGCGTCTGCGGCCCGTCGATATTGTTCAAGACTACGATAAAACCATACACGACGAACTCGATTTGATGCGTGAGGCAGCCAACGCCAGCCAGCTACGCTCAAATTTCGAGAATTCCGATATTGTGTATGTGCCGAAAGTGTATTGGGATCACACACAGCGCGATGTGTTGGTCATGGAGCGTATTTATGGCATTCCGATTCGCGACATCGATATCATCAAAGCCGCTGGAATCGATATGCGCAAACTCGCGCATGATGGCGTGGAAATATTTTTCACCCAGGCGTTTCGCGATGGTTTTTTTCACGCCGACATGCATCCGGGTAATATCTTTGTTAGCGACACGGGTCAATACCGTGCGGTGGACTTCGGCATAGTCGGCACCCTCGGCGAAACGGACAAACGCTATCTTGCGACCATGTTCCTCGGATTTTTTAATCGCGACTACCATGAAGTTGCCGCCGCCCATTTGCGTGCCGGTTGGGTGCCACCGGAGACACGGGTTGAGGAATTTGAAGCTGCTATCCGCACGGTGTGCGAACCCATATTCGCCCGTCCGATCAGCGAAATATCATTTGGTAAATTTGTTGTGCGTTTGTTCCAAACCGCACGCCGCTTCAACATGCCGATACAACCGCAACTGGTATTGCTGCAAAAAACCCTGCTGCAGATTGAAGGTCTCGGCCGGCAACTTTATCCGCAACTCGATTTGTGGGATACCGCCAAACCTTATCTTGAACGCTGGATGAGCGAACAAGTCGGACCACGCGCCGCCGCCAAAGCCTTGCGCCGGGAATTACCCAAGCTGGCAACACTGGCTCCCGAAATTCCAGAACTAACACATAGTTTGCTAAGACGCTTGCGCGACGACGAACTCACGGTAAAAACCCAATCCCAGGAAATCGAACAACTGCGCCGTCAGTTGCAACACAGTCATCGTCGCTTGTTCTTCGGTATCGTCGGCTGCACCGCCCTCCTGTCCGCAGCCATTATTGCAGCACTCGATGGCCGCGCTCCAACCATTGTTTACGACGGTCCCCTCATCTCCTGGATGCTGGCCGCACTCGGCCTTACAATTCTAATTTTTTATCTGGCCATCATCTAAAGACGATTGATATAAGCAAATCGTTTTGATTAGGCCTTTCGCTATACTCAGCAAGACACGGATTTATTTTTTGTTGTAGGACGGAAAAGCGAAGTGCCTTCTACCATTTGATCTCAAACACGCATACGGTGCGATATATTGCATTCCACCTTCTACGCATGATATCAAGTTGTGTAGCGACGCCATCCGGCCTTCGGGATACCGAAGGATGGTTTTAATAACAATAAAAAAGCCCCGCATTCGCGGGGCTTTTTAGTACAACTTTTAGAACAGCTTTGGGTAGAGCAGCTTACATCATGCCGCCCATACCACCCATGCCGCCCATGCCGTCCATACCACCCGGAGGCATTGGCATATCCTTCTTGTCTTCAGGCGCTTCCGCAACCATGGCTTCCGTGGTAATCATGAGACCAGCGATTGAAGCAGCGTTCTGCAACGCAGTACGTGTCACCTTGGTCGGATCGAGGATACCCATTTGGATCATGTCACCGTACTCGCTGGTGGCCGCATTGTAACCATAGTTACCTTCACCGCCTTTGACCTGGTTCAACACAACTGAGCCTTCTTCGCCCGCGTTGATAACGATTTGACGCAAAGGCTCTTCCAGAGCACGACGTACAATGCGTACGCCAACATCCTGGTCGCCGTTATCGCCTTTAGTGCCTTCAACGGCGCTAATGGCGCGCACCAGGGCAACACCACCGCCAGGCACCACGCCTTCTTCCACCGCCGCACGGGTCGCGTGCAAGGCGTCTTCGACACGGGCTTTCTTTTCCTTCATTTCGACTTCCGTCGCGGCACCAACTTTGATGACGGCAACACCGCCGGCCAGTTTGGCCACGCGCTCTTGCATTTTTTCCTTGTCGTAATCGGAAGTGGCTTCTTCGATTTGCGCACGAATTTGATTCACACGCGCTTCGATGTCTTCTTTCTTGCCGGCACCGTCGATGACCGTGGTGTTTTCCTTGGTCACTTGGATGCGTTTTGCGGTGCCCAGATCGTCTAGAGAAGTGTTTTCCAGGCTCATGCCGACTTCTTCGCTAATGACTTGACCACCCGTCAAAACGGCGATGTCTTGCAACATGGCTTTACGACGATCGCCAAATCCCGGTGCTTTCACACCACAGACTTTTACGATGCCGCGAATGTTGTTAACGACCAACGTGGCCAGGGCTTCGCCATCGATATCTTCGGCAACTACCAACAAGGGATTACCGGACTTGGCAACACCTTCTAAAATCGGCAACAAGTCACGGATGTTTGAGATTTTCTTATCGTGGATAAGAATGTATGGATTTTCCAGATCAACGCTCATGTTGTCTTGCTTATTAATGAAATAAGGCGACAAATAACCGCGGTCGAATTGCATACCCTCGACGATATCCAGTTCGTTCTCCAGACCCGAACCTTCTTCGACGGTGATGACGCCTTCTTTACCGACTTTCTCCATCGACTCGGCAATAATATTGCCGACGGCTTCGTCAGCATTGGCTGAAACGGTGCCGACCTGAGCGATCTCTTTGTGATCGGAGCAAGGCTTGGATAAACCTTTCAGGCTATCGACGGCAGAAAGAACCGCTTTGTCGACACCACGCTTGAGGTCCATCGGGTTCATGCCGGCCGCGACCGCTTTCAATCCTTCTTTCAACATGGATTGAGCCAGCACGGTGGCAGTAGTGGTGCCGTCACCGGCAACGTCAGAGGTCTTGGAAGCGACCTCCTTAACCATTTGCGCGCCCATGTTTTCGAACTTGTCTTTTAGTTCGATTTCTTTAGCGACGGATACGCCATCTTTGGTTACCGTCGGTGCGCCGAATGATTTATCCAACACAACGTTACGGCCTTTCGGACCCAGCGTCACCTTAACGGCATCGGCCAGGATATTTACGCCGCGCATCTTTTGTCCGCGGGCTTGTTCGCCAAAATGTACTTCTTTAGCAGCCATTAATTTAATCCTCTAGTAATGTGCTCAGTGAAAATTAACCTTCGATGACACCCATGATGTCGTCTTCGCGCATGACCAACAGGTCTTCGCCTTCGACTTTTACTTCGGTGCCCGAATATTTGCCAAAAAGAATCTTATCGCCGACCTTTACATCCAACGGACGAACGTCACCGTTATCCTGGATTTTGCCGTTACCGGCGGCCACGATTTCACCCTGCATGGGTTTTTCAGCGGCGGTATCGGGAATGACGATGCCGCCCGGACTGGTACGCTCATCTTCGAGACGGCGCACTACAACACGATCATGAAGCGGACGAATGTTCATTCGCTATTTCTCCTTTAGATCAATAGGTTATTAAGAAAAAAGGGTTTACAACCAAGGGATTTCGCTATTTTGTTAGCACTCTACCCAAGTGAGTGCCAATGATATTCATAGACGATAAATTGTCAAGTAGTGTTAACGCCTAGCGTCGTAATTCATCGCCGTTACTCATCAATATGGCGGTATTCGCCGTCGATGGTCTGCTGACCGGTGGACGATTGCCGGGTCGTCGTCGTTCCTCCAGCCATCACAACTCCACTTTTCAGAATGTGGCGAATAACAGGACGACGGATGATTGGTGTCAGACAGGCAAACCCGATCGCGTCAGTAATAAAACCCGGGGTTAACAACAAGGCTCCAGCTACCAGCAAACATAGGCCTTCCAGCATTTCCATGGCAGGCAGCTCTTGCCGGGCCAGGGCTTGCTGTACCTTGGTAAAGGTCGAAATGCCTTGCTGGCGGACAAGATACGCTCCCAGCACCGCGGTGAAAACCACTGCGAAAATCGTCCACGGCACGCCGATGATCGACCCCACTTCCAGTAACACGTAAATCTCTCCTAACGGTATCAGCAGGAAAAGGATTAGCAGAATTGGAAACAGGTTCATGTTGGGCTAGGTAATCAGCGTGAACCTGTAACATGGGGTCAAACAAATGGTTTTCCATGATTGGACTCGAAATTTATTGACCCAGGATATTTCAAATTTTTTCGATTGCTTATAAAAGCAGCAAAAATCGTTAAATTCCAGCGAAATACAAAGTAAATTCGTCGAACTGGACAAAAACTTTATTTTTCGGCACACTCCGGCTTTTGGCCTTCCCCTAACCCACCGGAGTACCCCCCGCTAACCCCCCATGAATAAGGTATTGGTATTGCATGGCCCCAATCTGAACCTGTTAGGCGGGCGTGAACCGGAGCATTACGGCAAAACGAGCCTGGATCAGATCAACCAGAATCTGCAAACGCTGGCGGACAGTGAAAATATAACCCTCGACTGCCGCCAGAGTAACGCTGAGCACGAGTTGGTAGATGCCATCCAAAGCGCCGCACAAAACGGCACCGAGTTTATCATTATCAACCCGGCTGCTTTTACGCACACCAGCGTGGCGTTGCGTGATGCGTTGGCCGCAACAGGTATTCCATTCATCGAGGTTCACTTATCCAACGTGCATGCACGCGAGGACTTCCGCTCCAAGTCCTATTTCTCCGATCTTGCCGTCGGCGTTATTTGCGGATTAGGCGCATTCGGATACGAGTTGGCATTGCAGGCGACAGTTCATCGTTTAAGAAACAAATAATTATTCGCAATGGATATTCGAAAAGTTAAAAAACTCATCGAGTTACTGGAAGAATCGCAACTAGCGGAAATCGAAATCAAGGAAGGCGAGGAAACCATTCGTCTCAGCCGTGCCAGCATAACACCGGCACAAGCCCCTGCGGTAACGCATATTCCGGTGGCCGCGAACCCGGCGCCAGTGGAAAATTCTTACACACCTGTATCGCCAGCGAGTGAAAAAGCACCTGAACCGAGCGGACATGAAATCAAGTCCCCCATGGTAGGCAGTTACTTCGCATCACCTTCACCGGATGCCTTGCCCTTTGTCGAAATTGGCAGCGAAGTGAAAGCCGGTGACACGTTATGCATTATCGAAGCAATGAAAATTTTCAATCAAATCGAAAGCGACCGCACAGGCACTGTCAAAGCCATCTTCAAGGAATCCGGCGATCCGGTGGAGTACGGCGAAGCACTGTTCATCATCGATTAAACATTTCGCAGTTTATTCGCGATGATTGAAAAACTCGTTATTGCCAATCGTGGTGAGATCGCACTGCGTATTCTGCGCGCATCACGCGAACTGGGTATCTCCACTGTAGCCCTGCATTCCGAAGCTGACCGCGACGCCAAGTATGTCAAACTGGCGGACGAGTCGGTGTGTATCGGCCCGCCCCAGGCTAAGGACAGTTACCTGAATATTCCGGCGGTGATTGCGGCTGCTGAGGTCACCGACGCTACCGCTATTCATCCGGGTTATGGATTTCTCTCGGAAAATGCCGACTTCGCCGAACGGGTTGAGCAAAGTGGCTTTGCCTTTGTCGGGCCGAAGTCCGAAACCATTCGTCAAATGGGCGATAAGATTGCCGCCCGCGAATTGATGATAAATGCCGGTATACCCTGCGTTCCCGGTTCTGACGGGCCGTTACCCGCGGATGAAAAGGAAATATTAAAAATAGCTGCCGGCATAGGCTATCCGGTCATTATTAAAGCCGCCGGTGGTGGTGGCGGACGCGGCATGCGTATCGTGCGTGAGGAATCCGAATTATTACAGGCGTCATCGTTAACCCGCACTGAAGCCAAGGCGGCTTTCGACAACGCAACGGTTTATGTTGAGAAATTTCTGGAAACGCCGCGGCACGTCGAGTTTCAGGTCTTAGCAGACAAACATGGCAATGTAGTTCATCTGGGTGATCGCGATTGCTCGGTGCAACGCAACCATCAAAAACTGGTTGAGGAAGCACCGGCACCGCATATTCCCGAAAAAACCCGGCAAGCCATGGGACTCGCGTGCGTCAAGGCCTGTAAACGCATCGGTTATCGCGGCGCAGGTACGTTCGAGTTTTTGTACGAAAACGGCGAATTCTATTTCATTGAGATGAACACCCGTGTACAGGTAGAACATCCGGTCACGGAAATGACCATGGGTGTGGATATTGTCAAACAGCAGTTATTGATCGCATCAGGTGTGGCAATGGACATCGACCAGGAATCACTGATACCGCAGGGTCATGCTATCGAGTGCCGCATAAACGCGGAAGACCCGAAATCGTTCCTGCCCTCCCCCGGCCAGATCGAGCGTTATCATCCGCCCGGCGGCCCCGGTGTGCGGGTGGATTCCCACGTTTTTAATAACTATATCGTGCCACCCTACTACGACTCCATGATTGCGAAAGTCATTTGTCACGCCGACACCCGCACCGAGGCGATCATTCGCATGCAGGGTGCATTGGACGAGATGATTGTTGACGGCATCAGTACCAATATCGCCTTACACCGGGAAACGCTGGCGGATGAGGCTTTCATCGAAGGCGGTGTCGATATTCACTTCATGTCGCGCAAACTGGGTTTAAATCACTAAGCCCGTTGTGAGTTGGATTCAGTTGCGCCTGGACGCGCGAGATACCGAAGTTGATCGAATTACAGACTTGCTCGAGCAGCATGGCGCCCTCAGCGTGACCTTCGAACCCGATGGAAAAGCAGATCGTATCGAGCGCAGCTTAAACGCCTTGCCCGAATGGCAGGCCATACGCTTATCGGCATTGTTTTCGGATGAAATTGACCTGGTGTTGCTGGTCAGTAAACTCAATTCTTTCGATGAACACGGCGGGCGTGCCGTACAGATTGATCGCGTCGAAAAAGAGGACTGGGCGAATTCCTGGCGGCAGAATTTCGCACCCATGGATCTCGGAAATGGGTTGTGGGTATGTCCAACCTGGTGTCAACCGCCGCGGGACGCGCTAACCGTTGTCCGTCTCGACCCAGGCCTGGCTTTCGGTACCGGCACTCACGCCACGACGCGCTTATGTCTGCAACACATGGGGGAGCTGTTCACCACCGGACAGCCGATTAACCATGTACTCGACTTCGGTTGTGGTTCCGGTTTGCTGGCCATTGCGGCAGCAAAACTCGGAGCGCGACAGGTGTGGGCGGTGGATATCGATCCCAGGGCGCTCACCACCAGCACCGACAATGCAGCGCTGAACCATGTCACAGCACAAATCAACATCGGGCAACCCGATGAGTTAGCGGGTGATTTTAAAGCTGATCTGGTATTAGCCAATATCCTCGCCAACACACTTATTGATTTATCCGGCGACATTCAACGGCGCGTTAAACCGGGTGGTCATTTACTGTTGTCCGGCATATTGCACGATCAGGCTGACAACGTGTGCCATCACTATGCAAACAATTTTGCATTCGAGCGCCATTTTTCAGGGGAGTGGTGTTTATTGCACGGTGTAAAACAACTGTAAAAATAAATTTTTAAAACCCTATAATTCAGTCATGTTCGCGCAGTGCTCAAATTGTGATTCTATTTTCCGGGTGACACGGAAACAACTCGACGCCCACGACGGCCTGGTGCGTTGTGGCCGTTGCCGTGAAGTATTCAACGCCGCGTGGAATCTGGTCGATCAACTCACCACAACCGAAGCAAGCGAACGCGCTAAAGGCGCAGGTGATGCGAGCTTGGCACGCAGCGTCAATATGGCCGCGGCGGTAGCGGCCGCGACAAAACGCGCGGCAAAACCACCAATCGATGGGTTTGACGAGATTGAGGAACTGGCGGCTTCCATAGCCGGTGAGCCAGATTCTTCAGATATCAAGGAAACGCCTGAATATGAGCAAGAGCATGAGCCAGAACATAAGCCAAAACCCGCGCCAGCAACACGATCGGAACAAATCGCGACTGAACCGGTGGACGGTGAAGACGATCTCGACTCACTGGAAACTGCTCACATCGGATCTGAAGATGACCAGGAACAACACGCACAAAAAACCACCGGGAATGAAGCTGGGCCAATAACCCAGGACGAAGAACTCGAAGTCGATGGAATCGACGATAACATTCTGGGTGAATGGGCGCCTGCTGTAGCAGCCGATCAACTACAACTGAATTTTGGCGACACTGAACCGGCAGGTGTCTATCTGCGGGAGAAACCGGATTCTTCAATTGACGACGTTGCAGAAAACATCACCGGAATATTGGATTATAACCAGCAAGAAGCAATCGAAGTCGATGAGGAAGACTCCGCAAAAACCGATATCCAGGCGCTGGATGACGACGAGCCTGAAACTGCCGGTACAGATGACAGCTCTGCAACCTCTTTGACAGCAGCGGAAAACGACCTTCGCGCTGCAGATGAGACCAGTCAGACGGCAATTGACGCGGAAGATATTGACGATAGGGATGACGAAACCGGCTTTGCAACAATTGAAACGGCGTCAGGCGATCTTGCAGATGAGATAGAACACGGTGAAATAACTTTCGCCACGGAAAAATCTGATGACATGCAGATGCGGGAGCCGGATACGGACATTGCCAGTGAGTCTGTTTTTGGACCTGAAGTTCCATCTAGCGACCTTGGTGTCGAGTTAGATGACCTACCGGATTTCGAAGAAAGTCCGCCAGACTCTACACCCGGCGATGAATATGATAACGAAGATGATCTCGAATCCGGCATAAAACCTCATGCCTGGCGTCCAGATCCGTTGTGGCGTGACATCGACGCTGATGATGACGTTGACGATGTAACGACATTCACGCAAAACGAGGCGAATCGCGATTTCGATGAATTGCCTTCTCTGTATAACGGGGACACGAGTCAGGAAGTGGAACCCGTCGATGAAAACGACGATTTCGAGCATTGGGATGATCAACGAACGCCAATGCTGGGCAGCACCGGGGACAACAGCGATCCCGAACACGAGACACCGGTGCTTATCGCGCAGGAATGGTATGACGGCGACCGGCAGGAACCGCGATTGGAGCCTGTGGTATTAGAAGACCAGGATGATTCGGACGAATTTGAATCAGCCATCATTGCGGATACCCATGAGGACGCAGATGACCTGACCCAGGCCGGGTACGGCGATAACGAGTTAGATCAGGAATCCGAAGCGGAAAATTTCAGCGATGCGTCACCAGAACCGGTGGTGCGGATTATTGACGAATCGGTCAGCGAGCCTGACGAATTGCCGGAACAGGAGCTACGCACCAATAGGTTATACGACGATTCGATTGAGCGTCTAGACGACGATTACGCTGACGCCGTGGGTTATGCCGACTTAAATAATGATACGGTCGATCGACAGGTTATCAGCGACCTCGACCCGGAACACACCGGCCCATTCAATCCAAACGATGTGGACTGGGTGGTACTACACGGGCGCAACCCTTTGCGCACAGCCTTATGGGGTATCGGTTGTGTGTTGTTGATCGGCACGTTAATCATGCAAGTGCGTTCCGTGCATTTCGATCAACTTGCCGCCGTACCGGAACTGCGGCCCTATCTGGTGTCGTTTTGCAATATCGCCGCTTGTGATGTGCCTGCGCGACGCGATGCGCGGCGCATAGAGTTGTCTCAGACCCGGGTGACGCTGCATCCGGAAAACCCCGGCGCGCTGCGTATCGCTGCCAGCCTGACAAACCTGGCTGCGTTCGCACAACCTTTTCCGTCGTTACAGCTCACGTTAACGGATAAGTCCGGACGAATTGTAGGGCGGCGGGTATATCAACCCATTGAATATTTAGGCACGGATAGTGCCGCCTCATCGATGCCGACTGCGACACCGCAAGATGTAATATTGGATCTTGCACAACCTCACGAGACCGCCGTCGGTTTCGAACTCGCCATAGCTCATTAGCCATTACCTATTAAAACACGCACTAATCGAACGAAGTTAAACTGATTTAAAAACAAATTCTCGTCGCGCGCTATTTTTTACAGCGGGCTTTTCCAATTCACCTGGAAAAGTTATCATGCAGGCGGTGAAAAGTTCTTCGAAAGAAGTCATCACGGATGACAGAGGACAATGATTTTTTTCAGGTCATCGCCATCAGATAAAAATAACAAACCAGATTCCACACGATCTACAGTGACCGTATGTTGCAGTTTGGTTTATTTATACAATTATATTATTACAACGAGGGTTCAGTTTTTGATTCAACCGGCGATATGGCAAGCAAGAAAATAAAAGAACCGCCTCTCGCCAAACACGTACAGTGTTCGTTAGAAAGGTATTTCGCTGACATGAACGGTGAAAAACCCAGTACGTTGTATGACATGGTAATACGCGAAGTGGAAGCGCCGCTACTTAAAGTGGTCATGCACGAAACCAATAGTAATCAAAGTAAGGCTGCGGAGATTCTTGGCATCAATCGCAATACTCTGCGCAAAAAACTGAAAACCTACGGTTTGCAATAAAGTATTTTTCTCCGTTTCATCCAACCGTTTTGCATTGACGAAAATTTCTAATCACGTTCCCGGGCAACGGTCGAGATGAGTGACCTTCAGCAACGCACACCCGTGCGGCGTGCGCTCGTTAGCGTATCCAATAAGACCGGCATCGTGGAATTCGCCCAGGCATTGGCTGCCACGGGTACAGAGTTATTATCCACCGGCGGCACCGCGAAACTGCTCGCAGAAAACCGATTGCCGGTGGCGGAAGTATCTGATTACACAGGCTTTCCTGAAATGATGGATGGCCGTGTGAAAACCCTGCACCCGCGTGTACACGGCGGAATTCTTGGCCGTCGCGGAGTGGATGATGAGGTGATGGCACAACACGATATTCCGCCCATCGATCTCGTCGTGGTGAATCTGTATCCGTTCCAGCAAGTCACTGCCAATCCCGCTTGCGAATTGGCGACCGCAATCGAAAACATCGATATTGGTGGACCGGCCATGCTTCGGGCTGCGGCTAAAAATCACGCGTCGGTCACTGTAGTTGTCGATACCAATGACTACGCGCTGGTCATAGATGAAATTGAAAATGGTGGTGTTCAGCCGCAGACACGATTCAAACTCGCGACGAAAGCCTATGCGCATACCGCGCAGTACGACGGCACCATCGCCAATTATTTAAGCGCAATCCTACCCGACGGCAGTCGAGATAAATTTCCACAAACCCTGAGCATGCAATACCAACAAAAACAAACCATGCGCTATGGCGAAAACCCGCATCAGAATGCAGCGTTTTATGTCGAAGAAAGTGTCGGCGCCGCATGCATTGCAAACGCGCGGCAACTACAGGGCAAGGAACTGTCTTATAACAATATTGCTGATACCGATGCCGCGCTGGAATGTGTAAAACAATTTTCTGACGGCACCGCCTGCGTCATTGTCAAACATGCCAACCCCTGTGGCGTTGCAGTTAACGATTCTTTACTCGACGCATATGATCGCGCCTACAGCACCGACCCCGAGTCCGCTTTTGGCGGCATTATCGCGTTTAATCGCGAACTGGATGAAACAACCGCAAAGACCATCGTTGAACGCCAATTCGTTGAGGTTATCATTGCGCCGGGTGTTAGCGAGGCCGCTGCCGCTGTTCTCGCACAGAAACAGAATGTACGGGTTTTGGTTTGCGAAGACTGGGGTAACGCAAACACACCTGCGCGAGATTTCAAACGCGTCGGTCGCGGCCTGTTGGTGCAGGATAGAGACGATGACTTATATCAAGAGTTAACGGTTGTCAGTAAACGCAAACCCAGTGAAACGCAAATGTCGGATTTGTTGTTTAGCTGGAAAGTGGCGAAATATGTCAAATCCAACGCCATTGTTTATGCAAAAGACAACATGACTATTGGTGTCGGCGCAGGCCAGATGAGTCGCGTGAACTCAGCACGTATCGCGCGTATCAAAGCCGAACATGCAGGCTTGGAAGTGAAGGGTTCGGTGATGGCGTCAGACGCTTTTTTTCCGTTTCGCGATGCCATCGATGCGGCTGCCGAAACCGGGATTGCTGCGGTTATTCAACCCGGTGGCTCCATGCGCGACGATGAAGTGGTCGCCGCCGCCGACGAACACGACATCGCCATGGTATTTACCGGGATGCGTCATTTTCGTCATTAGCGCTCAGCGATACCGCGGCATTCCGAACGCTTGTGCCGGCGAAACCGGAATCCGGTACTAGCGACTAAAATCCCGGTATGTCCCGGGTTGTGTTTTCCCCGGTACTGGATTTCTTATTCGATGACTTCAGTAAACTGATAGCATCCGTCAGTTCCCAAAGATCGAGGTATTTATCGCGATATATCCACGCTTCATCCTTTCCCCCTACGCTAATACCAAACCCGGAAAATTTTGGTTTGCGCGGATTTTTCGCGGTCAGGTATTTGATAATTAAAGGAGAATTTTCGCGCGCATCGGCCAATGCCTGTGCGGCTTTATCGCGCTGTTTTAAGCCACACAATGCCAGCACCCGTCCGAATACCAGATCGGGCATACCATCGTTGGGGTATTTTGCCGCCAACGCCAACGCTTTTTCATATTCCGCTCTGCGCAGGTAGGCTTCCAATAAATCAGCCCGCATGCCGTGGTTGTCGACGGGGTTGAACTCGTAAACCATGCGCTCCATACGCGGCAACGCATCGGCGTAGCGTCCTAAATCAAGGTCAAGATAAATCAGCCCGCAAAGAAGGCGTAACGCGGGACGATTATCCATCGCAACCCAGGGAATTGTTCGATTGTCCAGGTTGCGGCATGAGACAGCATCCATCAACAACTCTTCCGCGCGCACCATTAAGGGTCGAAGCAGTTGATCCGCGATCCATGGCAAATCCGCATCTTCCAATTGACGCACACACAGTACCACGTCGTCCAATATATCGATGGAGTCCAAAGCCTGCGGGTTCACTTTGAGGAATTCCAGCCATGTGTGGGCTATCGACGAACCCCACGGGTCTTCTTGTTCAAAATAACTCAGACTGGTTAATGCCGGTTTACCCACGGGTACGCATTGTTGCCAGCGCTTTTCTAGTAAAAGTATGTTTTTATCGGGAGTCAATACACCGATGCCTTCATTTTCATCGAATTCAATATCGTAGTTTCCACTGACGGGGGGTGGTACCTGCCCAATGAAATCCTTGAGTTCACCGAGACCCGGGGTGTGCTTTGACGATACGTCGAACATGACGCTGTTGTTATCATCGGCCATGTTTTCCAGAAGCTCGATCAAATCGTTAAGATCCCTATCCTTGTCACGTTTGAAGCGTGCAATCCAATACCGCGCCCGCTCGCGCGCTAACTCCGGTTTGCCCTGTGTCGTTAACAATAAAACTTCCAGAGTCGAAAGGTTCGGATCATCCGGAGATGCACGCTGCGCGTCGCGAAAGCATTCCCACGCTTGATCGACTTTCTCCTCGTCAGCCAACATGGTCGTTAGCCTTTGCAATGCTGCTGAACGCAATTCCCGATTGACCCCATTCGCCAGTTTATCCAGCAACATGCGTTTCTTGCGCGGATGATGCAGCACATCGTAACAATCGGCCAGCACGTCGAAGGCAAACTCGGCGCACTCGTCCAGCTTACTCACATCAGCGAAAATGGGTTCCAGCAGCTTCTGCGCAAGCCGCGCATCGCCGCAATCCATCCATTGGCGGGCGGCTGCAGCCAATACTTCCAGTGATAATTTGCGGTATGGTAATTCTTTAAATGCTTTTGCCGGAATCGTGCGGAGTACTTTGGTCAACATCAGTTCCGGGTAAACGATTGAATCCGGAAAAGGCATACGCGAGCAACAACGCTTGAACTTTTGTCCGGAACCGCAAAAACAGGGGTCGTTACGCCCGGGTTTCGGCAGCGGCCTGGGTTGATACTCGTTCCCCGGTAGCGGTGTCGCATTCCAAATCGCCCGGCCCAAATTTGACATGAACATCCGTCTATCCGCGTCATCGGCCAGTTGCCCGAGCAAATCGGGTGCAAAAATTGGTGCGCTGTTATTCACCCAGCATTGAAACTCTTCCGGGTCTTCGTTGCGCACGATCACTCCGGTTGCAACATTCAATAACATGTCGAACTCATCGAACTCAGGTGGCGCATCGTAGCGGTTTTCGAAAGTCATGACGGATCAAACCTTAATTGACGGATGACGTAATGGAGCTAACAAGCTAACATTGCCGCCCACTATTTTCCAGACTGAATATTGATGCAAGTTCTCATAACAGGTGGCGGTGGGCGCGAGCATGCACTGGCGTGGAAAGTCGCTCAATCGGATCGTGTTGACAATGTATATATCGCACCCGGCAACGCGGGTACGGCGCTGGAACCCAAGTGTCGAAATGTCGATATCGATGCCACCGCGATAACTGAATTAGCCGACTTTGCGGAGCAGGAAAACATCGATCTCAGCATCATAGGCCCCGAAGCCGCTTTAGTAGACGGTATCGTCGATTTATTTACTGAACGGGGCTTAAAATGCTTCGGCCCGTCACAACAAGCTGCGCGACTGGAAGGCTCCAAGTCGTTCACCAAGGATTTTCTCGAGCGCCACGAAATCCCAACAGCGGAGTATCGAACATTCACGGAACTGGAAGCTGCTACCGAGCACATAAAACGAAAAGGTGCGCCCATCGTGGTTAAAGCCGACGGGCTTGCGGCAGGCAAAGGTGTAACCGTCGCGCATTCGGTCGAAGCCGCGCTTGATGCGGTGAAGGATTGTTTCGCAACCAAAAAATTCGGTGCCGCCGGTCAACGGATCGTGATTGAAGATTTTTTGAGCGGGGAAGAGGCAAGTTTCATTTGCATGGTCGATGGCGAACACATTCTACCCCTGGCCACATCGCAGGATCATAAAGCGCGCGACGATGGTGATCTGGGGCCAAACACCGGTGGCATGGGCGCTTATTCCCCGGCACCGGTGGTGAGTAAAACCGTCCATGAAAAAATCATGCGTCAGGTTATCCAACCGACTGTGGCCGGTCTTGCCGCGGAAGGTATGCCTTATCGCGGGTTTTTATATGCAGGACTCATGATCAGTGCGACGGGTGATCCGTTCGTGATTGAATACAATTGCCGCCTGGGCGATCCTGAAACACAACCCATCATGATGCGTCTGCAATCGGATCTGGTTTCATTGTGCGAAGCCGCGATAGACGGAAACCTCGACCAATCGGACCTTAGCTGGGACTCGAGACCTGCTCTTGGCGTGGTGCTGGCAGCGGGCGGCTATCCCGATGACTATGCAAAAGGCGATGCCATCAGTGGGCTGGACGCTATCGATGACGATACCGTCAAGGTCTTCCACGCCGGTACGGCGGCGAGTAATAACAATGCCGTCACCAATGGTGGCCGTGTGTTGTGCGTTACGGCGCTGGGCGATAATATCGCGGCCGCACAACAAATCGCTTATGCGTCGGTTGATAAAATTAGCTGGAGAAATATGTACTACCGCCGCGATATCGGTTACCGTGCGACTTCCCATTCACTTTAAAAAATTCACGCTATAAGAATTTATGAGCAACCAATTTGTCGCTGTTTTAATGGGATCGGATTCCGATCTCAGCACCATGCAGGCCACTCTGGACACACTGGACAGTCTGGGCGTCGCCTGGGAAGTAAAAATTACATCGGCCCACCGTACGCCGCAAGCAACGCACAACTATGTGATTGATGCGGACAACCGTGGCTGCGCTGTATTTATTGCCGCCGCCGGACTGGCCGCGCACCTGGCCGGTGCGGTCGCCGCGAACACCTTAAAACCGGTGGTTGGCGTACCCATGGACGCCGGTTCGCTGGGTGGCAACGACGCATTGCTATCCACCGTGCAAATGCCGGGCGGCATACCCGTAGCTTGTGTCGCTATTGGTAAGGCAGGGGCGAAAAACGCGGCTTATCTCGCCGCGCAGATTATCGGCGTGTCCAACCAGGAACTCGCCGCGCGTTTACGCGAAGAGCGCGACGCAAATGCGGCGGCAGTGCAGGAGAAAGACCGAAAACTGCAAGCCAGTTTAAAAAAGTAATCACAAATTTGCAGCGTCAACACCTGCGCCGTGCCGCGGGGATTATCAATCAGGGTGGTATAGTCGCCTATCCCACCGAATCCTGTTTCGGATTCGGTTGCGACCCGCGCGACAATGCAGCGATACGCCGTCTGTTGCACATCAAACGAAGGTCTTACCGGCAAGGATTGATTATTATCGGCGCTGGCTTCGATCAAATAAAAATGTACCTGGTCGATATCGATGAAGACATTCCCGCCAGTGTGTTCAATTCCTGGCCTGGCCCGTACACCTGGTTGCTGCCAGCGCGCTCCGGTGTGTCGCGGTGGTTACGTGGCGAACATCCTACTATCGCCGTGCGCGTGACCGCGCATCCTGCCGCTGCCGCCCTGTGTCGTTACGCGGGCAAAGCCATTGTATCCACCAGCGCCAATCGTCATGGACGCGCGCCCACGCGAAACCCTGATACGGTTAAAAAACAATTCGGCGATCAGGTGGATTACATCTTGCCGGGAAGTTGCGGCGATTCAGTCAGACCCAGCGAAATACGCAACGCGGCGTCGGGTCAGGTAATTAGAGCGGCATAGTTTTAGAACATGAGTAAGAAAATAGACGTTGTGGATACCGGAAACGTAAAAGCCTACCTGCTGGATTTACAACAACGCATCTGCGCCGCACTTGAGACCGAAGAAGCGGATAGACACTTTGAACAAGACAGTTGGCAACATGCGTCCGGTGGCGGTGGGCAATCGCGCGTGTTGCAAAACGGCACCGTGTTTGAGCAAGCTGGGGTTAATTTTTCCCACGTTCTCGGCGATGAGCTGCCCGCCGCGGCATCCGCCGCGCGACCGCACTTAGCCGGCCGCCGTTTCGAGGCGCTTGGAGTGTCGTTGGTGATTCACCCGCGTAATCCCTACGTGCCGACTTCGCACATGAACGTCAGATTTTTTGTCGCCACGAACGACAATAGCGAACCGATTTGGTGGTTTGGCGGAGGGTTCGATCTCACACCTTACTATCCGTTCAAACCAGACGTTGTTTCACTGGCATCGCACGGCCCTGGCCGCATGCGAAACGTTTGGCGCCGACATTTACCCGCGCTATAAGAAATGGTGTGACGATTATTTTTATATTAAACATCGCAAGGAAGCGCGTGGTGTCGGCGGATTGTTTTTTGACGATTTTAAACGATGGCGGGTTTGAACGCTGCTTTTCATTTACCAAACGCGTCGGCGATCATTTTACCGATGCCTATGTCCCGATTGTCGCAAAACGAAAAGACACGCCTTACGGCGAACGCGAAAAGGAATTTCAACATTACCGGCGCGGGCGTTATGTTGAATTTAACTTGGTGTACGACCGTGGCACCTTGTTTGGATTACAGTCCGGTGGGCGCACGGAATCGATTTTAATGTCGCTGCCACCCCAAGTGAGCTGGCGTTACAACTGGCGACCCGAACCCGATACGCCGGAAGCGGCATTGTACGATGATTTTTTTACCCGCCCGTGACTGGCTGGCCGATAATGACTCTGCCTGAGCAGGGTTTGATGACCAAGCCTTGAATCGCGTCTACACCTTATTATTGTATTTATTCTTTCCGGTTTTGGCCGTGCGCCTGGTTGTGCGCGGACTCAAGAACCCGGACTACTGGAAACGCTGGCCGGAACGGTTTTGGTTTTGTATCGCCGGTTAATGCGCCGTACTCGGTCTGGGTGCATGCCGTGTCCGTCGGCGAAGTGAATGCCGCCGCGCCGTTAATAAAAAGAAATCCTGCTGCAATTTCCCGAACACCGTGTGCTGGTCACGACCATGACACCTACCGGTTCGCGCCAGGTACACAGTAATTTTGGCGACGAAGTCGATCATGTTTATATTCCTTATGATTTATCCCGGCGCGGTAAAACGGTTCCTGCGGCGAATGCAACCGGCTATTGCAGTCATTATGGAAACCGAAATCTGGCCGAATATTTTATTGCAGTGTAAAGCCAGGCAGATTCCGGTGTTATTCGCCAACGTGCGATTGTCGCGTAAATCCGCCCGGGGTTATCAACGCGTACGCCGGTTTTTTACCGAACCGCTGCGCGCCGTTGCCGCTTTCGCCGTGCAATCCCAACCTGACGCTGAACGCTTACGTGCTCTTGGTGCAGTATCCCAGTCCGTACATGTGACCGGCAGTATTAAATTCGAAGTCAGTTTTACCGGCCAGTTTAAAAGAAGTAGCGCGACGTATTCGTCACGAATGGGGCGAAAATCGCAGCATTGTCGTGGCCGGCAGCACGCACAACGGCGAGGAAGAAATCATTCTCGATGCCTATGACCGGTTAAAACGCAAACACCCGAATCTATTACTGGTTATCGTGCCGCGTCATCCCGAACGATTCGATGGTGTCACTCGTCTGGTTAAACGCTCTGGTTACAGCCTGGCGCGGCGTAGTGAAATGCCCAGTGCAATTCCACCGGATTTGGAAATTTATATTGGCGACAGCATGGGCGAGTTGCGTGTGTTCTACGCGGCAGCGGATGTCGCCCTGGTCGGTGGTAGCTTTGTCCCGATTGGTGGGCACAATGTTCTGGAGGCCTGCGCGGTTGGCGTGCCGGGTCATATTTGGCCCTTACATGTTTAACTTTACCGAGATCAGCCAGATTACGATTGACCGGGGCGCAGGCAGTCAGGCGCGTGGTGTGAAAGATTTAGCCGATGTCATCGATGGTTATCTTACCAACGCCGACCGGCGCTTTCATGCCGGCGAAGCAGGAATGAAAATGGTCGAAGAAAATCGCGGCGCCCTGGAACACACCATGCAACTGCTTACACCATATCTCGAAAATGCGATGGTTACGACACCAGCGAGTAAACCATTAGTCGAACCAGCATGATTGAGCTATCGGTTTTCAGCGATCGGCGCCGAAAACCGAACGGTTAAGTTTTGCGCTAGGCGCCAATAGCTGACCGCTTGTTTAGTGCAACACCGCATCTTGCCTATGTGTTGTCGCCTGAGGCTGAGGATTGGGCGAGGCGTGGTGCAGAATCATGCGCCAGCCCTTATCGTCTTTTCGATAAATGTTGGTGGCGAGAACAAGTCCCTGGGCCGATTGATCACTCAGGGTCAGGTGTTCATTGACAAGGTGGGCCGCCAGTGTTTCATCGTGAAACGCCTGCCGCGCAACCACTTCGATACGTAATCCGGTGTCGCTGCCGAATATTTGCTGCCAACTCTTTCGAATCGGTTGCACACCGATTAATCGTTGACCGTGGGGATGGATACAGGCAATGTCGGGATCATCCGACCAGACCAGCATCATGGCATCGAGATCGCCGCTTTGAAAGGCGGCATAGAACGCGGACTCGGCTTGCTCCGGTGAAGCGAAACCCATTATTGCAGCCAATCGTTAACCCGGCCCAGGTCGTCCTCATTCAGTGCGCCGGCAGCGCGTTCCAGTGCGATGACGTTCAGTATGTAATCGTAACGCGCTTGCAGATAATCCCGTTGCGCGCCGAACAAATCTCGTTGCGCGTCCAGCACATCGACATTGGTATTGAGTCCGGCTGCAAAACCCTCTTCCTTGGCGCGCACCGCGCTTTCACTGGCGACAATGGCCTGTTGTAATGCCGCTACCCGTTTTATGCTGGTGACTACATCAAGAAAACTTGCCCGTGTTTCCCGTCGAGTAGTCCGTTGCACGCTTTCCAGATCCTGTTGTGACGCATCGTAACGCAGAGCCGCCTGACGCGTCAGACTATTTATCAAGCCGCCGGAGTACAGTGGCACCTGAAACTGCACAATAACGTCGCGTGAATGAGCTTCGGAACCCGGGCCGGATACGCTGCCATCGCTGTCGGAATAATTCTGATTGAGATTAAAATCGACCAGCGGTAACCGTCCCGAACGCTGTCGAACAATTTCCTGTTTGGCGATATCGACACCCAGAAGCTGCGCCCTGATGGATGTATTGCCGCTTAACGCGCGTTCGATCCAGTCATCCGCAACGTCCGGCTCCGGCCTGTCCAGCGGCGCGTCGTCACGCAGCGGCTTTAAGCTTTGCATAGTCGCACCTGCAACCTCCGCCAGTGCCTGTACGGCATCGTCGATGTCGCTCTCGGCCTGAATCTCTTCCGCTTCGGTCAATTGAAATCGGGCTTCGGCTTCATATACATCGGTGCGTGTACCGAGTCCGACTTCCAGCCGCTCGCGGGCGAGTTCCAACTGCCGCTGTATGGCTTTTTTCTCGCTTAACGCGACTTCCAGGTTATCCTGCGCCGCCAACACAGCGAAGTAACGGGTCGCGACGCGCACGGCCAGATTTTCCCAGGCGCTATCGAACTGCACGGCGGCTTGCTCTACTTCCAGTTCCGCCTGGGTCAAGCGAACCTTCGCCGGTTTATCGTAAATAGACTGGGTTAACGAAATCTGTGCCGTGTCGCGATTGAAAGTGGCCCGGCCATCCGTCACAAACTGTGCATCGGTACTGATGTCATCGGTACGCCGGTTGCGCCCGGCACCCGCTGTCACGGAAGGCAGCAAAGAGGCTTTCGCCTGGGGTATGTTTTCCTGCGTAGCCTCGTAGTTTAACTGGGCCGCACGAAACTCCGGGTCATTGCCTAACGCAAGTTGGTAAACCTGCCACAAATCGTCGGCTTGCACAGTCAGCGGTGCCAGTAACGCACCCGCCATGCAGGTATGAATCAGAAATAATCTGCAAGAAAACACGATGAAGTTTTTATTTAAGTAAGGAGTGATGCAGCAGTCTAAAACACAAACGCAGGTGGCATCTCGACATTCTTCAATGCCGGCAGACTGGTGTCGAACAACGAAGTGATACGCCAGGCTTTGTCGTCAAGCCTTTCGTACAACATGGCTTCCATGATCGGCGCCTGTCCGACAATGGCCACCAATCGGCCACCTGGCGCGACTAACGGTTTAAAGTTTTCGGGTGTCGTGGGTACGGAACCGGTAAGAATGATTGCATCGAACGGCGCGCCATTGTCCCAGCCGCTGGCCGCGTCACCCACTTCAAGCGTAGTATTAAACACCGCGGCATTTTCCAGGTGTTGGGCCGCGAGCTGATTTAGTTTGGGGTTAATCTCAACACTGACCACGTGTTTTGATAATGCCGCCAGCAACGCCGTCATGTAACCGCTACCGGTGCCGATTTCCAGAACATTGTCATCGTCTTCAGGCGCCAGCGCCTGCAACAGGCGCGCTTCGACCTTGGGTTGCATCATCACTTCACCGTCGATCAAGGGTATCTGAATATCGGCGAATGCCAGATGACGATGGGTTTGCGGCACAAAATCCTCGCGCCGGATGTCCGCCAATAAATTAAGAACGCGTGGATCGAGCACCTCCCAGGGGCGGATTTGCTGCTCGATCATGTTAAAACGTGCTTGTTCGATGTCCATTTTTGTCTGCAAAAGCTATTGATTAGTCAGCCACAACAGCAGACAAGTATACCAATACCGCGCACAGAACGCTGTGTGACCTGGTTCAGATTTACCTGGTGTCAACATTTTCGCTGTCCTTTTTGATTTGCGGCATTTGCTCCTGTTGATCCCGGGCGGCCTGATACAATTCATCCGATGTGTATTGCGTCGACGGTACGGGTACAAAGCGTCGTTTTTCCCATTGCCGTTTCGCCTCCCGTTTGCTCATACGCCATAACGAAAACAGTCCGAGCAAAGCGGTCGCAACCGCACTAAACCAGAATAACCCGGTAGGCCCGATTTGCCCCATTGCCAGAGCGCCAATAATCGGCCCGAGAATGGCACCGATGCCGTAAGTCACCAACAACCCGCCGGCTACTTGGATCAGTCGTTCGCTTCCGACAAAGTCGTTAGCGTGCGCCGCACTGAGTGAATAGATGGTGAACGAAAGACTGCCGTACAAAATGCCGGCAGCGTAAAGCAACCACAATTCACCGCCTGAGGCATAAACAATTAACACGCAGGCGACGCACGTGAGCAGCGTAACAATAGTCAGAATCCAGCGCCGGTCTATGCGATCCGACAACCACCCCATAGGCCATTGCAATAGCAAACCAGCAAGAATTATCGTTGCCATGAATATGGAAATGTCGGACAACTGCAATCCGATTTCCCGACCGAAGACGGGAGCCAGACCGTAGAACGTCGCGTTGATCAAACCCGCGCATAAGGCGCCCAACATGCCCAGCGGTGAGGTGCGATACAACTCGATTAAACTCATGCGTTCAATGGTTACCGGTTGCGGCGCGACCGCACGGGATAATAAAACGGGAATCAAGGCGATAGAGAACAAAATCGACGCCAGACTGAACAAATGAAACTTGGCCGGATCGGATACGTTTAGCAACAGTTGCGCCGAACCGGCGGCGGCGTAGTTGGTAATCATGTAGATGGACAACACGCGTCCACGCGTGACGTTGGTCGCACGTTCGTTCAACCAGCTTTCCGTCACCATAATCATGCCGGCCATGCAAAAACCAGACGCCATGCGCATAAACATCCAGGCTATTGGTTCGACAAATATGGCGTGGGTCAGCGCCGACACCGACATGACCGATGCAAACGCTGCGAAGGAGCGAATGTGCCCGACCCGGGCCACGACCCAAACGGCGTAACGCGCGCCCAACGAACAAACCGAGGAAATACGCAGCCATGATAAAACCGGTGATTTCCGGTGAGAATTCTTCAATGGTTGCGCGAATACCCAACAGGGTCGCGGACAATCCGTTTGCCATGAGTAGCAAACCGTAACTCAGCAGTAACGCAGCAATGGACTTAAGCGTGGGCAGCATTTAGCCGCGACGGTTCCTTGATGATCCGCTACACATTGGATATGCGCTGACGTTCCGCAATTAGGAAGGCTTGCATTGTCGGGAGATTCCCGTAGTTGTCAATCATTATCTTGGTAAGATAAGCCCCGGAGTGAACACCATAGACCCGAAGCGGGGAATAAGAGAATGAAAAAGCGCGTAAAGGCGAAAACCATCACAAAAAAATCCCGGGGAGGGTCATCAAAGTCGACTAAATCCGTTGCAGTAGAAAAGGAGCGCGCGTTCCGGTTTTTTGATAACCGGGAGAAATATCTCATGTTCGTGACGACGTGCGGTGAAAAAACTGCCGTAGCGGAACGCATCGGGCAGGAGTTAAAACACGTCAAACCCGGCGAGCAGGCGTTGCGAATTTTCGATGCCGGTATGGGCGACGGTTCGGTGTTGAGTTATGTCATGCGTCATATGCACCGTGAGTTCACGCATATCCCCTGGGTCGTCGTCGGCAAAGAAGTCAGCATGGAAGACGCGCGCATGAGTCTGGAAAAATTGGCTGACCGGTTGTCGGAACATCCCGAGACAGTGTTCGCTTTGACCAATATGTATTACAGCGAAGCGCCAAAACTGCGACCGAATTCGCTCGCTGCAGCATCCTCGTTAAACTGGCATCAGGTCGCACTGGAAGGCGATACGTCACATCAATTCGCGCAGCAAATTGCCGGGTTACACGATATTCTGGCATCGGACTGGCAGGTAAAGTCCAGCCCTAAAACGGGCAACCCGATGTACGTACGCCCATCGGTGTTAATTGTTTATCGCAAGGACAGGGAATTTTTACTCAAACCACTCATCCCAAAACCTGGCGAGATCGAAGGAAAATACGATCTGGTCATTGCATCGCAACCCTACCGCGCGCGTACTGACGCAACCATAAAAGTGAAAAACGTCATCGCGCCGCTGGCCCGTGCCATTGCACCCGGTGGCCGCATGGTCACTGTGCAATCCTACGGCAACGATCCCGGCATGGAAATCATAAACAATATCTGGCCCGATGAAATGCCGTTTAAAACCCAGCGTGATGCGTTATTGAAGGAAGCTAAAAAGCAGTTAAACCAATCCGAAGATCGCGATCTCGTGTTCCGCAACATCTCAGATAAACAATCGTTATTTCAATATCATTTGCACACCATGCCTTCGGAAGTGGGCAGCAATATCGGCACTTCGACTATACTCGCGGCCTGGAACGCGGCGGTGTATGTCGCCCAGATCGAAGATTCGCGGCTGGCGGACATCATGACACACGGCGATTACCTGGATGCTGCACGCGATGTGGTACAGAAACACTGCGGCCTTTGGTTTAACGACGAGTCATTCGTCATTTCACGAAAGCTTTAGTTAAAAATCTTAGTTCAATACTAGAGGTAACAATGCCCGATACACAGTTTGATGTAATTGGTCTCGGTAATGCAATTGTCGATGTACTTGCTCATGCCGACGACACATTTCTAAAGGAACAAGGCTTGAGCAAAGGCGCGATGACATTGATTGACGCTGACACTGCAGAAAATCTATATGCGAAAATGAATCCGGCGGTGGAATGTTCCGGTGGCTCGGCAGCAAACACCATTGCAGGGCTTGCCTCCCTCGGTGGCAAAGGAGCGTTTATCGGCAAGGTCAAAAAAGATCAACTCGGCGATATTTTTCGACATGACATACGTTCGCTGGGTATCGACTTCGAATCCGAGCCGCTGTTCGAAGGACCTTCAACCGCCCGTTGCCTGGTATTTGTTACCCCTGATGCGCAACGCACCTTACAGACTTATCTTGGCGCCAGTGTCGAGTTTCATCCGAGCGACATTGAAGCCGAAAAAATCACGGCCGCGAAAATCACTTATCTGGAAGGTTATCTGTGGGATCCACCCGCGGCCAAGGAAGCCTTTCTAAAAGCCGCCGGCATAGCTCATGATAACGACGGTTTGGTTTCGTTGAGTCTGTCCGACCCGTTTTGCGTAGACCGCCACCGTGTAGATTTTCAAGACCTGGTTAAAAATCATGTCGATATTCTGTTCGCCAATGAAGAAGAAATCATGTCGCTGTACGAAGTCTCGACTTTTGATGACGCCCTACAGATCGTACGCGAACAATGCGACGTGGCGGCATTAACCCGCAGCGAAAAAGGCTCGATCATCGTCGCCAATAGCGAAGTCCATGTGCTGGATGCTGAACCGGTCGATAAAGTTGTGGATACCACCGGTGCCGGTGACGCATTCGCCGCCGGTTTTCTTTACGGCTACACCCACGACATGGGCCTGGAAATGGCCGGTCGCATCGGTGGCATCGCCGCCGCCGAAGTCATAAGCCATTTCGGCGCACGTCCGGAAACACCACTGAAAGATTTAGTAGTGGAGAAGTTGGGTTAAAGCTGTTAGCCCAGTTCAGCGGAACGCGTTCCGCCCTACCTAAACAACTTTACGCATATAAACCCGTTGAAAACCTTTTTCGGTGCGTCGATCTGTTTCTGTGTAACCCATACGTTTATACATCGCGATATTTTCCGCCATTAACTCGTGGGTATACAGATCAAGGTACAAATAACCTAACTCGCGTGCTTTGGTCTCGGCAAACTCGACGAGTTGTCGCCCTATGCCTTTGCCCTGGTGGGCGGGATCGACTGCGACGTTGTCTAAAAGAATACCGCTGACCTGTTCTATCAAAACCACCAGGCCCGCAATCTCGCCTTCAGATTCCGCTACATAGGCGTGGTGTTGTTTTACGACTCTCTCGTAATCATCCAGCATCGGACCGGGTGGTTTACCCAGCCGTTCGATATAGGGGTGATAAGCAGCGTTAACGCAACGCTGAATAGCGGTTACGTCAGCGTCAGTTGCGCGACAAACGGAAGTCGTATGAGCGCCCAAGCAAAGTTTGACTAAAGCGTAATGTCAGCTCAATGCACCTGGGAGCGCAGTTCGTACATCCCGTCGTGCAGTTTACCGAACATCTCGCCGACGTCGGGATGACTCACCGGCTCGTTGCTTTCATCCGGTAATAGATTTTGTTCCGACACATAGGCGACATAGCTGGTTTCTTCATTTTCCGCCAGCAAATGATAAAACGGCTGGTCTTTGCGCGGGCGAATGTTTTCCGGAATGGACTCATACCATTCATCGGTATTATTAAATTCAGGGTCAACATCGAACACGACACCACGAAACGGATAAACCCGGTGACGCACAATCTGACCGATGGTGAATTTTGCAGTTGTATTTTCCATGTGCGTTAAATTATCACGAAAATGCACATTTGGGGATGAAATCAGGCAAATTCAAGGCTCACGAGAAGCCTTAACGACGTAAGACACGTCAAATTTTCATGAAACTTCAAGCGCTTACCGCGACAGTCCGAACCGGTTGGCTACGCGGCAATAAACATGACAATAAGGTAATACAGGCAGCGCCCATCGCAAGTGTTGCGAACACCCAGTAAAAACCGCCGCTTTGTTCGTTAACCCGAGCGACAAACTGCACCGCCAACGGTGCGGCGGTAAAATACAAAACGAATTTGACACCGAAAGCGAGACCATGATGTCTGCTGGGTGTGTATTTGGCAAGCAGCATATTCTCTGCCGGCAATGCGCTGGTGGCGGACATGACCATCAGCGTGGCGACAACCACCAGGGGTAGGCCGCTCAAACTCGCGGCCAACCAAAGAAAAGGAATCTGAAAACCAAGCGCCCCGAGGTAGACGAATTTTAAAGGGAAACGATCCGCCAGATAACCACCGACTAACTGCATGAAACCGGACAAGGTGTAAACGAAAGCGATCAACATTCCGATGCCCGCCGCGCCATCGCCCACAATGCCGTTATGACGTTGCGCGAAAACTTTGGGTAACGACGTTTGTATGGAATGAAAAATCATCCCGGCGACAAACATGGTGAACAACAAAATGACAAAAACTCGCACCATGTCGCTGCGGCTGTTAGTTTCTTTTTTCGCGCTTGCGTCACCATCGTCGACGCGTCCGCTAGCGATATAATAAGTCAACACAAGGCCGGTTAATACACAAACGATACCGGGCAGGATAAACGCGACACGCCAGTTCGCCAGATCAATGAGAAACCCGGCGACAATACCCGCGACAGCTGAGCCGAGCGATCCGAATATGCCGTTGATGGCTAATACTTTGCCGCGCTTGGAATCGGTATTGCGAACCAGCCAGGGAATGCCGATAGGATGATAGGTCGCCGCAAACAAACCGATACCGGCGAGAGAAAACAACAACTGCACCGGTGTTTGCGCCAAACCCGCGAGTACTGATGCCATGCCCATGCCGATGAAAAATACCGCCATCATGCCGCTGGCACTCCAGCGGTCACCCAGCCATCCGGCGGGTAATGCGGCTACTCCGACGAGCAACGCACCTAAGGTCCACAATTCAACCAGTTCGTGATAAGGCTGTTGCCAATCCAGTTCAAGCGCCAGTACGATGACAAAATAAAACGCCGTAAATAAATGAATATAGACGTGCCCGATACAGGAAAATATCAACGATAACCGCGACGAATGTGACACAATGAATGATCAAGAGTTGCGATAAGCATTGAACTATACTCAATGAACAGCATTAAACTCCACTACGTTTTGGATCCGATGTGTAGCTGGTGCTGGGCGTTTCGCTCAAGCTGGCAGGCGTTGCTGGAAGAACTGCCTAAGCAAGCCCAGGTTGAATACATCATGGGTGGCCTGGCAGCGGATTCGGATGAACCTATGCCGCTGCAAATGCAGGAATATCTGCAATCCGTGTGGCAATCCATCGCCGCAAAAACCGGCACACAGTTTAACTTCGATTTCTGGAAAAACAATCAACCACGGCGTTCCACCTATCCGGCCTGCCGCGCAGTCATTGCCGCCGGAATGCAGTCGCCCGCGATGATTCCGAAAACAATAGCCGGCATCCAAAAAGCCTATTATCTTGATGCGCAGAATCCGTCGGATAGCGATACGCTGTTGCGGGTGGCCGGTGAAATCGGACTCGATCAAGAACGATTTGCACACGATTTAGATTCTGCGAAAGTCAAAAACGAATTACAGAACCATTTGCAAACAACGCGACAGCTTGGCGTGCAGGGATTTCCCTGCGTGATCGTTCAACACGATCAATCCGCCCACTACCTTGTGCAGGGTTATTGCGACAAAAACACATTGCTTAATCGTTGGCAAGCGATGCTGCAGAACTAAATTACGAATTCTTCAGTTTATGCCATAATATCGGGCGAAAATCAGAAAACAAAAACACTAGAGAACGAGAATTGCGATGAAACGCATTCCGACAATCAAATCGGTGATGACACCCTTCCCCTACTCCGTTGACGTATCGGATACGGTGCAGGTCGCGCTGGATTTGATGGACGAACATAATATCCGGCATCTACCCGTGACCGATGAGAACAAGCTGGTCGGCGTGATTGCCGATCGCGAACTGCGTCTGTTCATGAATCCCGATCTGACACTGACCAACGCCGGGTTGACGGTGCGCAATGTTTACATTCCGCAACCCTACGTTGTGGATTTGAATGAACCACTCGATCACGTAGCCTCGACGATGGCTGAGCGTCATATCGGTTCCGCCCTGGTAACACGCAAAGAGAAATTAGTTGGAATATTCTCCACCAGCGATGCCTGCCGCGCACTGACGGAAATACTGCGCGAACAATTCAAGACTTTTGACTCCGAAGGCGGGGATGCGGCTTAACTAAATTTATAAAGTTTCCTGACCAGTTTTTACTAACCACTTAAAACTAACAACTAAAGACTGAGCGTATCGTAAACGAAGCAACTCCTATCACTAATGCACTGTCTGCTTTAACGCCTTTATCGCTCTATCCAGCCCTTCCAGCGTCATCGGATACATGCGTTCGTGCATGATTTCTTTCAGCATTTTTACTGAAGGGGTGAAGTCCCAGGTTTGTTCTTCGCGCGGATTCAACCAGATGGCGTGCGGGTAAGCTTCGAGCATGCGCTGCATCCACATGACACCGGGTTCGGTATTCATGTGCTCAACACTGCCACCCGCCATCATGATCTCGTAGGGACTCATGGTCGCATCCCCTACGAAAACGAGTTTGTACTCGCGTCCGTAGGTGTGAATAACATCCATTGTCGATATGCGTTCGGCATGACGACGATAGTTATCCTTCCACACGGATTCATACAGGCAATTGTGAAAATAATAATATTCAAGATGCTTAAATTCGGTGCGCGCGGCAGAAAATAATTCCTCACAAATGCGAATGTGGTAATCCATGGAACCGCCAATATCCAAAAACAACAGGACTTTTACCGAATTATGACGCTCCGGCACCATTTTGATATCCAACAAACCGGCATTGCGTGCAGTGGAACAAATGGTGTCATCCAGATCCAGTTCTTCGGTAGCGCCTTCGCGCGCGAATTGGCGTAATCGGCGCAACGCCATTTTTATATTGCGCGTACCGAGCTCAACATTGTCGTCCAGATTTTTATAATGCCGTTCATCCCACACTTTAACCGCGCGTTGATGCCGGGATTTGTCCTGACCGATACGAATGCCTTCAGGGTTGTAGCCATAAGCGCCAAACGGCGAACGTCCCACCGTACCAATCCATTTGTTACCGCCCTGATGCCGTTTCTGTTGTTCCTGCAAACGCTCGCGCAGGGTTTGCATAAGCTTCTCCCAACCACCGAGAGCTTCGATTTCCTTTTTCTCCTCCTCGCTTAACATGAGTTCGGCTTGCTTACGCAGCCATTCTTCAGGAAGCTCCGTTAGTGCAACACCAAACTTTTCTTCCAGTCCTTTGAAGTAAGCTCCGAAGGCCTGATCGAAACGGTCATAGTGGCGCTCGTCTTTGACCAATGCCGCACGCGCCAGATAATAGAAATCATCAACACTTGTCGCGGACACGCCGGCGTCCAGCGTTTTTAATAAAGACAGATACTCGGTAATGGAAACCGGAATTTGCGCGCGTTTCAGCGTATAGAAAAAATCAACCAGCATTGCGCCGATTCAAAAAAACCAGGCGTTCGAATAAGTGAACGTCTTGTTCGTTTTTTAATAGAGCGCCGTGTAGCGGCGGTATAAATGATCGCACATCGTCGCTGTGCAATGCTTTCGCGGGGATATCTTCCGCAACCAGTAATTTTATCCAGTCGAGCAATTCCGAGGTCGACGGTTTTTTCTTGAGTCCCGGCACTTCGCGCAAATCGAAAAAGGTTTCCAGCGCCGCGCTGAGTAAGTGCTTTTTCAGATCCGGGAAATGCACATTCACAATGCGTTCCATAGTTTCTTTTTCCGGGAAGCGAATATAGTGAAAAAAACAGCGGCGTAAAAACGCGTCGGGCAATTCTTTTTCGTTGTTGCTGGTGATGATAACGATAGGACGTTGCCGCGCGTTAATGGTTTGTTTTGTTTCGTACACATGAAACTGCATGCGATCCAGTTCCAGCAACAAGTCGTTTGGAAATTCGATGTCCGCCTTATCGATCTCGTCAATCAACAACACCGGTTGCACATCGGATTCAAACGCCTCCCACATTTTGCCGCGACGAATGTAGTTGGCGATATCGTGCACCTTTTCGTCGCCCAGTTGCGAATCGCGCAAACGCGCCACCGCATCGTACTCGTACAGACCTTGTTGGGCCTTGGTTGTAGACTTGATGTGCCATTCAAGCAATGGCTTATCCAGTGAGTGCGCGATTTCCTGCGCCAGTTGTGTTTTACCGGTTCCCGGCTCGCCTTTGACTAACAACGGACGGGTCAATGTGATAGCGGCGTTAACCGCCATCATCAAATCTTTAGTAGCGACGTAGTTGTCAGTGCCTTCAAATCGCAGGTCGCTCATCGATTGTTTTCCTTATGACGAATTTTCATAACGCTTCCAGCCTGTTCGGGAATCGGCAAATCCTTGTGTACCTGCATGAGCGCCTCTATCCGTTGCATAACATGCTCGGGATAAGGCGATGAGCGTCGTATGTTCATGTCGATGTGCATACTCAGTTGCTCCGATGTTGCGGCGAGGTAATTTTCCTCCGCGTGAAACATGGATAAAAAGTAGTGAGTAAGTTTGTGATCACAGTCGAGCAACTGACAAGTAATACGCAGCGGATCGCCTTCGTTAACTTCCTGCAAGTAGTTGACATGAATCTCCAAGGTGAAAGAAGAAGTCTGATTTTTCTCGATATGATCCAAACCCAAACCGATACGATCCAACAGACCGTCGACGCCCATGTCGAAAACCAATACATAATAAGCCACGTTCATATGACCGTTGTAATCGACCCATTCCGGCTTGACATGAACAATGGGGAAGGACAAAGGGGCGTCGATCTTCATATTTATCTGCAATTTGTACCAAAATCAGCGTGTCAAATCAGGGGGCGGTTGCGGCCTTGGCAAAATTTCCCAGCGCTCCAGCAACCTTGCCTAACACCTCATCGCAGCCTTCGATAGTGTGCCTGCCTTTCAAATACTGCGGGTCGTTGTAGGCCAGCCAGATATCCCCCGATGCGTCCTTCCAAATCAGCGCCTTCTGCGGCAAATCGATAGCGACACTTTGAGCGCATTGCATCAACGGGGTACCGACCTTTGGATTGCCGAAAATGACAAGCTCGGTTGGTTGCAGTTCCATTCCGGCTTTCTCCGCTCCCGCGGCGTGATCCACCCGCGCAAAAACGTTCATGCCTTTTTCTTTAAGCTTCGCTTCAAGGCGATCCGCCGTGGTTTTAACGTCGTGCGCACTTTTGACCATTATCAATCCATCCGCAGCAAAAACACTTGTTGACACGAATAGGGTAATAAAAAATAGAGCGATCTTGTTCATTGACATTCTCCATGGTTGATTTATTTGCTTGCGGGGCGTCGAATTGTAACGCGCCCCGGCATTGGAGTCATGAAAACAAACAATAGTTCGCCGCGTCGGCGTTTATTTCGTAAATCTGGAGAAACGAAAACAAAACGGGTGTGTTCTATCCTTAGAACACACCCGTTTCAGTAGTTTAAACCCCAGTTGCCTGTTGAGGTCCTTATTTCCCATCCCTGGGCCAGAGCATTGCCGGTCTCCATGACTGAAACTCTCTTTGCATGTTGATTCTTTCCCGAATCAATGTCTTTGCCTGGGTGAAAGTGGCCTTTGATACGTTCCTTATATCATCCCTGGCCCGCTTCCTTGCGTTTTCGTGCAATGTCCAATATGAGCAGCACCGGTTCCTTGTTGCTGCATCCCGCTAGTCCTTAGCGATGTAGGCATTGTGCACGAGGGCTGATGCGTATTCTGTGAATTAATACGCAAAATCCAATTTCAACTGTTACGGAAAGTTAAATGTTTCAACTGGCTGTTGGCGGTCAGTTACTTCTATTGGTGGATGGCGTCACTGACGCGACTTATCCAACCTGCTGAACCGTGTTGTGAGAGCGGTGCCTTCCTACAACCTGATCTCATAATGACTCGGGTCAACATCCCTTAACACAATAACAAACTCAGATTTTACTCATTATTCAGGCAATGCCAACTTGTCTATCAACCACGCTGGATATGGTTTACTGTCGCCTTCCAGTGGCCAATTGTTTTTAACGGAGTAGTCTTCCAGTTTTTGTCGTCTGTTATCCGACAAGGGATGAGTGCGCAACATCGTTGGCACTGTGGAATGTTGGGCTTCCAAATCGGTAAACACATCGAACAGCGAGATTGCACCCGACGCATGGCCGTAGGTTTTTACCAGTGTATCCAGTGCGGTCAAATCAGCTTCAGTTTCCTGTGAACGTGAAAAAGATAATGAGGTCAACAAACCCACATCGCCGATCAGACGTTCGCCTGCACTGCTGCCGGAGACGCCGGCCAGAGCCGATAACGCAATACCGATAGTCACACCGCGTCCGAGCGCACGAACCGGATGACGATGTTTAACGTGCGCTATTTCATGAGCCATGACCATGGCTAACGCATCCTCGTTAGGCAAGGCTTCGATGAGTCCACGAAAGAAAAAAAGATTGCCGCCCAGTGTAGCGAAGGCATTGACCGTAGCACTGTCGGAATAGTGTACGGTGATACTCATATCTTCCGGCAGATCTTGTTCCGCAGTCAGACGGTCAGCCATTTCCTGCAAATAAGTCTGAATATCTTCAGACTCGGTTTTATTTTTTATGAAACGTTCGGCGATCTGGGTTTCGTATTTAAACGGAATGAATTGAGCGAGCCAACCGGCGCTGACACTGAGAACAACAATCAAAATGCCAATGAAGACGAGTACACTGCCAAGTACCCAGAAAAATTCTTTTAGCGGGTGCTCATCACTGGTGTTTATTCCCTCGGGGATAAACGGATTTTCCAGGTCTGGTTTGTCTTTACGATGACGCAAGCATCGACTCCGCGTTACGATGCTGTTATTGCGTCAGCGGTTGATGCTTTATCGCTGTGCCGTAGGCGTAAACCTCAATAGAACCGATGGAATCGCGTCTGCCTTTGGAAATAGACGCCGTTTCCAGCTTCACGTTTACAATAGCATTCGCACCTAGGTCGCGAGCCTGTTCTTTCATGCGCAACAACGCTTCGCGTCTTCCACGATCAATCAAGGTTTCATATGAGCGTAAGCGGCCGCCGATAAGCTTGCGCAACCCGGCGACAAATCGTTTGAAGTAATCCACCGAGACGACCACACTGCCCCCGACTAACTCGGTAGATGTAATATTAAGACCGGGTGGCGGTGTTCTAGCCGAGAATGTTAACAAGCCCCGGTATTCATGTTCGCGCTTTATGATCGAACGGTAGTGCCGGCGCTCTGCATAACGGCCAAAGCCATAACCCAACACCAGCAAAAGCGCGACAAGCAGTAAGTCAAGATATTGCAACAGCCATTCCATTGTTTAATCCTCTAGCTCCACTGCAGTTCCATAGGCAAATAATTCAGCCGCACCCGCGCTGACTGACGAGGTTGCATAACGAATATTCAACACCGCATTCGCACCGATGGACTGCGCCTGTTGGATCATGCGTTGCGTCGCTTCTTCGCGTGCCTCGTGCATTAACTCGGTATACGATTTTAACTCGCCACCGAATATGTTTTTAAAGCCGGCCATAATGTCTTTACCGGCGTGTTTGGCGCGCACTGTGCTGCCCTGCACCAGCCCCATATGACGGATAATATTTTTGTGTGGAACAACTTCAAGATTGCTCAGCAGCATAGTCATGCCCCCATGCCTGTCGGTTGGAATGACTGTGATTATAGCAGTAAGATCAACCCTAACCGGCGGCAGTTAAACACGCTCTACTGCGCTAACCAGTGATTAAAACGCTCTGCCAAACGTTCACCGGTTTTTGCATACCACTCGTAGTCCTTCTCTATCGCACCTTGAAAATGTGTCGGATTGTTCGGCAAGTGCGGTTGCATATCAATACCCGATTCGTAATGCGTGCCCACCAGTTTCGCCGCTGACACGCGCGTCGGGCCATAAGCGATATAAGCGGAGAGTTCCGCCATACGCCAGGTTTCCGTGGCGAAACGGATGAACTCCATCGCATGTTCACGCCGAGCGCTGCCCTTTGGAATGCCCCAGGTCGAGTAACTGTAAAGTTGCCCGTCCCAGACAATATTTATCGGTTTTTTATTTTCGACTTTTGCGCTGAAAAACCGGCCGTTATACCCGGAAGCCATAACCACAGCGCCGCTGTTCAATAGTTTTACCGGTTCATCAACCTCGGTCCACCAGACAATATGTTCGCGAATTCTGTCCAGCTTTGAGAATGCGAGTTTCAAACCCCGTTCAGTACTCAGCAAACGATAAAGATCTTTACGCGGAACGTCGTAGGACAGCAGCGCCCATTCAAGATTGGCTGCGGGATTTTTTTGTAAGGCGCGTTTACCGGGAAATTTATCGAGATCAAACAAATCTTTTATTTGTGATGGTTTCTCGCCAGGAAACGCATCGCGCTGATAAGCGAGTACCACGGACGCAATATTATGACTCACACCACAAGGCGTTAAACTGCCTGCAATAAAATCTTCACTTGCCGGCGTGCCATCAGGTGCAGGATATAAAACTTTGGCGTCAATGGGTTCGAGCAATCCTTTTTCACATGCAGAAATATTGTCCGCGAAAATCATATCCAACACATCCCAATCCACCTTGTCAGCGCTTACCTGATTTTCTATTTCTGCAATCCCGCCCTGGTATTCAAGCAGATCGATGGCGACACCGGACGCTTTAGCGAATGGCGTGAAGTAAGCCTCTTGTTGACTCGCTGCATACGGCCCACCCCAGGAAACGATAGTCAACGGTTGATCGGCCTGGGAGGGGCAAACTGTAAAGATCAAAAAAATGATCGAGATTAAATATCGAAGTCGACCACTCATTAACCGAAACCGTGTTCTTCCGTGCGAATTTTTTTTGTCGTATCGAGATAAGCCTTGACTACGGATGCTTCAAACACGATACCAACCAAAGTATGGTCAGTATCGGAGTTAACCACTGGAATACTTTCGCCTACAAAATCCTCCATCGTATCCATTGCCGCCCAGATGGTTGTCGCACGTGTGAATATCAGCGCTTCCGGCCGAGCGAATTGTTCTGCTAACGTGTCCAACGATTGATTGGTTCGTTCGAGTTCTAATATTTGAGTCAAGGTAATCGTGCCGATGTACTCGCCCGATTCGGACACAACATAGCCTTCGGTGTTTGAGTCCGCCATCAGTTTTTGTTTTGCACCGATCAATGAATCACCCGCAACAAGGTGGGTAAAATCCTGCGTGACATAGTTCTCAATCGTGCGATGATCAAGCACTACTTTATCGCGCCCAAAGGACAAGTCAAATCCGCGCGATTTGAGCTGAACGTCGAACAGCGAGCGGCCAAAAACACGATAGGCAACCACGTTGGAAAAAACAACGCTCACCATGACCGCCGTCGTCAGTCCGTAGTTGCGCGTCAATTCAAACACAATCAGAATTGCGGTCAACGGTGCGCCGATGACGGGACTGGTGACGGCTGCCATACCGCAAATGGCGTAAACGGACAGATCGGAATGGATTTGGATACCGGCACTGTCCAGTCCGGTACCGACAAGCGCACCGAACAATATCCCGATCAGTAATGCGGGGCTAAATACACCACCGGCAAAACCAAACCCGATACACAACGCAGTTGCAGCGATTTTTGCGATTAGCGTTATTGCGAGTTCGCTGGCGGTGAACGCGTCTTCGATAATCGCGAAACGCAGCGTTTCGCGGCCAATGCCGAGAATATCCGGAAGCCATATAGCCACGACACCGATACAGGCGCCGGCGAACATCGGTTTCAAGTACCGCGCAACGTTTATTCGGGCAGCGAGCCGGCCAAACCATAAAATGCTGCGCATGAACAACACGGCAACCAGCGCGCCCGCGATACCCACCATAACAAAACCCAGGAACTCCGGCGCATACAGAACACGTACATCTTCTATGCGAAACAGCGGGTCTCTTTTGAAAACGACGTTGGCGAAAACAAAACCGACCGTCGATGCCACAGTGACCGGGGCGAATGCCCGCAACGAGTAGTGACGCAGAATAACCTCGTGAGCAAAAATGATTCCAGCGATGGGCGCATTGAAAACCGTAGAGATTGCCGCCGCTACGCCACAACCCACGCCGACCGTACCCATGGGCCGGTCGCTCCCGCTGAATCTTGAAATAAACGCGCCGAGCGTTGCACCCATATGTGCCAGTGGGCCGTATTGCCCGACCGATGCACCGCAGCCAAGCCCGACGATGCTGGCCAACGCGGTTAATACACCGGACTTGAGCGGGACATCGCCGCCGAAACCCTGCGCGGCGCGAATGATGTCCGGTGGGCCGTGCGGTCGTTTGTCCGCGATGAACAACACGATGATACCGACGATAAGGCCGCCAATCGCCGGCACCGCAATGGTCGCAAACACCACCCAGGGAGAATCGCCCGCGATCATGCGGCTGCGTGGCGAGACCAACAATATATCGTTAAGCCAGTCAATAACCGTGATAAAGCCGATCGACGCTAACGACGATACTGCACCTACAACACATCCGAACACCAGAATAAACACAATGCGCGAGAATGTGCCGGAATCGGCGCCGGTAACTGCAGCTTTGGTGGAATTCGCCTCGCTCAAATGCGGATTTTGCACATGCGATAAAGTTGTATCAGATTGTAGCGCGTAACTGCGCGATCAATCTCTGATTTGCTTCGTTTCTTGAGCGATCCGGATCGTGTTGCGACCCGGTCTGGCGAATCTCCCGGATAACTTCACCGGGCAAACCGTGATACTGCGCACCCAGCAACACAATATCGCGGTACCAGTGATATGGCATTGCAGATTGCTCCGGTGCGCAGCTTGAAGCCAGGTAAGTAAATGCGTCGATAGACTCGTGTTCCGTTTTGACTTCGATTTCCGTCGAATGCCAGCCGAATTGGCCGCCTTCGATTTCATCCAGTGTCTTTTTCTCCGCTGGATTCTGTATTGCGTACAACACACCATAAACAAACATGTCATTCGCGGCCACGGGATAGATGCTGCACTTACCCGAACCGTCCAGTGATGGATGAGTGAGTGTAAAACGATAACCGTGCAGACGGCTTATACCAATGACCTGGGCGCTCGGCACTCGTGCGGCCAGTCGCAAGGGATGCAGATTGGAACCATAAGCGAAGTAAAACAAGATGATTTCAAATCATCGCGCAAGGAAAGAAGAAACAGTATGTAACGTGTCGCTGACACCGGTGACATGCACCGTTTGCATACCCGCCGCTTGTGCACCAACGATATTTTCAATCGAATCGTCGAAGAACAAAATATTTTCCGGTTCAGCCTGCATTTGTTCAGCGACATACTCGAACGATTCGACTTCGGGTTTACGTAAACCGATCTCCCAGGAGGTAAACACCGTTTCGCACAATTCAAGAACAGGCGCGAGTTTTACCGACCACAGTTCCTGATGCGCGGCGTTGGTATTAGAGAACGCATAGACCGGGGCGATTTCACCAAGGCGTTTCAACAACGTACGGATCCCTGGAACTTCATCCCGAAGGATGGCGTTCCAACCGTTGAGCAATTCGCCATGATCGATATCGATTTGCATCAAATGACGCAGATTATCCATGTATTCATGCACATCAATTTTTCCGGTTTCGAAATCATGATAGGCTGCATCCATTGCAAACCTGTTGTACAGCGTGTCTGCGTCAACGCCCGATACCGCTGACCAGTGTTCAAAGGCCAAATCGATATCGATATCAATGAGCACGTTTCCTATATCGAATAAAAAAGCACCGGGCAAAACGGACTGGTTGGGCATATTTGTTCAAAAAATCTTATGACTTGGTTATTCTAGCAACTCTGATAGACCACTGAAGATTAAGGAATGCAACGGGCGCCAACACGCTATGGCCGATAGAAACATAAAATCCTATACGGCGGCAAATCGAAAAGCCTGGAATCAAGCCGCGGGTTATCACAAGGCGCATTCTCAATATCAAGAGTTACTGGACAATTTTGCACAACCGGGATACTCGAGATTGGACGATGTCGAGACCGAAATTCTGTTAGACATCGGCATCGAGAACAAGAACATTATTCAGCTTTGTTGCAATAATGGCCGGGAGATTCTATCCGTCAAAAATCTTGGGGCGGATCGTTGTGTTGGTGTGGACCAATCCGAAGCGTTTTTACAACAGGCAGGTGAATTGGCCGCAGCAGGTAACATCGAATGTGAATTTATACATTCCGACGTTTACGAGCTTCCCGAGAGCTTGAACAAGGAGTTCGATATTGCTTATTTAACTATCGGAGTTATTGGATGGATGCCGGATCTCGATCAGTTTTTTAAAATCATCGCTGACCTGCTAAAGCCAGTAGGAGTAGTATTTGTTTACGAGCAACACCCGATATTGAACATGTTCGATGACAGTGATGAATCGGTTCCGCCGAAGATTAAATACTCCTATTTTCGTGATGAACCGTGGATCGAAACTACCGGCCTGGACTATTTTGGCGACGTTGAATACGAAAGCAAACCAAAATACTGGTTTGACCATAAATTATCAGATGTGATCATGGCCTGTGTTAGCGCCGGGATGTTTATCGACTACTTTGAAGAATTTTCGCATGACATAGGCACATGGAAAAATTTCGAAAACCAGGAGACTCAATTGCCTTTATCGTATTCGTTAGTGGCGTTAAAGAACGAAAACGTATAAACACAGTACTTGTCGTTCAGCATTGATTAAGGCGAACGTCGCTATATTTTTGTAATTAAATTCTTAACGGGGAGACTTTGACAATGCACACAACCAATAAACTGTTTTTAGCCTTGCTCAGCGCAAGCCTGTTTCTCACCGGCTGTGTAACCGATCTGAAAGGCAGCACCTACAGTCGCAAGGAAGCCCGTGATCCGATTACCGTACATTATGGCGAGGTCAAGGAAACCCGGCCAGTCGTGGTGGAAGGAACTAAGACCGGTATCGGTGCCGTCATCGGTGGTGCAACCGGAGCGGTGGCGGCGGGTGGCACCGGTAGCAGCCGCAGCAAACAGATTGCGCGAATTTTTGTCGCCACGTTCGGTGCATTTCTCGGCAGCAAGGTCGAAGAAGGCGTGACGCGTGTGCAAGGTGTGGAACTGACGGTGGAACTCGACAATGGCGAAACCTATGCTTATGTCCAGGAAGAAGATCCGAACACGGTGTTTCAACCGGGCGACCGCGTGAAAGTCATGTCAACTTACAAGGGAGTTACCCGTGTTGCACCGTCGGACGAGTAAAATAGATTAAACCTAAACGCTAATTTGATTTGCGTTTGGATTTTTTCGGCTGCTTTTGCTGCCCAGCACGTAACGCCGCATCAAAACCAAGACTCGCCCAAAACAACATCTCGTTTACATCTTCCAGCGCTGACTCGGGCAAGGCATAGTAAGACATCATCACGGTCTTGCCCGCCTTGTTATATGCAAACTGGGGCAGTTCGCTCTTTGTAAATTGTTCCCGGTTTGCGTCATCCGCTTTGACATACAATTCGCCGTCGGCAATCAGAGCGAACATCAAGCCTTCGCGGAATATGCCATAGCCGCCAAACATGCGGCGCGCACTGACCGAATCGAAATCTTTCAACAATTCCAAAACGTGGTCAACGAAAGGATCGTCGCGTGGTGTGGATTTCATAGTGCTGTATGTTCCTCCGATTGGTCCGCCATTCGCAAATCCGATTAGTTCAGCACGCGAGCAAACTATTATCTGCACTGGGCCTAACAGATTGTTGAAAAAACTACGCTAAGTTGCTGAAAAAAGTGATAATATTATATTTATATGTTCTATCGCTCGCATAATTATTCCGGCAGAATTCCCTGTTCAACCGGACACCCGGCAGCATTTAACCCGATCCTGTCCGTAAAAAATAACCCCGTTTCGTAGCGATGTTCAAAAAACCTATGGCTGCCCGGATAGATGACATTCGCTTGGTCCGGATGTATGACACGGTAAGCGGATTCACCAACCGGCATGCGCGCCGTATCGCGTTGCTCGCCAATGACGGTGTAACCCTGGGTATCGAACAACTGCAACCTATCAGTTCTGTGGTCTCCAACATGACAAGAAAAAGTTACGCACATCATGTGAAAGATGAACTCGTCGGCATCCTTGCGTTTGTCATTGTGACCTGGGGTGTGTTTCTCACCAGTGTCGTCATGCCGATAAACAAATTCGGTCTGATTCCAAGAGATGTTTCCGGACTGATCGGCATTGTTACCATGCCGTTATTGCATGGCAGTCTTTCACACTTGATTAACAATACGATTTCATTATGCGTATTGCTCGCATTGTTAGCGGGTTCACGCACACGATCCTGGGAAATCGTCAGCGCTGTGGTTGTCGGTGGTGGCGCGTTGTTGTGGTTATTTGGACGCTCAGCCATTCATATTGGTGCGAGCGGACTTATTTTCGGTTTGATTGCATTTCTCATAGTGTCGGGTATTTTCGAACGCCGCACTATTCCGATGATTGTTTCAGTTATCACTGGAATACTGTACGGGTCAACGCTGCTATTCGGCGTGTTGCCGACAACCTCGGGAATATCGTGGGACGGACATTTATGCGGAGCCGCTGCCGGTGTCGCAGTGGCTTATTTAACTACTCGAAAATAGTCTGCGCGATTATTTTATTTCAACTTCAACGAACACAAACTCGTAGTCGTTCGCGTTAATGACATTGTGTTCAACACCTGCATTACGAAAGTAAGAAACACCGCTGCTTAACTGCGCGGTATTTTCCCCATCCTTTGTCTCAAGCAACAACTGTCCGGTGGTTTGCGGTACGACGACGTAGTCGTAAGCATGTTTGTGCCATCCTGTTTCAGCACCGGGGGCGAAACGCCACTCGGTGACAATGACCCGCTCGTTGTCGGCTTGCACGGTGGCTACGGCTGATGCTCTTTGTCGTGTCATAGTGCTTTATTTGAAATTTAAGGTTTTACTGACAATCTCGTACACATCCTTGGATAGTTTAGGTTGTGCCGCAATGTGCTCAAGTTGTCTGCGCATGAGCTTTTGTCGCGACGCATCATAACGCCGCCATTCGTTAAAGCCGCCGGCAAGACGCGCCGCAACCTGTGGATTTAACCTATCAACGGCAATAACGTATTCGCTCAGCAAGTCGTAACCGCTACCATTTTTGGCATGAAACAGAACCGGATTACCCAGACAGAATGAACCGATCAGCGAGCGTACCTTGTTTGGGTTTTTGATGTTAAAGGCTTCATGCCGGGTTAGTTCACGCACATTTTGCAAAGTCTCCGGTAAACGCGAACGTGCCTGTAGCGATAACCATTTATCCACTACCAACGATTCATTTTTCCAGGTCGTATAGAAGTCATCCAGAACATTCTGCCTTTTCGCACTGCTCGAATTCGCTAATGCGGACAATGCACTGATCTTGTCGGTCATATTCCGCGCCTGCTGGTACTGATCCAGAGTCAGTTGCTGCACCTCGTTATTATCAAGCTCTATCAGGTAATTCAAACACAGGTTTCGTAAACGACGCTTGCCGATAGAAACCGCGTCGATTTTATAAGGTCCATCATCAAACATTGACGCATGCACCCCGTCGAAGTCTGACTTCAGTTTAGTCGCCAGTTCATGCTTTAGAAAATTCCGTGAGTGATGTATCGCCTGGGGGTCAATCACATCCATTTGTTCGGCTATCAATGTTTCGGATGGCAGGGTCAGCGCATCGGCCTGGAATGACTTGTCATCAAAATCCTGGGTCAGGGTTTTGGCAAACGCCTGCACGAAACCGTCATCAACTTGTAACGGGTGCTCGCTCTGCATGTCATTGACAAGATCGAGGATTTGTTGACTGGCCAGTTGCTGCGCTGCATCCCATCGATTGAACGGGTCCGAATCATGCGCCATTAAGAACTTAAGCTCGTCGTCGCTTCGCTCAAGATTGATCTTAACCGGCGCGGAAAACCCGCGCAGCACCGAGGGCACGGGTTCGTGTGGGATGCCGGGAAACTCAAACTGCTGTTCCGGTTGTTTAATCTCCAATACAGATTCGAAAACATCTCCGCCACTAGCATCTTTCCCCAGGGGCAAGGTCTTACCGGTATTGTCCAGCAGCGCAACTTTAAACGGAATATGAAAAGCATCTTTGATTTCCTGGCCAGGTGTTGGCAGACAGGATTGCCTGATCTTGAGCCTTAGCGTTTTTTCGCCGGCGTTGTATTGCCGCTCAATGTCCAGCACCGGTGTACCGGCCTGGGAATACCAGCGTTTGAACTGTTTTAATTCAATGCCGTTCGCGTCCTCAAGCGCAGCGACGAAATCATCACAGGTCACCGCCTGCCCATCGTGCCGTTCAAAGTACAAATCCGTCCCTTTGCGAAAACCCTCTGCGCCCAGCAAGGTATGCAACATGCGAATGACTTCCGCACCCTTGTTGTAGATGGTCAGCGTGTAAAAGTTATTTATTTCAAGATAGGAAGCCGGTCGCACAGGGTGAGCCATTGGCCCTGCGTCTTCACGGAACTGGTGGGTGCGTAGTACATTGACATCTTCGATGCGTTTGACGCCACGCGATGCGATATCCGCGCTGAATTCCTGATCGCGAAAAACAGTAAAGCCTTCTTTTAAACTCAATTGAAACCAGTCGCGGCAAGTCACACGATTGCCCGACCAGTTATGAAAATATTCGTGACCAATAACACTGTCGATAGCTTCGTAATCCGCGTCAGTCGCCGTTTCCGGCTTAGCTAACACATATTTGGAATTGAAAACATTTAATCCCTTATTTTCCATTGCTCCCATGTTGAAATCGTCTACCGCGACAATCATGTAACGATCCAGGTCGTATTCACGGCCGTAAGTTTCTTCATCCCATTTCATCGCCCGCTTCAGCGCATGCATGGCATGATCGCATTTATCGATATTGTGTTCGGGTGTATAAATAAACAGTCGAACCCTGCGCCCCGAGCAAGTGACAAATGCATCTTCGATATGCGCGAGATTACCTGCGACCAGGGCAAACAAATAAGTCGGCTTGGGGAAAGGGTCATGCCATTCGGCCCAATGCTTTCCACCGTCGAGCGCACCTCCGCCGGTCAGGTTGCCATTGGCTAATAGAACCGGAAACGGTTGTTTATCGGCGATGATTTTGACCGTGTAGATCGTCAGTACGTCTGGTCGATCAAAAAAATAAGTGATACGGCGAAAGCCCTCTGCTTCACACTGGGTACAGAAATTGCCGGCGGACAAATACAGGCCCATCAAATTGGTGTTGTCCCGGGGCCGGATCGTGTTCTCAATTTCGACTTGACAACGTTTGGGTACAGAAGCGATGACTAATTTTTCATCGTTAACGCTGTATTCGTTTTGTTTAAGCACGCGGCCATCCAGCTTGATCGATTGCAGCAATAAGTCTTCGCCATCCAGTGCCAACGCTGTGTCCGATTCGTTCTCCGGTAAACGTTCAACGCCAAAACGTGACGTCACCCTGGTTTCTTCGCCGTCCAGGTCGAATTGCAAAAACAAGTGGTCGACCCTGAATCCAGGCGGTCGATAATCTTTTAAATATGTCGTTTTGGGGGCTTCTTGTTCCCGGGAATCAACCATATTTTTATTAAGCCTTGAACATTAAGATGACAACCAGTAATCGAGAAAACTGTCCATCCATTGACGTTGGGCTTCATCGTACAATTGTGCATCGGCGATTTGGCGTTCGGCGGAATGCGCCCCGGGTTTTGACAAATGATCCCCCGCTTCTTCGAACCAGGTTTGAAATATTGACGGGGTCACTTCCGGATGGAATTGCACTCCGTAAGCGCGATCACCATAACGATATGCCTGATTTTCAAAACGATCCGATACTGCCAGCAAAGTACAATCACCGGGCACGCTAAAACCTTCGTTGTGCCATTGGTAGGCGTACATGCTTTGACCAAGAAAACCATTCGACGCAGCCGTCGGACGAATATCCACATAACCAATCTCATGCAAACCTTGTTGGTGCGGGCCAACTTCACCGCCCAGGGCAAGTGAGAGTAGTTGCGCACCCAGACAAATTCCAAAATAAGGTTTTTCCATTTCAACCCATTCGCCTATCCAATTTATTTCATCTCGCAAATAGGGCTTGTCTTTATCGTTCACACTTTGCGAACCACCGAAAACCACGACCGCTTCGTATTCATCATTTGAGCCGGCCGGCAACGCATCACCTTCCGCCGGGCAACACCAGTCCAGGGAAAATCCACGTTCGCGTAATCCTAGTGACACGCGATTATCCGGGCGTTCGGTCAAATGCCGAATCATCAATATCTTGCCGTTTTGAGTGGCGGCGGTACCGTCGCTCATTGCAAGGTGTACACCAGGAAGATGACAAACAGGATAACCGCACCAATTGGTAACAGAAAGCCCGGCCAGTCTTTCTCGGCTTCCTGACTTTGCTTAAGCATGGTTTTTATGCCCGGAAAAAACAGTAGTACGATGACAATGGCGATGATGCCAAGCAGAACATTTTCCCAGGATGCTAATGGATTCATAAGCTTATATTGCCTTGTTTGAGGTTTACGGGTAAAGCGGCTTCACGCTGCCAAAATAGCCATCGTTCAGATTTGCCATTTTTTAAAATTCTCTTATGTTATTGAATAATAATGGTTTTCTTCCAGCAAACCCATCCGGTCAGGCAAACTCATGGGTGAATCCAATCGTCAATTGGTGTAGCATCTAAGGTGTATGAACACCCAGGAGATTCAATCCAACCCCATTACAATTCAACCCCCATACTATCAACAATTCACGTCAACAAAAGGAGGGCGTATATGACCGAAGAGTCGCCTCAGTCCGTTGAACGCCAGTTGCAAATTCTGCGCACCGAACATCGAGATCTCGACGCGGTGCTATCCCGAATATCAAACGATAACGCTGTCGATGAATTACAAATCCGCCGACTTAAAAAGCGTAAACTTCACTTGAAAGACACCATTACCAAACTCGAAAGCGAAATGCTGCCGGATATAACTGCGTGATCGAACTCTTAATTCGCTAAATAATAAAACGTAAAATGAAAACGAGCCGCATAGCGGCTCGTTTTGGTTAATGGTGTCGATACTTTTTACTCTGTATCAGCAAAGCACACTTATTTTTTAGTAGCGGTAATGATCTGGCTTATACGGCCCTTCCACCGGAACGTTAATATAGTCCGCCTGATATTGACTTAACTCGGTAAGGTTTACACCAATCTTCTTAAGGTGCAAACGCGCCACTTGCTCATCCAGTTTTTTCGGCAATACATAAACATCGTTTTCGTATTTATCCGGGTTTGACCACAACTCGATCTGCGCCAACACCTGATTGGTAAAGGAGTTGGACATTACAAAACTCGGATGACCGGTGCCACAACCGAGGTTTACCAAGCGGCCCTGAGCCAACAGGATGATACGTTTGCCATCCGGGAAAATAACGTGATCGACCTGGTCCTTGATATTTTCCCATTCGTATTGCTCAAGACTCGCCACGTCGATTTCATTGTCAAAGTGACCGATGTTGCACACGATAGCCTGATCTTTCATGGCCTTCATGTGATCGTGGGTGATGACATGATAGTTACCCGTCGCACTGACAAAAATGTCCGCCTTGTCCGCGGCTTCGTCAACGGTGACCACACGATAACCTTCCATCGCGGCCTGCAAGGCGCAGATCGGATCGATCTCCGTTACCCACACGATGGCACCCAGTCCACGCAAGGACTGCGCGCAGCCTTTTCCGACATCGCCAAAGCCGCACACCAGTGCAACCTTGCCGGCGACCATGACATCGGTCGCGCGTTTGATACCATCTACCAGTGATTCGCGACAACCGTACAGGTTGTCGAATTTTGATTTGGTAACCGAATCGTTCACATTAAAAGCCGGAAACGGCAGCGTGCCGTTCTTGACCATTTGATAGAGACGATTCACGCCAGTCGTGGTTTCTTCGGTGACACCCTGGATGTTGTTAAGGATTTTGCTGTACCAACCCGGTTTGCTTTCAAGACGTTGCTTGATCGCGGCGTATAATGCACGCTCTTCTTCGCTTTCAGGATTGTCCAACACGGACGGATCGCTTTCCGCCTTGGAACCCAATGTCACCAGCAAAGTGGCATCGCCACCGTCGTCCAGAATCATGTTGGGTGTGCCGCCATCGCTCCACTCCATAATACGATGGGTGTACTCCCAGTATTCATCCAGTGTTTCGCCCTTGTAGGCAAACACCGGTGTTCCACCCGCCGCAATAGCCGCTGCCGCGTGATCCTGAGTCGAATAAATATTGCACGAAGCCCAGCGCACATCCGCGCCCAATGCATTCAAACTTTCAATTAACACTGCGGTTTGAATAGTCATGTGCAGCGAGCCGGCGATACGTGCACCCTGCAAGGGTTGTTGTGCACGAAATTCTTCGCGCACTGCCATTAATCCGGGCATTTCGGTTTCGGCAATGGCAATTTCCCTGCGGCCGAAATCCGCAAGGCCAATATCTTTTACTAAATAATCCTGTGTCACAGCTTCCGCAGCTTGTGTACTCATTTTTTAAAAACTCCTGATTAAATTTATGTTCGTTTGATAAATGGTTTACGCACTTTGCGCCTGGGCGCCAAGCCCGGCCGCTTCGCGCAACAACTCTGCTTTGTCCGTGTATTCCCAGGAAATCTCCGGTTCGGTTCGACCGAAGTGACCATAGGCCGCAGTTTGAAGATAAATCGGACGCAATAAGTCCAGTTCCTGAATGATTGCTTTCGGGCGCAAATCAAAGTGTTCGTTTACCAGAGCTTCGATTTGCTCCTCCGGAATCACGTTGGTGCCAAATGTGCTGACCATCAACGAGACCGGTTTAGCCACGCCGATCGCATATGCGACCTGCACCTCGCATTGGTCGGCCAGACCTGCTGCGACTATGTTTTTGGCAACATAACGCATGGCATAGGCAGCCGAGCGATCCACCTTCGAAGGGTCTTTTCCGGAGAATGCGCCACCACCGTGATGCGCTGAACCACCATAGGTATCGACGATAATTTTACGACCGGTTAATCCGCAATCACCGACCGGGCCGCCAATGACGAAACGTCCGGTTGGGTTAACCAGGAATTCGGTATTTTTATCCAGCATGTCGGCAGGAATGACGGGTTTGATGATTTCTTCAATAACTGCTTCCTTAATCTCGCTATGCTCGAGGCCATCGTCATGCTGGGTTGATAACACGACAGTTTCGACCTTAGTCGGTTTACCGTCTTCATAACGAACGCTAACCTGGGATTTTGCATCCGGGCGCAACCAGGCCAGTTCTCCTGCTTTTCTTACTTCCGATTGTTTCTTTACCAAGCGGTGGGCATAAGTAATCGGGAATGGCATCAATACGTCGGTTTCATTACACGCGTAGCCAAACATCAAGCCCTGATCGCCTGCGCCCTGATCGAGATCCAGACCTTCGCCTTCGCTGACACCTTGGGAAATATCGCTGGATTGCTTGTCCAATGACACGATGACCGCGCAACTGTCGGCGTCAAACCCCATTTCAGACGAGGTATAGCCGATTTCGTGGACAGTCTTTCGAATGGTTTCCGGGTAATCGACAATGGTTGAGGGTGCGGTGGTGATCTCACCTGAAATGACCACCATTCCGGTATTAACCAGGGTTTCGCATGCGACCCGGGATTTAGGGTCCTGCGATAGCAGGACATCGAGTATGGAATCCGATATTTGATCGGCCACCTTGTCGGGATGACCCTCCGAAACCGATTCGGATGTAAATAGAAAACTGCGCGACATCAGTGTGTCTCCGTGATAGTTATGGTTTGGGCTGAAAAAGATATAAAGAAATCTTTATATGGTGGTAGCTTATCATATTTGCGTGCTGTACGATAGACACGAGCGAGATTTCAACGCATGATTCGAACCGTCCGAATGTAACGCCTTGTCAAATTTAATCCGAATGGGGGACTACCTGCCCGATGAAAGTAAACGAACTACTCGATCATTGGACTGAAGCGCCGTCACAACAATTAACCGCACGTAAATACACAGCGCGTTTGCCGGTGTGGGATGCGGCCCGGGTCAGCGCTTTATCAGAACTATTTCCGGCACGCACCAAGACCCAGATCATGACAGATTTAGTCAGCGCGGCGTTGGATGATTTGGAAAGCAAAATCCCCTACATCCGTGGCGACAATGTTATATCCGAGGACGACCACGGCGACCCTATCTACGAGGACGCCGGTTTGACGCCAAAATTTCTCGAAATCGCACGTGCTTATGCAAAACAACTGCAGGAAGAAGCCGAAGCCGCGCGTGATGCAAAACGTAGCGGTACGAAGTAGGTCGCGTATACTGAAGCCTTTTGACAGATTCCGATTGCTGGCTCGCGTACTCCAGTGTCAAATAATCGGGCGCTTAACTTTATAAAATAGAGAGGGAAGAAAAATGAATATACTCAGTGAATTACTTGGTGGCCGGAATGAAAAGGCTGTTCGCAACGTCGCCAGTCAATTTGATCTCAGCGAGCAAGAAGCACAAACGGGTTTGGCAGGACTGTTACCATCGTTAATGAACGGAATGAAACAAAACGTTTCCACCGAAGAAGGCGAGCGGGCGTTACTCGAAGCCATAAAAAACGGTAATCACAGCCGTTATCTGGATAGCGATAATCCGTTTGGGCAACAAGCGACAATAGACGACGGCAATGGCATTCTTGGCCATTTGCTGGGTAGTAAAGAACGTAGTCGGGATGTTGCCAACCAGGCGTCAAAAGCGACCGGACTGAGTTCCACAGTGTTGAAAAAACTCCTTCCCGTAGCCGCTACCATGTTAATGGGAAGTGTGGGTAAAAGTATGGCGGGTGGATTAGTCAGTAACCTGGTGGGCGGTGGTGCGAAAAGCCAGAAATCCAGCGGCATTATGGGCCTGCTCGATTTCGACAATGATGGTTCCGTCGCCGATGACGTGTTTAATATCGCGCGCAAATTCTTTTAATCAGCATATTCGAATTTAGAAAACAAAACGGGTGTATTCGATCCTTCGAATACACCCGTTGTGACGCTTTGAACTCCAGCTTCCTTCGTAGCATACTGGGTTCCTTGTTGCCCATCCCTGGGTGCGGGCATTGCGTTTTCCTTTACTGAAACTCTCTTTGCATATTGATTCTTCACTGAATCAGTTTCCCTGCTATAACGAGAGTGGCCATTGATCCATTTCCCTGTATCTTCCCTTGGCCCGCTTTCCCTGCGTTCGGTGCAATGTCCGCTTTCGTATCATCGTCATTCCCTGAGCGATGATATGACGCTATTGCTTAAGCGATGGGTGCATTGTGCACGAGGGCTGATGCGTATTCTGTGAATTAATACGCAAAAACATAGAACAAGTGTTACGAATGGTTAAATGAGGGATAGCTGTCAGCGATCTGCTCGCAGTCGTCCGTTGTTAGCGCCATGTACGCAATTGTGAAACGGATTGCGCCAAATGCGATCGTCGACAATCAAAAACATGCACGGTGGGTTACAGCTTACGCCTAATCCACCCTACGTTTTCCACACAATTCAGTTAGACATGACTCCAATTGCGTGAGATAGAAATCAATGTCTTGTGCTGTTGCCGCAAAGGAAACGGCGGGACTGGCGCTGCCGATGGCTTCCCACACGCCACGGTTAGCGAGATAGACATGAATGACATTGCGCAGTTTGGGATCGTGCACTGAAGTCATTTCGATATTATTTCTTGGCAGTGTTGGCCCTGGATGGTAACCGGAACGGCAATACAAACGGTAAACCGACCAGGATAGTTCCAGGCGCCTAATAATGGCTTCGATACCATCGGCTAGCTTCACCCCCAGCTCATTGACCCGGGCATGGTTGTCTTTTGTTAACACCGTTTCCAGTGTTACCTTTGTCGCGGCAATCTGTAGTGCATTGCCGTACAAGGTACCGCCGAGGGCAATTCGCTCGCGCCAGTCCCCAAACTCGCTTTGCGAACCTCCTTCGAGAAATTCCCGCAAGTCCTCGGTTAAACCATAAGCACCGATCGGAATACCGCCACCCAGTGCTTTGCCCAAAACCAATATGTCACACTCCAGATCCCATGCACGCTTTAAACCACCATAAGCGCATACATGCGTATGCGCTTCGTCCAACACCAACAAAGTACCGTGCTGTTGTGTCAGTTCGCGCAGACCAGTATGGAAGTCCTTATCGGGCATCAGCACGCCACCGACATTGGTAACCGCCGGTTCAACCAGGACACAAGCAACCTCTTTTTGAGATAAGGCTTGCTCAACCGCGTCGAGATCGTTGAACTGGACGATTAAGGTGTTTTCCGCCGCTCCGGGTGGCAAGCCCGCACTCTCCGGTACCATTTTTCCTTCCTCAAGATAATGCAAGGATTCATCCAACATGCCATGGTACTTTCCGTCAAACAACAGCACTTTGCCACGCCCGGTTTTGGCACGCGCAATTCGCATAGCCTCTAAGTTTGCATTCGACGCGGCGAGCGTGAATTGCCAGCAAGGCAAACCAAATCGGTTGGCTAACTCCTCCGTTACTTCAATCGTTTCTTCGGTCGGCAACAGCATCTGGCTGCCATTGCGAAATTGTTTATCCACCGCGTTGGCCACACTCTCGGTTCCATAGCCTGTTGCCATACTGGTGTCGGCCAGATTCATATCGAGATAACGATGTCCGTCGATGTCGGTCAGGTAAGCGCCTTTTGCGCTAGCGACCACAAACGGACCAGTAGGATAGAAAAAATTCATCCAAGTCATAGGCACACTATCAGGCATCGTTCGTCGTGCTCGTTCCAACAATGCCATGGACTTGGGTCGCTCGGCCCTGAAGCGGACGATCTCCCGAGCGGTGATTTTGTTTATTCGTTTGGGGTCAATTGTGGGCATGGGTATTCAGCCAGTCTCGTGCGGCACAATACATTGCGTATATGGTCTCCACCTGTGATGCAAGACAAATGAGTTCATCACCACGAGGTGAGTTGCTATCGTATATCCGGCCTGTTGTCGAGGGGTTTGGATCGCCTCTGGCCTTGATGAAATAGCCGCGGGTCGCGTCCTCATCGCCCTCCCGGGATAATGTTCCCGCGCAATGTCCAGGTTTTCACAACGCATGATGTGTCTTATGGTGCCGTTCGTTTCATTCGCCCTCCGCTTACTGCGGTTTCAAGGGTAATGGATGAAAATTTGCTAAACTAATAGGGATTCAATGGTGAAATATACGATGCTTACGGACATTGCGTAAACAACAGTCCAGGTGAGTTACAGCTAACGCATGACTCACTCAACGTTTATACGTTCGCGCATAAAGCGTTAAAATTCAACGATTACGCTCTTGAGCCACGACGATACGCGATTAAATGATAAACTGTGGCATAGCTCAAGGAGAATGTGATGCCCGAACACGTGAACACAATTGATGACCGCCATCCTTTGGCGCGGGATATTAAAGCGTTCGAATCACAAAAAAGCGAACTTGAAAGAACTTATTTCAATAAATTTGTTGTATTTTTTGAGGGAGAGTTTGTTGGTTCTTTCGATAGTTTTAACAATGCGGCGACGTGGGCCGTCACTCAGTATGGTAGGGGCCCGTTCTTAATTCGTCGGGTTGGTGCACCGGAGACGATACCTTTACCAGCATCAGTTGCGTTTAGACCAATTTATGCCACTAACTGAAGCTGGGTTCGTTAAAGATGGTAAACCAGATCGCGATACGCTCGTTAGCCTGGGTCCATCAATTCAAGTAGCAGTTGGTTCGGTCTCTTCGGACGGTTTTACGATATCTGGAGAATCTGATGCAGAGACTGTTCACGCTTTAATTGACACTGGAGCATCTGAAAGTTGCATCGATCAAGAATTGGCTGAGAAACTAAACCTGGTTTTAGTCGATATCCAAAAAGTTTCAGGTGTTTCTGGGATTCAAGACCATAATGTATATATGGCGTCGGTTCATATACCAAGCTTAAATTTTACACAATACGGTAGATTTGCTGCGGTTCATCTAATAACGGGAGGTCAGCCGCATCACGTACTATTAGGAAGAACCTTTCTAAATAACATGATAATGATCTATGACGGATGTCGCGCCCAAGTAACTATAGCGTGTCCCAGTGCCTAGGCTAAATTAAGGAATTTTCAACCAGAAAATATTTAACTGTATGATTTAGTGCGAATTAGCACGTGTGATCTCGATAAAGGTAACCAGGGAGTCCAAAAATACAGACGACTTGTAAAGACGGACTATTACTTTAGCCGAGACTATCAAATTCCTTTAACTTACGCGTTAAAGTGTTCCTTCCAAGTCCAAGCTTTTTGGCTGCGTCTTGTTTGTGTCCCTCGGTATAGTCAAGCGCCAGATCAATCAACAACTTTTCGAATTGTGTATTGAGTTTTGTAAGAATATCCGTGTCCCCGCGTTCGAGCCGTTGGCGCGCTATCTTTTTCAGTTGTTCCTGCCACGATGTGTCCGACGCATTGTTTTCGCCATGGCGTAATTCGTTGGGCAAATCGTCGAGGGTTATGCTCTGACTGGGCGCCATCACGGTGAGGCGACGACAGGTGTTTTGCAATTCACGTACATTGCCCGGCCAATGGTGGTTTTGAAAAATTGTTAAAACCCGTGGCTCCAGGTTTTTAGGTTCTACGCTGAGCTCCTGGGCGGCTTCTAGTAAAAACTGCTTTGCCAGAGCCTCTATGTCCTCACGTCGTTCGTGCAACGGCGGCAGGGTAATTTGCATGACATTGAGGCGATGGAACAGGTCTTCACGGAATTTACCCTGCTCGACCAGTGCTTCCAGATTCTGATGAGTCGCTGCGATAATGCGCACATCGACCTCAATTTGTTCATGCCCACCGACGCGGTAAAACCGCCCTTCGGATAACACTCTGAGCAATCGTGTTTGTAATGCGGTGGGCATGTCGCCGATTTCATCCAGAAACAATGTGCCGGTATGTGCTTGTTCAAACCGGCCTTTGCGTTGTGTTTGCGCGCCGGTAAACGCACCGCGTTCATGGCCGAACAATTCAGACTCCAACAACTCCGATGGAATGGCCGCCGTGTTAATAGCGACAAAAGGACGTTGGCCACGCGGACTGTTGCGATGGAGTGCTTGCGCAACCAATTCCTTACCGGTGCCGGATTCACCACGAATTAGAACGTTGATATGCGAACGCGATAAGCGCCCGATGGCACGAAACACATTTTGCATCGCCGGCGCCGATCCCAACAACTCGGGAAACTGTGCCTGCATTGAACCATTCACCGGCTCGGGTCTTTGCATGGCGCGTTCGGCTAACGCTACGGCTTCGTTTAAATCGAACGGCTTGGGCAGGTATTCGAATGCGCCACTGCGATAAGAAGACACCGCACTGTCGAGGTCGCCATGTGCGGTCATGACAACAACCGGGATTTCAGGCGCCATTTCCTGCAAAGAATCCAGCAACTCCAAACCGCTGATGCCGGGCATACGAATATCGGTAATTATTAAATTCGGTTTGTCGATATGCGAATTCTTTTTCGCAAATTGCAGTAATACATCTTCAGCCACCTCGAAACTTCTCGGTTCCATGCCGGCTTTTTTCAGTGCGCGTGTTAACACCCAGCGGATCGATGGATCGTCATCGATAACCCATACATTCTTGTTCACGCTGGAGTTTCCACAGGCAAGTAAAAGCTAAAGCATGTGTCACCCGCTTCGCTCTTAAACTCTATTAAACCGTCATGTTGACCGGCAATATCCTGAGCGATGGATAAACCCAGACCGGTGCCGTCTGCCCTGCCGGTGACCATGGGATCGAATACCTGTTCCTTTATCTCGTCTGGCACGCCACAACCATTGTCGGTGATATCAACGCGAATAACTTGACGATGACGTTCGTGCCCGATCGTTACTTGCCGGTCGATGCGCGTGCAAATACCGATATTGCCCGATTCGTTGTTCAATGCTTCCACCGCATTACGCATCAAGTTGATAAACGCCTGCACCAGCGAGGAGCGGTCTGCCTGGATCTCGGGTAAGCTCGGATCGTAGTCGTAACCTACGCTGATCGTCTCGGGTAATTCGACCTCGATGAGTTTACGCACGTGCTCGAGTACTTCGTGGATATTGATAAGCTCGTGCTCGTGTTTCGATAGCCCGCTGGTCATACGATCAACGAGTTGGGATAACCTGTCAGCTTCGTGCGTGATGATGCGTGTGTATTCACGCAGCTCACGGTCTTCGAGTTCAGCGTCCAACAACTGTGCGGCGCCGCGCAGGCCGCCCAGCGGATTTTTGATTTCATGGGCAAGCCCGCGCATCACCATCTGATTAGCCGCATGCCGGTTGCGTGTGCGCGTACCTCTGGCGATGCGCGCTAAGCGGTCAACTTGTGTCATCTCAACCAGTACGTTGCCACCGTCCAAGGCAGACACCGTACAATCTACCATCACTTTTTCCGCAACCGGATCACTCAGTGGCAAAGTAATCTCACGCAAGGTTAGCGTTTGCGTGGTGTCGCGAACAAACTCAAAATATTGTTGATGTGTTTGTCCGGGTAAAATTAATACGGCCCAGGGTTTGCCCAGGGCTTTATTTCGGCTGGTACCAAGCAACATTTCAGCGGCCGAGTTCATCGCCAATACGCTCAGCTCGGAATCCAACCACACTACCGCTGTGGTGAGTTGATCGAGTAGCTTAAACTCGCCCCTGTTATTCCAGGTCGACGTTGTTGTCGTTTCAGCGTCCGCCTGGTACATGGATAAAAATACAGTGCGCGTCCCCAGCTGGGGACGCACATCAACCTACACGCTGTAATACATATCAAATTCAATCGGGTGCGTGGTCATGCGCATGCGTGTGACTTCTTCCATCTTGAGTTCCATATAAGCGTCGATGGCATCGTCGGTCATTACACCGCCTGCTTTTAAAAACTCGCGATCACGATCAAGCGCATCCAACGCCATATCTAACGAATGCGCAACCGTCGCTACTTGTTTTTCTTCTTCCGGCGGTAAGTCATACAAATCTTTATCCAGTGGCCCGCCGGGATGAATTTTGTTTTGAATACCGTCGAGACCGGCCATGAGCATTGCCATAAAAGTTAAATATGGATTACCTGCCGAATCCGGAAAACGAATTTCAATACGCCTGCCTTTTGGATTGGCTACATAAGGAATGCGGCACGAGGCGGAACGGTTGCGCGCTGAATACGCCAGCAACACCGGTGCTTCGAATCCCGGCACCAAACGTTTGTAGCTATTGGTAGTCGCATTGGCAAAAGCGTTAATAGCGCGCGCGTGTTTGAAGATACCGCCGATGTAATACAAGGCCATCTCGCTCAAACCGCCGTATTCGTCTCCGCTGAATAATGCGTTGCCGTCCTTCATCAAGGATTGATGTACGTGCATACCACTGCCGTTGTCGCCAACCAGCGGTTTGGGCATGAAAGTTGCGGTCATACCGTGTTGATGGGCAACATTGTGTACACAGTATTTATAGATCTGCGTTTCGTCGGCCTTCTTTACCAAACTATTAAACTTGGCGCCGATCTCGCCCTGACCTGCAGTGCCGACTTCATGATGGTGTACTTCAATATCCAATCCCATCTCTTGCATAGCCAAACACATAGCAGAGCGAATATCGTGCAACGAGTCTACCGGTGGTACGGGGAAGTAACCGCCTTTTACGCCAGGACGGTGACCGATATTGCTGCCCTCATAATCTTTCTCTGAACTCCAGGCTGCCTCGGCAGAATGCACTTGGTAAAATGCGCCGCTGATATCATCACCCCATTGCACCGAATCGAACACAAAAAATTCAGACTCCGGTCCGAAATAAGCGGTGTCGGCAATGCCGGTAGATTTTAGATAGGCTTCGGCACGTTTAGCAATAGAACGCGGGTCGCGGTCATAACCCTGCATGGTGGCGGGTTCGATAACATCACAACAAATGTTTAATGTCGTTTCCTGCATGAACGGATCCAGCAAAGCTGTACTGGCATCCGGCATTAAAATCATGTCTGATTCGTTAATGCCTTTCCATCCCGCTATAGAGGATCCATCAAACATCTTGCCGTCTTCAAACATATCTTCATCCACGGCACTCGCCGGTACAGAGACATGCTGCTCCTTGCCGCGGGTATCCGTGAAACGGAAATCGACAAACTTAACTTTTTTCTCTTCTATTAGTGCGAGCACGTCTGCTGCGGACATTTTCTTCTCCTAAAATGAATACTTGCTGGAAATAGTAAGGTTTAAATGGGCAGAAATATTTCACCGCCGTTTAACGCATTTAGTCAGTGCAGATCGTGTGCCACTTAATCAGGGTCACTAACTATTTGTATATTAAAGATAATTTTTGATGAGAGCATTGCATTTGCACTATTATAGTGCAATCTAGCCAAATATGTGCACTATTTTGATTCAAACAATTACCAACTAATCATTGAAAGCTCTGCGTAGATTCTTTAAGTGGTTTACCCTGGCGTTGCTATTCGTGGTCATCATGGATGCTGCGTATCTGATAATCCTGTGGCAGGAACGCGAGATGGATTTGTCGACCACGATTCCCGAGTCACGTTTCATCGCTGACTATAAAAAAGAACAAACCTATAAAAACACGTTGCCGAAAATACGATGGAACCCGGTACGACTGGACCAGATTCCAGCTCATGTCATCAAGGCATTTATTATTGCCGAAGACACGCATTTTTTTGTGCATCATGGCTTCGATGTGAACTCGATCAAACTGGCTGTCGTCGAAAGCTGGAATAAAAAACAATTCACTCGTGGCGCCAGCACCATTAGCCAACAAACGGCCAAGAATCTATTTTTAACCCCTGAACGCAGTCTGCTGCGCAAATGGCATGAACTTGTTTTGACCGCTGCTTTGGAAACACGGCTATCCAAACAAAGGATTCTGGAAATTTATTTGAACGTGGCGGAGTTCGGTATTGGCGTGTATGGCATCGATGCCGCTGCGCGGCACTATTGGCGTTGCCCGGTCGAGCGCCTGACAGCACAGCAAGCGGCGCAGTTAGCCGCGACTTTACCGTGGCCGCAACGACATAACCCGGCCACTCGTACTAACACTTTCGTGCAACACGCCAAACGTATCGCACGGCGTGCACGTACTGAATCGTTTCCTACCAGCCGTTGATCACGCTTATCAGGCTATAATGCCGCCGACAAACGCAATCGAAACACAGTGACTTTTCAAGACCTTATTCTCACTCTGCAACATTATTGGGCCGCCAAGGGCTGCCTGATCATGCAACCCTATGACATGGAAGTGGGCGCGGGAACCTTTCACACTGCGACTTTTCTGGCGTCGATTGGCCCGGAACCGATCAATTGCGCCTACGTGCAACCCTCGCGTCGTCCCACCGACGGACGTTATGGTGAGAATCCAAACCGCCTGCAACATTATTTTCAGTACCAAGTGATTCTGAAACCTTCGCCGAAGGATTTCCAGGAACAATATCTCGGCTCGCTGGCGGCCCTGGGTTTGGATTTTCTCAAAGACGATATTCGTTTTGTCGAAGACGATTGGGAATCGCCAACCCTGGGGGCCTGGGGACTCGGTTGGGAGGTGTGGTTGAACGGAATGGAGATCACCCAGGTGACTTATTTCCAACAAGCGGGAGGACTGGATTGCAAGCCCGTCACCGGCGAATTAACTTATGGACTCGAACGCATCGCCATGTACCTGCAGGGTGTGGACAACATTTTCGATTTGAAGTGGAGCAAGGGTTATACCTACGGCGATTTGTACCAGCAAAACGAGGTGGAACAATCCACTTATAACTTTGAATACGCCAATACCGATCACTTGTTTCGCTACTTCGATGAACACGAACACGCTTGTCAGCAATTGATCGAAAACAACCTGCCGTTGCCGGCCTATGAAATGGTGTTAAAAGCATCACATACGTTTAATCTGCTGGATGCACGCCACGCTATCGGTGTAACCGAGCGGGCGCGTTATATCGGCCGGGTGCGTGCACTCGCTCGAGGCGTTGCCCAGGAATACTACGCTAGCCGCGAAAAGCTGGGATTCCCGCGTGGTAACTCGAAATAACATGCCGGTTATGCGCAAAAAAGCAGACAATCTGCTGATCGAACTCGGTACCGAGGAGTTGCCGCCAAAGGCGTTGCCGACACTCGGTAAAGCCTTCGCTGACAATGTAGTCAAAGGTCTGACTGAGGCTGGTTTGATTTGCGCCGATAACGAGTACCGTTGGTTCGCAACGCCGCGTCGCATCGCCGTTTGGGTAGCGCAGGTTCGCGTCAGGCAATCCCAACAGACTATCGAGCGGCGTGGCCCGGCTCTGCAGGCCGCGTTCGATGCCGACGGCACGCCGACCATAGCTGCGCTCGGCTTTGCGCGTTCCTGCGGTGTGAACGTTACCGAACTCGGTCAAGTCGAGGAAGAAAAAGGCACCTGGCTGGTATTCAAACAAGTACAAAAAGGCTCCAGCGCCAGCAAAATTGTGCCCGAGTGCATCGAACGCGCATTGAAACAACTGCCTATCCCAAAACGCATGCGTTGGGGTAACGGCGATGACGAATTTGTTCGCCCGGTGCACTGGTTAACCGTCATGCACGGCAAACGGCCGGTTCGTTGTCGTATCTATTCAATTCGTTCCGGCAACACCAGCCACGGCCACCGCTTTCACCACCCGCGCACGGTGCAAATTGCCAATGCGGATGTGTATGAAGCCAACATGACCAAGGCTTATGTCATTGCCGATTTCGATAAACGGCGTGAACAGATTCTGCAACAAATTGAACGTATCGATAAAAAACAAAAATTTACCACGGTGATTCACCATGCGTTACTCGATGAAGTAACCGCATTGGTTGAATGGCCGCAAGCCCTGGTGGGCGAGTTCGATAAAAGCTTTTTGAAACTGCCGGCGGAAGTGCTGGTTTCATCCATGCAGGGTCATCAGAAATATTTTCCCGTCACCAACAGCCGTGGCACTTTACTGCCGAATTTTATTACGGTCAGTAATATCAATAGCAAAAGCCCTAAACGGGTGCGTCGTGGAAACGAACGCGTTTTGCGCGCGCGTTTGGCGGATGCACAATTCTTCTGGGAAACGGATCGCAAACAACCCTTGGAGGCACGTTGCGATTCACTAAACAGCGTTTTATTTCACCGCAAACTCGGTAGCGTGCATGACAAGACCCGACGCATGCAAAAACTGGCCGGATTTATGGCAGGCATAGCGAAAGAAAAGTCGGCACCCTACGAGCGTGCGGCCCTGTTGGCGAAAGCCGACCTGGTCAGCGAAATGGTGGGTGAGTTTCCGGAATTACAAGGTGTGATCGGGCGCTACTACGCTGTGCATGATGGCGAAGACGAGTTAGTCGCCGATGCCATCGCACAACATTATCAGCCGCGTTTTGCCGGGGATGCGTTACCGACAAGTCGTTTGGCGCAAAGCGTTTCTATTGCAGACAAAATAGACTCCATTACCGGTTTGTTTGCCATCGACGAGACCCCGAGCGGGGACAAAGACCCATACGGCTTACGCCGGGCGGCATTGGGTGTGTTACGCATTATTATTGAACAGGAATTCGATCTTGATCTGGTGGAGCTTATTGCGCTCGCCGCCGATAGCCTGGCGGAGTTTCCGGGGGTAGACTGCGATCAGGCGAGTCGTGACGCGGCGCTGGATTTCATGCTGGATCGACTACGCGCGTACTACGGCGACGAATTTCAGGCAGATGAAATTGCTGCGGTGATCGAATGCCGTCCGGGCAGGCCGCTTGATTTTGATTTGCGTTTAAAAGCGGTTGCACAGTTTCGCAAGATGGAACAAGCGCAAAGTTTATCTGCGGCCAATAAACGTATTCGCAATATCATGCGTAAAGCGGACGATCAAATCCCCGATATGTTTAGCGATGCATTGTTGACTGACGCTGGCGAGCGTGAACTCGCCAGCGCACTGGTAGAAGTATCGTCCGATGTATGGCCACTCATCACCGCGCGGCGATATACCGAAGCTCTGAGTTTAATGGCAAATTTTCGCGGACCGATCGACCGTTTTTTCGATGAAGTGATGGTGATGACGGACGACGGCGCGGTACGTGCGAATCGTCTGGCGTTGTTGGATCATGTCAGCCGGTTATTTTTAAGTATCGCCGATATTTCCAAACTGCAAATGCCAAATTGACACATGCACCTTATCATTCTCGATCGCGACGGTGTCATCAATCACGATTCGGATGACTATATAAAATCGGTAGAGGAATGGCGGCCTATTGATGGCAGCCTTGAAGCCATAGCACGTTTGTGTCGGGCAGAATACCGGGTAGTCATCGCCACTAATCAATCCGCCGTCGGTCGTGGCTTGATCGATATGGATCAACTCAATCATATTCACAAACACATGTTAGATCAGATTCACGAAAAGGGCGGTGAGATCGACGCAATTTTCTTTTGCCCGCATACACCGGATGACGACTGCGATTGCCGCAAACCAAAGCCGGGCATGTTGCAGCGTATAGCGGAAAGATCCAACAACTCGCTGGAAGATGTTCCCATGGTGGGCGATTCATCGCGTGATCTACTCGCGGCTCAGGCCGCCGGTGCCTTCCCGGTGATGGTGTTGTCCGGCAAAAACGAATTTGATGTTGAACCCGGTGAAAAAATCACCAACGATACCCGGTTCTCAACTGTGCCGACGTTCAGCAACCTGGCTTCGTTTACCGACGCATTACTGGACGGCCGCTTGATTCGTTATGTCTCCCATTAAAATTAGCCGTTAATTTGTTTCCTTTTTGCATTAGTTCGGCAAAGTAAGCCTCGTGTTATTTTCTCGCTCACTACTATTCAGCGCCGGGCAAATATCGTCCGCGATTGTTTACTCGTTGTTCGCGATACTGTGTTATCCACTGCCACCGCTGACGCGTTCCCGTTTAATCGGTTATTGGGCGCATGCCATGATGTGGTGGTTACGTGTGACCTGTGGCCTGGATTACCGGGTCAAGGGCCTTGAGCATTTGCCGGACACGCCATCGGTGATTCTGAGCAAACACCAATCCGCGTGGGAAACCATTGCGTTCCAGACTATATTTCCACCCCAGGCCTGGGTGTTGAAACGCGAATTATTGTGGATACCTTTTTTCGGCTGGGGTCTGGCGGCAACTCGACCCATCGCCATCAATCGAGCCGACGGCAGGCGTGCCCTGGACAGTGTTGTGAAACAAGGCATCGAAAGAATCAGAGAAGGCCGTTGGGTTGTTGTTTTCCCCGAAGGCACACGCACTGCACCCGGCGAACCGGGTCGATATAACCCCGGTGGTGCCATGCTGGCCGGTAAAGCCGAAGTGCCGGTCGTGCCAGTCGCACACAATGCCGGTGAATTCTGGCCACGCCGGGGGTTTATTAAAAAACCCGGAACGATAACAGTCTCCATCGGCCCGCTGATCGAGACATCAGGACGGCGCGCGAAACAAATCAGTACCGAAGCGGAAACGTGGATAGAAAATGAGATGAAACAATTAACGATCTAAGCCGCTCTTGTGGGAGGGGCGCCCTCGCCGCGACAAAGTGAAAGCCCTTTACATTAACCAATGAACATTAACCAATGCTTTCCGCCAGCCGCGCGAATTCCTCAATGGCTAGTTGTTCGGGCCGCCTGGAGGAATCGATTCCGGCTTTAAAAAAAGCAGCTTCATCGACAATATCTTTTAACGAATTACGCAGTGTCTTGCGCCGTTGATTGAACGCTCGTTTTACTAATTGCGCAAATTTTGGCGTTTCACAAGCAGGATATTTAACCCTTGCATGGGGAATTATTCTAACCACGCTGGAATCGACTTTTGGCGGCGGCGTAAACGACTCCGGTGGTACATCTAGTATGTGCTCGATAGCACAATGGCAGCCCATCATCACGGTTAAACGACCATAGTCTTTATTACCGGGTTGGGCAGTGAGGCGTGTCACCACTTCCTTTTGCAACATGAAACACATGTCTGTGATCGACGATGCATAATTCACCAGATGAAACAGTAACGGCGTAGAAATGTTGTAGGGTAGATTGCCGATAAGCCTGAGTTTCTTATCATTCTGCACTAACGCCGCAAAATCAAAATTTAAAATATCCACCTGATGTAACATCAACCCTTCAGACGAAAACCGATTCGACAGGTATCCAATCAAATCACGATCAATTTCGATTGCATGCAGTTGGTCGATACGTTGCAATAGCGTTTCGGTTAACGCGCCACGCCCAGGGCCAATCTCGACAATTTTCTCATCGTTACGCGGATGAAATTGATCAACAATACGCTGAATGATTTGCTGGTCATGCAGAAAGTGCTGACCAAACCGCTTACGTACTTGCAATGAACGAAAAGCCAGTGAGGAAATCGGGTTGACGAACAACCTAGAGAATTACTAACTCAACTCTTTGTGACTACCATCGCAAAACGGCTGGTTAGCCGTGTGTTTACAACCGCACAGATACACTTTTTTCTTTTCTTCGATTTCGACTTTTACCGGCGTGAAATCGGTGTCTTTGTGCGAACCGTCACAAAAAGGTTGTTTCGCGGATTTGCCACAACGGCACCACCAATAGGTACCGGTTTCCAGTTCAACACCATAGGGTTCGGTTTGAGCGATAACAGGTTCGGACATATTCGGTAACTCCTGGAGTTAAATGCAAACCTGCATCATACCGTTTGCATCGTACGCCGGATAGACGGTGAAAGTAGCGCCCGACTAAATAAGACATGTAAAAGCCGCCTTTCACCGGGATGTTTGCGCCGGTAATGTAGCTTTATCCCCACTAGCACAGGAAAGCCACTGCATTGGCAATGTCGGGAGGATCGCCTTCACGACCAACCAGCACACTGGCGACTATTTCATCTCGATTCACGTGTTACGGATGGTTAAATGAGGAATGGCTGTCAGCAGTCAGCGTTCAATTATCTCTATCGGTGGATGGCGTTGCAGACGCGACTTATCCACCCTACATCGCTGAACGCTATCTAGGAACTGTTTGCCAACACACGTGTGACCGCATTTTTCCAGGCTGTTAATAATGCGTCGCGTTGCTGCGTCTGAATCCTGGGCGCGAATGATGCGTCTTGTTGCCAACGCTGACTGATGTCGTCAAACGAATCAAACACACCAGCCTTTAATCCAGCGAGGTAGGCTGCGCCTAGTGCTGTAGTTTCAATAACCGTTGGCCGTTGCACGGGCATGTCGATAACATCGGCCAGAAACTGCAATAGCCAATCATTGACAACCATCCCGCCATCGACACGTAGCGCTGATGGTGTTGCGCCGTCCTGTTGCATGGCATTAATCAAATCGTATGTTTGATAACACACCGATTCCAGCGCTGCACGAACAAACTCCGCTCTACCTGTGTCACGTGTGATTCCGAACACGGCACCGCGTGCATGAGGGTCCCAATGCGGTGCGCCTAAACCGGTAAAGGCCGGGACCATGTAAACGCCCTTATTTGAATCCAGCTCGTCCACCATCGCTTGAGTTTGCTCTGCTGAATCGATGATCTGCAGTCCATCGCGTAGCCATTGCACAGCTGTACCGGCATTGAAAATGGAACCTTCCAGAGCGTAGGTTGTTTGACCTTCCAGTCGATAGGCTACTGTCGTCAATAAACGATTTTTGGATGACAGTGGCGTGGTGCCGGTATTCATCATCATGAAACAACCAGTGCCGTAAGTGCTTTTAATCATGCCGGGTTCGAAACAGGCCTGGCCCACTGTGGCGGCTTGTTGATCGCCGGCGACGCCGTAAATGGGAATAGCTTTGTCAAACCATTGCGTGTGCGTTACACCGTAATCGTCGGCGCTGTCGCGAACATCCGGTAACACAGACCGCGGCACATCAAAAATGCTCAATAGTGAATCGCTCCACTCCTGTTTATGAATGTCGAACAGGTTTGTGCGTGATGCGTTGCTGGCATCGGTTGCGTGTACCTTGCCACCGGTTAGTTTCCAGATCAAAAAACAATCCGTGGTGCCAAACGCGAGTTCACCTTTTTCTGCCAACTCTCGTGCACCGTCAACATTGTCCAGAATCCATGCAATCTTGGTGGAAGAAAAATACGCATCGAGCAACAAACCTGTGGCGTTGGTAATGGTGTTTTCATGACCCGCTTCACGCAACGTCTGACACTGATCCGCCGTTCGCCGGTCCTGCCAAACGATGGCGTTATAAATTGGCTCGCCAGTTGAACGGTTCCACACCACTGTTGTTTCGCGTTGATTGGTAATGCCGATCGCGACGAATTCGCCGATAGACTGCGTTTGTTGCGCTACGTCACGACAAACTTCTAACGTGGTTTGCCAGATCTCGTTCGGATCATGTTCTACCCAGCCGTCGTCAGGATAAATTTGCCGGAATTCTTGTTGCGCGCTTAAACGCGGTGAACCAGACTGATCAAATGCTATTGCACGTGAGCTGGTAGTACCCTGGTCGATTGCCAGTATGAGTGGGTCGGCACTCATATTTGTCCTCCAAAGTTATGCCGGGCCTGGTATGCGCGCCGGGTTAAATTGTTTTGTCAGTTGTTTGAATTGTGACAATGTATCTGATTTTGATTTGTCGTCAACCGTAACGTTGTCGTTTGAATAACGTAGTTGTACATACAAGTCCGTAATTTTACTGACAGTTTCCGACAAATCCGGACGCTTGTTGACAACACGTTGCGCAAACTGCGCAGGACCTTCATTTGCCGGTCGCGCCAGCCCTATTTTAGAAAGTTTGGAACAGAATCGTTGATAAGCAACAATGACCGGGTCCTGGTTACGCTTTGGTAAAAACAAGAGCAAAGTGAACAAAAGTAATAACACGGTGGCCACCGCAATCATAATCAATACCATTTTCAACCATGATGGCGTATCAAAGCCAAGATTACGCAGGAACTCCAACTGCTCTTCCGGGCCGTACGCCATGACCCATTTATCCCATACGGTATTCACTGCATCCCAGCGCATTTTGGTCAATTCCCACTGACGTTTTATCCAGTTGCCCGAAATCAAACTACGCAACTCGGCGGCATCCAATGATCCAAACGGAATATCGTTTTCATCCATTGCCCGCAAAGCATCCAGCCCGAGTTCGATACGCTCCGGCGCGATGGCTGCGGTCGGATCGACCCGCACCCAGCCACGCTCGTCCATCCACACTTCGTTCCACGCATGGGCATCGGAATTGCGCACCGACAAATAACCGCCGGATTCATTCCATTCGCCGCCCTGATATCCGATCACCATGCGTGTCGGTACACCGGCCATACGCATCAGACTGCCAAACGCGGATGCGTAGTGTTCGCAATAGCCCCGCCGGGTATCGAATAAAAACTCCTCCAGGCGGTTGTTGTTTAACGGCGGCGGACTTAGGGTGTAATAAAATTCCTGTTCACGAAAATGCCGGAGCATCCGGTTTGCGAGCGATGCCGTATCAGGGTTATCGCTCAACCACTGTTGCAATAATTGATCGACCCGCTCGGACCGATCCTTTGGGTATCGCAAATTGTAGCGGCGCGTGCGTTCATCCAGACGCGTAGTACGATAATCAAGATACGATTCAGCCTGGTAACGTATACGCTGATCAAGGGGAGCGATGATCGAAACCACATAACCTGTTTTGAATATTGTTTTCTTTGGTGCGGCCGCAGGCAAATCAAGAATCGGCAGCCAACGATTGTTACTCGGTTCGTGAATTACGGTATAACCAACCGGTGGGCCGAGTGGTTCCACATCCAGCGATGCAACCCCGTACTTATCGATGTTACTGCGCCGCCAGGTTTGCCCATCCGTTTCGCTCAATACCAATGCGCGCCAGTATTGTTTCGATGGTTGCGGCACCACACCGTCGAATTCCACTCTGAATGCAATGGAATCATCGCCGAGTAAGTTCGTAATCGATCCGGGAGACACTTCATCGCTCAACCCGGTGCTGGAACTGAACGCGTCCTGCGGCAACATCCATAAACTGCCATGGATACGCGGGAATAATAAATAAAGCACCAGCATCAAAGGCAATGCCTTGATCACCATGCCACCGGTAATGCGCAGTGCCTCGCCACCCGCGACAGAATTTGACTGACTCAAACGAATCAGCGCGATGGTAATGACCGTCGCAATGGCAAAAGCATAGACACCGGTGATTAAAGACTGCGAAAAAAAGAACGCACCCAGAGTTAAAAAATATAAAAGAAAAACGTCAAATAAATAATCACGCAGTGAGCGTGTTTCTAGAATTTTTAAACCGACTAATACGGTTAAAAACGCCGTGCCTGCGTCGCGACCCAGTATCGTTCCAAACTGCTTGAACACCGCCACGAAGATGACCAGAAACAGAAGCAAACGAACGACTCGACCCGGCACCCGCCAGGCACGTTGTTCAATGACGAAACGACCCGCGACAAGGGCGAGCGCAGTTAGTGTTAACCATAACGGAATGTGTGTGCCGTGGAATGAAATAGACAAAGCGGCACTGAACAACAGCCAATTTACGGCCACCCGATCCGGCGCCAAATCGGGTGGACGGTAACTGCGAATTTTAAACATCCGTCTTAGACATCGGCCTAGACATCAGCAAGATCCCAGAGCGCCAATGCCTGCAGGCATTCATGCCGATGCGCAGGGCCGCAGTTCGGTGAAAGTTCCACACCCGGTATACGCAGACCATACAGACAACCCGTGATTTCCGCATCCAGCACCCAACGGCATAGCTGACTCAAACGTGCTTCGGTTTTCAACTCCGGCAACATATCCCAATCCAGCCACAGGGTACTGACATTCGCACCACTGAAAATCTTGCTTTGCATACCAAGACCCCGCGCTGCGGCCTTCCAGTGCACCCGGCGCAGCGAATCGCCGACACGGTAATCACGCAGCCCGGAAAAATCATCGCCTTCGTATCGGGTGCCGGCATGAGTAGAGCCATCACGATCGGGACTCAAGGGCAAGGGACGAGTAGCACCCGGCTTGGGATAAACCAGACCGCGTGCAGTGGGTTTCAGTTTGCGCGACCAGGTATACAGCAATCCGAAAGGAAAGGCGCTGGACACCACCACCGGCGGGCAACGCAACCAACCGCGTTTGGGTGCTCCCACCGGTACGTGCACCTGGGCAGTTTGGCGGGGTTCGATATCCGTTTGTGCAGTTTCGTCTGCGCACATCACCCACACGTTGCTGCGTCTGTTGTCGCTGTTACTTTGCAGTGCGACAGGGAAGCGACTCGGTTGTCCGGCGAACACCGGTTGTGGCGTGCCTACGCTAACTCTGATGCCCGACAAATTACGATGCGTGTATAACATGGACACCAACACCACCGATGCCAATAGAAAAGTGAAACCAAAAGCGAGACCGTTGTTGTAGTTAATCGCCGCTAACAACATGGCAAACAAAACCATTACGAACCACAGTCCGTTTCGAGTCGGCAGCATAAACAGTTGCCGCCGCCCGAGTATCTGGGCAGCCGCGGCCCCGACCATCACTTGCGCCATCAGGGAATAGGTACGTTTTGCAGAAGTTGTTGCACAGTGTTTGACACGGCGTGTTGAATGCCGGGATCGTTACCCTGCAAACGATGATCCAGCACACTGGGTGCGACCGCCTGCACGTCTTCCGGTAACACCATGTCGCGCCCTTCCAAAAATGCCCAGGCGCGAGCGGCATGGGTCAATGCGAGTCCCGCACGCGGCGACAAGCCGTATTGAAAACGTTCGTTGACACGCGTCTCTTCCAGCAACGCATGGACGTAGTCGACCAACGCATCGCTGCAATGAATGCGACGGCATTGTGCCTGCAAGTCCAGAATGTCCCTGGCATCGAGTAGCGCCTGCAGCGATGGCAATATGTCGCGGCGGTCGGTTCCCTTAAGCAATAATTTTTCAGCTTTAGGATCGGGATAACCCAGACTCAAGCGCATCAAAAAGCGATCCAGTTGCGATTCGGGCAACGGAAAGGTTCCGATTTGTTCATGGGGATTTTGTGTCGCGATAACGAAAAACGGTTGCGGTAACGGACGTGTTTCGCCTTCAGCGGAGACCTGATGTTCCTCCATCGCTTCGAGCAATGCGCTTTGTGCTTTTGGCGTGGCGCGATTAACTTCGTCCGCCAGAATAATTGAAGCGAAAATCGGGCCGGGATGAAACACAAATTTATGCGCTTCCGGATCAAACGTAGAAACGCCTATAATATCTGCCGGTAATAAATCGCTGGTGAACTGGATGCGCGAGAAGGGCAAACCCAACACCTGCGCTAGCACCCGGGCCAGGGTGGTTTTACCAACACCGGGGATATCTTCAATCAATAAATGACCACGCGCCAGCAAACAACACAAAGCCAATCGCACCGGCTGGGACTGGCCAACAATAATCTGGTTTATTTCTTGTTGAACGCGATTCAGCAAACGCTGCCCGTCCTGCACGGACAGGTGCAAACTCGCTACATTGGTTTTATTCATAGGGTTTCATGGGGTGAAGAGTTGAGTCCTTAACAGTCGGATTATGACACTTGTCAGTGGTGATCTATCCATCGATAAAGTCCAAAATCGCCAGGATTTGCATTGTTTTGCACTTGACAAACTGGGTAATTATAAATGAGAATCATTCGCATTAAGATTATTAAATAGAGGTTGTTATGTTTTTACGTAGTTTACTGCTGTTTGTAATGCTGGCGCCCCTCGCCGTTTTCGCCGATGAAGTCAATATCTATTCGTATCGCCAGCCGTATTTAATAAAGCCTTTGCTGGAGGCATTCGCACAGGAGACCGGTATCGAAACCAACCTGGTTTATGCCAAACAGGGGCTGATCGAACGGCTGCAACGCGAAGCGCGCAACAGCCCGGCGGACTTGTTGCTGACCTCCGACATCGGCCGTCTGCTGGACATGAAAGACGCGGGTCTGTCCCAGGCCGTTCAGTCTGATGTTTTAAACGAAAACACCCCGCAACACTTTCGCGATACAGAGTCGCATTGGTTCGGACTCACCTCGCGCGCACGTATTATCGTTGCATCGAAAGAACGCGTGCAGGAACCACTCACCAGTTACGAAGACCTGGCAGATCCGCAATGGCAGGGCCGGATATGCACACGCTCGGGCAAACACGATTATATGATAGCGCTGATCGCGGCCATGATCACTCACCACGGCACCGAACAAGCGCAAGAGTGGTTAAGCGGCGTAAAAACTAATCTTGCGCGTAAACCCCAGGGCAATGATCGCGCGCAGGTAAAAGCGATACATCAAGGCGAATGTGACGTCGCGATCATTAATCATTATTACATGGCGTTGATGCTGTCTGATCCGGAACAAACCGAATGGGCCAACGCGGTGAGTATTATTTTTCCTAACCAGGCGGATCGTGGCACGCACATGAACGTGAGCGGAATCGCGTTAACTAAATACGCACCGAATCACGACAACGCTATTCGTCTGATGGAATTTTTGAGTGAACAAACCGCGCAAAAAATCTATGCACAGGAGAACTCCGAGTACCCGGTCAATCAAGATGTTGCCTGGTCGGATTTACTCGACTCCTGGGGTCAATTCAAAATGGACGAGGTCAATTTGTCCGAGGTCGCAAAACATCGCGGCGATGCGGTAAAACTGGTGGACATTACCGGCTACGATAACTAACCAGTACCCTACTCGTCACCGGTAACCGGCAAGTCAGGTATGTCTTTCGCGACTACCCGGTCCGTATCACCGTTACTTATCAATGGTCAGCGTCGCTGGCTGGAACCGTGGGCGCTGACAGCCGTTATCATTGCGGTGCTGGTCGCGATACCCGTGGTATCGGTAATCAGCATTGCTTTCACGCCACGCGAAAATATCTGGCCGCATTTGGCGACCACCGTATTGCCGACCTATTTGTGGAACACTTTTGTTTTACTTGCCGGAGTCGGCAACGCTGTTCTACTGACCGGTGTATCCACCGCATGGCTGGTCACCATGTGCCGGTTTCCCGGTAAAAGGATGTTCGAGTGGTTGTTGCTGCTGCCCATGGCGGTTCCCGCATACGTTATCGCCTATGTGTACACCGACTTGCTCGAGTATGCCGGGCCGGTACAAACACTGTTACGCGAGCTATTCGGTTGGCAAAGCGCGGCGGACTATATGTTTCCGCAAATACGCAGCATGGGTGGCGCGATCCTGTTAATGGGTGTGGTGCTTTACCCTTATGTATATTTAATGGCGCGTTCTGCGTTTCTCGAACAATCCGTCAACACACTGGAAGCAAGCCGTGTTCTGGGAAAAGGGCCATGGAAAACATTTTTCAAAGTTGCTCTGCCCATCGCTCGACCGTCTATCGCCATTGGCCTCGCGCTTGCCCTGGTGGAAACTCTGAATGACTACGGCACGGTAGATTTCTTTGCCGTGCGCACACTAACAGCAGGCATATACGATGTCTGGCTGAAAATGAACAATGTCGGTGGCGCTGCGCAGATCGCCAGCGTCATGTTGAGTTTCGTTGTCCTGCTCATCGCGCTCGAGCGCATGGGGCGGCGTAACAAACGATTTTACCAGACCTCCAGCAGCCGGTTTAAACACCTACCTGAGTATCATTTGCAGGGATGGCAACGCTGGGCGGCCATGACGATTTGCGCCGCTCCGGTCACGGTTGGATTTGCCATTCCCGCAGCATTACTGTTGCGTCATGCGATAAAACATTTCAATGAATCATGGACCGCAGAATTCCAACAATATGCATTCAATAGTTTATTGGTTTCGAGCCTCGCCGCAGTTTGCGCACTCGCACTCGCCTTAACAATCGCCTACGCACGACGTTTACGGGGCGGCAACAGCACAACTTCCATCAGCACAAACATCGCATCGCTGGGCTACGCCGTCCCGGGTGCAGTGTTAGCCATCGGCATCATCATTCCATTCGCTGCGTTGGACAACTCCATCGATGTATTCATGCGTAATACATTCGGCATCTCGACCGGGCTAATTCTTAGCGGTACCGTATTTGCATTGGTGTTTGCTTACGTCGTGCGTTTCATGGCGGTCGCGGTTGGTTCCGTTGACTCGAGCCTCGGCAAAATATCACCGTCAATGGATATGGCCTCGCGATCACTTGGCTTTAAACCGGCAACAATACTGTGGAAGTTTCACGTTCCCTTGATTCGCGGTGGCATATTAACCGGCGTGTTGCTGGTTTTCGTTGATTGCATGAAAGAACTTCCCGCCACATTGATATTGCGTCCGTTTAATTTTGACACCCTGGCAACTCACGTTTATCAATTCGCATCCGATGAATTGATCGAGCAAGCCGCACTGGGTTCGTTATTAATTGTCTTATGCGGATTACTGCCCGTCGCCTTGCTCAGCCGGACTATATCGGATTCACGGAATTTGCCGACACATTAGAATGCATTTTGCGCTAAAAGCATTAAGACACAATCCACCCGATAAGTTTCGATTAAGACTTTAGTGAAAGGCTTTAGCTATTTCTGGTCACTCGTTAGCAACCCGCAGTGCGAGTCACTTTTCTATGCTTTAGCCACCCGCATAATGCCGTCTGAATCCTCTGATTTCATGGAACAAACACCATCGCTTTTCATGCCGCTGCAGACACCGTATAAGTAAAGCGAGTGGTCGTCCATGTGGAATCCGGCTGCTTCGGCGACCTTCTTCTGGCGTTCTTCTATCGTCTTGTCGAAAAACTCAAACACTTTGCCGCATTCCATGCACACCATGTGGTCATGATGAGTTTCGTCATTTAATTCAAAGACCGAACGGCCACCTTCAAAGTTATGTCGAATAACCAGGCCGGCCGTTTCAAACTGTGTGAGTACGCGATACACGGTGGCCAATCCGATTTCTTCGCCTTCGTCGAGCAGGGTCTTGTAAACATCCTCCGCGCTCATGTGACGCACAATGGCCTGTTCCAGAATACTCAGGATGGTCAAACGCGGCAGCGTGGACTTGAGTCCGGCCTTTTTTAAATCTTTACTATCCGGCATGTTGATTTTGTGATCGGCGTACTAATTTACCGATGGTCAGGCCTTGCACAACAATGGAAAACACCACAATAACGTAGGTTACGGCAACAATAAAATCACGTTGTGCACTATCGGGTAGTGACAAGGCCAACGCCACTGAGATACCACCACGCAAACCACCCCACACCAGAATACGCACAACGTTGGGAGAAAACTCACGTTTGAATTTTAGAATTGAAATAGGAATACCGACGCTGACAAACCGCACCAGCAATACCAGTACGATGGCTGCGATACCGGCCATTAAATATTCTACTTTTATGTCCAGCACGAGCACTTCCAGGCCGATAAGCACAAACAATACCGCATTGATAATTTCGTCCATCAACTCCCAAAATGTGTCCAAATGTTCGCGCGTGGTATCAGACATGGCAAACAAACGACCATGATTACCGATAAACAGTCCGGCCACCACCATGGCAATGGGTCCGGATAAATGCAGTGACATTGCCAATGCGTAACCACCTGTCACCAATGCCAGGGTGATCAACACTTCGACCTGGTAGTTATCGACACTCTTGAGCATCCAATAAGCCAGCGCGCCAATAGCAAGTCCGAATAAAGCGCCGCCGATAGCCTCCTGCACAAACAAAACCATACCGTGACTTAACGTGGCTTCGGCCGGGTTAGTGGCAATGCCGAACAATACCAGGAAAATCACCACACCAACGCCATCGTTGAACAAGGATTCACCCGCGATTTTTATTTCCAGGGTCTTGGGCACGCCGGCGGTTTTCAGTGTGGATAATACGGCTATCGGGTCAGTCGGCGAAATCAGGGCGCCGAATAACAAACAATAAATTAGTGGCGCATCGATACCGAACAGATTCACGACGAAATACGAAATAAAACCTATCAGCAGGGTTGAGGTGACGACACCGACGGTAGCAAGACTCAGCACCACCCATTTTTGCTGGGCGAGATCGTCCAGGTTGATATGCAGAGCGCCGGCGAACAATAAAAAACTCAGCATGCCGTTCAGCAAGGTGGTATTGAAATCGATACTCGCGATCAGATTCGCCGCTGCGGTGGAAACCGAATCCATTCCAAACCAACCCAGCACCAACAACACAACGGAAAACACCAGCGCAATAACCATGACGCCGATAGTCGTGGGTAAACGTATAAACCGATGATTGACGTAAGAAAACACCGCAGTCACGGTAATCAGGATTGCAATGATATGAAGCAGTTCCATGGCTTAAGCAATGTTGGATTGACGGGCAATGTCGGGCAAGTCACCACTGATGCCGGTAGCGTGGCGCATCATTGTGTGTTTGAGCGGTGCAATTTTATTCGCTAGGGTAAGTCCGCCCCCCGCGACGCGACGGAGCGCGTCACTGGAGCTGCCAAAAACCGTTTTGTACATATCCATAGCACCGGACACTAACGCATTGTCACCTTTGCGCCAGCGTTCATAACGGCGTAATGTCGAATGGCCGCCGATATCGCGCTGATTATCGCGCGCTTCGCTCAACACCTGCGCCAAGCAAGCTGCATCGGTAATCCCAAGATTTGCGCCCAGCCCAGCCAGCGGATGAATGACATGGGCCGCATCACCGATTAACGCCGTGCGCTCGCCGATATAGCTCGCCGTATCCTGGCGTGACAGCGTAAAGGCCAGACGCTCGCTGGTTTTAACAATCGCGCCCAAACGATGTTCGAACGCATCGCCCAGGTCACGCATAAACACTTCATCGTCCAATGCGAGTACGGCTTCGGCCATCGCGTTATCGCATGACCAGACGATCGAGCAAGTGCCATCGGCCAGCGGCAAAAATGCCAGTGGACCTGTCGGTAAAAAACGTTGCCGGGAAGTTTCAGCATGATTTCTCTCGGTATGCACTTTTGCGACAATGGCTTTTTGATCGTAGCTTCGCACGGTTTTCGTAATTTCGGCTAGTTCCTGTATACGTGATGCCGCGCCGTCGGCACCGATCACCAGTTTTGCAGCAAGCTCGCCGCTATCCGCTGTGACGGCACTCACACCAGTGTCATGAAAAACCAGTTGATTGATTTCAGCCGGTTGCAATACGGTTACATTGGCATCGCGTCCCAGCGCATCCGATAACGCCGATGTGATAGCGCTGTTTTCGATAATATGGCCTAAATGAGACTGGCCGATTTCGCTGGCATGAAAGTGAACCGCGCCGGCATCGCTCCACACATCAATTTCCCGGAACGGACTCACACGCTGTTTTTGTATCGCTTCCCAGACACCGAACGAGTCGAATATTTTTTGCGATGCCAGGTTAATCGAACTGACACGCGGGTCGTAGTCCTGTTGTTGCCAGACGGCAGCCGCTTTCTTATCCAACAGGGCGACGCGAAAACCCGCCTGCCCTAACGCACAGGCCAGTGTCGCACCGCTCATACCGGCACCTGCGACAATGACATCGAATACTTGCCCTGCCATGTTTAATCCCTGGTCGAATTAAGCGGTAAACCGATGGCTAGGCGGGAGGACGATTTATGCAAACCCATGGTTCGCTGCAACAAAAAACGCTTGAGCGGTGGCAATAACTGGACACCGGTCAAAGCTGCATTACGCGCGAATGTCAGACCAGGTATCTCGTTTGCGAATGTGCTGATCAAACCATCGGTAAACCGCATAACCGCGCGGGTTTCCCGCTTGCGCCGGTTCGCGTAAGACTGCAACACAGACAATGCGCCAATATCCTGATCTTTATCAACTGCCTGCGCAATGGTTTCCGCCAGCGATGCGATATCACGCAGGCTTAAATTAAACCCCTGCCCGGCGACGGGGTGGACGGTGTGCGCCGCGTTGCCGGCTACGACGACGCGCTGGCGAACCGGTTTGTCGATGGAATTTAAACTCAGCGGGTAAATATTGCGGCTACCACAGGCAACGAATTCTCCGGCACGTTCACCAAAAGCGTCCTGCAATGCCTGTAAGAATTCGCCTTGTTCCAATTCCTTATTAATTTCCGCCTGGGGTGAGCGCAACGTCCAGACCACGGCATACTCTTTCTCACGCAGCGGTAGTAACGCAATCGGGCCGTCCTGGGTAAAGCGCTCGTAGGCCATACCTTGATGTTCGCGAGTGGTTTTTATTGTCGTGACCAAGGCGACCTGGGGATAATTTTTTGATTCGGATTTAATACCCAAGGCGGCGCTTATGGATGAACGGCCGCCGTCGGCGACAACTAACAGTTTGGCGCTTAATTTTTCAGCCTGTGCATCCCGTTCCACCGAAACATTGACCGAGTCCTCGTCGATTTGCGCACCAGTCACTGTGGCCGGGCTGACAACGCTCACATTGTCAGCGGTGCTGAGTGTGTCATGCAATACCTTACCGATTATGCGGTGCGGTACGACATAGCCCAAGGCATCAACACCCATCAGACGATGATTGAGCCGGGTCATGCCAAAATGACCACGATCCGACACGTGTATTTCGCGTATGGGCGTTGCGTCGACAGCGATATCGTTCCACACACCAATACCTGCAAAAATTCGGCGTGAACTGTAAGTCAACGCCACCGTGCGTTCGTCAAAACTGGGTTGATCACCGCTGTCGTATGCAACAGCTTCGACAATAGCGATGCTAAGACCCGTCGGAATCAGCGCGGCGGCCAGGCTGCTTCCCGCCATGCCACCGCCGGTAATAACAATGTCAAAATTCATGAAATATCCCTAGGAATTCATTAACGCTTCGACATCGTCCACTGTCTTGGGTACATCAGCGGTTAAAACAGTATTACCTTCTTTCGTCACCAGCACATCGTCCTCAATACGAATACCGGTGTTACGCCAGCGCGCATCGATATCCTCGTCATCACCGATATAAATACCCGGTTCCACGGTCAACACCATACCCGCTTCCAGCGGACGCCATTCGCCATCGACCTTGTAATCGCCGACATCGTGCACATCCATGCCTAACCAGTGTCCTGTGCGATGCATATAGAAACGCCGGTGCGCATCGCTTTCAATCAACTCGTCAATATCGCCTTGCAGTAACCCGATATCCACCATGCCTTCGGTCAATATGCGCACCGCCGCTTCGTGCGGATGATTCCAGTGATTACCGGGCCGGGTCTGCTCGATAGCCGCCTGTTGTGCGGCTAATACAATTTCGTACAAAGCCTTTTGTTCGGCGGAGTATTTACCGTTCACTGGAAAAGTACGCGTGATATCCGAGGCATAGCAGTCGATTTCGCAACCCGCGTCAATCAACAGCAAATCGCCATCACGCAGAGGCGCCCGGTTTTCGATGTAATGCAGGGTACAGGCGTTAGCACCACCCGCGACGATAGAGGGGTATGCCGCGTATGCGCTGCCGCTTCGGCGGAATTCATATTCCAGTTCGGCTTCGATTTCATATTCCATCATACCGGGCTTACAGGCCTGCATCGCACGCCGGTGCGCCGCGGCGGAAATCCGCGCTGCTTTTTTCATAATACGCTGTTCTTCGGTGCGTTTGAGCAGACGCAGTTCATGCAAAATATACGCGAGGTCGACGATCTCGTTCGGTGCGCTGATACCGCTACGAGTTTTTGCCTTGACTTCGTTGACCCAGTGAATCACTTGGGCGTCGAAATCCGCATAACTGCCCATGTTGTAAAAAACCTTGCTGCGGTTTTCCAACAGGCCGGGCAGGATGTCGTCAATATCGTCGATGGGAAACGCGTCGTCCGCACCAAACTGCTCCACGGCGCCTTCGAGTCCGGCGCGCGATCCGTCCCAGCTTTCTTTTTCAGGATCTTTGTCGCGACAAAACAGGACAAACTCACCCTGCTCACGTTCCGGCACCAGCACTACCACCGCCTCCGGCTCCGGAAAGTGGGTTAAATAGTAAAAATCGCTGTCCGGTCTGTACTTATAAGTCACATCACCGTTACGCGCGCGGACGGGCGCGGTCGGCACGATAGCGACGCCTTCGCCCATGAGCTGCATCAAGCCACGGCGGCGGCGGGCGAAAACACTATTATCCATTGATTTTATTGACTAATGTAGCGTACGCGCCGGTGGATTCAACTCTTCGTAAAGCAGTTGTGCGCCAACACGCAGATATTCTTCTATTTCGGTCAGTGAACGTTCTTCGGTTTGCGATTCGTCATCGTCAGTAACCATCTCGCTTAACGAATCGAGTTCAGCAATGACCATCATATCACGCACGATTTCGGCTGCATCCTCCGCCAGATGTTCTAACGAGACCTCGTCGTTTTGCAGCAAACCCAGAACAAAACCCTGACACCAGCCGGCGACGGCATCCGTGCGCTCACTAAAATCCGCATCATCGTCGGGCAACACCAACTCAAACTCAAAACCGTCACTGTTAAACGATCTGAGCGCGGCGTCGTGCAATTCCATCATGATTGTGGATAAGGCCTGATTTACGTTATTTGGCAAGCCCTGATTATCGACAATCAGATACAGTGCTTGTTGAATCGAATCACGCGTCGCACCGCCGCACACCAAACCGGTGACAACACCGTGGGTCTCGGCAGCGCCCGCCTCGATATCCAATCGTTCATATAAACTGGATAGCTCATTGTAGATAATCACGGTAGAGGTCATCGCCGCATCGAATTTATTTGAGTATCCCGCATTGCGTTTTTTAAAGAGTGATTGTAACCCGTGGCCAGCCACGCTCGATACCAATATGAATATTCCCCCGCCATGGAACAAACAATTCCCGTGGAGTCAAGAGACTTAATTGCGTCCATGGCGTTGACCAACGCGTCTGGGCGGCCTATATTTTAACGCTGCTGGTGAATATTGGTTAGGCGATACTCACCGGGTCAAAAAGGACGACGTCTTTACGGTTTTGCCGCCCACGTAAACGCGCTAAAGATCAATCGCCGCGGTCGAGCGGTTCATCGGTTTGGTGGTTTTTTACAGCACGGCAGTTCCAGGATGGCCCAAGACAACAGAATTAGAATGAGGATAGCGATTTGCAAGATCAATTTAAACAACTGGATAAACGGGTAGACGCACTTATTCAACAATGCCGTCAATTACGCAAAGAGAATCAATCCTTGCGCACAGGCCGCGACGCACTACTACGCGAGCATTCGAAACTAACGGAACGCAATCGCATGGCGCGGGATCGATTAGACAGCGTCGTAGGTAAATTGCGTCAAATTGAGAATTCAGCATGAGTACTAACGGTAAACAAGGCACCAAAGTGTCGATTCTGAATCGCGAATTCATCGTCGCCTGCAAGGAAGAGGAACGCGACGATTTAAGCGCATCGGCTTCTTATCTGGACAAACAAATGCGCGTCATTCAGCGCAGCGGGAAAGTAGTCGGCATCGAGCGCTGTGCTATTATGGCCGCACTGAATATCAGTCATGAGTTGCTAACTCTGCGCAAACAAGGTGGTGGCGCGGATGTGGCGAGTAAATTAAACGCATTGCAAGACAAAATCGATGCGGTACTAGATGAACAGCAACAACTGAGTTTATAGGGGCAAGAAGCATGACCTTAAACTCGGCGACGATTACGCTTGGCGCTGCCTGCGGTGTTCGAATAGTCCCCAAAACCCTTAGAACCTAAATTAAATACCGGGGGCCAGACTTGCGAAAGCTGTTGCGCCGTCCGCGACGGGCTTAGGTTCCGCCGGCGGAAAGCCTGAAGCGACGCACAGGCCCCCACTTGGACCATTAGGTTCAAGGTACGCGGGATCACACGGCACAGGCGGGTAGCGCCTCCTTATTTCCTCTCCTTAAGATAAATGATTTTATTCTCGTACAAACTGCACCGCGCCCTGACACGAGGAGTGCCTAGCGTATACTCGATCGGGCATATGGTATTTATTCAACCCAGATTGACATGACTAACACGCTCGAATCCAAAAAGGCCACCCGGGCTATGTTGCGAGCGCAGCGGCGCAGCCTGTCAGCTCAACAATGCCGAAAAGCCGCACAAGGCCTGGCGCAAAACCTTACGCGTTTACCGGCTTTTCGCAACAGCCGACGTGTGGCCATGTATTTCACCAATGACAACGAACTGGATCCGGGCGTTGCCATGACTCGAGCGCAGGACTATAGAAAACAATGTTTCGTGCCGGTGTTGTATTCCGGGCGTTTGCGCAAATTGTGGTTTGCACCCGTACTTGAGAAACAAAACTATGCGCCGAATAAACTGGGTATTCCCGAACCCACTGGCACCTCGCGCCACTGGCTTTCGCCCATGCAACTGGACTTGATTGTGTTACCGCTGGTAGCTTTCGACCGTACGGGTAATCGTATCGGAATGGGTGGTGGCTACTACGACCGCACCCTGGCCTACTTGCAACTACGTCAATTCTGGCGACGACCAAAATTAGTCGGTATCGCTTACGAGTTCCAGTGTCTGGACAGTATTGATACCGACAATTGGGATGTCGGGCTGCAGGCCATTGTTACTGAAAGCAACATTTACCAAACCCATTAGATCAAGAAACTGAAATGAAAATAATTTTTATTGGCGATGTAATGGGTAAATCCGGGCGTCGTGGATTGTTTAAAGCCTTGCCCGGTTTACGCGACGAACACGAGCCGGATCTTGTTGTTGTGAATGCGGAAAATGCCGCTGGAGGATTTGGCGTTACCGAAGAAATAATGCACGATTTTTTCGACAACGGAGCCGATGTGTTAACTTCAGGTAATCATATTTTCGACAAACGCGAAATTATGAGTGTGATGGAACACGAACCACGCCTGCTGCGACCACATAATTATCCGCGTGACATACCCGGCTCTGGCTGGTTTGTGGCGACAACGCCGTCCGGCGTCAAGGTCGGCATTTTGAATATCATGGGTAATGTGTTCATGCACCCGATCCTGGACTGCCCGTTTGAAAGCGCACGCCTGACCCTTGGCAAAAAACCCAGTGACTGCAATGTCATACTGGTGGATTTCCATGCCGAGGCCAGTAGCGAGAAGGTCGCCATGGGTTGGTTTTTGGACGGACAAGTTTCCGCTGTTGTTGGCACACACACCCATGTGCCGACGGCGGACGAGCGCGTGTTACCCGAAGGTACGGCGTACATATCCGATGTTGGCATGACCGGCTGTTATGATTCGATTATCGGCATGAACACGGATAAAGTGCTAAAACGCTTCGTGGATAAAGTGCCGGAGCGTATGGAAGTCGCAACTGGGCCTGCGACAGTGTGTGGTGTAATAATCGACATAGATGCCCAAAGCGGCAAAAGCAAGGGAATCGAACGCATTGCTATCCGCGATGCTTGATAATTTTTACTAGGACTACGAACGATGAACTACTGGTTAATGAAAAGCGAGCCGGATGTGTATTCCGTCGATCATCTGGCGAGTGAACCGAGAAAAACCGACCACTGGGATGGTATTCGCAATTATCAGGCGCGCAACTTCATGCGCGATGACATGAAAAAGGGCGACCTGGCGTTTTTCTACCACTCCAGTTGCGACGAACCCGGCATCGCCGGCGTGATGGAAATCGTCAAAGAAGGTTATCCGGACGATACCGCTTTTGACCCGAACGAAAAATATTTCGATGCTAAAAGTGACCCGACCAATCCACGCTGGGTTATGGTCAATGTCAAACTTAAAAAGAAATTCAAGCATGTGATTACGCTGAAACGTCTGCGCGAGGAAGCCAAACTCAAAAACATGCGCTTACTGCAAAAAGGCAATCGCCTGTCGATCATGCCGGTAGATAAAAAAGAGTGGGATCACATTATGAAACTTGCTGAAAACCAATGACGAATTACTTATGACGAAAATGAGACTTGAACATGTTTAAACAGCTTTTAACAAAATCCGGTCTGGCCATCGTTTTGTGCGTCGGGCTTTTTACCAACCCGAGCATAGGAGCAGAACCCACAATGGTACGATTTACGACAACCGAAGGCATTATTGACATTGAATTGTTCAACGATAAAGCGCCAATCACCACGCAAAATTTTATCGAATACGTTGAAAGCGGTTTTTATGATGGCCTGATCTTTCATCGTGTGATTCCGGGTTTCGTGATTCAAGGTGGCGGCATGGAACCGGGCATGAAAGAACGCAAAACCCGCGCGCCAATCGAAAACGAAGCAGACAACGGCGAAAAAAACCTGACCGGAACATTGTCCATGGCGCGAACCAATGATCCCCATTCGGCGTCGTCACAGTTTTTTATCAATGTCGCGGACAATGCCTTTCTCGACCACACCGCAAAAAACTCGCAGGGTTGGGGTTACGCCGTATTCGGCAAGGTCACTGCCGGTATGGATGTGGTTGAAAAAATTGTATCAACTCCGACTACTAACGTTGGCCCATATCAGGACGTACCCAAAGACGATATTGCAATCACTAAAGCGGAAGTGTTAAAGCAATAACAGCAAAGACAGACAAGATGCAGCGGTTAGCGTGAGTACTATTCTCCATGCCGTTTGCGCTCAGCAAAGTACTGCCGCTGCTGGTCTATCCACTCAGTCTCGCGTGCTGGTTTTTAATCGCGGCGTTCCTGCTTCTCATTTTCCGGCGCGGTAAATCCGCCGGGTTTTGTCTGTTTATTACAATTGCCATATTAGGCGTCAGCACATCACCCATAATCGCGCATCGCGTTTTCGCGGCGCTGGAAAATCAACACCCGCCGGTAAAGATTGAAGACACTCCAACCGCCGACGCAATTGTTGTGCTGGGCGGCGGCGTGGGTTTGCCCCTGCCACCACGCATACATGCCGATTTAAACTCGGATTCGGATCGGGTGCTGCACGGCGCGCGACTGTTCCGCGCCGGGAAAGCGCCCATCGTGATTGCCAGCGGCGGACAGGTCTTCCCGGAAAGCCAGGCTGAATCAGAGTCTCATTATATGTCCGAACTGATGGTGGAATGGGGAGTTACGGCAGATGCCATTATTATCGAACCGAACAGCCGCACGACATTCGAGAATGCGGTAGAAACAAAAAAACTATTGGACAGCAACGGTATTCGTACCGTGTTATTGATAACCTCCGCTTTCCACATGCCGCGCGCTTACGCGACATTCAAAAAACTCGGCATCGACACAACACCCGCACCGACGGACTACAAGATATTGGAGTCAGAGCGTCCGGATATTTTCTCCTGGATTCCATCTGTCGGCGCGCTGGTCGCCAACACCAAGGCGTATCACGAATTCCTTGGAACGCTGGTTTATCGCTGGCGTGGGTGGATCGAATAGAACATTGCCAGTTTTCCCCTCGTCCTAACTACTTGCCTTAGGCAGAAGAGATAACAATTACCTCCTTTACCCGGTGGGGGAAGGCCAGGATGGGGGCAATACACAACGCTTTTCCTTCATGAGTAAGATTTCTCCTCACGCTTCGCATGAGTTCGAAATGACAAAGTTACTATCATTTCAAAGAACGAAATGACCAAGCAATCTTCGTGTTAGTAGTCAGAAAACCCGGGGGCAATAGCAAAGCGTATACACCAAAAATTAGCTCGCAACTAAGTCTTCGTTTTTGTCCAATAAACCAACATCGTTTCCAGCGAACAGTCTTTAAACGACAATCCGTCCTGTTCAACCGCATGTTGCATGGCCTCAAAACGCTGGACAAATCGGGCGTTGGCTCGACGCAATGCCTGTTCGGGATCGATTTTCAAACGCCTGGCCAAACCAACACAGGTAAACAAGACATCGCCCAACTCGTGGGTTATTCGATCAACATCGCCGTTGTTGTCGATCTCGTCTTTTAACTCTCCGAGTTCCTCATCGATCTTGGCGACAGCTTGGTTCGTTTTCGCCCAGTCAAATCCCTGACGCGCGGCACGCGCCTGGATTTTGCGCGAACGTGACATGGCTGGCAACGCATTCGGAATATCTGCAAACACACCCGCCTCGGCACGTTTACCCCGCTCCTGTTCTTTAAATCCGTCCCAGGCCTTCGATAATTCCTCTGTCGACTCAAATTTTTTATCCGCAAAAACATGGGGATGCCGCCGCACCAGCTTGTTGCAGATTGATTCAACTATATCTTTGAATTCAAAACGGCCTTCCTCTTGCGCCAGTTGCGCGTAGAACACCACTTGAAACAAAAAATCGCCCAACTCGCCGGGCAAATGATTGAGGTCATTTCTCTCGATGCAATCAGCCACTTCGTAGGCCTCTTCAATCGTATGCGGAGCTATCGTTTGATACGTTTGCTTTAAGTCCCACGGACAACCATTTTGCGGGTCGCGCAACCGCGCCATGATATCGAGCAGGCGTTGCATGTCGGTTGGATCGTTCAATTAAATAGTCTCACTCAAGAATGCGGTATACCTTGATGTCTTCAACCGACCATAATTCCTCAAATCGATCTGGATTTTCTTCTAAATGCGCAATCAATTCCGGTTTATAACGCCGGCTGACTTTCAAAATATCCGCTGGCCAGTGGCGTGACAACTCACCTGTTTTGCTGTAACCGCCGTCGCGCAGGTTCACGATAATCAACCAATTCTTGTATTTCGCCAGTGGTTTGTTCTCGTATGAATCAAAATTAAATTGCTTATAACGCAGCTTGAAAAACTTGTAACGCGGCGAGTGATGTTTGGTCAGCGCGGATACAAAATAACCGGTTACCGGGTCGGTAAGAATGAGTTCGCGATTGGGTAGTGTTCTCAAGTAGTTCAGCAAATCCGCCCAATGCTCGGGACTGTTTTCTTTCTTCACCGGCATTAAAGTCTGCATGCGACTATAAGGCACGGTAAAAGAACCAAACTGAATTGGAAATAATAGAGCCACCAAACCAAATACCATTAGACCGTAACCCACTTTACCAACCACGGTTGACCCACGAAATCGTGTGAACGCTTTATAAAATAAATACCCCGCGACAAAGACCAGCGGAATCATGTAACAGAATCGCCACAGGGTAATGTAAGTCGTGTGACGTAAAAATAAGTCAACAAACAACGGATTAAATACCGTAAACAATGGGCTTAACATTCCCGCCACTAAAAATGGATTGTCGCGAAAATCCTTCCAATGCCAGAAAAAGAGCACATACACTAGCAATCCCCAGGGCGTAACCACGCGAAAAAACTGATAAGTCGGATTCAACACATACCAGCCTTTTAACGCGGGAATAATTGACCCTAAAAAGATAAGTTTATTGTCGGGGCGCGGCGTGCTGGACGCAACGAAATAGTGTGACCACAAAAACCCGGCGATAAGAATTACTAAACCAGCTATCACCAACCATCCATATGGAATCATGCGGTCAAAACCACTACGCCGAAAATAGAAGTCGCTGGATTCGTCTTCCGAAACCGTCAGTGCTTCGCCAGCAAACCCAAATCGCCGCGCCAAAACGACATACGCCAACATCAACAATCCTATGATGGCGATAAACACGGCTTCCTGCACGTGCACCATCGCCGCGACGAAGATGCATACGGCGAGAACCAACAAATAACGAATGGGCATACCGCGCGCTGCCGTGAAATGAATCAAAATGCTCACCGCCGCGAAGTAAACCACAAAGTTCAATGCCGTCGGCGCGAAAGAGTAATAGCGAATAAAGGAAAATACGTTGACACCAAAGTGCAGGAAAAACAGTAAGCAAATAATAAGCGCGACACCGATTTGAGCGTCCGTTGTGGATAGAAACGATCTAAATACTTGCAACGCCAACAAATAGATAGCGGTCAATAAAATCAACCCATTGATGAATACCGCATAGCGATAGGACTCAACAAATTTTACGTCGCCAAGGTGAGTCAGCAATCCATGCAAGTAATGCCAATAGCGCCCGCTTTTACCTAACAACACAGCGATGTTGTCTACGGGACGTAATACACCGTCAAGATAATCGTTATACGCGATCTCGGTCATTTCCAGATGCCGAAATAAATCCGCCGGCACTTCATCGTAATAGTCGACTAAAAAAAAGTATACAATGAAGACAACAGTTAACACGACGAATCCTGCAATATAAATAAAAACCTTGTTGTAGGTACCACTCATTGGCCCCAAGATAAGGGTTGTGTCGCGAACTAAAAAATTAATGACACCAATAATAAACGTGAACGTGATAAAAACGTAGACTAGCAAACCAACTTCTAAACCCAGCCAGCGCCCAACAATCAAAAACACAATAACGACAGCGTACGAAATGGGCACACACACCAGCAACGGCCACCGCTGTACACCGGGCAAACTGCATAACAGCCACCCCGGAACTATGACAACAGCAAGAAAAAGCAGGAAATACATCATCACATGGAGCCAATGCTGTCCCGTTAACTTTTACAGGGACGACAATTGATGTTGGTGTTGAAGATGAACCCGTATAGGATCCCCTCTTAGTAGTACCATCAAGTCTCGTTTGTCAAAAAAATTGAACTGAAGCAATCGGAGTATTTGCTACATACTCTGGTTTAGTTTCGCCTAAAACTTGATCAATGCCGGTAACAGATAAACACTTCGAAAGGGCAACTTTAAACTACCTGCTACGCGGGTAGTATAGTAGTATTTGAGTGCCTGTCCATTAGTTCTAGCACGTTGATTCGTTTGTGGGCAATCAATCTATGTATAATCAAAATTAAGATTTTGAATATATTACTCTTTGATAAGGGGCAATTGAATTTACTGTGACGTTTCCATTAACTAAATGAAGAGGAATAACTCAACGCAAAAAACTGCGATAATTGTTGGGGTATCCGGACAGGACGGCGCTTATTTGTCCAAGCTACTTCTCGACAAAGGTTATAAAGTAGTTGGAGCATCTAGAGATGCAGACTCTGCAAACTTTTTTAGACTAGAGGTTTTGGGGGTGAAAAGTCAAATTGAGATTATTTCGATGTCTCTGACCGACTTCCCAAACATTCTTAAAGCGATAAAGAAATATCGTCCAAGTGAAATATATAACCTCTCTGGACAATCATCCGTAGCATTATCTTTCGATCAGCCACTACAAACAGTCGAGAGTATTACAATCGGAACACTTCAATTGCTCGAAGCTATACGAACCGTAGATCCATCAATTCGATTCTATAATGCAAGTTCGGGAGAAATGTTTGGGGAAAGTAAAATACCTCTCCGCGAAACCGCCTCTTATCACCCGAATAGCCCCTACGGTGTGGCGAAGGTAGGGGCGCACTTACATACAAAAAATTATCGCGACGCTTATGGGCTTTTCGCTTGCTCGGGCATTCTGTTCAATCATGAATCGCCGCTAAGACCCGAGCGATTTGTGACGAAAAAGATCATTTCGACTGCCTGTAGAATTGCAAACGGTTCGGAAGAAAATCTAATACTCGGTGATTTAGCAATACAACGTGATTGGGGTTGGGCCCCGGAATACGTTGGAGCTATGTGGCTGATGCTACAGCAAGGAACACCAAATGATTTCGTGATTGCAACTGGCGAAAGGAACAGTCTCGGGACTTTTGTAACTGAAACATTTTCACTTCTTGATCTAGACTATGAACGATACCTCGTAAGTAGTAATGATTTTCTTAGGCCAAATGAAATTCGATGTAGTATTGGTGATCCATCATTCGCTCGAGAAAAACTTGGTTGGGAAGCAAAATCTAAAATGCGAGACGTAATCAAGATGATGATAGAATATCAAAATTAGAATATTGAAAGAAGTTCAATTTTAGTTTTTACCAAACCTGTATTTATGTTAGTAATTTTGTTTCATTACCTACTAGCCGGACATTACACGCGTGATTAATAGCGTCAATTTTTCACATAGGGGGGTCTGTCCCCAACAGTGGTTCTTTCTTGACGTTGTAAATATCGAAACACATTCTAACGTATGAAGTATACCGCACCCATTTTTATTGAGTTCCAACAAGCGTCAAAGTTCAAGGAATTAATCTATAACTTAGTATTGCGCGATCTCAAGGTACGGTATCGGCGTTCAATATTCGGATTTGGATGGTCAATGCTTCACCCATTTTTAATGGTAACAGTCTTATACATCATATTTTCAAATATTTTTTCTAGATTCGTTGAAAATTACTCGGCATACATTATTTGTGGAATCCTCGTCTGGCAGTTCTATGCACAAAGCACTGCGAGGGGGTCGAGAGTTTTATACGAAAATGCTGGTATAATAAAAAAAGCTTACATGCCTTTATCCGTATTTCCGTTGTCAGCCGTTCTTTCAGCCGCGATTAACCTCATGTTAGCGTTAGTCTCAGGGGTTGCGTTTATGCTGGTTGTGGGTGTGCCTATCAGTTCCAATATACTCCTACTACCTTTGTGTTTGATGCTTCTGATAATGTTGTCCCTCGGAGTCTCGCTAGTATTGTCAACAGTCTCTATTTACTTCCCCGACATATTACACATGTATGAAGTTGCTCTTCTTGTACTTATGTACTTGTCAGCAATTTTCTACCCTATATCCATCGTTCCCGAAACATTTCAAATTTGGATAGAACTTAATCCAGTTTATCATTTCGTCAGTTTAGTTAGATCGTGCATATACGGAGATAGCTTTACGAGTTTTTTATACTATTTTTTAACTTGCTCAGCGATTTCCGTTCCAATTGTTGTTTTGGGTTTAACAGTTCACTATCGTAACAAGACGGATATTATCTATTATTTATAAACTATGAAACAAATGGTAAGTGTTTCCGATGTAGCCGTGCGCTACAAAAAGTTCTCAAGACATCCGCACGCACTAAAAGACCAGTTTGTGAACATAATTAAAGGTAGGAGGGCTAAACAAGAATACCACTGGGCATTAAGAGATTTATCTCTTGATATTAATAGAGGCGAAGCGTTCGGAATCGTTGGTGCAAATGGGGCCGGGAAAAGTACACTTTTAAAAGTTATTTCTGGTGTCCTTTCACCAATTAAGGGTGAAGTTCGAGCATGTGGTACCATCTCACCAATTATGGATATACAAACTGGTTTTGCCATGGACTTGACGGGCAGGGAAAACATATATCTTATGGCGTCGATGCTTGGAATTGGGAGAAAGAATATTGCTAGAAAATTGAATAGTATAATTGGATTTGCGGGTTTAGAGGATTCAATTAACTCGCCAGTTAGAACATACTCAACTGGAATGCGTGCACGCTTAGGATTTGCTGTTGCCACAGAAGTAGATCCAGACATATTGATCATCGATGAGGTTCTCGCCGTTGGCGACGTTGAGTTTCGCTCTAAGTGTTTTGAACGTATTCTAGATTTTAAAAAGGCTGGAACCACTATTTTGTTTGTTTCGCATAACTTGGCAGAAGTGAAAAATTTATGTGATCGTGCACTATGGTTAAAAAACGGTTATGCCCAACGAGTTGGATCTTCTAGTGGAGTTGTGGATGAATATGTAAGGTCAGCCACATTGAATAAATCACAGGTTGACACAAAGAGGGAAAGAAAAGAAGGTCGTCAAGTTAGTGTGGCCTAATTGTGAAAAATGTTTCTACGAGATCGGAAAATTTTTACTAACTTTGGTGTAATTGGCTTTGTGCGTCCACCAAAATTTATCTTGCCAGTTAACACCTATTTTTTGCTCAAAAGATGATTGAGTTAACCGCGTAGGGTATTCAAACATGAAATTTCTTAATAGCTTATTACGTAGTAAAACGATTTCATCAAAGTCGACTCAAAACGTAAAATATGAATATAAAGAGGGTTATGTTGTCAACGATAGAGCAGCAGAGTTTCGAATTATTGGGCGACTCAAAGAGCTTGGCATTGAAGTTCAAGACTATCTTGTTGATATTTCCGAATACTGTAATTACTACAATAAAGCACAATACGAGAAGCGTTACGGCGAATACTATAGTTCAAATCAACCTGAAAAGTCACTTGAACATTTTATTGCGGCCAAGCTTTTATGTTTAGATTCAAAAGATATTTACGTTGACGTGGCCAGTGAACATTCCCCAGTTCCAGAGATTTATTCTCGACTTTACGGGTGTAAGACGTTTCGTCAGGATTTAGCGTATCCGAAAGGTCTCAACGGCGATACGATTGGTGGCGATGCAGCCGACATGCCGATACCTAACGGTTTCTTTTCAAAAATGGCGTTGCATTGCTCTTTTGAACACTTTGAAGGTAATGCAGATACCCGATTTATAAAGGAAACCCATCGTACACTCAAGAAAAATGGAAAATTGTATTGTGGTCCATTGTACATGACGGAGCGATATGCGATTCAGACCGATCCACAAACCGCCGCCCGAGAAAATGTCGAATTCGATGACGACGCAATAATCTATAATGCTCGGGGCTGGGGAAACAGACATGCGCGATTTTATGACCCGGATCAATTTAAGAAACGTGTATTTGACCATCTTCGTGAAATGAAATTACGAATTTACCATATAGTGAATGCAAACGAAGTAGATCCGTCATGCTATATTCGTTTCGCATTTTTAATTGAGAAACCGTGAGCGCGGCAATTTTCTTTGACAAAAAAGCGTCCTAATGAATTACAGGAAAAATGCTGGTGTTCTAGCAGTCAGTTTGTAGAGTTCTCTGAAGCGTATGCCGTCTGTGGTAATTGCGGGACATTAAACGCGAAGCAAAAGCCATCAACTCAAGAGCTAACGGTATCAAATGACGAAACGGATTTCTATGGTAAACAATATTGGTTGTCACATCAGCAAGATGATTACGGGCAACCTGATGTATTTGAGCGAGCACGCAACGACCTACCTGAACGCGTTTTATATTGGCTGAAAACTTTACTTAAATACAAACTGCCCCCGGCGAAGGTTCTGGAACTCGGGTGCAGTCATGGCGGATTCGTAGCGATGAGCGAACGAGCCGGATTTGATTCTATCGGCCTGGAAATGAGTCCATGGATTGTTGATCTCTCTAAAAAAATCTTTAATATTAAAGTTGAAATAGGACCTATCGAATCTCAGATTTTTGATACTAAATTTGATGTCGTCGCCCTGATGGATGTACTGGAACATCTACCTGATCCTCTGCGTACAATGCGCCATTGTATAGATTTGCTGAATCCAACAGGTATTCTGGTTATTCAAACGCCGTGTTTCCCCACGGGTCAAACTTACGACAATATGGTTAGCCAGAACAATCGCTTTTTAGAGCAATTGAAAGAGAAAGAGCATCTTTTCTTGTTTAGCAAACAAAGTATTAGAATGTTTTTCGACCAACTTGGTTGTCCTTGGATTGTAGATGAGCAACCGATTTTTCCCTTTTATGATATGTTTGTTGTCGTTGGTCGCAATAAAATAGAACCCAATTCACAAAACGAAATCTGCTCTGCGCTTCAGGAAACCGCTGACGGTCGTTTCATTGAAGCCATGCTCACATTGGATGATAAAATTCACTGGGTCGAAGACAAGTGGGGTGAAGCAGAAACCGACAGAAAAGCACGGCTGGATATTATTGAAGAACAAAAATTGAGATTAAACTCCAAACAGAAAGAGCTAAAAAAACTACAATCTGAACTTAAACACAGTAACGATTTGTTATTGAAAGACAACTCGAATCTGAGAGACCGGCTTATAACCGCAGAAAAAGATCGTGCTGATCGTCTAGATGTAATACATAAACAAGCGAATGACATAGAAGAACTGTTATTTCAAAATCAAGAGATGGACAAGAAAGTTCAAATCTTAGAAATAGAGTTGAATAAATATGAATCAAATGGATTAGTTAGAATTCTAAAAAAACTCGGCTGGCCCAAGTTAAATCATTCTTAATTAATTCACTAGTTGTTTCACCACATTGCTTTCGGCGATTTAAACGTCTCCGCTCACAAACTGCAGTCGATGGTTGAAAGAGTTTTTGTACGTCTGTTCGTATTCTTCTAACTTAGTCTTAAGATAAAAATTGAATATTCTTACGGTTAGTCCTCATCTCCCGGTTTTCCCTGGGGGAGGAGGAGTAGAGTACCTCAAACTTATTGAGCTGAAGAATCTTGTAGGACAAGTGGGTCTTGTATCGATGGTCCACTTCCACGAGCAACTTGAAAAGGTGAGGCCGCTGTGCAAAAGTGGTGTTAACTTGTATTTGTGGGAAAGCCCGTACCTTTTCTTACCAAGTGATGGAGTTCCCTCTTCAGTCCTTAAGAACAGATCCTTAATTAGGAAGGCACACGGATTAACCCAAAGTGTCATAAACGGATTTAGAGCGTTTCCCAACCGTCCAATTGACACTTTAATGGCTGATTTTAGTTTTCGAAACATGGCTCCACATATTATTAACGCATTAAGTGAGCCATCCTGCCCATGGCATGTGTTAGCTGTTATTGAAAGCTCATCGGCCGCGACAATTGATTATTTACCGAGATTTCCAGTTACTATTTTAGTAATGCATGATATTCGCGCGCTGGTCTATTTAAGACGCGCTCGAGTTTGTCGAAATCCTTGGAAGAAGCTTTTATTTTTTGAACAATTTCGCCGTTACAAACGATTTGAGCGACTATATTGTCAAAAATATGACTTGATAGTGACGGTATCTAAGACGGACGAACAATGGGTAAAATACAACTACCACCCGAAAAGGACAACTACTGTTCCACTACCTTTAGACTCAAACTACTTTTCGGGTGCAAAACAATATTCCGAAGTGAAGAATCGGATAGTGTTTACCGGTTTAATGAGCCACCCTCCCAATGCCGATGCCGCAATTTTTTTCGCCAAAGAGATATTTCCCATTATTCGAGCTAGTGTTCCAGAATCGGAATTCCTGGTTGTTGGTCGTTATCCGCCGCCTGAAGTCGAATCGTTGAAAACAATTAGCGGGGTCACTGTCACCGGTGCCGTAGAGGACATTCGTCCATACTTACTAGCTGCTATGATAGTAGTTGTACCACTGAGATTCGGATCAGGATCGAGGCAAAAGATACTTGAGGCATGGGCACTCGAAAGGTGTGTCGTGTCTACTTCAATTGGGGCCGAAGGTTTAGATTACAAAGATGGGGAAAATTTACTTATTGCAGACAGTGCTGAGGAGATGGCAAAAAAGATTACTCATCTTATAACCACACCTGAGTTGCGAGAAACAATTCGGAGCAAAGGACGCAATATTGTCACTACGCAGCACCAACCTAAGATTGTTACGAAAAACTACGTTGCACAGATAAAAACAATACTAAAAAAGCGAACTTCGTCTGACAACATTCCTATGAAGATCGGGTTGGATTTACGTTGGTTAGTTCCTGGATTGTATGGAGGAGTAGAGAATCTTGCTCGCTCGTTTCTAAACGAACTATTAAAAATTGATTTTTTTAATCAATACAAAGTTCTTTTATTAGGTCGAAGTTATCACGACTTTGATTGGCGCAACCATCAGAATTTTCAAGCGCAAAATACAAACAAACTATATGTCTCAATTTGCCATCTGACCCGCCATAGATGCAATCAACTATATCAATTACTACGCATTAACTCCAAAAATACACCACAGGTTTTGGAGCTACGTAGGTCACACGATTTTGATGTTGATTTTGTATATTCATTTCCAGGCTATATTCACCCAGACCTAAATAGTCTATCAAATGTACTAGTAGTTCCGGACATTCAACATGAATTCATGCCTCATTTTTTCACTCTCGAGGAAATAGAAAATCGTCGTCGTATATATAGAGACTCAATTCAAAGGGCTGTTCATATTTGTGCAATATCAAAATACACCCGACAAACACTAATAGAGAAATTAAATGTTCGCCCTGATAAAATCACAGCTGTACAATTAGCAGCAGATCCGTTGTTTCTTGATACCGACCCTACTGAAGAGGAAACGGCGAGTGTATTGAGGAAGTATGAACTAATTGCAGGGGAGTACTTGTATTTTCCAGCTCATACGTGGCCACACAAGAATCACATAGGGGCGCTTGAAGCACTCAGTATTCTAAAAGATCGTTATAATATAGTGGTAAAACTGGTGTTAACGGGCGGAGCAAGGAATGCACATCAAGATATCGGTAAGCGAATTCAGGACTTACAACTTGAAAATCAAGTTAAGGCAATAGGATATGTTCCTCTACACGAAGTACCATACTTATACCACGGGGCTTCGGTACTAGTATATCCTAGTTATTTTGAAGGATTTGGGATGCCTGTTTTGGAAGCCATGACCTGCGGATGCCCAGTCGTCTGTAGTAATACATCGAGCTTGCCTGAGATAGCTGGGAATGCCGCTTTGCTTGTCCCACCTGACGACCCTTCTCAAATCGCGGAAAAAATCTATCTATTGTTAACTGACACAAGTCTACGAAAAGCTCTTATAGCGAAAGGTAAACAACAAGCCGCGAAATTCTCTTGGAAACGACATACTATAGAAACCCTAAAAGTGTTCAAAAAAATTCAAGGAATAAGGACAAACATTTCAATATGAGTACCGTTCCTCAAATTTCAGTAGTTACGCCATCTTTCAATCAGGGTTCATATATAGGGAAAACAATAGAAAGTGTACTTAACCAAAACTATGAAAATCTGGAATATTTTATAATTGATGGTGCATCCACTGATAATACAAAAAAGATTCTTGCCCGTTATCGCGATAACCCACGAGTTACCATTGTTTCTGAACCGGATAATGGTCAATCTAACGCAATTAACAAGGGATTTAAATTAGCAACTGGAGAAATCTTTGGATTTTTGAACTCTGACGATACTTTAAAACCTGGCGCATTGGCTCGAGTCGCCGACGAAATTGACGTCAACAACGACAAACATATCGTAATGGGTCGTTGTGAGTTTGTTGATGAAAACGACAAATTTATAGGTATAGAGCATCCAAGTTATTTTTACGGCCATCGTCGAGTCCTCAAGATATGGAAAGGGCATGGATTGCCTCAACCATCTACTTTTTGGACTCGTCAAGTCTGGGAAGAGTGTGGCCCCATGGATGAAAACGAAAAACTTGTATTAGATTACGATTTGTTTTGCCGATTTAGTAAAAAATACAATTTTCACTTCGTTGATCAAGTGTTTTCTACATATCGGTTGCATAGCGACTCGATTACATCAACAATGAGTGACCAGGAACGTCTAACCAATGCTGTTAAAGTAAGCAAGAAGTATTGGGGTTCATCATGGTTGCCCAGTTTCTGGCTACTGGAAGCGTCCTGGTTAAAGTACCGATTCAATCGAAAGGGGCGATCGGCTAATAATATCAATATTGCAATCGACCGATGGCGAAGAGGACACAAGAAAAACGCTATTTTCAAGCTAGTTCCTAGCGCACTTTCCGCACCAGACGTTGCGTGGGACGTCTTGATTTTACCGTTATTAAGAACACGAAAGCAACGCGTGCGTAATAAACTCGGTAGCCGATTACGAAAAAATACTGTCTCGCCCGAGACTACTGCTTTTTTACAGTTCAACGGTGTATACGAAGACGGGTGGGTGGGTCCGTGCTTACTGAAGAAATTGAACTCTAAACTGCATGACAATCAATTAACTATTGAAGGTGAAGCACCCTTTCTATCACAAACTAAAAGGCTAATTCTGTCCATTTTCGTAGACGACAAACTAATTGTTAAGAAAACAGTTGAATCGTTTAAATTCGCATTCGCAATTACTGTTGGACAGACACTTCCCCCCGGTGAGCACGTAGTTAAAGTTGTTTCAAATATTCACATGGTGCCACATGAGCTATCTAATAATAATGACATGCGCCCGCTTTCATTTAAACTTACACAACTTTCATTTTTACAAAACAGCAACTAACTAGTCGTCCCTGAAGTATTCACTAATTTGCGATGATATAGAGTCTGCAATCGTGATTGGTCGATTTTGTCATTCGTCGGCAGGTACTTTTCGCAGACACAATAAAACCAAGCCAACAGCTTGGCTAGATTATAAGCGGCTGCTGCGAGCACGACATTGGCCTGATCACCGGCATTGCCCTTGAGATAATTTCTCCCCAACCGGTGGTCTGATTTAAGATGGCCAATAGTCGGTTCAATCGCTGCCCGTCGCTTCATCCATTTGCGTACACTGGCGCTGGCACGTTTGGGTATTTTTCCAACAATGTGGACCCGGGTTTGTTTTACCCCATGCCCTCTATAGCCTTGGTCAACATAAGCAAATTGGGGTGTAATGCCGGTAAGTGTTTGCGTTTGTTGTAATGCCGCCTGCAGGGTATGACCATCGTAGGGGTTACCCGGTAGTGACTGTGCACCGATCAGCCAATTGCCTTTTGAGGTGGTGACCAACGAGGCTTTGTTACCAAACTCATAGCGTTTGTGTGCTTTGCCCTTGGCAATGCACCGCACATAGGGTTCATGCACACTGTACAGCTTATTCGTGTCATGGCGTTGTTGATCGAACAGGCGCTTGGCTTGCAGCAATAGAGGTTGCAGGGACTGATCATCACTATCACATTTGCGCTCAATATCGCGCATCACGCGGCCCAAATAGGTCTTGAGTTTGCGGGTTTGTTTCGCCGCGCGCCTCATCTGACGAGCATTGGCATAGCGGCTTTGCAGGATGAACGCCTTGTGACCCACCCGCCGATAGCTTTGACGCAAACGGATACCACGTCGCTGCGCCTGTCGAACCAGCGTTTTGCGCATCTTGTGATACAACCGCGCATCGGTGGGGAACGCAATGGCCTTCTCCTGCACCGTGGTATCCACGTTCACATGCTTGAGTGCTGTCGATTTTAACGCGCGTGTGCGCAGCGCCACGTTGATAGTTTCGGCCAATAACACGTCGAGCTTATCGCCTACCCGTTGACGCCACTTCACTAAGCTGGTGGGGTGCAGTGGCAGGTCGTGCTGTAGGTGATCAAAACCACAAAAGTACTGCCAATACGGGTTCTCCACCCAACGCTCAACCACGCTCTCATCGCTTTCGTTGAACGTGTACTTCAGATAATGCAATCCCACCATTAATCGGGTCGCTAAGGGTGGTTGACCGGGGCCAGGGGCGTAAAACACTTCGACTTCGCGCTCAATCCGATCCCAATCGATTTGTTCCGCCAATCGGCATAATGGGTGGGATAAATTCAGAATCTGAGACAGGTGAGAGCGAAATAAATCCGGGTGATTATCAGGCTTTTTGGGCTTCATCTTTTGCCAGCTTTTGCATCCATTTGATCATTTTCTTGCAATTCATTTTATCAAATTGACTATCCTTCCTCTTTATTTTTAACAACTTGTCAATTCTTCAGGGACGATTAACTAGTTTTCATACTAATTCGAATATCTACAATTCAATTGTGTTCACCGATATCAGCAAACAATTGCACCGTCCTTTTAGCCGTTTCATCCCATGAATACGATAACGCTCTTTCTTTCCCAAGAGTTATCAGTTTTTCCCGCAGATGCGCATCATTTATTACAGAGTCGAACGATTTCGCAAGCGCATCGACGTTATATGGATCAACAAAGATAGCCGCGTCACCAGCGACTTCTGGCATACTACTTTTGTCACTTGTTATTACTGGACAATGACATCTCATAGCTTCAACAACTGGGAGTCCGAAACCCTCGTATAGGCTGGGATACACGAGCGCGACTGCCCCACTATACAACAGTGAGAGATCCCAATCAGAAACATGACCACACAGAAGTACGCGATTATCTAGTCCAAGTTTTTTAATTTCCTTACGAAACTCATCGCTCAACCAACCCGACCAGCCTGCACAAATTAGCGAAATTTTCGTCCTCATTTTCGCTAAGGCTTGAACAACTCGCGTTAGATTTTTTCTTGGTTCTAGGGTACCAACATAAAGTAAATAACGCTCCGGCAAGTTATTTTTTATTAGAAACGTTTCTACATCTTTTGCCCTACGGCGTTCAAATATCGGATCTGGAGCAAGAGGAATTGCCGTAACTGATTCGCTACCGACACATAGGGTCTCAATAATTTCCTGCTTAACAAAGTTAGAGATCGTGAGAATATGACTAACTTCGTTAATTCTCCGATGTATATTACGTTCAAAAAATTCAATCCTATCTTTAGGGTGACAGTGTTTAAGATGAAGTAAAGATAAATCATAAATGGTAAACACGGTTGGTACTTTTTCAGAGATGTGTAGCGGTATTAGACCGGTTTCATGATACACACCAGGCATTTGTTGTTTTATGGTTCGTCTTAACACGGATTCTTGATACGTCAATCTAAAGTTTCTAGCTATAGGCCGCAGTATTTGCGGTACGTAGTTAATGTATCCTTTTTTTGATTGTACGGGCATTGCTCTACTAGCCGACATACCGTAAAAATACGACACTTTAGCGAGGTTATTGCCCTCTATTCTTTCGTATAGTGATCGCGTGTATCTTGCCACACCCGTCAGCACGCCTCCCAATGAGGTCGCGTTTACAAGAACATCCATTCCAATAGCCAGAACGCTACCCAGATAGCAAACACGTGCAATAGGTAGATTACGATTCTTGAATAGACTCTACGTACCCGTGCTGTCGTAGGAAATCTAGTCGTTTCGATTGCTGAAGGTCAAATTGGACCATTTCCTCAACCATCTCATCAAAACTAATCTCTGGAATCCACCCTAACTTTATTCGAGCCTTCTCAGGACTTCCCAATAATGTATCGACTTCTGCTGGACGGTAGTACTTTTGATCAATAGCGACTATTTTTTGCCCCACCCGTATAGTTTTCGATTCGTCCGAAAGTGATTCCACATAACCAGATTCAGAACTGCCTTCCCCGCGCCATTCAATTCCAATTCCGAGTTTACTCGCAGCAAGCTCTACAAATTCTCTTACCGAATACTGCACGCCGGTTGCAATTACGAAATCTTCTGGCGTGTCCTGTTGCAACATTAACCACTGCATTTTGACATAGTCTCTTGCATGTCCCCAATCGCGTTTTGCATCCAAATTTCCTAGATACAGACAGTTACTTAACCCTAAGAAAATTTGAGACAATCCACGAGTAATCTTTCGAGTTACAAACGTTTCTCCCCGTCTATAACTTTCATGATTGAACAATATTCCGTTGCAGGCGTATAATCCATAAGCTTCTCGATAGTTTATTGTTATCCAATAAGCATACAATTTTGCGACACCATAAGGTGATCGGGGATAAAATGGCGTTGTTTCCCGCTGAGGAATCTCAGTCACCTTTCCGAATAGCTCTGATGTCGATGCCTGATAAAATCGAGTCTTATCTTCCAGTTTTAGAATTCGAATCGCCTCAAGGAGGCGAAGAGTCCCCATCGCATCACTATTAGCTGTGTATTCTGGAGTTTCGAAAGATACAGCTACATGACTTTGTGCTCCTAGGTTATATATCTCCATTGGGTCAGTTTCTTGAATAATTCTAATCAAGTTGGAAGAGTCAGTTAGATCACCATGATGAAGAAAAAATCTTGGACCGATCTCATGCGGATCTTGATATATATGGTCAATTCGTTCTGTATTGAACGAAGATGCACGTCGTTTAATACCATGTACTGTATATCCCTTATCTAACAACAATTCAGCGAGGTACGAACCATCTTGGCCAGTAACGCCTGTTATCAATGCAACCTTAGACATTTTTTCACCCTATTTTGACTAGTACTATTTCTATGTGGACAAAGACAGAGTACCACGGGTAGACCCGTGGGTGGATGAGCTACGCCGTTATTCAACGCGATCCGTAGTTCATGTGATGAGCAGCGGCGTCAGCCCAAGTAACAGTAAGAACCCCACCTTTACGTGGTGAGTCTATTCTTGTTCTGTATCTGCACAATTTAGATTGACTCGCTAGTTCGAGCCGATCACTTATATATGTATATGGAAATACAAAAAAATGCCAAATTTGCCAGCCATCCGAGCAAAAATATCAAATCCAATTAGAAAATCAAAATACCTACATGATCCGACAGGTGCATTAGGCGGGTTCTACTGATCTACTGCAATGATATCGATGATTAAATGGCGGGAAATACTTATGTAGTTAAGCGCTTACCATCAAAATGAGTGTCGAAAAATAGTTTTTTATTGTTGCATAATTAAATTCTGAGTCAAAATACGAATCGTAATTAGACCAACAAGAAATTAATTATGATTCTGATATCTTTTCGTGTAAGCTATTTGAAGCTACACTCGAAACGAATTTAGTTAATTCTTTATTTCAATTTTACTGCTCAGCTTGTTAAGTTATTGACATGCAAAAGAAGGCGCCTGAAATAATCAGATATTACACCCCTTACAAACTTCATCATGGACTAAACTGTATATATTGAACTGATTCCCGATTAGGGTGAATGTCGCAAGTTCCAGTCCCCGAAACATTGACGGGTTTATCCATAGCAATCGCGGTTAACAATGCTGCATACATAGATTTTCCTTGGGTTGTTGTTCCAGATATAGCCCAACCCGCGGTAGCACAAAATGGTGCGCTAGTATGTGTTGGAGTCACAAACATCACTCTTCCTACGAGGTTCGTGATTGTTGATGATACCTTCCCACTACCATTACCAGCGTTAGCCGTTGCGCAGAAACCAACTGAGAACAGAGAAATAGTTACAATAAATAACCTTAATTTCATTTTAAAACCTCATACTAAATAGTGTAAATTTTAACGCTTCTGACCCCGCTCGCTCAGATTTTACAGAATAATATCTAATTTTGGAACCGTTGCTAAATAGAGACAATTTTTAACATTCCAATGTTGACTCGCTGAGTCTATGATATTGAAATTTAAAGTGTAATGCATGTCACTAAAATCTTCACCTTCTTATAATAACGACTTTATACCTACTCGTGAGACGGTATTAGCCGAGATTCAAAAACTTGATTCATGGCGACACACAATACCTATTGGTGACGGACTGTTTACCCCGGGCAGGGAAGATACACTCTCTGAACTAGCGAGATTGGCCTTACCACCTGACCTAAGCGGGAAAAGAGTATTGGATATTGGTTGTTCAGATGGGTTCTATTCTTTTGAATGCGAGAAACTAGGGGCAAAAGTTCTCAGCATAGATGATTTTACAAGCACTCCCACAAACAACGGGAACGATGGATTTTCTATTGCGAAAAAGCTACTCAATTCAAAAGTAGCGTTTCGCAAGATGAGTGTTTATGAGCTTGATCCAAAGGATGTAGGCGAGTTCGACGTCGTACTGTTTCTTAACGTACTTTACCATTTACGTCATCCGTTACTTGCGTTGGAAAGAATCAGGAAAGTAACGAAATTCAATGGTCACCTCTATTTAAAAAGTTATTTTCATCAGGATATTCGATTTAAGAGGTGGGGAATTGATTGGTCGAGGGGTCCAACCATGAAATTCTTTAAAGGAAATGAACTCAACAATGATCCAAGTAATTGGTGGGCGCCCAACAAACAATGCCTTGAAAGTATGCTTTCCGTAGCGGGATTCGAAACCAGCGAATGTATTGGAATACGTGGAGATCGAATATACTACGTATGTTGTTAACAGATACAAATCAATATCTTTGTCGTGATCATCCCGATCTTTCGTGCATTGGGAAGTTCTATCGAGGTCGACAAATTATCATAGAGTTACTTGGTAAATAGCACCAAGGGTATGACGAGTAGGGTGAAAAATACAAACTCATCTAAGTCCATCGATGTGAAAGTTTCCGACTTACTAACTGAACTTAAAAGCATCTCATTAAAGAGTAACAAATTACTTCAAGAATGTCGGAATACACTGAATCACATGTTCCTAATATATGCCAACAACGAACTCGAAAGACTAAGAAATAAACAGAAATATCAAAATAGTAAACATTTGATTCCCCATGGCCATAAGATTTTTTCTCAAAGTGACGAAGATGGAATTATTCGAGAAATTTTTAATAGAATAGGGGTAACAAATAAATTGTTCGTAGAATTCGGAGTGGGCAATGGCTTGGAAAATAATACACTAGCCCTCCTATTCGATAACTGGCGAGGATTGTGGATAGAAACTTGCGAAACCGCTTTTTCACAGATCCAGAACCACTTTCAAAAAATGAGCGAGTCGGGCGTTTTAAAGATTGTTAATGCATATATAACCAGAGACAATATCGACAATCTAATATCATCGACGATTAGTGAAAATGAAATTGATCTTCTTTCAATTGATGTTGACGGGAACGATTATCACATATACAACGCAATCCATTCTGTTAATCCGCGCGTTGTAGTCATCGAATACAACGCCAAATTTGCACCCCCTATCAGTTTTTGCATGGACTACTCCGAACAACATAGGTGGTCTGGAGATGATTGTTTTGGTGCATCTTTAAAGTTCTTAGAGTGCAAACTCAACAAAAAAGGCTACCAACTTGTAGGATGCAGTATTGCAGGGACTAACGCATTTTTTGTCCGCAGCGATTTAGTAGATGACAATTTCTTAGAACCATATTCTGCTGAGCATTTTTATGAACCGGCTAGATATCACTTAACACAAATAGCTAGCGGACATCCGCCGAGCTATAAATCACTCGAAAATTCTTTGAGTTCACGAATGTGGTAAGTACGTATATTACGATGTTACAAATAAGTTGCAGCAATTCTTTTTATATAAGAACATAGATAATGATAGATGAACAACAAAAACATCGTATTAGTCTGTGGGTGCCCAAGATCAGGAACAACTGGAATGTGGCGACTACTTTATTGCCATCCAGAAATAATGATTACGCAAGAGCGATATTTTAGTCTTGTTTTAAATAAAAAACCGTTATCTAAAAAACACTTCGAGAAAAAAAGGTTTTTGACGATAAGTCAGGATGATACCTACTACGATCAGAAAGAATTTGAAAGAATCCACGAGAATTCTGAATCGAAATTCGACAACGCTAGTGTAGTTGGCGACAAAATACCAACTCTGTTTTATCGGTATGAATCTATACAACAGCAACTACCAAACGTAAAAATTATTTTTCTTTTTCGAAATATTTTTGATGTTGCTATATCATACAATCGCCGCGCCGCAGATACAGAAGATAGTCGCTGGCCCTCAAACAAACAAAGCGCAAATGCCGTAAATGAATGGAATCACGCGCTAAGAGTAACGAAGCGTGCTTTGGACTCGATGGATATCTTACCAATTAAATACGAGCGCTTTTTTGACAACCCAACACATTTGGATATTTTGACTGATTTCCTCAGTGTCGAATCAGATGCTAGTTTTCGCGAAGACTATAGAGTTTGGTCGTTTGGCATCAAACAACATTTGCGTAGTAAACCTAAAGATGGACTCACTTCATTAGAAGCTACACACTTGTTAGAACATGCTGATTTTACGACATATCGCCAGTTGTCGCATCTATATGAAAAAAATGCCCAAAAATATTCATAGTAAAAAGGCTATCTGTTCGGAACATGAAATTTGAATCTACTCAAGAGATGTTTAAAGCTTTCGACAGCAATATGAATGCTTGTATAAAAACACTCTCTAAACACCATGATCTATCACCACAATATGTTCAACTTTACGTAGACCATTTATGCGATGAGCATCGCACTAATTCCATGGCCCATGTTTATCTTGAAGCAGAGTTAGGATTGTACAAACGTACGTTCCAATATATGCAACGCCTCGAGCATCAACTTCAATTGAGTGTAGAGGATAAAAAGGTATGTGATGTAGGTTCATCCGGCGGCCATTCACTACGAGTTTACAAAGAACTCGGCGCGAAAGAAGTCATAGGTTTGGAATACGATAAAGGTCGGGTTGATTCGTGTAAAAAATATCTCAAATATCATCAAGTTGATGCGCGGATCATTAACGGCTCAATACTGGACAACGCAGCAATTAACGAATGTGGAAATAACTTCGATTTAGTGACTTGTTTTGATGTACTAGAACATGTTCCATCGATTAAAGGGGCAATTGCTGGGTTCGCTAAACTTCTAAAAATAAATGGACACGTAATAGCGACCCACGTCAATCGTTACCATCCAACGGTTATGCTCTCAGAACCACATTATCATTTACCCGGCATGACAATTCTTACTCAGAAAACTGCACGAGATTATTTTAGTAAAGTGTCTTCGGGGGAGTATCAAGTATTCGATTGGGCAACACAGTCAGAACTTGAGGATTACTTTAATGATGTTGGGTTTCTTATATCGCCTGAATCTACCGCTAAGGCTAAACAAGATATAAACATGGATTTAAACGAAGCTGTGAAAAAATTATCAAATGCGCAGTACCCGAGTAAACGAATCCAAAGACACGTAAAAGCAGCTCTCAGGCATGTTAAAAATTTACAGAAAATCGTAGATGATCCAGAAGAATTTTTCGGAACGCACACTTTCACTATCTATGGCACCCTGGAACAAAAACTGTCGTTGTCAGAGTTAGATAAGAAATGCCGACCGAGACGCTGGTGGAACTATTTTCATTAAATCCTCTTATCCACTAATTCACTAGAGTTTCGCCAACATCAATGACTCTGAAAATACCAGAGAATTCGTCAAGAGCGAATAAAATAATTGCTCTGTACCTCGCCCCAATAGAGCCTTTCGGCGGGTTAAATCATGGTGAGGAGTTTGGATTTTGAGCTTGAAGAGTTAAACCCTGAATTGAGTTATTTCATATAGCCGGTCTGAAACATCGGCGAACTCGAAATGACAAAAATTCTTATAACGGAGTATCCAAAGTCCGGTGGTTCTTGGGTTGTAAGCATGTTAGGCGACGTCCTTAAGGTACCAAAAACGAGATCTCCATATTGATTCGGAGTTCAACCTCTTCGACATATATACCCACCCTTGGTACCAAGATGCCGACAGTACCGAATTGACAACGAACTGTGTTATTAAAAGTCACGCCAAACCACTATCCCCGTTATTGACCTTCCCGGCATATAATGTTCATCTAGTTCGAGACGTGGTGATTTCCAAGTATTTTTATGAGAAAGAGTTTTGTGTCAAAAATGGCATATACAAGAGTTTCGATGTTTCCTTTGATAACTATCTCCCCAAAATAGCGCGAGAATGGAATATCTTTGTCAATAAATGGCTCGAAATTATTCCCAACTATTATAAATATGAAGAATTCTTAACCGATACACGTTACACATTAAAACAACTTTGTTGTAATCTTTCTTTCGACATAAAAGATTCTCAAATAGATGAAGCTGTTGCAAAAAATACCAAGACTAAGAATAAAACCGCTCTCGATAAAACCTTTCCCCACAACACGTTCATTCGTAAGGGTATTGCGGGGGATTGGCGCAACTATTTCAACGCAAGACATATATCCGAATTTAAACGCCTAGCTGGTAAAACACTTATCCGGTTGAAATACGAAAAAAGCATAAATTGGTCAACAAATTAACACCACACTGTTGAGCAAGATCGCATACAAACGATCACCGATAACATTAACTCCATTCGTCGATTAGAGTCAGCGAGCGAGAAGTTAGCTTGGATAGATCGTGAATTACCGTCGAAGGTTGTCGACACACGAGTCGCCGGCCGTTTCATTTGCGGCTGAACGATGGGAACCAGAAGAACTGAGACGTTCAAATACGATTCCACGAACCCTTCGGGCAAATTCTCCAGGATTGCTCGCTGGACCCGTTTCGTTTCAGACAATTTCGGCGTGATATTGTTTGCAACTAATTTGACATTCGGTATGTTATTCACTGTATTTCCATTAGCGTTTTTCCGTATGGTATTCGCGGGCAAGTTGTTTTTCGAAGAAGTCGAAGCCAGCTACATACGGGTATTAGACGCCATTTGCACTACGGTATTGATTGGGCTACAGATTTTTATGTGCCGTGTACTTGCACAAAGGTAGAACAATCTGTTGCACGAATAGCGTGGTGCATGTGATAGTTTAATGATAAAGTTCAACCCTGTTTCACGCTAAACCAGAGTGAAGAGTTGGTTATTGGGTTACTCATTCCAGACTTGTAGTTCAGAATAGGGTCAAAAAAATACGGAACTAATAGTCATGAGCTTTGGAAAGAACTCGCCTGTGCGAATACATTCTAAAGATTACCACGCACTGGTCATTATCATCGCACTGCTATTGCTGTTGGCTCCGTTGACCAGTCAGGCATTTGATTCTGGAAGTGGGCCGAGTGGACTTGTCAGCGCCATTGCGGTACAAGCCGACGGTAAGATCGTTATCGGTGGGAGTTTCACCGGTGTAAACGGTCACCCGCGTAACCGCATTGCGCGCCTCAATGCAGACGGCAGCGTCGATCAAAGCTTTAATCCCGGCGGCGGAGCGGACGACTTTGTCGAAACTGTGGCGGTACAGGCCGACGGCAAGATCGTTATCGGTGGGGGTTTCACCGGTGTAAACGGTCATCCGCGTAACCGCATTGCGCGCCTAAATGCAGACGGCAGCGTCGATCAAAGCTTTAATCCCGGCAGTGGGGCGAATACCTTTGTCTTTGCCGTGGCGGTACAGGCCGACGGCAACATCGTTATCGGTGGATTTTTCACCAGCGTAAACGGCACCCCGCGCAACCGCATTGCGCGCCTGAATGCCGATGGCAGTGTCGATCAGAGCTTTAATCCCGGCAGTGGGGCGGATGACTTTGTCGAAACTGTGGCGATACAGGCCGACGGCAAGATCGTCATCGGCGGGGTTTTCCTCAGCGTAAACGGTGCCCCGCGCAACCGCATTGCACGCCTCAATGCCGATGGCAGTGTCGATACCAGTTTTGATGTAGGGTAGCGGGGCAAATTTCCATATCACCAGTGTGGCGGTACAGGCCGACGGTAAGATCGTCATTGGTGGGGGTTTCATTAGCGTAAACGGTGCCCCGCGCAAGTACATTGCACGCCTGAATACCGATGGCAGTGTCGATACTGGTTTTAACATAGGTAGAGGGGCGAATCGACCCGTCACGGCTGTAGCGGTACAGACCGATGGCAAGATCATTATCGCTGGGCAGTTCACCATCGTAAACGGTGTCCTGCGCAACCGCATTGCACGTTTGAATGCGGATGGAAGCGTGGACGGCGGCTTGGACGACTCTGAGCAGATGTGTTTCCCGATCAGGGCGAAAAACGGCAACGTGGCTATGACTTGCATTTAGAAGTGGGTTGGTACTCAACTAACGCTTCAACTAAATCAGCTTCGTCCTCCACTAATACCGGTTTTTGAAAGATATGTTCAAGTGCCTGGGCACACGCTATCGTGAATGGATAAAGATTCAAGGGACGGCGTGTAACACCATTCGTTTTTGATTGAGTGTGGTCCAGGCGCTGCTCGGATTGGCGAAAAGAATTCGTGTTGCAATTCGCAACCGGGTAATTACGGAAGGCCAACTAGAAACCTCTTTAACACTCCGAAAACCGGCAGTGAGCACCATCGCCTGCAATGCTGACGGATTCGGACCCCACCAATTCGAATAATCGCCGTTTAATTCCGCTCCGGGGTAGAAAGTCATGATTGGTAACTTACGTGAAACCATATCGACGTGCGTCTCTAGTATTAACAATTCTCTGGTCACACTATAAATTCGCTCAAGCGCCAGCAATGGATGGCGCAGGTGATACAACACACCCAAACACAGCACAATATCGAATTGACCTAAGCGCTCGGTTGTAAGATCCATTACATCGAGATTGACAGTTTCTACCTTGGATTGAAGTGTTTTGTGCGCGAGATTAAAGCCCTCTTTCCTCACCCATCCACTGGGATACCACAGATCGGCCGCAACGACGCGTTCCGCCTCACGCCGCTCTACCTCGAAGGAATAAAAACCATCCCACGCACCGATATCAAGCACTGTTTTCCCCACTAAGGAAGTGGGCATCGCTAGTCGACTAAGCCGCTCCGGCGTGTTATCGGAGCCAGGTGTAACAACACTATTGCTGAGATCAATGGTATGGCGCCAGGTAATTTTATTTACCGCGGCTTGTAGTTCATTACGGTCCATGCGCGAATTGCTAATGCACTGTCATGAATCTTATAGCAAAGAATAATCCGAGTCGGACAAACATTCCTTGTAACATACTATTGGAATGAAAGGGCGGAAATACATTAAAGAAAAATAAACTAGCACAACAAAACAGCGATAAACCGTATTAGTGCGAAATGAACACGAACATTTCGATGCGTAAAAAAAAGACCCCGCCGTAGAGGGGTCCGAGTATTGTGCCAATTTTGAAATTCTATTCCATCGATATCTGTTGATTACCCAACAAAACGGCTTCCAATGCAGCTAAGCGTTCGTTGAGTTCGCGAATCTGTGCATCTTGCGTACGTTTTTCATCGGTCAACTTAGCGATAGCTGCATCTTTTTCCCGCACGATTTCATGTAACCCTTGGATGGCAGCCAGGGTCAAACCACCCATATCCACCGTGGAGATGTGTTTGCCATCACTCAACCCAAACACTTTTTGAAAATCCTCTGCCACGGGACCCACATGACGGGGCTGATTTTCTTCCGATTTGTATTGCCATTCGGACACCGGTAGTGCGGTAACTTTATCTAAAATTTCACGTACATCAATGTCCTTGAATTGCTCTTTGGATTCACGCGAAGAGGTATTAATGTGATTAAGAGCAAAAGAATTACCGCGGAAAAATCCGTTACCGGTATTGGTGACTCGAAACTCATTGAGACCGGTACCAACAAAGGAGATGTTGAATGCCAGCCCATCGTTGTCGAATGTCCATTGGTTGGGCCCGTTATCCATCAAGAAACGCAGCTTGCCGTTATTGCGCAGGCAGAACAAGACACGCTCAGCCGTGGTGCCGTTGGTGTTTTGCATGTAGATCTGGCCTTCGTTGCCGGAAGATGAGCTCACCACATGCAGTTGGTTCAAGGGGCTGGCTGTACCCAAGCCGATACGGCCGTTCGTACTGCTCACAACCAACGAATCGGTTGGCGCATTGTTATTGAATTTGACCGGTGTGGTAAGGCTTCCGTCTTGATTGGTAAGCCACAGCCCGATGAAGCCTGGATTTAAATCCCAATCACCCCCCGTACCCGGTGGATCCAGCCGAACTTGCCCACCACCACCGACATGTAAATCGTTCACCGGTATTTCCGTGTTGATGCCGACGCGATTGTTGTTGTCGAGATGTATGACTGGTGTTGATGCCGTACCTGCACCCGGTTCTATTTGAAAACCCTTGCTGATGCCAAAGCCACCGTCGTTGTCATTCACAATATATAGATGCTGATTTCTTTGATTAACTTGACCAAGGTAGCACGCGGGCGTGTTATCGGTGCAAATCGACCAATCGGTTTCCGCAGCCGTATTATCAAAAAAATTAATTTGAGGATCTGGGTCTGTATCATTGAGATCTCCCCAGCTTGGAGTAGTGACAAGCAATGATCCCACTAGAAATGTGCTAACTGAGTATTTCATAGTAATGTCTCCCTTATTAAGGTTTTTGAGCAGGGTTGTTGTTAGATTCGGGGTCACGCGAACCACTGTCAGCGACGTATTCTTCGACAAAGCCATTGACGACACGAAATTGTCCAGAGTGTGTTTGCCAGTCGTAGTCGTTTGCTTGCAAGCGGTTAGCGAGTTGTGTATAGGTGTTTTCGTCACCCGCAGCCTGTGCCTGTTGCATGGCATCTAAATCCGCTTGAAACCCACTGGGCGTTAATTCCAGATGGTAATTGTAAATACCATCCGGCAACGGGTTGCCTTGATCATCTTCGGCATTGAAAGTCATCATTCCGCCAGAATTGAAGACATGGGTTGTTGAAACGCCCGGTCCTGAAACGTTTAATTGCCCACCTTCTTTGGTATACGCATCAAAACTCAGACTCCCAGTGTTGTAATGCACATTGACAGGATCCGTCTGTGCGCTACTACCCAACGGTGCCAGCAGCACAGCCGCCACACCGGCTACTAGTCGCTTGTATAAACATCGTTTCATGTACGACCTCCTTACTTGCCTGTTGATAAAAAACCGATAAATTCGAACCACGCGACGTGGTGCTGAAGATTATCCCTCCCCAAAATCGATAAAGCATGACTCATTTGGGCTAAATTTTCCTCTCCCATTACGCTAAAGCCCGCCTAACTTAGTTGATAGTTATAAAAAACCTCACCCAAATGGATAAGCTTACTACATTTCTGTCACCAATGTGTATCAAAAACGATTCACATTTGGGCTCTATTCGAGATTAATGGTAGATACAAACCGTTCTAATTTAGACAAACGCGTTGTCAGTGCCCGATTAGATTTTTTCAGCGTCGCTATCTCGGCATCCTTCTCTTGCATTATGCCGTGCAGACCCTTGATCGCGGCCAACGCAATTCCCGCACCGTCGATTGATGCTATGTGCTTACTGTCACTGACACCAAATGCGGTGTAAAAATCTTCTGCCATTGGTCCAACATGACGCATATCTGTATGTTCCGAGCTATACCTCCACTTTGATAACGGCATGTTCAAAACTTTTGCTAGCACGTCTCGCTCGTCCACGGGTTCTATATCGGTCTTTACCGCGCGTGAGGAGCTGGAGAAAAATGCTGTGGCAGTCACGTTCCCTCGAAAGTTGCCGTGACCGGCGCCGTTGACGGTGAACTCGTTTAGTCCGGTACCGACTTTTGAAATACTAAACAGATTCGCACCCGGCGTGTTGTCAAATGTCCAAGTGTTGTTGCCATTGCCGGTGATAGCGAAGCGTACCTTGGCCAAGCCAAGGGACTGCAATCGAAACATAACCTGATCGACGCTGGCGGAATTAGAATTTGCTACTAACAATTGTGTATCGGTGGCATCTTGCACGTGCAACCGGGAAGTTGTACTGGGAGTGTTGGTACCGATACCTACCCGACCTTGGGCGTCTATTGTTAATCCATTGGCGGGTCCGGTCGCGTCGATATTGACCAAATGTTGGTCACTGTCACCTTCAATTAGAAAATCATTGTCGTCCAGCGTGATGTCAACTTTACCGGCGGATATCGTTGTGTCATCGAGCCGCAATCCAGGCGTGAGGCTTTGGATTTCCAGATCTGCCATAGGCACGTTCGTCCCAATCCCCATACGATCACTGCTCCGGTCAACAAACACATCTCCGTCGGCTAAAGAGATATCGCCATTACTTTCCACGACGATACTGTTTTCCGTGTTATCGTCCGCCGCACTGTTCAGAATCAATACATGGTCGACAGCCGATTCGGACGAACTGATACGAAAGATATTGTTTGGGTCCATAGAACTCGTGCCGCCCTCACCTAAAATCACCCAATTTATCCCGTCATTAGTGTCGTTGAACAATAGTTCGGGGCTCGGGTCGCCAATCACAATGTCCTGTGCATGTGCTACCGGCATGACTAAATTAATCAACCAATTTGCAATGAGACTTAACGTCGATGTCGCGTAATTTTGATTGTGTATTCTTGTTTGTAGCAATTTTGCGGCGATAATCTGCCCATTTTTAATTTTAAATCGCGCCGTTGTACGACGGTTTTTCTCAACGACATTGTCGCGCAACTTTCCATCGAGTGAAGAGGCAATAAAAACCTCACCATGCACAATAGCTTCGTAACGGTAGCTCCCTGTTGTTTCCGTGCCATCTAAAATCCAAACGATGGGTGATCCATCGCTGCTGTGTTCGAACACCGCCTCACCGGATGGACCTTGAACGACCACGGACAAGCCCTTGACATGACTACTTGTCGGCACGGTGACCGTTAGTCCTTGCAGATGAAACCGAATGCTGGCTAATGGAAGTCCATCACTCGCCGAGACGAAACATGCGCAGCAAAATGAAAATGGAATAAACAGTTGGATTAGTTTTGTAGAAAGAAATTTCATGTGAACACTCCCAGTATGATGGTTGGTCCTGACCAATCTAGGATTTCCAGGTAAACGGTCCCGCAGATCCCATTGAATTGCTTTTGATCCACCCAGAACGAGTATAGCAAACAAAGTTGTCACTTGGCGCCTGAATTGCTAGCCCAACGATCCGCCAACGAATGCGGTTTTACTTATCGCGCTACAAAAAAATGCCCGGCCAAAGCCGGGCATTTTAACTTCCAACACCTTGAAAATTTATACGGGTATCACTTCATCTGATACTAAGGTATAAATTATCAGGATGCGTATTCAATGCGTTTACTGCACTTATTGCTGTAAAGACGCTTGCATAGTAGCCGCATTATTTTGCTCTAACAAAGTAGCGACGACGGTCTCCAGCGCGGCAACACGTTGGGTTTGTGCTTCTAACGCCGTAATGCGTTGCTCAAGGCTGGCGATTTCAGCATCCTTTTCCTGTACAACTTGATTCAAGCCCTGGATAGCGGCAAATGCGATACCGCTAGCATCGACCATGGAGATTGTTTTGCCATCGCCACGTTCGAACAGGCGTTGGAAGTCTTGCGCGACCGGACCGATGTGGCGTTCTTGCTCTTCATCGGACTTATATTGCCACTCACTAATCGGAAGAGCCAATACTTTGTCCAAAACATCGCGCTCATCGACATCTTCGAATCCCTCTTTAGCATCACGATCAGAGGTTAACAACACACCATTGGCAAACACATTACCGCGAAAAAAGCCATTACCGGTGTTGGTGACTCGGAACTCATTGAGACCGGTGCCGACATAGGAGATGTTAAACGCTAAGCCGTCATTATCGAATGTCCACTGATTAGCGGCACTGTCGATTAAGAAACGGGTTTTACCACCGGCGTCGTTATTCAACCGGAATAACACGCGTTCCGCCGGCGACGCATTGATGTTTTGCATATAGATCTGGCCGGCATTGCCCGCGCTGTTGCTGACAACATGCAGCTTGGACGACGGGCTACCCGTACCAATACCGACTTCACTGGCGGAGTCGATGACGAAGGTATTGCCTGACGCATTATAGTAGATATCCATAATGTCCTGGCCACTCGTGCCCTCGAGTTCCAGGCTGGTGTTATTGAGTTGCAATTCCATGTCGTAGGCTGTACTCGACTCGTCGTCAAAACGAATGCCCGGTGTACTCGATTGAATCTCCAGGTCGTGCGCCGGCCCCGTGGTGCCAATACCCATTCTCTGCGCACTGCGATCAATCCAGATGCCGTTGCCGGCAAATCCGATATCGCCCAATGTGTTTAACGTCATGGTATTTGTCGAATTGGAATTTGACGGCGGACTGAAGTTGAACATATAACCGCTGGCATTATAGTTATAGATCCCAAAAAAAGAATGGGTCCCCGTGTCATTCGCGAAAATACCATATTCAAGTGGATCAGCGACGTTAGTATCGTCAAATAAAAATCCCGGGAAAGTGCTATCTGCTTCTACGTTCTGAGCGTGTGCTTTGGGTATCAACGTGTCTATCAGATTAATCGCGAGTGATTCGATACCATCTTGCACGCGGTCAAGAAAGCTCTGAGATTCTTCTGCGTCTGGAACCGTCGGTGTAGTCGTTTCAACAAGCTGACCATTCTCGACGGTAAAATCACCCACCACGGTGGAAATCTCCTCACCATTGGCGCCGTCTTCTTCACCGCTGTCGGCGGCTGGATCATAAGTGACGACGATGACCTCATAACGATAGCCGCCATCTGGTGCATCGAGCGCCGGCACCCAGTCGATGGCTTTACCATCGGTTTCGGTTTCCAATACCACATCACCATTCGGGTCAATCACCGTCGCCTGCATATTGGCGATATTGGTGACGATGGGTGCCGAGATACGCATACTGGTGCCCATCAGTTGCACATCGGCTGGATCCAGCGCATAGGTGGCCTGCACCGCTAGTGCTAATAAACCTACACCTAGTGTCGACTGTTTCAAAAATGTTACAGGTTTATCCATTATTGCTCCCCTTTTTAAGGTTAAGTTGAATAAATACCGTTGTCCCCAAACCATTCGGGTCCTTCGGTAGAGAGCACACTAACAGGTAGCAATAATTATTTCCTCATCCAAATGGATGATATTTGAGGGTTAGATCGACTATTTTTTGTAAGGGGAGGAGGATTCTAGAATTTTACATCTAGTTCGAGCGATGCCGTAAATTTACAAATTGCCACAACTCTCCAGGGTTTTAATAATTGAACTGATGGTTGAATTCCAACTTGGCCCCTTAAACGCACGAACCATCAGGGATTTTTGCTCGTGTGCTTTGTTGTTGTGCAAATACTGTTTTAATACTTGTATAAGCTGATCCTTTTTCCGTGGATCGAAGTAGATGGCATGTAAACCACCCGCTTCAGGTAGACCACCTGTGTTCGAGCAAAGGGTGACACAACCGTAGTTGAGAGCTTCAACAACCGGCAAACCCAGCCCTTCGTATAATGAGGGAATTACGACTAAATGGGCACGTTTGTAAAATGACGACAAGGTTGCGTCATTTATATTGCAAAACCAGAAAATGCGTTTTTGCCACAACGGATGCTGTTTCAACTGTTGGATAAACTGATTTGACTTCCAACCCTTTTTACCCACCAGAACCAATGCCACATCCTGACATTGTTGAGCTGCTTTTTCGAATGCTGCTAATAACAGGTTATGGTTCTTTCGTGGTTCGATGGTCGATACACATAAAATATAGCGTTGGATCGTAGACGGTAGCGGCCACGACACTTGATCAGCAATGGTTCGTGTGTGGTCAACACCGAGTTGGATAGAGGTTGTGCTGAAGTTTGTAGTTTTAGCGTCGACCTGCCCCGCATATTCCAGCAAATCCCTTTCTGAAGCACGCGATATACAGATAAACGCCGAGCTGTATTTAAGATGAGCATTCAGAAACTTTTTAAACTTCTCCACTGCAAATTGTTCGAAATACTCCGGGAATTTAATTGGCATCACATCGTACAAAAAAGTAACAATCTTTAGACCGGACGCCGACAATTGTGGTAGCAAAACATCACGGGTCGGCACGTTGTGCCAAGCACTTTCCAATTCAAAAAAAATCGAACCGGATTCGAACTGAAAAGAAGGTTTTTTTTTATGGGAACGCGGATGACGCCATACTTGCCTCGCATCCGATATACTCGCTATCAGCGAGGCGGACAGCATTCTCCTGGAAAAATGGAAAGCGGTAGAAACCATCACACGAAGTAGGCTATTTTTGCCCGCAGCCTTATCCGAAGTAATTAGCTGCTCGATTTCCGAATTGTTAAGCACAAACCAATTGTTACAAACCGAACAGTTAATCAGGAGAATAAACTGTAAACTTGTATTTGGTTTATCTAGAAGACGTCTAACAACCTCTTTGGTAACACGTTGTATTCCTGTCGTATGAACGGCTTTTACGGTGTTAGTGACATCGATGTAGACGTTAGTCATAAGTTCAAAGAGCTAATCCCTGGAACGGGGTATGCTGTTCAGAATATTCTCGATTCGATCTAAACGCGCCTTAATAGCGGTTAAATCCTCTCGCTGCTCCCAATTCGCTAAAGTAAAAATGCGCCGTATCACTCGAAGTGGTTTGCTAACTAGAGTCCAGTAAAAGTTATCTCTGCTGGCCTCAAACAGTGATTTTGTCTGTACCGGGTACTCCGGGAGTTGTGTTCCAAGTTCATATTCATACCACCTTATAATTTTTTCCACACTCATCGCTGTCTGAGTTTCGCGATCCAACTCAGTCGGGAGGCCGTAGAAAGGTTGGCCACGTTCATACAACATCGGAGAGAAATTTTCGAACAACGGTTGTTCTGGTTTGACGTAGTGGGGCCAACACGTTGGACAATCAGGCCAGCATAGTGTGCGAAAGGGTTTCGGTGGCAGGAACAAATTATTATGACGCGATTGTGCATAGTTAAAATAAGCACTCCACTCGCACAGTGGATAATTCGCAGAATATGCAGAGAAAAAGTTTCCAGCTTCTTGAAGGATTGACTTGTTGATAATTTGCGGCATGTGTGATGCATAGGATAAATGCGGCAATCCTAGAAAAGATAAAATTTTGTAGGTAGTTTGTTGTCCTCGGTCAAAATCGCCAAATCCAAATTTCCACGCCGCCAAATCGTAATAGAAGTAAGATTGATAACCCTCCTCTGATTTGAATGTGTCTAGCGATATGTCGCGAAGTGGCCGTGCGTCATCATCTGACATTATAAATTCGTCATTTACCTCAGAGCGGTGAACTAGCAAGGAACGCAGTAAGTAGTTCTTCGATTGATGATCTAATTTCTGAAAGTGTTTGAATTTTTCGATTAATAACAGTTCGTCGCTGAATTTTGTAGTTGGAAAAATAGTCGAGTCGACCAAAGCGAGTTTTTCTTCCGGAGCAAGAACTATCACTTCATCAATAAACGGCATAAAATGCTGAACATGACACAGCGTTTCGTTTAGTATCGACGGTCTGGTACTAATATAGATCAGTTGCATAGTATTCTCGCGACAAAAAGTTTTCCGCCCCATGGCAATTCATGGTTAAGATATCTGTCTGTATGCCTTATTCTTACATCTTAGGCGTACTTATCAATGAATATGCCAGATTAAAATTTCCCAAATGTTAGTGCTGAACATTACAGTAGCAGGATGAGTAACGCAAAACCAAGGATTCTGGTGAATGCAGACCCGCTAACTTCTGTATTCACTGGCATTGGGCGTTATACACGTTCTTTGTACAATGCGACTCGCGAGAACGACTTAGCGGACATATGGTACTTTGTAAATGGCACCGTGCAACGTGAGATGCCAGCTCAAGGAAATAAAATGCGCTCGCAGAACTTGCCAGAGTGGATTCGTCCGCTAGCCCATCAGTTACGACTAGCATGGGTGGAATACCGATTGTCAAGAATAATCGAGGATGGTGAATTTGATGTCTATCACGAGACAAGTCTATTTCCTATTTATCGAGGACGTAGCATCCCTACCGTGATGACACTTTACGATTTGTCGATGATCTTATTTAAAGAGTGCCATCCATCAAGCAAGGTCGCGTTCTTCGAAAGAAACTTTCACAAGCGACTTACGTATGCTGATCATATATTAACTCTTTCGGATTTTATCAGGGATGAGATTGTTAATATCTTAAAACTCCCGGACGACATTGTTACAACGATTCCTCTTGCGGCAGACAAGATATTTAGCTTACGGAAAAAAACGGACGTAACTAGTTATCTCAAAGACAAAAAGATTTCTGGTCAATATATATTAACAGTTGGCACGCATGAACCACGCAAGAATCTCACTATGGTCGCCCGCGCCCTCGCAAACTTAAAAGTTAATGTCACCTGGGTAAGCGCTGGGTGGTCTGGATGGTCAAATAACGAACTAGCATGTGAACTTACTCGTTTAGGATTAAGCAACAGACATCTGCGTATTGGTCATATTTCAGATGAAGAGTTGGTACTATTGCTAAACGGTGCGACTGTTTTAGTGTACCCCAGCCTTTATGAAGGATTTGGTTTACCAGTACTGGAAGCGATGGCATCTGGTTGCCCGGTTATTTGTACAAATACTGCGAGTCTACCGGAAGTGGTGGGAGGTGCAGCTGTGATGTTCGAACCCAATGATTTAGCCGATCTTTCTACAAATCTTTCTAAGATATTATCAGACGAGTCGTATCAACAACAACTTAGTCAGTCTGGTTTACGCCAGTCTAATAATTTTTCTTGGACAAATACCGCCACCCAGACGACGAGGGTCTTCGATAATGTGATAAATGTATTTGAGCGACATTATAATGAGTAAATCTCTATACAGACCGTTTTGAGAGTACCTCATAGTATACCGCTTTCGTTTTTTGTAGCATTTTATCTACAGTAAAGCTATTTTCAAATCGGATCCTCGCAGCTATTCCATATCGTGTTCGCAACTCGTTGGAATTTAAGATAAGAGATAACTTGACCGCCAAATCATCGACACTACCCCGTTTAACTAGTAAGCCTGTTTCGTTGTTGACAACAAGTTCGCTTACGCCACCAACATTAGTAGCTACAACTGGCAAACCCGCCCGCATAGCTTCAATAATACTAATGGGCAATCCTTCCCACTTCGAAATTAAGGTCATCACATGAGTCCTATCAAGTATTGATACAATATCATGTCGAGAACCCATGAAATTCACCCCCTTGTCGAGTCCTAATCTGTTTGCTACGCGCTCAGCTCTATTTTTTGTAGGCCCATCACCTATCAATTGTAACTGGCACGAAACATCAATCCTTTTAAGTGCGTGAAGCAGAGTAATATGATCTTTCTGTTGAGAAAATCGTGCGATCATTGAGAGTGTCAAAGGTGATGAGCCATTTCGAATAGGAGAGTGTGAATTTTTTATATCTGAAATACCGTTGTGAATAGTCAAAATCTTACTCCCACAAGCTACGCGATATTTTTTTGCGAGTGCTCTGTCGTAGTCAGAGACGGTAATTATTCGCTCACAGTACTTTGCAGCTAATCGCTCTGCAGAAATAGCGACAAATCTACGCCAAAGCGGAATACCTGTTGCGAATCCCCAACCATGAGCGGTGAAAATTGCTGGTTTGTTTACATGGGCAGCTGCAATCCTGCCTAAGATCCCCGCCTTTGATGAGTGTGCATGAACAAGATCAATATCGTTGTTTTCTATAAAACTAGTTATACTAGTAAATGATTTCCAATCTCTATTAGGATTTATTGATCTACCCAAACTTGGGAAGTGAATTGTTTTAATTCCTATGGATATCGCCTGCTGACATAAGTAATCCTGTTCCCCGACCCCTAACATTACGTCAAACTCATCTTTCACTCCTTTGAGTAATTCGAGAACATGCACTTGAGCACCGGCAACTTCCGCGCGCGTTATTAGATAAAGAACGCGATGTTTCTTATATTTAGCTATCAACGTAAGTAGTTTGGTAGTGCCAAATATCTTTCGCTCTTTTAATCTTGAAGCAGTGGTCAGTCGTTTGTTTTAGGCTGCGGCATATTCGTGTTCTTTGTCGTGCTCGCGTAGTAAATCCATGTTCGTGTATTTTCGTGTGCCCCAGTTGGTGGCAGAAACATGTCTGGGTCTGGCTGCCACGAGCATGAGTGCAGAGTGACCATCTGGGAATGCACCCACAACCTTGGTTCTTCGCCTGGCTTCTTTCATCAATCGCTCCATCGGATTATTGGTTTCTCGTGGATGCGAAATCCAAAGAGTCCTTTCTAGGTATAAAATTGTTTCCAGTACTTGTCAATTCTTTGTCTATATTTCTTCTGTTTTAAGCATTCTTTACGATCAAAAATTAAGTATAAAGTTACTTTTCAATCAGTAATGCCTTTACATGTGGCTAGTAAAAAAGGAATATGGTTTCTTACATCCTCATAGACAGATTGAAAGAAACCATATGAATTTCGAATACGTATCAACCAGCTAACGCCTTTTTTTACAATAATTGAACATTAAGAATTGGATCTTCGTGACGGGCACACCGCGATCGGGTTCAACCTTTGTCGGAAGAATTCTAAGCGCCCATCCAACAACTGATTACATACACGAGCCCTTCAATCCTGCCTGTGGAATACCAAGCATTGATACTCCATTTGTATATCTGCGACCAAATTTGAACAAATCTGAGGAAAGTTCAATTACAAAAACCGCCATTCAAAGTATTTTTACTTATGACTTTACACTGAAAACCGCAATTTACCCTACTGATAGTTTAAAAAAGCGTGTGTTTAAAAAAATCGTAGGATCTCGAGGTTCATTGCATTTACGAGTCGCAAAACTAAATCCTTTTCATAAATCGACAATTATAAAAGATCCGATTGGGTGTCTTTTATCAAAATATCTTGAAGTAAATCACAACGTTAGGGTTCTAGTAATGTTCCGCCACCCGATTGCTTTTGTTGCCAGTATGGTACGTTTAAACTGGGAAGTGAAAAATTTATGCTTTTTGGCTAGTCAACAACATCTTGTGGAAGATTATTTTGCGGGTGATACTACATTTTTAACAAAAGAATGGCCAAACAATATTGAGGGCGCTGCAGCTCTTTGGACCGCTCTAAATCGTGTTCTGCTTAAACAAGCATCATACTCCCCAAACTGGGTTACAGTAAAACACGAAGATCTGTGTACAGACCCTCTTGGTACTTTTCGTGATATTCACGAGTCATTAGGCCTACCATGGAATGCCCTCGTACAAGCCAACATCATGAAAAAAACTAGTAACGCAAATCAAACCGAGGCGAAAAGAGGCGTAGCGATGGATATCAATCGCAACTCATCACAACTATTTGAACATCGTTTGCAACAGTTAACGACCAGCGAGAAACGTTCTATATTTGCAATCACAGAGGAGGTGGCTATGGAATTGTACTCAGAGGAAAGTTTTAACATTTAACGAGATAGGTGTGAAAAAACATGACCCAGCACCACAAAAATTAAGTGTTATTCTAACTTCGCCAAATCGACCTCTTTTTATCGACTAATTGTCGACGACTATCCACGAGTAAGGTGGCATTTTCATCTATCATTTGCCAGTCAAATTCGTCATGGTCTGTTGCCACTACTAAGCAATCGTATGATCGGATTGTTAACGGATCTAACTCAATGCTTGATAAGCCTAGATTATACTTTCTCATTCGCGGGAAATTTGGCACTTGAGGATCAGAGTACGATACATCGGCGCCGAGTTCTAAAAGCTCTTCTATAATTTCCGCGCCGGGAGACTCGCGAGTGTCATCGATGTTCTTCTTATAGGCAATTCCGAGCACTAAGATTTTCGAACCTTTGACAGATTTGCCTTGGTCATTCAATGCTTCGGTGACTTTGGATACAACATACTTCGGCATTGATGTGTTAATTTGACCTGCGAGTTCGATAAAACGTGTTGCGATGCCATATTCGCGCGCTTTCCAGGTGAGGTAAAACGGATCAATAGGTATGCAGTGTCCGCCAAGACCGGGGCCGGGATAAAAGGGGGTGTAGCCAAAGGGTTTTGTGGCCGCGGCGCGGATGACCTCGAAAATGTCGATGTCCATTTTGTCGGCCACTATTTTGAGTTCATTGACTAGAGCAATGTTCACGGCGCGGTAGGTGTTCTCTAAAATCTTGGTCATTTCCGCCACCTGGGTCGATGAGACGGGCACTATCTCATCGACAACCTGGCCATAAAGCGCTTTCGCAACTTCTCGGCAGTGTTCAGTCGAGCCGCTGCAGACTTTGGGAATGGTTTGGGTATTGAATTTTTCGTTGCCCGGATCTTCGCGCTCAGGGGAATACACTAGAAATACATCTTCGCCCACTACAAACCCCGCGTTTTCAAGTCTTGGTCTTAGTTCTTCTTCGGTGGTACCCGGATAAGTCGTGCTTTCCAGCGACATGACCTGGCCTTTTCGCATATAGGGCAACACCGATTCGACCGAGTTAGTTACGTAACTCAAATCGGGTTGACGATAATCATCCAGCGGCGTCGGCACACACAGGATAAGCGCATCGACTTCCGATGCACGGCTGAAGTCTGTAGTTGCGTCCCATTGTTTATGCTTACTTAAAACGTCAATGGGTATATGTTTGAGATACGTGCGGCCTGACTTTAAATCTTCGATCTTGGATGGGTCAATATCGAAACCGGTTGCCCGGTAACCCGCTTCAACGAATCGTAACAACAATGGTAAACCAACATAACCAAGCCCAATTACACCAATACTGGCGTTGCGATTATTCAGTTTTTCCAATAGTTCGCCATGATGAGCTGTCATGCTGCTTTCTCCATTGCGCCAAGGATACAATTTGATATTTCATCGACTTCAGCATTCGTCAAGTAAGGATGAATTGGAAGGCTGAGTATCTCGCTGGATACTTTCTCGGCAATTGGAAAGCTGTTTTCTCCGTGGTTCATGTATTGAAATACGGGTTGCAGGTGCAAAGGCTTGGGATAATAAACGACCGACGGAATCCCCGCGTCTTGCAGTGACTGCTTAATTTCATCGCGCCGCTCACTGAGCACACTGAACAATGCCCATGCACTGCTGCAATCTTCCGGAACACTGGGTGTCTTCACAATTTCTCCCAACAAGCGCTGATATTGCGATGCAATTTCGTTGCGACGCACCAACTCTTGTTCGAATATTTTAAGTTTGCAAATCAGCACCGCAGCTTGAATGGTATCAAGGCGGCCAGTTACACCCAGCCGAACATTGTCATACTGGTTTGCACCCTGCCCGTGGATTCGAATGGATCTCAATTCGTTTGCTAATGTGTCGTTATCAGTGAAAACTGCACCGCCATCGCCGTAGGCGCCCAACGGTTTCGCTGGGAAAAAACTTGTGGTTCCAACATCAGCCAGACTACCTGCACGCTTGTCTCTGTAAAACGCACCAAAACTCTGTGCAGCATCTTCGACAACAAACAGATCATGTACTTGACAGATTTCGTTGATGCGCGAGTAGTCCGCCGGCAAACCAAACAAATCTACTGGAATGACGCCACGCGGACGCAATTCCGATTTCTGTTTGAAATCCTCGATTGTGTCCTCCAACTTTTCGGGGTCGATATTAAACGTATCTGCATCGATATCGACAAACACAGGTGTTGCACCCGCTAGCGCAATGACTTCAGCCGTAGCAAAAAACGTGAATGGTGTTGTAAAGACCGCATCACCAGGACCAACATCGTACGCCATTAACGTCATTAGCAATGCGTCGGTACCGCTCGCGCATGAGATTGCATGTTTTACACCGGCAAATTCTGTGAGTTTTTCTTCTAACTCGAAAACTTCCGGTCCCATAATGAATTGACCATGTTGTAAAACACGATCAATGGCTGCTCTGGTTTCAGACTCAATCGCCCGAAACTGTGCATTCAGATCAACGAATTTCAATGGTTTTATGTTTAGTGTTTCAAATGATAGTAGTTAATCATAGCGTCGGCGTTCGACACTGCCAGCGTGGCAACACCGTCAAACCCAGGATGGAACTGGTGCAAATACCATTCTCGTCCGGCTATGGATTGATTCGCAGAGACGCGATATAGCGGATTAGATAAATCTTCGCACAAACACACGCTATCCAGCGGATAACGGATGCCGACACCTTCGATCTTGCCGAATGCTTCCTTACGCGTCCAGCAGGCTAAAAAAGCTTCGCGGCGTTTTTGCTCAGGAAATGTTCTTAGCGCTGCTGCTTCTCCAAGAGCGAAATAGCGCTCGGCCAATTCGTCGTGCTCTACTTCACGCGGAAAACACTCCAGATCAATGCCGAGTTCATGCTCCCAGGTGACTGCGAACAACGCTTTTTCATCCGAATCCGTAGAGTTAAATTTAAGCTCTTTGCCGTCCATCTTTTCAGGCAAAGACGGTTTGCCCCGTTTGCCGTACTGGAATTTCAGATCTTTCGCCTCAATACCGGAATAACTGCCCAGCAACTCACGTAAACGGCCACGTGATGCGATGTATCGCCTGCGATGCTTGTCGAATTTGAATCGGTCGGCCCGCGCTTGTTCACGTTCGCTGAGTGTCGCCCTCAATGATTTAATCTCCCAGGCATCTAAATCGAGATCGGCCGACCAAACGTGGACTTCATCTAGTTGTAGCTCCGGGCAATGGTTGCGCGCCTCCCATTTCGACGGCACGAATCCCAAAACAGGTTCGGTCTGTGTTACTTCGCTTGTCAACGTGGCCTGTTTCAGCACTACAACGCCTGTGGTGTGGTTAAGGTGTTCATCTGTGCCAAGGCTTTCTCCTCTGCGCTGGTATCGATACCTTGTTGTTTACGATGAACAATTCGATACTGCAATCCCTGCCGGTTAAACAACATAGTCTGGTCATCATTATCTCGCAACTCCACCAAGACACCTTCACCCGGCAGATTGTAGAAACCCGAGATTTCCAACGGTAGCCCCCTAACTAACGAAATTTCGCCGTGCAAACAGGCTCACGCTGATACAATCACAAGTCGGTAATACGTGTTTTTTCGACAACATTCCTTTTAAACGTGAAATAAATGAATCAAGACAGTATGAAACAGGCGGTTGCAGAAGCGGCGCTCGATTATATCGAATTTGGCGACGTTATTGGTGTTGGCACGGGATCTACTGTCAACTTTTTTATCGACTTACTGGCGAAAAACAAGGCTAAATTCGATGGCGCTGTGGCGAGTTCCGTGGCTACCGAAGAGCGATTAAAGGGTTATGGCATACCTGTAATCGACTTAAATCGCGCCGGCACATTACCGTTGTATGTGGACGGCGCCGACGAGGCGACCCAGCACCGGCATTTAATCAAAGGTGGTGGCGGTGCGCTGACGCGGGAAAAAATTGTCGCCGAAGCCAGCGAGAAATTTGTGTGTATTATCGATGCGAGCAAAAAAGTCGATGTACTTGGAGAATTCCCGTTGCCCATCGAAGTTATCCCCATGGCACAAAGCCTGATCGGACGAAAGCTGATGAAATACGGTGGTCAACCTCAGCTCCGTGAAGGTTTTATCACCGACAACGGCAATATCATCATTGATTTGAAAAATTTGAAAATCACCGACCCGGTTGACCTGGAACGTAAAATTAATCAACTACCCGGCGTCGTGACGAATGGATTATTCGCACGTCGTCCTGCCGATGTTTTGCTTATAGGTACGGAGTCAGGAGTTGAGAAAATATAGTTGATACATTTTTCGTCGTTGCGAATCATGCATTGGTGAAGTTATCTCGTTTTGTTCTTCCCGGATTCATTTCATTGCATCCGGGCTACGAAACTGCATCCAGACTTCTAAGAAACTGGATGCTGGGTTCGCTACCCGTCTTCTTTGATAGCCAATCAGATCTAACTGCCAACAAACAAGGAGCCAGAGGCGACCACCAGGGATGGTGGAAGTGCTGGCGCCGCAGGAGCAAGCGGCAGTCTGGTGAATGAACCATGACACTTATTCGTGAGCAAGCTCACTCCTACAAAAGAATACCTATGGGAGGGACTCCTCGCGGCGAGCTGTGGCAAGTAATACTGACCTGCTACGGTTATCTGTTCAGTGATTATACGGAGGGAAGCGTAAGTATCCAGTATTCTTTTAACACGTCCTGGATTCTTCATTCGCTGCGCTCATTCAGAATGAAGCCGTAATGAATCCGATCATTTTGAGTCCATTCGAATTCGCATAGAACAGGCTGCATGAAGAATCTAGAACAAAGGAATCTTGATTGGCGCGATTCGTGCCTCACCGGTACTCGGTATGCTTATTCTAATTCTCTAAAAATCTCTTTGAATGCATAGTATGCAGGATGTTTTCGCAACTGCCCCGAACGATGATCGACTAATCCATAACCCGGATTGATTAACTGCCACCAATACACTTTTTCGACCATGCCTGATTGCCAGGCAATTTTATAATATTGTTTTAAATATTCCGCTTGAGTTTTTTCATTCACGGTTGAGCGTGGATGACCCGAGTTGGGCGTCCACGGTTTGGTGTTTAGCAAAGGCCAGTTTGTCTCGGTAATCCACAATCGTTTTTCAGATCGATTGGCCAGTGACAAAATCGAATAGATCAGTCTTATTTTTCGTTCCAGATCAAAAAATCCGTATTGCTTTCCATAGGGCGAACCGCGCCGGTTGACATACAACTGTGATGCGCAGGCATCCAAATGATACTCGTGCGCATTGATCAATGTCCTCAGAGTTATTAACGGCTCGAAATCAATCACCGAAGAACCGATCAAACTAATCTCATCGAACTCCTGTTTGACCTGATCGGCAACTTCCAGCAAGCGCAGATATTCGCCGCTGTGCGCGCAACCCCATTTGCTGCGATTAATCGCATTACCGATTTGAAAGGTTGTCGTAATCTTAGAAAATTCACGAAATATGATACGCAACTGATTTACCCATTCATCCGGACGCACAACACTGTCGCGACTTTGTAAGACGTTGATTAGAAATCGGTGTCGAGGGAATTGGCGGGCAAAGTCCAAATAATATTCAACACGTTCAACATCCCAGGTTGGCACGCGCAATAACAATTCCTGCACGCCTAACTCATCGACCATCTCCAGGATGGCATTGTCGTATTGGTCGCTGGGCGAAATGCTAAGACCTATAAACTCGTCCACAGCGCGCTTCGTAATAGCAGGCTTAACCGTCAAATAGCGCCATAATACTAACGGTGACAACATTACAGCCGTCACGCCAACGCCCAGATACTCCTTAATATTAGGCCATCTCGTGCGCGGTTTTTTATGATCGGGTAACTTATAAGGCTGGTCGGAATGAAAGTCCCACCAGGATGTGTCTTTATCGTTCATTTACAACGAGGTAAGGAATAAATAGGCGCGAAGGATTGAGAATTGTATTGTAACATTCAGTCGCTAGACTCCTTATGTTATTCGACGATCTGTAAGTTGCTTTCCCAACAAATCTGCGCCTGCCCCTATTGCGGCGAATCATTTGAGACGACGGTCGATTTATCCGGCGGCACGCAATCCTACGTTGAAGATTGCTACGTGTGTTGCCGTCCTATTGAGTTTCATGTAGACGTGAATATAAACGGTGAACTGGCCAGCATACGATTCTCCAGCGATGACGAGTAACAATCAAACTCCGCTACCAAAGTTTACGTGGCGTCATTCAGCGATAGTTCACGCGGCTAGACTATCATCACACCTATTTCCAAATCGGAGGCTAACAAATAATGCAAAAAGCTCTGCTACTCCTTATAACCTGTACCGGTTTGCTGTTCGCGACAGCGGGTTTCGCAGCTCATCGCGCGGATGACAATGATAATCCGAATTACGGCAACTACGACGACAATGGTGATTCCAACAGATCAAACCGGGCACGCTACTACGTCAAACCACAAATCTTCCGCGTTGTTGGAAATTCGATTTGCCGCGTCACCAGCCGCGGCCAGTTAAAGGCAATGAAAGCGGGCGACGACCTGGAAGACATGCCCAGGCGATTAAGCGCAATCACCGATAAAAACGAAATTCGCGATTGTGCCTGGCCCGATGGTTTATATGCGGATTCTGAATTTCATCGTATAACGCGGGTGCATAAGGGAAAAATGTGTGAGGTCGACAACCGCGTACAACTCCAGGCATATGGTGGCCGCGATAAGGTGACCGTGTTAAAAGACTCGCAAGGTCCGATAAATTCAAATCGGGAGATGGGTATTTGCCGCTGGCCGGATGGATTCTATCGTGTGCAAAACCGAGATCGTGTTGTACGTCTTGATCGAAACCGCGCCTGCGGCATCACGTCACGCAAACACTTAAGACTGCTTGGTGGCAAGGACAGAGTGCGTGAAGTTCCAGAGAACACACACATCGCCGCCGGCCGCGAAAAATCCGGTCCCTGTCCCTGGCCTACCGGGTTTTACCGTGTGGAAGGCGAATCTTTAGTGCGCTATATCTACGGCGGTCTTATTTGTAATGTGTCCAGCTCGAAACAACTGCGCAAAATGGGTGGTCGTGGCAATGTGATCGACGTCGCCTACGGCACTAACGTCGCGCATGGTAAACGTGATATCGGTCGTTGCCGCTGAATAAGTAAGCTGTTTACTCAGCCGAGACTTTTTCGAATATCAGATCCCAAACATCATGCCCCAGGGCCTGACCACGCTGCTCATATTTAGTGAGCGGTCGGTAGTCCGGCCGGGGTGAGCATTTTTTATTTCCAACGCAGTTCTTCAGCGCAGGCTCGTCAGTCAGCACCTGCATGATGTGTTCGGCATAATCCTGCCAGTCCGTTGCGACGTGTAGTCGACCGCCCGGCTTCAGCGCGTGCACGATTAGCCGAACAAAATCCGGTTGTATTAAACGGCGTTTGTGATGACGTTTTTTGTGCCAGGGGTCGGGAAAAAATATCAGCACGCTGTCTATCGAAGAAGGCGTGACACATTGTCCAAAAACTTCCTTTGCGTCCTCACACATCACCCGAACATTCGTCACGTTATCTTTGGCCAGTCGCAACAATAGTCTTCCGGCCCCCGGTCGATGTGTGTCGATACCTATGTAGTTTTTGTCCGGATTTTCTGCTGCCATTTGCAACAGTGCGTCGCCATTGCCAAATCCAATTTCCACAATAGTGGGTACCAACCGACCGAAAACCTGAGTAATTTGAACAGTCTCCCCGGCGTCCAGGCCAAAATGGGGCCATAACTCAACCAGCGCCCTGCTTTGTGCTGGCGTCATGCGTCCTTCGCGGCGCACATAGCTGCGAATTGGACGATGTTGTTTTCCAGAATTTTGCGGCATGACTACTGGGCTTACGCTACCGCTTGTACCGGCGCTGGGTTAAGATTGCAACGTTTAAAATCCCTTTCCCCGGAGACCCAATGCAAAACGCAAGGACCGTCAACATTATCGACGGTAGCCGCACTCCCTTTCTAAAAGCCGAAGGCAAACGCGGACCGTTTACCGCGTCCGATCTGGCCGTCGCCGCCGGCCGCCCATTGCTGTCCCGGCAGAATTTTGATCCCGCTGACTTCGACGAGGTTATTCTCGGCTGCGCCGCCCCGAGCGCAGATGAAGCGAACATAGGCCGTGTCGTATCATTACGGCTCGGTTGCGGCGATAACGTGCCTGCCTGGACGGTCATGCGCAACTGCGCAAGCGGTATGCAGGCGCTGGATTCCGCCGCGACCAATATTTCCCACGGCAGCGCCGATCTGGTGCTGGCCGGTGGCACGGAGTCCATGAGTCACGCGCCGGTGTTGTACAACGATAAAATGGTAAATTGGCTGGCGGATCTTGCAAAAGCAAAAACGCCGATGGCTAAAGCGGGCGTGTTAACGCAAATCCGCCCGGCCCATCTAAAACCTATAATCGGTTTATTGCGCGGTCTGACCGACCCGGTCGTGGGTCTATCCATGGGACAAACCGCCGAGAACCTGGCTTATCGATTTAACATCAGCCGTGACAAGATGGATCAATTCGCCTTGCGCAGTCATCAACGTTTGACTAACGCCACGGATGAAGGTCGCCTAGACGAAATCGAAAATCTGTATGACACGAAAGGCAAGGCGTACGATTGTGATAACGGCCTGCGCCGCGACAGCAGCATGGAAAAACTGGCCAAGTTGCGCCCTGTGTTCGACCGCGAAGTGGGTAATGTTACTGCCGGTAACAGCGCCCAAATTACGGACGGCGCGGCCTGGGTTATTTTGGCCAGCGACGATGCGGTAAAGAAACATGACTTGTCCGTCGTTGGCCGGATTGTGGATAGCCAATGGGCGGGACTCGACCCACGACAAATGGGTTTGGGGCCGGTACACGCCAGCACCCCCATTTTGCAACGCCATGATTTGGGATTGTCTGACGTGGACTATTGGGAAATCAACGAGGCTTTCGCCGCACAGGTGTTGGGATGCCTGGCCGCATGGAAAGACGAAACGTATTGTACGGAAGAACTCGGTTTAAATGCACCGTTGGGCGAACTCGACGAGGACACACTCAATGTCGATGGCGGTGCCATCAGTATCGGTCATCCCGTCGGCGCCAGTGGTGCGCGCATCGTTTTACATTTGCTGCATGTATTACACGACAAAGAAAAAAATCGCGGCATGGCAACGATCTGCATTGGTGGCGGTCAGGGCGGCGCCATGTTACTGGAGCGCGCGGCTTAACCATGAACGAGAACTCAACAACAGGAACGAATCCAGCCAACTTGAAACACTGGCGTATCAAAGTCGACGAGCAGGACATCGCCTGGCTCACCATTGACAAAGCCGGTGCGGAACAAAATGCGTTATCACGTGACGTTATCGAAGAGCTGGCACTGGCATTGAATCGCATCGATGAAGAACGACCAAAAGGCCTGGTGCTGTGTTCCGGTAAGAACAATAGTTTTATTGTCGGTGCAGATATTACTGAATTCAAAACGCTGGCCAATGAAGCCGAAGCGCTGGAACTTATTCAGCGCGCGCATACAATTTTTCAGCGCATCGACGACATGCGTATCCCAACGGTCGCCATGATCAATGGGCATTGCCTTGGCGGCGGCCTGGAACTGGCTTTAACATGCCGTTATCGCGTGACCGTGGACAACACCAATACACGCATCGGTTTGCCGGAAGTGTTACTCGGCATTCATCCTGGGTTCGGCGGCACGGCCCGCTTGATCAGAACTATCGGCGTACCGTCGGCCATGAACATGATGTTGACCGGTCGTAGCCTGCGTGCCAAACAGGCGAAATCCATGGGCGTGGTCGATAAAGCCGTGCCCGAGCGGCATTTAAATCGCGCCGCACGGTTAATGCTGCAACGCAAGCCAAAACCGCGCAGATCACCCGGCTGGCAATCTGCGGTCAATGCCGGAATCGCACGGCCCATCATGGCAAAGATTTTACGAAAACAAGTGGCGGCTAAAGCATCGCCGCAACACTATCCCGCGCCTTACGCACTCATCGACTTATGGGAAAAACACGGTGGTAACGAACGTGAGATGCTGGATCGGGAAGCGCGCTCGGTCGCGCAACTGGTGACCGGCGACACCGCGCAAAACCTGGTGCGGGTTTTCTTTTTACAGGAACAACTAAAGGCATTAGGCAAGCTGGCCGATGACGAACGACGAGAAAAATTCGAACACGCGCATGTGATCGGCGCCGGTGTCATGGGTGGCGATATCGCGGCATGGTGCGCGGCCCAGGGATTACGTGTCACCATCCAGGATCAAAACCCGGAAGCGTTGGCGCGGGTGATGAAACGCGCGCACGAACTATTTAAAAAACGACTGCGTGACCGACGACTGGTTCAGGCCGCCATGGATCGTTTCATGCCGGATGTGGCGGGCGACGGCATGCAACGCGCCGATGTTGTGATTGAAGCGATTTTTGAAAACGCCGAAGCCAAACAGGGCTTGTTTCAAAGTATCGAACCGAGACTTAAAGACAATGCGATGTTGGCGACCAATACGTCGAGTATTCCACTGGAGAGTCTGAGTTCCGTTCTCGCAAATCCCGAACGATTGGTAGGGTTGCACTTTTTTAATCCTGTCGCCAAGATGCAACTGGTTGAAATTGTCGCGGGCGAAGCAACATCGGACGGTGAAGCCAAACGAGCAGCGGTGTTCGCGCGCCAGATCAATCGTTTACCGGTACCGGTCAAAAGCTCACCCGGTTTTCTGGTTAATCGCGTGCTGATGCCGTACCTCATGGAAGCAGTGGAATTGTCCAACGAAGGCATGCCGGCAACCGTCATCGACAAAACCGCGACCAATTTTGGCATGCCCATGGGACCAATTGAGTTAGCCGATACCGTCGGTCTGGATATCTGCTTGCACGTTGCAAAAAACCTGACCGAAAGTTTTGGCGGCGAAGTACCCTATGTATTGCAGGCGAAAGTCGACAACGGCCAACTCGGTAAAAAAAGCGGACAAGGTTTTTACACCTGGAAAAAAGGCAAACCGCAGAAACCATCGCCGCCTAAAGACTATGAATGTCCGGCTGACACCGAGCACCGCATGGTGCTGCGCTTTCTCAACGAATCCGTCGCCTGTTTACGCGAAAGCGTGGTGAGCGACTCCGATTTGTTAGATGCCGGTATCATATTTGGCACCGGCTTCGCGCCGTTTCGTGGTGGTCCCATGCGTTACATCGCGACGGAAGGCCAACAACGCCTGCTGGGAAGATTAAACCAATTCACCGAAAAATACGGCGAACGCTTCAAACCGGATGCCGGGTGGGAGTCGCTGGATTTGGATGGTCAATCCCTGGATACATAAGCATGCGGGTGTAGTTCAATGGCAGAACCTCAGCTTCCCAAGCTGATGATGCGGGTTCGATTCCCGTCACCCGCTCCATGAACCACCAGGACACATGACCGTAAATAATTGTTAAATTTAGACAATTCGTGTTCTGTGAAAGAATCCCTGCCGGTTTATTAAAATTTTCTCAACCGGTAAACTACGCCGGTTAATTTCGCGCTACCTACTAAATTATGATTCGCAAAAAGCAAAATCTTTTGACGCTCGTTACGATTGGTCTGTTTGCCAATATCACTACCGCTTCGGCTGGCCTGTTTTCGACCAACGCGTTGGACACGTATTCTAACAATAGCACCGCTCTTTCGTATTCATTTGTATCCAACGAAAACCAAACCGGGTTCCGCGCTTCTGATTTTACTTATCTTGAAATTGCGCCCAGCCGGGATCTGGAATTTCTGGAGGGAACGGAACCCTATCGCTCCATGCGCTTCGGTTTTTCCCAGTCCCTGAACAACAAGACATTCGATGATCAGTTACTGCATTTTTCCAGTACGGCGGGAGAACGGGATCAACAATTTCGTCTGGGAACATCAGTCGGTAATACGACATACTCAGCGCACGCCGGTCGCGGCCATTCGTTCGTCAAAACCGAAAACTCATTCCAGGGAACAAACCCGTATTTCTTTCACGGCGGCGTCGATCTGGACTACCGTTTCAGCGGTGTTGATATAGCGCATACTTTTTCAAATTCCATAAATACTCAAGTAGGCGCTATTCGGCTAAGCAGCGCAAATGTCGAAGATCGCTTCGGTTATTTCACCGGTTTATCATCTGATCGCTTTTACTCGCGCTTTACCTTACTTGAACGCGGTAATGAGAAGGTCGGACGGGGTTTAGAATCCGGTATTGTTTTAGGCGGCTTGCAAATCGAGTATCAGGAACTCAAAACAACGAATGATGCGTCTTTAAGACGACTCAGCCTTTTGGTTAACAATAACAATGGGCGCAAGGTGCGTCTGAATCTGGAATCCAGTCGTAATCCGCTTTATGACGACGGCGATGAAAATCGCCTGATGCTCAGTTTTTCCGGTCTGATTGGGAAAAAGAAAACGCCGTTTTACGCGTCTGATGCAGGTGCCGAAACGACGGAAGAGGAAGCAAAGAGAAAGAAAAAACACAAGGGTTTCATTATTGGCGGCGTCGCAGTGGCCGGTGTCGTCGCGGCAAGCGGCTCCTCCAGTTCCGGTGACCGGGATAACGACAACGCGCAACGTTTCAACACACAAAATGCCGCCGGGCGTAATGTATTAAACAGAATTAATCCAAGATCGGTTCGTGAGAACAGAGAATATGGCGGCTGGGTTTATCGCCGTTCGGACAGCACATTTTCTACTACTGAGCCGGTCAAAGGACAAAGGGCGTCGGTCAATTTAGGCAATCCCTCTACGGTTGTACCCTCCGGTACGCGCGCAACGGCGTCCTACCATACGCATGGCGGACCAAATATTCCTGGTAGTCCAATCCAATATTTAACTGAACAATTTTCACCCCAAGACCTGCAAAGTGACCGGCTGTTAAGTGTTGACGGCTACCTCGGCACACCCGGGGGAAAGTTGCTATTTCATAACCATAGAACTGGGGCAATCATTCAACTCGGTAGAATAGCCAACTAACATCAGTCAGAACGCATGATGAAACGCTTTCTAACAGGGTTCGTTTGCTGTGCAATATTTTTAATCCAAAGCTGTATGACCACATCCGCTGAATCCGGTGATCCCGTCATCGACTTTGTAAAAAACGCCAGTGAAGACTGCGCTTACGACGATGGTTACGTTTGCCGAGAAGAGGTCGTTGAAGACCCGTTCGAGTCATCCGAATCCAACGATAAAATGTTACCGGGCGCCTACTTGAAGGCATACAGTGTCGCGCAAGCAGACTTTGCGTCGTTAAACCATCTTTCCGAGGAACAGCGCAATCTTAAACACTACAAAATCGGATTCACCGAAAACGCAACGGATTTCATCGTCATTTTTCGCGCGCTGGTATTGCCAAATCTGACCGATGGCAAACCCGATGGCTACAGTCATGGGTCATTTGGCATTACGACAAAATATGGGATAGATAAAAAAACCTACGCTATAAGCGATCGTAAGCTCTATCGTTAGAAAACCCTTGAGTAGGTTTCGCGCGGCCACTCTCAAGCTGCAACGTATTTTTCGTCAGTCACTTCCAGATCAAAAGCGGCGCTAATCAATGTTTGAGTATACGGCTCCGATGGATTAGCGAAAATCTCGTCGGCGTCACCCTGCTCCACAACATCCCCCGCCCGCAACACAATGAGTTCATCGCTAAGCGCGCGCACGACTTTTAAATCGTGACTGATAAACATGTAAGCCAGTTGATGTTGCTGTTGCAAGTCACGTAACAGGTCAACAATCTGCGCCTGAACTGATCGATCCAGAGCGGAGGTCGGTTCGTCCAGCACCACCAGCTTAGGCTTCAAAATCATTGCTCGGGCAATCGCTATCCGCTGACGCTGCCCACCGGAAAACTCATGCGGATAACGATTGCGCGTATCCGGATCGAGTCCCACTTCTTTCAACGCTTCGACCACCATAGCTTCGCGTTGTTCTTCGGACTCAACCAGGTCGTGCGCGATCAGTCCCTCCTCAACGATTTGACTGATCGATAAACGCGGACTCAGACTGCCGTATGGGTCTTGAAACACAACCTGCATTTGTTGGCGCAAGGGTTTTAACTCCGAACCCTTAACATCCTGGATATTCTGGCCTTGAAAAACGATTTCACCGGTCGATTCGATCAAGCGCAGCAACGCCAGCGCCAGTGTGGTTTTACCGGAACCGCTTTCGCCAACCACGCCTACAGTATGTCCTTCGCGTATCTCGACACTGACATCGTTCACTGCTTTCATATGGTCTACCGTGCGCCGCAACACACCTTTTTTAATCGGAAACCAGACTCGAACGTTTTCCCCGCGTAAGACAACCGGGTTGGTTGCGTCCGCCGTGAGTGGTTTACCCGAGGGTTCAGATTCCAACAACATTCGTGTGTAGTCTTGCCGCGGTGAACTAAAAATTGTTTTGGTCGCCCCAGCTTCAACTATTTCGCCAGCTTTCATAACACACACGCGATCGGATACTTTTTCGACAATACCAAGGTCATGGGTTATCAACAGCATGGCCATGCCTAGCTCGTTTTGCAGCTTCTCCAGTAACTGCAATATCTGCGCCTGGATGGTGACATCCAAAGCAGTCGTCGGTTCGTCGGCAATCAGAATATCCGGTTCGTTGGCCAGGGCCATGGCGATCATCACACGTTGACGTTGGCCGCCCGATAACTGATGCGGATATGACTTCAAGCGTTTTTCAGGGTCACGAATACCCACCAGATTGAGCAACTCCAAAGTTCGTGCACGCGCCTGATCAACACCCATCCCTTTGTGTAAAATCAGTGTTTCATTGATTTGCTTCTCCACAACATGCAACGGATTCAACGATGTCATCGGTTCCTGAAAAATTATCCCGACGAGATCGCCACGAATCCGGCTTAACGTTTCTTTGTTCGCACCGATTAACTCTTCGCCCTGAAATCGGATGCTGCCGTTGGGATGACGTGCCTTTGGATAGGGCAACAATTGCATAACTGATAACGCCGTAACCGATTTACCGGAACCACTCTCACCGACCAAGGCCACGGTTTCACCTTTATCGATATTGAACGAAACATGTTTGACGGCCTCGACTTCGCCCGATGGCGTATCGAATACGACCGATAAGTCGTCTATTTCCAGCAGACTCTGCGTTTTTTTCTTGTAGGTTGTTGAATCGATCATTAGATCATTCTAATGAATGCGTTGTCTGTGTTTAGCGTCTATTTCTTCTTTACTGATGCGATAAAAATGAACGTCGCCATCGAAACCCTTGAGCTGTGCAATCTCCTCAAGCAGGGAGTAATCTTGTAACAGTGGCTTAATCGCGGTATCGCTTGCAAATTCTTTAGACAAGACAATATCACCGCCAACGCTTTCACTTTGCAAGCGCGCGGCAATGTTTGCCGTCGCACCGTAGTAATCCAGTTTCCCGTTTAGTGTTACAGAAATACAGCGACCAATGTGTAAACCCAATTTGACGACTAGTTCTTCCTTATTAGACACACGATTGAACTTGTCGATTTGTTCGTGAATACGAACCGCACACCGAAAGCCATCAACCGGATCGGCGAACACTGCCATGATCGCATCGCCAATCATTTTGACAATACTGCCGTTACATTCACGCACCGCATCTCCGAGAATCACAAAATGCTCGCGCACTAATACATAGGCTTGCGGATCACCTATACGATTGTAAAGTGAAGTCGAACCCTTGAGATCAGTAAACATTATTGTTACCGAATCAATGGCTGCATCGTCACCAGGTCGCAACACTTCATCATCCATCACATCGCGAAAAGCCTGTAACGTCGTTGCACGATGGGCAGTCAATGCATCTCGCCGCCAGCCCAGTTCTTCGACAATGACCGTCATGGGTCGTTGATTATTATTGGTGATTGAAATTGTCGATGGATCGCTGGATAAAACGCTTTTGATATTATCGCCGGCAAGCTCAATATCAGGAAATCCACCCTGCGACCATTGAATAATTTCTTCATCACCAGGTTCCAGCGTTCGAATACGATAAGTTCCCGGTTCGAGATTGATTCGTTCAGTTCGTTGTGTCTCCGGCGCCACCGTTAGCTGAAGTTTGATATGCGGTGTCGTCATCGCGCCCATCAAACAATATTCACCCTGCTCCACCGCTCGAATGGAAACGGACGGGGCGAATACGCATTCAACGTTATTGGAGAAGTCGCGTTGATAATCGATGTTACACGTGTCGCAGTGCGTACCTTTTGGTAACTCTTTTAAGGTCGTCACCGGCGACTTTCCAACTTGGCAACGCGGACACAACAAATCCCAACGCATACGCAACATGCCCTGACGGGTTGCCTCCAAACAGGCTTCGACCACTTGCCGCTCGGGGACATCCCAGTCACGCGCGAGTTTTAACGGGCGAATTGCCATGACATCAATATCCGGCGCAGTGATGAGCCATTGAGCAAGTTTCGAACCCAACCCATGTCCATAAGGTGTTTGGTCAATGGCATAGCCTAGTTCGATTGCCCGTTTCTCGCCACCACGAATTAACCTGGGTGATGGAAATGGATACTTACGTGCCTTTTTGCCTAAACAAAACTCATCAGCATGTTGCAGCATACGGCCAACGTCTTGACGAATTTTTCGGAACAACAAACCACTGGCAATTAACGAGCGTCCCATAAAATTTGCAGGTTCCAGCTCAAACGAATAGTCGATCCTCGATCCATTATTGTCAGGCTTTGCTTCTAATCTAGCTAAGAAAGACTTTATTGGCCCTTTGTGAAAAACCCGTTTGTGTGCAAACCATCGCTCGGCCACCCAGTTTTGCGGAATGTCGTCCCAACTAATACTCAAACCTTTCATTTTCGCGTGCGCGACAAACCTGACCGAATTGTCCTCCTGTTCTATCCCCTCAATCGAATGCTTTGGAAAACCAATGGCCTCATTAAAACGCGCCGTGTCAGCAATCACCGGCCACAACTCCCGAACGTTACTGGATAACCGCCAGGTGAAAGTTTCTTTTTGCGCATCGCCCATTTAACTGCAAAATGACTAAGCGATGCTTTTACGCGGATCAAACGCATCACGCACCGCTTCGCCGATGAACACGAGTAGACTTAGAAGAACTGAAATGACGAAAAATCCACTAAGTCCGAGCCAGGGTGCTTGTAGGTTATTCTTTCCCTGATTGAGTAACTCGCCCAAAGAGGCTGAACCCGCCGGCAATCCCAGTCCCAGAAAATCAAGGCTGGTTAGTACCGTAACCGAGCCGCTCAGAATGAAGGGAACAAATGTCAGCGTTGCTACCATAGCATTGGGCAAAACATGACGAAACATTATCACACGGTCACTTACACCTAATGACCTAGCCGCACGTACATATTCAAGATTTCTGGCTTTTAAAAATTCGGCTCGAACAACCGACACCAATGAAGTCCAGGAAAAAAGCAACATTAAACCTAGCAAACTGAAAAACCCAGGCTGGATAATAGCTGCCATGATTATTAGCAAATAAAGAACCGGCAACCCTTCCCAGACTTCAATAAACCGTTGAAATATCAAATCAAGTAAACCACCGAAGTAGCCTTGCACGGCACCAGCGATAACGCCGATCACGGAGCTAAATGCCGTCAGGATTAGTCCGAACAACACAGATATCCGGAACCCATATATCAATCGCGCCATGACATCGCGCGCCTGATCGTCCGTACCTAGCCAATGCCGTTTCGAAGGTGGCGAAGGTGCGGGCACGGACAAATCAAAATCGATAGTACGAGCGGAAAATCGTATTGGCGGCCAAAGAATCCAACCCTTTTTTTCTATCAGTTCTACTACATAAGGATCCTTATAGTCTGCCGGTGACTCGAACTCCCCATCAAAAGTAGTTTCTGCATAATTCTTAAAAATGGGTGTGTAGAACCCTCCGTCATAGTTGACTAACAATGGTTTATCATTTGCGATAAATTCCGCACCTAATGTAACGAAAAATAGAACGGTAAAAATCCAGAACGAGTAATATCCCCGTCGGTTAGCGCGAAAATTTTCCAAACGACGCTGTGTTAGCGGTGAGATAGTCAACCCCAATATAGCCCGTTTCATCGAACGTTATTCGCGAGACTGCCTCTTGCTCCTGCAGAGCCAGCACTTCCACCATAACTGGCGGTCGCCGCTCGCAGACCAATTTCACTCTTTTGGGCACACCTAAACATTTCGAGATTCAAAATCGATTCGAGGATCGATAATTGTGTACATCACATCACGCACGATTTGCATTACGAGACCCAACAGAGTAAAGAAAAATAATGTCGCAAATACTATGGGATAGTCTCGGTCGAGCACTGCCCGGTATCCTAGTAATCCCAAGCCATCGAGTGAAAATATTACTTCAATCAACAAAGCGCCGGTAAACAGTATCCCAATCAAAGCGCTCGGAAACCCAGCAACGACAATCAGCATGGCATTGCGAAATACATGACCATAAAGTACTCGATTTTCGGATAAGCCCTTCGCTTTTGCGGTGAGAACGTACTGCTGGTTAATCTGATCCAGGAAAGAGTTTTTAGTCAGCATGGTTAACCCGGCAAATGCACTCATCACCATAGCGGTAACGGGAAGCGTCATATGCCAAATGTAGTCGAGAATTTTTCGCCACCAGTTCATTTCATCCCAATTTGAAGAAACCAGTCCCCGTAATGGAAACCAGTCAAGATAACGACCGCCCGCAAACACGACAATCAAAAGAATAGCAAAAAGAAAACTGGGGATAGCATTTCCTACAATAACGATACTGCTTGTCCATGCATCGAATCTTGTTCCATCATTAACCGCTTTGCGTATACCCAACGGAATAGACACTGAATACATGATCAATGTCGTCCAAAGACCAAGTGAAATTGACACGGGCATCTTCTCCAGCACGAGATCAATGACCCGTCTGTCCTGGAAATAACTTTTGCCAAAATCGAATCGAGCGTAATCACCAATCATCTTGAAAAAACGCTCATGCGCCGGTTTATCGAAACCAAATTGCTTTTCAATTTCCGCGATGATGTGCGGGCGTAAACCCCTGAGCGCCACGGTATTTACTGACAGGCTTAGCTCCACTTTGATCCAAGTTGTTCTGTACGCCTTCCGTGTCTTCCCCCGTGCCACCGGCGAATCTTGCGGTTGCATCGACGGCAACCCCTTGCATCTGCGCTATAAGTTGTTCAACTGGTCCTCCAGGTGCGAATTGAACAATTGCAAAATTGATAATCATTATTCCCAACAGAGTTGGAATGATTAGTAGTAACCGCCGAACGATATACGCAAGCATGGAAACTAATCGAGCTGTTAATACAAGTCTTTTTTACTAATTCTTCATCCACCACGTTGATGGAAACCCGATGGAATATCTTGGTTTTTTATCGGGATAGGCGAATTTATCCCAATAAGCAATCCAGGACTCATCGTTGTAGTACAACGGTATTACATAGTATTGCCAGAGCAATATTCGGTCGAGTGCTCGATTTGTCGCTTTTAGAGTTTCTAAATCCTTGGCTTGCAATAGTTGTTCCAGCACAGCATCGATAGCTAGATGTTTAATCCCCATCATATTTGCAGAACCATTTACATCAGCCCACTCGGAGTGAAAATATGATCGTTGCAAGTTTCCAGGAGGTGGAAAAAAATTTAGACCACCAGTAAACAAATCATAGTCAAACTCATCGACACGAGCACGCCACTGCGCTGTTTCCACTATGCGTAATGTGGCATCGATCCCAACAGACCGGAGATTTTCGATATACGGTAAAGCTAGACGTTGTGATTCAGGCGAAGCTGTCATGATTTCCACGGTCAACTGCTTACCTGTTTTCTCTTCAATCAACTTACTGTACGTTCCTATACTTAACTCGGCTGTGTCGTCATATCGCGGGAATTTTGGTGTATCCATCCGAAACGAAAGAATCCCGGCAGCCGAAAATAAAGTAGTGCGGGGGAGATCCGTCTAACACAAGGGGTGGTCACTGAATTATCGTGAATGCAATATATATCTGGGGTCGCCACAATTCAAATAAATATATTGATTTTTTTCAATCTTAGTGTAACAAAATAAGATTGATCTGTTGTAGTAATTTTGTGCTGTTATAATTGATCACCTGTCAGGCAGGGGAGACACCTCATCATTCACAATGACATTAAATCACTATTAAGGCCTATTAAGATATAGCCAGTATTGTACTAGTGATAAAAAGCCTATCTCAGACATGATAAACAGATATGCATGTGATATATATTTCTTATATATATCACTGAAATAGTTTGTATTCCAAATACATATGACAGATCCAACATGATGACAGATCCAAGTATTTGCCATGTATGTTATAGGAAAAAGAGAGGGTTTGTATTATCATAATAGTAGTAGTAGTATTTATTGACATATAATTAATATTATAGGTCCAAGTAGCAACAAATATTTTCACACAGAAGTAAACACGTAACAAAAAAAAAATATATAAAAATTACAAATATATCAATCCTCACCGAGAGGCCAATTGTACTTGTAGGCTATACACTTAGATTACATATAAACTTTAAAACTTCATATATAAATTCAGCTTCATTAGTTGTTTCACATTTTAACACACTAGGTGCAGCTATTTCAACAAAATTATACTTCTCACGTATATGTCTGGTTAATATACAGTCTTCAATAATATGACTTTCTGTCTGTATTTTTTGGCACTCACACAGTCTTGAGTCTCTAGGTATTCTGGACCACCGTCCTGTTTCTATTTTTAAATTGTGCGAGCTAAGTCTGAGTCTAGTGATATTCATTCTAACAAATTCTAGTATTTCCAGGTTATACAGGTTACACTTCTCCAATGTTGGATTAAGGTGGCGATATGTAATTATTTTTGATCTGTCACTAGTAGTAGTTTTTCTTTTTTAATTCACTTAAACTTTCTTGAATCAAATTATTTTTGTTCTCCATCAACTTATCAATATAAAAGTACAAAGCCGTTCCATTATCCTTTGCCAACTTAAAGGCTGCCAAAAAAGGATCATCATTCATTCCCTTCCTTTCCTGTAACAATTTCATAAAGAATTCTTTCTGTTTTTGTTGTACAGGTTTTGGAGGGCTGGAAAGCCTACTTCTACTAAACATAAGTCATTACAAGTAGTTGACCTCACGCCCAGTAAGGCCTAAATTGCTCCATAATATAAATTTTCTACTGGTTTCAGGCTTACATTTATCCAGCTTTTCACAAGAATACAAAACTGATGATAAAAAGCATGCATTCAGCACTTTAAGTTTCACATGGAATGGCATTTCTTGGTTTTTGACATAAAACATAATAAGTTTTAACAGATGTTTTCTCTTATCTTCCACATTTTTGTTTAAGGCCGTTTTTGTGCTACCATCACTCGTAAAGACACATCCTAAATAACATAGGACTTACAGTGATCTATTCTATATGTCACATTGCTATCACTAGATGTCACTACTAGTGTATCAGTATCTAAATTCATTTTTCCTACACACATGTACTTGGTCTTTTTTTCATTAATTTCCATATGTATTCTTACAATAGTCAAGTAATGTTTGTAACTTTCTCACACAATTTGCCCTAGATGTTGCTAGGATAACTGTGTCATCCATAAGCATCAGACAGTGTAACCATTTTAGATATCCATCTAATCCATTATTTCCTCTTGAACCACCGTATTAGAATATTAACATATATCACAAATATAAGACATGATGTCGGTGACCCTTGACGTACTCCTACAACGGCTGAAACTATTGTAAGTCCGATAAGGCTCTTGGAGACTTTGTAAAAAGAAGCCAATGCTTTCAACATTACAAGCTCCACATCCCATATCTTTCAGTACTTGTAATATAGATCTTCTTGGTATTTTATCATAAGCTTTGGGTAAAATCGACATATACTATATATAAAGGCCATTTCTTTCTGAGGCAAGTGTCTATGATCAACCTTAAAACTTACAATATGCTCCACACACCCACGGCCTGGCTGTGCTCCTGCCTGTTCCCTATCAGGTTTAACCACTCCCTCAGTCTGTTGTATAGCACATAATCATACACCTTGGCTATAGCACTCATTACACTGATTCCTCGTTAATTAATCACACATACAACGTAACACCTTTTTTAAATAAGATATGACACTTGGCAATATACCAGCAATCCGGATTATTTAAAGGTAAAAATACATGGCTGTTTACTGGCTGTCATATTTGGAATTCAGTTTTCAGAAAAGTGGGATTCTTCCTTAATGTGGGAATGTTTCCCATTCACTAATCAAAGATTATTCTGAAAGCTTATCACAACTGAACTCAAGTAATTTAATTGGTAAGAAAAATCCTCTTATCCCACAATTTTTCAAATACTACAGCATGAGCATACGCTGTTTAGGTGTTGGTTGGTTCAAG
>CBDCFT010000012.1:0-181042 GCA_965216365.1 Arenicellales bacterium | reverse complement strand
GACTTTTCTAAGCTGCCTGTGCGGCAGTGAACGTGTTCACATCGGAAGATGTGTTGTTGTGGGATTTCTAAGCTGCCTGTGCGGCAGTGAACACGTCTTCACAATTGGGCGCTAGTGCTATTCATTTCTAAGCTGCCTGTGCGGCAGTGAACACTCTAACCCTGACTGAGCTACGCCCGTCTTTTTTCTAAGCTGCCTGTGCGGCAGTGAACGGTGAGAAACACGGCCACCAATCCGACTATACTTTCTAAGCTGCCTGTGCGGCAGTGAACGCCTGGGTGATATTGCTGCCGCCGGAACACTGGATTTCTAAGCTGCCTGTGCGGCAGTGAACATGTTAGCCGTAATCCGGTATTGTCTCGTTGATTTCTAAGCTGCCTGTGCGGCAGTGAACCAAAACCAAAATGTCAAAGATGAATGAGTTTTTTTCTAAGCTGCCTGTGCGGCAGTGAACATCCACAACAAACCTGTTAGTTACCCGGAGTGTTTTCTAAGCTGCCTGTGCGGCAGTGAACGACGAACAATGGAATGAACTAACATTCAAAGATTTCTAAGCTGCCCTGTGCGGCAGTGAACGCCTGGGTGATATTGCTGCCGCCGGAACACTGGATTTCTAAGCTGCCTGTGCGGCAGTGAACATGTTAGCCGTAATCCGGTATTGTCTCGTTGATTTCTAAGCTGCCTGTGCGGCAGTGAACCAAAACAAAATGTCAAAGATGAATGAGTTTTTTTTCTAAGCTGCCCTGTGCGGCAGTGAACCCGTGTTTCTTGATACATCCGGCTCTACGATGTTTCTAAGCTGCCTGTGCGGCAGTGAACGCCTGGGTGATATTGCTGCCGCCGGAACACTGGATTTCTAAGCTGCCTGTGCGGCAGTGAACATGTTAGCCGTAATCCGGTATTGTCTCGTTGATTTCTAAGCTGCCTGTGCGGCAGTGAACCAAAACCAAAATGTCAAAGATGAATGAGTTTTTTTCTAAGCTGCCTGTGCGGCAGTGAACATCCACAACAAACCTGTTAGTTACCCGGAGTGTTTTCTAAGCTGCCTGTGCGGCAGTGAACCACGTACATAATGGAGCAGGCACAATATGACTTTTCTAAGCTGCCTGTGCGGCAGTGAACGTGTTCACATCGGGAAGATGTGTTGTTGTGGGATTTCTAAGCTGCCTGTGCGGCAGTGAACACGTCTTCACAATTGGGCGCTAGTGCTATTCATTTCTAAGCTGCCTGTGCGGCAGTGAACACTCTAACCTGACTGAGCTACGCCCCGTCTTTTTTCTAAGCTGCCTGTGCGGCAGTGAACTGAACGGTACATCGCCAGTACGCTGTCACCATTTTCTAAGCTGCCTGTGCGGCAGTGAACCTTGTACCCAAGTGATTACATCCGCTGTACGATTTCTAAGCTGCCTGTGCGGCAGTGAACTACGCAATCCCGTCGGGCAAATTGCTGTCTGTTTTCTAAGCTGCCTGTGCGGCAGTGAACCACGTACATAATGGAGCAGGCACAATATGACTTTTCTAAGCTGCCTGTGCGGCAGTGAACGTGTTCACATCGGAAGATGTGTTGTTGTGGGATTTCTAAGCTGCCTGTGCGCAGTGAACCCTAAAAGGGCGAAATGTTATAGTAGAGATAATTTCTAAGCTGCCTGTGCGGCAGTGAACTCGGCTTCGCGCAGACTGGCTCTGTACAGATTTTTCTAAGCTGCCTGTGCGGCAGTGAACGGCCGGTCGTGACTCCGGCTAAATGCCTCTCGTTTCTAAGCTGCCTGTGCGGCAGTGAACTAGTAAAACATTGATGTTGATCACCACAAGCTTTCTAAGCTGCCTGTGCGGCAGTGAACTAGTAAAACATTGATGTTTGATCACCACAAGCTTTCTAAGCTGCCTGTGCGGCAGTGAACAGCTTCGTTTACATCTTGGGTAGTATCCAATTTTTCTAAGCTGCCTGTGCGGCAGTGAACCCGTGTTTCTTGATACATCCGGCTCTACGATGTTTCTAAGCTGCCTGTGCGGCAGTGAACCTTGTACCCAAGTGATTACATCCGCTGTACGATTTCTAAGCTGCCTGTGCGGCAGTGAACTACGCAATCCCGTCGGGCAAATTGCTGTCTGTTTTTCTAAGCTGCCTGTGCGGCAGTGAACACTCTAACCTGACTGAGCTACGCCCCTCTTTTTTCTAAGCTGCCTGTGCGGCAGTGAACTGAACGGTACATCGCCAGTACGCTGTCACCATTTTCTAAGCTGCCTGTGCGGCAGTGAACCTTGTACCCAAGTGATTACATCCGCTGTACGATTTCTAAGCTGCCTGTGCGGCAGTGAACGACGAACAATGGAATGAACTAACATTCAAAGATTTCTAAGCTGCCTGTGCGGCAGTGAACTGAACGGTACATCGCCAGTACGCTGTCACCATTTTCTAAGCTGCCTGTGCGGCAGTGAACATTTACACGAAATCTGTTTTATTACGCAGTAATTTCTAAGCTGCCTGTGCGGCAGTGAACCTTGTACCCAAGTGATTACATCCGCTGTACGATTTCTAAGCTGCCTGTGCGGCAGTGAACGGGACGGGCGTCCGTTTTCGAGCAAGTCAACATTTCTAAGCTGCCTGTGCGGCAGTGAACTTGGATTGACAACTAACCCAACAACCGCGCCATTTCTAAGCTGCCTGTGCGGCAGTGAACCTATCCATCCCTCTGTAACTCTAATAATGTGAATTTCTAAGCTGCCTGTGCGGCAGTGAACTTCTTTTTAGTTTCATCCAACACCATTCTGTAATTTCTAAGCTGCCTGTGCGGCAGTGAACCGTGCAAGTCATCTTGTGAGATATGCGGATTTTTTCTAAGCTGCCTGTGCGGCAGTGAACTGTGATCGCCGATTCAAATAACGGCCGTGAAGTTTCTAAGCTGCCTGTGCGGCAGTGAACGATCTTCAATTTCGAAAAAAAGTGAACTCACCATTTCTAAGCTGCCGTGCGGCAGTGAACCGAATCTGCGGCTGAGGCGTCGCAAACCGACATTTCTAAGCTGCCTGTGCGGCAGTGAACGATGGAATAAGCGTCTGGAAAGTATCGAAAATTTCTAAGCTGCCTGTGCGGCAGTGAACGGGTTAAAACAAAGCGAACTTTGCTGATGCTTTCTAAGCTGCCTGTGCGGCAGTGAACTCTTACGCGCAATTTCAGACCTCAATCAATGATTTCTAAGCTGCCTGTGCGGCAGTGAACGGGGTCTTTGCTCGCTGGCATTCTTCCATCGATTTTCTAAGCTGCCTGTGCGGCAGGGAACCGCCAGAAATATTCCAAAGCCACTCTTTAAATTTTCTAAGCTGCCTGTGCGGCAGTGAACTGATACTCAACTTCTGCATTGTCTGGATGTTTTTTCTAAGCTGCCTGTGCGGCAGTGAACCTGATGCGAACTTTACTGATGCGAACTTTGCTTTTCTAAGCTGCCTGTGCGGCAGTGAACCAAGCAGCGATCTATTTCAAATTGCTAAACCATTTCTAAGCTGCCTGTGCGGCAGTGAACTAGAATCGTTGCGCTTTTGCAATAACTGCATATTTCTAAGCTGCCTGTGCGGCAGTGAACGTTCAGATGCTTGGCCACAATCTTGTCATGAATTTCTAAGCTGCCTGTGCGGCAGTGAACCGAGCCTTCAATGCGTGATACATGCGAAACTTTTTCTAAGCTGCCTGTGCGGCAGTGAACACACTGAGTGCCGCTGAGGTGGAGCGGTTATCTTTCTAAGCTGCCTGTGCGGCAGTGAACGTGTACTAACTACACCCTGGCCATGACATTTTTTTCTAAGCTGCCTGTGCGGCAGTGAACGACAAGATAAAGCAATACCAAGAGATGAGGATTTTCTAAGCTGCCTGTGCGGCAGTGAACAACAGCTAAAGGCCGATTTAATCAAGGATAAGTTTCTAAGCTGCCTGTGCGGCAGTGAACTCCCGCCAAAAATTCTAACCGCGTAGTAAAAATTTCTAAGCTGCCTGTGCGGCAGTGAACGATGAGATACAGTTCCTGGTTGCTAATCCGCATTTCTAAGCTGCCTGTGCGGCAGTGAACGCCTCACAATATAAGTCCGTCTATCTTCCGTTTTTCTAAGCTGCCTGTGCGGCAGTGAACAATATTTTAATCCGGCCGGACGTTTGATGTTATTTCTAAGCTGCCTGTGCGGCAGTGAACGTTGAATAAAAGCCTCAATCGCCGGATCAGAATTTCTAAGCTGCCTGTGCGGCAGTGAACCGTAGTGAAAAGAATAAAAAAATAATTACAACAAGCACTTACTTCCACATCAGCTAAATAACTAACGAAAATAAGTATTATCGTAACTATTTGATTTTATATATATTTTAAAAGAGCAAGAAAACAAAGGTCAAAACCAAGGAATGGTTGCTGTTTTGCTTAATCCAAAATGGTCGAATGTTCCGTTAGCTGGTTTATCTAATAATTCACCGAACTCAATATAGCGTCTATACAGCTTTCCACTTGAAACACTTTCCAATTCCAAGTAAGGATTATCTATTCCACAACTAAACATTTTAGTTTTGTAAGACCGCAACTCCGATTTGACTATACTTCCCCTACGCTGTAACCGTCGAAGCTTTGAAGGACTCATATTTGGTTGTACGCGCGATATGACTCTATACATCACTTGATCTGGAATAGGAGTAATTTGGCTTATTTCACAGTACCCAATTAAACCACCAAGCCAATCTCCGTTCTGCAATGCAACTAGCCGCTCTTTGTTACCATGAATTCTTAGAATTCTTCCAAGTTTGATTTTCCACTGGGGAAAACTTACTCCCACATCGGTTGCATTGGCATCGGACAAAGCTTTATGTAGCTTTGTATAAACCTTGTTGAGTAGAAAATTTTCTCGCATTTCAGCATCAGGTTTGATCGTAATATCAACGTGGTGATCCATACTCACCTCCTAAACTCTGATAGCCGAAACGTATGCCAAGCCTTTTTTACCAAGATAGAAACTGGAAACTCCTGCAGCATCAATCATTCGCTCTAACTCCTTTGCCTTTTTTCGATCAATATTAATATTGATTTCCAGTGTGCCGCTTGCTTTTTTAAGCATTCTTCTTAATTTGCCTTCGCCTTCAACGTATTCCTCCCTAGTGTATGGATTGCCCCACACTTTCTTTTTTCCCCCTGTTGTGTAATTGCTCATGAAGTCTTTTTTTGTGAAATTGTTATTTGAAATACCCGCGAGTCCCCCTGCTTTCGTTTTTGCTGAGTTCATGTCGTAAATTGTAGACAATCTACTCAATTGCAAATAAAGCGCGGAACAATATAACCTAAGTGGTATTACTTGGCCTTTGGTGTTCAATCCACTGTATTTATTGAACAAGTTGGAAAGAGCTACAAAGGCTTCGTTAGCAAGTCCTTCATTGTCTACTGGTTTTATTTTACTAAGCTCTTCAAAACGGGACGAAATTTCTATCGGATTTAGTTCAATTACTCCGACGACGGGTGTGTCATCGATTATAAAATGACAGAGCTCATCCACATCAAAGACCAGCACACCCCAAAACTGATCGGAGTAATTGGATCGGAAAATTGGATCATTGGTTTTTATCAATCCGGCGAAAGAATTTTGATCTGTGCTACCCGTAACATTTCGAATATAGGTTGCCTCTTCATTAATACGTGTACGGAAATCAGTAAATTTGATTGTCCTTTCAATATCTCTAAAAAAATAGTTACTGCATTGTCTAGATTGATATAACTTTCTTTGGTCTCCAATCAACCTGTTCAATAAACCCATAACCGTATCAATCGTTATTTCGCGGTCAATGAAGTTTTCTTGTTTTTTAAGGCTAGTCATCGACCCAACAAACTTCCGCCCATTTGGTGGCAATGGACTATTGTTATCACCATCGAGAAATGAATTGCGCCACGAAGAATCGTATTTGATTTCAATTTTCATCAAATTACCCTCGTTATCTTGCTTCAAAATATATGGCATAGTCTGAGGCTGGTATCTCGGATATCGATCCTTCGTCGCGCTTAATGCGCATCATTTTGTCGCTGTCGTTGTAGTCAATGATTAATTCGTCTACATACATATAAGATTTAGCCTGACGAATAGACAAATTTGAAATTCGGTCTATAGTATGCCCAACTAATGCCTGCACAGCATTTGAATTGAGAAGGATTCCGTTTTCACCCTCATCGAAAATAGCCCCCTTGCGTACATAATTTTTGTGAAAGATAGCTTCAGGTTTCAATTTAGGGTCAAGGTTTTGTATAAACTCCTGTATGGCGGCTGCAACTTCTTTTTCTTGGCCCTGTTTAAGTTCCATCGCCTCTCGATCGAATTTTTTGTCTAATGAAATAAATTGGAGTTGTTCAACACTAATAGATCCATACGATAAGTATTCAGTGTCGCCAAAAGTTGTTTTGGAGAAAAAGGAAGAACTATCACGCTCTCCAGCTTGACCGAATTGTTCAAAGTTACCGTTTCCCAGTTGGTCTACAAAGTCTTCTAATAGAAGCGGACTTGTCCGTTTATTTTGTGTTGCAGGCACCACATACCCTCGAATTAGACCTGTAACGGATGCTAATACTTGTTGCATGTTCGCCTTTTTTGCATAATGAACGTCATATGCTTGTTCGCGAAATAAATGATGACGGATACAGTTTTGACTGATGTATAAAGGATTTTCTTTGAAATCGATATCCGACGGCTCTTTCCTATACTTATAACCCGTGTCCTTAACTTTACCTGACAAATTTGTATATCCCCGCAATTTTGGTAGAGTGTGATTATCCACCGTCGTACCGTTTTCCTGCGCAAGATTCGTCGGGCCATTCCAGTTCACTACGCCATGACCCTTCGCGATCACTTTGAAATCGACACTTTTAATGCCAGTTATTTTTTCCATCATTTAATCCCCGTTGTTACCAAGTTGTTGAATTGAAATTGAACCAACTGCTTGCTTATCACAAACAGCGTAATAAATTGCATGATCGTGTCTTGCAGACCCACCCCCAACGGGGATCAAATCGGCAGGCGTGTAACTTAAGTAGACCGGTGATTCTGGGTCTCTTGCTTCATTTAGCAATATAAAATCTTTGTAGGGTTTCGAACCGCCCTTAATGTTGTGGTGTTTTTTCATCATATGCGCCAAAAGATTTCTAGAACTATCACCGTAGCCTTCGATCTCTGTCACTGAAGCTGTCAGGTTATCTATTTCCTTTTTTTCATCGGCGGGTATTTCATAAGCATACTCATCCAGAAAAATAGGCTGAATAGGATTACTGACATCGCAAACAGCCATTTGCACAAAACGATTATCGCCTCGCAATGACCGTTTGCTAATTTTTGAACGTAATTTTTCTCCTTTCTTAGGTGGAATGACTATTGGGTCAGTGACTTTATCTTCAATTAGACTTGCGCTAGTTTTCAGCGAATCAATCAAATCTTGTCTAATAAAGTTTATTTTTCCATTCTCAGGTTTGTAGTAATCTTCGTATATCTGGTAGATGGTTTTGAGTGTTAGTGGCTTATCAAGATCGTAATTTGCAAGAAATTCATACCAAGCTTTGGTTGATGCTAGACAATGATTACGCGATAGAAACCTCGCGGAAGTACCTATGCCTTTACCTTGAGATATTGGGTCAGGAACTGCTAGGCAAAAAATATTGACGGACTCGTTATTCTCGCCAAATCTGTCTAACCTTCCCAATCTTTGCAGACAATTTTCCGCTGTACTGATTTCGGAGACCATATAATCACAGGTGATATTCAAGGCGGCCTGTACAATGGGTCCACTACGTAGGATGTCATACTTTCGTGATCCATATTGTTGAAATGAATCAAACACTTCCGCAAAAAGCGTCTTCTTATCGCTTTTTTTAAATTTTGAATGCAGCAGAATGGAACTTTCATTCTGCTGATTCTGAATAAAGCTCTTTTGCGCGGTAATCGCAGTGTTGCTAATTATAAAGGTGTTGTCCTTTTGCGGGCCGTAAAGTGGATTACTTTCGTCATTTTTTAGCTCTTCGTAGGTAACAAATTTAATCTTGTAACGACTTTGATTGAAAGATTCCATCTCAACTATATCTTCTCTCTTTCTTTCCAGTAACTCTTCGGTGAAAAGGTAATTGGGCGTCGCGGAGACTAGAAGTGTATTTGCAGCACTTTCCCGTCTATTCTTTACTTCTACCAATTCAGCGAAAAACAAGTTAAACGCGGGCATATTGATGTATTCATGATACTCATCGAAAACAACATGGGCGTTTAGATAGTCAATTAACTTGTTGGCGTTGGTATGGCTGATAATGCTGTTGAGAATTTGATCAATCGTAGTGATAACAATATCGCCTGAGAAGAATTCGTTTTCTGGTGTCGGGTTACTATAGGTGTTAAGATATTTAAATTCGCCCGTGTGAATTTCTACGGTTGCGTTAGGCAAATAGCGATCACTCGCCAATTCTTCAAACAAACCCTGACATACCTGAACACGGGGACAAATCCACAGTATTTGTTGAGCGTTTTTTAACTTTGCCCACTCCAGCGCTATTTTGGTCTTTCCACAACCCGCCGCACCGGACAAAACAGTAACGCCATACTCCCCTTGATCGGTTAACTTCTGAGCTACTTCTGCCTGTTTTTGGGTGCGTTCACTATTTGGGAACGAGGTTAAACATTGTTCGATATGGGCGTTTAAGTCCGATTGAAGCTGAAGCTTGTCTTCAACAAGCTCATCAAGCGTATGATTAGCAATCGCTTCATCTAAGTCATTCGCTGATAGCGCTGAAATCCAACGATCTGCTGTAATGACACAAGCCCTGATAACATTATTAAGTCCGTTTTTCTTTATCCCGTTGGTATAGCATTCCAGTAAATCTTCGATGGAATACTCCTTGTACTCTGGAAAAGGTAAAGAAGTGATGTAATCAAGCGCGTCTCTATCCAGTTCATTTTGAAATGAATCTCTAAGTAGACTATTTTTAATTTCTCGATACGAAGAATCCAAACCACAAAGTCTGGATAACATGTCAGTGGATTTTAGAACGACATTCTCCCATGCATCACCGCCCAAATTCTTATCTAGCTTTTTGTACACGTCTCCTAAGTTTTCAAAAACCTTATGATTTTTACGGAACGGCTTAGCATGGTGCCAGTAAACAGCGTGTTTAATAGCCTTCTTGTTTTGGGAATTTATTGTTTTAATGCTTACGTGATCCAATAAATGGTAAAGAAGGAGTGAAATTTCATTGTGTCTTGGGTGTTTATCGAAGCTAAACTTGGATCTAGCTTCATCAATATGTTGACCATCTTCCGGTACGTAGTTCTTATTCTTGGGTCTAATTACCCATTCCTGAAACCCGGGATCTAGCTTTCCTAAATCGTGAATACAACCAGCAATGAACACGGCATTAGCCTGTGCATTATCTTCGGGGTAGAACGATTTATACAATTGCTCCGCAACATATCCCACCGCGAATAAGTGTTGATCTAGACATTGCAAGTGGGTATTTGCATAGTTCATTCCTTTAATGGGTTTATCTATCAAAATATCCATTGGCACCTCTTTCGTTGTTAGATTCACCGGCACAATCCCTTCCGCATTAAATTTGTTACGGTTTCCCACCACCCAAATCAGCTCGCTACGTGAGCGCGAACGCATCCAATGACAACTCACGGCCGTATTCTTGCTCGCGGTTTTCCGCAGGAGTTTTTTAACTGCTAACAATCCTTCCTGAGTTATTACGGTCTGCCAGGTGTTATCTCCAATCCGATCCGCAAAAGCATCCAGCACTCGGCGGGTGCGGGCAAGCGCTTTTTTCTCACACTGGGAAATAAAAGTAACCATCATGATGAAGACTCTTCCCAGTCGGTTCTAAGAGCGGTGGCCTTCACCTGATCAAACATAAAGTCCAGCGCTTTATGTTCGGTGAAAGCTTGTAAACATTGTTGACGGAACTCTTGCTCGGTGGCGCCTTCTTTGGCGCAGACAAAGGACCAGGGCAGAATCAGGGCGTCTTTAATGAGGTCGGCGACGTCGAACACCAACGCACCACGGCGGGTTTTGCCGTGCATAACAGCAAAACCGTGAGGGATACCGAGTACCCAGAGTGTGCTGGCGGCAAGACCGTAAGCAAGATAGTTACCGTGATTAAGAAACGCGTTGGCGCTGTCTTCAGCCTCGCGATTGCGGACGAAGTCCCCTTGTTTAGTACGTTGTGCGGCTATTTTATAAAGACGTTTAGTCAGATCCGCTTCGATTTGCAGTAATTTCCCGACACTTGGGGCGTTGTTAATCTTTTGGGCGTAACCGGTCAAACTGCGGATGATGTCTTCGTCTTCGGTAAAAAACCCTTCAGATCGTAAGTCCCGGTCTTTTGACCAAATGTTCTGTAGATAATCAATTCGGGCCTGTTGAAATTGTTTAGCGGCGATAAGCCGTTTGGCTTTATCGAACCAGAAACTCATCCAACCCTGGATATATTCGGTAGGGCGATATTCGCTTTGTGGTGTTAACCATTCAACTTCCGTGGCAGCGAGTAACGGAGTACCCCCACCACCGCAAAAACCAACCAGCACGCCTGCCGATGCCAGCATACGCATTGCGGCTTGAGTAACGGAAGTTCCGATTCCGAGTAACAAACAAGTAGTATTCGCGATGGGGATATTCCAATATTGATTTTCGTTTTTAGCCTCGGTGAGATACAACACCCGGCCGTCTTTTTGCATTACCCGGCACTTTTCCAGGTAATAGATATTGGCGCGTTTTGAGTGCAGTATGGCTTTTAAGTCTGTCAGTTGTTCCATGAAACCCCTTTAGTATCTATCGGTCTTGATTCTATTTGCTGGAGTCATGGCGCGTCAGAGCATTTAAGAAATATTTACAATTGAAAGTGTGTTCTGGAAATTCTGAAATTGGATTTCTCACTACGTTCGAAATGACAAATATGGACTGATTAAAGTTATCCTTATCTTCACCATTTTCATATTCTGACATATAAATTCTTTCCAAAAGCCTCCTCCAGCCATTTCTTGAAATTACGTTTTGCTTTGTAGTCGTTGTGCAGACGTGCGATTTCATTATTTAGGGTTTCGCGCAACGCGCCTTTCATGATTTTTTCGGCTTCCTTTAGCAATGCGATGGCTTGGCGGTAGGCGTCGTTGTTGGTTAGCCCGATATGGTATTCGGCAAGACGTATATATAGCGGTAGTATCCGATCCTGCTGCTTTTTGTTAGCGCGGATTATCTCGTGCAGGATGAACGGGTCTATTCTATTTTGTTCGGCAAGTTCGAGGGCGCGTTCAGATCTTTTCTCTTCAAGATGCAACTCGGCGATTAGGTCGTATTTGTTCCAGTAACGATCTTTTGTCTTTCCCGTTTGCAGGTGTTCGACGGCTTTGCCGTACCAGTCGGTATTGTCTTTTGCCTGTTTCGCCATCTCGCACACTTTGCGATAAGTTTCCAACGCCGGTTGTTGTTGAAAATGCTTCCATCGCAATAGCAACGCTTGATCGAATTCTCGTTCATAACAAAGAATAGCAATTTCCTGTTCCAGCAGTTGTTGATCTACATGTCTCGCGCCTGCGCGACGATGGAGTTGTTGCGCCTGCTTTAGCCAGTCTTTCGCCTCGTCCAAACGGTCGTGTTTTAAACTCAGCACGGAGAGATTGGTCAAGTCATAGGTGCTAACGGCAGTCTTAGCTAAGAGTTCAATTTGTGTGTCTACATCTCCCCTTGATTCGGCTGCAATCAGCAGGGGACGCTGTATACGCTGGTATTGCCACTTTGTTTCCCAATCGATATCCGCGCGCGAACTGCTCCGGGCAAGCGGCGGCAGTTGATCCCATCTGGATTGCAGCTCCGCATTGAAAGCCTGCAGGCCAGCATCGGTGAGCGCGGCCGGGTAATGGTCGGGAATCTGCGGATACAGGTCATCGTGGGGGCCGAGATATATTTCCAGCAGGTATGCGGCGCGTTTTTTTGCTGGCCAGTCGACACGCGCCAGTGTTTGAACGTGGCATTCGCCCAGTGTTTCTACGCTGTAAAAGCGATAACCTCCGGAGTCGTCTACTGTCTCCAGCGCTTTGTTGATACGTTGCAATGCATAGTCAACCAAAGATAATGTTTGCTTGGGATCGGTTTGAGACGCAAACTCGGCGAGTTTATCCACGATCATTTCCACGCCGGTAAAATAATTCCTGACTTCGGCGTAACGGTAGAGGTGGCGGTTGTACGGAATGGCGCGGGTGATGCTTTTTTTGAATGCTTTATGGTCCAGCTTGCCTGCGGCGGCCTGCGCTTTAAGCATCCATTTATCGTACAACACTCTGTCGTCCTCGATCAGTTCTTCCAGCTCCCTGACGAGTTCGGATTTGTCCAGACTCGACAGGTATTTTTTCAATAGCTCCTCGCCTTTACTGTCGTGCAATTCTTCCCGGGTTTGTCTTTGCTCAAGATACTTCAGTGATGCCGCCACGCAGTGCTTGCAAAAATCAAAACCCTCTGATGCCGGACAATCGCAACTTCCTTCAAATATTCTCAGGGTATGTTTGAGTGTGACCTGGTAGACCTCTGTCCCGCTGACATCGGCGGTAATGGTATTGCCCTTGATGCGCAATTCGCCCACACGGCCTTCGTGAAAGTAGGCTTCCCCCCGTTTATAGGCGGCGGCACCGGCGAGTTTAATCAAGGTTGTCGTGTTTACTTCCTTCATGAGTTTTCGTTTTTTATGCGACGGTTTGCTGGCGAATGCCAATACTTAAGGAAACTCTGATTAAAACACGAAATTTGCGATAATAAGATTCCTGTTTTAAGAGAAGCTTATTTCATGCGCCAGACGACATTAGCCGAAGGCACGTTTGCCAAGTACAACAAGGCCACCCGGAAAGAAAAGTTTCTGTCCCAGATGGATGAAATCATTCCCTGGAAGGAGCTGAGCCAAGTGATTGAGCCGCATTATCCGCAGCCTCAAGGCAGTGGCCGGCGCCCCATTGGGATTGAACGGATGTTGCGAATTCACTTTATGCAGCACTGGTTTAATCTGTCTGATCCGGGTATGGAAGAAGCGCTGTACGATATGCCGGTGTTACGGGAGTTTGCCCATATTGATCTGGGACGGGAGCCGGCACCGGATGAGACGACGATCTGCAAGTTTCGTCATATTCTGGAAGAGCATGATCTGGGAGAGCGGTTGTTTCATCTGGTCAATGCGTATTTGACGGAGAACGGATTGTTCGTGTCGAAGGGGACGATTGTGGACGCGACCTTGATCGAAGCGCCGACCTCGACCAAGAACAAGGAGAAGGAGCGGGATCCGGACATGCATTCGACGAAGAAGGGGAATCAATGGTACTTTGGGATGAAGACGCATATTGGGGTGGATAGCCAAAGCAAGCTGATTCACTCGGTGGCGGTAACCTCGGCCAATACCCATGACTCACAGGTACTGGAAGACCTGTTGCACGGGGAAGAGACGAAGGTCTGGGGGGACTCGGCGTATAGTGGACAAAAAGAGGTGCTGAAAGAACAGGACCCGAATGCCAAAGACTATACCCAGAAGAAGGGATCGAGAAATGACAAGTTGAGTGATGAGGAGAAGTCAAAGAACCGATCCAAGTCGAAAGTACGCGCGAAGGTGGAGCACACGTTTCATGTGATGAAACGACAGTTCGGGTTTCGCAAGGTCCGGTATCGTGGACTAGACAAGAATGCGAACTGGGGTGTTTATGCAATGCACCTTGATCAATTTGGTGATGTCGAAGAACCGATTAGCGGCATCGCCATAGGCCAGTTGCGTCTAAATGAACCCAGTCGTCGTTAACACCGATAGATCAAAGCAAAACATCAGGCAACTCATGGATGAATCTCTGATCTGTATACAACAAATCGCATAACGGTCATTTTATCTTTTGAAAACCGGTAAATTCACCAATTGATCAGACCTTCCTTAATTACATATAGGTAAACCACCGCCTATGGCGGTGAGACACGAAAAGGCTCAGCCGAAAGGGCGTGCGGGGTAGAAAATTGGCCTCCTTTGAACCGGCAAGTTCGATAGGAGGCCATTATGAGAGAGTGGCAAAGCCAAGCTCACGTTAGACATTATTGCAAATATCACATTGTATTTGTCCCCAAGTATCGTAAGAAATCGTTATACGGGACATTACGTAAAGACATCGGAGGGATTCTGCGCGAGTTATGTCGCCAGCAAGGAATCGAGCTAATCGAGGGCTATGCGATGAGAGATCATATCCATATGCTGCTCATGATCCCGCCAAAGTATAGCGTGGCGAATACGATAGGGTTTTTAAAGGGGAAGTCGGCGATACGGATATTCAGGGACTATCTGCAAGTGAGAAGGAATTTTACAGGTCGTCATTTTTGGGCTCGTGGATATTGCGTGAGTACAGTTGGATTAGACGAACAGATGATTCGCGCCTACATTAAGAATCAGGAACGAGAAGAGAAGCGTCAGGAGCAACTGAGATTGGCAGGATTGTGACTACAGCCCCCTTTGGGGGCTTTCACCATACCACCCGCTCTGCGGGTGGTAGTTGATACAGCAAACTATTTTTTATATTGACTGGCGGCGTTGCGTAGTCGTTTGGCGATTGCTTTTCTGAGAGTCAGTGGTTTGATAACTTCGACATCAGGTCCGTATTTTAGTATGTCCATTGTCAGTTCCTCCGGATGGTTGTAGGGAATGGTCAATTCCAGGCTGCCATCTTTGTGGAATGTTACTTGTTGTTTTGGGTGCCATTGTTCGTCACCCACCCATTTCGCAGCGTGGCCGGTGAAACGCAACAAAGCCATCTTTGTCGCCCGGCCCGCGAAAATGCCATAGCTTTCAGCTAAATATTTTTCCAGCACTTCCTCGTCAATCTCTTTAGCCTTTTTCTTTAGAATACTTCTTGGTTCGACCCGGTCTATAGAAAAACTGCGAATACTTTCTCTTAGATGGCACCATGCGTCGAGGTACCAGTTTCCCCGATAGTAGATCAGGCGTTGTGGGGATACATTTCGTTCGGTATTTTCATCGCGCGCACGGCCATGATAAAACATGTGTATTTGGCGGTGTTTAACAAGGGCGGTTGCAACGGCTCTGAATTTATCGAGATCGACCGGGCGCGCCGCCATCGGAATGATGCGAACGCGTTCATCGATTTCTCCACTGCCCAGTTCTTTTTGTTTGAGCAATTTATCCAACCGATTGCGCAGCGGTTGAATTTGCTCTTCGAGTAATCCCGGCTGTATTCCTTTGAGCAAGTGGTGGGTGGTAAGTAGAGCATAGAGTTCCGACTCGTTGAACCACAGCCCCGGCAGTTCAAAACTTTCGCCGTGATCTTTCAATATATAGCCACGCCGGGACTCGTATTCCACAGGCATATTCAACAGATTTCGCATTTCGTTGATTACACGTTTAGCCGTGGGTGCAGAGCATTCCAAACGCTCGCATATTTGCACTATCGTGATCGGGGTTCGCCGCGAGGTCAGTAGTTGGTGGAGTTTTATGATGCGGTCGATTTTTCTCAATTATTGTCCCCTTCTTTCCCCGTCGCCAGACGCAATGTGGATATAAATCTTATGATGTTCTATTCACCAGCGCCAGTTTTTGTTTGCGTGTTAAAGACTTGATCTGTACTTCACGCTGACTGGCTTGTGAGCGGTTTGCACATTGCTCGCGATAGATTATTTTTTGCGGCGGGTCAGTGCGAAAGTATTTAGCGGCTTTCGCTCCGCCTTCTTTGTGTTCTTTAAAACGGCGTTCGGCGTCGGTTGCGATGCCGGTGTAGTATTTACCGGATACGGTTTCGATTATGTAGACTTCCCAGGCCAATGTTTGTTCTGTTGCTCAAGTTGTTGTCGTAACAAGTTCGCCACTGTTGATTCGAAAACTGAAAGGAGAACCGAGAGATCGTTTCGGAGTCCCGGTACACAGTGTCATAACGCCGGTCGTTCTACGTCTGATCGACAATAATATAGAGATTGCTTGGTCATTTCACTCCTGGCGATGGCAGAATAATTGAAAATCCGCGAGATCTGGCTACATTAAAATTATTTTTGTTTCTTTCATGCGGCGCGCGCATTCAGAATGATCGCCGGTTATTGCGATTAAGGTAATTCCTTCCCCCTCCCCCTAACCCCCTCCCGTTGGGAGGGGGAATCAAATTTCCTTACTCCTGCGGAGGAAGGGCGGGGTTGAATCCCTAACCCTCTCCTGACGGGAGGGGGAGTCAAATTTCCTTCCCCCCAACGGGGGAAGGCCAGGATGGGGGCTAAATCCCTAACCTCCTCCCGTTGGGAAGAGAAGTTAAATTGATTGCTTTATGAAGTTCCGCCACGGGAGACCGAAATGAGGTATTGCTAATAACCTCTTTCAGGATCGACAATATTTTCCAGCGGTTGCCCATCGATAAAGCGTTGCAGGTTCTCGCAAAAATAATGCGCGAAGCGTTCTTCCCAGTCCGATACTGCATCGGACATATGAGGTGTTATCACTACATTGTCGAGGTCCCATAACGGATCGTCTTTTGGCAGCGGTTCGGGTTCGGTGACATCGAGTACCGCTCCGGCGATTTTCTTTTCCTGCAGCGCTTTGGTTAGCGCAATCTGATCGACCACTCCTCCACGCGCGGTATTGACTAACAACGCACCTGGTTTCATAGCGCCAAGAACTTCAGCACTAATCATGTGCCGGGTTTTTGGTGTGGATGCAACGTGCACGCACACAAAATCCGCATCGGGTACGGCATCAAGCAACTGCTCCGTAGTAAATATCTTATCGACACCAGTGACCGGTTCCGGATTTGAACGCACACCCGTCACATTCATACCCAGTTGTTTACCTCTAATAGCTACTCTACGGCCTATATTACCCAGTCCTATAACGAGCAGGTTTTGGCCGATGACCGACCGCCAATCGCGCATTTCCCATACGTGTTGTTGTTGCTGGCGGAAATACTGCGGAAACCGGATGTTTGCCATTAACAATGCGCCGGTGACATATTCCGCCATGAAATCCGCCAATACACCGGAGCCATTGGTGACGGTCAACTTGTTTGTATCCCACTTCGGCAGGTGGTCGATGCCAACACCACCGTTGTGCGCCCATTTTAAGGTTTCGCAATTGAACAATGGTTGATGTTTCTCGGGGGTAAAACCATCCAACTTGTACATCAGCGCACAGTCAGGTTGAAACTCGGTGATGATGTGTTCAAGTTCATCCAACCGGGTGCAGGTTCGAATCGCACAACCAGGAAATCTTTCGTGAACGATGACTCTCGCTATTTCAGCGTTAGACTGGACTATTAAAATTCTTGTATTAGACATTCTTATGCGAGGTGTTTTCGAATGTATCCATAAATGGGCAGCGGTAAAAATACAAGATAAATAAGCGCGAGCGAAATGGCTAAACCGTGTTCACCCAGATGTGCCATGGCTAAACCGCCGACTGGCGGCCCGATGACCGAACCCACGCTGAACATGATGCCAAACACGGTTGCGGCGGCGGCCAGATCCGCGCCTTTGAACCGATGACCTAGCATCACCATGGGCATGGTGTACAACACGCCGAACACCCCACCAAACACGAGCGCGTAGAGCGCGTTCCACGGCGAATGTGCGATCACATGAGGCATGCCGCAGGAAAGGACAAACATCAGCATCAGCGCGATGACGGTTAACAACATTCGATTCATGTGATCCGCCAGCCAGCCAACCGGCCACTGAAATACAATAACGCCAATCGCCATAACAGTCAGCAGCAATATCGCATCGGCTTCTGCCAAGCCCGCCTGCTTGCCATACAAGGGTAAAAAGGTGAGTAAAATACCATCGGTCATGGAAAAGGTGAGATAGACGATGAGTCCGACAGGTGCAAGACGCAGGTATTTTATTAACGGTGCGTTACTGCCGCCTTGTAAACGTGGCGCATTCCCCAACACCCAAGCTAATGGAATAACAGCCAGAAGAATAATACACGCAGACATAATAAATGGCGCCCAGCCAACACTGCCGGTAACGGTGATAATCAATGGCCCAATGGCAAAACCCGCCGCCGTGACCATGGTGTAAACGGCGATGACACGGCCACGCACCTTTTCTTCCGTGGTGTGATTGACCCAGGCTTCACCCGCAATCCAGAGCATGGCGGATGTGGCGCCTAACACCAGACGCAACGGCATCCATACCCATACGTCAACGATCAGTGGAAATAATAGCAATACGAACGCCATCGTAATTATGGCCCATAACATCATCCAGGCCGGGCCGATGGTGCGCATAAGGTTCGGTGCGAACGGCGCGATCACGAAAACCGAAAGATACTGCACCGCCGTGCTGATACCGATCAGAGTGTTGCTGGTGCCTTGATGATCCAGCACCAGCGATAATAAGGGCATGGTCAAACCATGAATTAACGCGGCAATGGTTAACGAAACGGTGACGACTATGATGTCGCGTCGTTTGTCACCAACCATCTGGGCAATCGTGTTCACAAGTTTTCGCTGGGTGATATCGGAAATTTTTTCGCGCAGTATAACGCGCTTGAAAATTGGTTAGAAAGAATTAGACAAACTGATTGCCATGACTCCGGTCACAACGAGAACAACACCCGCGACCAGTTTCGCCGACAGGCGTTCCTGCCCGATCAACAATGCTGTTAACAATGTAAACAACGGATAAGAAGCGACGACGGGCGACACGACAACAACCTGGCCCAAACCCAGCGCGCCATACATGCACACAATTGCAACCGCAATCAACGCTCCGGTGACGATCAAATAATGCAGTCCAAGTCTCGGTACGGGTGAAGGCATGCGACCGTGACGCACGCGATAAAGTATCAGGCCGCCGATCAGCGCGACGGAAAATGAAACAAAACCCGCCATAAACACGTTGGGCAAAAGATTCAAACCCCATTTGCCGACGGTGTGATTCAAACCACGAATCAAAGCCGCGCCACTGGCAAACAATAATGTAATGCGCATGAGTCTGGTAACACCTTGGGTGGTCCAGGACAATGCCATCACACCGGCTACGGTTAATAACGTACCCAACCCAATGATCAGATTTATTTGTTCGCCAAGAAACAATATCGCCGTCACCGCAGCAAACAACGGTGCAGTGGAAGTAAATGTCGCTGCGACGGTTGGATTAGCGCGGGCGTGTGCTTCGAGCGCGAAATACATGGAGAGCATGGGATGCAAAAAGCCATTCAATACAAACACCCAAAACCCTGCGCTGAACCAGTCGCCCGATTGCATCCACAGCGGAGAACAGAGCAAGTAAATACCCACTACCGTCGCCAGCAGCACCAGCGAACCTGTATGCGCATCGGCGTGTGCGAGGCCACGTTTCGCGGTCACGCCTGAGATGCCAAATAGGATCGCTGCGGTCAGCGCAAGCAGGAAAGCCGTCACTTCCAGGGTCTATCTCAAAAAGGCGTTTTTGAATTCGGTTCTAACGAACGGAATCCGGATTTTCCCGTCAACACTTATTGCGAATTTTTGCTGTTGTCATTCTCGAGTGCGGAATACACCAACTCCTGCAAGCGAATGACGTAACTCTCCTGCGCCGGAGACAAGGGACCGGAGATGAACACGCCGGCATCAAGATTGTGTTGGACTTTTTCGCAAACGCCAAGGTCTTCCTGCACGATTTGCCGCGCCCAATCGAACGCGTCCTGCCGATCACTATCGGATAAGTCGCGGTACCATGCCCAGTTGCGCGATCGCAATGCACGCGGCCCGAGTGGTTCGACGCGTTCGGCTTTGAATGTTGTCGCGCCGGCGACCAACTGAAAACCTGGAAACAGGTACAACCATAAACCTTCCTGGCCACGCAGACTTGCGCCATCACTGCCGCTGCCGTAGTCCACATGAAACGCAACCACACGTCCGTCATTGTATGATTTAATGTCCACCGCGCCTTTCGCCAGCGACTTGGCTAAACGTGGATGCACCAGGGACAAGTGATAACCCTCTACCGTGTTATCGCAATAAGTCTTCCAGTTCGCATCGCCTTCAACAACGAATTCGCCGTGATAGTCCAGTGCCGCCAGTGAGGGAAACGACTGGCAAAGTTTATCTGCGCTGCCTAACCAACCGTGCAACTCCGGCGCCGCGTGATCGATACAGATAAATACAAGACCGCGCCAGGTATCGACCCGGATCGGAAAAAGATTATGTTGGTTGTTCGTTACTATAGAGTCATCACCAAAGTTCGGTGTCTTGATTAACCTGCCATTCAAATCATAAAGCCAGCCATGATACGGACAACGTATTTCGCGAGCACAACCCACCCCTTGTTCCAGCAACGCCGATGCACGATGACGACACACATTATGAAACCCACGCAGCTGACCGTCTTCGCCGCGCAGCACGAACACCGGCCAACCGCAGATCACATCGCAGACATATGCGCCGGGCAAAACCAGATCATGTTCCGGCCCGAGCAACCACCAGTTTTTCGCAAAAATGTGGTCGCGTTCTCTACGATAAATTTTCTCATCCGTATACCAGTGCGCGGGAAGCGAATTAGTCAATGTTTTGCTCTCTTGTAAGGTGTCGACCAATGCGAATGACTGCGTCTATCAACTGTTCCATGTGCTCCGCTCTTGTAGTATGGCTACATACGCACACTCGCAATGCGGGCCGGCCTGCGATATCCGTCGGCGACAAATAGAAGTCACCTTCCTGCTCCAGTTTTTGACGGATTGCTGTATTCGCTGCATCCGTTTGCTCAGCACTCAAAGCCGAATCGACAAAACGAAAACAACAGATCGATAGCTCCGGTTCGTTAAGCAATTCAAGATTGACGTGGTCTTTGACCAATGCCGCCAGGTAGCGTGCGCATTCGGCATTATGATAAACGTTTCGCCCCAGACGTTCGATGCCGTAATAACGCAGAGCAATATACACAGGCAAGGCGCGAAAGCGGCGTGATAGCTCGGGACTTAAATGAAAAAACATATGTTGTTCCGGTGTTCCTTCCTTCGGAAACTGCACATAGTCGGACTGCTGGAAGAATACCTGACGCGCGCTATCGGGATTTTTATATAAAAGTATCGATCCATCGAACGCCATGTAAAACCACTTGTGCAGATCCATGGAAATAGAATCGGCTTTTTCGATTCCATTGAGTTGTGGACGCAACGCTTTGCTCATCATCGCCGCGGCACCATAGGCCGCATCCACGTGAAACCAGACATCATGTTGCCGACATACATCCGCAGTTTCATCGAGCGGGTCAATCGTGCCAGTCGTTGTCGAACCGGCGGTAGCGACAACGCAAAACGGTAACTCGCCGGTTTGCTCACTTTCGTACAGCGCTCTGTCGAGCGCACCCGCCTGCAATCGAAAATGCTCATCCGTCGCAATTGTTTTAACATTATTTTTTCCAATGCCAAGCAATACGGCTGCACGTTGGATGGAGAAATGAACCGAGTAAGCGGCAAGTATTATCGGTTGCCCTTTTTGGCAATTGCCCAACAAGCCTTCATTTATCGCATCGACACCCAGCTTGTCATACATTGCGGCAACCAAAGCGGAGAAATTGGCCATTGAGCCACCGCTAAGAAAAACGCCATCGGCAGATGATGGATAACCCATGAGTTCAATCATCCAACGTATCACTGTGCGTTCCACTGTCGCTGCTCCCGGCGCGCCAGGATAACCGACAACATTCTGGTTCAATGCGGCCGTCAGTGCATGGGAAGCGGGGTCAGTGGGTAATGCCGGTGACGCAATATAACCATAAAACCCCGGATGGGAATTCTTGCGCATATAATTTTCAACAATGGACTTCACTTCCATCGCAACATCGTCAAAATCCATGCCCACATCGGGTATCGACCGTGGCAGCGCGACTTGCAGTTGATGCGCGGTCGCCGTTCGCACAACGGGTGATTCCAGTCGATGACGCAAAACCGAATCGATCAACGCAGTGATGTCAATTTGCAAGCCTGTATCTATCGATTCGCCAATTCCCGGAGGAGTTGGACGCATAATTGAGTCGCCGGTGTTTCGAGTATCCCGCATGCGAATTATCTTATCCTATTTATGCTTCACAAGTCCGTCTCAAAAAAACCCGCACACTATTTTGTATCAGGTTTGGGATAAACGGCTGCGTTTAGACTATAATTCCACGCTCGGAGGTTAGACATGTCATTCCCGTTGCAGGATGGTGCGTTCGGGTGACGTCTTAACTATGCTAGTTTAGATCAAGACGTTAGGTTAAATGAAACGAACAAAATTGTACGTCGGTAACTTATCGTTTGCCGTATCGGAAGATGAACTGCAAGAAAAATTCGCCGCATTAGGCGATACTACCGAGGTCAAGTTGATCATCGATAAAGACTCGGGACGATCACGGGGCTTTGGCTTTGTTACGTATACGAGTGAGGAATCCGCCAAATCGGCCCTCCAGTTGAATGGCGAGGATTTTAACGGCCGTAATCTGGTCGTCAGTCTTGCTCGAACAAAAGATAACAGCAGCGGGAATCGAAAACGGCGCACACATCGCCGGCCCTGACGTTTGATCGGGACGCAAACGATGATTGAAGTCCAAGCCGTCGATCATGTCGGCATTCGCGTGGCCGATGCCAAAAGAGCGATTGCGTTCTACCAGTTGCTGGGCTTCGAGGTGTTAACCGAAGTTGAGTTCGATGCCGTGGTTATTCTAAAAAATCAACACGATGTTGAGTTGAATTTAATCGTTAACGGTATCGAACCGGTCGATGGTAAAAACGTTCTCATGGATGTCGATACCAAGCACACCGGTATCACCCATATTGCCTTGCGTGTGGCCTCAATTAAAGAAACTATCGACACCTTAAACCGGAATAAAATAGAAATTACGCAAGGCCCTGTGACCTTTGGCCCAATAGAATCTAACGATGGGCATGTTTCGGTTTTCGTACGCGACCCGGACCGGAATGTCATCGAGCTGCGTGGGCGCAAACAAAACCCGGATGATATTGATGGCCTGACTTTTTATCAGCCTTAGCCCGGTCGACTATCCAAGTGCCTCAACTATTCGCTCAACACCCGTGCGCAAGGTCTGCGGCGACGGCGCGAAGCATAGTCGTACATAACTTTCGCCACCCGCGCCAAAGGCGGTACCTGGTGCCAGACCAACGTTTGCATCGTCGACCAATCGTTTAGCAAGATTTACGCTGTCGGACTCACCATCAACTCTAAAGAATAAATAGAACGCCCCTTTGGGCTTAATGAGACGCACATCGGGTACGGACTGCAATTGTTCACATATCTCGTCACGACTTGTGTGGCAACGCGATACTTGTTGCTGAATAAACTCATCGCCATTATCAATCGCCGCTACGCATCCTTTCTGTAAAAACGACGCCACTCCGGAGGTATTGTATTGCACCAGATTTTCGTACACCTGACCCAAACCCTTGGGAATGACCGCCCAACCGACGCGCCAGCCGGTCATCGCCCAGTTTTTGGAGAAACTATTGGTAACAATCAGACGTTCATCCGCTTGCATGATCTCAAGAAAGGAAGGCGCCGCGGTATGGTCATAAACGAATTTTCCGTACACTTCGTCGGCGACAACCCATAAACCGCGTTCGCGGGCAAAATCACGCAACGTGATCATGTCTTGTTTTGCCATCACCCAACCGGTCGGGTTCCCCGGCGTATTGACATAGATCGCCCTGGTCTTTGCATTAACCGCATCAAACAACATTTCAAGATCGAGACGCCATTCATTATCTTCGGTATACAAAGGCACTGAACGCGCCACCGCCTGTTGCATGTGGATGCAGGCATAAATGTTCGGCCACACCGGCGAGATAACGATAACCTCGTCACCCGCACCGACCAGGGTCTGCATGGTTTCCATCATCGCCTGCATGGCGGATGCAGTGACGATGACACGCCCGGGGTCGAGATCAATTTGAAAGTGCCGCTGATGATAACGCGCTATTGCTTCGCGCAATTCGGGAATACCGCGCTGGTACGTGTAATAGGTCTCACCTGCACGCAATGCTTCGATCGCGGCATCACAGATGAATGCCGGTGTCGGCACATCGCCTTCGCCGACCCAAAAAGGAATCAACCCATCGCGCTCCCTACCGTAATTCACCACTTCGATAATGCCGCTTTCCGGTAGCGTTGCCGCCGCTGTGCTAATGGATTCGCGAAGAAAGTCATCTAAATCTACCGACAGTCCCGGAATATTGATCGTTGTCTCGCGTTTAAACACGAGGTCGTTGTCAGTGTAATTCAATACAGCACTCTCTGATCGTGAGAAGCCTATTTGGCATAACCCGACTCACTTTTCCAACACCATTGATCAAATACCGGGTTCACGCCAATTAAGACATGTACGGCGTTGTTATGGATTTAGTATGACAATCTCAACACGACGATTTGCCTGACGGCCTTCCGGATTGTCCGATCCGTCTGCGTTTTCATTTGGAGCTATCGGTCTAGACTCACCTACCCATTCTGTCACTACCCTGTCAGGCCGAACATTTCCGAAAGTCAATTCATTCGTTACAGTTTCGGCACGCTCTCTCGACAGATTCATATTAAATTCTTCCGTTCCCCGGGAATCCGTATGGCCTTCAACCAGGATTTTTCGTGTGTCTGAGGTGTTGCTGTTTATAACATTTGAAATAATCTCCAACTTTCCACGAGCCTCATCACTTAAGTCAAATTTTCCAAACTCAAAAAACACATCAGGCACTAAAACGACCACACCCCGTTCATCTTCCATTGTCTGAAAATTTAGCCGCTCAAATTCACTAACAAGGTCTTCATTGGTCAGCTTTGACGTACAGGAAGAAACTGCCAGACACATAGCTAAAATAACAAATACACGAATTTGCATTGCCTTACCCTCTATTGTTTAATTTGGTCTATTGTCGGATTTTGGCGCCATAAACGTAATAAATCAATAACCCAAGAAGCATGACGATTTTTACCCATTATTGTATACAGGACGTTAACATGAACTCCCTGGTGACGTTTAAAGCGATGCAGATGGTTATATGTGTAATGTTGTTCATCGCTGTAACACCTGTCTGGGGCGAAGAAGTGACACCCTCGTTACCGCTGATCACCAGCTCGGAGTATGGAGAACTTCGAGCGCAGAGTTCTGATAGTAAAATTCTGTTTGCGATTTCCTACCGGAATCTACCTGAGAAAGTAGAACGAGTTATGTTGAAAACTTTTTCTTCGACAGATGAAAACATCATGGTCACATTGTGTGGCGAACCATTGGGTTCAAGCATTAGTCAAGATTATTGTCCGGAACATCCCGCATTGCTAACGGGAGAAATAACCCCTGAATATTTCAAAAATAAAGAGAATGCTGAGAAAGTGAGCGGCTATGCTCAACTGTCCACTGCAATTGATAAAAAGCTGGTTGTACTGGAACTCGAGATCGGAAGTACGAACTGACCGTAACCCGCTTACGCGCTGTCAACCAGTAGCTTTAGTAACTTACTGTGACCTCGATTATTTGCAACATTAGTTACACTATTTCCGACGTGATCGCGAATGGACAGATCTGCGCCGTTCTCCATTAAAATGGATACGATATCTTCAAAACCATACCACACGGCGTAAAACAAAGCGCTCCACCCATCATTATTGACTTGATTAATTTTTGCACCGGATCGTAGCAGCAACTTCACTATTTCAGGTCTTTGGTTACGCGCGGCAGCCATTAACACGCTCTTGCCACCCATGGTGGTAAAGTGAACATCAGCGCCTTCGGCCAACAGCACTTTAACCGTCTCAATATGACCAGCTGTCACTGCGCTCAATAGCGCATTCCACCCGATATTATTTTTGTGATTTAAATTCGCACCGCGGTCAAGTAAAAATCGAATGGTGTCGTTTTTACCATCCCAGGCAGCATATATAAGCGCATTGTCGCCATTCTCATCAGCAGCGTTAATACTGACGCCGCTGCCTATTAAATCGTCAATTGTTTCAAGTTGATTGAATTTAACGGCGGCAATTAGTTCAGCACTGCGCGGATCAACTGCAAACACGGATCTATCAACCCCTTCTTCCAGCCTTCTGGTTTCGTCCTCGACACCCGCAGCGGAATCGCGCTGTGTCTCGTCTAGTAGCGCGTCTGTTTGCTCACCTGTGATCTCATTTACATCTACCTCTTTGGATTTCTCTTTCTCCAAAACGGCTATGACGATCTCCTCAACACGCTCGCTCGTAGCGTCATCTTCGGCCTGGGCAATCTGTATATCCTGAGAGTTTTCAATCTCATCGCTATTCTCGTTATCTCGTGTCGGTTCTACACTTACCTGCTCTGCTTTCGTAGCGGAAGCATCGACAGCTTGAACGGGTTCAATGGAATCGGGAGTTTCGTTATTGTTGCCGGGCAGTGATTCTGACTCACTCGACACGATATCGGCATCTTCACCGTCTTTTTCGTGCGCGCCGGTTAATATTTGTTCTAAAGATTCTTCATCATAAACGTCGGTGTTTTCCGCATCATTTATTGCGATCTCCGATTGTTCTGTCTCGACCACTTGCAAGTCGGAGGTACTGAGATCCGGCGATTGCAAAATTTCACCGGAATCATAGGGATAAACAACTACATCAGTACTTTCGCCGGTACTTTCGTTTGTCGGAACCGGTTCCATGACGTTTTGCGTTACTACCGACTGTGCTATGGACATTTCCAGAGGTACGTCTGAAGGTAATTCGAAATCCGGTTCCCTGTCGTATTCGCCTGTCCCGTTAATTTGATCCGTCACTGGTTCGGTCACCGCCTCTGTTGCATCAGGTGAATCGCTTGATGACTCAGTGATTGCCAATATTGAACCCGACGATGTCGTACTTTCAACTTTTCCCGATGTATCGACCGTAGCACCCGTATCTGCTGAAAATGTCGTTTCCGTCGCAGCTACATTGGCAGAATCGTCGACCGTATCCACTTTAACCTTGCGTCCTGTGGTGGAGACGTCGTCAATGTTTTCTTCACTGTCTTTGTTTATTTTATCTGCCGGATTTTTTACTTCTGCGAGTTCATTTTCTGGCTCTTCGGACACCGAGTCTGCAACGACGGATGTATCGGCCGTGGCATCCACATCTGCTGGATATGTTGTGTCCGTCACAGCAACATCGACGGAATCGTCGACCGGAGTCACTTCGGCCATGGGTGCTGCAATCGAAACGTCGTCAACGTTTTCTTCACTGTCTTTGTTTATTTTATCTGCCGGATTTTTTACTTCTGCGAGTTCATTTTCTGGCTCTTCGGACACCGAGTCTGCAACGACGGATGTATCGGCCGTGGCATCCGCATCTGCTGGATATGTTGTGTCCGTCGCAGCAACATCAACGGAATCGTCGACCGGAGCCACTTCGGCCATGGGTGCTGCAATCGAAACGTCGTCAACGTTTTCGTCACCGGCTTTGTCTATCTCATCTGCCTGAATTTTTGCTTCCGCGAGTTCATTTTCTGATTCATCAGTCTGAGTGGCCGGAACAACTGAAGATGTAAACTCAAAATTCGTTTCCGATTGTGTGGCTACAGCTGGATCTTCCATAGTGGCGGGGATATCAATAGTCGGATTTACCGGATCAATCGGATCGACGGAATTGTCTTTTGGTAGTGCCTCGTCGGCCACTTTAATGTCGGTATTAATGGAGTCGGAATCTGAAAAGTAAAAATATGCGGCAACCAACATGACAGGAATAACAGCTGCCGCGATTCCGAGCGGCGAAATCAGTCGTGATCTAACACCGGAGGATTCCGTGTCGGCGTTGATTTGTGAAACCTCCGCCATTGACGTATTGTCGGCAGCTTGTTCCTGGGCAGAGGATGAACCATTTTCAGTGTCGAAACTTTCGACTACCGTTGCCAGATGTTCTTTTATCTTAACCAACGCCGCCAACGCATCGCTATTGTCCGGGTCTTTTTCCAACACCTCTCTATAAATCTCGAGTGCGTTGTCACCAGGAGGCGCGATTAAGTTTCCTTTTTCGACCTTTTTCTGCGCGCGCTCGAGTAACTCATGCACTTCAGGGTTTGTTAGGTTTGATTTACTCAAAGGAATACACTGAGGGACATACGGCTATCGTGGTTGCAATCTTTGTTGTGATTTAAATACCTGGTGGACAAAATAATGATCTGGCTTCCAAAAGCTACTAAAGGCGTTAAGGATCACAATACTACGGACGATATTTTAGCTGAAATATAGCACTGGTGTAATACAATTCGGGATTCTCGAAAAAGTAACGACTAACGATGACAGCCAGTGCGCGCAAGAACAAAACCGGATTTTTCCCTGATCGGCTGCAAAGGATCCGTCCGTGGATGCAGCGCTATATTGACTCAGGCAAGCTGGCGGGGGCACTGACGTTAGTCGCCCGAGGTGGCGAAATCGAATACCTGGAAACCTGTGGCCGACGTGATCTCGAGAATAATTTACCTGTCACCGAGGATACGATTTTTCGCATTTATTCCATGACCAAACCGCTAACATCGGTTGCCATCATGATGTCGCTGGAAGACGGACATTTCCAGCTCAGTGATCCGGTTTATGAGTTTATTCCAGCGTTCAAAAGTATGTTTATTTACGACGGTGGCGGAGGTGACGCCATGCGTACCGTACCAGCCAGTCGTGACATCACTGTGCATCATTTGCTCACTCATACGTCCGGTTTGACTTATGGTTTACTCAATAAAACACCTGTCGCGAAACTGTATGTAGAGCGCCAGACTGATTTTCATCACAGCATCGATAATCTTGAAACCGTGGTAAACCGGCTCGCGGATATTCCATTGGAATTTGAACCCGGTACGCGCTGGAATTACGGTGTTTCGACAGACGTGCTGGGACGCGTTGTTGAAATCGTTAGCGGGAAGTCGTTCGACCAGTTCATCCGGGAAAAAATAACCGAACCGCTCGGTATGCGTGATACTGGCTTTACATTGCCGAACGAGAACACGAAACGCCTGGCGGCATTATATGAATTCACGAAAGATAAACCGCTTAATCTTCTCGAGTCTCCTGACAAGACTACTTTTGTATCGCAGGTCACAACGTACTCAGGCGGTGCGGGTCTGGTCTCAACCGCAAACGACTATTTTCGTTTTACTGAAATGTTGCGGCGCAAAGGAGAATTCGATGGTGTGCGTTTGCTCGGGCGCAAAACCGTTGAGTACATGACTTGCAATCATTTGCCAGGCGATCTGGCCGACATGGGTCAGGCGACATTTAACGAAACGTCTTACGAAGGCATTGGGTTTGGCCTTGGGTTTGCCGTCGTACTGGACCCTGCTGAAACTAAAGTTCTGTGCTCGAAAGACGAGTATGGCTGGGGCGGCGCGGCCAGCACGGTTTTCTGGATCGATCCGCGCGAAGATGTCAGTGTGATTTTTTTAACGCAACTACTGCCATCGAGTAAATATCCAATACGCCCTGAGTTACGCACCCTTGTGAACCAGGCACTCATCTGACGAGGAAAATAAACAATGACTGGCGATCACGAACAAGAGTACGATGAATCACTGCAGGCATTGCTGGAAGCCGTATGGGGCGAAGGTTATCTCTCACCCGGTGGTTCGGAAGAAGTGGCGAAAGTAGTGCAAGGCGTCGACCTTGACGATAAAACAATATTGGATATCGGTTGTGGTGCCGGCGGGATTGATATTTTTCTCGCAGAAAATTATAAGCCTGCAAAAATTATTGGTGTAGACGTCGACCATGGCCTAGTAAATCGTTGCAAAGCGACGGCCAAGGAAAAATTGTTAACCGATGCTCTGGAGTTCCGTGCGATTGAACCGGGTTCACTGCCCTTCGACAACGAGTCATTCGACGTGGTGTTCAGCAAAGATTCTATTATTCATATTGAAGACAAGAATGCGATCTTTGCCGACATATATCGCGTGTTAAAACCGGGCGGTGTGTTTTGCGCCAGCGACTGGTTACGCGATAATGACGGGCCAATGTCCGATGCTTTGCGCTATTACGTCGAAGCAGAAGATTTAGGCTTCGGCATGGCTTCGCAACAGCGTTACCAGGATGCCATGCAAAGTGCCGGTTTCGTGGATATTGATATCATAAACCGCAACGAATGGTATCGAGCGTTAGCGGCGCAAGAACATCAGGCATTATCGGGCGAACTCTACAACGATCTCCGCAAACGTATCGGCAAAGAGTTTTTGGATCACGAAATTGAAGTATGGCGCGCAATGACCGTGGTTCTGGAAAGCGGCGAATTATGTCCAAGTCACCTGCGTGCGCACAAGGCTTGAAACTCCGATACGATTACCTTGTGGCTTGTCACCGTTAGCATCCGACTATGTGTTTTTGCCAGCACTCATCAATGTAAAATCAGCTCCATATAAAAGCGATCGGGGGAGAACCCAAAAATCGATTTATTCCCCCTTTAATCTCTGTGGGTTGCATTCCCCACCCCTTGGGGCGAGATCGAAAATTACATTATCAATACCCCTTAGCTTGCCGCGGGTTAGTTTGTTGGGGAATATTTTTGCTCCCTCTCCCCCGGCGGGAGAGGGTTAGGGGGAAGGGGTAGTCCGCTTACTGTATCCCATGAATGTTAACCGCGGAAATAAAACATTTCGCGAACTAGTTTAGAATAAAACTATCGAATAAAACCCGTCCCGTTTCCCAAGACTGGTCCCAATGCTGCGTTGGGCTTTCGAAGATAATCACTAACAATAAATCAGCCTCATCATCGGCAAGATAGGCTTGTTGTCGCATCAATGCACCATCGACTGTTTCAAATTGATAGCGGATAGACATGCCGGAATACGATCCACGAGTTATGTTTTCACTGAACGCTAAATCGTAGTCTTTGTGTCCACTGATGCTGCCAACATATTGAGGAATTCGTTCCGATACTAATCTTGAATCGATTTTTGATAAATTACTTACGGCGTAAGCGAAAAATCGCACACCAACGGATGCGTCAATCCTGGGTTTGTCTTGCGAGATCGAAAAAGAACCCATTAGCTTCCCTTTGTTAAAGGAGAAATGCCAACCCTCCGGTTTGAGAAACGCACCGTTGATCTCTTTCATTTCTATCCATGAATATCCTTCGGGTGCTGGCGTTGCGGGCGACGCCATGATTGTCGCCTTTGTCGCGATGCTAAGCACAAAGACGATAGCGGCGAATTGGGTCCGAGTCATTTACGAGCTTATAGAGTTTGCTGGCTTCGAGATTTGACGAGTGTTGTCGCAATAAAACATCCCAAACTTCAAAGGAATCTTCTTATGGCAATATTCATGAAAAGCGCTTTCGTTTACCGCTGGCCATCATCTACCGCAGCTTCCAGTTCACTATTGATCTCTAGCCACTGTTGCTCGATTTCGCCTATGCTTTTGGCCGTTTGCGCTCGTTTCCACATTAAATCCATCAACGTGTCTTTAGATTGATCTTTATACAACGACGAATCGGATAATTGTTCGTCCAATTCGTTTTGTTTTTGTGCCAGTCGTTCCAGTTTTTTCTCTAATTTTTTTGACTCGTCCCGCAATGGTTGAACACGTTTGCGGGCTTGCGCCTGCAATCTGCGTTCTTCTTTTCGACTCGTTTGTTGAAGTCTTGTAGTGGCTTGCGCAGTTGGGTTCTTCTCAATTGAGCTTCGCTGTTGTTGTGCCAACCATACGGGATAGGAGTCTAGATCGCCGTCAAAGGAATTAACCCGACCATCATGTACCAGCCATAGCTCATCGCAAACTGTGCACAGCAAGTGTCGGTCGTGGGACACTAATACAATAGCACCGCCGAAGTCCTGCAGCGCTACGGTCAACGCATGGCGCATTTCGATGTCGAGGTGGTTAGTCGGCTCGTCCAGTAAAATCAAATTCGGTTTTTGACAAACCAGCAAAGCCAGTACAAGACGCGCTTTTTCGCCACCGGAAAAGTGTTTCACCGGCTCCTCCACACGCTCGCCACGAAACCCGAAACCACCGAGATAATTCAATAGTTGCTGCGAAGTCGCTTTGGCATCCACACTCTGCAAATGCATCGACGCAGAAGACCCTGTATCGAGTTGCTCAAGCTGATGTTGCGCAAAGTAGCCCACCTTGAAATCCTGCGCATATTCAAGATCACCCGTCATCGGCGTCAGTTCCTTTGCCAGGCACTTTATTAACGTTGACTTACCTTCGCCATTTCGGCCTAACAATCCAATACGATCACCGGGTCGCAGACCGCACTTTACGCCTTTTAGTACGATTTGTTCGCCGTAGCCTAGGGACACGTTATCCAGCGTCACCAGCGGTGTGGGCAGCTTATCCGGCGCACGTAATTGAAAACGAAATTGCGAACCAACATGAGCCGGTGCGATCAATTCCATTCGTTCCAGCGCCTTCAGCCGGCTTTGCGCCTGACGCGCTTTACTCGCCTTGTACCTAAAGCGCGCAACAAAAGATTGCATGTGTTTAATCTCACGCTGTTGCTCGTTGTACTGGGCCTGTTGACGAGCTAACTGTTCGGCGCGTTGGCGTTCGAACGCCGAGTAATTGCCCGCATAATGTGTTACCCGCTGACGATCAATGTGCGCGACGCAGCGCGTGATTGCATCGAGAAAATCGCGGTCATGGGAAATCAACAATAACGTGCCTTGATAAGCGAGTAGCCAGTCCTGCAACCAGATCACCGCATCCAGATCCAGATGGTTGGTCGGCTCGTCCAACAGTAGTAAATCCGAACGGCACATTAATGCCTGCGCCAGGTTCAAACGCATGCGCCAGCCACCTGAAAATGCCGCTACCAGTTGCGTGGTTTGTTCATCCGAGAACCCAAGACCCGACATCAGCCGCGCCGCCCGCGCATGGGCCGCATAACCTTCGATTTCTTCCAGCCGGCCATGCAGTTCCGCCTGCTGCTTACCATCGGTTTGAGATTCCGCTTCAGCGAGTTGGCGCTGAACGTTGCGTAACTCGACATCGCCATCGATCACATATTCAATCGCTGGTTTTTGCGTCGCCTCGATCTCCTGCGCAACGTGCGCAATAATGATATCGCGTGGAATGAACACTTCACCGTTATCGGCCTTGAGCTCACCCAAAATCAAGGCAAACAAACTTGATTTACCGGAGCCATTCGCGCCGACAATCCCCACCTTGTCACCCGCATACACATCCATCGTGACATGCTCAAACAACAGATGGGGGCCACGGCGTATGGCCAGATCGACAAACTTCAACATGCTATAGAGTTTAACCGAGCGAACGGGCCGCGGGCACGCTCGTCACAAGATTGAAATATTTGTCTGACTCAGGCAGGCGGCTTTATCAATATCGAACTTAAAACTACGATTGATCGGCTTTGGAACCACCCAGACACTCGGGCGAATCCTCCACCGCACCGGCGCGATCAAGCCATTCATCCGGTGTCAACGTGTGCAACGATAATGCGTGTAACGACCCGCGCAGTTCTTCATCGAGAATGTCGTTTACCAAACGATGACGTGCCACCAGATTTTTATCGGTAAATTCATCCGATACCGCCGTTACCTTAAAATGCGACTCGGAACCTTCCGGCACGCTGTGCATATTACTTTCGTTCACCACCTCCAGATGCACCGGATGCAATTTTTCGGTTAACTTATGTTCAATTGTGCTTTGTACGGTCATGCTTAATACCCTTTGTAACGCTGAGGCGCATTATAATGTATCAGGCACCCGCCCGAATCGCCCTATGCCAGCGCAAAGGTTCAGGCAATTCACAGCCGGCAAACTCGATGTGAACGACCCTTCTTTGGGCCGAGACGCAACGTTTCGATGAATGAACAAGCAGTGGACGCATTAACAGTACATCGCCGGATTCCGCAGGTGGGCAGATACTATTATCCTGATTCGCAATGTCCTGTATTTCGCCCGCCATTAATATTCCCTGTTTGTGCGAACCCGGACATACTCGCAATCCACCGCTGTCTTCACCTGATGCATCCAGATGCACGCGCACCGCCAGCATATCTTGCATGACTGATTCCGGCGGATGAACGTGCACAACCCCATTTTTTTGTTGACCAGGCCTTGTACCCCAGTAAATCCTCTCTTGATTTCACCGCAATCGTTTTATCCTGATGCCAGCGCACACGCCAGTTCGCTTCGGAGGTCTTGTTGAAATACTAAGCGCGAACAGCGACGGCGTTTTCACCTAGAACCGGCTCGACCAAGGAGCGAAGGGCGCGTGACTGCGCGAGCTTCACAACTTCGGGAAAATCAACCAGCAGATTGCGCATACCGGCACGACCGGGTTCGTTATTGGGAAATAATTGGCGTAGGCTATTTACAGACGAGGCGTCAAGGTAATTTTTAATTAACGCAAATCCATCGTGCTCGAACTTCGCAACGGAAAATGGTTTCAATGTAGGCTGAATTATTTAAACTAATGAATGCAATTTAATTATACTGCTCATTTTTTTCTGTTGCTTGAGACCATATCGCCATCTTGGTTGACGGAAATTCAAACAATCGGATAACCATAGTCGGAGCCGGTATTGTCGGTCTGTGTTGTGCGTGGTATCTGCAACGCAGCGGTTATCGGATAACGCTGATAGACCGGAAAGAACCGGCGCTGGAAGCAAGTTTCGGTAACGCTGGCGGTTTAGGTATCGCCGAGATCGTCCCGTTATCGTCACCCGGCTTGTTGTGGAAAGTACCGGGCTGGTTGATCGACCCGATGGGGCCACTGGCACTGCGTTGGTCGTATTTGCCAAAAATCGCGCCGTGGTTGGTGCGTTTTATGCGTGCTGGAAAACGCGAATCGGTGCGCAACATTTGCCAAGCGATGTCGGCATTGTGTGACCGAACCTACTCTGACTTTGAACCCTTGCTGCAAACCAAATCCTTAAGGCGGTTGATGAATTATCAGGTCGGTGCGTTGTATCTCTACGACCACCAAAGCGAATATGTTGAAGACCAATGGAAGTGGCAACTGCGACGAGAGCACGGTGTCGCGTGTGAGCTGGTTAGTGGCGGTGAACTATGTGACCTTGAACCCGGCATTGCGAAGAATTTTGCCTGCGCCATGTTGGTTAAACACTGGTCGCATTTGTCCGACCCCTATCGCTTCGCGACAATAATCGCCGATGAGATCACGAAACAAGGCGGGCAAATCATTAAAGACAATGTGTCGGGTTTGATTCTGGACTTAAACAATCTTGCGAATGTAAAACTGGAGCAGCGAGGCACCCACACAACGGACAACATTGTTATTGCTGCCGGTGCCTGGTCACATTTACTAGCCAAGCAAATACATGAAAATATTCCGTTGGAAAGCGAGCGTGGTTACCACGTCACTATCGCACAACCCGATATCACCTTGAAGCGTGAACTGATCTATGCGGCACAAGGTTTCGTTATTACACCCATGGACATGGGTTTAAGAGTGTCCGGCACGGTTGAGTTGGCCGGACTTAACACGCCACCCGATTACCGGCGTGCGCGTGTGTTGTTACCGAAAGCGCAACGCGTTTTGCCGAAATTGAATAAGAACATCGGTAGCGAATGGATGGGGCATCGTCCAGCGCTGCCGGACACGCTGCCGGTGATAAGCCGTTCGGCCAGGGCCAGCAATGTTTTTTATGCATTCGGGCATGGCCATCTCGGTTTAACCATGGCGCCTACCACAGGCCGGTTGATTAAAGAGCTTGTTTGCGGCGACCAACCGTCCATTGATTTAACGCCCTATCGCGCTAACCGGTTTTAATGCGATAGGATACTCTTAGTTTTTTACAGCTTAACTGATGACACAACACACATTCTTTTGTATCGACGGGCATACCGCCGGCATGCCGGTGCGCATGGTGGTTGGCGGTGCGCCGCCTATCGCCGGCGCAACGCAAAGCGAGCGGCGGCAGGCTTTCATTCAGGAATTCGACTGGATACGGCAATCGTTAATGTTTGAACCACGCGGGCACAGCGTAATGTCCGGCAGCATTCTCATGCCACCGACCAATGACAAGTACGACATGGCACTGATATATATTGAGACATCGGGATGCCTGCCTATGTGCGGCCATGGCACCATAGGCTCGGTCACTTTTGCACTGGAACATGGCCTGGTGTCACCCAGGACGCCCGGCATCGTTCGTGTCGAAACGCCAGCGGGATCAATCGAAGCGCGTTATCAACAAAACGGAAACAAAGTGACAGCGGTACGATTCACCAACGTGCCATCGTTTCTTTTATATAAAGACCACGAGTTTGATTGCCCGGAGCTGGGAAAACTCAAAGCGGACATTGCTTATGGCGGAAATTTCTATCCCATAATCGAGCCGCAGGAAAATTTTTCCGACGCCAGTGACTATTCGCCGGAAGATTTACGTCGCATCGGGGTACAGGCATTCAAACAACTCAATAAAGAACTGGAAATCGTTCACCCGCAAGATGCCACGATACACGGTGCGCGGCATTGCATGTGGACGGGAAAATCAACCGTCGACGGCGCAGATTCAAAGAATGTCGTCATTGCCGGAGAGTTCCTGGTTGACCGTTCACCGTGTGGCACCGGCACATCCGCGCGTGTCGCGCAACGCTACGCCAGAGGGTTGTTGAAAGAGGGTGAACCCTTTGTGCACGAAAGCGTGATTGGCAGTTTGTTCACTGGCCGTGTTGAAAACACGACCAGTGTAGGTGACCACGCCGCCGTTTATCCAAGCATCGAAGGACAAGCCTTTGTTACCGGGTTGAATACTATCTTCGTCGACAGCAACGACCCGTTTGCCAAAGGCTTTCTACTTTAGACTACTCGCCATATTGCACTAATCGTATTGCACTAATAACGCGGATACGAATTGTATCGACCATAGTGACGTTCATACGGTTGATAGTATCGGGGTTGATAGTATCGGGAATTGTAGTGCGGCTCGTGATAACGCGGTCGAGTCAATGCGTAAGTCAGGGCCGAACCCAGAATTGCGCCACCTAACGCATAAGCGGTGCGGTGCCGACTTCTGCGCCGTTCTTTACGACTGTGCGACCGGTACTTTTTGTGGTGACGGTACCCATGCTTGTTGTGACCATGGTGATGGCCATGCGCATGGTTGTGATAATGTTTATGCCCATGGCCGTGACCATGACCATAACTCTTATATCCTCCCGCTGATGCGGCTGAGGACAATACCAACATCCCTGTGGTTAACATACATATGACTAGCTTTTTCATGTCAATTTCTCCCCGGTATTTACCTTTGTAAAATCATACCGGCGCAGGCTGAATTTTCACTGAATTGAAACTGAACGATGAAACTTTCTTGGTAGGGCGCAACTCGTTGCGCCGAACGGGGCTTCGCTCATTCAGAATGACCGAATTAACGAACCTGTAAACATGTTTTCATTTCATCCTCACACCGACGGAATAACCACGGTCGGCATAGCTCAGGTATTCGAATTCTCGATTAAATTCAGCACAGAATTCGATGAAGGCTTTGTATTCGTGGTCTTTCCAGTAGGGGTAATTGATGTACTCGTCGAACACGATGACTGTGCCGGATACGATCTGATCTTTTAGCGTCCAGAGGATTGTTTTAGTCGACGAATACAGATCGGCATCGGCATGGATGAAGGCAACGGGTTGCGGATGTTTCTTTATAAACGTCGGTAAGGTATCGTCAAACCAGCCCTGATGCAGCTCCACATTGTCGCGTACTTCAGGCAGGTTACCCTCGGTATGAAACCGCCCCGGTGGTACCGCACCCCCATTGTTCGGGAAGGCCCTCGAAAGAATCGAAACCATGAACGCTGTGCGGTACCTGATCGGCAATATGATTGATCGTCGTACCGGAATAAACACCGAATTCCAGATATAAGCCATCGACTTTGACTTCTGAAAGACAATACTCCAACACGTCAAACGGCGTCTTATGACCTTCGAGGTGCGGAATCTCCTGCATAATAAAATCCGCCGCTTCCATGGTAGCTTTCCACATTCGCGCTTCACGAATACTATTAGGGATAACAGCCCAGTGACAATCCGCACTGGGCGGACGAACATTCGTCTTGCGCCACAGTTGCTTGCCGAACTCTTTGTCCTCCGAAATAGTGTACGCTGCGTCAATCATTTCTTTGCGAAACTCCTCATCCTGAAGCATTTCCCGGGCGAGTTCGCGAATCTCGTTTCCGATTTCCGTTTTGAGTTCAGCCCGCAACAGATCTCGTTCGCGCTGACCACGTTTGTTGTCCTGGGCATTGAGTCGGGTTCGAATACGCGGGTGCCATACGACGACTTCGGCGACGTTAATTACCGTATTCATCAGTTTGTTCTTAATAGCCTGGAACACGACCGCGCTAACTCAACCTGATTTTTGGATCGCGCTATTTACGCATAACTTCTATTTCTTTTCCATTATTTTGCGATCCGACACGTCATAATTCCTGTCCACCGAGTTCGGCCGCCGCGCTCGCAACGTGACTTACGGATGCCTGCTAATGTTGTTGCGCTTGTTGTGGCCACTCACCAAACGGAAACGGCCGCTCATCACTGTTGAAGGTCACGTATTGCAGAATCCGGTAAATAAATTCGCTTAATGATTCGCCGAACTCGAGCAGCCTGGCATTTCGCTCCCCTTTAAATAAAACGAATCCGAACTGGATGACCACAACGGCAACCACGACGAATTCGGCAACGCTGTAAATAAACGCAAATACCAAAATCCATAGCAAACGCCACCACGTGCCGCTCACGCGCACGCTGTCTTTTACATCTTGACTCATACTACTTCTCCCGTCTCTATCATTCTTTATATATGGAGACGAGACAGCGGATTTAAAGACGTGGCAGGAATATATTGTGTGGTGTTTCTTGTTCAGTAAACCTCGAAATTTCCGTCACGCAGCATCTGAAGCAAAATCTCGACATCGGGACCAGGTGATCTGTCACTGTCCAGGGATGGGATTTCATACCGGATTTTTTTGTGAAAATGAGCGACCGTTTTGGCAATTCCGTTACGTTGATCCAGTGCAACACATGCGGTAAGCATTTCATACGCCAGTATTGATTCCGCTAATTCGACCATTTCATATAGCCGCTGGATAGCCGGGATAGCCAATGACATATAATCTTCCTGCCCGCCGGAAGTCTCGCCGGTCAATAACGATACCGGTTGCGCGAGCAGTTTTAAACGTGCGCTGAAATCCAGCGCCGCTTTATGCGCGACCACCATACCGGCATCCAGGCCGGGACGTGGCGCGAGTTGCGGATTCAACCCGGTGTGATGCGCATCCAGCAAACGATGCAAACGCCGCTCGCTTAAACATCCGACGTGGGCGAAAGCCAGGGCGACTTGTTCAACCTGATTGACCAAATGTTGATTATGAAAAACACCGACTGACAAGAACCGCCCACTCTCTTTATTGTTATCCGAAACCATTAACGGATTGTCACTAAAAGCGACGAAACATTGTTCGATACGCGTTCGCAACGCCGCCAGCGCATCGTACAAAGCACCATGTACCTGCGGAATGACACGATAAGACACGGGTACCTGCAAATTGACTGGACTTATCGCGCTACCATCTAACAGTTGATTCAACTCGTTGATGATTTGTGCTACGCCGGATTCAACGCCAAACTGAATGATTGCCGGGTCGATGGAATCTTTCGGCGCGGCCAACGCCTCCACCGACATGGCGGCAGTAAGCGTCGCGGTTTTTAAACAGCTACTCACAACATGATGCGCGTCAAAAGCATAGGCCGGCGCGGTAGCGATGCCGTTTAACAAAGCCAGACCTTCTTTCATGCCCGGTCGATAAGGTGCGACGCCACATGTTTTTAACGCTTGTTTGGCAGGTACACGTTCATTGTTCTCGCCAAAAACAAACCCTTCGCCAATGAAAGTTTGAAAGGCATGGGTGTGTGCGGTCGCATCAGCCGCCATGCCGTGACCACGCGATGGTATCCACGGCACAAAATCGTCGTTCAAACGATTTACCAAATACTCGCACAACGCTGCGCTCACTCCGTCAGCGCTAGACAGAAAATTAGTCAACCGCAAAAACAGTGTTGCCCGGGCGACGGCGCGTGGCAAAGGCGGTCCTGTCGCGGCAGCCCTGGCACGCAGAATGTTTTTAGGTAAATCGTTTTTCTCTTCGTCTGTAAGCTCAACATCGATCAGCTTGCCCAAACCAGTCGTCACGCCATAACAAGGCGCGCCGTCATCGATGAGCCGCTGAAATCGCGTGCGACCTTGTTCGACTCGTTTTAACAGCGCCTCGTCGAGTTCGACCGGTTCGTTACGATAAGCTACCGCTTCAACAGTTTGCCAGTTGATATCCGTCAGACTTGAAATTCTGATCATCGATAGAGTAACTCGTGACCAATGCCCAGCTTTTGTGCTTTTTCCAGCATGGCGTGGGCCAACGCGATATCGGAAGTTGACAAACCACGATGCCAGAACAAAATAGTTTCGTCGTCATTCTCGCGACCGGCAACTTTCCCCGCACAGATTTCACCCAGTTCGCCCCGAATATTTTCCCGCGTCACTTTCCCGGAATCCACGTGACGACGCAAACACCCGAACGGCCCGATCAGACACTGCTGCCAGTGGTCAACCACAATCTTGTCCATGATATCGGTGATATTATCTTCCACGGAGCTGTTGGTGCCGTAGGGAATAACCGTCGCGCCTTTTTTTATCCACTTCGTTTTAAACAAATCCTCGGGTGTTTCCAGCCGCGACGCTTCCACCATGATGTCGGCACCCTCGAGACAACTTTGCCAGTCTTCAGTAACGATTACTTTTTTTCCCAGATCGTTGTGCAAACGTTCGGCGAAGGCCTCGCGGCTTTCGGGGCGTCTTGAATGCACCCGGATCTCATCGAAGTCGAACAAGTGATTTAACAAACGCACATTCCAGTAAGCCGACCCACGCGCACCGATATGACCGAGTACGCGCGGCTTGCTTTGCGCAAGATACTTGGCGCCGATCGCCGTCATCGCGCCGGTACGCATATCGGTCAGATCCGTACCGTCGACAATGGCGCGTGGCGCACCATTGCGCGCGTCCATTAATGTCACCACGCCAAACTCGGACGGCAAACCTTGTTTGTAGTTATCGATATAATCACCGACGACTTTTACACCCGCGACACCAAGCGGTGCTATGTAACCACGCAATACATTAAAATGACCACGGAACTTTGCATCGGGTCGCAAGTGCATCCGCGGCTCGATTACAGTTTCTCCCTCACCCTGGGCTTTCAGACTGTTCTCAATAGCAAGCAGTATTTCAGCATCAGTCATATCCAGGGCCGCCACATCGTGACCGCTTAAATAATGTATGTGCATCTCAGTCATGGGTTTAGTGTCATTATTATCTGTTGTTACACGCACATTATGGTTAAACTGCCGCGCCCACACCAGAGCCACGCCGATAAAGCCCTGAGAGAATAAAGAAGAACAATAATTAAATGAACCGAAACTATAGCTTTGGTGTAATGCTGGTGTTGATCGGTGGTGCCTGTCTCAGCACTGCCGGGATTTTGCTACGGCACATAGAGTTCGCTAACGGCTGGCAGATTTTATTTTATCGCGGTATCGCATTTTCCATCACGCTGTTTATGATATTGCTGATTCGTTATCGTGGCCGGACTATCAAGGCGTTTCGTAAAGTCGGTGTCCGCGGAATTTGTGTGGCCGTCATCCTGGGGCTGGGGTCGTGCGCTTATGTTTTCGCCATGCTCACCACGACGGTTGCCAACGTGGTATTCATCATCGGCGCCGCACCTTTGCTCACCGCATTGATTGGCTGGTTGTTTTTGCGCGAACGACTAACACCCACCAGTGTTGTTAGCATGATTATTGCATTCGGCGGTATCGGTTTAATGTTCGCCGACGGCATCAACGCCGGACGCTGGTTAGGCAATATCATGGCATTGATTGTCGTACTTTCGTTTGCACTGATGTTGATATTGATTCGCGGCGCGAAACACATTGACATGTTGCCGGCCACCTGCATGGCCGGTCTGGTCGCCGCGGCCTTATCCTTTTTCATGGCGAATAGTTTGACCGTGTCAACGCACGATCTGCTGATTGCTGTTGTTCTCGGCAGCGTTCAATTTACCGGTGGATTTATGCTCATCACCATCGCCACCCGCCACGTGCCGGCGGCGGAAGTCGCATTGTTTTCATTAACTGAGGCCGTGTTGGCGCCGTTATGGGTCTGGATTGGTGTAAACGAAGTGCCGAGCCGTTTGACCATCGCCGGCAGCATGATTGTTTTTGTGGCGGTGGTCATTTACTGTCTGGTGGCAATTCGAAATGAGAGACAACGTAAATCGCCGGTCATGGCAAAGTCGGGTTAGTTTGTGAAAGATACATTTGATGAAACAGCGATACGCGCATATCGCCTGAACCGCATCCGGCAGGGTTTGCGGATTGCGGACTATGCCGGAATCGTTTTGTTTGACCCGGTTAACCTGCGTTACGCCACCGGCAGCCGTAATATGCAGGTGTGGACTATGCATAATTTCTGCCGCTATGTGTTTATCCCAACCGACGGCCCGGTCGTGTTGTTTGATCTTCCAAGTTCCTCGCATTTGAGTAAACACCTCGAAACCATTGATGAGATTCGCCCCTCGCTTGCCAGCGATTATATGATGGTCGGTTCCCGTGGCGAGGAGTTTGCGCAGCGTTGGGCGCGCGAGATCGTGCACTTACCGGACGCCGGCAAGGATGCGCGTATCGCAATTGATCGCGTCGATTTATTGCTGGCACGTGCGGCTGAAAAACAAGGCCTGAAACTGGTAGACGGTAAACCGGTTATGGAACATGCACGTGCGATTAAATCAGAGGATGAAATTGCAGCCTTTAAATTCTCCCTGAGGACTTGTGAGCAAAGCATCACCGAGTTACGCAATATTATTAAACCGGGTATGCGTGAATCGGAAGCCCTGGCAATTCTGAGCAAGGCCAGTATCGATCGTGGCGGTGAGTACCCTGAGACACGCTTGCTGACCTCCGGGCCACGAACCAATCCGTGGTTTCAGGAAACCTCGGATCGAATTATTCAAGATGGCGACATGTTGTCGTTTGATACGGACTTGATCGGGCCGATGGGTTTTTACAATGACATTTCGCGTAGCTGGATCATTGGCGATGTGAAACCTACCGGCCAACAACAACGTTTATACGACATCGCTCTCGAACAATTGCACCACAATATGAATTTGCTACGCCCGGGTACCCGTTTTCTGGAATACTCGGACCAGGCTTATCAACTGCCTGAGTCCTGTATCGCCAATCGTTATGCGGATGTCGCGCACGGTTGCGGGCTGGGCGTGGAATACCCGTTAATCTGGTATCGCGAAGACGAACAATGGGGCGCATACGATGGTGTGTTCGAGGAAAATATGATTGTCTGCGTGGAATGTTATGTCGGTGAAACCGGCGGTAAAGAAGGCGTCAAACTGGAACAGCCTGTATTAATACGCGAAGATGGCCCGGTGGCGTTGTCCGACTATCCACTTGATCTATAGGCTATTCGTTACTATTTGATTTTTAACGGTTTTCAGAGACTGGCATGTTGTAACAATCGTTAACATCCAGGCTACGCGAATACTGATAAAGTAGCTCTCGATTCTTTAGGATAAAGAGTCAACACCCCCCTAATAAACTGACATATTTCCCTATCTTGGGAATCTCGGAAAGAGTTACTGGGCATCGCCCTGGTAGCCACGCTTTTGCGTGCCTACCTGATCGATTGCCGGGGTAAAGATTAACTTATTTTTCCGGAGAGAGACTAATGTCAGAAAGCAAAAAGAAAGTCACCGTCGAACTGGCGAACAAGGCAACCGGCGAACGCGAAGAAATTGTAACACTGGACAATCGCATTGTTGTCACCCGCGTTGTCTCATTGTTTGCCGAGCGTCAGAATATTACTCCTGATCAAGTTGATGTCCAGGTGCAACCGCTAAAAACTGATCGTCACCACGTTGCAGTCTAAAGAATCCTGTTCTTTGGACTCACATCACCTGGGAGTCATTTCCCAGGTGACGGGTCATATCGAAATTATCCTTACGGGCACACTGTTGCTCGCCGTTGTCTGCTTGAGTTTCGGCTGGTAACAACACAGCATTTACCGCATTAGCGGTATTTCTTCGATCTTCTTCCCGATCTTCGACGAATTTATGATTCGTCACTGGTAATGCTCGCTCGTGCCAGAGCTACTGGATTTACAATCCATCTTGCCTATACTGCAAACAGGGCAACCTTGAGTAACTATCCGAAGTGGCGCAACAATCGACAAAAAAGTCACGTACGCTTTTTATCCGCTTGTGGCAACGCCTTTGCCGGAATATCGTCAACGTTTTTTATCGCCGTTTTGAAGTTTCCGGGCTGGATAACATACCACAGGACACAGGTATTATCCTGTGTGCCAACCACGTTAACGCCCTGGTCGATCCGGTAGTCCTTCAGGCATCCACCGGGCTGGTCATTCGCCCGCTGGCACGCAGCGGTTTGTTCAACAATCCCTTGCTCAGACCCATCATGGAGATGATTGGTGCGGTACCCATTTTTCGACGTGGCGACCCCGGCAGCGACACCGCGCGTAACGTGGATTCCTTCTCCCGTTGCTACGAGTTACTTGCGAACAACGAAACCCTGATTATTTTTCCGGAAGGTCAAAGCCACTCCGACCCGCACTTGCATGATTTAAAAACTGGCGCTGCGCGCATGGCACTGGGCGCTATCGAAGCCAATCAAAAAGCTCCTGCTGTGATACCTGTCGGGTTAACCTTCACCCGTAAAGGAACGTTTCGCAGCGACGTGCTGGTTCAGTACGGCAAACCTATTGATCTAACAACTGAACAGGAAACCGGCCAACGCGATGCGATTCGGTTACTTACAAAACGCATTGCCGATGGCTTGGCGCACGTCACTCTGAATGCGGAATCGTGGCAGGATATCGATCTGGTTGATCGTCTGGAACGTTTTTTTGCTTTTCGTCACGGAAAATACCGGCAACGCGATCTCACCACCCGCTTTCGAACACTGCAACGCCTGATTGAAGGGCAACGGCTGTTAAGACACCACGAACCCAACCGCGTACGTTCGATTATTAACCAGTTACGCATGTTTGAACGCTTGTGCCAAACCTGTGGTATCAAGGACTATCATTTAACCGTTGAGTACAAACCGGTACTGGTTGCGATTTATATTCTGCGCACACTGGCCATGGTATTGCTTGTTTTTCCACTGGCCTTGTGGGGCATCGTCAACAGTGTTATCCCGTTTTACCTGACCCGCTTCTTGTCACGACGATTCGCTAAGGGTACGGATCAATATGACACCGCAAAAATTATATTAGGTTTCGCGTTTTTTCTACTGTTCTGGTCCATTCAGTGTTTTTTTATTTACTATCATTTTAGCATCGGCTGGATGCTGCTTTATTTATTCAGCATGATCGTTGGTGTTGCTGTCGCTTTGGCTATTCGAGGTGAGAATAAACGCATTCGCGAAAACATAAAAGTATTTTTCTTGTTTGCCCGTAAACGCCAATTGCGTGAATACCTGGAATCCAAACGCCACGATCTGGAAGTGGAACTGGCCAGATTAGTACGCATCGCCAAACGCCTGCCCCAGGATGATTGACGGAACACGTAAAGGCGATTAAATAAATCCATAAAGCTGCACCAACGGTTTAGCTACTTTTACGATAAGAATCCGGCGCACATTTGATGCTAATATTAGTGCGACAAACTACAAAACCTGATAATAGGTTCAAAGGAGAAAGAGATGACACCTTCAATTCGTATCCTGCTTGGTTGCGCCCTGCTATTCGTTTTCAACGCAAGCTTTGCCCAAACCAGTTTTCAATGGTGGCATGCCATGGGCGGCAAATTGGGCGAGAAAGTTGCTCAAATCACTGACGAGTACAATGCATCGCAATCGAGTTGCGCCCTGGAGCAGGTTTATAAAGGCAACTATACCGAAACCATGACCAGCGCCATCGCAGCCTTCCGCGCCAAAGAGCATCCACATCTAGTGCAGGTCTTTGAAGTCGGCACTGCGACCATGATGGCGGCCAAGGGTGCCGTGTACCCGGTGCACGAGTTAATGAAAGATGCAGGCGCGGAATTTAATCCTGACGATTACCTTTCCACTGTAACCGGTTATTATCAGGACACTGACGGCAACATGTTGTCCATGCCGTTTAATAGTTCGACTCCTGTGTTGTATTACAACAAGACTGCGTTTGAGAAGGCCGGTCTTGATCCGAACAAACCACCCGCTACATGGCCGGAAGTTGAAGCTGCCGCCAAGGCAACCCAGGCAGCGGGTTATGCCTGTGGTTTTACGACAGGTTGGCAATCATGGGTGCAACTCGAGAATTTCAGTGCTTGGCACAATATTCCGTTTGGCAGCAAGGCGAATGGTTTTGGTGGCACCGACACCGAGTTCGTTTTCAACAGCCCGGCCCATGTTCAACACATCGGTCAAATGGGCGAATGGCAAAAATCAAAAATATTTGACTACGGCGGACGACGTTCGGATAGCGCACCAAAGTTTTATACCCAAGAATGTGTGATGTATATGAATTCATCCGCTGCATACGCAGGTGTGAAATCAAACGCTACCGATTTTGAATTTGGCGTTGGTGCGTTACCCTATTGGCCGGAGATTGCAGAAAAACCACAAAACTCAATTATCGGTGGTGCAACGTTATGGGTACTGGCCGGTCACGACGATGACGAATACAAATGTGCGGCGGATTTCTTTACTTATTTATCCAGTCCGGAAGTGCAGGCGGACTGGCATCAGTTCACCGGCTACCTGCCGATTACACATGCAGCGGCGGACTTAACCCGGGAACAGGGTTATTACGACGAAAACCCCGGCACCGATGTTGCCATCATGCAAATGACAACCAACGCACCGACAGAAAACTCAAAGGGATTGCGATTTGGCAACTTTGTGCAAATCCGTGATGTGATCAATGAAGAACTCGAGGCCGTTTGGTCGGGTACAAAAACCGCCCAGGCAGCGATGGACGATGCTGTGACCAAGGGTAATGAGATGTTACGCAAGTTCGAAAAAGCTAACTGACATCCGCAATCTATAATTCGGCGGGCTGAAAATCAGTCCGCCGCAATAGATTTTAATCTTGGAAAAGCGGGTCACTTTCAATAACGTCAGCCTCGCTTATGCGCTGGTTGCGTTACAACTCAGTATTACATTCGTATTTTTTCTGTGGCCTGCCGGCCAGGCCTTATACCAATCCCTGCTGGTCGAAGACGCGTTCGGCCTGTCCCGTGAATTTGTCTGGTTTGAAAACTTCAAGTATTTATTTTCGGACAAAAACTACATCGGGTCATTTTTCAAAACACTGATCTTCAGCATTTGTACAACAGTGTTGTCACTCAGCACAGCACTACTACTGGCAGTTATGGCCGATCGTGTATTAAAAGGCGCCAAAGGCTATCAAACACTATTAATCATGCCTTATGCGGTGGCTCCCGCGGTAGCAGGTGTGTTGTGGTTTTTTGTTTTCAATCCGACTATCGGTATTTTAGCCTACGCCTTGCGTCAACTCGGCGTGAATTGGAATCACTTTATCAATGGTGATCAGGCGATGATCCTGATTATTGTCGCGGCCGCGTGGAAACAGATCAGTTATAACTTTTTATTTTTTCTGGCTGGTTTGCACGCGATTCCTAAATCCTTGATCGAAGCCGCCGCCATCGATGGCGCATCTCCGTGGAAACGATTTTGGACAGTGGTATTTCCACTACTTAGTCCAACTACATTCTTTTTGTTGGTCGTCAATGTAGTCTACGCTTTTTTCGACACGTTTGGCATTGTGCACGCCACCACGGCAGGCGGTCCGGCCAAGGCCACCGAGATCATGGTCTACAAAGTATTTAACGACGGATTCATCGGCCTGGATCTCGGCGGATCGGCCGCCCAATCCGTCGTGTTGTTGCTTATTGTCGCGGCACTCACCGTAGTGCAATTTCGTTATATCGAACGCCGGGTGCAGTACTGATGGTTGAGAATCGTCCATACATTACATTTTTTAGTCACTTCACATTGATTCTCGGTGTGTTGATCGTATTGATGCCGCTGTGGGTAGCTTTCGTTGCGTCAACGCATCCACCGGAAAACATAATGACAAACCGGGTGCCTTTATTACCTGGCGATCAATTTATAAACAATTACAAAGAAGCACTAACAGTCGGTGTCGATGGTGCGGGCAAAGTGCCTTTAAGCCGCATGCTGTTTAACTCGGCAGTCATGGCATTGTCGATTGCAATAGGAAAAATATTTATCTCGATTCTTTCCGCGTTCGCTATTGTTTATTTTCGTTTTCCGTTTCGTAAAACCTGCTTCTGGATCATATTCATGACCTTGATGCTCCCGGTTGAAGTACGCATATTACCGACGTTTCAAGTGGTAGCAGATCTGAAATTGCTGAATACCTACGCCGGGTTGTCGATTCCTCTTATTGCATCGGCGACCGCCACGTTTTTATTCCGGCAATTTTTTCTGACTGTACCCGACGAGTACCTGGAAGCAGCGCGTATGGACGGCGCCGGGCCGTTGAAATTTTTTAAAGATATTTTGCTGCCGCTATCACGCACTAATATTGCCGCGTTGTTCGTCATACTCTTTATATACGGTTGGAATCAATATCTGTGGCCGCTATTAGTTACCACCAATGAAAAATACTACACCATTGTCATGGTTATTCAGCGCATGGTGGCAGTGCCCGATGGTGAACCGTTGTGGCATTTGATTATGGCAACCGCAACGCTGGCAATGTTGCCACCGGTCATCGTGGTTATCGTTATGCAACGTTTGTTCGTTAAAGGCCTGACTGAAACCGAAAAATAGAAATGGCAGATATTTCCCTAAAAAATATTCTCAAGACATACCCGAATGGTTTTAAAGCCATTCACGGCATCGATCTTGAGATCGAGCACGGCGAGTTTATCGTTCTGGTCGGACCGAGCGGATGCGGGAAATCAACCTTACTGCGAATGATTGCGGGATTGGAAACCATCACCGATGGAGAAATTCGGATTGCAAACCAGCGCATGAACGAACGCGAACCTGCCGAGCGCGACATTGCGATGGTATTTCAAAACTACGCGTTGTATCCACACATGACGGTATACAACAACATGGCCTATGGCCTGCGCAACAAGGGAACCGCAAGAGATGAAATCGAACGGCGTGTGCAGGATGCGGCCAGGTTACTCGAATTGTCAGACTTACTCCATCGCAAGCCACGACAATTGTCCGGCGGCCAACGCCAGCGCGTTGCTATGGGAAGGGCTATCGTGCGTGATCCCGTTGTGTTTCTATTTGACGAGCCTTTGTCCAATCTCGATGCCAAACTGCGTGTGCAAATGCGTCTTGAAATAAAACGACTACAACGCAGACTGGGAACGACTGCGGTTTATGTTACCCACGATCAAGTGGAAGCCATGACCATGGCCGACCGGCTGGTCGTGATGAACGCTGGCGTTGCCGAGCAAATCGGCAGTCCGATGTCTGTTTATGAAAAACCCAAGACACAGTTCGTTGCGGGCTTTATCGGATCGCCGGCTATGAACTTCCTGCCAGCAAAACTTGGTAACAATGGAAACACGGTTCAACTCGAACACGGGCCTGCCTTAACCCTGGCAACCAATGTCGAATCAAGTGATAGCAACCGGCCCATTGTTGTCGGTATTCGGCCTGAACATTTGATTCCTGGAACAGGTGGCGAGATCAAATTCAACATCGAATTGACCGAATCACTTGGCGCCGAGTCATTGGTTCATGGCCGTTTAGCGGGTAACGGAACCGATATGACACTGCGTATTGATGCCGCCACCGCATTGCCTGGTAAATCAGAAGTTACTTTACAAGTCTCGCCGGATCACCTGCATGTTTTCGACGCACAAAACGGCGAACGATTAAATTGATTTTGCCCAAAATGACCAGCACAATACTGTTTCTACAAAAATAACTGACCACAATCAATAGAGGAGTAAACAATGGCTACAAACGATACCGGCGTCACCATCCACCCTTATTTCGAGATTCACGACGGCAAGGTCGATGAGTTCAAAGCGATGTGCGATACCTTCGTCGATCTCACCAAAACGGAAGAAAAATGCTATTACTATGGTTTCAGCTTCGATGGCAACATTGCGCATTGTCGTGAAGGTTATGCGGACGCAGATGGCTTGCTTAAACATCTGGAAAATGTCGATGCGCCCTTGAAACAAGCTCTCGCAATCTCAAACTTGAGCCGCCTGGAAATTCATGGCCCGGACGCTGAACTGGCAAAACTGCGTGAACCTTTAGCTGCGTTGAACCCCCAGTTTTTTACTTTGGAATACGGTTTTCGAAATTAGGCGGCTATCGCAATGCGGTCAGCCACTTCGGGTTGGCCGTATGGCATAGCCCGCATGACTTGAAGTAAAGGAATACTGACTTGTTTAAATTTTCCTGAACAGCAGGGGGAGAAATTGGATGGAATCGTTAAAAGACGGTAGTCATCTATACGAAGTGGAACGGCAGGCTTACCACGCTCAACGGCCTGGTTTCCGCATCAACGAACTGCAAATATCGCCAACGCAAAAAGTACCCTGGCATTATCATAATCATATCCAAGACACATTTTATGTGCTTGAAGGCACACTTAGAATATTTCTTCGTAATCCAAAAGAAGAAGTGTTGTTAAATCCCGGCGACACGTTTACTGCTACAGCCAGCCGGCCTCATTTGGTTACCAACGCAGGAGACGCATCGGCGACCTTTCTGGTTCTGCAGGGCATTGGTGAGTATGACTATGTGCCTTTAGTCTAAAACTTCCAATTCAATATCACCTCCACCGACAAGGCATTCAAGTTTGTTATCAACCATGGCCCAGGTGCCGCCCTGGATAACACCGATATTGTTTTCGTTGTCTTGCAAGTAGGCGTGCAAAACAAACGTCATGTTGTTTTCGATGGTGTCGTCAAAGTCCCGGCTAATCTGCAAAGGCTCCAACCAAATTGGCGGATAGGCTATTCCAATGCCGTAGCCAAAGCGCATTAATGCAAGATGATCGAGATTTCGTTTTCGCAGTGGTTCAAGTGACGCTTCTTCAATATCTGACACTACAACTCCGGGTTTGATCTTTTCCAACGCGCAAGACAGCGATTCTCTGGCTGCGTCGTAGTATTTTCGCGCGAGCTTTCCGGGTTCTCCCAGCGCAAATGTATGCACGGCAACGCCATGATAACGATGACATACCCCGGCGAACTCCATGTGTACCAGTTCTCCTGATTGCATCACGCGATCCGTCGGCGTTGCATGTCCGCCTGCCGTACGAACGCCGCTTGATAGTTCAACAGGTATCGCCCAGTAATCGCTGCCCGCTGAGCGCACCGCATTCTCGATAACGTTTCCCAATTCCTTCTCGGTCATGCCAGGCCGCGCACTTTCCCGTGCCGCAATCAATCCTTCGTTTGCCATAACCGATGCGCGCCGCATGAGTTCAATTTCCTTATCCGATTTAATGATTCGTAACCGGCCAATATCGACCGTGGCATTTATCAATTCAATTGGATGCAAACATTCGGCGAGGGCCTGACCCAGTCCGTAAGTTAAGGCGTAGCTGTCCATTTCGACACCAATACGAGCTGAGGTTGAAACATCAAGCGATTGCAGAAGTGCCTCGACCCGGTCGGGAAAACTTTCGGTATTCAAACGATAGGTATCTATTTGATCGACAAACGCAGATTCCCGGGCCATGAATAAATCCACATCGCGTACTAACAAGCTAACTGGTTGAGCTTCGTCTTTACTGACAACCAGTGCCTGCGGACTGTTTACACCAACCCACGAGTCATAACCGGCAAAGTAAAATTGATTTTCGGGCGCAACAACAAGACATGCGTCCAGTTCTAAATCGTCCATTACTTTACGCAGACGCCGGCACCGGTCTGCATATTCTTCTCGTGCAAACAACTCGCATGGAGTCATGATTTCAGTTACGCGTTGTAGTAGTCGGGTTCTTTTTTGATTTCTAAAATCTCGCGTCGAATCAAATCCAAACCGAGCGCGGCAACGATTTGCTGGAATACGATTCTGCTACGCGGCACAAAAAATTTCCGTGCTTTGATATTTAACGGAGAACCCCAGGCCAGCCAAACAGTGCCGACAGGTTTTTCATCCGATCCACCCGTCGGGCCAGCCACGCCCGAGACGGCAACGCCATAATCCGCGCCACTGCGTCGCAACGCACCCTGCACCATTTCACGCACGACGGGTTCGCTAACAGCACCATGCACTTCCAGTGTTTTAGGTTTAACACCTACCATTTCGGTTTTCATCTCATTGGAGTAAGTCACAAAACCCGCTTCGAAGACTTCGCTCGAGCCGGAAACCGTTGTCAGCATGGAAGCTATTAAACCACCGGTACAGGATTCCGCAGCAGTAATTGTCTTGCCTTTGTTCGCCAATAGTTTCACCATGGCTTCAGGCAAGCGCGTATCGCCTTCGCTGACAATATAGTCACCAATTTCAAACTTTAGTTTTTCTATCCACTGCCCATGCAGCGCATCAAATTCGCCAGCATGTGATGTCAGTTTGATTTCCAATGTCGGCAACCCGGCACGAAAGCCAAGATCGATTTCCGCCGGCCAATCCGGATAGGCATCGCTTATCCACTGTTGCAGCCGCGACTCGCCCAAACCGAATACGTGAAAACGCGATTGACGCATCGTTTGAACATTTGGAAATCGCTCTATCAACAAAGGGAAGACATGATCTTGCATCATCTTTCGCATCTCACTCGGCACGCCGGGGGTAGACATGACCAGGCATTTATTCAGCTCCATGCAAAACCCGACCGCACTACCGAGCGCATTCGGCAAAACAGAACAACCCGCCGGCAACATAGCCTGCTTGCGATTAGCGTCGTTTAACGCACGGGCGCTGGTACTGTCGCACCATTCGACCAAATGCGCCATCGCGTCCGGATGCTCAACTAATCCAACGCCTGCCGCACCCGCCAACGCTTCCGCCGTTCGATCATCGATCGTCGGACCAAGCCCGCCGTTGATGATGAGCACATCCGCATCTTGCGACAATCGAGTTATCTCGCTGACCAGCGTAGACAATTCGTCACCCACGGTGACTTTGCCTTCGACTGCTAAACCCTTGCCTGTAAGTGCTTGCGCAATAAACGCCGAGTTGCTATCGACGGTGACACCAGTCATCAATTCGTTGCCGGTCATTAAAAGTTGTATTCGCATTGAAAGTTTAGATCGTAGTTTTGTTCAACATAAAACTGCACCGCCCATATGAAATACAGGGAATAATACGTTATAATATACGTTATAACTAGCCTGGAGACCCAATATGCGCCTCAAAATCACAACCGTCGGTAACTCGGTCGGCGTCGTGCTGCCAAAAGAAATGCTAGCCAAGCTGCGAGTCAGTAAAGGCGATACGCTTTTCGTCAGCGAAACCGCTGATGGATTCAAGATTACACCTTATGACGAAGAATTCGAACGCCAAATGGCAATGGCGGAGAAGATTATGCGTGAAGAGCGCGACGTCCTGCGCAAGCTTGCGGAGTAACAATCAATGGAATGGTTATCGAAAAAACTCGTGTTAGCCATCCATGCCCGGCAGATTGCCGAACACGGTGGTGACGATGGAATAAGAGATGAGGGTTTGCTCGAATCTGCGCTTGCCCGCGCCCAAAATCAGTGGGCTTACCAGGAGCCGAAACCAAACATCGCCGCCTTGGCTGCTGCCTATGCATATGGAATTGCACGCAATCATCCATTCGTCGATGGAAATAAACGCACGGCGTTTGTTGCTTGCCGTTTATTCTTGATGATTAACAATTGCGACATCGAAGCAACTCAGGAAGAAAAATACACGACATTTCTATCTTTGGCAGCTGGAGATTTAAGCGAACAAGAACTCGTTGATTGGATCGAGTCCAAATTGACAATCAATACAAATGGATTAGTTCAAGAAACAAAAGCCAACTACAGCGGCTAGTAACAATCTTCAAAACGTTAACCTATGCAACGAAAAACCGTTTATCCCGAAGGTCACTGGAATTTGCAAGTTGATATTCCATACAGCATGGGTGTGCAATGTGGGGACATGTTTTACCTGTGCGGCCAGGCGGATTTGGAAGGACAAGGCCATATCAGAAATGCGAACGATTTGTATAAGCAAACCAACGCATCAATCAAGCACATTCGCACAATCGTAGAAGAACTGGATTGCGGTCTGGAAGATTTGACCAAGATCACCGTGTTTTATATCAATAACGGTGAGACCGACGAAGCCGCTTATTCGCGCCACATCGCGAATCAACTCGGCACAACGAAGAAACCAGTTATCACTATGGTACCCGTTCCCCATTTCTTTTATCCGGGAGTCATGGTGGAAATCGACGCGTATGGTATGCGCAGTGGGTCAGGGACGATTCCGCGAGACGATGTAACTGCCAGCAACGCCGCATTCAGTCAAGCGATACGTTGTGGCGAAATGATTTTTGTTGGCTCACTGTCAGCCACTAACGAAAGTGGTGTAGCGCAATATCCGGGTGATATCGTTGCGCAAAGCCATATTGTTTTAGAAAAGCTAGAAAAAACCTTATCTGAGTTTGGCGCAACCAAACACGATATTGTCAAAATCAACAATTGGTACGTCGGTGGCGGAACGGCGGATGAGTGGGAACAAAGCGCGCGCATTCGTGCAGCGTTTTATCCTGAACCCGGTCCGGCCGCGACCGGCATACCGGTACATCGACTGTTTCCCGAAGGCATCATGATACAAATGGATTGCTGGGCGATGCTGGGAACGGACGGTAGTCCGTTGCCGAAACAACACGCCTGGCCGCAAGGCCATTGGGACTGGCCGATACATCTGCCGTTTAAACACGGTGTGAAGTGCGGCAACATGATATTTCTTGGTGGGCAGGTTTCACTGGATCAAAACGCTAATGTGATCGATCCCGGTGAAATGGAAAAACAAACACACACCAGCGTGGAGAACATTCAGTGCGTGCTGGACGAGTTCGGTGCCGGTATGAAAGACATTGTCAAACTAAATACTTATTATCAGGGTACTTCCAACCCGGATGATTTACACAATAATGTCAATGTGCGTTCCAGCTATTTTCAAAAACCAGGTCCTGCGTCTACCGGTATTCCTTTCCCACACCTAGCCTATAAAGACATGTTGATCGAGATCGAAGTGATTGCCATGCAAGAGTCGTGAAATTGGGAGTGTGTTTTTGTTGTAACCGCATATAACAATTCGACACAAGATCGCCGCGTTTCGCTCGCGATGACAAGAGCCAAATTTTGAACGGAACAACAAATAATTCCTTCCCCTACTGGGGGAGGGCCAGGAGGGGAGAAGTAGCGTTAACGCACTGCCGTATCATGTTGGTTAGATACCAGATCAAGTCCGGCATATCGAAAATGTCCAAAAGCCAGCCACGGAAAGCCCCTCACCCTAACCCTCTCCCGTAAGGCGAGGGGATAAAAAATGCCGGGCTGGTTAAACCAACCCGGCATTCACTGTAGTACGTCGTTTACATTTTCTATTCCATCGCGTCCTCCCGTTTGCTCGCCAGTTTAAGCCAATGACTTGCACGCAACTTAAGCGCAGGGCCGTGGCGATCCAGCACGGACGCAACAATGATCGCGCTGGTTCCGATAATTGCGAGGCTTCCCCAACTGGTGAAGTCAATCAACTGAATCGCTTCAATCAACTGATTACCGAGCCCAACCAGAAATGTTATCGCGCCTAGAATCAATACAAAACGTCGACGCGTCACATAACCTGCAACCAATATGCCGATACCGGCGACTACACACATTCCGGCAACTAACACACTGCTCGAGAACAGCATATTGAGCATGAAACCGCCAGCCAGAAATATCGCTGCTACATTTATGTATAAACCCTGATAACGGCCACAACGATATGCGATATCCGCGACTAACGCAGCAAAAACAGACACGAACACAGGTATCAATAGCGCGTGGTCTACAATGTGTTCGAGACCATCAAACACATTCACCGCGACAATAAGAGCGACCAATGGCGAAGTTAATTCCAATACGCTTCTGAACCGGTGCTCAGCTTCGAGCTGTAATGACACATGACGCATGATTACAAATGCGGTCAAGGCAATGGTCACCACAAGAAACGCATCGGGTTGGTAAAAGAATATACTGCGTGCCAGAATGATCACGGCTGGAATAAACGGCAGGAATCGCGCGAACACTCCTTCCGGTGTGCGTAATGTTAAATCTTCTTTCGCCATCTGCGTGATGTTAACCAACACAAACAGCGCGATGGCCACGACCAGAATGCCGACATACAAAGAACCACGAACCGGCAATAACAGCGCACTACTCGCTAACAATAATGTAATCGCAAGCTTTTTTGACGAACGTCGCGCCATGATTGAATAACCCAGGAATGCAACCGGTATTAGCACGGCTAAAACGGCCAGAATTGTAAAAGTCATGTAACTGAGATCGGACATAACCCAGGTCGCGAACTCAGGATAAGTACCTAGGTTGCCGTCCCATTGAAACTGCGAGTAAATCAACGCACCGAGCACGGTAAAGTTCGCCGGTATCGAGGCTATACTGAGTCCGAAGAATACCCGCGCGCCTTTATTTTCTTTCAACAGAAAACTCAGGCCAAAACCGCCTGTGGCCAGTAAAACCGTTTGCGCCAGCAGAATAAAACAGCGTACGGTATCGTTGGTCGAATCCCAGCCCTGCAACAGAAAAACGGACATGGACGCAACCATGACGGACGCGCCCAGGAAGCGAAGTATCTGCGAGAGACTCGCGAATTGACTTATTGCCGATAAGACCTGTGACTTCTTTTCAGTCACCACGATCTGATCGGGCCGCAGATTTTCGGTCGTACTATTCATCGTGCTTGTACTCCTGTTCATCCAGCAACACTTCCAGTTCCATGCGCAAGGCTTCCTTGTCTTCTTCCTCGACAAAATCCGTTTCCAGAGAATCCACTGAAGAATCGGCGCCAGCCGCGAACTCGGTTTCGGTTACCATGATTTCCCAGCGGTCGAAAATTTCCTCGACATCGCCAATTCCCGAACCTTCAATTTGGCTTATCACGCGCGCCGCTTCTGCTGCCGATTGACGCGAACGCATCAGGTTACGTTGCTGTGTAATCTCGTGCATGCGCGATTCGATCTTTTCCAGGTTGCCCGAAACTTTACGTTCAAGCTCCACATGCTTGGCTAACGATGCTTTGATATTTTTGATTTGATCCATACACGCTTTGCGTCGCTGCACACACTGTAACGCTTTTGCTTCGTCGCTTCTGGCGGTTCGCTTTGCCCGTTCGGTCCAGGACTTCTCCGACGCCTCAAGTTCGGTCAGTTTTGTTTTCAACTTTTCACCATCTTTACGCACCCGGGCAAGCCGAACCCGGGCTTTCGCCGCTGCGTGTTGCGTGTCTTTAATCATGGCGTCGACCACGGCATCGTGATTCTCGACGCGGGTGACGGCTTTATCCACAGTGGATACGACAGTTGCAGTAATACGATTAAATAAACCCATGTTGATCTCCTAATTGAATAATGGAGATCGCAGTGTCTCGATGAGTCTATTTTTACGCAACTAATATGACAAAAGTAGGACTATTCGAGATTGTTAGTAACCTATATTGCTACTTTTTATGTATAAGCATCATCTACTCGACCCTCCCTGATATGCTCCACGCACACTGATACTTATACACTTCCGGTAAGTGTTTATTACTTTTATCGCCGGACTACAATCGAGCTGTCACTCGTCCAGCCTGAAAGTTATACGAAATGTTATCTGGAGATCTATTAAAAATCATTACACCTAACCTGCATGATGCGAGAGTTACTACTCGAACTTAACAACCTGCCCGTGTTTTATACGGTTGCGGTGACCTTGTTATTGATGCTCATACTTGCGGGTATGAGTCTCTTTTTTAGCGTTCGTGGTGGTACATCAAATCAACAAACACTGTTTTGGTCAAAGCTCGTCATAAGTATTCCATTGCTCGTACTCGGCGCGGCTTGGACGTACATCGGCACGTATACATTTGGTTTGGTTACACTCCTCGCCGCCAGTCCAATATTTCTGCTATTAGCACTAGCATGCGTTGCTATTTATGCGATAACAACCTGGGGATTAATTCGCTGGATACGAAACAAACGCTTTGGTGACATCAGCATTATCATTGTAATTATCTCTTTCGTAAGTGTTATCTATTTCTATCAACGTGCCTGGTTATGTGAACCGCTGGCCCATAGCGGTTACGGATTCGCTCAACTGTGCACCGCCCAACTTTATGAAACGGGTCGAGGTGGGGTTAACACCCGTCGCGATCTCGCACGTGACTGGTATCGCGATGCGGCTTACAAAGGTTATGCCGCGGCGCAATATTGGGTTGGTATGGACACACGCGATGTTAATGAACGCGAACAATGGCTAACGAAAGCCGCCGATCAAGGGCATGCGCCCGCGTCGTATCAATTGTTTGCTCTGCTTCGCCCGGAGGATGATTCGGCGTTAGAAAGACTGCAATATGCTGTAAAAAAAGACTACCCGCCCGCCCTGCATCAATTGGGTCTGTTACACAGCAACGGATATCGCGTTGCGCATGATTTAGAACGCACACGTGAACTTTGGCATCGTGCGGCTGACGCGGGCTACACAACCAGCATGCGCAGTCTCGCCATCGCCTATGCACATGGCGTTATCTTCGACATCGATCTCGATGCCTCACGCGAATGGGAACGAAAAGCCATTGCCACAGGTGCAGACGAAGATACGAAACAACTTTCTGCCGGTGAGCGGCATTTAGCTATGACATGGCAAGAGCAACTCGTAAGGCTTCGCGAGCAAGCTATGGCAATCGCAGTTAAAGACCCTGCGGCAATGCGTCAACTGAGCAGCGACATACTCGCGCAGGCAAAAGATAATTCCGCACAACGCGAAAAGGGCATCCATCTACTTGAACAATCCGCTGAAGATAGTTCAGACGCTCAATACAAGGTGGCCCAATACTATCTCGACCTCGAAAAACCGACACAAGAGGATACGGGAAAAGGTCTTGAATGGTTAATTAAAGCCGCTGAAAACGGCCATCGCGCGGCCTTGAGACAACTCATCGAAGCACATAAAGAAGGCCGATACGGTCTCAATGTAGATCTATACAAAGCGAAACAATACAGCGAGCAATTTTTTGCGATATTAGACAAAAACGATGTCCCGCAAAATAATTCGGCGTGGCTTGGTCCTACCTGGGATTATCAAGACACACTGAAACAAATTAAACGAATTGAATCAATGCCGCTATCACCAGAACAATTAAAAACAAAGGCTGACGCCGGCGATCCCGAGGCACAATATTATTTGGCAAAAGATATTGCATTCTACGGCAACGACTTCGACACAATGATAGCCTTGTTGGAAGCGTCCGCGCGCGGTGGATATGCACAAGCGCAATTTGAGATGTCGAGTCGTATATTCAACCGCAAACACACCGATGAGGAAGAACGACAAGCGATAAAATGGCTGATCGCCGCAGCTCAAAGCGGACATCGAGGCGCGCTGGTTAGCCTTGGAAACCAGTATATGTCTGGATTCAAACGTCAACAGATTGAACGCAACTACTACCAAGCCAAGTTGTTGTACGAGCGCGCACTCGACGGTATCGATGAAATCGTGTACGAGCAAAAAACATCTCCCACCCGTGCCTGGCATATTACAGCCGAAAGCGTACATAAAAAATTACGACAAATTCCGGATTACATAGCACGACTTGATCTCGCAGAACTTGAGGGCCAACAACGAATCGCTGCCATCAATCAATGGTATGAAAAAGAACGTGCCATGCTCGACACAAAAATGAATTCAGCCGGCGACGACGAATTATCTAAATTGGTTACGGCACTTTCAACATTACAATCACAACGCGATGTTTTACTTCAAAGTGATCGGGGATAAACAATGCTTAATTAAGATGTTGTCACGCCTCGTTGTCCTTTTTGTCGTAGACAATAGGGACAACGGTAAATATACAAGCGAGTGTTGTTCGCAAACAAAAATACCGTCAATGTAATCGGTAAAGCGACCAAGCAATCTCATTCCCAATCATCCGATAAATCATCCCAACCAGGCTTCATAGACTCGATCAACTCAATCTTTTTCTTCCTATATCCGCTTTTATTTGCTTTTCTCTAGCGATTGCAGATACAACATCAGACGTATGTTCAAAATAAACAAGTTTCTTACATCGATACTTCTTGATAAATTCAGAACCCAACCCATTCTTATGCTCATAAGCTCGACGATATAAATCGTCGGTTACACCCGTATATAAAACGGAATTCGAATTATTCGTCATGATGTACACATAATAGTTGTGCTCTTTCATTCGTATACATTAACAAATTTGAATTAGGTCGTACTCTTAACATAGTGCACAATATTCCAACTTTTGTCATTGCGAGGAGCAAAGCGACGAAGCAATCTCTGGCATAATTATCTAAGTCCGACAACGTTAGAAATACACACAATAAAGACCTCTGTGCAAAACGATATTTCCGCCACATACGAAGAACAGGGCTATGTCTTCCCAATCCGTGTGATGCCGGAACAACAAGCGCTCGACTACCGCCAGCAACTCGAACAAATAGAATCGGAATACAAGAACGACGCCGAAGCGCGTCACGCCATACGTTACTACAGCAACTTCGTATTACCCTTTTGCCATGACATAACACGCCGCGAAGAAATACTCGAACCCGTCAAAGCCATGCTCGGCGAAGACTTACTCGTCTGGAACCTCGCATTGTGGATAAAAGAACCCAAAACCAAAGACCATGTCAGTTGGCATCAAGATCTCACCTACTGGGGTCTGGACGACGCCGACGAAGTCACCGCGTGGCTTGCGATGTCACCCGCCACAATAGAAAGCGGTTGCATGCGATTCATTCCTGGGTCACACAAACAAAATATCGTCGAACACAAAGACACATTCTCTAAAGAAAACTTGTTGTCGCGCGGCCAGGAAATCGCGGTTGAAGTGGATGAATCGCAAGCTGTCGATGTCACACTACAACCCGGCGAAATGTCATTGCATCATGGACGCATGTTTCACGCATCGGCACCCAACAAAAGTAGCGACCGACGAATCGGCCTCGCCATTCGCTACATCAAAACCTCAATGAAACAAATCGGCGGCGAAAAAGGCCACGCCATGCTCGCCAGCGGTCAGGATAACTACGGCCACTTCGAACTCGTCCCGCCACCATGCGCCAACCTCGACTCCGAGGCGATGCAACACTACCGCACGGCCAAAACCCAACACGAGAAAATCCTATACAAAGGCGCGGCCCAACAAGGCCGGTCAAAATAACCAACATTACTGCGCAATTTAGTGTAGGAGTAAGTTGCGCAATATTGCGCATTCCAGTCTCAAGAACCACATCATTTCAATGAAACTATAAAGCGATAAAGTTGGATAAATTTATTTTGCGCAATCTATTAGCAATAAAGTTGTATATAGGTGTAATTTATATATTATATGCAACTTTAATAGTTTTAAAATGTATATAATGAGGTGAAAGTTAAAAAAACTGATAACCATATAGGCTCAGTACATTTTGCGACGCACAACCGGTGAGTACCAACGTAGCACGATAGGTGGAGAATCCTACGATGCTTACATTCCCGCGCCGTTACCGCCGGATCCCCCACTCGATTTAAACAATAACATTCCATCGTGGTTGGAGAAATCCAACCACGCTATTGGCCAGTTAGACGGCGTTAGCGACCTCTTACCCGACACACATCTGTTTTTGTATCAATACGTCCGCAAGGAAGCGTTGCTATCCTCTCAAATTGAGGGAACACAATCTTCCTTTTCAGATTTGTTGTTATTTGAACTGGACGAAGTCCCCAGCGTACCTATCGATGATATCGAAGAAGTTTCAAATTATGTTGCTGCGATGAATCATGGATTGACGCGATTGGATGACGGATTCCCTCTGTCATTAAGACTACTTCGGGAGATACATGCAATTCTGTTGCAAGGAGGTCGTGGTTCGCAAAAACAGCCAGGAGAGTTTCGCCGTAGCCAAAACTGGCTTGGCGGATCGCGCCCGGGTAATGCGTTATTTGTACCGCCGCCCCCAGACCGTTTGATGGAATGTTTAGATCCATTCGAACAATTTCTTCACAACGAGCAACAAACCATTCCGGTACTAATCAAAGCAGCGCTTACACATGTTCAATTTGAAACCATACATCCGTTTCTCGATGGTAATGGGCGACTTGGCCGTCTGCTCATAACACTAATACTTGTTAATGAAGGATTACTAAAGTCCCCAATGCTTTATCTGAGTCTGTACTTCAAACAAAATAGAAGCACTTATTACAATCATCTACAAACAGTGCGTACCGAAGGCGACTGGGAGTCATGGATACTGTTTTTTCTACAAGGTATTTACCACACCGCTCGGCAGGCAGTACAAACATCTCAAAAGTTGATGGAGTTATTCAAAAAAGATCAAGATCGGATAAAAACACTCGGTCGCATTTCCGGTTCATGCCTGCAACTACATCAGTTCTTACAAGATAAAGTAATTATCAACATTGCATCAGCCCATAAAGAACTTGAAATAAACCGTACGACAATCAGTAATTGCATTGGTTACTTACTTGAAATGAAAATTATCACTGAAATCACGGGTCACCGCAGGAATCGGCTATTTGCATACGATGCATACGTGAAAATGCTAAGCGAGGGAGCGGAGCCGCTTTGACCCGAACGCATTGCGGTGGGCGATTAGTGTTCATAAATCACAGATAAAGATACCTGGCGGTAAAAATTCCGACAATTCATGCAACACTACTGCACCGCCAAAACCCTACATGAAAAAATTCTCTACAAAGGTGCTGCTCACCAAGGTCGATTGACCTAAATCAACCCGTGTAAGCAAATAACCATATCATCACAGCACTGATCGCTATTTCAATTTACCGCTCAAATTGAAATAGTAGGATTTACTATTTCAGCTTTGAAAATAAAGAGGAAAACTCAGGTATTTGGATAAATCTTGGTGTTTGAGGAACATAATCCACAAAAATCATAATATTTGTGGATTACAATCCCAAATTATTAGAATTCGGAGCAGAAAAGGGGTGAATCTGTTTGGAACAAAACCGCAAGTAATATAAATCAACAACTAATTATCATCCGAGCAGACCAAAAAGTATTGATGGACAAGAAACAACTCTCAGAGCGCGATATCTGCACCAAGTTTATTACGCCTGTTCTAAAACTGGCGGGGTGGGATATTCACACGCAAATACGAGAGGAATATACCCTAACAAAAGGTCGTGTCATCGTTAGGGGACAAATGGGTGTGCGAGCAACGGGAAAACGCGCCGACTATGTTTTGTTTCACAAAACGGGCTTACCTCTCGCGATTATTGAGGCTAAAGATAACAACCATTCTATCGGTGCGGGCATGCAGCAAGCCCTGGGGTATGCCGAGTATCTCGATGTTCCTTTCGTGTTCAGCGCCAATGGCGATGGATTTCTATTCCACGATAAAACGGGACTCTCAGAAAACATCGAACAAGAACTTACCGATGACCAATTCCCTTCCCCTGACACCCTGTGGACTCTATTCAAACAATGGAAGGGGTACGCCGATGACCAATTACCGACGATTACCGAGGACTATTTTGATGACGCCAGCGACAAAGAACCCTATTACTTCCAACTCCAGGCGGTAAACAAAACGATCGAGGCTATTGCCCAGGGACAATCTCGCGTCTTGCTCGTAATGGCGACTGGTACAGGCAAGACTTATACCGCTTTTCAAATAATTTGGCGTCTTTGGAAGTCCCAAAAGAGAAAACGCATCTTGTTTTTAGCAGATAGAAACATACTCGTTGATCAAACCATGGTGAACGATTTCAAACCATTTGGGACGGCAATGGCCAAACTCAGTGCGAAATCGAAAACCATCGAACGTCCTGACGGCGACTCGGAAATGATTCCAACCGCAATCAATAAAAAACGATTGGTGGATACGTCTTATGAAATCTACTTGTCGTTGTATCAAGCGATCACCGGACCAGAATCAATCCAAAAAGTATACAAACAATTTTCGGAAGATTTCTTTGACTTAATTGTCATTGATGAATGCCATCGTGGTAGCGCTGCGGAGAACTCCGCATGGCGTGAGATATTGGATTATTTTTCCTCCGCAACTCACATCGGACTCACCGCCACACCGAAGGAAACCGAGGATGTTTCCAATATTTCCTACTTTGGCGAGCCGGTATACACGTATTCCTTAAAACAGGGAATTGAAGACGGCTACCTTGCACCCTACAAAGTAGTACGAATTGATCTCGACAAAGATTTACTCGGATGGCGCCCGACCAACGGTCAGCGTGATAAGTTTGGCCAGCCCATCGAAGACCGCGTTTACAACCAGAAAGACTTTGATCGCAATATAGTCATTGAAGACCGTACAACGGTAGTTGCACAAATTGTGAGCGACCATTTAAACGCCACCGATCCAATGGCCAAAACCATCGTGTTCTGCGAAAACATTGATCATGCCGAGCGTATGCGTCAGGCATTAGTCAATTGTAATCCCGATCAAGTGGCAAAGAATCGCAAATACGTGATGCGTATTACCGGCGACGATGCCGAGGGCAAGGCCGAACTCGATTACTTTATAAATCCCGAAGAACCGTATCCCGTTATCGTCACGACGTCAGAGTTACTATCGACCGGGGTCGACGCAAAAACCTGCAAGTTGATCGTGCTGGACCAGACGATTCAGTCTATGACCAAATTCAAACAAATCATCGGTCGTGGCACCCGTATTGACGAAGACTACGGCAAGATGTGGTTTACCATTATCGACTTTCGCAAAGCGACCGAGCTATTTGCCGACCCGGAATTTGATGGCGAACCCGTAGTCATTTACACACCCACACTCGGTGGCTCAACGATACCACCGGATACGCTACCACCTGTCGAACCCAGTGAGGAAACGGAAGGCAAAGGCCCTGGTTCGGCCTACAAACCTGTGGTGGCCGGCGTATCGGTCAATAAAATTGCTGAACGTGTACAGTACTATGGAAAGAACGGCAAGTTGATTACGGAATCAATGAGAGATTACACCAAGCAGACCGTTTCGCAACACTACGGCTCACTGAATGACTTCCTGCGTAAATGGAACGCGAGTGAACAAAAACAAGCCGTCGTGCAAGAACTCGAAGAACAAGGCGTTATCTGGGAAGCGCTGGAAGCGGAAGTCGGTAAGGAATACGGTCCGTTTGATTTAATTTGTCATGTCGTGTTCGATCAACCTCCACTGACCCGTCGCGAGCGTGCCAACAACGTACGCAAGCGTAACTACTTCACGCGTTACGGCGAGGCAACCCGAAAAGTGTTGGATACTTTGTTGGATAAATACGCCGATGAAGGGGTCGGCAATCTGGAATCCATGGAAGTATTGAAGGTTGCGCCGTTCAACCAACTTGGAACCGTGACCGAAATCGTCAACGCCTTTGGCGGCAAAGAGGCGTATGTCACCGCAATTCAGGAGCTAGAACAGGCACTCTATTCCCAGGTCAAGAGTGCCTAAACGCTGCAAACAGCATAAGTATGGAGAAAGAAGCTTTTAGTGACTACATTGTCTACGTAGATGAAAGCGGGGATCACAGCCTGAAATCGATCGACCCTCAGTTTCCTGTGTTTGTTCTTCTATTTTGTATTGTCCGAAAAATCGACTATTGCAAATCGATCGTCCCTGCTGTCCAGGAGCTAAAGTTTAAATACTTCGGACATGACATGATTGTCTTTCACGAAAGAGAAATTCATAAGCGTCTACCCCCATTCGACCTACTAATGAACGGTGAGGTTCGGAAGAGCTTCATCGATGATATAAATGACTTGATTGCAAGCTCACCAATAACTCTTGTCGCATCTTGCATCGACAAACCGAAATCCCGCATTAGAAGAGGAGATTCCGACAATCCTTACCACATCGCGTTGGAATTTGGTTTAGAGAGAGTGTTCTACGAACTGCAACGCTCCAATGAACACAATAAGAAAACTCACGTTGTATTTGAGACGCGGGGTAAAAAAGAGGACAAGGATCTAGAGCTCGAAACCAGAAGGATACTTGATCGTACTCGTGTTAGTGGTATGCGCGATGCTTTCGAATTTGTATTCGCGAGTAAATTAGTTAACTCAACTGGCCTTCAATTGGCGGACCTGATTGCCCGGCCGGTGGGAAGATATTTGTTAAAACCGGATCAAGCTAACAGGGCGGTAGACATTGTTTTGCGCAAGTTTCGAAAAAGCCCCCAGGGAGAGATCAGAGGATGGGGGCTAAAGTGCTATCCCTAAAAAGCGAAAACCCCTGAGGAACTCCCCAAGGGTATGACGCCGACCGGGTACTCCCAATCCACTTGTCAATATTATAGCAAATGCTACTTGCATACTCACCGACTGCCATATAATTTTGGTAACAATATGATTTATTGGGACTTTATTTTGTGAGCGTTTCCACCACCGTCAAATCCATTCAAGACATCATGCGTAAAGACGCCGGCGTGGATGGCGACGCACAACGCATCGGCCAGATGGCTTGGATGCTGTTTCTCAAGATCTTCGATGCCCAGGAGCAGGAACTCGAAATCATCAAAGACGATTACGAAATGCCCATCCCCAAAAAGCTTTTGTGGCGCAACTGGGCGGCCGATCCGGAAGGCATCACCGGGGAGGGCATGTTGAATTTCATTAACAACAACTTATTCCCGACGCTCAAAAACCTGCACGCCACGCCCAAAACCAATCCCCGTGGATTTGTAGTGCGGGAAGTATTTGGGGATGCTTTCAACTACATGAAAAACGGCACCTTGCTGCGTCAAGTGGTCAACAAGATCGAGCAAATCGATTTTCAGTCAAGCGAAGATCGGCACATGTTCGGCGACATCTACGAGAAAATCCTCAAGGATTTGCAAAGTGCGGGTAATGCCGGTGAGTTTTATACACCGCGGGCGGTCACCCAATTCATGGTGGAAATGATCGATCCCAAGCTCGGTGATAAGCTCATGGATCCCGCGTGCGGCACCGGGGGATTTCTTACCTGCGCGGTCGAGCACATCCGCAAGCACGAAGTAAACAGTGTCGAAGATCGGTACCAATTACAACAACAGATTCATGGTGTCGAGAAAAAACAACTGCCGCACCTTTTATGCATCACCAACATGTTGCTGCATGGGATCGAGGTACCGACACAAATTCGGCATGACAACACCCTGGCACGCCCCTTGCGCGATTGGGGTCCGAGAGACCGGGTCAAAGTAGTTATCACGAATCCGCCGTTTGGTGGCATGGAGGAAGACGGCATTGAGCTGAATTTCCCCCAAGCCACCCGCACACGGGAGACGGCCGATTTATTTTTGCAATTGATTATTCATATCCTCGAGGCCACCGGGCGCGCGGCGATTGTCTTGCCAGACGGCACCCTGTTTGGCGAAGGGGTGAAAACCAAAATCAAGGAGCGCCTGCTCAGCGATTGTAATCTGCACACCATCGTCCGCCTACCCAATTCCGTTTTTGCGCCTTACACCAGCATCAAGACGAATTTATTGTTCTTCGAAAAAGGCAATCCCACCAAAGACATCTGGTACTATGAACAACGCCTGCCCGAAGGCGTGAAGGCGTACAACAAAACCAAACCCATGCGTTTTGATGAATTCGCCGATTGCCAACAATGGTGGGGCGGGACTCAGCGCAAGAAGCGCAAAGAAAACGAACTCGCCTGGAAAGTGTCTGTCGATGAGATCATCGCTCGTAATTACAACCTCGATATCAAAAACCCGCATGTTGGCGAACAGATTAAGCATGACCCGGAAGAGTTGATCGCCGACTACCAAGCGCAGCGAGCTGAAATCCAAAACCTACGCGATCAGTTGAAAACGATCCTGTCCGATGCACTCACCGCGGCGAATCGATAATGCCAGCGGCAGAGCAACTGATTACCGATAATCTAAACGTATGGTCATCGGCCATTCAGACTAAATCGTCTACAGGTCGTGGAAAAAGCAACAATCTGGAGCTTTACGGTGTCAAGAAACTGCGTGAGCTGATTCTGGAGCTGGCCGTGCGGGGGTTGTTGGTGCCGCAAGATTCCAATGACGAACCAGCCAGCGAGTTGCTCAAGAAGATTGAGGCTGAAAAAGCTCAGTTGGTGAAAGACGGCAAGATCAAGAAGCCTAAGAAGATTGCACCAATAGAAGAGGGTGATGAGCCATTTGAGTTACCGGAGAGTTGGCAGTGGGCAAGGCTCGATGCGCTTGCTCCGATGTCACTTCTCGATGGGGATTGGGTTGAGAAAAAGGATCAAGATCCGGACGGGAATATTCGACTAATCCAGCTTGCAGATGTTGGCGTTAATAGGTTCAAGAATGTCTCCGAAAAATACATTAACGAAGATGCCTTCAAGCGTCTCAATTGCACTGAGCTAGCTGTAGGTGACATCCTCATTGCGCGGTTGCCCAGTCCGATCGGGCGAGCCTGCATATTCCCAGAGCTAGACCAGAAGTCGGTGACAGCCGTCGACGTTGCGATCTTCCGTCCGTGTGGCCTTGTGCTAGATCAATGGTTGGTTCATTCGATTAATTCGATTACTTTTAGGGCCCAAGTTGAATCCTATGGCAAGGGTGCAACGAGGTTTCGAATTTCGACGGGCAATTTGAAGTCTATTCTCGTCCCCCTCTGCCCGGAGCAGGAGCAAGCCCGCATCGTCGCCAAAGTCGACGAACTCATGGCCCTCTGCGACCAGCTGGAACAGCAGCAAGAAACCAGCATCACCGCCCACCAAACTCTGGTGCAAACCCTGCTCGACGCACTGACCACCGCCAGCGAGCGCGACGGCTTCACCGCCGCCTGGGCAAGAATCGCCGACCACTTCGATACCCTCTTCACCACCGAGTGGAGCATCGATCGGCTCAAACGAACCATTCTGCAACTCGCCGTCATGGGCAAACTCGTCCCCCAAGATCCCAACGACGAACCGGCGAGCGAGCTGCTAAAGAAAATTGCCGCCAAAAAAGCCCGACTAATTAAAACGGGGACAATAAAAAAGCAAAAGGTTCTACCACCCATCGAGGATGATGAAAAACCATTCGAATTACCAAAGGGGTGGGAGTGGGCTCGCTTGCCAGAGATAGGGGAATTGGCGAGAGGTAAATCAAAGCACCGTCCGAGAAACGATCCGAAGTTATATGTCAATGGGAAAACCCCTATGGTGCAAACGGGTGACGTGGCAAAAGCAGATCCGATCGTTACGACTTACACCGCACGATATAACGAAGAAGGTGTTGCTCAGAGTCGCGTTTGGCCCAAGGGGACAATGTGCATAACTATTGCAGCAAATATCGCCGATACCGGAATTCTCGGGTTTACAGCCTGCTTTCCTGATAGCGTCGTCGGTTTTATTCCATTAGATGCAAATATCGAAGCGCAATATTTCGAGTACTTCATCAGAACAGCTAAGGAACATCTTGAAGACTTCGCACCCTCGACAGCACAGAAGAATATCAATCTGGAGATTCTTGGGAAGCTGTTGGTGCCTCTGCCACCCGCAAATGAATTAAATCGCATCGTCGCGAAAGTAGACGAACTCATGGCCCTCTGCGATACGCTGAAGACTCGTGTTAACACCGCGCAAACCACCCAATTGCAATTAGCCGACGCCATGGCCGAACAGGCGCTGGTTTAACGGGGTTTCGAAATCCCGCCTCGTAATGACATAAATTCGTGTCATCGCGAGCCGCGCCAGCGGCGTGGCGATCTCGTACTTCGCGATGCATTAGGGATAGATTGCTTCGCTGCACTCGCAATGACAAGTTTTTGACAAGGGTAAGATTTCTTCGCGGAGCCTGTCCTAAGCGAAGTCGAATGGACTCACAATGGCGGTTTGTGCTTTTGCGTTCGCTTTAACTAACCCACAATCAGACGCTGGATAATTCCACAATTAGCCGCTATTGCATAAGCATAAGTTAAATCACTCGCGAGCGCACTCACTCCTACAATAGCTACGAGACGAGTTTATGACAACGGAACCATGACCATCACTGCGCAGTATTTATATAACTACACCAAGTGTAAACACGGGGTGTATCTGGGTGCGAATGGCGATCCGGATGAACGCGGGGAGGTGAGTTCGTTTGTATGGTTGTTATGGGAAACCGTTGCGAGGAAGGCGTGCCAATATCGAAAAATACAGAGACTTATTGATTGAAATATTTACCTTGAAATACTAATATAAAACTTTAGTTTTTCAAGCTTATTTTTAGTGCTTCACCGCCCACGTTATATCGAGCTAATTGATCAGGGGTTTCATGGTCACCCCGCGGTGGCGCTGCTCGGGCCAAGGCAATGTGGAAAAACCACGTTGGCCCATATGTATGGCGCAGAAAAAGATACCCATATTTTTGACCTTGAGAAAGCGGTAGACCGGCGTCAGCTCGAATCCCCCGAACAAACTTTAAGCCCGTTGACCGGGTTGGTGGTCATCGATGAAATCCAACGTCAACCGTCCCTGTTCGAAACGTTGCGTGTGTTGCTCGACCGTGCCGATCGACCGGCGCGATTTCTTCTGCTTGGAAGTGCGTCCCCCGATCTCGGACGCGGGATTTCTGAATCCTTAGCTGGGCGTGTTGCACTGGTTGACTTGGGTGGATTCGATCTCGGCGAAACCGGTACTGATGCGCTAAAGAAGCTGTGGCAACGTGGCGGATTTCCGCGCTCGTTTCTTGCGTCGAGTGAGGCAGCGTCCGTGACATGGCGGCAAAATTTTATACGTACATTCCTGGAACGTGATATTCCGCAACTAGGTATTAACATTCCGGCGGAAACCCTGCGGCGATTCTGGACCATGATCGCGCATTATCACGGTCAGGTTTGGAATGGAGCGGAATTTGCCCGTTCTTTGGGGACGAGCGAACCCACCGCGAGGCGTTATTTGGATATTCTCGCCGGAGCGTACATGGTGCGTGTGTTACCGCCCTGGTTCGAAAATCTGAAAAAACGCCAGCTTAAATCTCCTAAGCTCTATGTCCGCGATACGGGCTTATTGCATGCTTTGCTTGAGCTTGATCGTCACCGAGAGCTGCTCGGTCATCCGAAGCTTGGCGCGTCATGGGAAGGTTTCGCGCTTGAGCAAGTGCTAGCACTATTACCGTCGCAATCAGCGCATTTTTGGGCCACTCATTCCGGTGCGGAACTCGATCTTATGTTGACCATTCGTGGCAAAAGATATGGATTCGAATTCAAACACGCCGACGCACCCGGTACGACACGTTCCATGCATTCATCGATAACGGATCTATCTTTGAGTCACTTATGGGTAATTTATCCTGGCACCGAATGTTATCCGCTCAAAGACAATATTACAGTGTTCCCCGCCCATGAGATTCCGTCGTTAACGCGCAAATTTATTGAAAACGATTGACGAAAAATTTGCCATAGCGAGGCACGCAGAGCGTGCTGTGGCGATCTCGTACTTTACGATACGTTAGGGAGAGATTGCTTCGCTGGACTCGTAATGACAATTTTTGAGAGAAATCATTCGCGAACAAGCTCGCTCCTACAATAACTTATTGCTGAAAGCTATAAATTAATCACTCAACAAATCACCCACACGATCCGGCAACGGTGTTTTGCCGGCAATACGACACAGTGTTTGTCCGGGTCGCGCGAAACGATCGCCGCGTCTTGCGTACATCACGCCGTCGGTGCGGGATTTAACTTCGATTCGTGCTGCAACGGTGTTGGGTTCCAACGGATTAACAATCGTCGCGACCGCTTCACCCTGTTTAACATAGTCGCCGGGTTGCTTGCGATAAACAACAACGCCCGCCGTTGGTGCTTTTACGGTGTCGACACCGGCGAGCGGTGTTGCTTCACATTTATTGCGCGGCAATGGCCCCGGATCACCTGTGATTATTTCGCGTCGTTGTAGAAAGCGAAACAGATTTTGTGCGTCCATCTGCGCCAGTTCGTCGCTTATGTCCGCGTTACCGCGTAATTCAACCGTAGCTGCTAAACAGGCTGGTGGGATGGGAAAATCCGGAAACTGTTTTACCAACGCTGACCACACACCACCCGCAGCTTCGTCAAAAGGGTTTCCGCCTGAGATTTCCGCAAGCAGGGTTGCTTCGCTGCCCAACTGGGCGCATAAGTCTGCTGTATTTGGCCACAAGGCCGGGGTCGTGTAGACGTGTAACGCAGCTTCCCAATCGCAATGCAGGTCAAGACAAATATCCGAATCCGCCGCTATTCGCAGTAATTCACGCCGCAGATAACCAAGCTCATCCGTGGGTTTCAGGTCATCAAGCGCTGTTTGAATGGCTGCGCGAATCAGATTGATATTTGCGGCCGAATCCTGACTCAGTTTGTTCTTAACGATTTGTGAAACCTGTTCGGTAATATCGGGATAGTCCCGGTTAAAGTTTTGTCGTGAGGCGAGTTCGAATCGTCCCTGCAAATTGCCAAAAATATGTTGCGAAAGCCCGATTGGGTTTGCCACCGGCAATAACACGATTTCGCCGGCGATTGCATTGTTTTTGTCGGCATCGTTAAGTAATGCCATGAGATGATGCAGTACCAGCATGCCGGGATGTTCGTCTGCATGCAGGGCAGTTTGCAGGTAGGCTTTAGGCCGTGCACCTTCGATTCCATAACGAAAAACCGTCAGCGTCCGTTGTGTGCCCGAACTCATTGATGGCAATGCTATTTCTGTTTTTCTGACACTCATCGGTTTACACCAGTAAATCGACCAACTGATTCAAGTCATTTACTTGCGCGTGTGGCTCGTGGTCATGCTGCCAGTCCTGTTCTTTTCGGTTAATCCAAACCGTGTGCATGCCGTAGTCCGCCGCGCCTTTGATGTCTTCAATCGGATGATCCCCGATGTGCAAGACCTCGTCTGCATTCAGCCCCAGGTGTTCGCAGGCAGTACCGAATATTTTTGCATGAGGTTTGAGCACGCCCACATCCCTTGCACTGACCGAATGAGTAAAGAATTCACCCAGTTGCAGGCGAATAACGTCTGCGTTGCCGTTGGATAATGAAACCAATGGGTATTTCTCGCTCAGGATTTGCAATGCGGGTAACACATCCGGAAAAAATTCCACATCGTGTCGCGCGTCGAGAAACATTTGTAATATGCTTTCAGCTTCGTTTTTGTCATATCCACAACGCTCCAACACCAGGGCATAAGTCAGTCGGCGCATCTCGGTAAAATCGTGCTCAATGCCAGTATGACGTTGCAGGACTTCGGTTCGAACTTCACGGATGTCGGCAATGTCGAAGCGTTCAGTAACACGCGGGTAATGTTGCGCCAAAAAAGTGTGCACGGTCTGCTCCGCACGTACAATAATGGGCATGATTTCCCACAAAGTGTCATCGAGATCGAGCGTCAGGGCTTTCACATTGTTCATACTGCCATATTAAAGCATTGTCCAATACGAGAAAACGCGCATCATTAGATGAGTCTGATTCCTATTTTTAGTCAGCGTTTGTGAGGTCATTGCGTTTAAACATTGTAGCTTTGATTCTGTTCATCGCAGCCGGCGTTTTGTTGTGGGTAATGGCGCCACAGATAGTAGAGAGTGTCTTGCACAGGCAATTGCAAAAGCGGGGGTTTACCGGCATTGATGTTCGTGTCGATTCGGTTTCCACACAAAAACTGGCCCTGGAGTCAATGGAACTAAGGGCGCCGGATAACTCTTGGCAAGTGAACGGTGTCAACGTGGAATTCACCTTCAACTGGCAAGAACTCGTCAATGGCACGCTGGATAAGATTTCGGTAGAGAAGTTAACTATCGATCACGATCCGGTCAGCAAAAAGTCTAGTAATGCTTTCTCGATTCGACCGTTACTTTTCATTCTTAACCCGTCCTGGCAAGAGCGGCTGCCGTTTTCGACAGTAGACATTAGCCGGTTTTTACTGCGCTCATCGCAATCTGCAACGGAGATCGAACTGAACGGTCGTGGGCAACTGCAAAAGCAATTGTCCGCATTGAATGCTCAGATAGATTTTTATACCAAAAACAACAATACTCGATCTTTGTCGCTAGATTGGCGGGAAAATGAGGGCCTGAGTGTCGAGACAGCGCCGCTGGCCACGACGGACACGGCACCAGCGTTTATTCGCGTCAAACCGGCGGGTAACGATCAACTGACGGGTAGAATCAAACTCGACCTGGACGGTCTGCGGCAGTGGGTAGCCCCTTTGATTACCACTGCATTGCCGTTTGAAGGGGACGGTTTATTCGAGGCCGATTGGCGCATACAGGAACAAGCGGATGGAAGGTCCACGTTGACGGCAACCGCTAGCGGCCGGGATTTACAGTGGTTTGATACGCGTGTCGATGATATTCGCGTATCGTTAAACGGGTCGATTGTTCAAACCGATCAGGGATTTGAATTCGCTTTCGACAAAGACAACCACGCGCAATTGAACGGGATATCGACGGGTGATTTTCAGGTTGCCAGTTTGCGCGCTGAGCCGGAAGGCCGGGTTCGAAGTTCACCGGGTTTATTCTCTGTATTTTCACAACCGGAATCGACGTTATTCTTGCAAGGATTCCGCCAGGCAGGTTTATCAATTCATAACGCAACAATTAACTGGCCGGGAGAATTGACTATCGATGGCGACCGTCTCGCCGTCCAAATTCAACGGGGCGCAGAAGTCGAATTTAACGAATTTGATAGTGGTGAATTAAAAATTGCGGCAGGCAGCTCGCGTTTTGCAGCGAGCGTGCGACGCGAAACGAACGCATACGATATTCAGTTGCATTCGAGCGAATCAAACCTGGATAACGTTGAACTCGCTGGTTTAAAAGCGGATAAGGCCGTCGTCAGGTTGATGGGAGATCTACAAACCAACGACAATCAGAGCACCTTTAATCTTGCCCAGGATAGCGAGGTTAATCTGAGCACGTTGACCGCCAAAAACACATCAGTAAAAAATTTCGCATCGTCGTTAAGCGGCGCGATTGAAAAAACACAGGAAGTTTTCCGTTGGCGTGATGCACAGGCCGACGCGACATTTGACGACGTCAACGTATCCGATTACTCGGTGGCTGGTGGTGCGCTGTCCTGGACAGGTTCCCTGCGTAGCCAGCCGGATGAAACAATTATCGAACTAAACCCGGACAGTGTGATGTCGCTAAACGGCATTTCATCCGATTTGTTGAATGTCAATGACATCAGCTGGCCGCTGTCTGGGTCTATCAAAAGCTCACAAGGCGTCAGTGTTTTAAACTTGACACCCACAAGCATGTTGACTGCGGAAAAGCTAAAAGTAGCCGACATTGCCATAAACAAAGCGTCTTTCAAACCCCAGCAGAAAGAGATTCTGTTATTTATAAATGACGCGAATGCCTGGTCTGTAAAAACAAAAAACTGGCGGGCAAACCTGACGTCATTCACCTGGCAAGAATATCCTATTACACCGGAGTCGATGTCGATAAATTTTGAGGTCAATGGTGCAAGCAACGGTGCCTGGGCGGCGCGCAGCCATGTCAAGACTGATCTTATAAAGACGTTGTTAGAGAATAGGGAAATCGCGTTGCTTGACATAGATGCAAAGGTAATGGCCGATAACAAAAAAGTGGCCGCTCAAACTGAATTCTCTATGCTTCCGGACATTGGCCGCGTCACCTCGGAGTTGAACTATCAAACCAGCGATAAAACAGGCGGCATAACAATCAAGCCTGTCAGCATAGACTTAAGTGAAAGCGAGTTAGCGATGAGCGATTTCTGGCAACCCTGGCCCTACGACTTTGATCTTGTGACGGGAATGGTCACCCTCGATGGGCATGTGCAATGGGATAGTAGCGAAGAGAAAACGAATATCAATGTTGAAACTGAAATAAGCATTGAGCGTGGCGGCGGTTTTTACCGGGAAATTTTGTTTTCCGGATTAACCACGAAACTACCGCTGCAGGTATTTCCAACAATTAACACGCGACATTCAGCCTTGGTTAATGTCAATCAGATAGACTTTGGTCTGCCGATCAGTAATGCACAAGCCGGGATTTCGTTGCATGAATCGAACAACGGACCGTTACCCGGGCTGATGGTAGACGAGGTGTCGGCGGGGTTTATGGGTGGCGAGATCAAAAGCGAGAAATTGCAACTGGATTTTAATCGCGATCAGAATAGTGTAATGATTGACGTTGAAAATCTGGATATTGAACAGATTATGCAATTACAGGAATTTGATGGATTGGCGGCGAGTGGCAGAGTTAATGGCCGTATTCCAGTCGACTTACGCGCTGATGGCATCTATATCGAACAAGGTGAAGTGTTTGCGTTGAGTCCCGGCGGGCAAATCCACTACGCGCCGGAAGGCGGTACGAAATCCATCGAGGACGCGGCACCGGGAACGGAAATAGTGTTTAAGGCGTTAAAAGATTTTCGCTACGATGTGATGAAGGCGGACACCTTTTACAAGCCGAATGGCGAGTTGCTGTTGCAAATGCATCTTGAAGGCACCAGTCCGGAACTGGAAACGACACGGCCGGTGCATGTGAATATTAACCTGGAGCAAAATGTATTATCGTTGCTCAGAAGTTTGCGCCTGGTGGAAGGCTTAAACGAGAAGCTGGATGAACGAGTGCGTGAGCATTATGAGACAATACGGCAATAGCGTGTTTAAACAGGTATGCTGAATGAAACGAGCTTGCGGAGACAGCAAGATGAGAAAGATGAAAACAACGGCAATTAGTTCAGTGATTCTGCTATCACTGATGGCGTATGGCTGCACACCGACGGTCAAAGTCGCGCCACCGGAAGAACCCATCACTATTAATTTGAATGTGAAAATCGAACACGAAATTCGAGTCAAGGTCGAAAAAGATCTTGAAGACGTTTTTTCAGAAGACAGTGGTTTGTTCTAGCGAAATTACTTAAAGCCCCTGAGCAGACAATGAGCGAATAGATTAAACGAGGAATACAGTATGAAATTCAAACAGGTGATTACCGTTATCTTATTATTGTTGGCTTTCGTATCCGCGCCGGGTTTTGCATTGAATCTGCAGGAAGCAAAACAATCCGGGCTTGTCGGCGAAAAGCCGAATGGCTATCTGGGCGTGGTTAAAGGCGGTGGTGACGTACAGTCGTTGGTCAAGTTCATCAACGACAAACGGCGTCAGAAGTATCAGCAAATTGCGACGAAAAACGGAACCAGTGTAAAAAACGTCGAAGCCCTGGCTGGCAAGAAAGCTATCGACAAGACACCGAAAGGATATTTTGTCTTGCGAGGCGGAAGTTGGGTCAAGAAATAGCAATCTACAGAATTAGAAACAGCTAATTTGCATAGAGACGCGGTGCATGCCGCGTCTTAACGTTGTAGACTGTGGCAATGACTGCCCGGATCAATCCAGTTGAAAATATAAAAGAGTCGTTCGACACATCGGAATACCGGGTGTTGGAAGAGCCGTTTTATGCGCCCCAGTACAACGAAGTCGCCCTGTTCGAAGCCGCCTATCGAAATAAGCTCCCGGTATTGCTGAAAGGCCCGACCGGCTGTGGCAAAACCCGGTTCATGGAATACATGGCATGGCGTCTGCAACGGCCGTTGGTCACGGTGTCGTGCCACGACGATTTATCCGCATCCGATCTGGTCGGACGATACTTGATCATCGGTGGCGAAACCCAGTGGGTCGACGGCCCGCTTACCCATGCGGTGCGCGTAGGCGGTATTTGCTATCTGGACGAAGTCGTTGAAGCACGTAAAGACACGACGGTTGTCATTCATCCCCTCGCCGACGACCGGCGACTATTGCCCATTGAGAAAACCCGCGAGTTGATCAAAGCGCAGGAGCAGTTTTGCCTGACGATTTCTTATAACCCCGGTTACCAAAGTGTCCTGAAAGACTTAAAGCCCAGCACACGGCAACGCTTTGTCAGTATTGAATTCGATTTTCCGGATGCGGAACTGGAACAAGACATCGTTATACGGGAATCCGGCCTGGATAAGTCTACTGCTGCATTACTCGTGAAATTTGGCGCCATGACACGAAACCTCAAAGGCAATGGCATTGACGAAGGTGCGAGCACCCGTTTGTTAGTGCATGCGGCAAAGTTGATTGTTTCCGGTATCGAACCCATGGAAGCCTGCCGTGTTGCTATCGCCGAATCCCTGACTGACGACCCGGAAATGATTACCGCCATCGACGAACTCAGTTCGTCGTTGTTCTAAAAACTTTTAGAAGTGAGAGTCAGCCGCCTTCGCGGCGTAAGCCAAAACACCTCCCAGACACACTTTAGGGTGGTTTTTATTGAAACAAAGTCGCTCAGTATAATGGCGACATCATACGTGTCGCATACAAACAAGACCAAGTGGTCAGAAAATCATTGATAAAATACCAAGGCACGTATTTGAACTAACCGCTCTCACTCAATGCCTGCCCGTCTCTCAGCATCAACTCTCGAACACATGCTTGAACGCGTGTTGGAGGCGGTGTTGTCATCGCGGCGTACGGCGAGTGAACCGGCCAAATCATTATCGCACCTGGATCGTGAGCAACAGGAATTTGTGTTGCACTGGTTGCGGATTATTGCCAAGACCAATGCCGAGTTGGCCTATCAGTTTGTCGCCAATGCGAGCCACGCGTTGCAAACGATGGAGCAGGAGCAGGTCAGGCAATGGATCATGCACGGGCTGGACATTTATGATCGTGATGGTTTGTATCCCGGCAGTTCCGCTTTGCGTGAGGTTGAGGGGTTCATAGCGTCGGTCGGGCGGCACAACAGCCGCGTTACACTGGATGAATCGCAAAAAATTCTTGGCGCTTATGTGAACGGTTTGTCCGGACGCTCGCTGCGCATCGAAAGTAACGAGCAGGCTTATACGGACAGCGAAGTGTTATATCTCCCGCCTAGCCTGTTTAACTTTGACGATGCACGCGCAAACTTTAAATTGTACAAGGCGCATATTGCGCATTTATGGGCGCAAATCTGGTTTGGCACGTTTCAAAAACCGTCGGGACAAAGCAGTTTGAGCACTTTGTTCAAGACGTTTGATTCGCCAAAAAAAGCACAGGAATTATTTTATCTGCTGGAGACCATTCGTCTCGATGCTTGTATTGTGCGTGAATTACCCGGCCTTGCGCGTGAGATGAGCGAGTTACAAAAACGCGTTGGCGAAGTCGAATTGCCCGCGCGATGGTCAAGTGTAGTCGACGAGCTAAAACAACCCGCAGCCACAGTTGCGGATACGCGTCGAACTTTGGCCAGGTTGTATCCGACTATCGACGAGTTACCTATCGGTAAGTGCTATCAAGGCGAGCTGCGGGCAGAAATTTCCGAATCCGCGATGGAGCAGCGTCAGCAACGCGAGAAAGAGCAATTTCAGCAGGAACTGGCGAATCTTTGTGACGATTTGGCCTTGCCATACGAAGCCATGGCCGGTGCCAGTATCGAGCAAAGCTGTGAGGGTCAACCCGCGACTGAGCAAAGCTATTCCCTGAATGTGGATGAACAAACGATCAACCCAAACGATCAGTTCCAATCCTTGTTGCAATCCATTACCCAGGATTTTGGTGAAGTGCCGGACGATTATTGGCAGGCGGCGAATTTTCAGGACAGTATTACGGGTGACAATCCCAATGACTCCGCCAAGAAACCGCAGCGGGAAGTGGTGCAGGGCGATGTGATTAGTTACGACGAATGGGACTTTCGCCGGCAGAATTACCGCAAGGGCTGGTGTTATCTGCGGGAACACGAAGTGCAGTTGGGCGAGGAGGCTTTTGTCGAGACCACATTGCATAAATATGCCGGTGTGGTGAGTGAATTGCGTAAAACCTTCGAAGCGCTGCGCACCCAGGTGCGTCCTTTGACGCGCCAGCGTGAAGGCGACGACATTGATCTGGATGCATTCATCGAAGCCTATTCCGATATTGTCAGGGGCAACGAAATGTCCGAGCACGTGTTCCGGCGTATGCATACCCAGGAACGCGATATGGCGGTCGTGTTTATGGTGGACATGAGCGGTTCGACCAAGGGATGGATTAACGATGCCGAACGCGAAAGCCTGGTGCTGTTGTGTGAAGCGCTTGAAGTGTTAGGTGACCGTTATGCGATTTTTGGTTTTTCCGGCATGACACGCAAACGTTGCGAGTTATTTCGTATAAAAGGGTTGCATGAAAACTATAACGACAATGTAAAAAGACGCATCAGTGGCATGCGTCCACAGGACTACACCCGCATGGGTGTGATTATTCGCCACCTGACCCAGGTATTGACCAGCATCGACGCACAAACCCGGTTGTTAATTACGTTGTCGGACGGCAAGCCGGATGACTACGATGGGTATCGCGGTGAATACGGTATCGAAGATACCCGGCGCGCCCTGATAGAAGCCAAGCGTGCAGGCGTGCATCCGTTTTGCATTACCATCGATTCCGAGGCTCGTTCCTATTTGCCCCACATGTATGGGGCGGTGAATTACACCGTGGTAGATGACGTGCGCCGTTTACCGGCCAAAGTGTCGGATATTTACCGGCGTTTGACCACGTAAATGGCGTGTTTGGGCGTGATTGCTTAACTGACATATATAAGTATCCCGTCCTTGGCGCCGAGTACACCAGCGTCGTCCTGGCTCGGTGCGAAATTCACAATAATTGTTGACGAACACAATATCTAGGGGTAAGCTTCGATCCTGTACCCCAGATATTGTGTTTTCTGATAATTAATGATTAAATACCAGGGGTTGCAGTAATCTTTTAAGGCCAAGGATTAACTTGAAATTCAGACCCTTTTAAAACTTTAACTATAGGGGAGTAAACGGCGTAGATGAGTGCCGCTAACATTGAAAAAACAGTCCAAGAGACACCAGAAATTCCGTTGCAACCGGCCTCGGTTGATATCTGGGATAAAAAATATCGATTAAAAAGTAAAACCGGTGAGGTCCTCGATAACGATATCGACGACACTTATTACCGTGTCGCGCGCGCCCTCGCCATGGTCGAAACCGAACCGGAGAAACGTCAGGAGTGGTTCGACAAGTTTTTTTGGGCGTTGCAAAACGGCGCTATTCCAGGAGGCCGGGTGATTTCCAATGCCGGCGCGCAGGATCATAAACCCGCCACCAGCACTATTAACTGCACCGTCTCGGGCATCGTCCCCGACTCGATGGACGGTATTTTAAGCATGGTTCACGAAGCCGGACTCACCTTGAAGGCAGGGTGCGGCATCGGATATGAGTTCTCTACCCTCCGCCCCAAAGGGGCATTTGTGAGTGGCGCCGGGGCCTATACCTCCGGCGCCCTCTCTTTTATGGATATTTTCGACGCCATGTGTTTTACGGTGTCATCCGCGGGTGGCAGGCGTGGCGCGCAAATGGGGACGTTTAATATCTCCCATCCGGACATTATGGATTTCATTCGTGCCAAACGCAGTGATGGCCGTCTACGTCAATTTAATCTCTCATGTCTGATTACGAACGAATTTGTGCGCGCGGTTAAAAACGAAGCGGACTGGGACCTGGTGTTTCCAGCGACCGAAGCGGAATGCGACGATAAGGGTATTCGTAAAGTATGGCGTCATTGGCCGGTAACCAAGGGATACACAACCAATGAACGCGGTGAAGTCGCCTGTCGGGTGTATAAAACGATTCCGGCGAAACGTTTGTGGAACATGATTATGGTGTCCACTTACGATTACGCCGAGCCGGGTTTTATCCTGATTGATCGCATCAATGAGATGAACAATAACTGGTTTTGTGAAGACATACGCGCGACTAACCCCTGTGGCGAACAGCCGTTGCCGCCCTACGGCAGTTGTTTACTGGGTTCGGTTAACCTAACCCGGTTTGTCGATGCACCGTTTACCGACACGGCTGATTTCGATTGGGAGCGATTCCGTGAAGTCGTCGCGACATTCAGTCGTATGCTGGATAACGTAGTCGAGATTAACGGTTTGCCATTGCCGCAGCAACGGCACGAAATCATGTACAAACGCCGCCACGGCATGGGCTTTCTTGGTCTGGGTTCGACCATGGCCATGCTGCGTATGAAATACGGCGAAGAGAAGTCATTAGAGTTTACCGAACGTGTAGCACGTGAGATGGCCGAAGTCGGCTGGAAAGTGGGGGTGGAACTGGCACAGGAAAAAGGCGCAGCGCCAATCACGCTGGAGCATTTCACCATCACACCGGAAATGATGGCAAAACGTCCGGAAATGGCCAAAGACGGCATTAAAATTGGCGACAAGATACGCGGCTCGGTGCTGTTGGCGAAATACAGTCGTTATATGCAGCAATTCCCTAAAGAGTTAACCGATCGCATTGCGCGTGAAGGTGTGCGTTATACCCATCACACCTCGATTGCGCCGACGGGAACCATCAGTTTGTCTTTAGGGAATAATGCCAGTAATGGTGTTGAACCGTCGTTTGCCCATCAATACAGTCGTAATGTGATTCGTGAAGGGCGCAAAACGAAAGAAAAAGTCGATGTTTTTTCTTATGAATTGCTGGCGTATCGAACATTAGTCAATCCCAGTGCGGCACAAGGCGCTAAAGGTGAAAACGCATTACCCGATTACTTTGTCAGCGCGGAAACGATTACACCCAAACAACATGTCGATGTGCAGGCGGCGGCGCAAAATTGGATTGATTCGTCTATTTCAAAAACAGCGAATGTGCCGACGGATTATCCATTTGAAGATTTTAAGGATATCTACATGTACGCTTATGACAAAGGATTAAAAGGGTGCACCACGTTCAGGTTTAACCCGGAAGCGTTCCAGGGTGTATTAGTCAAAGAAGAAGATTTGGCCAATACCACATACAAATTTGAACTGGAGAATGGCGAAATAGTGGAAGTTAAAGGTAATGAGCAAATTGAATACGATGGTGAGACGCACACCGCGGCTAATCTGTACGATGCATTAAAAGAAGGCTATTACGGTCGTTTTTAATAAAATTGGGTCAACGAACAGAGATTCAGGAAAATCAGACAGAGTAAAGAAAGTATGACAATGAAAATCAGTCAAAAAATTATCGGTTATGCGGTGGCGAAACAATCTGACGCAATTACACAAGACGAAACACTCGAACCCAAGCCGGAAGAAAATGTTGCAAAGCAGCAAGAAAAAACAGATCAGCCGGTAGTGATTGCTCCGGCAGTTATTGCGGATGAAGATAATTTACCCGCGAATGTGGTGCAGATGCACGAAAAGGTCGAACGACCTGAATCTTTACTCGGTAGCACATACAAAATCAAAACACCGCTCTCCGATCATGCATTGTATGTGACCATTAACGACATCGTATTAAATCCTGACACACCTTACGAAAAACGACGTCCGTTTGAGATCTTTATTAACTCGAAAAATATGGATCACTTTCAATGGATTGTGGCGCTGACACGTATTATTTCTGCGGTTTTCCGCAAGGGTGGCGATGCTACGTTTTTAGTGGAGGAGTTACGCAGTGTATTCGATCCGCAAGGTGGTTATTTCAAACGTGGCGGCAAGTACATGCCATCGTTAGTTGCTGAAATTGGTGATGCAATCGAAACGCACATGCGCATGATTGGTATGATTCAAGACGCGGGACTTGATGAGCATCAGCAAAAACTGGTTGAAGATAAGCGAAAAGAATATGCATCACGTCAGGCGGGTACAAAGTCTGATCAGGATTTTCCACCGGAAGCACAACTGTGTAAAAAGTGTCATACCAAAGCAGTCATGATGATGGATGGTTGCATGACATGTTTAAGTTGCGGTGATTCAAAATGCGGGTAGAAAAGTAAAAAGTAAATTTAAGAATAAAAAATTGTTAAAAGTTTTTTGCAATGTTTTCTTGACATTTACTTTTTGATCGATATAGTTCGCAATAACTTACGTTATTGAGTTTATTTTTCTCACTAACAACGCGAGATTTTAAGTAAGTAACTGAGAACCGAGCTAACCGAATAGCAAAAGTTTTCGACCGACAACGGTGGTACTGAAACGCGTAAAGAAGGAAAAGAACTATTTTGCTCAGCTTTAAAATTGCGAATCAGATTGATTCGCCGGTTATCGATAGCGCATCGCGCGGTCTTTCCTATTCCTTATTTAAACCGACCAGTTTTTATCGAACTCTTTTTTATCGAACACTGGGAAACTTGTGTGCGGCAAGCGTCCTGCGTGTGTTGTTCAAACCCTTAACTTAAACCCTGGCTCTCAATCAAATTGAAGAGGAGCGTAATTATGGCAGCAAAGAAGAAAGCGAAGAAGAAGGCGGGTAAGCGGACCGCTAAGAAGCGCGTAGCAAAGAAAGCAACAAGGAAAAAGGCCACTAGAAAGAAGGCCAAGAAAAAAGCAACACGGAAGAAAGCCAAAAAGAAAGCGACAAGGAAAAAAGCAAAGAAAAAGGCTACTAGAAAGAAGGCCAAGAAAAAAGCAACACGGAAGAAAGCCAAAAAGAAAGCGACAAGGAAAAAAGCAAAGAAAAAGGCTACTAGAAAGAAGGCCAAGAAAAAAGCAACACGGAAGAAAGCGACTAGGAAGAAAGCCACAAGGAAAAAAGCAAAAAAAAAATAGGAAGGCGGGGTTAAAAATTCCCCTGCCGTTCTGATCTAGCGGGCAACCGGAGACATCCGGTTGCCCGGCCCCTTTTTTTGCACCGTCCGGTTCTGCGTTCGCACAGCCGATCTCTCAATTCTGTATTGAATTCAGCGTGTTAGGGTTGCTAACACTCTATCGGACCGCTGTTCAGCAAATCCTCAGAAGTGCAAACTATTATTTGGTAATGCCCTTGTCGTTTAACGAACCTTTGCATCCAGAATGAGATATTCCCAACGTACCTCATATTCGGGTTTGCTCGGACCCAGGTAAACGTTTTCCTCGAAATCCCGTGCCTGACCCGGGGGAATGGTGAGGGGTATGCGTGCGACTTCTTCTCCGATAACCGAGCAACTGCTGTCTTCATCGGTACTGCAATCTTTAAGTGTGACCTGAATCGTAGTTTCGCGAACGATCGATTCGGAATTGTTACTAATACGACCGGAAAAATTATAACTGTCCGCGTAGCCCGGTGACATTTTATGATTTAGCAACTCCAGTTGGGTTGCACGGGACGACGCACGCTTTTCATCGCGGGTGTTAAGCATTAATAACCCACCAATCAGCAGGAGCAATGCGCCGAGTATGGCAAATGCAACCTTGGGGTAACGTGTCGACATAAGCAGCAGACCGAATACGACTAATGCCAGTATTACCCATTGCATGGTGAACACCTCGAATATGAGCTATGGACGAACGTGTATTGCCCCATCACTGAATCTATGAATACATTAATGTGTTAAACAGTATTTTCACGAGTTGCGGTGTACTATTATCCCGCACAAGTTGGGTAAAACCGAAATCATTTTTTAACAAACAACATCAATTTACCAGAGTATTGACACAGTGACTTACTATACGGGCAAATCGGATTTTCGTCATGGTGAATCCGACCTAACCGGTGTTTTAATGGTTAATCTTGGCTCGCCCGAAACTCCCGATGCAGCCGCCGTGCGCCGTTATCTTGCACAGTTCTTATGGGATCGCCGCGTGGTTGAGTTTCCACGCTGGTTGTGGTGGATGGTATTGCACGGCATTATTTTACGGATACGTCCATCGCGGAGCGCCCATGCCTACAAACAAATATGGACAGACCAGGGTTCACCATTGACTGTTTACAGTCAGGGTTTGTGTGCACGGGTGGCGGAAAAAGTTCGTGCTAAGCAAGTTAATGTAAAAACCGCATTAGCCATGTGCTATGGCGAGCCGAGTGTGCAAAACGCGATAAAAGAGTTGTCCGACGCAGGAATGCGCCGGTTACTGGTTTTGCCACTTTATCCGCAGTATTCCGCAACCACGACCGGGGCCGTTTTCGATGCTGTCGCACGTGAATTACAACGTATGCGTTGGGTACCTGAATTGCGATTTATCAATGATTATCATGCCGATAATGGCTATATTCAGGCAGTCGCGGACAGTATCCGGCAATACTGGCGGGAAAAAAGCAAAAGCGAATTGTTATTGTTTTCGTTTCATGGCATCCCACAGCGATATTTTAAGGCCGGCGACCCTTACCACTGTTTTTGTCACGCCAGCGCGCGGTTAATCGCAAATGCGCTGGAATTAACGGATGGCCAGTGGCGCGTAACCTTTCAATCCCGTTTCGGACGCGAACCGTGGCTCACTCCATACACTGATGAAACACTGAAACGTTTGCCCTCTGAGGGTATTACCGGCGTCGATGTTGTGTGTCCCGGCTTTGCGGTAGATTGCCTGGAAACCCTGGAAGAAATCGGTATGCAAAATCGGGAGTTTTTTCAGCAGGCAGGCGGGCAGCAGTTTCAATATATTCCGTGTTTGAATGACAACGAAAGTCACGCCCAGGTATTGACGGAAATAATAACAAACCAGTTGCAGGGTTGGCCGGCCGATAAAAGTGCCGATGAACTCAGGGAAAGTCGAGAACGCGCTCTGGCATCAGGCGCAAAACAGTAGCGCAAGTCTGGTTTGGCAAGCCAAATTCGGCAATACCATTAGTCATTATTCTGAAATCGCCGACAGTATGAGTGCAACCGAGTCGGGGTTGTCGTCTTATAGGCCGGGTTGCACGGTAGTCACCGCGACTCAGCGTCTGGCGCGTTATTTATCCGAAAATCATGACCAGCAGCAACTCGCGGCAGGCGCCACCGCCTGGGAAATGCCTGATATTTTGCCTTGGGATACCTGGTGCCGACGTCAGTGGTCACGGATGTCCTGTGAGAACAAACCCATGTTATTGGGCGATGCGCAGGAGCAGATTCTGTGGGAGCGTGCGATCCGGTCCGACATTGAAACAAGAAAAGGCGACGAGTATGCCTTGTGGCAGCTAGACAAGACTGCCGCTGCCGCACGTTCCGCCTGGCGCTTGTTACATGATTGGAAAATAAATACGCACACCGTGGGTGTGAATGAAGACCATCTATCGTTTCAGCGTTGGGCAAATCAATTTAAAAATTCCTGCGATAAAGCGGGTTTTATCGATTCAGCACGTTTGGTTGATGCGTTGTTTTCTCGAGCGGATACCGATTCACGACCTTGTTGTTTGATTCTAGCGGGATTCGATCAAATCCTGCCTGTTCAACAAGCACTGCTGAACAGGCTTGAATCTTCAGGTTGTGAAATACATTATCGGTCGCTACCGATAATAGAGTCCGGGAGTACTGAATGTCGCGAGTATCCGGATGTTAACAGCGAATTGCACGCGGCAGCCTCGTGGGCCAGGCAAATGGCGGGGTTCGATTCGAAGGCGACCATAGGAGTTGTTGTCCCCGAGTTGGAGACTCATCGCGATCTGGTCGAACGCCATTTCGAAAATGTGTTCTATCCGAACGCAGTCATGTGCGCGCAACCGGTAGTAGACAAGTCATTCCACATATCTCTGGGTATGCCGCTGGCATCGTTACCACTGGTACAGGCAGCGATGATGCTCATTAAGCTGATGCGCTATACCCAAATGCCCTTGTCAGAATTCAGTTTCATCTTGCGCTCTGGGCTTATCGGCGGTGCCGAGCAAGAACGTACCGCACGTGCGCAACTGGATGCGAAGATGCGCAGTGAAAGCGGTGTGCGGGTTACTTGGCACGATGTTCTTGATTGTTTGCAAAAATCGGCTCAGGGAAATACGAGCTGCCCTGTACTGACAAAACAGATTAATCAGGCAATCCAATTTCGTACTCAAATAAAAGACGCGGCAACACCAAAAGAGTGGGCGCACCAGTTTACCGCGTGGTTACGCTGCTTTTCCTGGCCCGGTGAACGCACGCTGGATACGATGGAATATCAGGCCGTTGAAGCGTGGGATGCTTTGCTAGCGGATTTTGCGGCGTTGGAATCGATCGAATCCAACTTGACTCAGGATGCAGCGATCAAACGTCTGGCCCACATGGCGAATCGCACTTTTCAACCTGAAGAGCACCCGGCGCCTGTGCAAATTCTGGGCGTGCTTGAAGCCGGCGGCATGGCGTTTACGCATTTGTGGATAACCGGCTTGCACGACACGGCCTGGCCGGCACGCACAACACCTAATCCATTCTTGCCCATTGCAGCGCAACGTGCCGCAGGTGTGCCCCAGGCGGACGTTGCGCGCGCTCATGAACAATCACAAGGTTTTTTCCAACGTCTGTGTGATTCGGCAGCGGATATCGTACTGAGTTATCCGCGTACTGACGGTATCACTCGCTATGGCCCAAGCTCGTTGCTCGAATTCTGTGAAACCCATAAGTCTGATAGTGATCCCCGTTCACCCCGAACTGGGTTTCAAGTCGAATTCGAACGCCCGCCACTCGAGACATTCCCCGATCACTCGGGTTTGCCAGCAAACGAGGGTGTGACGGGCAACACCAGTTTATTTACCGATCAATCTGCTTGCCCGTTCCGGGCCTACGCAAGACACCGACTCGGCGCGTGTTCCCTGAAGTCGCCGGAACAAGGTCTTGATGCGATGCAGCGTGGTACCGTGATGCACAAGTTGTTGGAGCAGGTATGGGAAGAACTCAAATCTCATGCTGGTTTGTGTGCCAGGTCCGACAATGATTTGCGCGAGTTGGTAAGACATGCGGCCAATGCGGTTCTCAGCAAAGACGATACGACACGCCGATTCGGTGTGTTCATGCAACTGGAAACAGAACGTTTGACCGAATTGGTTTTGCAATGGCTTGAGTTGGAACGGATGCGCGAATCGTTTGTCGTCGAATCCCGCGAGTCAAAAAGTCAGGGCTTGGCCGGTAAAGTTACAGTCAATCTTCGACCAGATCGTGTTGATCGGCTCGACGACGGCAGTTTGGTCATTATTGACTACAAAACCGGTAAAGTCGATCGCAAAGACTGGCTGGACGAACGACCCAAGGATCCCCAATTACCACTGTACCGATTGTTGCTTGGCGATTCCGTGCAAGGCATTGCTTATGGAAGTTTGAATGTCCGGGAGATCGGCTTCGACGGATTGGCCTCCCGTGCAGGTATTGCGCAAAAAATCGACTGTGTTAATCAAGCGAGTAAGCCGACGGCGCTTAGAGATGTGGCGGATTGGTCGACGCTAACAGAGATCTGGGACGAGGTCTTGCATCGTTTGTCGGCGCAGTTTTGTGCGGGAGATGCGCGGGTAGATCCACGCGATGGGAACGTTTGCCGCTATTGCGACATTCGTCCGCTGTGTCGTGTCGATCGCGTAACGGACGGCATGGAAGAGGCGGAGTAATGCAAGCTTCGGATTTTGCACAACGCCAAATGGCCCTGGATACAGGGCGTTCGTTTATTGTGCAGGCGCCTGCCGGTTCCGGCAAAACAGGATTGTTGATTCGTCGTTACCTACGCCTGCTCGCACAAGTGAACAAGCCGGAAGAAATTCTAGCTATCACATTTACTATCAAAGCTGCAGACGAAATGCGTGAGCGCATTATGCAAGCATTACGCGGCAGTCGTGGCACAGAACCTCAGGACGAAAACGAGAAAGCGTTGTGGCAGATAGCGCGTGCGGCCATGCAGCAAGATGAGCGCATGCAGTGGCAGGTGTTGCAGCGACCGTCACGTTTGCGCATCCAAACCATCGACGCTTTTTGTAATGCTCTAGTAGCACAAATGCCGTGGTCATCACGTCTTGGCGCAGCGCCGGAACTGACGGACAACGCTTCTGAGTTATATCGTCAGGCGGCGATAACAACGCTGGACGAATTGGAGAATAGAAACACGCAATGGTCGGATGCCATCGCGCGACTGTTAGAGCATGTCGATGGTGATATGGCGGAGCTGGCGTCACGGTTGGTAGATATGTTGCCACAACGTGAGCAATGGCTGCGCTTTGCCGGTAGTGCGGAGCGGGACGCCATGTCGCGTGAGACCATGCAGCAAATCTGGCGCGAGGTGATCGATCTGGAGTTGCAGACTATACGACGAACGATTCCTGAGGATTGTCACGAAGACATTGTTGTCTGTGCGAGCTATGCCGCATCGAACCTGGTAAACGAAGGTAAAGACTCGCCAATCGTTGCCTGCGAAGGCTTGACTCACTTGCCAGCGGCGGAGTCATTGCAGTTACTGCAGTGGCGCGGGATTGCTGAACTGTTACTCCTCAAAGGTAAAAATGCGTTTCGTCAGAAAGTAGATAAGCGTGCTGGATTCCCCTCCGATAAGACCGAAATTGCTGAGCAAAAGAAACAACGCATGCACCAGTTATTAGAGCAACTCGGCGAATTGCCGGAAATAGCGCGAATGTTGGCACGCGTACGCGGTTTACCCGATCCTTCGATAAGCGATAAGCAGTGGGATTTGATACAGGCAATGTGTCAGGTGTTGCGTTTGTCGGCCGGAAAATTAAAACTTGTTTTTCAGGAAGCAGGCCGTATCGATTTTTCCGAACTGACCCACAGTGCCGGAGTTGCATTAGGCAGTTCGGACCAACCGACTGATCTTGCGCTCGCTATGGACTATCGCATCCGGCATTTGTTGGTGGACGAGTATCAGGACACATCTCATACCCAACAACACATTGTCGACAGACTTACCGCAGGCTGGCAGGGTGGTGATGGCCGCACCCTGTTTTTGGTCGGTGATCCCATGCAATCAATTTATCGTTTTCGCGAAGCGGAAGTCGGTTTATTCGTTAATGCCATGCGTTACGGTGTCGCATCGCTGGATCTCAAAAACGTCGCCTTACATGCCAATTTCCGTTCCCAGGCACAGATTGTGAATTGGGTAAACCGCGTGTTCGGTCAGATTTTTCCAACCCAGATGAATGCGGCTGAAGGAAAAGTATCTTTTCTGGAATCCGATCCATTCAATCCGGGTGATGAACAAAACGTCGTGCAACTGCACGCGCTGGTGGATGATAGGGGCAATCACGCTGAGGCCGCGCGCATAGTTGAGATTGTGCAACGGTGCATGCAGCAAAACCCGGACGAAAGCATCGCAATTCTGGTACGAAGCCGGACTCATCTAAAGAATATTATCTCGGCATTGCAGGCTGCGGATGTTCCATTTACCGGGCTTGAAATTGAAGAGTTGAAACATCGCATGGTGGTGCAGGACTTATTATCACTGACTCGCGCGTTATTGCATCCTGCTGATTGTGTGGCCTGGTTAGCCATACTACGTGCGCCCTGGTGCGGTTTAACCCTGGAGGACTTTACGCGTTTGTGTGGCGAGCGTGGCGACACGCCAGTTTGGAATCTTTTGTGCGACGACGCAGTATTGGCCGGACTATCTGAAGATGGTCGGCATCGGGTAAAGCGGTTACGCGAGGTACTGCAACAGGCTTTTGAACAAAGACATCGACGCAGCTTGCGGCGTTACGTGGAATCGGTTTGGCTGGCCCTAGGTGGTCCTGCCTGTATCGAGGAAAAAGATATTGAAAACGCGGCGGTATTTTTCGATACCCTGGAACAGCACGATACGGGTGTGGATATTATCGATTTTGAACAGCTTTATCGCTCCGTGGCGAAGCTGTGGGCGTTATCGGACGGTCAAACGCAAGCCGTGCAGATCATGACTATTCACAAAGCCAAAGGTCTGGAATTTGACACCGTGATTTTACCCGGTCTTGGTCGCAGACCTGGTAACGGGAATCGAACGTCTACTCGTATGTTGGAATGGCTGGAAGTGAATCCGGGTCAGGAACAGGGCATTCTACTGGCTTGCAACGCCGCTAAGTCAGCCCGATTAGGCGAACACGACCCAATGCACAAGTACATTAGCGACATCAAGTTAGCGCAGGAAAGTCACGAACAACTGCGTTTGTTATACGTAGCCTGCACGCGAGCTAAATCCAGATTGCATTTGCTGGGCAATCTGAATTCAAAAGACAACGGTGAATTGAGTGACCCTGAAAAAGGCTCGGCGTTATCGCGTTTATGGCCGGCTATCGGTGATGAATTTCGGCAATTAGCACAATCCAATTCGGATAAACCAGCGCAGGAAGAAGCTGTATCGGAGATTACATTGCAACGTCTACCTTTAAATTGGCAAATACCGACTCTGCCTAAAGATTTGAAAAATACGGCGGTGATTTCGGCACCTAAGAACACCGAGCCACCTATCGAATTCGACTGGGCAGGGCATTTAGCGCGTATTGTAGGTACCGTCGTGCACACCTTGTTTAATGAAATTCACACGGCAGGTTTCGAGCAAAATATGACTAACCGCACTCTGGCGTTATTGCACGAGGCCGGGGTCAATGAGGATGAAATGAATCGAGTGTTGCAGAGGGTGAACGCGGCGATAGAAAACACGCGAACGGATGAGCGTGGACAATGGATATTTGATGGTAAACATGACGACAAACGCAGCGAATGGCCTTTGAGCGGTATTATCGACGGTAGAGTGGTTAAAGCAGTAATAGACCGCTCGTTTGTCGATGAAAAGGGTACACGCTGGATTGTGGATTTCAAAACCAGTACCCACGAAGGCAGCGGAATCGAGAAATTTCTGGATGCCGAAATCGAGCGCTACAAGGATCAATTGCAACAATATGGACAACTGGTATCGGCCTTGCAGCCACAACCGGTTAAACTGGGACTCTATTTTCCATTACTTAAAGCGTGGCGCGAAGTGCCTTTGAAAGTTGCTACAACAGTGAACGCAATAGCGTAGTTTCAAATGCCCGTCACTTTTGACGAAAAACTGGTTGTTGCTATTTCATCTAGAGCGTTGTTCGATCTGGAAGAGAGCCATCGCGTGTTTACCGAACAAGGCGTTGATGCGTATTGCAGATACCAGATTGACAATGAGGATAAATTACTCGAACCGGGTGTTGCATTCTCTTTAGTTAAAAAATTACTGCGTCTGAATGACAATCCGGCCGGACGTTCATATGTTGAAGTGGTATTGATTTCACGCAACAGTGCGGACACAGGCTTGCGTGTATTTAATTCGATACAACACTACAAGCTGGATATATCGCGCGCAGCATTTTCCAGTGGCGACAGTCCCTATCGCTATGTTAAACCGTTTAACGCACATCTGTTTTTATCGTCGGATACGGCTGACGTCGACAGTGCTCTAAATGCCGGTATCGCGGCGGCGACTATTTTACCGTCCAAAGTGGAATCCGGTGCGGCCGGAGAACAATTGCGCATTGCATTCGATGGCGATGCAGTATTGTTTTCCGATGAGGCCGAGCGCGTTTATCGCAGCGAAGGCCTGGATGCGTTTTCCACATCGGAAGCAGCCAAAGCGAAAAAACCGCTACCCGGTGGCCCGTTCAAAAACGTACTCGCTGCATTGCATCGCATTCAGGCGGATTTCCCCGAAGATCAACCCGTTATTCGTACGGCCTTGATCACTGCCCGTTCCGCCCCTGCGCACGAACGCGTGGTGCGTACGTTACGAGCCTGGGAAATTCGCATCGACGAAGCCGTGTTCCTCGGCGGACTGGAAAAAGGGGAATTCCTTAAAACGTTCGGCGCCGATATTTATTTTGACGATCAACAGGGACACTGCGATTCAACGCGACAACATGTACCGACCGGGCATGTTCCGCATGGCATAGCAAATGACTGATCTAACAAAAACTACAGAGTTATCTTGTGCAGTCGCAAAGCATTGCCGATAACCGAGACTGAGCTGAGGCTCATGGCGGCAGCGGCAATCATTGGGCTGAGTAACAGTCCGAAAAACGGATACAACACTCCAGCCGCGACAGGCACGCCAAGACTGTTATAAGCGAAAGCAAAGAACAGATTCTGGCGGATATTCTGCATGGTGCGGCGACTTAGTCGACGTGCCTTGGCGATGCCACGTAAATCCCCTTTCACCAGCGTAACACTCGCGGTTTGCATGGCGACATCAGTGCCGTGTCCCATGGCAATGCCGATATCCGCCTGTGCCAGAGCCGGCGCATCGTTGATGCCGTCACCGGCCATGGCAACAACACGACCGTCTTGTTGTAGCTGTTTCACGTAGTCTGCTTTATCCTGCGGCAAAACACCTGCTTTGATTCGATCAATGCCAAGCTTCCGGGCGACTGCTTGTGCAGTTTTTTCGATGTCACCGGTAAGCATGATAATCTCGACATCGTCACGTTTTAGAATATTCACTGCTTCACGCGTGGTTGGCTTGATTGAATCAGCGACGCTAACCAAGCCAGCGAATTTTTCGCCAACGCCGATAAACACAACGGTGTGACCCTGTTCACGTAAGCGATCTGCCTGTTCGGTGCGGGCAACTTCGATATTGTTGTCGGACAAAAATGCAGTAGTACCGATCAACACCCGGTCACCTGCTACAAAACCGCTGACACCTTTCCCAGTAACGGATTTAAATTTATCTGCCGCCGGAATATCAATACCTTTTTCAACAGCGTAATCAACTATTGCTGCGGCCAGGGGATGTTCGCTTACTTTTTCGACCGCTGCAGTTAAGCGCAATAAATTTTGCTCATCAAAATCGCCGACTGGTTCGATGACTTGTACGCGTGGTTTGCCTTCAGTCAATGTTCCCGTTTTATCCACTACCAGTGTATCGACTTTTTCCAGGCGCTCGAGGGATTCGGCGTCTTTGATCAGCACGCCATTTTCAGCGCCGCGACCGATACCAACCATCACGGACATCGGTGTAGCCAAACCCAAAGCGCAGGGACAGGCGATAATTAAAACGGCTACCGCATTGATAATCGCGTACGCCAAGGCCGGAATTGGTCCAAACGCCGCCCACATAATAAAAGTTAACACTGCGACGCCGACCACAACGGGAACAAAATATCCGGCTACCTTGTCAGCCAGTTTTTGGATGGGCGCGCGGCTGCGTTGCGCTTCGCTAACCATTTGCACAATTTGCGATAACACGGTATCGCTGCCGACGTGCTCGGCGCGCATGACCAGAGAACCGGTACCGTTTACCGTGGCACCGATTAACGAGTCGCTGGTCTGTTTTGCTACGGGTATCGATTCGCCGGTGACCATGGATTCGTCAACCGAACTCGTACCATCGATGATGACGCCATCAACCGGAATTTTTTCGCCCGGACGGACACGTAAATGGTCGCCCACTTGTACATCGCTTAATGGAATATCAACTTCAACGTTGTTGTCGACGCGCCTAGCAGTATCGGGCGCCAGACCCAACAACGTGCGAACCGCTGCTCCGGTTTGTCCGCGTGCTTTTAGTTCCAATACTTGCCCTAGTAACACCAGCGTAATGATGACGGCGGCGGCTTCGAAATAGACACCGACCTCACCTGAGTGACTGCGAAAGGTTTGTGGAAATATACCGGGCGCAAGTGCAGCCACCAGACTATAAACAAATGCAACACCGGTGCCGATCGCGATCAGCGTGAACATATTCGGGCTGCGATTGACGATGGATTGGTAACCGCGCTCGAAAAACGGTTTACCGCCCCATAACACGACCGGCGCCGTCAGTAACAATTGAATCCAGATGAGTGTGCGAGGGCTGGCGATACGTGAAAATAAAGCACTAAACTGCATCTCACCCATCGCGATAACAAACACCGGAACGGTTAAGGCGAGGCACCACCAAAAGCGTCGCCGCATGTCGATGAGTTCAGGATTTTCTTCTTCTAAAACAACGGTTTGCGCCTCCAGCGCCATACCGCATTTCGGACAGGAACCAGGCTCGTCCCGCACCACCTCCGGGTGCATCGGGCAACCGTATTGTGTGCGGGTCGATGCCATTGCCGGAGCGGCCGATTCCAAGGCCATGCCGCAACTCGGACATGCGGCAGGCACGTCACTTTTAACGTCCGGACACATGGGGCAGATGTAGGGACCGGGGCCAGATGGAATATTTTTCTGCGCTTCGCCTGACAAATATTGATTGGTGTTAGCGGTAAACTTGTCTTTGCAACCGACACAACAAAAATAGTAATCAATACCTTCGTATTGATATGAAGTCGCCGTTGCCGGGTCGACACTCATACCGCATACCGGGTCTATCGATTTCGACCCATGACAACAAGTCGTTTCCGTTTCTACTGACCGGTTTAACGCGTCACCCATCTTTCGACAACGCCTCGATAATAGGGCAACCGCTGACCGGGCCGTGACCGGAGCATTCTGCCGACAAGCCCGACAACACTTTACGCATACGTTCTAAATCAGCGAGTTTTTGCTCGATCTGTTTTAACTTCGACTTTGTCATTGATTTGACACTAGCCCGATCACTGTTGGGATCGTCATGTAGATTGAGTAATTCGGAAATTTCTTCCAACGTGAAACCAAGGTGCTTGGCCCGGCGAATAAAACGCAAACGGTCGACGGCATTTTGTGGAAAACGACGATAGCCTGCCGCAGTGCGTTCCGGAGAATGCACAAGACCGCGTTTTTCATAAAAACGAATCGCCTCAATGCCGACGTTGGCCGCCTTTGCCAGTTGACCTATGCTGAGAGTGTTCATGCTATGAATGATAAACCCTGTAGTATGGTACGGAGTCAAGTATAGACTTGCTATAGTTCGCTTGTGTCGATAGATTTGCTTCGCGATGGGGAATTACTAATCGAGAAATTGATCTAAGCCACCTACTGACTTAACTTTGTTTACTATAAAGAGATGATGAAACGAACACTTCCACTCCTTGTTCTGGCAGCGTTGTTCGCGTTTTCCATGGCAAAGTCAGATTTGCCCAAGGGTTTGACCCAGGTTAACGATCTGCCGCCGATGGAAGATTTTGAACTGCCCACCATGGCCGGTGAAACCATGAAATTGTCCGATCACAAGGGCAAAGTCGTGCTGGTCAATTTCTGGGCGACCTGGTGTCCCCCTTGCCGTGAAGAAATGCCCGGAATTCACAATGTTTGGATGCAACTTAAAGACAGAGGCTTTGAAGTGCTGGCGGTAAATCTTGGAGAGGATGCCGAAGACGTTGATCGATTTGTATTCGAATATGGGTTGGAAAATTCGTTTCCCTTTCTGCTGGATTCGGAAAGCGAAGCGATGAAATCCCTCAATGTAAAAGGCTTGCCGACAACTTTTATTGTCGATAAAGAAGGGAACAAATACTACGAAGCCTTAGGTCCAAGACAGTTTGATTCTGAGGAAATTATTGGCTTGATCACGGAATTGATAGAAAAATAATGGTAAGCATACAAGCCAGTTTGCTGGCAGAACATTTCTGCTTGAAAACATGTTAGACCTGGTAGGTAGGAACGAGTTCCGCCAATTAATATTGAGACCATATACGCAACCTATTGCGTTGGATGGAGTTTTGAGTAGGAGCGCGCTTGCTCGCGATTACTCGATTTCGAGTAGCAATTGTTCGCGAGTAGGCTCGTTCTTACAATATTTTTAATATTGCTTTGCCGGCGAGGAATTTTATTCTGGTGTCATTGTTTCTCTAAATCTTGTGCGAATGCCAAGTAGTATCCGTTACAGTCTTTTATCCCAAATTCCCGTGTACCGTAAGACATGTTCTGCAACGGCCACTGCAAATCGACTTTATCTTTAATCGTTTCATAGAATTCATCTACGTTGGATAAAAAGAAATAAATGGTATCGGTAAAGCCGGGTTCGCCTCCCAAGTTGTCGCCGGTTGAGTATATGATGGTTCCACCTGCTTTTTGAACGGTACAAGTCTCTTCAGCAGTATCAGCCACACGAAACTCAAAAACTTTGGAATAGAATTTTTTTGTCTCGCCAATATCTTTACACTTCATCAATAGATTCATGGTCATTAAGAATCTCCTAAGGTCTTGCGGTATAAGCAAGGCGGAAAATACAGCGTAAACCACTACATGATGAGATAAATACTGAGACGAGATCAAACCAGGCATTGGTGCAATTCATTGCGTCATCCGGGTGTCTAAGCTTCGAAACTTGCGTAGGCGCGGACAGGAAATGTACCAAAGTCTTTTACCTTGACGGGTACCGCGTTAAATTTAAACGGCACATTCGGCAGGTTTTCTAAATTACACATGTGTTCAACAATTGGGATATCTGCTCCTAACAAGATCGAGTGAACGGGTCGTTCTCCCCCCGATGTATCATCAATGTTCAACGAATCAATACCCACGAGCGCGGCCCCTGCTGTTTTTAACCAATCGGCTGCTTCTGCGGTAAGATGCGGATGTCCTTCAAAGTATTGTTCCGTACCCCAATGTCTGTCCCAGCCTGTGTGAATAAGTATCGCCTTACCGCGTGCATCGGTATTCAAAAACAGTTCCGGGCCGATTCTTTTGTGTTCCGGTTTTACTCGGAATATTAACCCGTCTTTATCCGCAATCGACTCCAGCGCCAGTTCAGACAGGTCTTTTCCATCCGCGTAGCGATGAAAGGGGGCGTCGATATAGGTACCCGTATTTGCGACCATCTCAATTTTACCAATATGAAATGTCGTACCTTGCGCATAGTGTGATTGGGACGCCTCTCTACTTAGAAAATCACAGACGATCGGCGCCGGCAATCCCTTATAAGTTGTCATGCCGTGTTCAACGGTATGGCTCAGATCAATCAGTTTGCGCATCGTGATGCTCTTAATATGCCATCGACTTGTAAGCCAGCAATTGGCGGACAGCAATAATAGTGTATTTAGGCGCGGGGCAAAACTTGGATTTCAATTTGTCCGGGCTTATGCCTATTGGTTAATCTGCGTCATCCAAATTTCATACGGTTCGTCCGGCCACAGCGATGTGAGCCAGGTGATGATGGCGTCGATTTGTTGCTCGTCGAGCTTGTCCTGCCATGGCGGCATGCTGCCACCGAGTTTTATTGTTCCTTGTTGAATAGTTTGCGCTAACGCTGCTCGAGAATGATGCCAGGTGTGCGCGCTGCCGTTTAATGGTGGTGGTGGGTATTTTCCGTCAGCAGTTCGTTGTTGCCAGTTTGCCGCACCTTCGGCATCTGCTCCGTGACAAGTGGCACAATTAACGCGGAACAAGGTTTTACCTGTTTTGAGTACTTCAGGGTCGTACCCGCGTTCCGCGGCAAACGCCGTCGTACCCATGGTTAAAAGCATGAAGCACGTGACGCATGCGACAAATCTGGACAAGAGATAAAACATCGACCTTTTTAGTAAACGCCAGGTTAAATTTTATATCGTGACGACGCGCTGCTGCTATTTGCGGTGCGTACTGGGTTAGACACTTGCGCATTAACCATTCCACAATCCTTCGCATCGCACATCATGCATGGCGCGTTCGATACCCGTGCGCAGCATACCCACCATATCGTCGATTTGCGCTTTGGAAATGATTAACGGTGGCGACATGACGCACATGTTTATAATGGGTCGTACGATCAGCCCTAACTCCTGGCAATGCTTGTCGATACGATTGCCGATTTCATAATCCATGGTCAGCGGGTCTTTGCTGTCCTGGCTAATAACGCATTCCACGCAACCCATTAAACCCATGCCGCGCACGTCACCTACAATGGGAATATCGAGCAGCCCGCGTAGGCGTTCCTGCATGTACGGGCCGACTTCGCGCACATGCTCCATCAATCCTTCGCGTTGCATAATGTTGATATTTTCCAGGGCTGCGACGCTGGCGATGGGATGGCCGGAGTAGGTGAAACCGTTGGAGAAATAGCCGTATTCCTCCGCTGAATCGCCCAGTTCCTCGAGTAATCGATCAGATATCAAAACGCCGCCCATGGGGATATAACCGGATGTCAGGCCTTTTGCCATGGTGATCATGTCCGGGACAATATCGAACACCGCTTCGCTGGCGAAAAAATGTCCCAGGCGTCCGAACGCGGTGACAACTTCGTCGGATATGTACAACACATCGTATTTGCGGCAAACCTCGAGACAGGCTTTGTGGTAACCCGCAGGCGGCACGATGACACCGCCTGAAGCGAGTATCGGTTCAGCGACAAATGCGGCGACTTTATCCGCACCGAGTTCAAGAATTTTGTTTTCCAGATCGGCGACTTTGGCATCGCGAAAATCTTCAACACTCATCCCTTGCGGCCGGCGATAAGGATTGGGCGATGGAATGTGATGCACGGTATTAGTTTCAAAATCGAGCAGGTTTTTATCGCGCGTCTTGCCAGAGACGGATGCGCCAAGATATGTGCTGCCGTGGTACCCGTCATTTCGGCAAATAATGTGTTTTTTCTCTGGCCGTCCCAGCGAGTTGTTATAAAACATAGTGAAGCGCAGTGCGGAATCCACGGCAGTCGATCCGCAGGTGGTATAAAACACATGGTTTAAGTCACCCGGTGCAAGCTCGGCGATTCGCTCGGATAAAATCGAAGCCGGCGCATTGGTCAAACTCCACGGACTGTAGTACGGCATTTGCATTGCTTGTTGTGCGATAACATCAGCGATTTCCTTGCGGCCATGACCGATGTTGACACACCACATACCGGCCGGTCCGTCAAGCAGGCGATTGCCGTCGGAGTCGTATAGATAAACACCTTCAGACCGGGTGACGACCGTGCGTTTGTTTTCGCCAATCGTCTTTACGTTTTCCCAGGGATGTAAAAATGAATTATCTGCTTGTTGTAATTCATCGGTGTTCAATTCTTTCAAGGTTTGACTGGCTTGCATAAAGTTCTCCGCAGTTGCACTGGTCGGTTCAGTTAAAAATCTCGTGGTGGCGTTAGGTAGCGCCGGGGTGGATTAAAAAACGGCTCATCGACAATACGACAACGTTGCATGGAACGCTGCCACTTGAGTTCTTTTTGCACATATATATCCGCCCACAGGTCGTTCCACATGCCTTGACGCCCGGCCTCGATAGTGGCAATGGCAATATTGCGTTTGCATGTGGGTGACCACATGGCGGAAGTCACATGACCGATTTGGTTTGTCTGAGCATAATACAGCAAGGCGTCGTTGGCCGGTTTGTTGCCGCCGATATCGAGTGGCACGGTTTCGTAGCGTGAACCGTTTTTTCTTTCGGCGAGCAATGCGCGCCGCCCGTTGAAGTGACCTTTGCGAAAATCCACCAGCCAACCCAGCCCCAGTTCAAACGGCGAGCGTCCGCGATTGGGACGTAAGCAAAGATGAGCGGGAATAAAATCGGCGTGGGGCAAGATAAAACCGGCCTCGATGCGTAACAGGTTAAGCGCGCGCGACCCCATGGGTGTGATGGGATGAATCGCCTGCACTGCCATTAGCTCATCCCACAGCGATTCCGCGAATTCAGGATTGACCCACAACTCATAACCCAGATCACCGGTAAACCCTGTGCGTGATACGGTCAACGAGCCACCATGATAATCATAGTGCGTGAATTGAAATGGCCGCAAATCCTGCACATCGTCCAGTCCGACGCGTTTCAGCACGGCACAGGATGTCGGGCCTTGCACCGCCAGTCCGGCAATGTCTTCGGTGACATCTTCGATTGCAACATCAAAGCCGGTAGCGGTATCCAATAACCAGGGCAAATGTCGATCCTGCACGCACAAACGAAATTCGTTTTCGCTCAAGCGAAATAATGTGCCGTCATCCAATACATAACCACGGTCGTTACAAAAAACAACATAGGCTACGCGATTAACCTTTAACTTGCCTACGTCTCGTGTGATGAGTCGATTGAGAAATACCTCGGCCTGCTCGCCGTGAACGTGATACTTGATCATGGGCGAGACATCAAACAGGCTGGTCTGATTGCGCGTCGCAAAATACTCGTTTTCCATCGTGTCGAAACAATCGACTGTGGTGTAAGCACCCCAGCGTACCCATTCGTTGGTTTTGCAGGCCGCCGCCGTGCGCGCGTGAAACGGCGTTCGCATCGCGCGTTGAATATCGCTGGCGCTGATGTCAGCTTTAACATTCATCGGGACATCTCCTGCATCACTGCGCGCGCCGCGTTCATGCCCGCCGCACCCATGACGCCACCGCCAGGATGACAGCCCGTGCCGCATAAAAACAAACCCGGTACCGGCGTCGCGTACTGAGCGCATCCTGGTACCGGTCGCAACATCATAAAACGCTCTAAACCCATTTCGCCATGGTGCCAGTGTCCGCCTGTGGTGTTGAATTGCGATTCAACATCGGCGGGGCTTAACAATTGTGTAGCAATGATGTTGTCCTGAATATTGGGTGCATAAGCCGCCAAAGTGCCGATCACATTTTTAATATATTTCTCCCGTGCATTATCCCAACCGCCTTTTAAATCATGCGGCGCATATTGAACAACAGCGGACAGTACATGCTTCCCTTCCGGGGCGAGTGTGTGGTCATGTACTGATGGAATGGTGATTTCCATTACTGGCGATGCCGAGAACTCACCGTACTTAGAATAGTCATGCGCTTGTTCCACTGCCTCGATACCCGGTGCAATTACTAATCGCGCATTCAAATCCTGCGCGGTCAACCCGTTGAATTGCGGTAGTGCGTTGAGCGCGATATTGAGCTTTGCGGTGTTGCCGGACATTGGAATAGCACGCACACGGCGCATGAAACCGGTATCCAGATGTTCATTACCGAGCAACGAAAGAAAAGTCGTTTTCGGATCTGCATTAGACACGACGGCATCGGCATATAAAAACTCGCCGGATTCCACTTCAACACCTGAAGCGTGATCGTTTTCCATCACCACGTTGGTCACCCGCGCACCTGTTTGAATTTCAACACCCAATTGCATGGCAATATTGGCCAAAGTATGCGCCAGTGCGCCCATGCCACCGGCGGGATGGGATAAGCCATTCCAGATGTGTGCGCGGCGATGCAAATAGGTGAGCACCGTATTAGGTGCGCGTGGGCCATAACGCGTACCCAGCGTAGCATCGAATGCCAGCATGCCTTGTAATAATGGTGTATCGAAATACTCGGTTAACCAGTCTGCCATGTTCATACCGACGACACGCAACAGCTCGCGCATATCACGCTTGCCTAGTCTGCGTACCTGGAAACCGAGATTTAACAAGTTGGTACGATCGCTCCAGCCGCCGTTTTTTAAACGCGGCGGCGCGCTCGCGTAACAATTGCGCAGAATAAGAACAAATTTTTCGATACGTTGTTCGAACTGTGCGTAACTCTCAGCATCTTTATCAGAAAACGCAGACAAATCGTTCGCTGTTTGTGCGGTATCGTGATCAATCTTCAAGTGTTGTTCATCAACACTTAGCGCTATGGTAGGGATGTGCTCGGCGGAAAACTGCAAACCGTTTGCATCCGGGCGCAGGTCGCGCCAGACATCGGGATGCAGGCCATAAAACAAATGCGCGCAACTCGACACGCGAAATTCAGAGCAAATCTCGCTGGTGGTCGCAGTGCCACCAACCTGGCTATTAGATTCAAGAACGGTTACGCGATGACCGTTGCGGGCTAGGTAAATTGCACATACCAGGCCGTTGTGCCCGCCACCGACTATGACGACATTGCGCGCTCTGCTCACGATCCCGGCACCACGTTGTCCGGTATCTTAAGATCGCGCAGCATCTCTCTCGCTGCGTTAGCGCCGGGTGCGCCCATCACGCCACCACCGGGGTGGGTGCTTGAGCCACACATATACAAGCCCGGAATCGGCCCGCGAAACTGTGCGAAACCGGGCAGGGGGCGGTTAAACAATAATTGATCTAATGTGAGTTCGCCCTGAAAAATATTGCCTTCGGTTAAACCGACTTCGTCTTCCAGTTCGCGAGGTGTGCGCACTTCCGCATGCAGAACAAGATCCTTGAAATCTGGACTGTAGCGCGCGATAGTTTCGATGACTGTGTTGCCAAAGGCGTCACGGTCAGCATCTGTCCAATCACCCGTTGCCAGCTTCGGTGGCACGTATTGCACAAACACAGTCATCATGTGTTTGCCCGCGGGCGCCATGGTTGGGTCGATTTGCGTCGGGATTAACATATCGATGTAAGGCTCTTTTGACCACGTACTGTTTTTCCAATCGTCATAAGCGCGTTCGACCATTATCATGGAATCGGTTACATGCATATCGCCTTTTGACGCCGGGCAGTCATCCGGTACTGATGTAAACGTCGGCAGCCCATCCAGTGCGATATTGAGTTTTCCGGAGGAGCCGCGAATCTTGAAATTCCTGACTTGACGAATAAATTCATCCGGTAGTTCAGAGTCGTCACATAGATTTAGAAACGTGCGTTTCACATCGAGATTGGATACGACTTGTTTTGCGTAAAACTCATCGCCATTATTTAGCGCAACACCACATACTTTGCCGTCACGCACAATAATATCGTTCACATCGGCATTAACGAACACCTCTCCGCCGGCGGCCTGCAAAGCAGCAGACAAAGCCCGTGTGATGGCACCCATGCCGCCACGGGCGAATCCCCACGCGCCGATGTTGCCGTCCACCTCGCCCATGTAATGATGCAATAAAACGTACGCGGAACCTGGCGAATACGGACCAAGACCCGTACCGATAATCGAACTTCCCGCCAGTGTGCCTTTAATAACTTCAGACTCGAAATATTGATCGAGAAAATCGGCGCAACTGATCGAGTAAAAACGCAAGGTGTCGTACAACTGTTCTTCGTCGAGATCGAGAAATGACTGACCGAGAAACCAGAGTTCTTTCAGGTCACGCCATTTGAACGATGTCGGGTCTGGCGGTGTACGCATCAACATCGGTTTTATGAAACGGCATTGACGTGACACTTCCAGCGCATAGTCATCGTAAGCTTCCGCGTCGCGTGCCGAGTGACGCGCCATCTCACGCCGGTTCGCTTCATGATCAGGATAAGAGGCGAAATAGTTTCCGTCACGCATCATGGTCAGGCTCCCTCCGTAGGGGACGACTTGCAGGCCAAAGCGGGACAATTCCAATGTGCGCATGATCTCTGGGCGCAACAAGGAGCACACATAGGAACAATTGGAATAGGTAAAATCCGGATACAACTCGCGGCTAATAGCCGCGCCGCCGACCTTGTCATTCTTCTCCAGTACAGCGACCTTCAGACCCGCCTTGGCCAGATAGCAGGCATTGATCAAGCCGTTATGGCCTGCGCCGATGACTATGGCGTCGTAATGGTTCACAAGGAATGACGAAATGAATAGCTACACATACAGGGTAAATGGTCGCACATCCCCGCTTCCCGGGAAAACATCTATTACGCGCGATAGAGAATAAACGTTAAATCATCCGGATGGGCGGGTGTTTTGCCATTTGAAGGCCATTGCGCCATGCGCTCGCTGGCCTGGGTGATTAATTCCTGGGCAGATTCCAGCAGCGGGCCTTTACGCACGATCTCAATAATTTCATCTTCAAACAGGTTGTCGAACAAACCATCGCTTGCGACCAGTACCGTATCGCGTGGCGCAAGTGTTACTGCATCACACACCTCGACATACATTTCGATACTGCCAATTACATTCGAAACCAAGTTGCGTTCGCGATGCAGCAGCGCATCAATTTCAGACAATTTTTTCGCCGCGATGGCCTCGCCAACTGGTGAATGAACAGGTGAGCGAAACTTGGGTTTGCCTTGTTGGCCGATGACCCAAACGGAAGAATCACCCACTTGATAAGTCAATAACGTATCATCGCGAATCTCGGCGATGGATAACGTGGTCGCATTGCCTACGTCTTGATCGACCAATATATCGTTGCAACGCTGAACCATGTCTTCTATCTCATCCATGCGTTTACCGTTGAGACCATCGATCAGGCCATCAACGACAATTTTCGAAGCTGCCGCACCTTCGGGCAGTCCGCCGAGACCGTCGGCAACTGCTAGAACACAATGCGTGTCATCGACTTCAATGATGGCGAGGGAGTCTTCATTGTCGCGTTTTTTCTCCGGCGCCCTGCGTGTGAAGACCACGGCCTCGCCATTGGGCAGGTCAATCGTGCTGGGTTGATCCAGATCCGTTGCGCTTAAAGCGTAGGATTGTCGAGTCACGTCGAGTTGTGCTTTTGGTCTTATGGAATGGTGTTTACGACCATTCGAGATTTTCAATATAAGCGCGCAGTTTACCTGCTGTGCGGAATTTCTTCATGATCAAGGATTGCTTGAGGCCACAGCAAATCGCCTTGATTTCCGGTGGCAGCGAGGCATAGCGTTTTTGTCCGCCCAGTGCATCGTAAAAGATTCGTACTAGGCAAACGATGTCATGGCGCGTGTTTTCAGCGTTCGGCGGCCCCCAGTGAAACATATCCAGCAGTTTTAAATCAAAGCCCAGCCCATGCCGTTGAACAATGATATTGTCCGTGTGCAAGTCGCCATGATAGTCCCCCAGGGCGTGAATTTGCTGAATCCCGCTGGCGAGTGCATGTAATAAATGCAACGCCTGAAACGGACTCAGGCGTTTACTTTTCTGGCGTTTCAAAAAGTCAGTGAGTAACTCGCCTTCCACATATTCCGATACCAGGAAGGATATTTTATGGCCCTTGTAGTCAAATTGGTCCTGAGTGTGATACTGAATCACGATAGGGCATTGACGCAGTTTATGCAGCTTACGTGCATAAAACCTGAGTGATTTGTCGCGGATATTGCGGTGCGGAAAGAACAGTTTGGCGGTTCGTTCAATCCCCGTCGCCCGTTCGCGCACCAGATAGACTTCGCCTTCCCAGCCACTGCCAAGCCGGTTGATAACGCTGTACTTTTCCGCAATAACGGTATCCGCCCGCAGGCGGAATTTTTCGATTCTGTTTAATTTCCTGGGCATATTGTTCATCACCCCCTTGCACGCAAACTTTTAATCGCATCCCCGGGGCGCGAATAATAACCTATCTCGGAAGTTTTGATTTATATTCGTACAGTGAGCAATTAAACACTTCTGCAGCGATTAGAATAAAGCAACTATGGAACGAAAATTATATTTGTTACGCCACGCGAAGTCCGATTGGTCGGAGCCGGTAGCTGACTTTGAGCGCCCTCTAAATGAACGGGGGCGCAGCGCCGCGGGTCTTATGGGCCGGTGGATAGCACAACACGGTGCGCTTGCTCAAAAAATAGTCAGCTCATCAGCAAAGCGGGCTGAACAAACAGCTTGCATTGTTTGCACAGCGACCGGTTATGAGGAACAAGCCATCGATTGGGATGAGCGAATTTATGAGGCGAGTCCTTCAACGTTGTTGGACGTGTTATCGAGTTATGCCGACGGGCCGGAATCAATTATGCTAATCGGTCATAATCCCGGGTTTGAGTCATTGGTGCGTTACCTTGGAGGTGACACCGTCGAACAACATGAAGCTCGCAAGCTGATGCCGACCGCAGCACTGGCGCAACTGGATATGCCATCGAACTGGAATGAATTAATACAAGGCTGTGCCAGTATCGTCTCGATAACACGGCCAAAAGAGATAGCCTGATGCATGTGTCCAATGTCTGATCGCCGTTCCGACGCAAACGGCACTAATGCCATTGCCGGAATTGATCTGGGTTCAAACAGTTTTCATCTGGTTGTGGCGCAGGCGACCGGTGAAGACATAAATGTCGTTGATCGCATTAAGGAAACTGTGCGCCTGGCTGCCGGTCTTGACGAAAACAGAATTCTATCGGATGAGGCCATGCAGCGCGGGTTGGATTGTCTGACTTTGTTCGCCCAACGGGTTCGTGAAATTGCACCCGGAAACCTGCGTGCCGTGGGAACCAATGCCTTGCGTCAGGCGCGTAACAGCGATGAGTTCGTGCGCGAAGGTTCCAAAATTCTGGGCCATCCGATAGATGTCATCAGTGGCCGTGAGGAAGCCCGGCTGATTTATGCCGGTGTCGCGCGTACGGTAGCAGCGGATGATCGCCGCCGGTTGGTTATGGATATTGGTGGTGGCAGCACGGAGTTCATTGTCGGTCAACGCCGCTTTCCGTTGTTGTTGGAAAGCCTGTACATGGGTTGCGTGAGCTGGACGGCACAGTTTTTTCCCACAGGGAGAATTTCACGCGAGTGTTTTGATGAAGCGGTAGTAGCTGCCCGGCAGGAGTTGGAGTCGATCGAATCCGAGTACCGCAACATGGGTTGGGAGGTAGTCATGGGTTCTTCGGGCACGTGTCTCGCGATTGCGGACCTTATCAGCCAGCATATGAATCAGTCCTATATCAACGAGTCGGCGTTGTGTGATTTGCGCGACCAATTTATACAACTGGGCGGGATTGATTTGTTAACGGATCTGGGTGTTGCAAGGGAACGCGCCCAGGTATTGCCGGGCGGTTTGGCGATTTTGCGAGCTGCTTTTGAGTCGTTAGATCTGGACAAAATGTCGGTGTCCCACGGTGCGCTGCGGGAAGGCTTGATCAACGACATCGTTGAGCGCATTAACCGCAAAGACATACGCGACGATGCAGTTGCGGAGTTGATGGAGCGATATGCGGTTGACCACGACCAGGTCAAACGTGTCGAACACACAGCGTCACAGTTGTTTGATAGTGTGCGCGATAAATGGGATTTGAATGACGATGCACGCAAAATGTTGGGCTGGGGAATTCGGTTGCATGAAATCGGGCGCACCGTTTCGCATAATCAATATCACAAGCACGGCGAGTACCTGGCGCGTCATCACGATTTGCGCGGATTTTCACGCGAACGACAGGCGCTATTGGCGACCTTGGTGCGCGGACACCGGCGCAAGTTTCCACTCGGCGTAATCAGCGCACTGCCTGAGGATCAAACAGTACTTGCGACGCGTTTATGTGTGTTGTTGCGCCTGGCGGTACTGCTCCACCGTAGTCGAACACCGGATCCACTAGGTGAATTTAGCGTCAAGGTAAAAGAATCGCGCTTTAAATTGGTCTTTGCAGGCAATTGGCTGGCCGACCACGCATTGACCAGTGCCGATCTGACCCAGGAAGCCGATTATCTGGCTAAGGCGGGGATCGAGTTACAGGTAAAGTAGGTTACAAAACGCGTTTTCTCGATATTCGGTTTTCCAAATACTAAATAAGATGCCGTAAACAAGCGGCAGACGTTTTGTAATTATTTCACGATCTTGATGAGTTGTCCCGGTGTCGGCTCGCCGTCCGGATACAATCCGTTAATTAATCGCAGTTGATCTTCCGCATAGTTGGTTAATGCGGATTCTTTCGCCAGCTTGGCAAAAGTATCACCGCTTTTTGCGCGGATAATTTTGATATGCCGTGCGCTGGCGAGTTTCTGCTCATTACGGCGCAATCTGCGCATGCTTTCCACTGTATCGAAAAACGCGTCTCGCGGCAGGGCGGTCTTGCCCGCAGCCTGTGCGATGAACACTTGCTTGCCATCGCGGAATATGGCGGCGACACGGGTTGGTTTTTGACCCCAGGGTGTTTGCGCACTGACCACGCCGGAGTAGGCCGCTTCACCATCGATGTTCATGGACTGGCCTTCATTTACTTTGTTGAAAGCTTGTTTCAGAAATTGCTCGGGCGTCTGCTTCTTGTTCAGGTCTTGCAATCGCAGTTGGAATATAGCGTCATTGGATTTAGATGATGCCAGCAAGCGGTCGGGAAGATTATCCACCCGCCAGCCTTGCGGAAACTCGATAAAAAGATCGAGGTCTTTGTGGTAAAACTTATTGCCGCGTAACACGCCTTGCTCTTCGCTTGGCCCATAGGTTAACCCGTCCATCAGTTTTAGAAATGCTTCATCGTCTGGTTGCCGGGTCGGGCCGGTTTGATATTGTTTGGCGTTGTTTACCAATTCCCGCAGTCGTTTGTCATTGCGCGGGTGGCTTGAGAACAAGTGATAGGTTTGTGGTTGCCGACCTTCCGCTTTTGCACGCGCGATTTCATAGTCTTCATGGAATTTTAAAATCTCGATGGTTTTCACCATCTCGGTCGGATCGAAGTTGGTGCGCGCGAGATATTCCGCACCCAGGCTGTCGGCTTCCAGCTCATGTTTGCGGCCATAACCGGCTATAGCAGCGCCCCCAAGAATATTGGATAAATCACCCACGGAGCGATTGCCCGTGGCGACTGTTGCCACAGCACCCAGTACGCCCGCCAGTTGCGCACTGGCATGACGGCGTACGGAATGTCGCGCGGTGACATGTCCGATTTCATGACCTAACACGCCGACGAGTTGGGTTTCCGAGACCATGTTGGCCATGATGCCGCGCGTGATATAAATGTAACCACCGGGCAGGGCGAATGCGTTAAACATGGGCGTATCGAGTACGGTGAAGTGATACACCAGATTATTGCGGTGGCTTTTTTCCGCCAGCTCTTCGCCGAGCCGCGTGACATAAGCCTGCAATTCGGGGTCGTCGACCGCCTTGAATTGTTGCATCACCTTCTGATGTTCCTGGCGGCCGAGCGCCAGTTCCTGCTCCTCGGACATCATCACAAAGTTGGATTTGCCCGTCACCGGGTTGGTTGCGCAACCACCAAGTGCCGCCAGTGCGGAAATTAAAGCAATAAAAACAACAGGATACGAACGTGTTGATAGTCTACCCATGATCGATCTCAAATAATAGTGGTGATGTGACGAGGCGTATTTTAACCCAAGCGCAGTACAGGTTCGTCAGTAAGCCGTAAGCCAATAGCCGTCTGACTGGTAAACAATGTCTTCTCAAGTCTTGTCCAGTAAGGAGTAAATCGGTAAATTTTCCCGCCCTGATACTGAACCGGACTTGAATGGCGTTTTGGATGAGTTAGTTTCTTCCGTTCCAGACTTCAAAAGCGTGCTCAACGGGCCGATAGAGTCGCTGAGCCACTTGCAGCAATCGCTGTTATTCGCGGAACTGGCCCATGTTTCTTATTTGCCGGAAAAGAAAGCGGCCAGGGTGGTCACCGACATCGGTTTGCACGAGTCAATTTACTTTGACCAGTCTGGCGCCCAGGCTTACGTGTTTGAAAACGAGGTGGACTGTATAGTGGCCTGTCGTGGCACGGAACCGAACGAATGGAATGACATTAAAGCAGATGCGAATGCCGTATCGGCCGTTGCGGAAACCATGGGGCGGGTGCATCGCGGGTTTAAAGAAGAAGTTGATGATTTATGGCCAAAGCTGGAAAAGGAACTCATCAGAAATACCAAAACACTTTGGTTTACCGGGCATTCACTCGGCGGGGCGATGGCGACGATTTGCGCAGGCCGGTGCATGTTGTCGCATATCAATTCCAATCCGCAGGGTCTGTTTACTTATGGTAGCCCCCGCGTCGGTGACAAGCGTTACATTAATTTCGTAAAGATAGACTACACTCGTTGGGTCAACAACAATGACATTGTCACACGTGTGCCGCCGCCATGGATGGGTTACCGCCACACTGGCAAGGAAGTGTATATCAATGCCTATGGCAAGATACGTAAGATGACTGGGTGGCAGCGCACCAAGGATCGCTGGCGTGGATTTGCCATGGGTATAAAAAAAGGCAAAGTCGATCATTTTTCCGACCACTCTATAAAGCGTTATGTAGAGCATATCTACAACGCGATGGTCGAAGAAGAGAGCGGGAGTTTCTGATTAAAGAAAACTCAATTTATTTCGCACACGGGTCGCGGTTTTGATTAGTCGCCCCAAGGCGATGATATAGGTCGTGAAGCAACGCCACCCACCAGTATCTCCTGGTAAGCACGTTTCACCCGCAACTTGTTCAACGACGGTCATCCGTTTCAATCACGATTGCTGCGGTATAAAAAATCATCTCGCGATAAGATATACCTAAGCTTCCAGCACAAACTCCCCAGCCAATACATGATCAATCGTCTCGCGTTTGCGAACGATTTGAAATGTATCCCCGTCTACCATGACCTCAGCGGCACGTGGCCGGGTATTGTAATTGGAGCTCATCACCGCACCGTAAGCACCGGCGGAACGCACTGCAAGTAAGTCGTTATCGTACAGTGACAGACTCCTGTCGCGACCCAGATAGTCGCCGGTTTCACAAACCGGTCCGACTACATCGTAGATTTTCATTGCAGCCTGACTTTGTTTAACCGGAACGATTTCCTGATAGGCCTGATAAAGCGCGGGGCGCAATAAATCGTTCATCGCCGCATCCACGACGGCAAAGTTTTTCGGCTGGCCGTGTTTTAAATATTCAACTTTTGTCAATAGTATTCCGGCGTTTCCGGCTATGGCACGACCGGGTTCCATGTGAATGGGCAGGTTGCAGTCGTATTGCTTCATACAGGCCAGCAGACTTTCAGCGTAATCCACGGGCAATGGCGGTTGTTCCTTGCTATAGCGAATGCCCAGGCCGCCACCTATATCGATATGCTTCAGCGCGATGCCGTTTTCACGCAGTTCCCGTGTGAAATGCAAAACCCGCTCGAGCGCATCGCGATGCGGTCTCGATTCAGTCAGTTGCGAGCCGATGTGGCAGGCGATTCCGATAACTTCGATGTGCGTACAGTCTGCGGCGGTGCGATATATGCTCAGTGCAGAATCCATGGGAACACCAAATTTGTTTTCACTCAGCCCGGTAGCGATGTACGGATGGGTTTTTGCATCCACATCCGGATTGACGCGCACCGCAATCGGTGCCACGGTGCCAGATGACTTTGCGATTCCAATCAACCGGTCGAGTTCGCCACTGGACTCAATGTTGATGCATTGAATTTGTGCGTCCAACGCCTGTCGTAATTCGGACTCGGTTTTGCCAACACCGGAAAATACAATTTTTCCGGGATCGCCACCGGCTCGAACCACGCGTTCCAGTTCACCGCCGGAAACGACATCGAAACCCGAGTCCAGACGGGCAAAAATATTTAAAACCGCGAGATTGCTGTTGGCTTTGACCGAATAGCAGATCTGGTGCGGGTGATCAGCGAATGCGTTGTCAAACGCATGCCAATGCCGTTCCAGCGTCGCACGGGAGTACACATAACACGGTGTGCCGACTTGCGCCGCAATAGTGCGTAACGGCACATCCTCGGCGAATAATTCATCGCCGCGGTATTCAAAATGATCCACGAAAAAGGTCTAGCCGCTATCCTGCGTTTCTTGTTCTTCTTCCTGCTCGTCGTCCGGCAGGTACAGCGGTCCTGTCTGCCCGCACCCCGCCAACAGTATGGAAAAGGCAAAAATACTGGCAAGCAACGAAGCGGTCGGTCTGATGAATAAGTTGTTCATGTCTGTTCGGTGTAAGGTATTTGGTGAAATAGTTTCGCCGGTAGTAATACTAAAGCTCCTGCGACATCGCGCAATCTTAACCGTTCAGTCGCGCCCGTGCACGTTTCGCAGCAGCCAAAACCTGTTTTGGCGCGGTGCCGCCGATGTGATTACGCGCGTTGACCGAACCCTCGAGCGTTAACGAATCGTATACGTCGGGCTGGATATGCTCACAATAAGCTTGCATTACGTCAATCGGTATATCGGATAGATTCAAATCATTGTCTATCGCGTGGCGCACGACCTGGCCGACGACTGTATGTGCTGCGCGGAACGGGATATCTTTGCGCACGAGATAATCCGCTAAATCCGTCGCGGTAGCGTGACCCTTGATGGCCGTGTCGCACATGTTTTCACGGTTTACTATGATGCCCGGCAGCATTGCCGCCAATACCTCCAGGCAATCGATAATGGTGTTGGCGCTATCGAAAACAGGTTGTTTGTCTTCCTGGTTGTCGCGGTTGTAGCTCAGTGGCTGACCTTTCATCAGCACGAGTAAGGCATGCAGGTGTCCATTGACGCGGCCGGTCTTGCCACGAATCAGTTCCGCCACATCGGGGTTTTTCTTTTGCGGCATAATACTGGAACCGGTGCAGAACGCGTCGCCCAGGTCGACAAATTTAAACTGTTCCGAAGACCACAACACCATTTCTTCGGCCATGCGCGACAAATGCATCATCAACATGCTGGCCGCTGCACAAAACTCGATGACAAAATCCCGATCCGATATGGCGTCGAGTGAATTTTCACAAACCGCATCAAAACCCAATTCGTTGGCAGTCATTTCCCGGTCAATCGGAAAGCCGGTCCCGGCCAGCGCCGCTGACCCGAGAGGTGAAATATTAACGCGTATGCGACAGTCTAAAAATCGCGCGCAATCACGTTGCAACATTTCGTTCCAGGCCAGTAAATGATGTCCAAAGGTCACCGGTTGCGCGGATTGCATGTGAGTGAACCCGGGCATAATAGTGCCGGCCTCCCGCTCGGCCAAATCAATGAGTGCTCGCCGCACGTTTAAAATTCCCGCGACCGTCGTATCCACCGCGTCGCGCACATACAAACGCATATCGGTCGCGACCTGGTCATTGCGCGAACGTGCCGTGTGCAGTTTTTTTCCATCGTCCCCGATCAAATCGGTCAAGCGTGCCTCAATATTCATGTGCACGTCCTCGAGTTGCGTGGACCATTCAAATTGACCGGATTCGATTTGCCCGCGAATGGTATCGAGTCCTGCAATGATGGATTCGCTTTCCGCCTGGGACAACACACCGGTTTTACCTAACATGCGCGCATGGGCAATCGAACCCGCAATGTCATAGGCGGCCAGTTGCCGGTCGACATCTACCGATGCGGTAAATTTTTCGACGATTTGGTTGGTGTCGGCGGTAAACCGGCCGCTCCATAATTTCTTGCCGTTCATCCGGAAAAACTGAAAATTTGAAGTTTCGCGCGAGTATACGTTAAATATACGAGTTTACTTTGCTGTCATACGCGGTCGATGTCTGGATAACAGACTGTTCAAGGTGAAAAAACCTGGGGCTGGTTGACTTGATAACCGTAAAATAGATATTCTCCGTTTATCCGTCATATTAATCCGTTTGTCTGACTATGGATTGTTCCGTAATCATGTTTTTAATACTCTCAACCGTGGGCAGGTCACCGGTGATCTGTCCACAACCTGGTTCGGGACACCTTCCTCAGACACCCCCACCTAGTATCCGAATCAGGCACTACACCCCCCGATACGTCGGGGGGTTTTTTTCTTTGGCTAGGAAATTTTCGTATTCAACGCTCTATTGTGCGGTAACAAGTGCGGTTCTGCTATTGATTCACCGGTCGCAGAACCAATGTTTTCGTTGCAGGATTTGACAATATTGTTTCATGGCAGATTCTGATAATAGATTGTTTGCGCAGTTGTTCGAGCGTGGCGCAACAAATAGAAATGTGAGTGAAAATAGTGGGTTTCTGCCGGACTTTTGCGGCAGCGGGTACGTTATCAATGTCGTGATACTTGCCGAAATGATTGCCGTCGCAATTACCGTTTTGACAGATCGTTTATCGGCTAATATTTTTCAGGATTTCCTGCTCATTTCCTTGTTCGTGCAATGGGTGGCGCTTATGAGTGTTGCGACCTTGTGCCTGTTGCGTGGGTTGCTGAATCGCTTACCGGCATGGCGGGCTATTTTTATGGCCTATCTGATTTTACTGTGTATCACCTGGGTAATCAGCGAACTTGCGATCTGGATCCTGGCCTGGACCGGGTTGATCACCACGCCACGTCCGTCTTGGTATCTGTATTTCCATATCCAGAATATCATTGTCAGCGCAGTGGTGAATGCGTTGGCGTTACGTTACTTTATCGCGCGTGACCAGTTACGCGAGCAGACTATGGCTGCCGCTGCGGCGCATACGGAAATTCAAAAACATCGCGTAAGGCGGCATTTTTTGTTTAACAGCATGAACAGTATCGCCAGCCTGACTCAGCGTGCGCCGGATAAAGCGGAAGAAGCTATAGAGGACATGTCGGATTTGTTCCGTTTAATGTTGGATGAAAGTAAAGGGTTAAACACGGTGCACAAGGAAATCGCACTGGCGAAAAAATACATCAAAATGGAGAAGCTGCGTTTTCAACGGCGTCTTAAAGTGACCTGGTATATCGACGAGGTACCGCGGTTCGCAAAAACACAGGCTTTGTTGTTACAACAACTGTTGGAAAATGCAATTTACAGTGGCATCGAGGCGTTGCCCAAAGGTGGTGAAATAAGAGTCAAAGTCGGTATGCATGGGAGCGATATCGAATATTCGCTGGATAGCCCGTGGTTGCCGGACGAACAACGCAACCAGGATCAAACCGAGCTTATCGATCATATTCGCGCGCGTCTGGAGGAAGAGTACCGGGATAAGGCGCAAGTCAGTGTTGAAGAATCAAGTAGCCGCCAGTTGGTGTTGGTGCGTCATCCCGTTACTACAGACGCATGAAAGTTTTAATCGTTGATGACGAAGTGTTGGCGCGTGATCGTTTGCGCGAACACGTTTTACGTTTAGAATCCGAAGCGGACATCGAATATGCACAGGACGGCAACGAAGCGATCGAGAAAGTAAATGCCGGTCAACCGGATGTCGTGTTAATGGATATTCGCATGCCGGTGATGGATGGTCTACAGGCCGCGTCCTACATGATGTCGCTGGACGATCCACCCGCGGTTATTTTCACGACCGCATACGAGGATCATGCGCTGGAGGCGTTTGAAGTCAACGCCGTGGATTATCTATTGAAACCCGTGCGCCAGGATCGACTGCGTCAGGCCTTTGAAAAAGCGGAGCGATTCTTGCGTCAGCCGTCGGACGATGAATTCACCGGACGTGACCGGCGTACAACGCGTTCGCATGTGAGTATCAATACACGCGGGCAAATTCGATTAATTCCAGTGAAGGAGATCATTTACTTCATGGCGGACAGTAAATATATTACCGTACGTACGGCGGATGCGAGACATTTGATTGAAGATTCGTTGACCAGTCTGGAAAAAGAATTTGGTGATCGTTTTATGCGCGTGCATCGTAATTCTCTTGTATCAACGGACTACATGCGTGGTCTGGAAAAACAAAGCAACAACAAGTGGATGATTGTCCTCGATCAGGTCGATGAACTTATTGAAGTCAGCCGGCGTCGTCTTCCATCGGTACGTCGCTGGACACGGCGTGAATCGTAATGAACGCACATAGAAATTGTCACGTAAAAGCGTGTGTAAGACTTTTAGTTTACGTTGTTGCGTCTTTGTTTGTTGCGAACTTCGCACTTGCTTCCGATAGAAAAATTGTTGGTGAGTATGATTCTGAGAAGCATCGATTCAAGGCCGTCATCCTTACCGATAATTTATCGCATCCGTGGTCGATGGCGTTTTTACCGAATGACGAACTCCTAATCACTGAAAAATCGGGTCGCCTGAGAAGATTCGCAGATGGAGAGCTCGATCCGAGACCCATAGATGGTTTGCCGGAAATTGCCACCAAGGGACAAGGCGGATTACTGGATGTTGCCGTCCATCCCGACTTTGCCAACAATCAGTTGGTTTACTTTAGCTATTCCGCATCAGCCAGTGGCGGTATGGGCACCGAACTCGCGCGGGCGCGTTTGAACGATCATAGGCTTGACGATCTGCAAGTTTTGTTTTCCGCGCAGCCGAAATCCCGTGGTGGCCGTCATTTTGGATCGCGCATCGTGTTTGCGCCGGATGGGTTTTTGTATTTGTCTTTGGGTGATCGGGGCAAACGTGATCCAGCCCAGGATTTGACAAATCATACCGGCTCGCTGATTCGGCTTAACCAGGATGGCAGCGTGCCCGGCGATAATCCCTTTGTGAATGAGAACAAAGCGCAGCCGGAAATTTACAGTTATGGTCATCGCAATATCCAGGGATTGGCCGTGCAACCGGAATCAGGATTGTTGTGGTTGCACGAACATGGTCCGCAAGGCGGCGACGAACTCAACATTGTTCGCGCCGGAGCGAACTATGGCTGGCCGGTAATAACATATGGACGCAACTACGGTAGCGGCACAAAGATCGGTGAGGGGACGCAAAAAGCGGGCATGGAGCAACCCGTGCACTACTGGGTGCCTTCTATCGCGCCGTCGGGCATGGCTTTCTATACGGGTGATGTGTTTCCGGAATGGAATGGAAACCTCTTCGTTGGTTCATTGAAGTTTCGTCACCTGGTTCGATTGCAATTAGCGGGGGAAACAGTGACAAAGGAAGAAATTTTGTTGGCTAAAGAGCTTGGCCGTATTCGGGACGTACGCAGTGGCCAAGATGGTTTTATTTATTTGTTAACCGATGCCGATGACGGCATTTTGGTGCGTCTAGAGCCTATCTAACCTTTATTCTGATTCTGTAAAAACTTGAATTTGATCTGACGGATTTTATCGATCAAGTTTCGTGCTGATCGTATTGTGGCTGATTTGTCATATGCCCTAACCGGCTTTTCGTTAAGGCCTGCGGTCAGCAGTATTCGGCCAACAAGGGACGAAATTAGCTCTGCAAAATTTAGTCCGTTATTAAAAGTATTACTGACGAAATCACTCCGAGAGTATATCCCTAGATTTAGTTGGAAATAATTTTTGAAGCGTGCATTGATCATGACCTAATTCAATCACTATTCATTGATTAGCAACTCGCTCGATGTGCAAAATCGACCGAATGCATTTACCCTGTGTCAGCTATTATTCGTAAGGAATGGCGGAGTCTGACGGCGAGTGTGATTCAAACAACCAAATTTGTCTCTTTAGGCTCGGTTTCAACTAACCTTGGCAGTGTCAAACAATACAAAATGTGAAGAACAACAAAAACAACATCCACTGTTGACGCGCCATGCAATCGCTACGCACCGGTTCCCACCTGCCCTTCTTAGTGGCTGTTCTCATCAAACCATGGTGCACAGTCGGCGTGCCAATCTTCTCCAACACAACAATTCGCGCAATTTGCACCTGACCTCTTCGACAAGCGTTGTCTTCACAATACAATATCCAATCTGTAATCTAAAAATTGAAACACGACATCTAAACCACCACTCAATCTGAGCACGTAACCCATGACTACCAACTGGCACTACCGGGCGTTTACACTGCAAGAGCATCAGACCCGGCTTGAGCGTGCACAACACCTGATGCAGCAAAATGATCTGGCGGCATGTGTGTGCACTTCACCAGAGTTGATTTATTACTTTTGTGGTTACGAGGCCCATACACACCACGCCATTGGCTCGCAAGCCTTGATATTGCCCGCGCATGGTCGTGAACCGACATTGATATTGCGCGATGGCGACGCACCCCAGGCCGATGAAACCCTGGTATTGGGATCAGTGCATCTGTTTCGCCTGGGTGCAGTCGACCTTGCGAGATTAATCGGGAGTTGCATTACCGATCTGGGCCTCGAACGAGCGTCGATTGGACTTGATATGTCCGGTCCCGTTATGAATGTCGCGTTGGCTGATCAGGTTCGCGCTGTTTTGAGTCAATGCACAGTCAATGATTGCTGGCGACTGTTGGGCCAGTTGAGAACGGTCTTGTCGCAACAGGAAATCCACTACCTTGAGGAAGCCAGTGATTACGCCAACATCGGAATAGATGCCTATTACGATAAGGCCCGGATCGGCATGACGGAAATCGAACTGGCGGCGGAGATTGAATACGCGATGCGTTCTGCGGGCAGCGACTATTTCGCCGTCCCCACCTGGATGGCCTCTGGGGAGCGTGCCCACTGTCAGCACGCGATGGCTTCTCCGCGAAAGTTGGCACCGGGGGACCTGGTGCATGCGGAGTTCTCCGGTGTCGCCCGGCGCTATCAGTGCGTGACAATGGGTTCTCTGACATTGGGTGAACCGACGGCACGGATGCGACAAATGGCGCGGGGCGCGGCCGACGCATTCTCCGCAGGTCTCGCGGCAGCCAAGGTCGGCAGCCGAATCGGTGATATGGAGCTTGCCTACCGTGAGGCTTTGGCAGAGCACGATCTTGGCGATTGTTGTCCGATGCGATTTGGTGTTGGGATCTCGGCCGCCTACCCTCCTGTGTGGGAAAACCAGATCACGATTCAATTCGAGTGCGATGACTTACTCGAGCCGGGTATGGCGTTTTACATTCACTCCTCGATGCAGTCGCTGGCAGATAAAAACGGTATGTTGCTGGGTGGCAGTTTTCTGATGACATCGACGGGCCCGCAACGCCTGGATAAAGCACCTATCGAATTGGTGGTAATCGACGCTTGACAAGACAAGCCAAACTGAAAATTTCATGACAGACCCCGATACGTTCGCTACCTTGTGCGACGAGATCGATAGGTCGCGCCTAATCGAAGACCTTATGGCAATGATCTCGATACCCAGTATAAATCCTTTCCAACAAGAGGCCCGCAAAGGGTTCCGCGAACAAGAGATGGCCGAGTTATACTGCGATCAAATGTCTTCTCTGGGGCTTGAGGTCAACACGCGTGACGTTGTCCCCGGGCGACCTAACGTCTGGGGTGTGTTGAAAGGCAATGGCACTGGGCCCTCTCTAATGCTTTCCGGTCACCTCGATACCGTGGGTGACGATAACTACCCTGACGCATTTGTACCGAAAGTCGAAAACAACCGTGTCTATGGTCGCGGTGCTTGCGACATGAAAGATGCACTCGCCAGCTATCTCGAGGTGATACGAGTCATCCGCGAGGCAAATATTAAACTCAACGGCGACTTAATCCTGAGCGGTATCGTTGATGAAGAGGATCAAATGATCGGCTCCAAGGATCTTGGTGAAAAAGGTCCGTGGGCCGACTACGGCATCATAGGGGAACCATCAGACATGGTGGTTTGTTCGGCGCATAAAGGTCAGGTGGGTTACCGGGTGCACTCACACGGCAAGGCTGTCCATTCCAGTCGCCCCGAAGATGGTGTCAATGCCATCGAGGGTATGATGCATATTGTTGCAGCACTCAGTGCGCATCAACGAAAATTAATGACTGGCAAAACTCATGCCTTGTGTGGACACGGGCGTTGTTGTCCGAGCGTCATCCGGGGCGGGACAATTGTGTCGACTGTGCCGGATTATTGCGAGTTGGAGGTGGACCGCCGTACATTGCCCGGCGAAACACGTGAACACGTCCATGCTGAATTGCGGGCGTTAATCGCAGAAGTTCTCGAGTCCCACCCGCAATTCAGATTTGAGATCGATGGGCCCACTATTGATATCCAGCCGCTCGATGTTTCGGCCGATAATCCAGTGGTGAAAACGGTGTTGGCCGCTACTCGCGCAGTAAGCGGACATCCGGTTAAAGCCAGAGCATTTTCAGGTGGTACCGACGCGCCACATTTTGGATTTCCCACTGTGATCTATGGTGCAGGTTCACTGCAACAAGCCCATTCGATTGACGAATATGTCGAAATCGACGATATGTTAGTGGCGACACAGGTGTATCTAGGGTCCGTTTCGGCAAAGGTACCAATTGTCCTACGGCCAAAGTGTGTTTCCCACATCAAAACAAATACTTACGTCAATTTTGAACCTACCATTTTTAGCTGTTAAAACGGGCTTAAAATTGGGGGTCACGATTTCTCGATTTCATCTTGCTCATCAATGAGTTAGACAATCCTCTATGGGACTTCTGGTACCTTTGCGGGTTTGTACCCATTATCCAAAAGCGTGGCTTGTCCACTAACTGCCTTTGGATGTAACTACCTACCCTTCCTCAGCAGTCGCTTCGTCTCGGCTGAAGTTCCATCATTGAATGATCCGAACCATCGATCCAGTGGCATATCGATATTGCCGTAATTGCATCTGAAATAGCGATGGTGCAACTGGTGGAAAAAGCTCGCAATCGTCGTCCGATAGTTACCGATGACCAGTTCCTGGTAACCGGAATGCGAGGTCGCGGTTGCGAGCGTCAACCAGTAAGCCAGGAACAACATATGCAAGGGGTGAGAAGGCACTATCAACATTACGAACAGTGAGGTTAAATACATCAGGTGTTCAACGGGGTGCATTGAAAAGCCGGACCAAGGGCCGATTGTGACGTTGCGGTGATGCACAGAGTGAAATCGGTCGTATAGTGGCTTCCAGTGCAGCAGGCGGTGAACCCAATAAAAGTGAAACGCCTGCCAGACGGCGATCAGTGGAAACAACAACACAAACCAAACAGGATTCTCGGCAAAGGTTATTTTGGGGACAACACCGTTGGCATAGGCGAGCCACATAACGGTTTCGTACATGGTCCAGATAGTGACACCGCTTACTAGGGTGTAAAAAACATTGTCCTTCAGTTGATCTCCACGAAAGAAGCGATGGTGTTTCGCCGTCGGCGCATTGCGCATGTAGCGCGTGTGGTCGCCCTGTCGGTTCCAGCTGTAGAGCCACAAGTGCAACAAGGTGGCGAATGCTGTCATCATAAAAAGATTGCGCAGCCAGATTGCGCCAACCCAGTTAACGGCTAGCGTTTTCATGTCGGCCAGTTGTGGAACCAGCCAAAACCAGACTCCTATGGCCAGGAATAGATAGATACCAAATTCCGTTACAGGCAGCCAGGCTCCTGCGTACCACTTGATGATGGCGACCGGGTTTGGCGGAAACTCAAACAACGGGGAGGTTTTAATCGGAATATCCGGATGCCAGTTCCAGCTTTTGCTCATCCCAGCCGGTGTGCCCAACACCAATTCTTCAGCTGTATTCCCAGTGTTAGTGATTGCCATTTCTCAAGTCTTTCGAAAGTATGCGGAATTGTTATGCAAGCAGTTCGTCTTCAAACGGAAAATTTGCGACAAGCTCGTAACCCGTAGGTGTGATGCGTACCATTTCTTCCAGCTTCACACCGTTTTTCTGGCCCGGCTCGCCAATGTAGCTTTCGACAGAAATAGTCATGTTTTCTTCGAACACACCGTCATAGCCCGTTCGCTCAAACAGGTGTATCGGTGGTATTTGCGGGTACTCGTTGCACATGCCGGTACCATGAGTCAGCACGCCACAGTCGAGCGCGGAATATCGCTCCGGCATTTTCCACGCTTTTTCGGCAAACTCGCGAAACGAGACGCCTGCTTTCAATAGCGCCATATTGTGGTGAATCTGTTCATAGGAGAGCTTGTAAATGGTTTTTTGTTCCTCGTTTGGCGTTCCTGGATGACATAACCAGGTGCGGGAAATATCCGTGTTGTAGCCAAACGGGCCGATCATATCGGTATCGATGCCGAGCAATTCACCAGCCTGGATTTGTCGCTCGCTGGCCTCTGTGTACCATGGGTTGGTATTGGTGCCTGACACGACCAGCCGGGTTTCAATGTAGTCGCCACCGAGATTCGAATTGACCGAAACCAGCGTGGACCACAGGGCGTTTTCCGTGACACCCGGCGCTGTTTGTTTACGCATAGCATCCAGTGCTGTTTCACAAACCAATGCAGAGTGTTTTTGCGCTTTCAGCTCTTCAGGAGTTTTGATGCAACGTGCATATTCAATAACGTCCTGCCCAAATCCCACAGTAATGCTTCTGGACTCCAGAGCATGACGCCCATCAGTATCCAGACGATCAACCACAATGCGGGTATTAGTGCATCGCTCGTTGATGACATCGACCAGTTCGTCGGCCCAGGACTCAATCAGGCTCCCCCGCTTCGACCCAGCAGTGTGATTGTACCAGAGCGTTCCGGGACGCGACTCCTCAATGGTTTCCATGCCGGCCGACATGTGCTTGCAGTTCACGAAATCGAACAATGTCGCTTTACCTTTGGCCGGGACCAGGCAGTAGCGCGCTGAATTGTGCATTGTCCAGATCTGCATGTTTCGACAATCTGTTGCATAACGGATATTGATCGGGTCGTACAACAGCATCCCGCCGATCTCTCGCGCTTGCAGTTCCCTCTGCAGACGTCTCAATCGGTCGATACGCATTCGCGACTCATCCACCTGGGGTAGAGCGGATAGCTTCTTTTGTGCCTCGCTTAGGTCAATCAAAAATCACCTCGTCAAACTATTTTGAAATGCAATTCGGGTTGGCAGAAAATTGGTCTTCATAAGCTCATGCTTATGAAGGCATTGAAAGCAGTAGCTACTCAAACCACTCGACTTTTATTTTTGCGTGTTCTTAGGACAGCCATATAAATTCTGGCCATTCCATCGCCCCTAATTGACCTAATGGGACTTTCGGCATACCCATAATATTGGATGCAATACCGTCGTTAAGATTCGAAAACGCAGGAATCACCATACCGGAGTTTTCGTGAATCAGGGTCTGCATTTCACACATCATCTCATGCCGCTTGGCAGGGTTGGTGGTACCCAGAACCTCCTGCAGCAATACACCCATACGATCATTGTTCCAATAGGTATCGTTCCAGGCCGCTCCCGGACCGAATTGGATGGCCATTTGTGATTGAGCCGTGGGGCGCATATTCCAGGTAACCACATTCAACGGCTCCTGCATCCATACGGCTCCCCAGTAACCATCGGTAGGCACTTTCTTGATTTGCAGGTCGAAACCGATTTTCGCGCAATTCGCTTGTGTCAAAAGTGCCATGTCTTCAATACCCGCACCAATAGGTGCAACAAACAGTTCAGCACTGCTGATACCTGCCTTTTCAAAGTGAAACTTTGCTTTATCGGGATCGAATGTACGTTGTGGCAACTCCGAACAAAAATCCGTTCCATGGGCGAACATGACGGGCGTGTCATTACCAATGGAACCTGCACCTTTCAGTATCTTGTTAACAATACGCTCACGATCCTGAATGTATTGCATACCTTTAACAAAGTCGTCGTTTTCACCAGGCGCCGTATTTTTAAGACAACAGATGCCAACTTGAAAGGCAGCCGGAGTGGAAAGCAAACTTACACCGTCGGCCCCTTCAATCTGTCTAAATGCTTTAGGGTCTACCGACGAAATCAACTGTGCATCACCTGCGACCAATGCGTTAACCCTTGCGGTTGGGTCGGTTATTGCCGTTACTTCAATAGCATCCAGATTAGCGCCTTCACGCCAGTAATTTTCATTACGTTTATGAACGGATTTTACGCCCGGTTCAAAAGACTCCAGTGTATATGGACCAGTACCGTTTCCTTCGCCGGTGGTGCCGTTCTTGACGATTTTGCTTTGAAAGATTCCAAGTAAGCTGGGCAAATCCGCATTCGGGGTATTCATTACTGCCTGACATTCATGTTCGCCGGTTTTCTTCCATTCCCCTACCGAAGCCAAAACTGACTTAATGACCGAAGTAGAGTCTTCTCCCATATGGCGACTCATACTATAAACAACATCATCAGCAGTTAGTGGTGATCCGTCGTGGAATGTAACACCTTTACGAACCTCAAAATTCCACAAGGTCGCATCTGCATTAGGCTCAAATGACTCAGCCAGTTCAGGTTGCGGCGTTAGGTCGTCTGCGTGTTGTACCAGACTGTTGTATGTACAACGTCCTCGACAGTAATCAATTGAGGAAGTGAAAAGCGATGGGTCCAGCTGATCGTCTGGCCCATGCAGGTTCGAAGCATAACGGACGCTCCCACCTTTTTTCGGAGTTTGGGCCACTGCCTCGCCTCCCGTTTTGAGTAAGTGCTGAGCGGTCGCAAGGGAAACACCTGTCGCGGCCATCAATTTTAAGAGATGGCGTCTCGACAATTTATTGTTTAAAGCCTTTTCAACGAGAGCTTGATCATAAGCTGATAAATCGGAATACGATAGCTCGTTTTGTCCTTTTTTAGGCGCGGATGAATTTCTCATTTCATTGATCCTCCAGTGGTTAGAATTAAAAAGGTGGCCTTAACCCAATAAGTGAATACAGACCGATACAGAGCCTTGTCGAGGATGGTGATCTATCCCGACAACCGGGGCTTGGCTCCAAGGTGGTAAATCTTTTTTGCTTGACATTAGGTTACGTCGAAACCCAATTCGATTTTTTGGGGAAATCTCCTTTTGCATCGATTGTTCGACAGCTCGGCGAGTGTGACATTTCGCTCAACCTGCTCAAGACCGTATGTATAGAGTCGTTTCATTAGGTTAGTGGGCTTGCTTTAATGTGTTAATAGGCAATTAAATTCAGAAAAAGAATCTATCACTCCTAAATTGCCCATATAAAGACTAGAATAGGGATTTTGATCATTCGAAAAAGGAATGATAATGAAAAATGTATTGCCCTCTCTTAACGGGCTTAGCGCCTTCGAAGCTGCGGCGCGCCATCTCAGTTTTACCAAGGCCGCAAAAGAATTAGACATTCTGCAACCGGCGGTCAGTCGTCACATTTCAGCATTGGAAAGGGAGCTTGGCGCCACCTTGTTTATTCGAAAGAAACCGAAACTGGGATTAACCTATGATGGGGAAACACTACTCACGGCGGTATCCACTGGATTTGGGCAAATTGCACACGCCGTAGATATCATTCGCGACCGTAATAGCACTCAGTCATTCGTGGTCACCGCGTCCATCGGTTTTGCAAGTTGCTTTCTCATGCCCAGGTTGTCTGATTTCAACTCACTCTATCCTGATGCAGAACTGGAACTGGTAACCAGTGACCTGTACCGAAAGTACAACCCGCGTGAATTTGATGTGGCTATTATTTTTTCGGAAAAAGAAAACATCCCAAGCCGTGATGTGAGACTCTTATTTCCCGAAGAATTGATTGCGGTTTGCGCACCTGATTATCTGGAGGGACAAGAGCCGCTCAGTGACGAAGATCTTGCAAAAGAGAGGTTGCTCTATCTGCACGAACCAAATCATTTAGAGGATTGGAATACCTTTCTATCCGATTCGGCTACAAAGGCACCTCCATCAACCGCATCAAATCGTTACACCGCTTATACGACCTATTTGCAAGCCGCATTGAACGGGGATGGCATTGCACTGGGTTGGTCTGTCTATATCGACGACTTGCTCAGGGCGAATCGCCTTAGTATGGCAAGTAACAGACGGGTGCGAACTGAACGAGGGTTTTTCCGTTGGATTTCAGACCGAGGGCTCCACAAACCTGCAGCTCGTGATTTCGCCAACTGGTTGTACAAGGCTATTGAACTAAAGCCCCGGTAGACGTGGACCGTTAGTTTTTATACGCTCACTACATACACATCGCTTACGACCATAGCGGACATTATTTTGATTCGGCGAAATAGACCGTTATGGGTCGACTTGAGAAGTATCCCTGACGCGCCCTACCCCACATCGTAACAATCGTTCATTACGAACTTCGGGTAATACCTGTTTTTTGTCATTGTCAAGATCCAGCGATGCGCTAAGCAGGTTGCACCAAGACAACAAACTAGTCGCGTATTTATGCAGTGTTTAGTTCTTGCAGTTCATAGGTGATTTACTGGGTTTTTGCTTGCCTTGCTCTTTGGCGATACTCACTTTTATCGTTCGTCCATTGAGTGCGCTACCGTTGAGTGCCTGCATAGCGTCATTGGCTGATGCGGGATCGGTCATTTCGATGAAGGCAAATCCCTTAGATCGTTTGGTGTCTTTATCGATAACCAGGTTCACGGAATCCACATCACCGAATTGGGCAAATGTGTCTTCTATATCTTTTTGAGTAAGGATAAACGGTAAATTACCGGCATAGAGTTTCACGGCTGTCTTTCCCCCCTTTGAAGGCTAACTACATTCTCCATCTATTCGACCCGCCGCACAATACTGGGATCGTCAGAGCCAGGATTTTTGAATGCCATCGTTTCTTCTGAGTCGCACAACACGTAATTAGTGGTGGGAAGTGGTTAGCTATTTGTTCTACAATTTCAGTAGTTATATTCTTATCGATGATCGCGTAGCAAATAGCGATGGCTTTAAAACATTGTAAAGAGTGTGGGCACGTTGTTTCAACCGACGCTAAGACCTGTCCAAACTGCGGGATTGAAGACCCAACGAACCAAGCGGCCACTAAATATTTTTATATTATTGGCGGGGTAGTCCTGCTAGCGTTTTTTGCTTTGGTATTGTAGAGAACATCAGATGGAACAATGCGCACTGAAAGTGCGCTAGGCGACTTATTTGAACATACGCGTTTGTTCTTTCTCCCCGATTTTTTTTGAATGTTAACGCCATTTACAGATGGCACATTGATAACCATTTAGAGATGTCACATTCGTTAGTGTTTCGGGTTTGGCGCAGTGAACGTAGAGAACGGAGCCAAACCCGCAACGATAGCATTGTAATCCAGTTCTATACGGTGGCAAATGAGCTGTTGTCCTGACCGCGCCGCTTCGGCGCCGACTGGCTGCGTTGCAGTGCTCTTTCGGCTTGTTGTTGCCGGGCAAACGCCAAAGTGGCCCCGAGCCGTTTGTGGTTCACGATCTCGCCTTGTTTGACCTGCCTGAGTTTATCGAATCGCGAATAAGGCAATAAGGTGCCTTGATGGCGAATCTCGAATCGCCCATCGGGGTAGTCATACACCGTCACGGGTTTGCGTTTGAGTTCGGTGCAATACTCATTTGCTTCGAGAAGAAATAACACCTTGTCATACTGGATGGTCAGGCTATTGGAGACCGTACGCTGTTCCTGCCAACTCATCGATCGATCTAAATTGTCAAACTCACACAGTGGACGATGGTTGTCTTTCGGGTTTTTGGCCTGCTTAGCGAAACGTTGGTTGTAGTGCGCCATAAACGAGGGCAGAAACCGATTGGCTTGCTCGATGGTTGAGATGCCCTGTAGTCTTAATTCTTTCACCAATCGATCCTGTAGCGTCTTATGGGCGCGTTCCACTCGGCCTTTCGCCTGCGAGGTGTTGGCACAGATAATGTCGATATTCAGATCATGCAGAGCGCAGCCAAACTGGGTCATCCCAGTGCCCGTGGTGGCCCCTCGTTGATTGACGCGAAAGATGCTGTGTTTGTCGCTGTAAAACGCAATGGGTTTACCATACTGCTCCAGATACGTACGGGTCGCCTTGAAATAGTCAAAGGTGCTCTCCGTTGCGACAAAGCGCAACACCATCAAACGGCTGGTCGCATCGTCGATATAAACGAGTAAGGTGCATTTCGGGCCACGATCTTCAAACCACCCATGCTCGGAACCATCGATTTGAATGAGTTCACCCAGACAATCACGTCGATAACGCGGTTGATGTACCGGTTGACGCCGTTGCTTGCGCGGTATCCATAGCTCAGCGGCCAACATCCACTGGCGTACGGTTTCTACCGCTAGATCGATATCGTGTTTCTCGCTCAGCTTCTCACACGCTAACGTCGGTCCAAAGTCAGGATAGTGCTCTCGGATGACCTCAATCACGTATTCACGCACCGCATCGGGATAACGGTGATTGCTGGGCTTGCCTCGTTGCTTTGAGACCAACCCTTGGGCACCGTGCGCTTTATACGGCCTAAACCCAACGTTCGTGTCACCAGGGGCAATCTGAAACCCTTATATCGATCAATTTCAGGGAACAATACTCGTGTTTTTTAATTTTAGGCCACGCTACGTGCTGAATTACCGTGCCAATTGTCCTAGTTTTGCCCAAAGCCGACCTTCACGTTGTAGATGTGTCGTGCTCTAATTCACTTTATAGCAGACATTCCTACACTGTAGTTGTACCAGTCGGTTTACTGAATTTACATATCAGTTATTAGACACAAACCCCAGGTTAAAGGCCTTGACCATAAAGATCGCCATTTGCGCTCTTGTCACTGGATTGTCCGGACAATAATTACCACCACCACAACCGCCGGTGATGTTATCTCTGGCCAATTGCTGTTCTCACACGCGGCATAATCAAAGGTGAGCTCGTCGCCTTTTTTGATATGTTTATAGGCAGTTAAAGTTCATGGTTCCGGTAACAATCATGTTTGGGTTACAAGAATGATTACAAAATATAGGGTTCTACCTAATAAAGGTCCGTAACGTGACATAGGATTTTTAAGCTTCGAGTCGTGTCCTAAAATCAACTCTCACTGACGGGGTCTGTTGTGATGTGACAAGAAATGTGAATTTCTTCACAGAACTATACGAGGCTTTAATGTAAGGTGTATGTAGAACCAATTTCAAAGGAGATGAAATTATGTCTGTAACTCTACATCGCGGTTTTAGCAGTGCTGGAAAATCACAAGCTTTTGCAAGAAATAAAAGGAATCTTAACGATACACGAATTGGTAACAATAAAGCTCGTTCAGTCACACTAACGAAGGATAGCAAAGTCGTTTTATTCAGAAAAAAGGATTATAAAGGACCAGCTGTTTGGATTAGAAAATCAGTTGGTAATTTGGAGAGTGTTCCAATCGGTAAAATGGAAGTGGATTTTGATAAAAAAGCAAAATCAATGATTGTAAAGCCATTGACAATCCCTGTGTCAGTTAAAGTAATTACCAAAAATGGTAAGTTACCGGGCGGTTATAAATCATTGGCTAAAATAGAATCAGATTTGGATGGTGTGATTGAAATTCAAAACAATACAACTTGGAAAAATACATTAATTAAATTTGAAATTTTAGATGTATACAAGGTTGGTAATAAACCAGAGTTTTTTAGTTTCAATTATGACAAAAAAGTCAAAATGCGTAGTGAGCTTCGCCGGATTCAGCAAGATCCTAATAGCATTGATTTATATATTGTCGATAACCTGGTCAATGCAGGTGGGTTTGCAACATCAGTTAAAGGCAAAGAACAATTAGGTTGTTGCTTAACGGCTAAAAATATTAATAAATGGGATGGGCGTAAGCTGTCTCATGAGTTTGGTCATCACTTAGGTTTATCTCATAATGAAAAATCAAAAATTAATCTTATGACATCAGGTGTAAATGAGAATAAGTTGACGATTAAACAAATTAACATTATGCATGAGATAATTGCTAATGATATGAAAAAATACAATGTAAAATATTAATTTCAACTAGGCAGTTCATTACTTTGTAAATTGTCTAAGAGGCCTAAAACCAACTTTCGTGTCACACGGGGCCATCTGCAATTACTCAAATCCATACTTTTCTATAATTATTGGGTAATACCCATCATTGTTAGTTTAAAGAAAAGTGTGGAATACGGTAGTAATTTTTAACATTAATTTCCGTAGGCATCTGGCCCCATCGTAAGTGGTTGACGTCCTTGACTAGCTGAATGACCGGTTTGAGTATTGAATACTCATAGCCCTAACCTGCCACGCTATTTTATTGAACTGGCGTTTACGGCCATTGGACGAAACCGCTATCGCGGTAGGGGTGGGCGAGGTTGTGTCGGAGTTGTCGTGAATTGAGCTAGCAAAATGGGCATCCCCTGTGTTGAGGTGGTGTTGCGACACGACAATCCACAACACAGGAGAACATCCCATGGCCCAGTCTAACAAACCCATCAGTGCTTTGCGCCAGCGCATGATTGACGACATGACGCTACGTCAGTTGCATCCCAACACACAACGTAACTACCTACTGGCCGTTAAAAAGCTCACGACGTTTCTGGGTAAAGCGCCCGATGGCGCCTCGTCCGAGGATCTGCGTCGGTTCCAAAAACACCTCGTTGACCAGGGGGTGTCGAGTCCGACCATCAACGCCACCATCCGTGGACTGCGGTTCTTCTTCGCGATCACCTTGGAGCGCCCACAGATGCTCAAACGGATGAGTCCGGTGCGCGTACCGCAGCGTTTACCGGTGGTCTTAAGTCCCGAAGACGTTACCCGTTTGTTGAACGCCGCACCGAACCTGAAGTCCAAAGCGGCGTTGTCGGTAGCCTACGGCGCCGGCTTACGGGCCAGCGAAGTCTGTCACCTGAAGATCACGGACATCGATAGTGAACGGATGATCATCCGCATCGAGCAAGGTAAAGGCGCTCGTGACCGTCAAGCCCTGCTCTCACCGGCGTTACTGTGTTTATTGCGTGCCTGGTGGCGAGAAGGCCGTCGGCGCGCCAAGATGCTCCCTAATGGTTGGCTGTTCCCGGGCATGAACCCCGTCAATCCACTCTCGCCACGTCAGCTCAATCGGATGTGCAAAGTGGCCGCAGTCGCCGCTGAGTTGGATCAACGGATCTCCATGCACACCTTGCGGCACAGCTTCGCCACGCACTTGCTCGAACACAATACCGATATCCGGGTCATCCAAGTGTTACTCGGTCATAAGAAACTGACCACCACCGCGCGTTACGCCCATGTCGCGAACAAAACGTTGAGTGAAGTACACAGTCCCCTCGACAGGTTAACGTTGCCGATGCCGTAGGCCGTGACGCGGCCATCACTTGAGGTGGCAGACATTTTTAGACAAGACGGTCACGCCTGGCGCCAGGCGCACGCAGGCCATATCAGCCTGGGCCAACTCAAAGTCATGTCTGCCATCGAACACTGCCGAACCGATGCGCTCGGCGGCCATCGCTTGCACTGCGACGCGTGCGATGAAGATCGCATTGCCTATAACTCGTGCCGCAACCGACATTGTCCAAAATGTCAGGGACAAAAGGCCGAGCAATGGTTGGCGGATCGCCAGAGCGAACTGGTGCCGGTGGCCTATTACCATGTGGTGTTTACCCTGCCGGCTCAGATTGCCCACATCGCCTATCAGAATAAAGCACGGGTGTATGATCTGCTGCTGCGAGTCAGTGCCGAAACACTGTTGATCATCGCTGCCGATCCGAAACATCTCGGTGCTAAGATCGGATTGACCTCAGTGCTGCATACGTGGGGATCGACCATGACCCATCACCCGCATGTCCACTGCATCGTCCCCGGTGGCGGACTCGATCGGAATCGGTGGGTGGCGTGCCAACGCGGATTCTTTCTGCCGGTGCGGGCGTTATCCCGATTATTCCGCCGTTTGTTCCTTGCGCAGCTTCATCAGCTACACCGTGACGGTCAACTCAACTTCTTCGGTGATCTACATCCTCTTGCTCATTACGATGCATTTACCCAGTATTTAGCGCCGCTCGCGCAAACGAACTGGTTCGTCTATGCCAAAAAACCGTTTGCCGGCCCCCAAGCAGTGCTCGCTTATCTGTCTCGCTACACCCACCGCGTGGCGATCTCCAATCATCGATTGATTGCCCACGATGAAACCGGCGTCACGTTCCAATACAAGGACTATCGCTCTAAACGCTGTGTACGCTACAAACCCATGACGCTCGCCACCGATGAGTTCATCCGCCGCTTCTTGATTCACGTGCTACCCAAGGGGTTCCATCGCATCCGCCATTACGGTTTGTTCGCCAGTCCTGTGCGTCGCGGCAACTTGACCCGACTGCGCCAAGCGCTAGATGCCCATTGTGAACCCGACATCGCGCTACAGCTGACAACGTCGCCAGCCTTCATTTGCCCAAACTGCAGCAAACCACTACAGATTATCGAAACACTCAGCCCCAAGACGAGGGCACCACCTTGACCCTCGTTCGTGTCGACGAAAAATGTAACAACGCGAATCCGTGTTGGCGCTCTCCTATTGCTCCAACCGAACCCACTAACCCCTATCCACTACTACCCGCAACAGATCCAGTTCTAAATCGCCTCAATAATGCGCCGATCGCGTCGGCCCACCGGCCACTGGCGCTCACAGCCAGCGCATTAACGACCATCATCTCTGAATAATCCCCATAGCCAGGAAACCGCGGTTTCCTCCCCTGGACGTTATTCGACACCCGCTCCACCGCATCGCTCTCAATCGGTGCAACACCTTCGCGGGCGTCCAATAACGCTAACCAATACGCTAACCAATAGCCGACTGTTTCAAGGTCGCGCAAATACGTCCGTTGTCCCCCGCATTACTGACGACAAGCGGGTTAATATTATTAACCTAGTAGCGAAGCGCATGCCGGCGGGCGTTCGTCGCACAGTAACAAGCCGCATAGTTTGTACTCGAGAATCGAATTCATAAAAGTCCAAATAGAGGGTCTTGTCTCGAGCCTACCTTCCCCTCCTCACTCGCATGCATTGCGTTCGATAGAGGCGAATTGCGGAGGTCGTTTTTCCGAGTGGTTAGACGAAATGTCCTGTATTTACGTGATTCTTCTCGACATCCCTAAATTCAACGCCATAAAGAAATTCAGTGGGACATCTGCCACCTCAGGGGAACGGACCCAATCGCCATTGAGGCCTGACCAGAAACTCCAGGGCTTAACCCGGCCCGGCTCCCTTGCTGGACTGCTTCGACGCCGGCACCAGCACCGGCCACGCTGCCCGGTTGAGCGCATCCCATTGATCCGCGTCGACCTCGATGCCGCTGTTCAGCGCTTCATCGTAACGGCTAGAAAGCAGGGCCGAACTCGTCTGGCTGTCTTCGTTTTCGGGTTTGATACCCGCCTGCCTACCCGCGTTCGCGAGTAATGCAGGCACAATGCTGCATAAAACGGTAACGCTGGGCAACCGTCCGGGTTCCATTTTGGTGTCGTCCGGCGACGTCCAGTAATCCGGGAACGCCGCACCGCTATCGAAACTGGCCCCGTGTTGGATGCCACCATCCCGCCAGTAGGCACACAAGCTGAATCGTTTGACCGCGATTCGAGCAAGACTTCCGAGAATCAATTTCGGGCTTGCGCAATGCATCAGGTGCACGGTGGCCAGTCCCCACGCGCGCGCCATGCTGGCGGCGAGATGCGCCGCCAGCGAACCATGTTGACATGGGTTCCCGCCTCCGGCATCGATAACCGCGATACCTTGGTCTTCGAAGACCAACGGCGTATCAGCTGTCGGCGGCGGCAGCGAAAATTCGGTCTCAGCGAAGCCGCCAAGCCCGCACATTTCGGACCAGGTGGTGAGTTCGGCCGCGTCTTCATAGTCGCCGATGGCGTAACCGGCACCCTCGTATGCCCGCTGTAAGGCGGTATTCATTTCGTTGCGTGAAACTTTCATGCGATATTTTCCTCCATTTGTGGCATCAGCGGCAGAAACCAGGATGCGTAAGGCTTGCCGATGTCGCTAATCAACGGAGCGCCCTGGAACATGGTGTTGCGAACCCAGAGACGGGAACGGGGATCGAACTTGCTGACGCCGAAAAAAGCAAGCTTGCAGCGCAGTAAATCCATCGGCCGCACGTCGCGGTGTGCCAAGTTCGCACGGATTTCTGAGTACGGGCGCTTCACCATGCTTTGAATGCGCCTGACGATACTCTTCTGCGCCGGCTGACGCAGCAGGAAATGGATCACGTCGCTGTCGCCATTTTTCTCGATATCTTCGCATAACAGATCGTAACACTCGCGCACCCGCCGGCCGATCGGCAGCGGCATTTGCTTTTCGACGCCGGGGTCGGCACCTATGAAGCCGATCCTGGGTTCGAGCTTTTCCTCGGAACGGTACCAGAAGGCATCGTTGGCTCCCGGTTCGCTGAAATCGATTGCCAGCGCCCAGTCGTAGCGCTGTTCGATCAACTCGCGCAGCCTGCTGGTTGGCATATCGGGTTCGATATCTATATCAGGAATCACTGCGTTGTGATTTTCCAGTTCGAGTATCAGTTCCGGATAAACTTCGAGTGCGATTGAGTTCAGCAACTCCTGGGTTTCCATGCTCCAGTTTTGTCTTGCATAGTCGGAAAGCTGTGCCCAATTGGCGAATTCATCGGCTTGCGCTTCAATCCACAGGTCGGCGCTGGCAAGCTCGTCGACCAATACCCGGTTGCGCGAAGTCTGTTCCTCGTCGCTGGTGTGGCTCTCAAGGATGTGCTGGCTCGCACGCGCCACCAGGTCGCGGAACAATTCGATGCGGCGGCTCGATGGGTTTGCCTTGTACAGAACCCGCACCAAGGCGGTTTCGCGCATTTCCACCCATTGGCTCAACAGTTGCGGGTGATTGATCAGATAGGGCGCCATGCCGAGACCGGTCGAATTGCCGATACCGATGTAGCGCTTGATGCGATCGCCCAGTGGCACCGCCGTTTCCGGCGCACACGCACGCGCGATATGGTCGACCTGGTCGAGGCTGAACTGTCGCAACATGTAGCAGATAAACATCTCCGGTGCGAACGGCCGGTTGAAATCGGCGAACTTACGACGCACCTTGTTCCAGTCCGCCATACCGAGCTTGCCGCTGCCGTATACCGCTGTAGTGCGATACAGGTAACCGACCTCGGCGATACGCGCCGTGTCGGGTTGGTGGCCGGCACACAGTTCGGCGAGCACATAGTCGAACAGGCGCGAACTGCGATTGGCGCGCGACAGGCTGAATACCCGAGCGTCGACACGACCAGCTTCCTGCTTTGGGACGTTGCGGCGCAAGTCTTCGAGCCAGATGTCGTCGACCTCGCCCGCACACAGGGCCATGGTCAAATCCCAACTGCTCGCGATCACGCGGTCATTGCGGTCTTCATCCTTAAGCGGGTCGGAGAACAGCACGAAACTGAAGATGCCGTGCTGGGCTTGAATTCGGTATATCGCGCAGCCGTAGCCGGCGTCGTCGAGATCGAAGCGCTTTCTGTCAATACGCCATTCCTCATCCATGATGCGCCGAATCAGGGTGCGCATGAAACTGATCGGCGTGGAATGCAACGACCCCAGGCGCGCGATATCCATGACTTCCGCTTCCGGACGCAGCTTTGCTGCCACTGCTGTCTGCATTGATGAGTCCTCCCATGTTTATCGGTGAACAATACCGGGCAGCATGCGCCAAGCGGCTCGATAAGAGAATTTTAAAGATTGGATCGATTAATAAGTAATTCGAATAAATCAGAGTTCGGCAGGCACGGGCGTGACCCGCACCTGGTCGCAGGTGTCGCACAGGCGCGCTATTTCACGGCGAAGAAAATCAACGAAGGCGTCCGCGGCAGCCGACAGCGGGCGATCACGCAAATGAATCAGGCAAATGTCCCGGTAAATCACCGGTTCAATCAGGTCGCGGTAAACCAGCGACGGATTGAGATACTCGGGCGATGCCAGCGCAGGTAATGCCGATATCGAATCCCCGCGTTCCACCATACCGACCAACGCAGCGATGGTCAGCACGCGCTGCCTCGGATTGCATACCGAGTCCGGGAGTTCCTGCCGCGAATCAGTGAGCCGGCAGATCGCGGTGTCGTCGGCCATGCCTATGTATTCGTAATCATCCAGCCTCTTCCAGGGTATCGGTGCGGATTCCTGCGCCAAAGGATGTTGCGCATGACAAATCAGCCCAACGCGATCGCACAGCAGCGGTATGAACTCGAGATCCGCATGCATCTGCCACTGGTTACTGATGCCGAAGTCGGATTGGCCGCTGAGTACCTGCGCTTGTACCCCGCGCCCATTGTCGTCATGCAGGCGCAGCCGGATATCGGGATTGAGTTTGCCAAAATCCTGTATCGCGGCCGGCAGCAGTCGAATCGCAATCGACGGCAGCAGCGCGATGTTGACCTGGTTATCCTGCTGTTGGGCGCGGGCGCGGATTTGCACAACCGCGTGGTCGAAATCGTCGAGAAATTTTTCCACAGTGGCGAGGAATTCGTGCCCGCAGGCGGTCGGAATCACTGAGCGCGTTGTCCTGGTCAGCAATTCGACGCCGACCATATCTTCGAACTGGCGTATTGTCAGCGTCAGCGCCGGCTGCGAAATCGCTAGTTCCTCGGCCGCGCGTGAAAACGAGCCGTGACGCGCAACGCAGACAAACGCCTTGAGGTGCCGGAAGGAAAGATTGCGTGCGATATTCTTGTTGATCCCGCCACCTCTTAAACGGCTATTCATGATGTATCGAGTGGTACCGACCCTCGCCGATACCACTTTTCAATCATAGCACGGAGCGATCAGGTAACCTCCGTGTGCGTATGACCGTTGAAGCGAGGCATCACCTGCTCGCAGAATGTTGTAACGCTCTTCATGACATTGTCATGTGGTACACCCGGCAAATCCGACCAGACCTGCAAATGCTGCAGATTCAGCTCAGGGTTTCGAATAACAAGTTGCACGGAGGCAGGAACTCGTAAGTCAGCAATAGCCGATGGCCGGTTTTATACCGACTATTGCGACGCGAATTGGATCACTCCATGCGGTCCAACTTTCGCTAATAACACACAAAACGAACAACTCTGTTAGGTGGTTACTCATTGCAAAGTCGCCGGGCTAGATACTGGGTAAACTCATGGTTTTCGCGTTTCTAGCCAACACAATGGACCGGATACCGACAAAGGCGCTTTAACACCTCTTGCTATCCCCTCGACGACATAACGATCTTCCACGTTGACCTTTGTAAGGAACTTAATCACGTCATCCTTCAATTTATCCGGATTATCGCTGGCGACTAGCACTTCAGGAGCTAGCGCGGCTCCATAACGGATATGCACATGATCACAGTTCATAGGTTGCAACGATAAATACCAAAGGTGATCGGGCGCCAACGCATACATATGCGAAGGAAATACAGTGGGCAAGATCGACGTGCGTCGCTGCTCACCCTTGAGTCGCACGTTGTCCGGGTGAGCATTGCCCACCGGGGCGGTCGCCTGCTTAGTGAAGTACTGAAAAGTAAATGCCGGGTTAGGCGGCAACGAAGAAAATCGTGTGTCTTTAACTGGGAAATAACCACCCACTGTTTCACGATGGGCAACCGGCAGATGATAACCTTCCATAAAATTTTCAGTTAACAACTTCCAATTTGTGTTCCAAACATGATCTTCCTGGACGATCTGCACATAATCAGTCATACCATAATCGGCAATCACATTCTGTAACTCGGCCAGAAGCACCGCCACCGACTCAATATCGGGGTCGAGTGTGACGTAAATCCATCCCTCCCATTGTTCGCAACGCACAGTCGGAAGCGAATAATTGGCTTTGTCAAATTCAGAACGTTCCCGCATATATGGAGCTGCAACGAGCTCGCCATCGATGGAATAAGTCCAGGCATGGTACGGACATTGGATGCGTTTTCGGGGACAAGTTCCACTACCGGACAACAACTGCATCATCCGGTGACGACACACATTTCCAAAGGCGCGAACATTGCCATCGTCCTGGCGGATGATCACAATGGGTTGCGTCCCAATAAAGTATGTTAAATAGTCACCTGGGTTGGGGATTGAATCAACGCGCCCCACGCACAACCACTGACTCTTGAAGATTCGTTCTTTCTCTAGCTCAAGTATTCCCGACGAGGTGTACATCTCAGAGGACATCGCCGTCGCTTGTTCGAGTGGTAGAGCAGCAAGTTTCTTTAGATTATCTAGTATCGCTCTCAGGTCAGACATTGGATCGAAAGGCAATTCTGGTCCTTATTATTGGGCAGCTTTATGTACAATCATCGTTAGGGATAATCGATTCAACATCGATTTCCATTACCATTTCCGAAGCGCAAGTCCATCGATGATTAATCCTGTCGAACAAGGATAAATACCTTTTAACCATTTACCGATGACCGTGTACACCTCTTCTCGGTAAGCTCTATCGGTCAAGTAAATTGTTGTCTTGCAGATATGTTCAAGTCTTGAGCCTGCTTCTTCGAGCAGTGTCTTGACACATTGCATCGCCATTTCCGCCTGTGCCGAAGGATCACCGACACCATGAAACTTTCCATCGAGGTCAAAACCCGTTTGACCACGCAACAGTATTGGCAGATACCGGTCAGCCCCTTTCGCAATTGATTAGACGTCGTCCAGTTGGTACGTAACAAAATCAAGGACGACGTCGAAATGTACCGTAAATGAGGGAAACGCATCGACGCTACGTCTATCTGCTTGGATATGTGTGATTCAATCTAGCCACGATGGCTTTTTGTTCCCGTCCCGACAGAAACGCTAAATTTCACGGTACACAAATCCCTTGTTAACTAAAACTTTCGCTCTTATGACATACGAGTTAGATATCAAACAAATAACGAAGATTAAATCCGGCATAAAAGTTTCGTTCCGGTGCCGGCTCGAAATACCGGGCACCAAACGCATTGATACGAACATTGGACGCGTAACTCTCGTCAAATAGATTGTTGACCCCAATGTACAGCGTCGACCCCCATTTATGGCTACTTTTGGAATAGCCGAGCTTTAAATTGGAGACAAGATAGGCGTCGTTACTTTCGCTATTGGCGTTGTCGACAAAAAACTCATCAACATAAAGGAAATTCCAGTTTCCGAAAAACCACCAAGCTGATATGAGAACTCACTCTGTGCAACGTTCTGGGGAATACCGGGAAGGCGATTGCCGTCGAATACATTTCCGTTGTCATCCGAGAAATCGACAAAAGTAAAGTCTGAGTAAGTATAAGACAAAAAAGCGTCGATCCGGGACGTTATCGGTGCCGACAACGCGAACTCGACACCGTTGCGGCGCGACTCGCCCGCGTTAGCGAAAAAGTTCCTGCCCGGTTGTCCCTCAACCTCAAACGGAATGAGTTCATCCTCAATATCAATTCGAAACAATGCCAGGTTGTACGTGTATCCGTCTGATACGGCGCCTCTCAGCCCGACCTCGTAGTTTGTGGCAGTCTGGGGTTCAAGCAATGGGTTCAGGCCTCCTACCCCAGACGGATTGGCAAACTCAGCTGTAGTAGGTGTCTCGAAGGAGGTCGAGATGTTTGTATATACATTGTGGTTAGGTGTCCAATTATAGACCAGTCCGGGACATGGGGCTGAATTCATCGAGCGTTCGATCTCCGGAATTGTCACCGTCGAACAAGAAACGGTCATCGATATCAAACTTGATTCGGTCGTAGCGGGCGCCAAGAAACAAATCAAGGCGATCCGTGGCGCTTAGTTCAATTCGAATGAATGCGCCAGTTCCAGTTACGGTCTCATCCTGGTTGAATACCAATTCACCTAAGACGCCCCGTTCATTGTTAAAGCGCCTGCGTTCATCCTCTTGTCGGTCAAGATCGATTCCAGCGACCATCCGGTTTTTTAATCCTTTGAAAAGGGCTTCGTGGGTATAAAGCAGACCACCCCCAAAGAAAAACCGATCGAGTGCGACTGAGCCGCCATCAACAAACGGTAGTTTATTAGCGAAATCGCGCCATACGTAATAGTTTCGTAAGGTCAATTCGCGCGCACTTCCAAAACGTTTGTTGTAGACAAAGCCTAGTTTCTGTTGCTCAACTGTCTCGCCCGCATCAAAGTCTTCATTCTGCTGGCGGGCCTGAGTCGGATCGGCCGCAGCTTGTTCCCGGGTCAAAGCCCCGGCGTCTTGCGCTAATGGTGAATCTGTAACGCTTATTAAAGACAACAGTTCGGTGCTTTCGTTGAAAGAGTAGCGCAACTTTGAATTGAACTGATTACTTTCTACCTCGCTATGATCCCGAAATCCGTCCAGTTCCAGACGCGAAACGTTGAGCAAGTAATTGAACGGGCCTTGCTCGCCACCGGACTTCACTTGATACTTTTGGTAACCGAATTCTCCAAGTGCCGTGCTTCCCTCGATGAACGGGGGCAGCGGCCCGTCTTCGGTGGTGATATTGATCACGCCACCTGACGCGTTACCCCATAACGACGAAGCAGGCCCACGTATAACGTCAATCTGTTGGGCGGAACCGAGATCGATACTGTCCACTTGACCCTGTCCGTCCGGTAGCGTCTCGGGAATCCCATCAACCAGAATCTTCACGCCCCGAATTCCGAAATTCGCACGCGCTCCGAATCCCCTTATAGAGATACGCAAGTCCTGCGCGAAGTTGTATCGATTCTGCATAAACAAGCCAGGTACACCAGCTAACGACTCGTCGAGACCGAGTTGCTGCGTACCCCGCTGAATCCGGTCTTGACCTACCACGTCAATGGCTGCCGGTACCCGATCCAGTGTAGGCGCTAACCGGCCTTCCGTAATAAGAATTGTAATTGGTTCTTCAGAAGACGGCGGTTTTTGTTGCGCATGCCCAATCAGTGGTGCAACACCAGTCACGACGAGTAGAGCTACGCGCCTGAATAACGCGTGCAACCTAACGCGCCCCATTGCCGCTCATCTGGCCGCATGCATCTAACGCAGACTGCACAGCATCCATCTGATCCTTTATCGAGATTTCGAGTTGCGACGCGACATCCAGGTTTCGATCCTCGAAAACGTCGATGTTGGGGTGCTTTTTTTGCCAGTCCACTACCACCTTGTCGCGTTCGTAAACCAACGCTTCGATCTGTGGACGAAACAATTGCAACATAGCCGTAACCCAGCGGTTTGTTGGCCAAGAGGGTTTGGCGTGGTCGATTTTAAAGCGGTCCAACATGGCACATACATCTGCTGCCGCGTACCAATCCTCACCAGTAACCCAACGATTCGTCGTAAACAGGCCAATCGGGTACCCCCACTGGTCCATAGAGATAGCGATAAGGTGGCTTATCTTGTCTTGGCGTTCCTTCATAATTTCGGCCTCCGATTGTTCCACCGGATGAATTCCCTCCGGCATGCCATCCTCTCTTAAAAAGATATGAAAGTGACCATGTTCGTCTTCCCGGTGTGCGTGGTAATAATATTGCGAGGCCGTTTCCCGGTCGAAAATATCACCTGGCGGGCAATGATCAAATGTACGGAACCCACCATCAATTGGGAGCAGTTCCTTGACGATATTATCACCGGTTTTAGCCAGTACCTGGTGACATTCCAATACCTCGTAACCGGCCGCCGCCATACTCTCAAGTTGCTCGTTGCCAAGCGTCTTAAACTTCGGCACTGAAAGCGCTTCGTTCATCTTTTACCGCTCTTAGGACCGACTTGCTGAGTTGTTTTTGTCGTAATACCCACCATCGCCATTATTTGCCTTCTCATTACGTGGTTTTGAATCCACTGAAACCTTCCCCTACGAACTGCCTTTGCCGTGTTTCCGTCAAACCAAAGTCCAGATCACCAGTCGGAATAGTTCCAGCAGCGACGGCTGTCGTGTCTCCGGCGTCTAGATATTCCAGAAAGCCGTGATCATCTTGCTTCAGTTTTTCTATCGGTGCAGCGCATTGTAGGATATTAAATCATCAACCGCGCATTGCATTGATTTAAATCAAGTTGCTGGTAGGGTCGAGCGCAGGGCTGATACCGATCAAATATCTTGGCCTCGAAAACGGTGTGAACATCACGCTCGGTCTTCCCTTCGTGCGCGCAAGTCCGGACCACAGCACCGCGTTTGATATTGCTGGGCGCGGTATCGCTGATCCGGCAAGTCTTAAAACCGCCGTGGACTACGCTACTCGACTAGTTGCTACGAGAAACGAGGCCACTACGTAATAGCGCTTGATACTATTTTTAGTCTGACCCAAAGCGATCTGTGATCTGTATCTCTCTGTTCATTCCTATAGTTCCTAAGTCCGACGGCGTATGAAAGACCGCCACTAATAGGAGCAATACCTGCATTCGAATCCTGCAATACATTCTGTTCGGATAACATTGGGAGCCACCGAAGCATTTTATGAATCTAATTACGCTAACTATTCCAGACCTCACCCCGCTTGACCAGCAGGGAAGACGTTGTGGATAGCTCGGTGAATTCATAGTCACACACTGTGGCCTGACTTGACCTGAATCAATTCGCGATCTAGGGCCGCTGTGCAACACTATGCACGTTATGAAGACACCCGAGGCCACCGGCAAGGACCCGCTCAATTGGCCAACAATCCTGTTCCTCGCCGGCACATCGCTGGCTGCACTGGCGTGGCCCGTGTATGCGTATTTCTACGGCGTAACTGCCGGACAACTTACGCTGGCGTTGTTCTACTTCATCGCCACCGAGTTCTCTATCACGGTAGGGTACCACCGGTTGATTTCGCACCGTGCATTCAAGTGCTACCCGTGGTTAAAGGCGGTGTTGCTGCTCGGCGCAACGCCCGCGTGGCAAGGTTCGGCGCTGGATTGGGGCACGGACCACGCTCGCCATCACGCCTACATCGATACCGACAAAGATCCTTACAACATCAAGCGCGGTTTCTGGTACGCGCACGTCGGCTGGCTGCTGCGCTACCAGGCCCCCGCTGATGAAGAGTTACCGGCGTTCCTGACGAATGATCGTCTCGTCATGCTGCAGGACCGCTACTATGTGCCGCTGGCCATACTCATCGGTTTCCTCATCCCCCTGTTACTCACTGGCATCGGTGGCTTGCTCCTGGCCGGGGCCGTGCGCACAGTCCTCGCCCACCACTGTACGTGGTTCATCAACTCGTGGGCACATATCGGCTCCTGCCGGCCTTATAAGACTAACATCTCGGCAGCCGACAATTGGTTTCTCGCCTTCTTCACCTTCGGCGAGGGCTACCACAACTATCATCACGCTTTCCCTGGCGATTACCGTAATGGCATAGCCAAGCTCTCGTGGGATCCGAGCAAGTGGCTTATCTGGCTGTTCGCAAAGACCGGCGTGGCCTGGGATCTGAAACGCACCCGTCCGACGACCATCTGGAAGCGCCGTGTCGGCGCGGCGTTGAACTACGACGGAAACCGAGTCACCAAGGAGCTCTTGGTGCACCGTGCGCGCAGGTCACTGGAAACGCTGGTACGACGCACCGAGCTACAATTGAGCAAGATGGCGGCACGCCTGCCCGATGTTCATATCTCCGCGGTTGCTATAGACAAGGCCGATCTGCAAAAGCGGCTCGTCTCGCAGATCGAAATCTGGAAGGCTGCCCGAGACCAGCGTCGTGTGCATCGGGCCCGCCGCGTGGGCGAACTGCTCGAACGCCTGAGTGTGTACCGTGACCTGCTTGACCGGCTTATGACGGGGTACGTATCGTCACCCGCCTAGCCGTCGTGGTTTCCAAAATATAGTCATCTGCGTATCCATCTAAGTGGCGATGCGGATTAGACCTAATGTGCAGCTGGTTTCTAGTAACGGCCATTACATGATTTGACAAAAATCGAATTTGAACTGTGTCAATGGTTTGCAACGTTGATTATGCTATGATTGTTGACACTCAACATATCGAAGTAACGGGCGGCCGGTTGTAAGTTACCGCCATCGTAAATCACCGTTACTTGGTCGAGTTTCGGGCAGCGACCCAAAAAGGTGTCCGACCTACTTTTTTAACTGTTAAATTAGGAGGTCGCTATGAAATTCGGCTATTTCTGCAATATCACCAATTGGACCCATAAGCCCTATACCCAGCTCATTGATGAGGTACGCGACATCGCGGTCCATTGCGATGTCAATGACTGGGATTCCATCTGGTTTACCGAACATCACCTCAATCACGAAGGCATGGACGCCTGCCCCAACCCGCTGATGCTCGGCACGGATATTGCTGCACGCACTAAAAACATCCGTATCGGCCAGGCGGCCAATATCATCACTTTCTGGAACCCACTGCGCGTTGCGGAGGATATCGCGATGTTAGATCAAATGTCAGGTGGCCGGGTCGATTGCGGTGTTGGACGCGGTGTGTACGGGCGCGAAGCGATTCATATGAATCTCAATGCGGACCTAAAAGACCAGGCCAGAAAACTTTCGTTTATTTGAGGAATCGCTGACCGTCATGAAAAAAGCCTGGTCACAGGAGTTATTCAGTCATGATGGGGAGTTTTATACCTACCCGGCAAAGGATTTCACATGGCAACACGATATGAGTCCGCCACATCCAGACCTCGTCGATATGCAAACCCATGTATTGAAGCAAATTGGTTTAACCCCCCGACCACTGCAACAACCCCTACCCACCGTTGTGGCAGGTGGTTGATGGTCACCGCTCGATCGATTGGGCGGGTCGTAATGGACTCAATGCCATTATGTGGATACCGACGGTGAAAGCATTAAAAGAGCGCTTTGAGGTTTACCGTAATGCGCGAAGCGAGGCAGAAGGTCGGGGATGTGCCACTGGGGGAAGGCATATCGCTGGTACGGGATATGTTCATCGCCGATTCGATGGACGAGGCGCGCGAGCTGGCAGGTGAGGGAATCATTAAATACCTCAGCTGGATCGCCCATTGGCGAGGCCTGGGTAATCACATGGATCCAGGCGAGGAACTACCTGAAACACCAGGAAAACTAGACCTACTCACCTACGAATTCTTGCACCCAAGGAACATGTTGTTCGGCACACCGGATTATGTATCGGAGAAAATCGAAGAATTGCAGTCAGAGTTGAATCTGCAACATCTGCAAGTATGGTCAAACTTTCCGGGGATTGAACACGACAAGGTGATGAGAAGTGTGCGCCTGTTTACGGAAAAGGTAATGCCACGATTTACCGATCGCTATCCTAGTGCAATGGCTGGTTAATCGCGCATCGAGCGAGTTAACTGGCATCAAATACAGCTGTGTTATCTCAATGCAAGATTCAATGCTTAACAGGAGACGTGTGTGAATAGAGACATCGTGGTGGTCGGCGCCGGCCCGGCCGCACTTTCGTTCGCCAGAGCGATGCAAAGCAGTGCATTGCAACTGACACTGCTCGAACAAGCGCCCGAAGCTCCGATTTCTGACCCGCAGTACGATGGCAGAGATATCGCGCTAACCCCATGCGTCGCGTGCGTTGTTAAAAGATTTAGGCATCTGGCAAGTCATCGATGAATCGCAAATCCATCCTATCGAGAAAGCCTGCGTGATTGATGGCCACTCTCCTTACGCCTTGAATTTTGACAGCCGTACAAAACGTTATGATGCACTCGGGTTTCTTGTATCCAATCATCTGATTAAACAAGCCCTATATCAGAAAGTAAAAACGCAACCTAACATTACAATCGAGTTTGAAGCCAAGGTGTCCAAGGTTGTAAAGACCGCCAAGGGCTATAAGGTCTTTATGCACGATGATCGATGCTACGACACACCGCTACTGGTCGCTGCCGATTCGCGTTTTTCCAATACCCGAACCCAGGTGGGTATCGCGGCCGACATGGATGACTTTGCCCGTATCGCCATTGTTTGTCGAATGCAACATGAGACCAGTCATGATCGAACAGCGTTCGAGTGTTTTCACTATGGTCACACCTTGGCGGTACTGCCATTGGGTGAGCATGAAAGCTCTATAGTGATTACTGCAGATACGGACAAGGCGAACAATCTACTGACTCTGGATGAGGAGGCATTCGCTGCATTTGTCTGCAAAAAATTTAAACACAAGCTTGGCAAGATGGATCTCAGCACGGATCGTTTTTCTTATCCTTTGATAGGTGTTCATGCCAACCAGTTCATTAAAAAAGCATTTTGCCTTGATCGGTGATGCGGCGGTAGGCATGCATCCGGTCACGGCTCATGGTTATAACCTGGGATTAGGCAGTGCACACTTGCTGGCCAAGCAAATCATTAAGGCCGATGAAAAGGGTCAGGACTATTTTTCGGAAAGGGTGTTGGAGGGTTATCAAAGACGCCATAGACCCGATTCCCGGCTGATGTATTACGGCACTAACGGCATAGTGAAACTGTTTACCAACGATAAGCTGACGGGCAAATTGACGAGAAAGCTGGTGCTCAGATTAAGCAACCGTCTGCCACCGGTGAAATGGGCGATTGAGAATAAACTGACCGATGCAAGAACCACTGCGCTTTGAACAGAACGCCCAACGAGCAGCACTTGGGTCGGACAATGATTTAAATCTCGATCTCTATGTCGTCATCGTCTCCTAAATCTATTCAACGGAGAAAGTCTTGACCCATTCGTAAGCTGAGCGGCACATTGACAATCCCTTATCGACAACAATTTGCCGATATCAGATCAGTGAGTACCTATGAATCGATACGATGCAGTGCGCGTTGAACTTTTTCATCGATACGAATCCTCGTTGTATCGAAGGTGCAGTTAATTTTTCGGAGGACATATATTCAGCGATGGTTGTACAAATAATTAGTACAAGAACGACTGCTTAACAACCTATATCGGACGATTCTCTAGCATCTCGAAACCGTCGCGCCTTTGGGTCGTTAATACGCGCTTTTATTACATCCAAAACAAGCTGAAGTTTGGTATGAATTGAAATGTCCGCTATGAATGAGATCAGGCGTTTTTTTCATTTTTACTGCGTCCGGCCACAGGACGAAACCGCTATCGCGGTAGGGGTGGGCGAGGTTGTGTCGGAGTTGTCGTGAATTGAGCTAGCAAAATGGGCATCCCCTGTGTTGAGGTGGTGTTGCGACACGACAATCCACAACACAGGAGAACATCCCATGGCCCAGTCTAACAAACCCATCAGTGCTTTGCGCCAGCGCATGATTGACGACATGACGCTACGTCAGTTGCATCCCAACACACAACGTAACTACCTACTGGCCGTTAAAAAGCTCACGACGTTTCTGGGTAAAGCGCCCGATGGCGCCTCGTCCGAGGATCTGCGTCGGTTCCAAAAACACCTCGTTGACCAGGGGGTGTCGAGTCCGACCATCAACGCCACCATCCGTGGACTGCGGTTCTTCTTCGCGATCACCTTGGAGCGCCCACAGATGCTCAAACGGATGAGTCCGGTGCGCGTACCGCAGCGTTTACCGGTGGTCTTAAGTCCCGAAGACGTTACCCGTTTGTTGAACGCCGCACCGAACCTGAAGTCCAAAGCGGCGTTGTCGGTAGCCTACGGCGCCGGCTTACGGGCCAGCGAAGTCTGTCACCTGAAGATCACGGACATCGATAGTGAACGGATGATCATCCGCATCGAGCAAGGTAAAGGCGCTCGTGACCGTCAAGCCCTGCTCTCACCGGCGTTACTGTGTTTATTGCGTGCCTGGTGGCGAGAAGGCCGTCGGCGCGCCAAGATGCTCCCTAATGGTTGGCTGTTCCCGGGCATGAACCCCGTCAATCCACTCTCGCCACGTCAGCTCAATCGGATGTGCAAAGTGGCCGCAGTCGCCGCTGAGTTGGATCAACGGATCTCCATGCACACCTTGCGGCACAGCTTCGCCACGCACTTGCTCGAACACAATACCGATATCCGGGTCATCCAAGTGTTACTCGGTCATAAGAAACTGACCACCACCGCGCGTTACGCCCATGTCGCGAACAAAACGTTGAGTGAAGTACACAGTCCCCTCGACAGGTTAACGTTGCCGATGCCGTAGGCCGTGACGCGGCCATCACTTGAGGTGGCAGACATTTTTAGACAAGACGGTCACGCCTGGCGCCAGGCGCACGCAGGCCATATCAGCCTGGGCCAACTCAAAGTCATGTCTGCCATCGAACACTGCCGAACCGATGCGCTCGGCGGCCATCGCTTGCACTGCGACGCGTGCGATGAAGATCGCATTGCCTATAACTCGTGCCGCAACCGACATTGTCCAAAATGTCAGGGACAAAAGGCCGAGCAATGGTTGGCGGATCGCCAGAGCGAACTGGTGCCGGTGGCCTATTACCATGTGGTGTTTACCCTGCCGGCTCAGATTGCCCACATCGCCTATCAGAATAAAGCACGGGTGTATGATCTGCTGCTGCGAGTCAGTGCCGAAACACTGTTGATCATCGCTGCCGATCCGAAACATCTCGGTGCTAAGATCGGATTGACCTCAGTGCTGCATACGTGGGGATCGACCATGACCCATCACCCGCATGTCCACTGCATCGTCCCCGGGGGCGGACTCGATCGGAATCGGTGGGTGGCGTGCCAACGCGGATTCTTTCTGCCGGTGCGGGCGTTATCCAGATTGTTCCGCCGTTTGTTCCTTGCGCAGCTTCATCAGCTACACCGTGACGGTAAACTCAACTTCTTCGGTGATCTACATCCTCTTGCTCATCACGATGCCTTCACACAGTATTTAGCGCCGCTCGCGCAAACGAACTGGTTCGTCTATGCCAAAAAGCCCTTTGCCGGCCCCCAAGCAGTGCTCGCTTATCTATCTCGCTACACCCACCGCGTGGCGATCTCCAATCATCGATTGATTGCCCACGATGAAACCGGCGTCACGTTCCAATACAAGGACTATCGCTCTAAACGCTGTGTACGCTACAAACCCATGACGCTCGCCACCGATGAGTTCATCCGCCGCTTCTTGATTCACGTGCTACCCAAGGGGTTCCATCGCATCCGCCATTACGGTTTGTTCGCCAGTCCTGTGCGTCGCGGCAACTTGACCCGACTGCGCCAAGCGCTAGATGCCCATTGTGAACCCGACATCGCGCTACAGCTGACAACGTCGCCAGCCTTCATTTGCCCAAACTGCAGCAAACCACTACAGATTATCGAAACACTCAGCCCCAAGACGAGGGCACCACCTTGACCCTCGTTCGTGTCGACGAAAAATGTAACAACGCGAATCCGTGTTGGCGCTCTCCTATTGCTCCAACCGAACCCACTAACCCCTATCCACTACTACCCGCAACAGATCCAGTTCTAAATCGCCTCAATAATGCGCCGATCGCGTCGGCCCACCGGCCACTGGCGCTCACAGCCAGCGCATTAACGACCATCATCTCTGAATAATCCCCATAGCCAGGAAACCGCGGTTTCCTCCCCTGGATGAATCACCCCGGGATTGTCGGAGGCTAAAACCTTTGAGAGGATTAGCCAATGAAGAAACAACCGACCTATTCATCCGAAGTACGGGAACGCGCAGTTCGATTGGTGTTCACCAGCGAACAAGACCATGCATCGCGCTGGGCAGCCACGCAATCAGTAGCTGCAAAGATTGGCTGTACGCCAGAAACGCTGAGGAAGTGGATTCAACGATCTGAGATTGATCGGGGTATCAGATCGGGTGTGACATCCGATCAAGCCCACTATACAAAAGCGCTTGAACGAGAAAACCGAGAACTAAAGCGTGCCAATGAGATTTTACGCAAAGCAGCGGCTTTTTTCGCCCAGGCGGAGTTCGACCGCAAAGCGAAGTAATGGTGTCTTTCATTGATCAACATCGATCGATCTACGGTGTCGAGCCGATCTGTGCGGTATTGCCGATTGCACCGTCGACGTATTACAAACACAAATCAAATGAACGTGATCCAGGCTGTCGTTCAGCACGTGCGAAACGGGACGATGAACTCAAGGTGCAGATTAAACGGCTGTGGCATGAGAATAACGACGTGTATGGTGCGGTTAAAGTTTGGCGTCAGTTACACCGTGAAGGGATTCAGGTCGCACGCTGCACGGTAGAGCGATTGATGCGCAAATTAGGACTTGCGGGCGTCAGACGGGGTGCACGTTGCAAAACGACAATTCCATCAACACATGACGAAAAACCCTTGGATCTGGTTAATCGGCAATTTACAGCCACACGTCCCAATCAACTTTGGGTGGCTGATCTGACGTATGTGGCCACCTGGTCTGGATTTGTGTATGTGGCCTTTGTGGTGGATGTGTTTGCGCGTTTCATCGTCGGCTGGCGTGTCTCACGTTCACTACACACCGACAGCGTCATGGATGCGTTAGAGCAAGCTTTATGGGCCAGAGGTAAACATACCGGTCTCATTCACCACAGTGATAGGGGCAGTCAATATTTATCCATTCGATATAGTGAACGATTAGTCGAAGCAGGCATCCAAGCTTCCGTTGGCAGTGTTGGCGACTCCTACGACAATGCGCTGGCTGAAACCATTAATGGCCTTTATAAAACGGAAGTCATTCGTCACAAGGGACCCTGGAAAAGTATTGATGAAGTTGAGCGTGCCACACTTGATTGGATCGATTGGTTTAATAACAGACGACTACTTGAACCGATTGGACATATTCCGCCTGTAGAATATGAAATGATGTATTATCAACAAACCGAGTCAGCGAAAGCAGCAGGACTCAAACAAACCGGTCTCCGATAAATCCGGGGTGATTCAGGACGTTATTCGACACCCGCTCCACCGCATCGCTCTCAATCGGTGCAACACCTTCGCGGGCGTCTAATAACGCTAACCAGTTACGGACCATTTCAGTTTCTAAATTGAACTTCTGTTTTTGCGCGCATAGCAGACTGCGGGAATACTCAGGACGACCGTCTTTTATTCAACCGCCCATCTTGTTCATCTAACCTCGATAGGGGATATCAAGGGCATTTACATCAAACACCCCACCCCTATATTTATATTGCCCCCCGCTTGTTTTCAGCTAGAGGGTCGACGGTGAGTTCCGCCTTGTTCCCATGAATTCGGTTGTACACCTCCTCGCGGTGCACCGGTATATCCTCCGGCGCCTCTATCCCAATACGTACACTATTGCCTTTCGCTCCCAGTACCGTCACCTTTACATCATCACCAATCATCAAGCTTTCAGAAAACCGCCTCGTTAATATCAGCATTTTCATCTCCTCCCTTCGTTTATTTGGGTTTTTGCATCCAAATACAACAGCTTAGTTTGGACTGTTCATCTATCTATTAGTTTCGTAGTGAATCTATCAATCTGTTCCAGCGAAAGATGCCGTCATCGACCTTCTGCGTAAAATCCCGTGTATTTATTTTTTGTTCACACTTCAGACAGGTATGTCTCGGGTATAATTATTTCTGACGTCACGGGACGTCTATTGGGAGAGCATCACGCCGGGATACACACCCGTATGAGAAGGATTTCATGCGCTCGTCGGTGATTTGTTTTGGACCGAAAACCCCGTTAGGGGTAACGGGGTTTTCACCCATTACTATAAAATTTCACTATTAAGCAGATAAGGTTATAGGATTACCGGGCGTAGCGATATACCTACTTACTCATCGTTTTTTAAAATTTGTAGGCAGTCGTTGACACAAACATTGCAGATTTGGGAACCTGACGCCGCTTTAACCAGCGTAGACACTTCACTTTCTGTTCTACCACAAAAAGAACAGCGTTCTTCTTGGCAGCATTGTCTAGGGAAGTCATGTTTGACGTTTTCTGGCACATTACTGTCGCTGTCACCGTGTTGATATTGGATACTGTCTGAGCGACTCGATATTGTTTCGCAGGCAACCTCTTCCGCAAAATTAATCCCAAGTGGTGATTTCAGGACAGCACGATCGCGTGTTGCCAAGATCGCTGTAATTTTGTCGAATTGATCATCCTTATCGTCGTAGACCATCGATTTATCCTTTGTCAGATAATTTGTGCTTTAGTGAAGGATGTCGAAGAGCGCGAATGATTCCGCAATGCATTCACGTAGTACTGCCAACCCCTAGTATCCGCAACCATTGGGATTGATGCCGTCTGCTTGTTAATACGGGTGGGTCTTAAATATAGAATTACATTTTCGGCGTCACATGCACCTGCACAGCCCGAGGTGATATACGTTGTCGGCGCGCGAATCGTGTCACCATTCCAGTAACAGCGTAGTGATTATTAACGACGACTACCCGTTCTTGTACCCCCGTATGGGTGTCAGTAAGGTCTAACCTCACATCGATGGCATCATCGAATGCTGCCACCAAGCAGTTACGCGTGTCTTCTATCATATTACGCCCCCCCAAAAAGCGTCTTCAGGTTTATTGTAAACCCCGGATTGATCAAATGAGAAACCCCGCCTATTCCTCGACCGGGTTTCCCGCAATATCCGTATTCAGTTGCACTATAGGTGTTCCCCAACAATCCTAAAGCGCTTTTTCCTTGGAAGACGACGCCCCTGTCATCTGTACTACAACATTTAAGACAATGTAGTACGGGTTTTAAATAAAAACTGTGAACTGCGTCACACTATGATAGTGTGATAGTTCACAATTTTGTGTGTCATCCACCATTGCGTTATGTAAAGTCCGTGTATTACGTATTAGTTGGGGTCCATGTTAGGATGAATCGCGCACCACCGAGGGGACTGTTAGCTACCCTGGCACTGCCATTGTGTTTTTGCATAATCATTTGGACTAAGGCTAATCCCAAACCTACACCACCATATTTTCGGCTTCGACTTTTACTAACTCTTGAGAATGGCGCAAATACGTCATCATGATATTGAGCCATAATTCCAGGGCCATCATCATCGACCGTTAACTGAATTTGCGAATCAATTTGTGTTGCTTGAATTTCCAATTTGCCTCTTGTATAACGACAACCATTGTCAATTAGATTGGCTAACGCTCTTCGGATTAAAGCAGCGTTACCATGTACCGGCCGGTTGATGTCATTAGTGTAGGTCACTTTAACTAAAGACGCAGAATCATCACATTTGCACACATGTTCTAACAGCGCATCGACATCAATTAAGTCGGACTGCATCACATCTTCATGTTGCAACTGAATCAATGTCAGCACATCTTCAGTGATTTCGTATAAATCCTCTACATAACCATCTATTTTTTCGATACGTGTACGCAATGCATCCACCGTATTCAAGTCACGTGACGTATCCAAAGCGAATCTGATACGACCCAGAGGGCTTCGTAGTTCGTGCGGTAACGCACCAATCAGTATTTGTTGGTCGCGAATTAAATTTTGAAGTTGCGCGGCCATCTCATTAAAACCAATCGCTAAATTATCGATCGGGTGTACAACACTCTCCTCAATCCGAAAATCGAGATTACCATCCCTAAATGCTTGGGTGGCTAAAACCAGCTTACCCACTGGTTTAGTGATTCTTCTTGCCAGATAGAAAATCCCGAATGCCAAAATCAGAAATATGATTCCGATGGGAATCAGCACTTCCAACCAATCATCGACAGGGATATCAGCGAACGAACTATCGCTTTCACTCACAATTAAAGTTTTGTGATAACCCTCAAGTGGATAACGTATCGACCAGTAATCCGCCCGGATGCCGGAAAACGTTATTTCAGTGTCGTTCTGACTCTTGCCTTCATCGGCATCCGTTAACAACTCGACAGTATGCCCCAATTCAGACTGATATTGTTCCACCCAAGTATGCCATGTCGATTGCGGCTCGGAGCGCAGCTCCGCTTCGATATATTTTGCTTCGAGGGTTGCCCCGCTTATGAATATTTCGCTATCTGTCGTTTCAAACAGGTTGTCGACAATAATGATCGTCGCAAACAAGGAAAAAAAGATGATTCCTGCAATAATGATGTAGGTTCTAGCAAAGATAGATTTCATGTCACTTTACTTGTCGACCCGCGGTTATAACAGTACAGCCGTCCTTAAACGACATAAGAATTGTTTGATTTTGTAAGCAATTGTCAGGAAAAATTGCTAACTGGATACCAATAAATATCCCTTCCCTCTAATGGTCTTAATATAGCGATAGGGTGGCGTGGCATCGTTCATTTTTTCTCTTAGAGACGATACACGCATATCAATGGAGCGGTCGATCCCGTCGTATTCAATACCGCGCAGTTGTCGATAAAGCGAATCGCGAGAAATGACCTGTCCAGCATGCTCCACTAACAAGGCCAACAACTGAAACTCCGCAGTTGTCAGATCTAAAAGTTGACCATCCAACGACGCTTCGTACGCATTTTTTCTGAGTACAAGATCCTGAATGGTGATTACATTTGCAAACGCCGTTTCTTCTTCTGGATTTCTATGTCTCAATAACGCCTTGATATGGGCCAACAATACATGCGCTCTGACTGGTTTTGTGAGGTAACCCATCGCCCCACGGTTTAAAGAGGTTATTTCTGTTAACTCATCGTCTTTTGCCGTCAGCATTAAAATGGGATTCGAAAACTCGCTTTTTACCTGGCGACAAACTTCTACACCATCGAGTCCCGGCAACATAACGTCTAGAATCACTAAGTCGGGCATATCGTCAAGAATTTTCTCAACAGCAGTTTTTCCATTGTCTGTCCAGTCCATCTCAAATCCTTCGTCACTGAGAAATGCCGAAATCATCTTGGCGAGTTCAACGTCGTCTTCGACCAGCAGGAGTCGAACCGAGTCGTTTCCTGACGGTGCGTTCACTATTGGTTCAGGTAACTGACATTTGCTTACAAATCGCTACAAAAACGGAATGGAATAAACGTGGGATGCTATTGGATGATACACCCTGTTTTCAACACTAACACGGGAGTATCTGAATAAATGCTAGTCTGTTTTCAATCACGTCAAAAAACAACTTTAACTGCGTTAGCGGTGATGATCAACTTAGGCGCAGTTTTCTCTGTGGCCAAAGCAGATGACAGCGCAACTCATCGGCCGCTGCAAGGTTGGTATGCCGGTATCGAAGCCGGGCGCGCTAAGCTGGATCTGAGTGGATATCACGAAGATGTCACGCCATTTCCGTATCGTAGAGACAGTATCAATCTTGATTATAGCAAAACCACTTGGGGCGGACTGATGGGCCATGGCTGGTACCGTGGATCTCGATTTCTTGGGATCGAAGTTGATGCTCAAAAATTTAAGGATGATGTCGCCGATGCATTTCTGGCCAACCCAGAAGGTGACAACAAGCTCTTTAGTGTAACAAATGAGTGGAAGCTACAGGTATCCGGTCTATTTGGAAAACAGCTCACCAATGATTGGTTGATCTACGGAAGAGCGGGATTCACTTACACCGATATTGAAGTAGGCACTCTGACTGTGACTAATGTTGATTCAAATGGCTCCCCTACGGAGGGATATTTTGGCTCCGTACACGACTGGATTGGCGGTGTCGTTGGTGCTGGTATCGCCATTCCAATTTCTAATCGATGGTCAATGCGTGGTGAGTACAACTACTCAACCTATTTTGTTGGACCCGAATATAACAACGACAAAAACGATGGTGAAAAAACTGACTATGATTTGGACGATCATCGATTTTTGTTTGGTCTCGCTTACTCATTCTAAATGTCAATTTATCCATAGACTTTTCCCTAGCATTCTTGAACATATCAGGAGTTACAAATTGAAACATGCAACAATATTAAAATTTGCCGTTATCCTTACTACATCAAGTTTCACAGTGGGTTGTGCGCATAGCGGAGCGAAATACGAGCCCATTGTCGATGGTGACATGACGGCCCAATACACCGCTGACCTGGGTGCCTGTCAGTCACTGGCGACTGAACGCGAATACACTAATGGTGATGTAAAAAGTGAAACAACCGCGGGTGCTGTCACTGGGGCTGTGCTGGGTGCAATCGACGACGGCTTAGAGGGTGCAGTGGGTGGCGCAATTGCAGGCAGTGTTCTGGCTGGTGGTGCTCGAGCTTGGGAAACACGCGACGAGCGTAAACAAATCATCATCGAATGCATGCGTCAACGTGGCCACCGCGTAGTGGGATGACCTAGCGAGACGTCAGGCAGTTTATCGATGTGTATCACCAAGAGATTCCCCCGCGTAAACGCGGGGTTCTTACTGCTACAGCCCTTCGGGCTGCGGCTGCTGTTCATCAGTTCAACTACGGTCGCGATGAACAACAGCATCGCTCATTCACCCACGGGCAAACCCGTGGTGCTCTGTCTTCGACCGCATAGATGCCACACACAAATCAGGGGAGAAAAGTGAAATTAAAACAACTCGATTTTTATGTTTTCATAGCTGTGATAGTCAGTATTCTCATAACACCGCTAGGCGGTTGCGTTTCTCTACTGTTAGGAAAAGACGCAAAAGAATCCAAGAGAATAACTGAACAAATCATCAATTGTGACCTTGATTTGGCCATAGCTAACCTGACACCGATGAAATCGTCTTCTCGAGAATTAACCCGTTCGCTGGCTTTCTTCATGCACGCCCTTATCTTGGAAGATCAAGGGCAACATCAAGCGGCAAAGTCTCTGTACCCGCATTTAATAGATAACGGTTATCTAAATGACGCAGATATTGATGTGGACTTATCAGACGGTTTGCGTGATCTTCGTAAGGAACGTACTCATGAGCTGGGTTTTGCCGAGTGTCCATAATATCTTCCTCGTTTGTTAAGACGCAAACACGTCCTACAAACTGATGTTTTTGGGCATCGCAAGATTAACCTATGAATAGATTACTAAGTTTTGTGGTATCTATTATCCTACGATCCATTCCAAATTCAGGTATAACGGAATTTTCACCACATACAAAACATTTGTCCTCAATATTTATGGTTAGAACAATTACACGGGCACACAGCAAATTGCTTTAAAATGTAAATAATTTACGCGATTTGAGATACGCCAATATGCGTCGCTAGTGATCTACGTAACATGACTCTGCGACTGCTGGCTAGTTTAGCTATTATGGGAATTGCTTAAAAAACGTCAGAGAAGTGGTCTATTTCGGACGATTTTTGGTCAACCGCAAAACTTCTGTTTTGGGTCGAAAGTACACCTTTTTTGCATATGCATTACGGAGCGCTCATTCCTAAGATGAAATAGGGATTACATGGCACCTTTTTCACTGCGGGCGGTAGTGACTTCGCTTTCTTAAACGTGATTCGCTCGGTTTCAGTAATGACATCGTTTTGCACCTTAACTAAAATTGCTTGGCCGTCCTTCAAGCCTTGTGTTTGAACAAACAGCGGACTGTGCTTTTTCCACCAAGCGAGCGGGCTGGATGATTTGCTTAATGGGTCTGGGTAGTTGGGCGAGGTCTTGTCCGGATAGTTTTCATGATTGAGCCAGAACGACTTATGTGACTTCCCCTGAATGGTATTGTCGAGATAGTAGTCATGAAAATATTGAAACTTCGAGTTCACGATCTTTGCAATGTATTCAATACTATCGTGCGTATGGCCAGTGAAAAAAACAATGCGCTTGTCGTTGTTAACACCGTCCATCGTTGCTTTTAGGATCGTATCAAATTCATTATCCACTGCTCCCCGACCGAGGTACGGATCGCGCTTTCCGGTCTTAAAGTACTTCGTCGGCGAAAATGACCAATCGCCATCAAAGTACTTATTCCACTGATTATTGTTGACCAAATACGAGATCAAATTCGCAAACTGATTGGGTTTTAAATCGACGTTCGCTTTGGCGCCATGAAACAGAATATCGCGCACGATATCGAAACCGTAATTGAGGAGTGCGAACTGTGTCTGAATAATGTAGTCCAGGAGCTGTGCCTTTTGGCTTTGACTCAATGTCAAGAAGACTAGCTGGTCAAAGCGTACAGCAGCCTGTTGGTCGGTTAGTCGTGTCTTGACTTTCCAGTCAAGCGGTCCGTGTACTAACGCGCCGTTAAATTCTTTCTTGTTCAGCGAACTCTCGAGATCTTTTTTCTGTTTATTATTGAGAATCGATTGCACCATGTATTCGAGGAGTTTGTGTTTCCCCGCCGCATCCAGATTGAAAAACCGGATTGATTCCAGCAGTGTGGCTTTCTGCTGTTGGGTCATTACACTGTGAACAGCCTTTAATAGCTTACCGTCGGTATCGAGTGGGACATCTGTTAACCGATCGATGTGCGCATGACTATGTAGCAGGTAGTGCAAGAACTCGCCTTTTTTTGATAGCTGATTCAGCTGATCGCGCCTCGTCTCTCGGCACAGGTAATGTGGTGTTCCTTCGCGGATATTGACCATTGGTGCATGAAAGCACGCGATGAGTTGCGCTTTGGTTTTATTCATCTCTTTTTTGAAGAAAGCGGCCTGTTGCTTGCTAAAACCCACCGAGTCCGGTGATCCCGACATGAAGTCTTGTTGGGATTCACTGGGAAATAGGTAGTCGCCAAGACCCGTGACGAGTCCCGTGTCACGTCGTGTATCCATAAAGACCAAATTGCTTTGATTCAACGGCAACGCGAAATCGGCATCCGGATTGATCAGCGCACGGTAAGATGGTGGCGGGTCTTCACAGTACTCGACAAACTTCAATGCATCCTCTTTACCAAAGGTAGTCACCTTCCCTTCATAGGCAATGGCTTCCTTTTTTTCGAGTCCAAAACCACCGAATTGATCGATATCCCAGGTTTTTCCCGCGGCAGTGCCTTTAGCAACTAAAGGGTACTCGTTGAGGCGGTAATCATGATTACCCAATACTATAAATGATGGCACTGACAGTTCACTGCCAATCTCGATGTCTGGGTGACTGGGATTTGCGATCACCAGCTCTCTGAAAAATTCAAAGTTGTCCATGGGGCGCACTTTATGGTTCGTGCGTGTTTTGTTGTTGTCGTGCACGTAGTCCACGATGTCGCCAGTCAGCACCATGAAGTCAAGTTCCCCAAATGCGTGTTTCATGTTGGCATAGGAGAAAAGGTCCCGGCCATACTGATTCCAATTGATGTATTTCTTCTTCGTCCCTGGTAGAGATTTCTCAATAACATCCGCGATCTCGTCATTACGCCAGGCGAAATGGGGATCGGTGACATGCACGAACTTAAAAGACGCCATGTCCTTTTTGTGCAGGTACACGGCATGGAAGTTGGTGTTATACCAATCGAGCTTGGGGAAATCGTGAATCAGATTAAACAGCTGCGGCGTGCTGACCTGTGACAGATCACTTGCGGCTATTTCCAACTGCACGGGGTACGCGTAAGGGTACTGGATGTCTGATGCTTTCAGAGTACGGGTGTAAGGTACTCGGTTTCTGAACCAGACCCACTGCGATTTGTACGACGCCAAAACGACCTTCGCACTTACCGGTATAAGGCGTTGTTTAAGCGCAGATGGCAAATTTCCCATATGAGAGACGTTCTTGATTAAACCATCCTGAAATATCTGCCGGGTATCATCGAGCGGTTGTAAAAACAACTTCCCTTTGAGTAAGGTCAGCGGATTTAAGTTGTCCTTACGTCCGGCGAAAGTCACATCAAGTTTTAGATTCTGCCCTTGAGTCACTTTTGCAAAACAGGGCTGACCGAGGTTGGGGTAGCGCAGCAATAACTCCGGTAGCCATTGTTTACTCTTGTTTTTGAAGTTTGCGTCGCTGTAATCCGCCATCGCTACACGTCCTTTTATTGGGGTGTTGTCCGATGTGAAGCGTTACGTTTTCTTCGAAACGCCCGCTTTCTTTACTTTACCGCCTGGCGGTGTGGCGGCCACACTTCCCGGTTTTGGGGAACCCGGTATCTTGGCCGTGTAATAATCCCCACGGATTTCACCGAGTTGTAAACCAGTAATGAAAGGCAGTACGCCCGTCACATTAACGTGTTTGACGGCATATTGGTCGCTCACTGCGATATCCTGATAAGTCAATTCCACCTCTAATCCATCCATATAGGCCTGTCGCAGCAGCGACAATTGTGCCGATGTGGTTTCCCGGTTGCCTCGTTGCAAATTCAGGTACAACACTTTGCCAGTGCCCTTGTTGTCAATTTGTACCGTAGCCAAGTCCGGTATTCCCCAGTTTGATTTTCCGATGCCGTGTTCGTTGACGATCAGCCCCGTGATGTTGCCCTTTATCTTATTCGGCTTCTCTTGCTCGTAATTGTATTGCGTTCGTATGTCGACCGAGACAATGAACCGAAGTGAATCGTAGGTTATCTCGACAGGCAGCGCGTGAATCAAAGCATCACGCAACAAGGAGACAAACACCAATTCCCTGTTGTGTTCAACTTTGTCCGATGTAAACCACTGCGTTCGCTTGGTAATGGATGCAGTAGGACAATACAATTCGACAGCAAAAGCAGGTGCCCGATCTGGGCTCAAGCTTTTGATCGCCCTCACGAAGCCCGCAGCTTTTCCTGGTTTCCCAAATTTCACTTTTGCTTTCATGGCCAACGCACCTTAATAATGTTTAGCACAAAGGCTATCCGAAATGTTCTAAAGACTTACCATAAGACGATATTGCAAAAAACATCACCGCATCTGTTTTTTTTGCACCCAAAGGGAATTCACAACACGCCGCTCGCTCCTTCGACAACCTTAGTTGTTACCCTAACGTATCGAACACAGAGATTTGTTGATCGAAATCACGAAAAATTAAGAAAATTTCTTGTAGCTGTTTACGTAACACCATGGAATTATTCAATCACAGGCGCCGTAAGACTGATATTGGTGGTGGCGTAGTCATCCTAGGTTTTTTGACTGAGCCATCCACGCGCTCCCAGCGCCTATTGTTGACCACTATCCATTGCACATCGGCACGGTCGATTTGCTCGATGAGTCGGCGTTCGTTTTGGGATTTGTTCGCTAAATGAATTTATTTATCCATGGAGTATCGCTGGCTCCTAAGAGTCTGTTTAGCTGTCTATTGTGGATAACAGGTTTGGCTTTCCGAATTGGATCGCAAAGGGTCGAAAATAAGCGGATTTTTCAATCGATTAATCAGTTTGCCTTTGGAGCGCCCTTCAACGATCGTTAAAGAGCACTGGATTCCTTATCCAGTGGGTGTTTTGGCCGCATTGTAAATGCGCGACCACCAATTGATTACAAAAAGTGAATCAACCTCGCAGTATTGATTCAAATTGCACTGTTCTTATGCTTTTTAGACAATTCTGTAAATGTCATGAGCGGAGTATGAATCAGAATCGAGTATTCGGTATTGTGAGACTGGGGCAAAAACCGTAGCGTGACCGTTAGATTACAGTTGGTTCATGCCCGAGAATTAAATTATCAAACAGAATGCATCGTAAGAACTGATTAAGTAGCTGACATCTTAGTGCGTGTCACACACTATTGATTTACGTCAATGTGACTAGTCATGATCGGGTGTATGATTTTCCATGGGTAGTGATCATGAAATTTAACTGGTCAAGTTTTTTGATTGGAACGCTTCTTCTGGTTTGTGTGACGGGATCGCATGCAAGCCACTGGATTGGCGGAAGGTTCATAGATTTCTGCCCCAAAGACTTTGTCCGAGTCGAAGCGTTGACTGCGTTGCCAATCAGGATTCCCGTCGGCTGTGAGATTATTGACTGCTGTCCGGGATGCCCGAAACCTGAGTTCTTGTCGTGGCGAATCAACTTCGATGGCCAACTTGCCTCGTCAATTACTGTTCGGTTTGAGCGCCTACCAAATCAGAATCTAGAAAAATTCACGCTGGAGGGGCCGGCACGCACAGTTGGCAATGATCGGATTGTTGTCAGTCGTGGTACCACTCATATTATGGGATTACCTGGCGCACTAAAGCAGCCAATTATCGGGGTATTCAAAATCTCACTCAAAACAAGCCATGCGGCAAGTCGAGAAAACCACTTCATGAAGGTCTCGAAAAAAGAGCCGATCACCAAAGGAGTCGCGTTGGTAGTGGAACAACTTTTGGACAACGTTGTCGTCAACAAATTCCAGTTCCAACTCCGACCTCGTGATGATTGCCCACCCGAAGAACCTCCCGGAGTGCCAGTGTCGCCATCGGATTTTATATTTCTCTACAACAACCTTATCAACGACTCCGCCAATTTGTCACTGACAGCGCGGGACGCTTTGCCTCAGGACGCGAGTGACTGCGATGCGAATGTACCGATTCAACACTATTCACAGCTAAGTAAGGTGAGTGTAGGGAACATTCTTGAAGCTCAGGGTTGTCGGTCGGAGTTAGCCATATTTTCCGATGACAATGCTGTGAAATTAGTTGAGCAAATTGCCGATTGGACTGATAAGCCGGGCGACATTGTCAACGTCAAGCTGGGGTCAATGGTCAAGGTGCCGATCACCGTTTGGGTACCAGACTCACGGTTGACGAGTGCCAAGTACGAAGTCGATCGAGCCAACACGATCTTCAATTCGAACCATGCCGGTATTGTATTCGAACCGAATTTCAAGAAAGTCAGTAGCACGTTCGCAATGACGGTAAGAGACCAAGGAGCAGGCATAGGCGAATGCTCTCCCAGCGCCGAGGTTCCGAAAAATTACGACCCGATGCGGATCAATGTTTACTATGGATTAACCGCTAACACCGCGTGGGTAAAATGCCGCTATGGTGTTGGCAAGAACATCATATATTTAGGTACAAAAGTGTTTCCAGAGACCCTGGCACACGAGTTTGGTCATGCCTTTCATTTATTGCATGAATACCCCCCTGACGTTTCTCCAAGCAATTTGATGATTCCGAGAATTAGCAATCGTGCAGATCTGACCGAGGGGCAAGCGTTCGTAATGAATATACACGAAGAATCGGCAATCAATCAGAACCAAACGCGGGTTGGTCCGAAAAGAGACTGTTCATCCTCACACCCGTGTATGCCCGTTAGCTGGGACATGCCCAACTAAGGTGTAGATCTTGAAAAGCATCGCGTTCGCATTTTGGTTAGGTACAAGCGTTTGCGTAAGCTTGACAGGATTCGATGTGAGAGCCGATCAAGCCGAACTAGTACCCGAAGCCGCTGAAAGGGCGCGTGCAATTACCTTGCAGTGGCTTGAATGTATCGAGTGCGAGAATGACGAGCTTGAAAATCTGTTGGAACTCGGCGACTCCATCGTTCCTACACTGAGAACCGTCCTAAAACACGGTCCGTCTCCAGCAAGGCTGGAATCAGTACGGGAACATCTCGTTGCCGGGCAAAAATATGTACAGCAATACGGGGAGACCCATACCCTTTACTCAAATCGATTTGATGCGACAAAACACGTTTCGGAGTATCTCGAGAACTTCAAAATCCTCTACCAGGTTCGCGCTGCGATTGCTTTACGACACCTCGATGAAGAACTAGTGACCTCTGCATTAGAAAGCGCATCAATGGTATCGTTACCCAACGATGTCATCGAAGCTATAGAACGTCCTCTCACGGAAATCCATTCGAAGTAACATATCGCCAAACGTTTAAATTCCATAGAGATGAATGTAGTCGACGGCACGCGCGTGATAATTTCAGGACACCCGTAGATACTGAATCAATATGGGCTAATTTGATTTACAACTCACTAGCCAGAAATCATTAAATTAGGATTATTAATCCTACTAGAGTGCTATTAAACGCGCGATGGATTCACTATCCACGTGACGCTTTATTTCCGCCACACTGACAATTCACTTGCATCGATCCAGAAAGAACAAGCAAGCGACGCCATCAATCCACCATTAAAAAACGTGACTACGAGCAGTCCCTGTCTGTCACGTTGTGTCCCTCTCAGTCACGATAGCGCGGGACCGGTGCGCTGTAAGTGTTTGAATTAATTAGATCAATTTATAAGCCGCGTTTGTCTCCTAAGCGGCAGGTCGGAGGTTCGAATCCTCTCTGGGGCGCCAATTAAATCAAGGTCCTTACCGGAGACATGGTTTACAGAATGTACCGGGCACATGGTTTACAGTTTCGGTACGAAAGGATTCGGGGCGGGTTCGACTCGCCGCGAATCCAGATCAAAGAATCCTAGGTCATAATGCATGAAGCTGACAAGCCAGATATTATCATCGACCTCGCGGATTCCCACGCTTTGCCCAGCAAATGCGTATTCCGGCTGAAAACGAGCGCTGATTCCGATTCAAAACGAGCAGTCATTCCGACGCAAATCGAGCACTGATTCCGGTGTAAAACGAGCACCGATTCCGGCACTACTCGAGCAGGCTGTGAAGGGGTGAGCCGCGCATGAGACCGTGAGCGGTATCGTGACCGCCTTTTAGGAGGTTCACGATGCCGCGAGGAATGTTATCCATGCGCAAAATCAAAGAATTACTACGGCTGAAGTGGGAGTCGGGCCTGAGCGACCGTCAGGTCGCCGTCAGTTGTGCGGTATCGCGCTCGACGGTGTTCGAGTATGTGCGCCGAGCACGAGCGGCGGGTTTATCGTGGCCGGTCGTGGAAACTTTGAGCGAGGATGAACTGGCCCGGCGCTTGTTTCCACCCCGGGTGATGCCGCCGGTGGCGCCGCCGTTGCCGGACTGGGTGCAAGTCCATCGGGAACTGAAACGCAAAGGCGTGACCCGCCAACTGTTGTGGCTGGAATACAAGGAACGTTATCCCGAGGGTCTGCAATACAGTCAATTTTGTCAACGTTACCGGGAATGGCTGGGCACCCAATCGGTGGTGATGCGCCAATCCCACAAAGCCGGCGAGAAGTTGTTTGTCGATTACGCCGGCCTGACCATGGAGGTGATCAACCGGCATACCGGCGAGATTCGCCAAGCGTCCATCTTCGTGGCCACCCTGGGGGCGTCGAATTATACCTATGCCGAAGCCACCTTAAGCGAGGCCTTGCCCGATTGGCTCGGTTCCCATGTCCGGGCATTGGCTTTTCTGGGTGGCTGTCCCGCCATTGTTGTGCCGGATAATTTAAAGACCGGCGTTACCCATCCGTGTTTCTATGAACCGGACTTAAATCTCAGTTACGCGGATCTGGCGCGTCATTACTGCATCGCGGTGATCCCGGCCCGGGTCAAACGCCCACGGGATAAATCCAAAGTCGAAGTGCATGTGCAAATTGTCGAACGGGAAATCCTGGCGCCGTTACGGAATCGGTCGTTCTTCAGCCTGGATGAACTCAATGCCGCTATCCGCGAAGGACTGCAGCGACTGAATCAGCGCCCATTACAGCAATACGGCGTTTCCCGAAAGGAGCTATTCGAGCAGATCGATCAACCGGCTTTACGCCCATTGCCGCCCACACCGTATCGCTTCGCCGACTGGAAACGGGCCAAAGTCCATCTCGATTACCATCTCGAACTCAAAGGCCATTATTACTCCGTACCCCACCGGCTGGTCGGTCAGGTCGTCGATATCCGTTTCAACCGCCACACCGTGGAAGTCTTCCTCAAAGGCCAACGGGTGGCTTCCCATCGCCGCTCGTTACAGCGCGGCGCTCATAGCACCGTCACTGCCCATATGCCCAAAGCCCATCAACGCGCCGGCAACATGACCCCGCAACGACTGATCGACTGGGCCAAGGATATCGGATCGGATACCGAAACCTGGGTACAGGTCGCGCTTCAACGCCGGCCCCATCCCGAACAAGGCTTCCGCACCTGCCTCGGCGCCTTGAAACTCGCCAAACGCTACGGCAACGATCGCCTCAACGCCGCCTGCAGGCGAGCCTTGGCGGTCAATGCGTTTTCCTATCGCTCACTCCAATCCATGCTCAAACACGGCCTCGATCGGCAACCCTTGCCACAGGAGAAACAAACCACCATCGCCTTGCCCGAGCACTCCAATGTGCGTGGACCCGATTACTTCCATTAATCCCAACCCTTGATTGAACCTACAGGAGATTCATTGATGTTACGACACCCCACCTTGAGCAAACTCAACGACATGCGCCTGCTCGGCATGGCCCATTCCTTCGAATCCCAGCTCCATGACGAGCAGATCAACCAGCTCGATTTCGAGGAACGCTTCGGCCTGCTGGTCGACGCCGAACACCTCGATCGCACCAATCGGCGGCTCAAGACCCGGCTACGACAAGCCAAACTCAAACAGGCCGCTACCCTCGAAGATCTGGATTATCGTACCCCGAGAGGCATCGATAAGGCCCTGATCCGTCAACTCGCCTCGTGTCAGTGGATTAACGATCGATTGAATGTGTTGATTACAGGACCCTGTGGCGTCGGTAAATCGTTCCTGGCCTGTGCGCTCGCTCATCAGGCCTGCCGCGAAGGGCATACCGTGCTCTACTTCCGTCTCCCCCGACTGTTCGCCGATCTCAACGTCGCCAAGGCTGACGGCCGCTATCCCAAACTGCTCAATAAACTGGCCCGCACGCATCTCATCGTGCTCGACGATTGGGGACTGTCGACCCTCAATGAGGAACAACGCAAAGATCTGTTGGAAATCCTCGATGACCGTCACCAGCAACGCGCCACCGTCGTCACCAGCCAACTGCCAGTATCAAAATGGCATCGCGTGATCGGTGAACCCACGCTGGCCGATGCGATCCTCGACCGCCTGGTGCATAACGCTTATAAAATCAACCTGACAGGAGACTCCATGCGCAAAACCCGAGCAAAAACATTGACAAAACCCCATGAAAAACAGTAATTAAAAACACGCGCAGTTCATCCTGCTACAGCTTGCCCGATTTGCGTCGGAATGACTGCTCGTTTTACATCGGAATACGCGCCCGTTTTACACCGGATTCAGTGGCCGTTTTCGCCGGAATACGCAACTGCCAATCGGCCTCCTGGCTTCAGTACGCGAAACATTTCGTTTGTCGCCGCATTTCGGTCCGTAAAGAACATCATTCCGAACTGAGAAACGATACTGTCGAAACTGAAATCGTCGAATTCCAGTTCCTCTGCACTACCTAGGACCCACTCAATGTTTGACTCAAGTTCCCTTGCTGCAGCAATCATGCCGGGCGCTGGATCAATCCCTACGACGCGGCCTGAGTCCCCAGTCTTCGACAATACATGTCGAGCAAGGACGCCTGAGCCACATGCTATATCCAGGGTATGAGATCCTTGAGCTACACTTGCCCCTTCGACCAAATGTCGGGTCCAAGGTGAAAATATAGCAGGTACAAATAGCGCCTCATACCCGCGGCCAGCATCAAGTTCTTCTTGTGTTGCAGTAGTGCTCATTTTGTGACCTCGTCTTTATGTTGCTTATCTTAGTAAATAATCATAGTCGCACCGACAGATTGGTCGGTGTACGATAGGTGAAATATTAGTGGAATTTTTGTGGTTGATAAGTTAACCATTGTTGAGTCTCGACCTGAATGGCGGCTGGATCTGGCATCCAGCCAACTTTTCTTTAATGGTGAAGCAATTCGATTGACACCAACCTGTTTTGCTGTGTTGCAATATCTGGTGCAGAACCCCAATCGCCTGATTAGCAAAGCTGAGCTGTTGGATAAAATTTGGTCTGGCGTTTATGTAGAGGAAGGAGCGATAAAAGGCTATGTGCGTAAACTTCGCCAGGTGCTTGGAGATAATCCCAAAACGCCACGCTTTATCGAAACCGCCCGTGGAATGGGCTATCGTTATATCGGTAATATTGAAGTAAGCAGCGTTGAGTCGAAATCACCCGGAGATGGTCTTTCTGTCACCGACGCCAGACTTTCAATCGCTATTCTTGCATTCAACAATATGAGCGGTGATATAGAGCAGGAATATTTCAGCGACGGTATCACTGAAGATATCATCACAGAGTTGGCGCGTTTCCCAGTACTTACAGTGATCTCACGCCATTCATCATTTGCTTTTAAGGGAGACAAGATTGATATCAGGGATGTCGGGAGCAAGCTTGGCGTGCAGTACATTGTCGAAGGAAGCGTTCGACGCGACGGAAAGCGCGTGAGGGTCACAGCCCAGCTAATCGAAGTTGAAACCGCCAATCACATTTGGGCCGAGCGTTACGATCGGAATCTGGAAGACATTTTTGCAGTGCAGGATGAAGTCACGAGCTCAATTGTTGCAACCATCGCGGCCAAGCTTGGCAGGGTAATTGCCGACAACGCCAGTCGAAAACCGGCCGCCAATATCCAGTCTTACGAATATTTTCTACAAGGCAACCGCTGCTATTATCGTTTTAACCCGGAAGACAATCTTAAAGCCAATGCATATTACCTAAAAGCTATCGAGCGCGATCCTCAATTTGCAAGGGCACACGCGGGTCTGGCGAATACTTTCGTAACTGACCATTTTCTGAACTGGCATCGTACAGAAAACGCCCTGCAAAAGTGCCTTGATAGCATTCAAGCTGCACTGAAACTTGATAGCAATGATAGTTTGGCACGCACCATCCGGGTATGGGCGCTCATTGCAAATAATCGCTGGGACGATGCTGAGTTAGAACTCGACCGTGTATTGTCGCTTAAGTCAGGAGATGCTGATGTGTTGGTCGAAACCGGTCATAGTTTGTATGTTGTAGGACGTTCGCAGGCCGGTATTGCGCTAATCGAGGAAGCGGTTCGCTTAAACCCTTTGTTTCCTGATTCTTATCGGCGTTGGCTAGGTATCGGATACTATCGCGCAAAGCGTTACCACGATGCAGTAAGAACTCTACGTTCTATCGAGCTCGATGGCTGGGGGTACGGTTGGTTGGCGGCTGGTTTCGCTCGAATAGGAGAGCATGAAAAAGCGGCTGAAGCGCTTCTACATTTTATTCGCCTGCGAGGTAAGGATCTTGATACCGCTGGAGTGATAGCCGACACCACCACAGATATTCTTGGAAAATATCGAGATAACTTCCGCTTCGAAAGCGATTGGTTAGATTTTCTTGATGGCTTGAATTTGGCTGGTTTAGAAAATTAGTCAAACCGCGGCTTTGACAATCCACTTGCATCAATAAGAAAGAATAAGCAAGGGACGCTATCAATCCAACATCAATCAACGTGACTACATGCAGTCCCTTTCTGTCACGCTGTGTCCCTCTCAGTCACGTTAGCGCGGAACCGGTGCGCTGTAAGTGTTTGAATTAATTAGATCAACTTATAAGCCGCATTTGTCTCCTAAGCGACAGGTCAGAGGTTCGAATCCTCTTCGGGGCGCCAAATACATAGTCGATTGAATAAGTTACAAAGTGTCTTTATCAATTAAGACGAAGGTAATAACCTGCCGCCTATCCAGAAACTGGTTTTAATTTTCAAAAACGATTCCGTACCCAACTTTCACTTACTAACCCTTTACCAGCTGGATCCAACAATGCAGTGGATTCTTATTAGTTGTGTTCGTACGTTCAACACGCCAACAAGAAACAACACGAAACGATTCAAGATCAGTGCGTACTAACGGCCAAAAGCCGACCTGTGGGAATCAGGAAAAACGTTTGAAAGTGCCGATAGCAGCTGTTTTACCCTTTTTTCTGCCCAAGTATTAAGCTTCACTTTGGATCTTTATTGAATCAGGAAAGCGGTTATTCAACGGTCCAAAAAAATGAATAAGTTTTTGACATAACATTCCTGACACCGTACCGATCATTTATGACTTTACCGGTTTTATTGGCTCTCCAGAGATACATGTTGATCTTTCCCCATCGACGCCCACCGGGATATCGCCATTTAATGTAACCCTGTAAAACTCTCTGTCAAAGTCAGTATCGTAGATATCTCGTACCGCTAAATGCTGTGTTGATCGATTATCCCAAAAGGCAATACTGCCACTCTCCCATCGAAACCTAACCGAAAACTCTGCTCGAATACTGTGTTCCCATAAAAATTCCAGTAACAAGTCGCTTTCCCGTCTGCAAAGACCAACAATCTCTTTGGTGAATTCTTGATTGACATATAAAGCATGTTCTCCGGTTTCTGGATGAACGGTCACCAGTGGATGTTCGGAAATCAACGCTTTGTCATTGACCATTTTATTGTATGCGTCTGCATTGTGACCTTCATCCGCCAGTTTGAATCGATGAATGGCACGCAAGCTGGAAACAAATTCCTGCATGGTAGGTGAAAGCGCTTTGTATGCAGCAACCATATTTGTCCATTGAGTATCGCCACCATACGGTGGAACTACAACACCTCTCAGTATTGAGCCAAATGGCGGGTTAATCGCTGCCGTAATATCCGAATGCCAATCTGCCCACAAACGTACGTTGGAGGGTCTTGCCGCGAATGCAGTTCGATTCTTGGTCACCGGATAAATCTCCGGATACTCAGAATCATGCCCAAAGACAACATGCCCGGATGTCGGCTCACCAAACTGACGGGCAAATTCTACATGTTGTTTATGATTAAGATGTTGATCGCGGAAAAAAATTACTTTCCAATCCAGAAGCGCTTTGCGGATTGTCTCGATTTCGCCTTTGGATAGGGGTCGGGTTAAATCGACGCCTTCGATTTCCGCCCCTATGTGTACCGTCAGTGGCTTAACCACGACGTTATCGGATGCATAGCCTTTTTGTGTGTTTTCTGCTGTACTCATTTTGTAACTCTTTGGTACAGGTTTGTCATGGGTTTACTCATAAATTCTTATTGGCTCACCAATTATCGATAGCTTTGGGTTGGCGCCTACACCAGCTGTGTTGGGCGCTATAGCGGTGCCGTTTTCGTATGTCGGGCCACCATCTATGGTTTCAAGTTTCATACCCATGGGGGCCATGGTCGACATAATTACTCTTAAAGGCGTGGAATGTGCGATGTGAGTTATGACGGCGCAGGCCAGTTCACTCCATGACGAATCCTGGATTTCCATTGGCACATTAAAACTGACACAAAAATCTCTAATCTGCCGCATTTTGGATAAACCTCCAACCTTACCAAGCTTAAGGTTAAGTCCATCTAGGATGCCATCCTCTCTAGCACGAGCAACTGCATCGATCCCGGTTACCGATTCATCAAGAATGAGTGGCACGCCGGTAGTTCGGCGAACTTCTTTGCACTCTTCATATGTGGCACAGGGTTGTTCGAAATAGACGTCAATTTTCCCCATTCCTCTCACTACCCGGATGGCTTCGTCTACACGCCAGCCACCATTTCCATCATATTTGAGAAATTCTCCAGGCTTCAACAATTCACCGATCCACCGAAGGTAATCAATGTCTTGCGCGACATCACCGCTCGACTTCGAGGAGAATCGACGGCTTCCCAGTTTTCGAATTTCTTCCACAGCCATTTTCGCTTCCTCCCCAATGTAAGGCGGAACGGAGGGGTACGTGTTTGGTTTGGGTGTAACCATTCCGCCAAACAACATATATAGAGGCACGCCCAGTTTCTGCCCGAGAATATCCCAACATGCCACATCGATAGCAGATTTTACTGATGGCTGACCGGTCATCTCAAAATCCATCAGATCATTAATCGCGCCTAACATGGTTGGGTCTTGGCCGATGAGATGCGGTGCCAACTCGTCGATTCCAGCCCTGACACCCTTGGCCCAAGCGGGTACAAAATTCGCTCCCCATGGAACGCTATCGCCCCAACCCGTAATTCCTTCGTCTGTTTCTATTTGTACGATGGTTTCGTCGAATACAGACATCACCCGGTTATGGGAAATCGCAAATGGCTCGATGGGTACATCGATCTGGTAAACACTAATTTTTGTAATTTTCATTGGTGAGTTAGCGTTAATAGTTAATTTTCTAAATCGTGGTGTCAAAGGGAGGATGTCGCAACAAATGAATTAATAAATACAACATTATCCAACCTTTATCGGATGCGCGTGGGTTGTATTAAACAGATAGCCACCCTTGTTAAAAGGAATCGTGCGTGGTTGGGTTATCCCTTCACTATCTGTGGCTCGGGTCTTCAGGCTGTGCATCCCCGGTGTTGCCGTCCAGTTAAATTCAAATCTCACCCAGCCGTACTTATAATTTTGTTTACCAAGGTTTGCTAAATACCAGCTAGCGCCTTGGTCATCACTCCACTCCACGGAAGTTATTTTTGCACCCGAACTGCGGGCAAAACCGCGTAAGCAATGCTCTCCGGGTGAAAGTGATGCTCGGTAGGGCAATGCCAGGCTGCTTTTTATATTTAGCTTCGTAATCGGCGCACCCTTTGCGGGCGCGTACTTTACTTCCGGCCAATCGTCTCCCATCAATACATAAAATTCGGTATTTCGGGTCACCCAAATCGGTTCTGTAAATACCTCCAGTTGTTTAATCCATTTGATGCTATAAGCCCCCACCCAACCCGGGACGATCAGTCTAACCGGAAAACCGTGATCGGTGGGTAGTTGCTGGCCGTTCATTCTGATCGCCAGGATCGTATCCGGATCCATCGCCTTTTTTATGGGTAGTGGAATCTTCAACTCCCCTTCACGCGAGTCGGATTCACCACCGGTTGCGCACACGTGAAAGGCGTTCTCTTTTATGCCGACGGCTTCAAGAACATGTCGCAGTGGTACACCCCGCCATTCAGCCATCCCGACCGCACCTAGTCCCCATTTTAACTCGGTGACCTGGGGTCGTTTATCAAGTTTCTCACCCATCTCTTCCTCAAATAGAAATCGATGGTTCCCCGCACATTCCAAAACTGCAGGTACAGTTCTTTGCGGCATTGAGAGCAGATCGGGATAGGTAAATCTTTTAGAGCTTGAAACCCCGTTACCAGTGATACTAAGCTGATATTTATTTTGGTCCAGTTTGGGAGATGTGCCGGAGTTGCAGACAAAAAAATATTGGTTGGGCGTCAGGTAGGTGTCTTGATTGTGAAGTGGTGACTCCAGGGATCGATCATGAATTTGCATGCCTTCAGTACTTTTTGCCCAGTATGTCTTTTTCATTATTTTGAGATTCGTATCGCTATAAACAGATACCGAGTTTGAGTGTACTAAATGATTCGGCCAAGTAAGCCATATTTTTCTCTTACAATAGTTATTGATTTATTTAGTTAACGGATACTGACCTCAAACAAACTGTAAGATGGGAAGAGATTCTATCTACGAACAATTGCTTCATTGCCAATGAAAATTTCGAAAATACAAATCTTTCAGCTCGATATTCCACTCATCGCACCCCACGTCTACCCACATAAAATCTACGAGTCTCTAGATGATACCATCGTAAAAATCGAGACGGATCAGGGGGTTTCCGGGTGGGGTGAAGTCTGCCCACTCTCGTCAACCTATCAACCGACTACCGCTGCGGGCGTGCGTACAGAGATAGGCGAGATGGCGCAAGGACTGATCGGTGAAGACCCGACACAAACCGACCGGATTAACTGCACCATGAATAAGTGGTTGTTAGGTGGCGCCTATGCCAAGTCTGCAATTGATATTGCTTGTTGGGATATCGTGGGTAAAGCGTATGGTAAACCACTCTATCATCTGCTGGGTGGTCGTCTGCAAGACAAGGCCAAAGCATATTCGGCGGTTGGCATGGGCGCCGTCGACGATATCGAATCTAAGATATTGCAATATCGCAACGACGGGTATTCTCATTTCATGGTAAAGGTTGGCAGGAATAGCTCGCTTGACAATGATATTGCCCGTATAAAAAAAGCTGGGGAATGTATTAAATCAGGGGAAGTATTAGTGGCAGATGCCAACAAGGCGTGGACTCCCCACGAAGCCATTCGCATTCTGCGGACAACAGAGGATGTTGATTTTTATATCGAACAACCCTGTAAAACGTATGAGGAATGCGTCGCCATTCGTCAAAAGGTGCGGCAACCGATTATTCTAGATGAATCGATGATGGATATTAAAATGGTGTTACGCGCTCTGGCAGACAATAGTTTTGAAGGTATTGGCTGTAAAGTTACCCGGGTAGGGGGCATCACTGGCATGAGGCAGATTCGCGATATCTGCACCGCAGCCGGAAAATTCATGACAGTAGACGATGCCTGGGGAGCAGATTTATCGGCCGCAGTACAAGCCCATCTATCTGTTTCAACGCCCGCCTCAACTTTTTTTGCGACTTATATCTCTACCTGTTTCTCCAATGTGAGATACGATAACGAAGCACCTATTGTGCAGGATGGCTGCATCCAACCAAATGAAAAACCTGGTCTTGGCGTGGAGCCTGATTCATCCATCATCGGCGAGCCTATGCATACATATACTTAAGGTCTTGATTCCGCCAATTTGAAATGTTCATGAGTCGCGATTTCTCTTCACTATCGTTATGCCAAAGTCCGCTTTGAAGAATATGAATGTAGGCGTTTACAGGGTGTAATCCGTTTCCGAGCAATCGCCGAATTGCTGTATTTAGTGTGTAACAGACATTTTCAAAGAATACTTAGCGTTCTGCTTTGGGCCGATGCGAGAAGATATCCATCTCGCACAATTATTCGTGTGTATTGTTTTTCGCTTGGATGCTGTTGAGTTCTGGAAACTCTCGATACTGTACCGAATGCTTGACAGTATGATTTTTCATCCCCGGTTTAGTCAAACAGCCTTTTGGTGAAATAAAGCTGTCGATTCGTCTAGTAGGCTTTTCATGCCACTGGACATTAAATGCACAGAGCTTAGGAAAGAACTGTAGGTGTGCGTAGGGCAAATGATCGTGTATCCACCATGCCAAGGAACGCCAGTCAGCGCCCTTTTGATATCGATCAGCGAACCAGGGAATCACGACACATGCAGCCGCACCTAGTTGTCCATTGTCATCGGGCATATCCCAAATATGATACGCGGCATTTGCTTTTACACTGGCGCCCTGCTTCTGTTTATTTCCGAATTCGGTCACTGTAGCCGATCGGTAACCGGAGCGTATGGCAATGCGTCCGAATGTCGCTTGCAACGGTTCCAGCAGTTCTTCGCACAGGCGCATTCCAGTTTTAACAGCCAAATCGGGATTCTCTGGAATATTGGGAATGCCGTAGAAGTTGGCGATTTCTGAATACAGGAAATCACGCAAGTAAAAGTTCGTACTTAAACGCGCACGACCCACTTCTTCGAGTCCACGCATGGATGCCGGTTTACGCATGACTGTTAAAACTGTATTGGTAAATAGTCCTCACACAAATCAATCATCTGATCGCGAACAAGATATGTGAATGGACAAGACGCCTTTCTAACCGATCACATCACGAGCATTTTGTTAATTCAGGCGTTAATCTTCTCTGTAACCCGCCTCCCGCTGGCTACGTATGGTAAGAACAAACACCGTATCGATTTCAGGAATATATCGGTATAAAGCAACATAGCCTCTGGATTGACGCCCAATAACCAACTCTCTCAAGTTCGAGCGTGCTGGGCGACCGATTAGTGGATTGAACTTTAAAACTGATAGGCTTTGCACTATGGCGTCAATACGATCTTGTGTGTCGGTCACTTCGTATTGATTAAGATGATCCAGGATACGATCAAAATCATCAGCAACTTCAGGTGCAAGCTCTACACGGGACACCTGGCTTATCGCTCAGCGTGCGAGCTTTCTTGCCTTGGGTTTCCTTGTTTTTTTGTTGGCTACCCTATCTTTAAGATAAACCTTCATCTCATCCCAAGGTATGGTTTTTCCAGAAGATACAATCTCGGCATAACGTGCCTCTGCTGTATCGTAAAATTCGTTGCGACGCTCTTCGTCGCCCACTCTTTCGGTCACAGCATCGAGAATAAAGGCATGGGAGGTCGTGCCAACACGCTTAGCCGCACGTGCAACACGCTTTTTCAGGTCTTCCGGTAGACGGATGGTGGTCGTTGGCATTTTTTCTAAAGTACAATTTAGATTCAGGCAATAGTAGCACAATTGTGTTACTAATGAATCAACGCGTTTAAACCCAAAGGGAATCAAGAATCAGCCGTAATCAATTATTCCTGCAAATGGAATTCACTTGTTGGAACTGATCATTGACTATGAGTGCGATGTGGAGCCACAAAGCTCGTACAATTCAAGTTTTCAAAACGTGACCATAAGTAGTCTCCATCTGTCACGCTGTGTCCCTCTGAGTCACGATAGCGCGGGACCGGTGCGCTGTAAGTATTTGAGTTAATTAGATCAAATTTTAAGCTGCGTTTGTCTCCTAAGCAGCAGGTCAGGGGTTCGAATCCTCTCCGGGGCGCCAATTAATCAATGGAATCTATGAGTTACGCGAGATACTCATTGGTCGATATGAAGCTAACAACCTGCCGCTTATTTGGAAACTGGTCTTAGTTTTCAACAACGAATCCGCGCCCGCTCCTTCCCTTAGTAACACTTTATTTGCGAATTCCCACAGCATGGGGAGTTCTTGATCATTTCCTGCGCATGTACAACTTGCTAAAAAGAAACTACCCAAAACAAGTCAAAGTTAATGCGAACTAACGTTAAGGTTTGTTAGCCGTCTGCGCGTAGTGGATTCCAGCGAGTGGATTGTGCGTTTAGGCGCAGAGGGCTAACAAACCTTAACGGCCTCAACCTTCACTTCCGGCCATTTTCGGAAGTTTTCAGCAGTAAAAATCTATGTCCGGTATGAAGCGTATGTCGGACGATGATTGACTCTAAACAACAACTCCATATCACGATATGAGCAGCAAATACTCTCCAACACTGTCACTCTAACTGCCTACTCGCCTGACGCCAGGACAGTCTGCTCTTGAACGTAACGTTTTTGTTTTATATCGAATTCTCCACTCTCACTTCATCTGGACTAAATTAATGGGGTAGTTCAAATTTTAGCTGGAATCCTCTAAACGAACTTGCAACCAAGTCTCAAAATCCCTTGCAAAATTGGTATCGACAATTGTTATGCTAAAAATGATCACTGTGCCACTTTGTTGAGTGGCACAGTGATTACTAACAAATGGACTACTGCAGCCAGGAAGTTATTCGGTCTTCGTTGTCAGCAACCCATTGTGCCGCAACATCTTCAGGGTCCTTACCTTCTACCACCATGCCATAGGAAAAATTGGATATATCTTCTGATGTAAATGCGAAATTCGCCAGTACACTCGCCGCTTCAGGTTGGCTTGACTCCAATGATTTAGCGTAGAAGAGTTGAACTTTTGCGCTAGGCCAAGCCATAGCAGCCGATGATTTGTTCAACCAGTCCGGGTCTTGGTCGGGTTGATAAACAACCCATTTCGAAGGATCGTGTGGGGGTTCCTCAATAAACTCAAGGTCATCGTGGATAATGAATAGATGATGCGGCTTGTAGCAAAAACCTACCCATGGCATTCCTTTTGTGTTTGCATCGTCTAGTTCCGCGTAGGCAACGGTCTCATCAATTTCCTGCAAATCCATAGTCAAGTCGTACCCATACCCTTTTGCCTTGATTTTTTCGACTGTAGTTGACGCCCACCCTGTAGCGCCTATGTAAATTTCGCCCTTGCCATTTCCATCCCGGTCAAACAATTTGGAAATTTCCGGGTTGGTAAGATCATTAATATGTGAAACACCTGCGTCGCGTGCTTCTTGATTTGAGCACATACCTTGTGCCGTATCGGCGGGGGTTCATGTTTTGCACAACGTTATCAGCGTGTTTATCAGCTAGTCCTGCTTGGTTAGGCAGCCAAACCTCCGGATGCACGTGCATGGAATCCGCGCTCATCCCTTCAAAAATAATTGGATTTGTTCCAGGCTGCAATTCGACCTCTACGCCGAGGTTGTTTTCCAGTACATTCTTTATAACTTCCGCTGAGACCGTAATCGATGGCCAATTTGCAACTCCGACAACGACATCGGCTGCAACAGCACCTACGCTCGCAAACATAGTGGTTACGGCAACCGCCCAATTAGCAACTATTTTGTTCATCGCAATATCCTCTTGTGCATTAGTAATGTGTGTAGGTTTCAGGTAACGGAAAAACCTTCCATTAGAAATTTGGAATAGTCTCCATCCTATCCTGAAGTGATTTCCAGATATAAGCCATAGAAATAGCCGGCTTTCTGAAATTTTGAAATCTAATATGTTTTAAAGAGGTTAAGGGTAAACAGCCTTCATCGAGGCGCTGACCAATAGCAATTTTTGCCAGCCAATTACCCATCATTGAGGCCATAGCAACACCTCGTCCGTTAAAACCGAGCGCAGCGTGTACGCGAGGTGCGAGTTGATGGATATGTGGAATACTGTCGAGTGTAAGAGCAACTTTCCCACTCCAAGAATATTCGATCTGGGGATCTTGTATTTGTGGGAACAACTGCCTTATTCGTTTTATGACGTGATCATAGTCGGCAAAACCAGTAGCATCGTTAACTCCGCCTCTGCCACCGAAAACAAGTCTACCTTCCTGATCCATTCGAAAATAGTTAAGAAGACGACGAGTATCCGAGGCGACATGCCCAAAGGGTAGAATTGTGCGACGAATTTTTTCTTCGAGGGGTGTTGTAGCCACCTGAAAACTATAGAGCGGTACAATACTTTTACTCAGAGCAGGCCACAATTGGTCGTCACCGACAAAATCAGAATATCCATTCGTACAAATCAATAATTGGTTACACTTGATATTTGCTGAGGGTGTACGTGCTACCCACTGATTATTTTTATGGCCGATGGATTTAACGGGTGAGTGGGAAAATACTTTGGCTCCAAGGCGAATAGCGGCTTTGGCGAGTCCCCTGGCATAAGCCAGTGGTTGCACATTCCCGCCGCGTCGATCCAATAAAGCAAGATGATACGCATTGCTACCCAGACATTCGCAAGTCGATTGCCGATCCAACAATTCGACTGGCGCCCCCAATGACTCCAATTGCTCACATCGCTGTCGTATGACCTTACAACTGGGCTTTGAAAATGCCGGTTGTATAAATCCGTTACGGTTCGCGAAACAATCTATCTGGTGTTTCTCGATCAAGTCGAAAACAAAGTCAGCCGATTTATTTGTTGTTCGAACAATGCTAAGGCCCAGCTCATTGCCAAATCGCGCCATCACGTCATCGGGATAAGCTTTCAGCCCCGGAATGACTTGACCACCGTTACGTCCAGACGCACCATACCCTGGTTCAACGGCATCTACTAGCACGACGTCACAGCCCACTTCACTGAGATGTAGTGCCGCTGATAATCCGGTAAATCCCCCACCGACCACAAGGGCATCTGTCGTTGTATTATCTACTAATGGGTCAAGTGGTAGCGGATTAGCGGTCGCTACCCACAATGAATTGGGCATACCTAATTGGAAATTTGGCTCCAGATAAGTCATCGCATCCGCACTAGCTTTTTTATCTTCACGAATGCGCCACAACGATCTTACTGTGGCACATCACCATCGATAGTAACTCGATGCATTAGCCGGCTTTCGCCGGGATAGTCATTCGTTGCATAATGAAGCGTGCAGCGGTTGTCCCAAAATACAAGCGTGTTAGGTTCCCAGTGTATACGACAGGTAAAATCAGGCCGAACGGAGTGTTGAAAAAGATACTCTAGTAACGGTTTACTTTCTTCTTCTGTCATGTTTTCAAATCGAGTAGTGAAGTACTCATTGACAAACAAGACTTTCCTATTTGATTCTGGATGCGTAGTGACAACAGGATGATATATACCATCCTTTGGCAAGTCGGCGTAATCAGCTTTCGCCGAATGATACCGATCCACACGATGTTCTGCGCGAAGCTTGCGAAGCGTTTCCTGCATACCAGAAGATAACGAAGAGAAAGCGAGATACATATTGGCAAACAAAGTATCACCACCAAACTTTGGCACGGTAACCGCGTAGAGCAGCGAACCCATGGATGGCAGCTCGGACCAACTGATGTCACTATGCCATAAACCGGTAAATCGCTTTTCCTGATTTTCCTCTGATTTGATCTCGATGATCTCGGGAAACTGATCGAGTCCTTTGACGAAGGGATTTCGATGAAGCATTCCAAAATGTTTACCCAGGCTTATCAAATGTTGAGGGTTTAGAGGCTGATCTCGAAAAACAATGACTTGATGGCTAATTAATGCATTCTTTATTTCATCGACTACAGCGTTTTCGAGTTTTTTAGATAAGTCCACGCCGTCAATTTCAGCACCGAGTGCACCGTTGATCGGGCGTACGGTTAGATGTGCGTACTCTGTATCGGTATGTTGTAATTCCGATGCTGTGGGTTCGAAAAAAGCGACGTTTGTCATATTCTGTTCTCAAATGGGTTTTGGCAGTGATAATATTATGTAATTACTATTACTAACACCACTGCACTAAATATCATTAATTTTATGACTAATAGTCATGATTCGGATCATTCATTCCGATTTTCATTGGACGGATTGTTCGTATTTTCACTTGCCGTGGAACACATGAACTTCACTCGCGCTGCACGGGAGTTGGGTATCACGCAGGCTGCAGTTAGTCGCCGAATTCAGGATTTGGAACATCGACTTGGCAGGCCCCTGTTTATTCGAAATAGTAAGCGTAGTCTCGTATTGACTAGTGACGGGGAGAAGTTGTATCGAGCGACAACGACCAGTTTGTCGCTTTTGCATTCTGTGATTAAGGATATAAAAAGACCTGAGGATCAAGACACAATTTCAGTGACCTCAACCGCCGGATTCGCAACACTTTGGTTAATGCAGCGTATAACAGACTTCAATGGCGCTTATCCTAATATCAATATCAGATTGGTGCTTGTGGATGACTGCCTTGACCTGCAATCCGAGGGAATTGACGTTGGCATCAGATATGGCGCGGGTGCTTGGAGTGATCATAATGCTGAGCTGCTGTTTCCAGAATATGTTTATCCAGTTTGTCATAAAGATTATTTAACACGACGCCCGGAAATTACAAACATCGATCAGCTTGCCCGCTCGGACTTGCTTCATGTCGAAGAGAAAGTTCCCACCATCGCTAATTGGAGTAAATGGCTTAACACATTCGGTATTGAACTCAAGCAACCATCACGCAAGTTAAGTTATAACAACTACCCACTCCTAATCCAAAGTTGTCTTAATGGCCATGGGGTACTACTCGGATGGCATCACATGATTTACGATTTAATCGCAAACAAAGAACTGGTAAGACCCATTAACGAAATGATACACACCCAAAATGGTTTTTACGTGATCAGGCGTGATAACAAACCCTTGGGATCCAATGCACAGCTATTTGTTGACTGGATATTTGATAACGCAGAAAAACAATCTACGCCCGACGGTATTGGAAGCGATAACAAATTATGATGGCTAATATTCATTCTAGAAATTTTGTCACTATTGCATTGAATTCTGCCATATGTTC
>CBDCFT010000011.1:0-16554 GCA_965216365.1 Arenicellales bacterium | reverse complement strand
TCGCACTCTCGATTTATTCCAGGCTTTCGATAATAGTATGGTGAAAATCTTCTCCTGAAAAACGACACAGTTCCTGCAGACCGGTCGGACTGGTAACATTGATTTCGATCAGTTTTCCTCCGATGACATCGATGCCACTAAACACGACGCCGTTTTCTATCAAGCCATCTTTTATCGCGGCACAAATTTCCAAATCAGCTTCATCCAACTCAGCGGGATGTGCTGTACCTCCCGCATCTAGGTTATTCAGTTCAACACCGTCGGCATGTAAACGTAAAATACCGCCCAAAGGTTCGCCGTGCAACAATAAAATTCGTTTGTCGCCTTCCGATGCCTTCGGTAAATATTCTTGCACTTTTATCCAGTGCGATTGCTGGTGGGTGATTTCACCAATCGATTGTTCGATGTTTTTATCGCTCTTCGACAAAAACAAAATACCTTCGCCACCATGACCATCCAAGGGTTTCAAGACGATACGATCATGTTCGTTTAAAAAAGAAACAATGTCTTGTGCGCGTCTTGCAATCAACGATTTTGGGGCATATGACGCATAAAATAGCGCCGCTAACTTTTCATTCCAATCACGAATAGCGGATGGGCGATTTATCACTCGCGTAGTTTCAGGTAACAAATCGAGCAATAAGGTCATATAAATGTAAGTTCGATCAACCGGCGGATCGGTGCGCACAAACACCAGATCCATCCCTCCCAGGTCGCAAAAAATTTGCCTATGAACGGTGAACGGCTTATCGATATCGGCATGCACATCGACACGATTGACCCGACTCATCACGCGCTGATCACGAACCAGAATATCACGATAGTCGAGATAGAAAACCTCATGTCCGCGATCAAACGCCGCCAGCATCAGGAAGTAAGTCGTATCCTTGTACGCTTTTACCTTATCCAACGGATCCATGATAAAAGCGATCTTCATCGGAACGAACCTATGCTCAGTTAAAGCGAGAAGTTATAAATACAGAATTAATGAGCGCGCCGTTGGCGTCGTTTCTTTCTACGTGGTTGCGCCTGTTCCAGAACATCATGCAAACATAAACTGCGTGCGCCGTCGGTTACTTTACCAAGACGCGCTTCCACCAGGGCAATGTCGGGTTTAGGATTCGATGGGGTTACGTCCAGTGCGTCACGCATGGAACGTATGTGCTCCGGCGTGGTGCCGCAACAACCACCGATAATGCGCGCACCCGCATCTCTTACGATACAGGCGTAATCGGCCATCAATTCCGGTGTTCCACTGTAACGAATAGCACCGTCTTTGAATTCCGGGATTCCACAATTCGCTTTGGCGACCAGTACGCTGTCAGCCTGATCTTTATGAATCTGAATAATGGCCGCGGCTACTTCTGATGGTCCGACGCCACAGTTAGTGCCATAAGCCACTGGCGCCGGCGATAATTCCGTGCAAATATTTGCCAGCTTGACCGGCGTGATTCCCATCATGGTGCTGCCATTGGTATCGAAACTTAAGGTGGACACGATAGGTAAATTCACCGTGGCGGCGCCTGCCACGGCTGCTTCCAGTTCTTCAATTGACGATAATGTTTCAAGCCACAACACATCGACACCACCGTCCGCCAATGCCGCCGCTTGCTCCGCAAAAGCGCTTTTGCCATCGTCAAAACTCAACTCCCCGACAGGTGCGAATATTTCACCGGTCGGCCCTATGGACCCCGCGACAATGACCGGCGGGTTTTCCTTGTCGGCTTCCTGCCGCGCGATTCGGGCGGCGGCAACATTCAATTCATGCACGCGATCCTGAGCGTTGTGCAGTTTCAGCCGGTAGCGTGAACCGCCGAATGTGTTCGTCAGGATAATGTCAGAACCTGCATCGAGAAACCCACGATGCAACGACGCTACGCGATCGGGATGATCGACATTCCATAACTCCGGCGCATCGCCGGAGACGAGACCCATGTTGAAATAATTGGTGCCGGTTGCACCATCGGCGAGAAGATAGGGGCGCTCATTCAGCAAATCGACAAAACGTGTGTTCATGCAATACAAAGAATTCAATGACAAACGTTAATAATAACACGCAGCCAACTCAGACACTGTTACTGCGCTAAAAATGCAACAGCTCACCCTTTTTCGTTTGCAAGTTCGCATTCGATGCGAGGGACATTACTTGGCGTACTTTCGACTGCCACCAGGTGGTTGGCTTCGATAGCCGCAAGTTTTTCTGTCAGTTGCTCTGGTTTTGGATGCGACAGTCGAACCGCGTTTAAATGAAAGCCGAAATCCTGCATGTTGTTAGCCGGATGCACTATTTCGCCTGGCCACTGAATAACCACCGGCAAAGTGCCGCCTTCAGGCAACAAACCATCCTCGCGCACTGCAATCGTCCAATGTAGTGAACCACGCGTCATTTCCAATGGCGTACCGAGATCAATTCCTGCGTCACGTGCTTGCGTTAAAGTCCGTTCAATGTCGTTTGTACGCATCACCCAGGCGATAGGTCTGGGGCTTTCAGATAAAGACGCTTTTTGATCGTCACTATCTAAACCGAACCATCTCGGTCGTGAAGGTTTGTCAGCCTCCGGATTGATCGCGATTACCTCCAGATACCTCTCGTCACCTGGGCTGCCACCCAGACTCATCAAACGATTATGGGTTCCCATCAATTCATGCTCACCACCCAGTGGAATGTCGATGCCAAGCTGCGCTTTTGTGTACTCAGCACCTACATCCAGACTCGGTGCGCCAACGGCGATATGGTCAAGCTGATTAGACGGCAACACTTACGAACCGGAGTACCGAGAAAGAAAGAGTCAGCCTTTTAATTGGACCGGCTCCGCTTCCGTTTGACTATCTCGCGCAGTAACTCTTTGCCTACACTTAACGCTTCACGGTCGTGTCTTGCTTCATCCAGCACAATGTGACGAACGCCCTCGACGTCACCTTCCGGGATCACCGTGAGCTCATAGCCAGTCGCATCGGTCATACGGGAATTTTCCTGCTCGGCCAATTGTTCACTGCCTAACCGATCCAGCAGACCCTGCAACTTGTCGCGAAGCTCCGGTGCAAGCGAATCAACCTCAAGTTCGCCTTTGATACGAATGTTGCCGATTCCCCCGGAGCTTTGCAAAACAATTTTCATGGTAAATTAAATATTGACGCCTACCAGTTTCCACGCACGCCGGGTCATAATGACTTCCGTACTACCAGTACCATAACGTTGTTGCGCCATTTCCACCGTTTTGTCCGCCCAATCGGAAAACGTCGCCATCGGATTGTTGATCGCCTGCAGAGTATCGTACCAAATCTGCCCGGCCCGCTCCCACGCGCCGTCCCCCAGATACTGTGCCAGCAAATAAAAAGCCTGATTGGGAATTCCTGAGTTAATATGAACACCGCCGTTGTCCGAAGACGTTACCACGTAGTCGTCCATGTGAAAGGGTTGTGGATCTTTTCCCAACAGATCGTCATCGTAGGCCGTCCCCGGTGCTTTCATCGAACGCAGCGCGACACCGTTGATATCCGGCCCCAGAATTCCCTCACCCACCAGCCAATCGGCTTCGCACACGGTTTGTTTTTTCTTGTATTGCACCGTAAGACAACCAAACACGTCGGCAAAGCTTTCGTTAAGCGCGCCGGATTGATCGCGGTATACCAACCCACCGGAAAATTGCACCACACCGTGCGACAATTCGTGACCGATAACGCTGCGCGAACCGGTCAAGCGGCTGAAAAACGATACCATCGCCATCGCCATAGACCATCTGCTCGCCGTTCCAGAACGCGTTGTTATAGTCTTCGTCATAATGCACGGTGGAAACAAGCTTCATGCCTCTGCCATCCAACGAATCGCGAGCGTAATTATCCAGATACAATTTATAGGTGTCGCCCGCACCGTTAAATGCATCGTTGACTACCCTATCTTTGCTGGCTTTACCTCCTTCTTTGCGAGCCAGTGTGCCGGGGAGTGTGGTGCCGTTTTTAGCATCGTAAACTTCACGGTTTGATCTGGGTTTTATTCCATCGGGCAACACCGGCGCGGCCATGAACGATTCCGCTGGTGTTGATCGGTCACGTGCCACTCTGAATTTCTCCGCGCTTTTCTCCAACGCCGTACACATTTTTTTCATTTTGGGTGTACCACGCATCTTGATGGATTCCACCATGTGTGGCGGAATAATGCATTGCACAGGGTGACAGGGATGATAATGGTCATGCATTTTGTTTTCCTCCTTTGCTCACGTTAAAAAAAGTATAAACACGATCACACAGTATTGGTATTGATACCAGCCAATTTGCCGGCTCACCGCTTAATGGCCGAATGAATTAACGATAACAAGTCCAGTATGTGTTGCGGCGTGCCCGCCACACCTTCGATAACCGTGATCTGTCGTTTCGCTTCGTTGCAGTCCAACTGTAACGTCACTATACGACAGTCAGCGCAGAAATGCTCTGTCGATGAAGCGTAATCTTTCTCGATACGGTTGCACAGCGACCATAATTTAGAATAAACCTCTCGATCCAACTTATGCATCTTTCCATCCGCATGAAGCAGGCGGCCACCGTCGAACAATTTCCACTCCGTCGCCACGGGCAATAACCCGCCCTCACGCCGATAGTCCACAACGACGCGGTCATTTGCATCTTGCTGCGCATCGTTTTGATTAACAGACGACGTTGAACACGCACCGAGGCAAATAAAGAACATCCAGGCGTACAAGAAAACCCTGATCGCTCCCGAATTCGTTCTGTCACCGCGCATCACGACCTATTCTACGCGCAACAATCTAAAAAGACAGAAGTCATTCGATGTAACAACCACATGTACGTCACGCTTGAGCGAGCCGTGTAGTGAGCAGACGGGATTAAAGATGCCTTATGGAAAGCGCTGTTTACTTTCTTTCGCACAGCCTCGACTAGCGATTGTGGGCACCCACTCGTGCATAATTACCACATACAAACCCGAAACTCTCGACCAAACCCCGGATTCGATTTCCGTACATTCGCATCGCTGACTACACCAAGTCAGGTTGCATATCCATACATTAAATACGGACCGAAATAATAACCGCCGATTGATGCCCAGATCATTACAGGAATGTAAAATAATTTATTGCCTTACACCGCTAACATAAAACAGCCGACACTAAATTATGTGGTAAGCAACACACCCACAACCAACAGCAAGAAGCCAACTTTGTTCATGGACGATAAGATCATGGTTATTGGCCCCAACGCGGTCATTATCACACCTGCGAGATGCGTTATTAGCACATGACCAACGTTGTACACGGAAAAGCTCAGTCCAACTATCGGTACAGTGAAAACAGAACCGATTCATAACAAAACCAACAAACTATACAGAATGGATTTTTTCATGCGAATAGTTACGCTACCAACCTAAAAGTCCAAATTTATTTCATTCGATCGGCTACGGATGCCAAGCGCGAATAGACGTAACCCGGATGAAGCGCAGCGGAATCCGGGGGGAGATTTTGTAAACCCTGGAATCTATCATCCGGGGATTGACTGAGATTTTTAACCTAAAGCCGCATCCAACTCCGGTATGGCTTTGAATAAGTCTTCCACCCAACCGTAGTCGGCAACCTGGAAGATGGGAGCTTCTTCGTCTTTGTTAATGGCAACGATGACTTTGGAATCTTTCATGCCGGCCAGATGTTGAATGGCACCGGATATGCCAACAGCGATGTACAAATCCGGCGCGACCACTTTACCGGTTTGACCGACTTGATAATCATTCGGTACATATCCAGCGTCCACCGCCGCACGGGAAGCACCGACCGCGGCGTTGAGCTTGTCGGCAATTTTTTCCAGCATGGCAAAATTTTCGCCACTTTGCATACCGCGCCCACCGGAAACAACGATACTAGCGGAAGTCAGTTCAGGACGCTCGGACTTGGTTAATTCCGCACCCACGTAACTGGACAAGCCAACATCACCCGTCGCGGTAACATCTTCAATACTAGCGCTACCGCCTTCGGCTTGCGCCGCATCAAAAGTGGTAGTACGAATAGTAATGAGCTTAACCGAATCACCGGATTGCACCGTCGCCATGGCATTGCCCGCATAGATTGGGCGAACAAATGTATCTTCGCTTTCAATGGCGCTGATGTCGGAGATTTGTTGCACGTCCAGCAATGCCGCAGCACGCGGCATGATGTTTTTGCCATAAGTCGATGCAGGCGCGAGTACATGAGAATAATTACCCGCCATTTGTTGTACCAGCGGCGCAACATTTTCCGCCAGCCCGTGTTCGAATTCAGCAGAGTCCGCTTTTAAAACTTTTCCTACACCGGCAATTTTGGCGGCTTCGTCTGCAGCCGCGCCACAGTTGTGGCCGGCGATCAAAACGTGAACATCGTCGCCCAACTGCTGGGCAGCGGTAATGGTATTCAGCGTCGAGGATTTGACCTCGGCGTTATCGTGTTCGGCTATAACTAAAATGCTCATCAGATCACCTTCGCTTCATTCTTAAGCTTTTCCACCAATTCTTCCGCACTCGCGACACGCACACCGGCATCACGCGCAGGCGGTTCGGTCACTTTCAATGTAGCTACGCGTGGTGTGACATCGACACCCAGATCTTCCGGCGTGTAATTGTCCACTGGTTTTTTCTTGGCCTTCATAATATTCGGCAACGACGCATAACGCGGCTCGTTCAGGCGCAGGTCAACGGTGATAATACTCGGCTTGGTCAGTTTGACGATCTCAAGACCGCCATCTACTTCGCGCGTCACGGTGACGCTATCGTCAGCGTTCTCGATTTTCGATACGAATGTTCCAATCGACCAACCCAACAACGCGGATAGCATCTGACCGGTCTGGTTGTTGTCGCCATCAATCGCTTGTTTGCCGAGAATAACCAAACCAGGCGATTCTTTTGCCACCACGGCTTTAAGCAATTTGGCAATGGCTAACGGCTCCAGCGAAGTATCCGTTTGAATCAAGATGCCACGATCAGCACCCATAGCCAAACCTGTGCGCAGGGTTTCCTGACTGTTTTGCGGGCCAGCCGACACAACGACGACTTCTTCAACCGCGCCCGCCTCTTTCATGCGTATGGCTTCTTCCACCGCGATTTCACAAAACGGGTTCATGGCCATTTTGACGTTGTTTAACTCAACGCCGGATTGATCGGCTTTGACCCGCACCTTGATGTTGGCGTCGATGACGCGCTTGACTGGAACCAGGACTTTCATTTGTTAATTTCTCTTAAGGTCTTAATAAATGTTCGCGACCAAGGTCGCTCCTACAGATAAATTGAAATGGGCTGACGCTACAACACGCTAGCCCGCTTAAAATGGCCGCGAATGGTGACTGAATCGCCTCCCGATGTCCAGAGGTGTAGCCTTAAATATTAAGCTCTTAGGCGCTGGTTTTCAGGATCATAAGGCGATTCCTCAATAACAGTTGCCCGGTGGCGTTCACCCAGTATCTCGATTTCAAACTCATTGCCCGGGGCGGACAGTTCCGGCGGCACCATGCCTAGCGCCAAAGATTTGCCCAAACGCCAACCGTAACCACCGGATGTACAACGGCCGACCAGCTCGCCGTCACGATAAATCGCCTCAGAACCACGCGCATCGGCATCGGTAATGTCGTGCACCTCCATGGTCACGAATTGATTGCGAAAACCTTTTTCTTTCCACGCCATCAATGCATCCCGGCCAACGAAATCACCTTTATCCGGATGCACAAAGCGATCCAGCGCCGACTCGTACGCGGAATACTCGATCGACAATTCTCGCGGAATTAATCGATAGGATTTTTCCAGTCGCAGACTGTCCATAGCACGAATACCGAATGGCTTTATTTCAAACTCCGCACCGGCCTCCATCAACAAATCAAAAATGGTGTTTTGCATTTCGATGGGGTGATGCAACTCCCAACCGAGTTCACCGACGAAGTTGACGCGAATTGCGTGAGCCTGCGCACAACCGACATTGATAAACTGCCCGGTCAGCCAACGAAAGTTTTCATTAGACAAATCAGTGCCAGTGAGTTTTTGCAACAGGTCGCGCGAACGCGGACCAGCCAGTACCAACACACCCCATTGGGTGGTCACAGGAAACACTCGCACACTGCCATCGTGCGGCATGGCTTTTAACAGATAATCATGGTCATGTCGCTCAAACGCGCCTGCCGATACCAGGTAATAGCCATTATGTGTGGATTTATAAACTGTAAATTCGGAACGCACGCCACCGTTTTGCGATAACAAATGACAAAGATTCACACGACCGATGGTTTTCGGTATGCGATTGGCAAATAACGAATCGAGCCAGGCTTGCGCGCCTGGCCCGGTAACAAAACACTTGGCAAATGCGGACATATCGAGCAAGCCGACTTTGTCTTGCACGTGTTTGCATTCATTGCCGACATGCTCGAAATAATTACTGCGGCGAAAACTCCACTTTTCCTTCGGCTTTTCTCCCTGTTTTACTGGTGGGTGATTGTGGTTGGTAATGACATCCGGCTTGTTCAAATAGTCGTCGTCCAAACCATAGCCTTCAGGCGCGAACCAGTTCGGCCGCTCCCAACCGTATACACTGCCAAACACCGCACCGAGGCTTTTCATACGGTCATAACACGGCGTGGTTCTCAAGGGCCTAGCCGCAGCACGCTCTTCGTCCGGATAGTGCACAGTAAATACGTTACGATAAGCCTCTTCATTCTTATTGCGCAGATAGCCACGCGCTGCGTAAGGCCCGAAACGACGCGGATCGACACCCATCATGTCGATGGTAGGTTCGCCATCGATCATCCACTCCGCCAGTTGCCACCCCGCTCCACCAGCCGCGGTTATGCCAAAACTGTGGCCTTCGTTTATCCAGAAATTTTGCAAACCCCAGGCCGGGCCGACCATGGGCGAACCATCCGGTGTATAGCAAATCGCGCCGTTGTACACCTGCTTAACGCCTACTTCGCCAAACGCGGGGACACGATTTATACATGCTTCGATATGCGGTTCCAGACGTTCCAGATCCTCAGGAAATAATTCAAACTCGCTGTTCTCGCTTGGTCCGTCGACATAACAACACGGCGCACCGTGTTCGTACGGCCCTAATAATAGACCGCCGTTTTCCTCGCGCATGTAATAAGCCGCATCCGACTCACGCAGCACACCCATTTCAGGCAGGCCTTGATCCTGACGTTTGAGAATTTCCGGATGGGGTTCGGTCACGATGTACTGATGCTCGACTGGAATCACGGGTAAATCCAGTCCTACCATGGCAGCGGTTTTACGCGCGAAGTTTCCGCTTGCACTGACCACATGCTCACAAGTGATGTTGACCTTGTCGGTTTTAACCAGCCATTCGCCATTCGGCTTTTGTTCGATTCCCACCACGGCAGTCTGCCGGTAAATCTCGGCGCCGTTAGAGCGCGCACCCTTGGCTAACGCCTGGGTGAGATCGGCGGGTTGAATATAACCGTCATCGGGATGCTGAATCGCGCCCAATAAGCCCTCGGTATTACACAGCGGCCAGATTTCCTTAACTTGCTCCGGTGTCAGAAAATTAACATTGATACCGATTGTTTTTGCCACACCCGCGTAATAGTGATATTCGTCCATACGATCTTTGGTGCAGGCAAGGCGAATGTTGGACACTTTGCTGAAACCTACCGTCTGGCCGGTTTCCGCTTCCAGGCTATCGTAGAAATTGACGGAATATTTGTGCAACTGCCCAACCGAGTAACTCATGTTAAACAACGGCAACAGTCCCGCCGCATGCCAAGTGGAACCGGATGTCAATTCTTTGCGCTCGACCAATACGCAGTCCGACCAGCCCTTTTTCGCCAAGTGATACAGGGTTCCCGCGCCGACGACGCCGCCGCCGATAACCACCACCCGTGCTTGTGTTTTCATATTCGATTCCTCGCCCACATCAATAATGTGAAAATCATTCGTGCCGGCGGATTCTACCCGAGTCAGTCGCTAAGCGAAGGATGCGCAAATCCCGCCGGGCGACTGACTCTTGTGGATTTGCGCCATACTAGGTGTTGTATTACGACGAATCACGCAAGCTATCTACTATACTCAACCGATCCATTACAGGGCCTGTTCGACAAATGACTGCATATTCGTTCGAATGTAAATGCGGCCGAACAGCATAATCCTGGTTTCATTTTGCGGAGATATTATAAATGAGTGAAAGAAAAAGCCGGTCCGGCGGGGGCCGTGAAGCGCGCCGCGCAGCACGATCGAAACCTAAAGTTGCCATTGTTCCGTACATCACCCGCAAAGTACCGGTATACGAAATCGCGAGTGAAGAGACGCTGGATCTGGTCGAGCGCAATGCGGAAACCATTATGCAGGAAATTGGCATTGATTTTCGTGATGACCCCGAAGCGTTGCAAATCTGGAAAGAAGCCGGTGCTGATATCGATGGCGAACGCGTGCGTTTTCCCAAAGGTCTTTGTAAACAACTGGTTCAAGCAACGGCGCCGAAAGAATTTACTCAGTGCGCACGCAATCCTGAACGCAATGTCCGTATCGGTGGCGACAACATGGTTTTCGTTCCGGCCTACGGCCCGCCGTTTGTGCGCGATCTCGATAATGGCAGGCGCTACGCCACTATCGAAGACTTCCAGAATTTCGTCAAGCTCACGTACATGTCGCCGTCATTGCATCATGCCGGCGGAACCCTGTGCGAACCGGTGGATCTGCCGGTCAACAAACGCCATCTCGATATGGTGTACAGCCATATCAAGTACAACGACAAACCATTCATGGGTTCGGTTACTGCGCCCGAGCGTGCGCAAGACACGGTGGACATGGCAAAGATTTTGTTCGGTGATAATTTTGTCAACCCCGAAACCGGTAGCGGACGAACTGTCGTTACCAGTTTAATCAACGCCAACTCACCGCTGGTCTGGGACGGCACCATGCTGGGTGCGCTGAAAGTGTACGCGCGCAACAATCAAGCCACTGTTATCTCGCCATTTTGTATTGCAGGCGCCATGTCGCCGGTCACGGTGATCGCCACCTGCGCGCAATTGTACGCCGAAGCGCTGGCGGGTTTATCCTTCGCGCAACTCGTGCGTCCCGGCGCGCCGGTCATTTTTGGCACATTTTCCAGCTCCATGTCCATGCAATCCGGTGCGCCCACTTTTGGCACACCTGAACCGCAACAGGTGCTTTATGTCGTATCGGCACTGGCGCGGCGATTAGGCGTGCCTTTTCGCAGTGGCGGTGGATTGTGCTCATCAAAAATTCCGGATGCGCAAGCAGCCTACGAGGCTGCCAATACCTTGCAACACGCCATGCTGTCCGGTGTCAACTTCATGCTGCATGTCGCGGGTTGGCTCGAAGGCGGTCTCGCCATGGGTTACGAGAAATTTATTCTCGATGCCGACCAGGCCGGTGTCATGCAGGCGTTCCTCGCAGGACTGGATACTTCGGAAAACGGGCAAGCACTGGACGCGATTCGCGAGGTCGGGCCGGGCGCGCATTTTCTCGGCTGCGCGCACACCCAGGCCAATTTTGAAACCGCGTTTTACCGTTCGACCACTGCGGACAACAACAGTTTCGAGCAATGGCAGGCCGACGGTTCACTGGACGCAGCACAACGCGCGAACGGTATATGGAAACAAAAACTCAACGATTACGAAGCACCACCCATTGATCCTGGAGTGGACGAGGCCTTACAAGCGTTCATCAACCAACGCAAAGCGGCATCGCCGGATTCAAATGTCTGATGACAAATTTCGTGAGTGGGCAAAATTACACACACGGTTTCATGTTAGCCTAGGGTGCATCCAGGCACATACGAACCAGTAAGCTTTGCTGAAAGACATTGTCACGCTACTCGCACAGTGTGATGCGGATGAGCAACTCGATGTTGTTCAACGTCACCACCGTGATCGTGGGATTGGACGTGAGCTTGATTCATTAAATAGTAAACCGTCAGAGCAAATCCGCGCCTGGCTGAATAAAATTGCGAATAGCGATGCGAGTGAGGCCGGTGAACAGGCACGCAATGCGAGCCGCTTAATCTCACTCCTTTCGGTAGTTCTCGGTCTAGCGGTTGGCGTGGGAACCGCATTGGCCGTGTTCTATTACGAGGGCAGCCGCCCGGTAAATGTAATCAATGTTCTCGCCGTATTCGTATTTTTGCAAATTTTACTGCTCGCTGGATTCGTCATCGCCTGTTTGCCACGAACGGCGATCAGATACCTGCCCGGCTTTACAACGCTGCAAGACGCGCTGCAATCCCTTAACCCGGGCCGCTTAGTCAGTGCTTTTATTCGCTACCTGCCACAGGACAAGCGTAATGCACTGGGTCGGTTGATTGCGAATGCAAACAAACGTCAACGGCCATTCGCCACCTTAAGCAAGTGGATGATATTGCGCTGGTCCCAATATTTTGCGCTGACGTTCAATGTCGGCGCGATCCTGTGCGTACTGTATCTGGTGGTGTTTTCCGACCTCGCCTTTGGTTGGAGTACAACTTTAGAGACCGACTCGAGCAGTTTTCATGGCTTGGTACAATGGCTGACAATCCCCTGGCAGGCTTTATTTGCGCACGCCGTTCCCACCCTGGAACTGGTCGAAAGCACGCGTTATTTTCGCCTGGACGAAGGCCTGCTGCCCAACACACAGGCAGGGTCAGATCCGGCACTGCTCGGGCAATGGTGGCCATTCCTGCTATTGTGCATGTTGGTCTACGGTTTGTTGCCGCGTGTTTTCTCAAACCTCTACGCATCGTGGCGTACAATTTCCGCGGCAAATCGTGTTCTCGTATCGCTGCCTGAATCAACCGATTTATTGGAACGATTAAACTCGCCCGATGTGGAAACAACAGCGACCGAGTCTGAGGAAAGCAGCTCTTTAAATATCGAGAGCAGGGTCAACCAAACGCTGGTCGAAATCGGTGATCGCGACTGTGTCGTGGTGGATTGGGCGAGCGCAATTGAAAACACCTTATCGACCCAACAAATTAGCGATCTATGCGGCGTCAATGTCGCAGCAAGATTCTCGGCTGGTGGAAAAAAATCTTTAGCCGACGACCTGGAAGTCATCGAACAAATCCGAAATTTGGCAAACCCCATGCCAACAATAATATTTGTCAAAGCATGGGAACCACCGATGCTGGAGCTGGTGGACTTTATCGGTGACTTGCAAAAAACCGATACACCGCAACGATGCATCGTGATTCCAGTGGCTTTTGACAATACAAAGCGCATGGTCGCACCAGCGAAGACGCATCTTGAATCCTGGCGTCAGTCTTTACAACCAATATCCGACCGGCGTGTGGGTGTTCATACATTGCAAATTTCAGATGAATAACCAAGCGCGATGACCATTCCCGCATTTGCCGTTGTCGGTCATCCCAATAAGGGGAAAAGCAGCATCGTTGCCACCCTGGCGCAGGATGACAGTGTGCAGATTTCCCCTATTTCGGGAACGACCGCACGATGCCGGCGCTATCCAATGCGCACGGACGGCCAGACCCTGTACGAACTGATAGACACACCCGGCTTCCAGCGCGCACGCCGGGCGTTGGAGTGGTTGCAGTCTCATGAGCGCTCTGCCGCCGAACGACCCACCATTGTCAGTGAATTCGTGCGCATACACAAAGACAGCGAGACATTTCACGATGAGTGCGAACTGCTGCAACCGATTCTGGATGGCGCCGGTATTCTCTATGTCACGGATGGTTCAAAACCCTACGGTGACGAATACGAAGCGGAAATGGAAATCCTGCGCTGGACCGGCCGGCCCAGCATGGCATTGATCAACATGATCGGCGACGAGGATTACGTTGACGAATGGCGCGCGGCGCTGGGACAGTATTTCAAAATCGTGCGTGTGTTCGATGCAGTAACCGCCGAGTTCGATAAACGCCTGGAGTTACTGCGTGCGTTCGGACAACTGGACGAAGCATGGCGGAAGCCGTTAGCGAAAGCTGTTGAGTATCTGGAAACGGACCGGCAACGGCGCAAACGTCACAGTGCACGCGCAATCGGCAATATGTTGATTGATATGTTGACGATTTCGGTGACTAAAAAGTTACCCAGCGATGCCAATGCAAAAGATTACGAAGAACCGCTAAAAGCAAAGTTGCTGGATGAATTACGCACCGCCGAACGTAACTGCCGCAACAAGGTAGAACAGATTTATTCTTATCATGATCTAAAGCGAGTGGAAAACGAGTTTGAGGCCCTTGAAGAAGATTTATTCTCGCGTCAAACCTGGAGCGCCTTTGGTTTGACACGTCCACAACTGGTTGCAACCGGCGCACTCGGTGGCGCGGCCATAGGCGGTGTAGTCGATGTAGCAACCGGCGGTGCGTCTTTGTTAGCGGGCGCAGGCATCGGCGCGCTGCTGGGTAGTGTATCGGCGGTGATTTCCTTCGATAAAATCGCCGAGATAAAGGTGTTGGGCCTTCCGTTAGGTGGTGTCGAAGCGAAAGCTGGCCCAGTACGCAATATCAATTTTCCCTACGTCGTCACTGCCCGTGCTGTGTTACACCACAAATTAATTGCTGCACGCACCCACGCGCAACGTGACGAACTCGATATAAATAGCAGCACTGAAAAAATGGGCGCCAGTATGTTTAACACGACACAGCGGAAAGCGCTGGAAAAACTGTTTAGCGCCATACGCGACGGCGAAGCCGACGGCCTCAGCCAGCGTCACGTAGAAAAATTGAATAGAACAATCGAGAGTCTGTTGTAGAAATACATCGACCCAAATCAGACCACCGATAACTGACGACTGAAAATTGATAACTACAAAAAACCTGACGAAGATTTCTCTCCGCCAGGCTTTCAGATAGAACGATAAAAGTCTAGAAGCTGTCTCAAAATAGGCGAGCGATGCTGAGACGAGGCGAAAACGCTCGAAAAAGCGGAGTGTACACGACAGTACATGAGCATTTTGAGAACGTTTTTAACGACGTATCAGCAAGCGCAGGCATTTTGCAACAGGTTCTTAATTACTACCGAGATCGATAATATTAACTCGACGATTTGCAGCGCGGCCTTCAGGATTGTCCGAACCGTCTGCGTTGGTATTTGGCTCCACCGGCTGCGACTCACCATAAGATCGTGCCGTCAGGCGGGACGCGTCGACGCCGTTAGACATTAAAAAGGTTTTCACCGAATTCGCGCGGCGCTCACCCAGACCCATGTTGTAAGCTTCCGTACCAATTGAATCGGTATGACCCGCGAGTTCAAACTTCTTAGTGGAATTGGAATTCATTGACTCAATGATTCCGCTTAGAATTTGTTCGCCCTGACCGGTCAACTTGGCCGAATCAAATTCAAAATTGACACCGGACAAACTCAGAATAATCTCACACCCCTTCGCATCCACTTTTACCCCTGGAGGAGTTCCCGGACACGCATCCTGGTCATCTGGCACACCATCGCCATCAGAATCCGCAGGCGGAGCCGGTGCGGGTGTGGCCTCCACAGCCTGCTCGACTTGAGGTTTTGCCGAAATACAACCCGACAACACAAATCCAGCTACAGCAAGCAAAATCAAAGGTTTCATCAGTGCGTTAAGCTTCATTTCTTTCTCCAAAAATGAATAAAAAGTTGATATATGGTCGCAAACAAGGATACATCGGCGCGTAGTGTAGCGATACAGCGACACCGATACAATCCTTTTTTCTCAATTAGTTACGGGCTAAGTCTGTAGTGTTTCCAGAGATTTTCGCCATAAACCTCGAAAACTATTCGATCATGCAGCCGATTTTCCATTCCCTGCCAGAATTCGATTCGGTCCGGTTTGATGCGGTAACCACCCCAAAAATCGGGGCGTGGAACAGGCTTTTCGTTATATTCGCGTTCAAGCCGAACAACTTCGACCTCCAGCACTGAACGATCATCTATAACAGCGCTTTGCTCCGAAGCCACGGCGCTGATCTGACTACCACGAGGCCGTGAGGCGAAGTAATCGTCCGATAATTGCGTTTCAATTTTTTCCACCGAACCTTCGATACGCACTTGCCTGTGTAGTTTATCCCAATACACCACCGCGCTCGCCCACGGATGTCGTGCCAGTTCATTTCCCTTTTGGCTACGATAATTGGTGTAAAAAACAAAACCGCGTTCATCCACTCCGCGTAACAAAACCACACGCGCAGAAGGCCGTCTGTCCTCACCCACAGTCGCAACCGTCATAGCAGCCGGTTCATATATATCGGCGTTACGCGCATCATTATTCCATTCGTTAAAAATGTCGAACGGGCTGCGATCTTGTATCATTGATTCGGTTAAAGACACTTACTTCTCCACGGCCAGCAAATTGATTTGCGAATAATACATAACTTTGTCTCTTTATGAATCAACCTGAAGAAACCACCGGTAATCTTGATGCCTTATCGGACAACGATGCGCCCTTGCGTGATGACGTTCGTTTGCTCGGCCAGCTATTGGGTGAGACTTTAATAAGCCAGCGCGGTCATGACCTGTTTGATAGAGTTGAAAAAGTGCGCGCACTGTCCAAGGCTGCACGTGCCGGCGACACCCGTTCTGCGGACGAACTTTCAGCATTGCTATCAACACTGTCCGCGGACGAAATGCTGGATTTAGCGAGAGCATTTA
>CBDCFT010000010.1:0-73228 GCA_965216365.1 Arenicellales bacterium | reverse complement strand
CCGATGGGATTACCGAAGACATCACGACAAGCCTGTCGCGTTTTCATGGTTTGTTTGTTATCGCGCGCGGTTCGGCATTTGCTTATAAAGGCAAAGAATTTCATCACCGCCAAATTGGTGACGAACTGGGTGTACGCTATGTTGTAGAAGGCAGCATCAGAAAAGCGAGCAATAAAATTCGTGTGTCGACGCAGTTGGTGCAATCGGAAGACGGACATACGGTTTGGGCCGAACGTTATGATCGTAGTCTTGACGACATTTTCGCCGTGCAGGATGAAATAACGGAAACCATTGTCGCCGCCACCGCGACGCATATTGAATCGGCGGAACGCGATCGCTTACTGCAGTCAACAGCAACGGATCTCGAAGCATACGGTTTCGTACTCAAAGGGCAGCAGCATATAAGCCGTTATACCTATGGCGACAATCTCGCTGCACGCAAGATGTACGAATCTGCGTTGAATATTGACCCACTCTACGCACGTGCACTCGCGGCCCACTCACGCACTTTGAATATTGATTGGCGCTATTCATGGGCCACTGATACCGCCTTAGACAAAGCACTGGAACTTGCGCGCAACGCCGTATCGCTGGACGAAAGCGATGCGCGGGCCCATGCCGAACTCGGCTTTGCACACTTGTACCGAAAAGAAAATGACAAAGCGATTCTCGCCTACGAACGTGCGACAAAACTCAATCCGAACGATGCGGACATCCTGTCCGATATGGCGGATGCTTTAGCGCACTCGGGCCGCTCTAGTGAAGCGATTAAAGTACTCAAACGCGCCATGCGGCTAAATCCGTTTTACCCGGACCAATATCTTTGGCACTTAGGTGGCGCTTACTACAATCTTAATGAATACGATGAAGCGATCAACGCGGTCTTGCGTATGAATAATCCGACAGAAGGCGCAAGAATTCTGGCCGCAAGCTACGCGCAGCTCGGACAACAAAACGAAGCGCGGCGCTATACGGACACAGTGCTCGCGGCACACCCGGAATTTTCAATAGAAAAATGGGCTGCTGTTCAACCGGACAAACTGCCGGAAGAGACAGAGCACTTTATGGAAGGGTTGCGTAAAGCCGGTCTAAAGTGATGCCAGCACCTGAATATTAGCAGCCGTTTTTAACGCGGAATCAGCGGAGCGCAACTGTTTGGGCTTGTTCTAGTCTCCACGTCCTACTTTAGCGCCACTCACCTTTGCTCCACTCACTTTGGCACCGCTGACTTTCGCGCCGCTCACCTTGGCGCCACTCACCTTCGCTCCACTGTAATACGATTGCAGGCTGTCTTCATTAAGACCCGCCTCCAGCAAAAGATCGGTGAACGAACCGGATTCCATATCGAGTTTGATGGTTAAGTCTTCTTTGTCGTATGACCACACTCGCATGTCATCTGAAAATGAATATTCCTGGGCCGCCACACCGGTTCTATCCGCACCAGCAGGACCACGGGCAAGACGCGCACGAGGAGCAGCCGGCAATTCCTCAGCCTCTAAACCATCGCCGTGTACCAGAAATAAACAAGGCCGCGCCAGATCGTAATAGTGACCTTCGTAACTGAAGCCGTAGATTCGCGCAAGATGCGCGCCTTTGGCATTCAGTTGCCTTTGTAGAAACAAATTGGCGCCGCCCCGATCTTCTTCGAACGGGTTATGATCCTGAGGATTCTCCTTCTTCGCTGCCCCTTGACCGCGTTTGCTAGACACTATCTGCAGGTCAAGAATTGATCGGCCATAAATTAACACGTTTGACGGACTTAAGAGGGTTTCCGGCATGCCATCATCTCCTTTATCAACGCTTTGTATCTCTTATATTTCAATAGCATACTGGCTAACAATATCGGTGTCTATGACATTTCGCACAAATGTAAAAATATTAATTTATTTTCTTGCTCCCGCAAGTTGCACTCGCTCCCAGTAAGACAATCGATGCGTACTGGGCGGTGTGTGCGGTACCGCTGTACGTGACGACATGACATGACTGCCCGCACCCGGTGACGACAATCGTGGCCCAACCGAAACACTGCCGATTTCGCGTAAAGCCAGGTTGTTCGTAATAATGCGTGCATAGCGTCCGCCCAAAAACTCACGATCAACCTCAATAAGCGCGTGGCCGACATCATCGTAGTTTAAATAATCCGGTGAAAGGTTGTTCCAAGTATTTGCCAGGTAAGTTCCCATAGTATCGCGCGCATCAATTAATGCCTGCCGAAATTCGGCAGCGTTTCCTTCGTATGCCTCGTCAAAATAGGCCTGAATCAAATCCGAATACTCCGGTCGATATTCCACTTGGTCAGACAAATCTTCAACATACGGTGTTAGTAAATCGTATGCCAGCAAACGTTCGTGAAAAATATCCACCAAAATATCGAACATGGCGCCGGTCAGCGGTTGCGCAAGATCGTGCTCATCCTCCCAACCTGCGGCAAAATGCGACATCACCAGAGGATTCGCCGCGAGCCGAATTTGTTCGTTGTGCGACAACTCCGCAAATCGATTCAGTCTATTTAACGTGTAAAGATTCCCGCGTGTGGAGGCAAGCAGGTCATCCAATACGGTCTCGAAGTGCAACAGGGAAACCAGCGCGACCAGATCTGCCGCCGACTCATGAAATCCGAAATACTCGGCTTCCTCAGCCAGGCGATCCGGAATACCTACCATGCTGTAAATAATCGCGTGACCGACTTCGTGCGCAATCACATCGAAATTTAACGCGAACGGTAATTTATCTCCCTCGTCCGTGTGGTGCGCACCGACCTCAAGAAATCCGTAACCGATTTGCGCGTTATCCAGTTCGGGCAATATAGATAACTCCATGCGCTCATAGGTGTTCTCAAAATGCCAAGGTATTTGTGCATCAAAGTAAACCTCCCAGATATCCAGCACCCAGCGGACGCTACCAAACAAGTGCGCGGATTGAAATTGCGGTGTATCGATGTCGAGAGTATCGAAATGACCCTGCTCATCCGCCATCGCCGGAGTAAATATGTCGCCATCCCAGGGTGGAAGATAAAGCGAAGGCGAACTCGGCGATCCCCACTCGGCACCATACGCTTCGTTCTTGCCAATCGGATAAAAAGTGTACATGCGATCATCCGCCGGACCCGGCTGCACCTGACCCGCAGGAATAGATACGGAAACAATTTCCGAGCTATCGCAATCAGCATCATCGGATAACGGAAACTGTGGAAACAACCGGAAGCGTGTTCCTTCAGTCACAGGGTTTACCCAATTGCACTGTTACACCCGGATTTAACACTTGATGCCATTCTCCCGTTCCTCTTGATGTTCTTTCGTCGCCGCGTTCTGCTCCAACAAGTATACATACTCGCGCGCCAGCAAGCGATAAAACGCCTTGCGATCAGGCAATCCTAAGGATTCAATGTATTCGCCGATCTCATGCGGTATTTCACGGCTTTGCTTAACTTTAAAAAACCATTGCAATAATCGCGGCGGCGAAAGCCCGGTAGTTGCGACATCAATGGCTTCGTTATCGGATTCATCCAGTATCGCCTGTTTTTGCCGCGCCCGACTGGCGCAGTCTTTATATTGCCCATTCAGTTTCAACACCGCGATGATGTCGTTATCCAGGTCGATTGTTTTCAACAGTTGTTGCAACCGCGCGTGTTCTTCGACCAACGAAGTCCACTGCGCTTCGTCAAGATCATTTTCATGCAGATACTGATCGAGGTGTTTACGCGTCATCAATCCATGACGCGTTCTGAATTCATTTTTCTTCCTCGATACCTGTTCCCCGTCAATGGCAGCGTTTTGCAATTTTAGTTTTTTATTCGCGGCGTGACGCAGCAACGCTTGATGACGCGTCGTGCGATAGACGTCGTCCTGCAAACGCAACTCGTCAATAATTAAATCCAATTGAGCGCTCGCTCGATTTCTCGATTCACTGTGCGCACTGATGACCGAATCCCATACCTGAGTCCATTCAAATTGAAACGATGGTGTTGGCGCTGAAATCTCCTGTTCCAACACATCACTCATCTTTGCCAACATCTCCAATGCGTCACTACGCTTTAAATCGATTCGATTATCCGGCAACCATTGATTCAAGGCATCGATCTCCGCGCTGTGCAAACCCTGCTCTTTTGCGCTTGTTATGATCTGCTCCCAGGTACGTTCCGGGTAAAAAACATTCTTCGCAGCGTCAATTAGTACGCCACAACAATTGTCAGTAATAATTTGCTGCTTTTCTGCATTGCGTAATGTGGCACGAATGTTCACCATCGGTTCTGACAGCGCGATAAAATCGGTTTCTTCCGGACCATGCACTAAGGCCACCTCGTCGTCGTCCTCCAAAGTACCGTCGACATAGAATTGAAAAATCTCACCAACACCTTGCATCCCATAGACATGCAATTCCGCAGCACGCAACGCGCCCATGCTGGCACCGCCGAAAACGTGTATCCCCCGCTCCATCACCCACAGTATTTCTTTGTGCCACACGGAAGGTACGCCCGAGAAATAGCCATCGATTATTCCAATTGCATGCGGAGTTTCACATGCGATCTTGTACACATCGCCCTGGGCGACAGGCGGCAGATAAATGAAATCCGGATACTTTTCTACGTCTTCATTCGTTAATGTCGGACCGACAAATACGTATGTCGACATCAGGAAATCTCACTCGCTGTCAGTGCGCGCGGACCGGGTTCATAACCCGCTTCGTCATGCGGTGCTTCCACACCCGGGATAACGACACGCACTACCGGAATCTCGAAATCCTCTTTGGTTAGATCGACTGCCAGCACTTGCGTGATACCGACAGCTTCAAGACGCTGCAATAGCCATTCGATATCGGCCTCAAAAGTATCGAAATCATTGGTTTCAATTTCCACAAAACTTGTGCCTGGCTCTTCGCATTCCATCAAACTCTGTGCTTGCTTCGAACGTTGCACCATTTCTGCGAGCCGGTACTCGTGCCGGGTTAAATCGTCACGCGACCCGGTGATGTACGTCGTCCGCACCTGCACCGCCTCAAGCAGTGCGCGCAATAGTGCAATCTCCCGAGTTGGATGACACCCCGCGCCAACACCAAGATGTTCGCTATTGTCGCGCTTGTCGAGCAAGTAACACAAAAATGAAGGCACACCGACATTGGTCGTAGTATTCCAAATCGCGACATGCAAATCCGCCGCATGCAGCTTATCGATAACCCGCCGGCATAAGTCATGGTCAATCGATTGAACCTCCACCTGCGAGTGGTCGCGCATGCGTTTGTTAAGGTAATGCCAAACGCTGGTGGAATCGCGCTCAATAACTTCGCAAATAGCGTGCACGGCCGCTTCATTTTTTGTATTACCAGACGCCAGTCCATTGCTACTGGCAAAAAAATAACCACTGCCAGCAACTGATGGAACTGTGTATTGCGTATGCACCAACTCATACGGCAACCACAAAGATTGATCAGAAAACAAATCCCGCGATTCGATCCACGGAATGGATACCGTATCGTTATACTGACTGGAAGTCGGTTGTGGCAGGCTTTTAACATCAACCAACAAACCCTCCGCAGCCAAATCCCGTGCACTACTGACACGCAAGGGCAGATCGACCCGCTCCGCATGATACATCTCGACCGACTCCATCAATCCTGAAGCCTTCGCCGTATCCAACGTAATGCCCTTGCCCTGCGAAACCGCAACCGAGCGCGAATTAGGACGCATTACCTGTACAACAGGAATACCTATGCGATCAAGACCGGTGACATTGGCGACACGCGTGATACCCATAGCCGGCATAAACGACGATACTCGCTCAAACGTATCGCGCGGCGTCGTTACCCGATGCGTACTCCCGCGATATTTTTTCTTGTCGCCCGTCTCGATCAAAAAATGCCTCATGCATAGTAAATGCATGAGGCATTTTTACAAGGAATAGTACAAGGTACAAGTAACGTGTTATGGCAACACGGTCTTTGTTAACTCCATCGTTAGATTTCTCGACGAATCGCTTCTATGCTTACGTTTGAAAGCGACGGTCGTGCCACCATCTAACTCCGGCGCGAACCACCACGTGCGGGTGTTCCACTTGTCTACACAAACAACCTTGTAGGTATCGAATTCACCCGCTGGTACTGTAACGCGCACCTGGTCTTTTACCTTACATCTACGCGTATCTCTCCAGGAGCTGCCTTTTTTATTTCTTCCAGAATAGGTGAAACTGAATTTATTCTTGACCTGCATCGGCCACGCACTGCCTTTCGTCTTTCTAATCTCTTGCGTACCCGTACTACCCGTACACTTAGACCACTCCAGGCTGGGCGCAAAAGGGGCGCTACTCGTATAACTGCAACCGTTGCTGCCTTCAACTGTGTACGTGCCGTCCGTTACCGCCACCGTTTTTGCAACGTAGGGCTTTCCATTCCGAATGGCGTGCCATTCGTAACCGACCTTATTCAACGGCGGTTTACTAGTGGGTCCGAGTAGTTGACTCACAGGCCCTTCTTCCAGCGCGAATGTGCTGCTGGCAAATAGAAACAAGAAAGAAAACGCTAATGGTGATCTGAAAGCACTAAAATAATTTTTCTCAACATTGTTATTTGGCTGGTTCATTTTTACTTCTCCTAAGTTTAAAAAACGAATCCAAACTTAGTCCAATCAGGAAATATTTAATGTGACAAATCCCACATTCGAGGGTAGGAGTGACCCCCTGCCTTCGCAGGGGCTGGCCTAATCGCGAAAGAACAATAAACACGACTTAAGAAAATCTTCGCCGTCATTACTGTTGCCCCACTTAATTCCGTGTCATTCTGAGTGAAGCGAAGAATCCAGAAATAGTTGAGTAATAACTAGATCCTTCACTTGCTTCGCTCGCTCAGTAGGACAGTTTCCGTAGGAGCGATCTCGGTTGCGAAAGAATATTAAACACAACTTAAGAAAATCGTCGTCGTTATTACTGTTGCCCCACTTAATTCCGTGTCATTCTAAGCGAAGCGAAGAATTCAGAAATAGTTGAGTAATAACTAGGGTCTGTTGACATTTAGATGAGCCAGATGAATGAAGCAACAATAGCGATGAATGCTGAAAAACGTGCATCCAATTTATCATAGCGTGTGGCGATACGTCGAAAGTGTTTGATACGACAGAAAAAGCGTTCAATCACATTGCGGTCTTTGTAAGTGTGTATGTCGAACGCTCGCGTTACCAATCGGTTTTTTCTGTGTTTTATCACAGGATGGATGTGCTGTTCGCTCAAGTACTCGATCAATGCATCGGCATCATAAGCGGCATCGGCCACTAGTTCACCGCCTTGTTTGTGTTCGAGCAGGTTTTCGGCCTGGGTGACATCGTGGGTTTGTCCCGGGGTCAGTGTCCAATGTGACAAACAACCCAACCCTTCCACCAACGCATGAATCTTGGTCGTTAACCCACCGCGCGAGTGCCCAAGCGCTTGCGGGCCGTTTTTTTAGCCGCTCCGCCTGCATGTTGATGGGTCCTGACAATGGTCGAATCGATAAACAACTGTTCAAAATCACCATCCTTGGCCAGTTCTGCAAATACCTTATGCCACACGCCACCGTCCAACCAACGGGCAAAGCGTTTATACACACTATTCCAAGCCCCAAAGGTCTCGGGCAAGTCCCGCCACGGCGAACCCGTACGGGCAATCCACAACACCGCTTCGAGAAACAATCGATTATCATCGCCCGAACGACCCGGATCACCGGCTTTGCCCGGTAATAACTGTTCAATACGCTCCCATTGGTCTTGGCGTAGTAGCTTGCGTACCATTGATCCAACCCCATTCATCAGTTGGGCCGATAGTTTAACCTTAAATGTCAACAGACACTAGATACTTCACTAGCTCCGCTCGCGCAGGAAGACAGTTTCCGTAGGAGCGACCTTGGTCGCGAATATTCTTGACTGGGTACCTGCTTTCGCACATTACTGTCCGAGAAAATCTAGATATTCACGCGGTCATAGAAAAGACTCTACCTTGTCATGTCGGACCTGATCCGACATCCTCACGCGAAAATCAAACAAAAAATCACCCAAATGGATGACGCGCGATTAAAGTGAATCTGGTATCGTGCATACGCTCGACAGGGAAACCGTCGAATAACCAACATTCAACAAATTGGAAAAGGAGAGCCAAAATGAAAACCGGTTTTGCACTACTACTTGTACTTACCGCGATGTTCTCAGGATACGCAAAAGCGGAATCGCCGGACGAATGGAAAAAATTCATGGCGAAAAACCCACAATACGCAGCGTCGATACTTTACTATCAAAATCAGCGACTCGAACAACACTGGCAACACATTGCCGACCTTGTCGCTATTGGCATACTTGCAGGTGATAACACCCCTCGACCCAGAGGCTGTAAAGATTGCGACCTACCCCGCGATGAATCTGGAATTGAAGGCCACGCGGCCTGTTTAATGGACAGAATAAATTGTCTGGTTTCTCAATAACAGATAAACCTATATGTGAATAAAAGAAACCCCGCACTTGCGGGGTTTCTTCGGCTATTTAGAGATTCAGACTAAAGAGAAGTAAATACCGCGCACACCGTTGGTGGTCTACTTCGACACCACTTGTACATCGGTTTCCACTACGGTCGAATCGACCAAGTAGGCACCATATTCGATACTACGAATAGCTATCGAGAAACCTAAAAATATCAAGGCAATTAAACCGAAAACAATCCACGATCCGACAACCTGTTTCCAACCCGATCTAAATTCCTCTGGTCTGTACTCTTCCATGACAACACCACCTCCATTGTGCTTTTACCATATGAGATAAAGTTTATTTCTTCTTAGTCAAAATATCTGTGCGTTTCCTCACACATTAATTCTGTAGGAGCGACAATGCACGCCATAAAGAGCGAATAGCCTATCTAGAATCTCAAAGTAAAGAATTAGCGAATCAACAGCACGCTAGCGAATTCGATTGCTATCCTTGTGATAACGCTATTCGACTTAGCGAAATCAAACTACGGAAATAAGGGAAAGGCCGATTGACTCAATATTGTTATTTCGACCTTAGGAAAAATCTAAATTGGGCAGCATAGTGCTGCCCCTCTTTATCCTACCGATTCCGCAATCATCTGCGCCAGACGATTAATATCAGTAACTACGGCGCGTCGTTGCCCCTCTTTTTTCAATAACCCTGATTTTTCTAGATCGTTCAACTCTCGAGTCACGGCTTCCCGATGTGTAATGATGCGGCTCGCGATTTCCGCGTGTGTCGGCATATCTTCAATCGCACCATCGCCGGTATCCGAAGCTCGAGCCAATCGAAGCAATTCCGCCCGCACGCGGTTTTTCACATCGAATGCACCGAACTCGAACACTTTGTTGCACAGAAACCGAACCAAACTGACCAGATGCTTAATAACTGCATCTGCGGTACTTGGATATTTACCAAGTAACGATATGAAATCGTTGGATTTCATCACACCAATAACCGACGGCTCAAGTGCAATAACGTGCGTTGTTCTTGGCTGACCGTCAAGTGCCGCAAGCTCACCGAACATCATTCCTGACTCCAGATCTTGATATGAAATTTCCCGACCCAATAGGGAAAAAAATAGTGGCTCTTACACTGCCTTCGCTGATGAAGTAGACATCCTTGTCACTACAACCATAACTAAGTATTTGTTCGTTTTTCCTAAAATTGCGAAACGATATCACCCTGGCAATCTCATTGAGATCCAATTCGTTGAGATCGCTAAAAACGTCCAATCCAGACAACCGCTCAACAGGTTCCATCGAAATCCTCTTTATAACTACACCAATGTTTGGCCATTTTACATTGCCTGTTGGATATTCCAAACATGAGGCGCAGAAACAATAGACCCGCGATAGAGTGGGTTTAAACCTGTTAGGGGTTCAAATAATGTACTTGAACTTAATAAAACTACAGCGACTTATAATAACGAATCATTTCGCCATCAAAACTAAATTTTTCATATAGGCGCTGGGCTCGCGTATTCCGGGTAAATACATTAAGCGTCATACATTCGGCGCCATCCGCCTTGGCTTGTTCTTGCGCTGCCTCTAATAAGTCCGCGGCAATACCGTTTCCTTCCATGTCTTTTGCGACCGCGATGGCATCAACGTGGGCACTCAACACATAACTCAATGCCTCTTCCCGGAGACTAGTCATGACGACGCCCACCACTCGATTCTGCGACGTAGCCACCGTAACACGAGTATCCGGTTTATCACCATCCAACCAACCCATGAAAATATCGCGCACACCATGCCAAGCATGGTCAGAGCGACGATGAGCGGGCAGGTCGATTTCTCCTAGACGGGGTATTAATGCCAGAATGTCTTGCCGATCTTCAGGGGTAGCAGGTCTCTGGGTAAACTTCACTCTATTGCTGGCGCCAGTATCCGACACTCTTTGATTCAGCTTAAAAGGTGAACTCTATTCCGACCATCAGGCTGTCGAGGGTTTCTCCACTATCTGAGCGTTGGTCAGTACCCTTGAGCCGATCAAATTCTACGAATGCTCTGGCACTCTTAGAAATGGTCCGTGCATAGTTGGCGTACCAGAAGTCGAGGTCCTCGATATCGCGTCTTATGGTTGATACCTTTCCGGATAGATCAGACTCAAACTGACCCAGACCGATTTCAAACTGATTTTGGTGTTTGAATATCCATTTCGCGCCCAATTCTGCGTATTTACCCAGTTCGTTTTCGGAGTACCCGATACCGAAGTTAAACCCACGCTTTGAAAATGGGTTGAACCTGATACCGTAAGAGTCGGATTCTACATTGGTGACATTATCAACCACCCGCCTGGAAGCTATTTGAACCTTGATCCATGAAAAACGGGGTACAACAAAATTCGCCAGAACTTCGTAGTCAACGTCGAAATCTTGATCCTTGTCATCACCGTCGGCGACACCGACTAGTAGATTGAACTTGTGATGTAAGTAGGAAACGCGCGCACTTTCCAATTTGAAAAGGTCGTATTCGGGTACCCGATCATCGTTAAAGGCGTTCAGGGAATAGCCAAGAAAATTGGTATTGGCCACACCGAAAGCAGACGTTGCAGAATCTAACACACCCAACTCTAAACCAAATTTTTTAAAAACGGCGCCTAAGTATGCCTGCTCGATAGTATCGTCTTCAGCCGAATTCCGTTCTGTACCCTCAATACCGAACCGAGGTGTCGATTCCGTTAAATCGTTGTCTTCTCTTTCGCTTAGATCAAAGTCAAATCCAAAGTAGAGCTGAACATTCTGATACAAAAAATAGCGATATTTCAAATCGAAATCGACACGACGAGCACCTAATTCATATTCGTCACAAAAATCAATATCGCAATCGTCGCCGTCCAGAGCATTTAGCTGGATGTGAGTGTTGAGCTCCACAATCCCCTTGTCCGGAAAAGCGAACTCCAGAGCTTGAATTGGATTTGCGCCAAATAAGCAGACTGCCATGATTACAATTCGGGTCGCCAAGTCGTGACCTTTATGCAGCATCCAAGTACGTTTATAAAGTTCCATGATAAAACACCTTACATCGAGCTCATTGTCGTACCAGATACACCGCATGAAAGCGGTATTAAAGTGCCTGCTTCATCTTTATCAACGTCTTTAAGACAGTCCTGGTAAAATTCATAAGGCAGACAATTGTCGAAAACCTGACTAACACTCCTGTTTGAAAATCCGGTCATTTTCTCTTTAGAAGTACAAGCTAGATTCCATTTACCCCTGACTGTTGTATCTTCGCAGTGTTTCAATTCGTTGAGCCAACTATGGATCAGGTTGGCCTGTTTCCAGGATTTCAGATTGTCGAATACATGTGTTTCGTACTTTTCAAGCTGCAATGCATAAGGGATATGATTCTTGCGATAGAACTTGAGCATTTTGGGCACATTGCCACAGAAATTCACCCTTTGGTCGTAAGTACCGGCAATAAACAAAATCGGTGGCATTATCGGATCGCTCTCATTTTCAACGCGAGACCCAAAGAGCAAGTCAAACTGTGCCGCTGGATTTTGCTTCTTAATCTCCTGGCTTAAGCCCCCTACCGCGGAAGATCCAGAGCGCCCGAGTTGAAATTGTGCAAACCACGCCTGATCTGTGGTGGCAGCAAAATCTTCGATGTCAAAGATGCCGTTAACTGCAATAACACCGTCGACGTGACGCTTGGTGTCAAACTTACTAACGGGTGTGGACAACAGCCAGTTCATCATGTAGCCGCCAAAGGAAAATCCTTTCAGGTAAAACCCCTCATCGTTATCTTGACATTGGTTTTCTGCAACAAGCTTGTTAACACGGTCTTTATGTAGTCCATGGACTTTTGTAATAAAATCCCTGACATCATCCCCGATAAAATTTAATTCTTCTTCGGATAATTCTTCGCCTCGTGGAGGTTTGAAACCCCATCTACCTTCTCCATCTTTGGTGTACTTCTGCCCGTAGCCGGTGGAGCCTGTCGGATTGGGCAAGTAGACCGTGTAACCGAGCTGTGCGAGCCCATATTCACGAGGACTAAAGGTGCCGTTCCAGGCTTCGTGCGGTCCGCCATGAATTGATACGATGGTCTTGCAGCTTTTGGTTTCGGGTTCTAGAACGAAGTAGGGTATGTAGCCAAGCCTATTATTCACCCCTTTCATTTTTCCGGATTTTGTTTTAACCCAATAAACGCTATTTTTATGACGAAATTCTGGATCAATAATCTTTTTTCCGAGATTTGAGGTATCCAGCGGACTGTCTCGACTACTACAGCTAAACAGACCGTCTGAAAGTACGCAACGGCTCAAGCTGACTGGAAAATCAAGATGACTATGCATGACATAAAAAGTCTTTTGCGCAACAGCCCCAGATCCCGAGAGGTCTTCGGCAACATCAAACACACTACCAATCCCCTGAATCGTTTCCGGAAATTGGTAGAGAATTTTGTCGGAGTCTTTATTGAGCGCGTAGAAACGTATAACGCTTTCACCTTCCTTCTCAAACCAGGCAGTTAACCGACTTCCATTGGGGGACACGGAGTACCCTGTCAACGGGTAGTCCTCGAAAAATTTTATCGCCTTAACCTTCCCATCTTGGTTCTTATACTTATCCATGCGCTTACATTCTTTCATTTCGTTTATGTCAGCGGCATCGCCATTTTTCATGTTGTCTATATCAATGGTGAACAGACCGACGGGTGCACTTTCATTTCCTTTTTTCAACCCTGCGAGAAAATAAAGTCTGTTCCTGTCCCGACTTAATGAAAGGTTGCTAATCCACTGCGCACTCCAGGGCTTATCATTCTCGTCTTTGCCGTCGCAACTGATTTTTCCTCCCTCCTGTTGTGAAATGAGTGCGTGTTCAGTGGCCTCGATTTGCTCTCCATTAATTGTAAATTTCACATAGTTCAGACTGCCTTTCAGCTGTTTGACATTGCCATCTATTCCGTCGTCTACCTTGCGTTTTCCTGTAGCCGTACCGGCTTGATAGAACACTTCCAGTTCGTTTGGATGTTCTGAACGGGCAACATAGTCGATGCCAAACAGCTTATTGTTTTTAAAATCTTCAAAATCCAGCGGTTCTATTTCGGTACCGCGAACTTCATAGCTCTTCAGAACTGTTGGATGAAAATCCAAAAGCTTGAAATGGGTCAACGGAATAGTCCATTTGCCATCAGGCTCTTTTTTCATAAGAGGCATGCCAAGCGCTCTTTTGGTGTCAAACAAGAAATTGTTGGTAAATTGCGGCACTTTGCAACGCTTGTCTTCATTAATTTCTTCTTCTTTATCTTTATTGAATAACGGATAGATGCGGACATTTTGGTATCGGAATGTTTTGATTGGATCATTGTGCTTCGTGTGTCGATCGTGCCTGAGCTCAGATTCGGGCACCAGCAACCAACAACCATTGCTCGTAGCGTGAGGCCGCTCAATCAGGTGATGACTAAATGTCGATGAATTGTCTGCGCTGTCCCCTGTCACATAGTCTTTAAAAATTATCCATTCCCTTGGAGGGTTCTCAAGCCATGCGCGTGATACGAATGGCAAGCGTGTGCTTCGACGATCACCAGATTCGATTGTTGTTCTAAGAACTAGATTGGGATGAAGCTTCTTCTTGTTGTCAGGATCGAAATTAAGAAAAGGGCGAACAATAGTGTCTTTAAACGAAGTAATTGGGTCACCCTCCTTGTGAAACTCTAACGTACCATCTGACCTCGGCTTAGCCAGTGTTGGTGCAAAGTTTGATTTGCTCGCGATTGCTATTGAAGGGCTCTTTTTCCGCACTTTGTCGGACACACGCTCAATGTCATATCGATACTTGCGTGTGCCAACAAAACTCGCGCACCTTGTCATACGCTTAACTCTGTCTTCATCCGATTCTTTCGTAATTTCATCTTCATCCGAATTTTGCTCACCCGATGTTATTTCAGGGTCATCGATGGAGTAGGAGTAGTAAGTGATGTCGCCACTCATTGCATCCCTGGAGAATTCCGGAATAATGCCCCGGTAGCACTCCTCGTAATTCTGGTTCGGGTCAATCACATCTTGTGCGATGGTGTAACCTGGTAAGGCCACCAAAACCAGTCCGATTAAATAACCGACTCTTTGAATCCTAATATTTTGTGCATTTACACTCACGGCATTTCCAATCAACTCGTTCATTTTCTCCGGTTTAGGCTATCACGCAGGTATACTGATCCGGGTTATACGAACGTATTTCGCTAAGCACTATACGAAGAACAAAATTGTCAATATCATGTGCTAGGCTGCTGATATCAGTCCGATCCCCATACTCAGAATGTTTGCCATATTCATCGATAAGTAACTCGTGAAGATCTCTAATCAATCTTTCATTGTACTTGTTGGAGTCACAGAATCGGTTTACGCTGTCTCTAATATCGTCTTCATGCATTCCTGGTCTTTCGCAGCGTATTTCATCAATGCAAGCATTATTGAGTTTCCAAAAACCGAAGATTCGCTCGATCATCTGGCAATAAACAAACCCGGCGAGCTGCTCCTGCCCTTTAAATATTCGCAACGTTTCAGGTGTATTTGCAGTAAATGAAGCGGGCCCAGTTTGTGCGGTAGCGTTCTCGATTGCCGTGAGCGCAAGAGTCAGCGAACCTAGTAGGTCTCCGAATCCCACAGTTCCTGCGCCTGCGCCAGAAACTGCCAGAATCCGGCGTCTCAACACATCAATTTGTAATCGGTCTCTATTCGCCATAATTTATTCGTTGTTGTAATACTATTATGCTGATTGAGGATCTTTATCGTCGTACAGTTCTTCGAAAATCAACACCTTGACTGCTTCTTCAGTAAATTTTTCGATTTCTCGGAGATATTTCTTACCCCATTTGTCATCGACGTACCGCGCGCTATGCGGAACAAAGTCCACAAACAATTGGGTCGCGAAGAATAGGGCTGACTTGAGATACTGGATTGATTGGTTTAGTGCTTCCACCTCTGCACAAGAAAGTAGTATCGTCAGATCAAGCGCTTTGTCAGACTCTGTGCATTCATCTTGCGTTATTTCGTTGCAAAGAACTTCATTCAATTTAGCAAATTCACTATCCGACGTGCTTGCAGTTATATTCAGCATGTCCCTGGCGTTTGACAACATATCACTGATTAATTTGTGGTAGGTTTCCGCATGGCGTGTAAAGGATTCGTATTTCTTGTCGTCATTATTGACTTTAATTTTTGGACCTGGCCCACTCTGCAAATTCTGTTCCTTAAATTTTTTTAATAGGAGATCGAGATTCTCGCGGAAACGGTCTTTGGCATCTCTCTTTAATTTGTGTAACTTAAAATTCGATCTCGATGAGTGACGCTCATCCGTCACCTGAGTGATTGTTGCTAGCGCATCTGCATACCCGATTCCGATTCCAATGCCAATTCCAATGCCAATTCCTATGCCAATTCCTATGCCAATTCCTATGCCAATTCCTATGCCGATTCCGGCTCCGCTGTTTTGAGGATGTCGATTTGCACCGGAGGCTCCAAATGTTGAGGTCTTTATATTCTCCGTTTTGACTTTGACCAGCGAATTTAGCGCTTTAGCTGATGCAGGCGACAAACGGCCGTTCGTATACACATCGCTGTCAGTATCGAATATCTCCAGAATTTCTCCTATAGGTAACCCAATAAAATCAGCATTAGACAAAAGAATTGATTTCGATATGAGAATCTTCGATTGCTGATTATTCAGTTGGATATTTTGTTGGTCATTCAATTCTTCCTTTTTGTTCGGAATAGGTCTCGAATCAAAATTTTGCTGTTGTTGAATTTCAGAAATGGTCTCTGATTCGCTATCAATTTGTTCGTTGTTTGTCGAATATAGTGGGTCCAGAACGTCAAAGACTTCTTTAAACACATCGAACGGCTTTTGTTTGATATCTCCAATAGTTGGTTCAAAGCCTTCCATGTTGTTCAACCCAAACTCCAATACGAAGCTTAACGATTCTAATAGACTGCTTAACCGAAAATTATTGGTATTCGAAACAACTTCCAAGTTAGCTAACTTGGATTCGAGTTTGTGTATCTTGTCTTCGTCAAGGTAGGTCTCCCCGAAGTAGTCAAACAACAATATTGCAGTCCGCCTTGCAATTGCTTTGCGCTGATTTTCGTCTGCGGTTGCGGACGTTTCGTATGCCCGAATAAATGAATAAATATCTGACATTTAGCGCTTAGTCTCCATCTTACGAAACCAGTGGTACCAAAATCCGGTTCTGCACCAAACGGATATAGTCTGGCAGTTCTAAACGGTATCCTTGATTCTCAGTGCCACTCGGCGTTCTTGATGATTGCTTGCCGAGAATAGAAATCATCATCAGTTTTCCATTTACCACAGCCGCAAAATAATAGTTGTACCGCACGCACTGAGTGAGCAAACCATTTTGTAGATCCAGTTTCGATTTAACGATGACAAACTTCGGACACTGGCAGGTCACGTAGATGTCATTGACTTGAAAGTTAGCAACCTGATTGTCCTGCTTGATGTTGGGCCCTTGCATCAACCTGTCCAGTTTTATCAAATCGCCCGGCAACTCGGACTTGGCGGCCTGCTGCATCAAACCCAGATAGAAAACGGTATTGGTTTTTTCACTACCAATTTTGCGGCAGTCGATGTCATCCAGGTCGAACTGCATGCGTATATTCCCGATTGTTTCGAACAGTGAAATATCATGTTCCTGCGGACCTATCGAAACCAAGGCTTTGTGTGTATTAATTAATCGCATAGCTAAACGACAAAAACCGGCAAAAAATTCGTGAACTTCCTTAATGGCGAAACAGCGATGAAACGGGAACAGGTGTGGTCGCTTTTTTGCAAACGGATTTGTAATGAGAAGCTTCGCCGTGTCGAATAGAACCGTTGAATAAGCTTCCGAGTATTCATCTGGCATTTGCAACTCATCGCTTACCTCAATCTGTGTACCGTTGTAGTTGGTAAGCGCATTGAGCCGGACAAAACAACCCAGAAGCGCACACATCCCTGCGACGCGCAAGGTATCCTCCAGTGTGTCCTGACTATCGTGTGGAGACAGCATAAATGCGCAGGTCGGTGTAATACCCTTGGACAGGCATAACATCAATATGCTGTGTAGCTTTTCCCAGGATTTAAAATACGATTTCTGATAGCGCTTTTTGGCGTCATCTGCGACTGCATCGACGCCAACGAATATGGATTGACAACCCGCTCTTGACAGCGACTCCACTACAGGCGGGGTAATCTGCGGCAGGGTGCCGTAGCAATGCCATTTAAACTCCAGTTCCGCTTCCTGAATGGCTTGGCTCACTTCAATAGCATGGGTTTTAGAGTTAAGAAGATTGTCCGACACCCAGAACAATTCTTTTATTCCCATGCTTTTAAGTTGTTCGAGCTCATCGATGATGCGGGAAATGGACTTTCGAGATTCGCCGTGGCCCCAGTGCTGGGGGCTATAACAAAAACTGCATTTAAGATAACAACCTCTGGCGTGTTCAAAGCAAGCTAGCCTGGACGGATTGAGTTCGAAATATTCCTCCATGTTTACCAGGTGGTAAGCGGGGAACGGTAATTCGTCCAGATCGCGCCCGGACATGCCACGGCGCGTGAATTGGATGCCTTTGTCGCTGCGATAAGCGATGTTATCCATGGTGATGGATAGATCGCGGTGTTGCAGTAGCCTTAAAAGGTTTTGTAATGGCACTTCCCCCTCGCCCGCGATGACATAATCAATCCAGGGATAGTGTTGCAGTACTTCGGTGGCGATGGCACCAAAGTGCGGGCCACCTAGCACAGTTGTGATAGTTTGATCGCTATCTTTAAGTTGTTTCGCCAGCTCCAAACAGACGTGGGACTCAATACCCATGGAGGTAAAGCCGACAATATTGGGTTTTTCTTCTTGAATTTGTTCGAGTGCGTTAGGGTAAAAGTAGTCTGCGGTTTGCCATCGCTTGTCTTGCAAGCCCTTTAAATTGAAATCTATTAGACTGGCTTCTATACCTTCTGCTTCAGCAGCGGCAGCAATGCTAAGTAAACCTAGTGGGGGGGATAAAAGAAACGTTTCCACGTAATTAGATGGTGGTTGAACTAATGTTAGTTTCATTGTTGAACCAAGTATCCCTTCTTATTTGAGTTTATTATGAATGATTCGATTTACTTTTACAAAGATCAGGCCAAAACGTGTTTGTTCAATGCAGACGAATCCAAGAGATCGCCGCGCCGCGTTCGCGGCTCGCGATGACAGCTTATGTTCAATATCATTGGAAGCACCACAAACATTAAAATAGTCTCTTTCAAGTGCCCGTTGAGTTGTCCCATTTTACATTTGGTGTTGCAATCAAATCGTCTCGTCCTCCGCCATCCTGCATTTGCCTTGATTTGCTTTTCCCGGTGTTCACGGAATGAACATTGGGATTCTACTCACATTATTTGAGTAAAGAACGTTAGCACTTATGAAAACTCAAAAATGTGGTATTTATCACGTTTTGTGTGATCACCCATTCTCACCCAACACATTGTATGTCGCTACGGGTTTGTGAAATCCTTTAATATCATGTTCGCCCATAAATTCCGTTTTGAATGCGTTTGCTATTTCCGCATGAACTTTTCGTGGAACCAGTATTTGTCCATCGCCCGCAATATCGCACAATCGCGATGCAAGGTTCACATATCGCCCCGTGGCGGCGTAGTCGAATCTCCCCTCATATCCAATCATGCCTATTGTGGCGTATCCGTGTGATACACCGACCCCAAATCCTAGTTCATTTCCATGTCTGCGTGAGTCGGATATAAGATCAAATGTCGCGCTTCGCATCTCGATCGCTAACTGGACTACCTTTTTAACTGGATCATCACACGGTATCGGGTCGTTAAGGAACAACATGAGTCCGTCCCCTGCCCGGTGATCAATCGTTGCGTCGTATTTGGATATCAATTCACCCAAGGCTTCGTGATAATTATTCAGCAATCCTAATGATTCTTCAGGTTCGACAGATTCAGAAAACGCCGTAAATCCTCTCAAATCGCAGAAAAGAATCGCAATTTCTTTACGATGACTTGTGAGCAGTGATTCGTTGCCTGAGTCAACGATTAAATTCGAAACCTGTGGCGACAGAAACCGTCTCAGCTTATTGAGTTGTTCTATTTGATTCACTTGTTCTTGTATACGATCCTCAAGTTCAGCGTTTAACGCATCCAACTGCTTCGTTCTTGTTTTTACTTGCGCATCAAGGGAATCGTATAAAGCCGCGTTATGGATTGAAATGGCGGCCTGGGTGGAGAGAATTTCCAGTGTCTCCAATCGCGGCGTTGTGAATGCCCCTGTTGCCGAATTGTTTTCTAGATACAAAGTACCTAGCAACTCCCCCTGATACTGAATCGGCATGCATAGTATCGATTTCGGCGAATGTTCGGAAAAGTACGGGTCCGTTTGATATCGACTATCCTTACTAAATTCTTCGATAAGAACCGTTTCTCCCGTTCGAAAGGCATATTGAACCAGTGAGTAGGGCGCTAGATGGTCATCATAAACCTGCGTATCGTCGATGTGTCTTATTTGTAGATCAAGGGTGGATTTTATTTTTAGTTGGTTAGTTTGTTGGTCAAACAACAAAAGAATGTACTTGTCTGCGCCGGCCACTTCGATAATCGTCTTAGCGAGTTTATCCAAAAGTGAATTAAATCTAATCTCTTGGCTAATGGACTGCGCCGCCGTAGCGATGGCTTGAAGATCTAGATTTTCGTGATTATTTGAACCGCTATCGGTGGAGGCCGTTTTTGTGCTGTTTATGAAGTCAGTATCATTTTCTGAAACGGTCAAAATGTCCGCATACACCTTAGACATTAGCTCCAATTTTCTCGTGGCCCCCCATTGGTAATAATGGCGATAGGCTCTGTTGATATGCCTGGTCGAGTAACTGTGATTTTCTTTTTCATACCAAAATTTTGCAGCGAGTTCGTGGGCTAATGCTTCAAACTGCTTGAAATCATTTTTTTTGGCAGCTTTTATCGCCTCTTCATACTTGTTGACTACCTCAATGTCTTCCCCTAGCACTCTTGAGAGTTCGCCCTCAACCATATAATAACAATGGAGAAAGTTATCGGGGCAGTCGTCAGCCCATCTCCTCATTTGCTCCTGATTGTTCTTTATTGCCTCAAGATACTGCTCTCGCTGAGTATTTGATTTTGATTTTATAGAGGCTGCGTAAATGAGCGATGTGTACAAATTTAACATCGCGAGCGGCATCCCGGTCGAAAGAAATGATGACAATCGCTGGGCGGAGCGAATAGCGCTCAGCGCTTCTTCAGAATGACCATAGATATACAGATTTTGCGCCTGCAGAATTCTGAGAAAACATATCGCGGGCAAAGTCATCGCGTGATTCTGCTACTCGTATAAACGTGTTTTCAGAAACTGATTCTGTGTCGAAAGAGTTGTATGAATCTGTGTCACCTAACAAATTACATGTCGCCATGTGGGTGGCGAGACTAACGCTCTCGGCATGTGTATTTTTCGTCTTTCTAACGAACTGTACCGCTTCATTGACTTTCTCCAAAAATAACTTCTGGTTGTCACCCAAAAATATTTCATTCATACAGCGGGCGAATGTGAGAATATAGCCCGCGTACTGTAGTTCGCCGTGTTGTATGCACCCTACGAACGCCTCGTCGACGAGGTCTCTTGTCTTTTGCAATGGCCGGATCCAATGATTTAAGTCGCCAAGGAATGCATACAAAATTCTTGGTTTAAGTTCGTCGATTTTGTATGCATCAGCTATTTGAAGTGCTAGTTCTCCAAAAGCAAATCCTTCTTTGTATTTACCCCGTGCTGCCAACACAGATCCATAGTTTGCAAAACCTTTTGGGGTTTCTGGCGCATATCCATGTTCCATCGAGAGATTTACCATCTTTACCGCGATCCAACTGTTCAACTGGGGATTCACAGAATGTGTTGGTGGGAAGAGATTCATGAGTATCTTCATCGCCACCAACGTTGGTTCGTCGCTCATTGGATTTAAATTGGCCAATATTGATTCCTTGTCTTGCGCATCGACACTATGCGCCTTTTGAAGCTCCTCCCGAAGTTCTGCTTCGCAATCGTCTGCGGGCAGAGGCACGCCCAATGAGCTAAGAACGTCACGACCGATATTTATCGCTTCATGATACGATCCATTTAGTGTCAGCTGTACGATACTAAGATTTCGCATCGCCGCCTTATCCGTCAACGAGTCGGTACATAACAACGCTTTATCGATAAAAGCGTCGACCAGATCAAATTCGCCAAGCAAAGATGTTACTTCAGCGCTTTCTCGATACAGTTCAAAAAGAAACTTAGTCTCTACGGACAAATCTTTTTCCGAAGTGAGTTCTCTGGCAGTCTCCAAGTAGCTATTTGCCGCTCGGTACGCTCCAGCTTTTTTAGCCTGTATTCCCGCGGCCAGGTTTAGCTGCGATAATTTTAAGATCTCGCTGTCACTGGTAATGAGATCTTGCCCTCGATTCAAATGATCAACGGCGTCAAAGGAAAACGCTTGGGGCTTATCGTCAGACAATTGCGCCATCTGGTAGCGACCTATTTTGAGATGAATCGCATTTCTATCGTCATCAGTTGTTAGAGAGTATGCCGCTTGTTGAATCCGATCGTGCGAGAATGCGAAGTTTTTATTGTCGCTAGTTATGCTCGTATTTAAGTTTCCATTGTTTCCAAATGAAGGCTCCTCTACTTCGTAAACAAAGCCTTCGTCAATGGCTGGTTTTAGAACTTGAAAGGCATCGCTATTTTTTGTATTCGCGATATTTGCAACCTCACCCAATCCAAATTCGGATCCCACACATGCGGCTTTATTGAGTATTTCGACTGTAGATCCTGGCAGCGACTTCATGCGTTGCTTAAGCAAGTCGACAACATTGTCTGTAATATCCATTTCATCGATTTTTTTCGCATTCCAAATCCATTTATAGTTGTCGAGATCGAACTCAATCAATCCATTCTGATAACTCGCAGAAATAAACTCTTTTATAAAGAATGGATTGCCATTGGTTTTCCGAATAGCAACTTTTGCGAGTCCGGATACTTTGTCCTTAGGCGCGTCCAGTGTGTCGGCTAATAAATGTGTAACATCGGTGTGGCTTAATGCGTCAAGCCCTAGATGACTAACATTCGCGCCATTGTGTTCGAAATATGAGATACCTTGTGTTAGTAGGTGCATACCATCGACTTCATTGCTGCGATATGCACCGATCACCATCAAATTATTTACGTCCAGATCACATAGGATTATTCGAAGAAACCTTAGCGTTGCCGGATCTATCCACTGCACGTCATCGAGGAAAATAACTAACGGTCTATCAAAATCTGCAAAGACGGCCAGAAATCTTTTTAAAACCTCATAAAATCTGTTTTGAGATTCGTTCGGTTCCAAATCCGGAACGGGCCGTTGTTCACCCATTACGAGCCGCAATTCAGGGAGAAAATCGACTACGATCTGGGCGTTCGCTCCAAGCGCACTGCACAACTTAGATCTCCACTCGCCAAACCGCCTTTCGTCGTCTCCTAGTGCAAATCGAAGTAGATTTCTGAGTGCATCTTTAAAAGCACTGTACGGAACGTCACCTTGCAACTGATCATACTTACCAGCGACAAAGTACCCATTACTGTTTTCTAACATGTTGGGAAAACAACTCCACTAACGCGGTTTTCCCTACGCCCGCGTATCCAGAGACTAAAACTAGTTCTGTGGAGCCATTGCTAACTCTACCGTAAACATCTTTTAACCGTTGTAGTTCTGTCTGTCTCCCATAAAATTTATTTGAGAAGATAATTTGATGGGGCTTATCGCGTTGAGCCAATTCGAATGGTGTGCATGTTCCACTTTGATCCAGTCGCTGAAGGCATGTAAGTAGGTCATGACTGACGCCATATGCTGTTTGGTAGCGATCTTCCGCGGATTTCGATAACAACTTCACTATGATTTTAGAAACGATATCGGGCACAAAAGAATCGATGTCGACAGGCGCTTTTGGAAGTTTCGCAATATGCGCGTGAATGAGTTCGAGTTCGTTATCCGACAAGAATGGTGGTTTGTGCGTAAACAGTTCGTAGAGCGTCGCACCAAGCGAATATAAATCCGTTCGGCTATCAACTTTTTTATTTACTCTTCCCGTTTGCTCAGGCGCCATATACGCGAGTGTTCCTTGAAATACAGAATCCAATATCGGCTGGTTAGCTAGTTGTTGCTGGGTTAATGCGAGGCCAAAATCTATAACCTGCAACTGCTCTGTCTCAGGGTTCCAGATAACGTTGGAAGGATTTATGTCTCTATGCACAACTTGTGTAAGATGAACTTCGTGAAGAGCAGCAGCAAGTTTATAGGCGACTTCCAATCGATCATGAAGACTTGTGGGAAACTTGGGATCAAATGAACTCAGAGGCTCACCACTGATATCCTCGCACACTAATACTAATTGCTCAGCATTCGTTTTTAGATCATAAACCTTCGGAACAAACTCTGAGGTGATTCGTTGGAGAATTTCAAACTCGTGAGTCAGTGGATGTTCAGGAGACGATACACCGCCGACTTTTTTCCTGATTTTTAGTATTACCGGACGGTCATCTAAGTCACTTACCCCACGAAAAACGATTGATTTTCTGCCTTCGTGAATTTGTTCAATATTGTGATAATCACTAATACTGATCATTGCCTTTCAACCCGAAAACATCACAGGGTGGAAGTCCATAAAACACCACTAATTGGCTTTGGTTATTACGCATAACCCCCGCTTATTTAGCGGTATCCGGTGAAGGCTTCCTCGTGCCAGGCTCGTCTTACGCGAGGGAACATCTGAAACATCTTGACTAATCCAAAAAAATGGTAATTTCGCCGCGCCAGACAACCTCACTTTTTGAACAAGTGGCTTGGAGTAATCCATGTCGTAGCGTCCCTCCCATCAACTTTAGCGACACCATTAAATTCTACGAGCACGACCCTGTACCTTCCCCCCGCGTCTTTAAACTAAGTTAACGCCGAACAAGCAAAAAGTAAATACAAAACTGATATTTGGGCGAAAATTTATCCGTACCTTCTCGAGATTTTCGTAATTTACGTACCAACACAAACCAATATCCTAAAAGACCTCTTAGTAAAGCACGCCAGTAATCGCCAGTGCTTGCAGACAAAATGTGCATTATGGCGAGCCAATCCATATATCGGTTACACGGAATTTCGATTTGACAAAACGGGATGATTGGGCGAGAGTGGATGGCGCGGACGGGTCGTGATCTGCCGTATCCTCTCACCGCTTTACCGCATACAACCGCCAGGGATCATTGATGCCGCGCAGCTGACGCTCACCGCGCGGCACAAAATCGAGACTGGAACCCGCCACCAGATCTTTAACCGTTTGTGATACGAATATCTCACCGCCACCCGCTAGTCCGGCGACGCGAGCGGCTATGTGTACGGCTAGACCTTCGATGCCTTCCGACGTCGCGACACATTCTCCGGTATGCAACCCGATCCGCACTCTCAGACGGAGTTTCCTCACGACATTTTGAATTTCACATGCGCAGCGAATTGCCCTCGCTGGAGCATCGAAAGTAGCATGCAAGCCGTCACCCGTGCTCGCTTGCTCTCTACCGCTATAACTCGCAAGGACTCTTCGCACCTTGGCGTGGTGTGACCGTAACAATGCTGTCCATTTTTGGTCACCTAATTGGGAAGCCAATGTGGTTGAACCGACAATATCCGTGAACATGATAGTGGACACCACTCCTTGCGCCAGCGGCTGACTTCGCCAACCCGTGACGCACCCTTTGCCGACACCGACTGCAACGTTGGCTAAAGTGAGATAAGTCAGCTGACGGTTAGTATCGATGTCAATCAGTTTATAGCCGGGAATTTTTTCGGCAAAATGACACTCCTTACCCAGACCACTAACCCGATTACCCATACTACGGATGACGAGAACCGGTACTTGCACCGAACGAAGTAGATTACGTGCACATGTATCGCCATTCATTGGAGCACAATCGACCGGGTGGCAATTATTCGAATTCATATTATCTCTGACTTCTTTTGGCAGGTTAGTGATTTATCCTTGAACTTCAAAAAAGCTTTAATTTGTGAGTGAATCAAGCACAAACCCTTCATCCGAATGATTGTGAGAGTGGAAAGACTCTCCTTAGCCTCCATATGATCATCGGATGAACCACTACAACTGACGTGCGAGTCCATCAATTGAATCTCGTTCACGAAATCGTCAAGCGCACGTTTTATCGTAACTAGCATTAGTAAGTCTGTGCGACTTAGAAATTTATTGTTATTCGTGAGGATGCAACTTACACCGCCTTTCCGTGCTCCTATTAATTGAAAACAGCGACATTTGTAAATTCTTAGGTTCGATTGATTCACAATGCTTCTCATAGTAAAGGATTCTAAATTACGGCAAGAAATAGTTTATGGCACAGAATCATTTTTCGATGAACTCATAATTACTAATACTCGCTTAAATGATGTCGAATCCCGATTTCATTTATATTTAATCTTGGTTGGAGTAAATTAGCCGAAAACAGACTTGGTACCGACAATGCATATACTTGTTGTCGAGGACGAACAAGATCAATCTTCACAAATCGAAGAGGCGCTGGTTGACGCAGGCTTCACAGTTAGTACGGCCGGTGATGGTGAAGAAGCACTCTTCTTGGGTAGAACTGTTCCCTACGATGCCGTAGTGCTGGACGTCGGTCTGCCCATCATGGATGGGATTTACGTCATCAGACAGTGGCGCAGCGAAGATCTCAACATGCCTGTATTAATTCTGTCTACCCGGGCCGATGAACAAGACCGAAAGGCGGGATGGGCTGCCGGCTGTGAAGCTTACATGACCAAACCGTTTCTTATGTGGGAACTCATTGCGAACCTTCGTGCGCTAATACGCCAGGCGGCTGGACATGGTGGCCCCTTATTGAGTTGCGGAGATCTATCAATTGATATGGAACGTCAGTGCCTATTCAAAAAAGGCACGCCAATTGGTCTTCGCCCTAAACCTTATCAGCTCATTGAATATTTACTGCTTCATCGTGATGAGGTGGTATCGAAAGATACGTTACTGGATCATTTGTACGGATGGGATAACCACCCCGAAACCAATACGATCGAGGTATTTGTGCGCGAGTTAAGACAGAAAGTGGGCAAAGAGTACATTGTTACACGACGTGGTTTCGGATACACAATTTGCTGCCCTGAAGATGTTCAGTAAGAATCACATCATCTCTTTGAATTCTATAACAGTTCGCCTGATGCTAGTGGGTGCTTTGTGGAGTATTGTAGTTACGGCAGTAGCCATTGTGTCCATCTATTCTCTTTATGATCGTTACCAACGCGACGTCTACTATGAAAACCTGATAACGAAACTGAAACTGCTGAGAGATTTTCATAATAACCTACCCATCAAGAATAATGCCGATATTGGTGAAGTGCGTCACGCAATCAGCGAATATTTCGATGAAGGACAGTATGAGAAAGAATACTCCGCATGGTACTGGCAAATAAGAGGTTCAGACGGTTCCCTGCACAAATCTCATTCATTACGAGACTGTCAACTCATCGAATTCAAGGTTTATTGTGCCGGTGAGTCAGTTTCCGAAAAGAGGGAGGATAATTCGCACGTCAAGGCAGTGAATTCAGGAACTATCTCACCGGGTTTTGAATACGCCATATACCCGATAAAGGGCGCACTTAACGAAAATATACGCCTGATTGTCTCAAACTACATATCCCATCGCTATCTAAACATACCATTTCAATACAGTTTGTCTGGACGGTATGTGGGATTGGATGAAATCGGCACCGACGTTCTGCTAATGCTCTGTGCTCTCCTCGCAATTCTTGTTTTTGGAACATTTTTGGCGATTTACAGCAGCATCAAGTTTGGATTAATGCCAATCGATGTTGTGAGAAAAAAACTGGCGGACATCAAAGAGGGGAAATCCGATAGGTTGCACGGTGATTTTCCACCGGAAGTTGTACCCTTAGTCAATGAATTCCATGATGTCATTCGGCAAGCGAATCTTACCGAGGTGGAAAATCTTGCACACAATTTGAAAACGCCGTTATCCGTTCTGATGAATGAGTCTGTAAAGGGCGAAGGACCGTTGTTCGATATCGTGAAACGGCAGTCTTCGAATATGAATCGATCCATTGAACATTATCTGCAACGCTTCCGTCGTCCCGTCGCGTTAGAGAATCTACATTCAATGACTAATTTGTCGCATACGCTGAGCGAAATTAGTCAGAATATGGAAGAATCTGCCAAACAAAAGAATGTTGATTGGGTGGTCGATTGCGATCCTCGTATCAACGTTCAAATTGACCACCAGGACTTGCTCGAAAGTATTCAGGAAATAGCGACGAATGCTTTTAAGGCGGCCAAATCTGTCGTGCAAATAAATTCATCAGTTTACGGCAGTAATGTGGTAATTAACGTTGAGGACGATGGGCCGGGTATCGCTCTTGAACTTCGTAGCGAAGCGTTGAAACGTGGCGTTAAGTTGGATAGACAAACGAATGGATCAGGTATTGGGTTATCTAGCGTGAAGAATATTATTGCAAGTTGGTATGGATCGATTGTGCTCAAATCATCCTCCTTAGGAGGATTGAGGGTTGTCATTACATTACCTGGAGGAAGATAGATTCAAAACTAAATCTCCATGGACTGACGTCCGTGGGTTAGTCGAAAGCAAGCTTCACTTGTCCCGAGACTTCTTTTTGTTGAAATTTGACATAGCGCCCTATCATCTGCCCATCCAAGCCATCGGTTATAACACAGTGAAGACTCGGGAAACCGATTTACCCCCGGGATTACGCCCACGGATCTTTTAACGTAGATTAGACACTGTTAGTGAGTTTTATCTGATGAAGTCGGTAATCCGGCAATATGCCGCGTTTTGTCTACCCGGTTTCAAGCTTTTGGATGATTCATTAGTTAGCGCCCGACATGCGATAAAGCACGATTCGATCATTATAGGTGTCGGCAAACCAGATTAGATCGCCCTGGATTTCCACGCCTTCAGGACGATCACAGGGGGTTTTTTACCAGGCCGTATCTATGTGTTGCCCAGTACCAATAGCCGGTTCCGACGCGTTGATAGGAAAGCTCGGGATAAGTGGGCCTGCAAATATTAGAAATGTAAATTTGAATTCGCACTTTTTAGGACCAACACGCATCCAGATACCTTATCCGCATTGGTTTAACGAGTCGAATTAAAAATCCCATGCTGGTCAAGGCATGGGATTTTTTCTTTAACAAACCAGTTAGGTTCAAACACCGGAATTGATGAGATCGAGTCTGTCATCAACCTGACAGACTCGATCTCCCTCAAACACGGCTCTGTCTAATTATTCGATGTCTATATTCGTATAAATATTTCTCAGCAAATTAACAGAGCCGCCCAAATTGAGTTAATAACTTATAATTAAAACTTCGGAAACATCACTACTTAAGTGGAGGAGCCTCAAAACTGGCATCATCACTTAATTTATCAAGAGTGTTAATACTAATATGCGGCCACCGTGCAGGACCCGGCAAACCGTCGCGTCGTGGGGAAAAGAAATCAAGCATCACCACCTGCGAGTAAAGTAAGCGTAACTTCGGCTTACCCGCACGTTCACCCGATGTCTCTTTATTTTTCATCTCTTGTATCCAAAAGGTAGACTTCATACTTGCCGCATCAGCCTGTTTTTCGACGAATGGAATATTTACCACTCCACCACGCTCAATTGTTGAGTCGACGGTAAGCTGAGTGGTATGTGCAACATCATCCCCCGAGCCATGGGCAAAACGTAAAATCGCATTCATGTCCTCCGGGCTGAATCCTGGAAACCCCGGAATGCTGCCTGCATTTCCAACAAACGGAGTATTAATGTAATGTTTATAAGGATCTAGATAGCCGTCATCGGTGAAGTCCAAAGGCAATCTTCCGTTGGGCAACCCGCTCACTTCGTGAATAGCACCCTTGAGCTGTGGAATCTCTTTCGCACCACCCACATATTTGTCGCTCTTACCAAGCGCCAGCACAGAATTACCATGTGGAATACAAGCTAATCTTGCGATATCAAGACCATTGGTCTTTTCGTTAGTCATGTTGAGCCATAACCCAGGCTCGTGATGAATATCAAGACCAGGCCCTCCAGCTAAATTGGTTTTGGGAAAATCCTCTGCTTCTACCTGTGCGATTTTTTGCTCATAATCGAGAGTCACCACGAACTGTGTAGCATCATCGATTGCCCCGCTTTGATCCTCTTTAATACCGCGATTAGGAACTTTCGTATCGACCGTTGAAAATTTTAGTGTCTCGTTGTATTGATTCATCAGAATTCTAAATGGAGGTTTGTCCTGATCCTCGGTCATCAACGACGGAGAGACTGGCAATGCAATCATATTCCAGCCTCGCCCCTGACTGTGCCAAACTCCCGGTAAAGATTTTAGTGGCCCCAGAACGGCCATATCCGGTGTTGCTGGGCCGATATAGCGTGTTTCCTTAGCCATCTCGCGATCAATGCTAGTTGTAGTCATTTCGTTAAACTCCGTTTTATAGAATAAAAATTATCCTAACTCTTTAGCGGCACTGGGTTCTGTGGGGAATACCACATCCAGATAAACTTATACGCTTGCAAGCACTAATCAATTAACACTCAACAGCCGACTGAAACGATAGCGATATACATAGATGATCATAAAGGTTCGATGTTGAGTCGAACTCATCTACCAGTTTTTACCGTTAACCCGATCTACTGATCTGTGCGCATATAGTACCGCGGCGGAATGATAAACGCCGTTTAGACGGAGCCGGACGGGATGCGGGTATTGAAGCCTGAAATTTGACCTGCATGGAATGAACATCCTCAGATTCATATAGCATAAAAATATGACGACAACTTCTGCGAGAAGAGTTCGTGGCAGTACGATTGCACCGTAAACTGTGTTATACGAACTTAATCTGAGATTTGGCGAAGACCTTCACCAAAGCCATTTCCGCGTAAGCGGGAGACGCTTGTGCAAGAATGCACACGTTTGGTGAACCTAAAGGATGGAATTTAGTTCGTCAAAGCGCGCTCGAATGACATCAATGCCTTGATGGGCGGTGCACTGGGAAATTCGTATCACCCTCTAGCAGCCAGGTGCCAACAATGGATTTCTTGTTGCTTTGGTCAGCATCCGCCGAGTCGGAGATTGCAATGAGTAGTACCGTGAACAGGATCAAGGCAATGATCACGAAAGTAAAAATACCGAGTAGTTGTGGTTGTCTCCTGTTAACCATACCGCTTCTCCTTTTTGGTGATTAATTCGTGGTTTCTTTCTTCCATGCGTTGCCTGGATTCTTACGATCAGTGCAACCCATCACGAGTTTCTTAATATCATATTGCCAGTTTGCATTTCCTCATCCATATGGATGATATTTTGATAAAAATATTGCTTAGGCATGGGAAACAATTAACTTGTATGGCGACTAAATAAGTTATACTGATCGAGCTTTATTTGAATGCCCTCCTCAGTGATTGTTGGGCTGGGGTTTGAGAGACAGCCCGATTTTTTATGGAGGATTGTAAAGCGAAGTGAATGACAACGTCGTAGTCACTCACAATCTCAACATAAAGGCTCTTCGCGACCAAGGTCGCTCCTACATAACAGGAATAGATTGCGAAGCCGCGATGCGGCTCGCAATGTCACATTCGTTGTCATGCCCGCGCAGGCGGGTATCCAGTGAAAAAAGCGTTTGAAGGGAACATGAAATGATTTGTCGGCCTGCGGCCAAAGTCTATTGACTGGATGCCGGATCAAGTCCGGCATGACAAGGGTTTTAGCACGCGAAGATTGTTTCGTTAGCGTCCATGGTAGTGGGCCTTATTCGCTACCGCTTCCGAGACGCAAGTAAATCTCGGAAGAAAAGATAGATCATTGCGCCGCTTTACGGTTCATACCGGCATGCTATTAATTCGCGACCAAGGTCGCTCCTACAAACGAGATTGCTTCGCTTTGCTCGCAATGACGAGCCTTTTTCGCGAGGCTGCCACTTACTCGTGCAGATTACCAATAAAAAATTTTCACACATTGCCTGTAGTAATGGATCTCTATTTTATAAGTGACGTTTTACCGTGACAATGTCGATATCAGCGTATCACCTAAATTCTATTTATTGGGCTTAATCGACGAAAACGAACATATCAACTGAATACATTGCTATGACTAAATTATCAAAAGCTGCAATTGGTGAGTTAATTGCAGTTGCAAAAAGGGTAAATTGGTTTGAACCGCCGGAAACAGTGATATCGAACGAACACCGGTTTCTATGTTTGGTTATGCAATATGGAACAGTGGATGATATTTTGGTGACACGCCGTTACTATGATGAGAAGGCATTTCAAGATGCACTGGATAACGCTGAAGCTGGCGCACTTGATCACCGTTCATGGTCGTATTGGAACCTAGTATTAAACGATGATCATGAAAGACCGTATCCTGTTCGGCGGTTGCCGTAGAATTCAAAGTTCTTTGTTCGCAACCAAGCCTGCCCCTGTGAAGACGGGGGTCGCTCCTACAATTCGTTAATAAGAAATTGCTTCGCGTTGCTCGCAGTGACAGTCAATTATGAATCGGTGGCGACCTGGTAACCGAATTCCCGGGCTTCGTGGGTGAGCCATTCCCACAGCGCGCGACCGAAGCTGCGGAAGGCGTAAATATCAAAACCATCGTCGATGGTGTTGATTAGAACGCTGAGGTAACCGAGCAGTGTCGATGCACAGTCGTTGGGACGCATTGATTCGATATCGATGGGCGAGCCTTTGCTGAGTAAATCGCGTGCGGCGGGTCCGGTAATGCGAATTACGGTTCGCGCATGACCCAGATCGGTTACGGTTGCACCGGTTTCGTTCAACACGCTACGCAAACCACTGACGAGGGCTGCAGATGCTACGGTGGCGGATTCAACCAACCACATTCCTGGGCCGTTCCACATGAGGCGAATACCTTTGCCCTGGCTGGATCGATTCGGCGTTAACCTGGGTTCCAACCCGTATGCGCCTAGTTTTGTATTTAGTTCGGACTCGTCGGGTGCGCCGTTGATTTGTGCGATAGCGCCGGGTCGGCGTTCCCGCAAAATGACGCCTGCCCCGCCGTGACCATCTCCGGCGAATTCATTTTCAGTGTAGTGTCCCAGGAGCGCGGATTGTTGAATGATATTAGCCACGACAACGCTCTCCTTCAGGATCGATAAAAACATGATGCACGACTTTCACCGGGACATTCTTGCCTGCCAGCGGCGATGATGCGTATAAAACCTTTTCTTGTTCACTGTATTGGTTTGCATTTTCAATCAATGCAAGTCCGATATACTTTTCAAGATGCGGGCTGTAACACTGCGAGCTGACATGCCCGAGCATTTTTACCGGAGTCGGCGCGTTTGGGTTTTCCACTATTTGCGAGCCTCTCGGTATCTGCTCGCCTGATTCTGAAATCAATCCGACGAATGATTTACGCCGCTCGGGTTGCAGCGCTTCGCGTTCCAACGAGCGCTTGCCGGTGAAATCCGATTCTTTTTTCTGCATACCGGCGAATCCGAAATCTGCTGGAATGGTTCTGCCATCCAGCTCCGCCGCAACGACGTGGCCTTTTTCAATACGCAAGATACTCAAGGCTTCTGTACCATATGGTTCGATATTCCATTGTTTTCCGACATCGAGCACCGCCTGCCATACCGCTTCGCCGTAATCCGATGGCATGTGAATTTCGTACGCTAGTTCGCCAGAAAAAGTAATACGAAAAACGCGCACCGGCATGCCCGAAATCGTTGTTTCGATCAGCCCCATGAACGGTAACCCATCGTTACTCACGTCGGCGTCGTCGACCGCAGCCGCCAAAACATCACGCGCATGCGGGCCAGCCAACGCCAGTCCCGCCCATTGATCGGTCACCGAGGTTAAATGAACATGCAATTCCGGCCAGACGGTTTGTGCGTAGTATTCAAGGTGCGCCATGACCGGGCCTGCGTTTGCCGTGGTGGTGGTCATGTAATATTCATTCTCGCTAACGCGTGTGGTCGTGCCGTCGTCCATCAAAAACCCATCTTCACGCAGCATGAGTCCGTAGCGCGCGCGGCCGACTTTTAGGCTCTTCCACTTATTTATGTAAACACGCTCAAGAAACTCCGCCGCATCGCGTCCCTGGATTTCTATCTTGCCGAGTGTCGAGACATCGACAACGCCAACGTGACTACGCACGTGTTTGGTCTCGCGCCAAATGGTCTGCATCATCTCTTCACCCGCGCGCGGATAAAATTGTGCGCGTTGCCAAAGACCGGCATTGACCATTTGCGCACCGTGTCGCAAATGCCAATCGTGCATAGGCGTGCGTCGCAGCGGCGCAAAGTGTTCGCACACTTCACTGCCGCCCAGCGCACCCATGGTGACGGGCGAGAACGGCGGACGAAAAGTTGTTGTGCCGACACTTGGAATATCCTTGCCCAACGTATTTGCCAGAATGGCCAGGCCGTTGACGTTACTAGTGCGGCCCTGATCCGTTCCCATGCCGAGCGTGGTGTAGCGTTTTAAATGCTCGACTGATTCATACCCCTCACGCGCCGCCAGTCCAACGTCATTCGCGGTTACATCGTTCTGCACATCGACAAATCGTTTGCCGGAGTTACCGCTGACATTCGGCACCTGCCACAGTGGCTCAATGGAATAATCAACATCGTCCGCATCAGGCCGCTTAACCACTCTGTCGGATTCGTAGCCCGCATCCGACGCTGCTGCCTCGCCCCGCGGCTAATCCTTCATCTAAACAATCTGCAAGACTAAAAGTACCTTTACATGCACCAACTGAACGTTCCGCTTGTCTTGATTCGCCGGGGACAAATGCGGCGATGTCGTCATCGAAACGAAGTTTGCCTTGCGATTGCGAAAACAAATGAACTGTTGGATTCCAACCACCCGATACGCACAACAAATCACACTCAATGCGCCGACTTTCGCCGGAAACGTTTTGTCCGTCGTATTGCATCACGTTTACCGCGCTAACCTGTTTTGTTCCGCGCATGCCGACGACGACATGGCCGTGTAAAACTTCAACACCGCTTAGGTCGGCATTTACATCACCTGCCTCGCCAGCTTGTCGGCTATCCACCACCGCCGCAACTTCCACACCTGTATTGCGCAAAGCGGCGACGGTCTCGTAGGCGCTGTTATTATTGGTAAACACAACCGCGCGTTTACCGCACTTTACGCCGTGCTGTAACGCGTAGTTCTTTACTGCCGATGCCAGCATGACACCGGGTACATCGTTTTGTGCAAACACTATCGGCCGTTCGATTGCGCCGGTCGCTAATACAACTTGTTTCGCGCGCACCCACCAGATGCGTTGTCGTGGTTGATGTGCCGCAGGTCGCGATACGTGATCGGCTACGCGTTCGCATACGGCGATCAGATTTTGATCGTAATAACCGAATGCTGTTGTGCGATTCAACATGCGTACGGACGATGCTGACTCGAGTTCGTTAATGACTGAACTCATCCACTGCAGTGCATTGCCGTCTTGATTCGATTGTCCACGCAAACCACCGCCCCAGTTTGCATTTTCATCCACTATCATGACGCGCGCGCCACTGCGTTCCGCCGAAGTCGCTGCCATTAGCCCAGCCGGACCGCCACCGATAACCAGCACATCGCAATGTGCATAGCGTTTGCTATATGAGTCCGGATCGGATTCCGTAGGCGGGTTTCCAAGACCCGCGGCGCGGCGGATGAAATGCTCGTAACGCATCCACCATGCAGCCGGCCACATAAAGGTTTTATAGTAAAACCCCGCAGGTAGAAACTTCGAAAACGTGTTATTGACTTGCCCAACATCGAAGTCAATTGACGGCCAGCGGTTTTGGCTTGTTGCGGTCAGTCCATCATATAACTCGACTTGAGTTGCTCTAAGATTTGGCTCCAGCCGCTCACCAGTGCGCAGATGTACTAACGCGTTCGGCTCTTCCACTCCAAAACCAAATACACCGCGCGGACGATGGTATTTAAAACTACGCCCGACAACGCGAACGCCATTGGCCAACAGTGCGGATGCCAAAGTATCGCCCTCAAAACCCTCGTAACCTACGCCGTCGAAAGTAAAATGAATCGGCTTGTTACGGTTGATATGTCCGCCGCTGGTGTGACGATAAGCTTGCTTACTCATGCGCGTCCGCCCCTAAGTCATCACCGGGCTTACCGGAGTCCAGCACTTCGTGGGTCCAGGTGTTGCGTTTGACCTTTAACCAACGCCGACAGCCCGCACTGTGGTGCCACCATTCCGAATGTGGTCCGCGTGGATTGTCGCGCAGATAAATATGGTCCAGCCATTGTTCTTCCGTGACAGCATCGGGATCGGGGCGTTCGATATTCGCATCGCCGCCATAGGTAAATTCAGTTTGGGCGCGTTCACCACACCAGGGACATTTTATGAGTAACACTTTTTCATTCTCAGAATTGTTGTCATTGCGAGGAGCGCTTCGCGCGACGCGGCAATCCAGTATGAATTGAAACAAGATTGCTTCGCGGAGCCTGCCCTGAGCGAAGTCGAATGGGTTCGCAATGACAAAAACTTATAATCGAACATCATCAATGCGACTTCGGTGATGCACCGGCACCACGTTCATCGATTAAATAACCCTGGTGAAAACGCTCTAACGTGAAATCGGCATTCAACGGATGCGGTTCATCGCGTGCGATGGTATGCGCGAAACACCAGCCTGAACCCGGCGTTGCCTTAAATCCGCCGTAACACCAACCGCCGTCGAGATACAAACCATCCACCGGCATTTTCGCAATAATCGGGCTGCCGTCCATGGTCATATCCATTACACCGCCCCAGGTACGCATCAAACGTAAGCGGCTTACACAGGGAAACATGGTGATGGCGGATTGAATGACGTGTTCAATCAACGGCAGATTACCGCGTTGCGCATAGGAATTATAAAAATCCAAATCGCCGCCAAACACGAGCTCGCCTTTGTCGGTTTGACTAATATATAAGTGCGTGGCACCGGATGTAACGACGGTATCAATCAACGGTTTGATCGGTTCAGTGACCATCGCCTGCAACACATGGGATTCAATCGGCAAACGAATACCCGCCATAGACGCAAGACGACTGCTGTTGCCCGCCACCACAATACCCACTTTTTTCGCACCGATATAACCGCGCGAAGTCTCGACACCGACAACGCGATTACCCTCGCGACGAATGCCGGTCACTTCGCAGTTTTGAATAATATCGACACCACTTGCATCCGCCGCCCGTGCATATCCCCAGGCAACTGCATCGTGCCGCGCCGTGCCGCCACGCCGTTGAATTAATCCACCCATTACCGGGTAACGCGCACTCGGAGAACAATCCAATAAGGGAACCATTTCCTGAATCTGTTCGCGGGTTAACATTTCCGCATCGATCCCGTTCAACCGCATGGCGTTGCCGCGACGTGCGAATGAATCCAATTGCGGGTCGCTGTGTGCAAGATTGATCACACCTCGCTGACTAAACATAACGTTAAAGTTGAGGTCCTGAGATAGTCCTTCCCACAACTGCAGCGACTTTTCGTAGAAATGCGCGTTCGCTTCAAGCATGTAATTCGATCGCACGATGGTGGTGTTGCGGCCGGTATTACCACCGCCCAGCCAACCTTTTTCCACTACGGCTACATTGGTCACGCCGTGTTCTTTGGCAAGATAGTAAGCCGTCGCCAAACCGTGCCCGCCGCCGCCAATGATCACGACATCGTATTCTTTTTTTGGCTCCGGACTGCGCCAGGCGGCCTGCCAGTTTTTGTGGCCGGTTAACGCATTGCGCGCCAGACTAAATACTGAGTACTTGCGCATTCTTCGATTGCTGTTGAATATTCGCGATTTCAGAAAACCATGGAGACAGAAATGTAATCGAAACGGTACTGCCGATATGAGATACTATGAATACAATTATTAGTCTTCATTAGTTTTATTTATTTATGCGATCCGCTGGGTTTGATCTAAAGTCCTTACAAACGGTGCTTACATTAGCAGATACCGGCAATATGACGTTGGCCGCGCGGCAACTGGGCATGACCCAGCCAGCAGTGTCACACGCCCTAAAAACCCTGGAAGAACATTTCGGCGCGGCATTGTTTGATCGCAGACTGCGGCCGCTGCGCCCCACTCCGGCGGGTTCGATTTTGATCGATCAGGCGCGGCGCTTTTTATCGGAGGCCGATCAAATCGATGCCCTGGTACGCGGCTCGGATTCCACCGCAGTGCCGCAGGCAAGCATTGGATTGATCGATTCTTTTTCCGCCACCGTCGGCCCGAAGCTGATTCACTCACTACAACAACAAGCACAACAGTTGTTGGTGTGGTCAGGTATTTCACCCGGCTTGGAAAGTGAGTTATTACGCCGTTCGCTGGACTTTATCGTTTCTCCCAATCCACTTGAAGAATTCAACAATCTTGAAAACACCTTGTTGTATCGCGAGCCTTTTGTATTGGTGTTACCCGCGTCGGAATCGACCAAAACAGACAAGGTCTCGTTACAAGCCTTAGCGGAAAGAAACCCATTAGTGCGTTACAGCCGGCGCTCGCGCATCGGCGCACAAATTGAACAACACCTGCGCTGGCTGCGCATTGATGCGCCATCGAGACTTGAGTTCGACGGAACTGAAACCGTCATTCCCATGGTCGCAGAAGGACTAGGCTGGGCTATCACAACGCCGCTATGTCTGATACATGCAAAAGCGCATCTTTCAAAGTTGCGCAGTCTGCCATTACCGGAACCGGAACTCACCCGCAGTCTTTATCTCGTCAATCACAAGGGTGAATTCGGCGATTTTAAAAAGCGCATCATCAAACGCACAGGAGCCATTTTGCGCCAGATCGTCAAAGACGAACTGCCCGCGCGTCATCGCTGGATGACTGAAAAGCTAAAAATCTTCTAAAAAAGGCTAAAAAAGCCGATTTTTTTTGAAAACCTCATCCATATGGATGAGGTTTTTTTATTTTCACAGGACTAAAGTATCACTCACAACTTAACTAGCGTTGTGCGGGACGGGGAAGAAAACGAGTCAGGCGATACCGGGGGGCATCGCCTGGCTTTGTTTGTTCTGATTTTCCGGTAAATCTATCGTGGCGAGGCGCCGCTCCCAACAAGAATACCGATCATCGCAGTAAAACACTATTCAGCTAAAACACCGTTTTGATTAGCACTACATGTTGGAGGCGCGCCCTCGCGGCGACAGGAATTATAACCAAACCGCATCCCACAAAGGATAATCGCCAATTTGCTTTACGAGACCGGCCCTCAAAGGATTGGCAACGATATACCGGGCGGTATCTTGTAAGTTTTCCTCAGACCTTAATGCATGATCATGATAACCGTTTTGCCACACGGAGCGTTTGCGACCCAGAAGTGAATTAATTCTGTGGGCAGAAACTGATTTTACTCTTTGCACCAGTTTACTCAACGAGGTGTTTGGACCCAGCTGAACTAACCAATGCAAATGATCTGGCATTACAACATATGCCAACGATTCGCAATTCTCGTTTTCACGCATCAAACTTTGCACAAGAATACGACCACAGTACAAATCGGAAAAAATTCGTTTGCGTTTATGGGTGACGGTTGTGACGATATAGATGCGACCAGTTTCAGAGTATCTTCCTTTTCGAAGATCACAACTATGCGGTTTTTCTTTTTCCAAGAGATTTACCGAATTTCCAGGCCACGATCATCGCGGCGAGGCGCCGCTCCAACAAGAATACTTAGTCATTGCGGTATTAAGAAAAACTGCTCTGCTAGCTTCGTAGTAAAGCACCAATCCCATTAATACATCGCGAAAATTAACATTACTTGTGGGAGGCGCGCCCTCGCGGCGAAAAAACCACCTCCTACACAACACGCTTTTATTCCGCGCTATGACTAATCCAATGACGTGCGGCTTCCAGCATTTCACGTAACGCGGGACGCACACGATCAGCCAAGGCTTCGCTGAATTGATAAGGTGATTCCGGATCGGCATAAGTCGCCTGCGACAATTCCATTTGAAAAGCATGTATACCGTTGTCAGGATCGCCGTAGTGCCTGGTGATATATCCACCTTTAAAACGGCCATCCACGGCCAGCGTGTACTCATGGTGTTTTTCGAGCGTTGCGGCCAGCACCGATCGTAGCCCGATTGAACAACTTACTCCATCGGCCGTCCCCAGATTAAAATCCAGAAGCTTTCCCGCAAAAAAACGCGGCACTTGCGAGCGTATGGAATGACAATCAAACAACAAGGCCTGACCGAATTGATTTTTTATTTTACCCAGCGTTTCCTGAATACACGAATGATACGGTTTCCAATATTGATCCCTGCGTCGCTCTATTTCATCGTCACCCGGCACACGACTGTCCAGATATATTTTCTGATTGTGAAACGTAGATGTAGGTACAAGCTCAGTGTTGTTCGCGCCTGCATACAGAGCGGCGCCATCCGGCGCACGATTAAGATCGATGACGTTACGCGAAAACATAGGCGTAATCACATGCAACCCAAGCTCAGACGCAAAATCATATAGACGATCGAGGTCCCAATCAGTGTCCACTGCCTGCCGTCCTGCGTCGGTCATGTGCGTTGCCATCTGTTCCGGAATCGCACGGGACAAATGCGGGATACTCATCAACACCGGAACGCCACCTGCTTTGTAGTCGTATGTTTGCATGGTTACCTTGTTGCCCTAACGCGTCTACTTTACGATAAATTTTGTGGCGAAGTTAATCTGATAGTTAACTAACATTCACTACTCGATTCCGCATCCAGGATAAGGTCAATCATCCAGCAACAATAGCAGAATACCTTCCAGGCCAAGATGGCCGTTGCCTGTTGTTGAAGGCACATGAGAATCGATCGCATCAAACAACGCATTGCCGATTAGCTTGTGTGTTTTCGCTGTTGGATGCAGTTCGTCGAAGAATACAAACCGGTCAAAACCCGCGCCAAGAAAACAATCGGGATGGAAACCCAGCGAATCGGGTTCGAAACAAGCATCGGTCGTATTGGTAAATCCCAACGCGCTCGCGTTTGCCAGCAACGAGTTGAACTGCACAAAGAAATCGAATTCGATCAGATCGATACCTGATGCCAATTCGACTTGCTGTGTACGACTTGATAATTGATTATTAAAGCGTTGAGACAACTGGGTAGCTCGCGCAATCAGACCGGGGTCGCCATTTTGTTGCGCGACGATGCGCGCCTCCGGCGTGGCGCCAAGATCGGGAATATTAGCCACCGCAATATGGCGCGCTCCCGCCGCTATCAATCGATTTAGCTGTGTTTTTACCTGTGCAGCAGCGTTATCGACTATCTGGTTTGCCGCACTGCTATTCGTTGTAACAATCGCATCGCGCACATCGTTCGCTCCAATCATCATGACATACAGCGCGTCGGTAGGTGCTTGATTGGTAAACCGGGCCAGAAAGGCATCCACTTGCCGATCTAGATCAATACTTCCGGTGCCTCGCGCGATGGCACCCGCAACTGCGTAATTCGTGCCACCTGATTGACCCACCAAATGCAACGATGCATCGACAGGCAGACTTAATCTTGCGCCGAGCTGATCAACCGCAACTGGGCCGTTGCTGACACGATTTTTGTAATACGGCCACACAAAGGGCAATGAGGTGCTGGCGCGATTGCCGGTGTCGGAAAGGCTGTCGCCAAAGATAAACAAATGTGTGAATGATGCAGCGAAACTGATTGGTGATATCGCGCAACCGGCGATAAGGATTACCCAGCGGTATTTTCTGATGGATAACATTTTTAATGAAATAAAAACGTCAATTAAGTTCAGCAAAGAGTCTTTACACCTCTCATCGAGCCTTCCCCCGTCAAGAGGGAAGGAGCGTGTCGCCGAAAAACCAATCGTCACTCTCCCAAATCAACCTTGTAGTAGATACAAACATTCGGTTGAATATCATCGTCGTAGTCGTTTTCCAATCGTTGATCGACAACGGCGCCCAAAGTTTGGTTGATATGCCACATGGCATCCGCAAGACCTTCCCGGTTACGGCCGGATAAATACGAAAATCCCAACTCGCGCGCCCGCTCCAGTTGATGCACTTTCAATCGTCGCGCGACACCATGCCCGTGATAGTCAGGATGAATCGCGGTATCGGCTGAGTAGAGTGTGTTTTGTTTTCCCCAGTTGCTATCGCTATTCGCGCCGGCGACATTCGGAAACTCTTCCAAAGGCGCACCCATGCAAAAGCCGATGAGATTAGCGCCATCCAGCGCGATAACGGACGCACTTTTCGGGTGACAGGCAATGCGCTCTAGCGTTGCCAGGTCATCGCGCCGCGCGGGTTCGTACACACGCATTTCGATTGCTTCAATTTGCGACTGATAGTCGTTCCAATTGCCGGCGTTGAGTGCTGCGATTTTTAAACGCAAGGAGGATTTCAAGCCTTATCACTCGAGCGGTTTTGCCGACAATTCACGCGCCGCCTCGCGCAATCGCGGTACAAAACGTCGCGCCTTGTCCAGAGACATTCGCGCGACCGGTGCATGCAAGGCGAGACCGGCGTACATTCGACCACGATGATCTTTTACCGGTACGGACACGGCAATCATGCCCTACACAATTTCTTCGTTATCAACGCCAATCTTTTCAGTACGAATCCTGCTCAACTCGCCAAGCAATTCATCCGCAACCGGTGTAGAAAATTTGGATCAACATATGCCCAATCGATCAAGAAACGCCGTGGGAGACTGGATGATTCTCGGTATCTTGATGAGGTTTATATCGTGACAGTTAGGGGCGAACGACGAGCACCGAGCAGGGTGCGTGGCGTACCACCTTGGCCGCGGTGGAGCCGAGTAAATAATCCTGCAGTCCCGGGCGATGCGACGCTATGATGATGAGATCGGAGTCGACTTCCTCGGCCACGTCGAGAATGGTCGTATAGGAATGGCCTGTACGTACGATCACGTCCATTTCGCGGCCGCTGGCATTGGCCACGGCTTTCAGTTCATCCTGTGCATCGGTGGTCGATTTCTGGATGACCTCCTTAGGAATGGCAACCGATGCCCAGCCTGGAATTTCCTCGACGACGTTGAGTAACACGATACGCGTGTCGTCAGAGGCGTGGGCCACGGCGAGGTCTATGGCGGGCTTCCCCTCGGCGATGTGGGCAATGTCGGTCGGTACCAGAATGGTTTTGTACATTTTGTTCTCCCAGTCAGTTAGGTGTTTGTTTACTATGCGGTAAAGGGTACACGCGCGTCGTGATTTATATCAATCGTTGATTCAATCGACCGTCAGATTTGCAATTTTTTAAACGGTATTGCAATCAAATGACTACTTTTTCCCCAGAATCATGTCGGCTGCCTTCTCCGCAATCATGATTGTCGGCGCGTTGGTATTGCCCGACACGATTTCCGGCATGATCGACGCATCGGCGACGCGCAAACCTTCGATTCCGTGCACCCGCAGTTGATGATCGACCACGGCCGCATCGTCGTTTCCCATCTTGCAGGTCGACGTCGGGTGATAAATCGTCTGACTGTGGCGGCGTGCCGCATCGAGCAGTTCCTCGTCGCTCTGGAATTCGCGGCCCGGCGCGTATTCGTCGATGACACAGTTTCGCAGGGAAGGCGCCTCGACAATACGGCGCGCGACCTTGATCCCGCCGATCGCAACCGCACAGTCGCGCTCATCGGATAAATAATTCGGGTAAATTTTGGGGTAGGCCATCGGATCGCTGAATTCGACCACGACTTCGCCGCGACTGAAAGGACGCAGCTGGCATACCGACGACGTGAATGCCGAAAACGGGTGCACACCGTCGCCGGGCTTGTCAGCCGAAAGCGGCTGCATGTGGAACTGGATGTCTGGGCGCTCGACGTTATCGCTGGAGCGCGTGAAGATCGCAACCTGGCTCGCCGCCAGGGTCAAAGGCCCGGTGCGGGTCAGCATGTACTGCATGCCAACCATCATGCGTTTGAGCGGGTTGTTCAATTCATCATTGAGGGTGCGCTTATTGGTCTTGAAAACCAGGCGTATCTGCAGATGATCCTGCAGGTTTTTGCCGACGCCGGGCAGCGCGTGGCGCGTATCGATGCCGGCCTGTTGCAGCCATGCCGGATCGCCGACACCGGAATTTTGCAGGATTTGCGGTGAATTGATCGCACCAGCGCTGAGAATGACTTCGGCGCCGGCGTTCGCAGTCTTGTGTTCGTCCCCGCGCCGGTAGTTGACCCCGGTGACGTGTTTGCCGTCGAAGGCGAGGCTGGTGACCTGGGCGCGGGTCACCACGCTAAGATTGTCGCGGCCCTTGGCGGGGCGCAGGAAACTTTTCGCGGTACTCCAGCGGAAGCCGTTATACGCGGTTTGCTGGAAATAACCGACACCCTCTTGCTGGCTGCCGTTGTAGTCTTCGTTCAGCGGAATGCCGATTTCGGTGGCGGCCTGGATGAAATGTTCGGCAATCGGGCGCCGCAGGCGCAGGTCCGACACCTTTTGCAACCCACCCACACCGTGAAACTCGTCGGCGCCACGATCATTGTCTTCCGATTTCTTGAAGTACGGTAGCACCTCGTGAAAACTCCAGCCAGGATTACCAAGCTCGGCCCAGCGATCATAGTCCTCCGGCTGACCGCGCACGTAGAGTAAACCGTTGAGCGCGCTGGAACCGCCAAGCACTTTACCGCGCGGCCATTGCAGCTGGCGGTTGGCAATGCCAGGATCGGGTTCGGTCATGTAACACCAGTCGAAAGCCGGGTTGTGCATGGTCTTGAAATAACCGACCGGAATGTGCAGCCACGGGCTTAAGTCCCTGCCGCCGGCCTCGAGTAACAGCACCTTGTGCGCCGGATTTGCCGACAGCCGATTGGCGAGCACGCAGCCCGCCGATCCGGCGCCAACGATGATATAGTCGAATTGATCCACGAGTCCCTTATCATTATACGGTTCACCTCGACGATACAATAAGCAGAACTAAAAAGGAACAAATTTTCTCATTTAAGGCACTTTAGCGGATCTGTTAAATGGTTCTAACTCCGAAATAGCTCCATCAAGTTCGGTTTAGGGATACCAAGAAAAAATTATAGGTATTTAGCTCTGTTACTCAATTGAAAAAACTGTAACATCGAGACTGGGAGTCTCATTTAAACTAATTTTATCGGCTTCCTGTATTCAATTGAGGTCGGATCGCCGACTCAACAAGCGCCGGGGCGCTGCCTTCAGCCTCGCGACGCATAACTTGGCGAAGGCTTTCTTAATCAATAGGAGTAGATATGATCAAACTAAAAAATATTGCTGCTAGTGCAGCAGCCTTGGCCTTCATGGCATCGTCTGCCATGGCGGCTGACAAGGTCTTACGTATCCAGTCGGTACTACCCAATACAGCTGACGAAGTCGTTATGTTGCAGGAATTCGGTAATGATGTAGCAGCTTTGACTAACGGGTCGCTCTCCATCGAAGTGCTGCCGGCAGGCGCTGTTGTTGGACCACGCGACATCATGGATGCTGTCGACGCGGGCCTCGTTGAAGGTGGTTTTGCCTGGACACACTACTGGGGTGGCAAACATGTTGCAGCTAACCTGTTCGGCGCGCCAGTTGCGGGTGCCGGTGTCGGCCTCGATAACATGGCTTTCCTCAGCTGGTTCCAATACGGCGGTGGCAAGGAGCTGTATGATCGCCTGTGGGATGAGATGGGTGTGAACGTCAAGGGATTCATGCTGCAGCCAGTGGGTCCTGAGGCACTCGGCTGGTTCCCGGAGCCGATCGAGTCGATGGATGACTTCCGTGAAATGCGCTTCCGTGCTCCTCCGGGCATGGTTGGTGCTGCATACGCAGAAGTTGGCGTTCCGGCGGTTGCGATGGGCGGCGGCGATATCCTGCCAGCGCTTGAGAAAGGCACGATCGACGCAGCAGAATGGTGTTGCCCCAAGCCTGACTCCGTCTTCGGTTTCCAGAAAGTGCTCAAGCACTACTACCTCCAGGGTCTGCACCAGGTGACCGTGAACGCGGACATGTATGTGAATGGCGATTTCTACGACTCGCTGAGCGACCTCGAGAAGAAAGCACTGGAAGTGGCGGCAAACGCGTCTCTGTCAAAATCCATGTCCTACCGAATCTTTGAGAACGGCAAGGCGCTGAAAGATCTGACGGATAATCACGGCGTTATTCTGGAAGATACGCCGGCGGATTACTTTACCGAGTACATGGCGGCAGCTAAAAAGTCGCTTGAAGCCGCAGCGGCAGAAAATGAGTTCTTTGCCGAAGTATGGCAGTCGCAAAAAGATTTCGCTGACACCGTCGTACCTTTTTGGGCTGGTGCTCAGACCTCAAACGCAAGTTTGGGTCGTGCACACGCAGACACACTCAAGTAATAACACACGCAGACACACTCAAGTAATATCAAGTAGTAAGTGACTTCTTGGCGAGGCCGTCAGGGCCTCGCTTCGAAGTTTCTTTAAGGAAGGGCCTTGGCCCAGTACAAATAATGAGAGCTCAAAACGAGTTCTAACCTAACGAGGAGAAGAGGCATGGCTGAAGAAGAAGTAAATCCAGAAGAACTCGAGATTGCTGACGAACTGATTGCGGAGCGGCGTGCTGAGGCACCGGGTGAAACGCCAGAAGATATGACGGCCTGGCAACGCCCGATTACGGCAGCCATTGACGTCCTCAACCATCGCGCGGGCCAAATTATAGCCCTGCTCATGGTACCGCTCATTGCAGTTGTGGTTTTCGAAGTCATTTCGCGAAACTCCTTCGCGATCCTGCAAGATGCCGGGTTCGAAAATTTCGCCCGGGCCATTGGGCTTGGCCCCACACTTTGGGTGTATGACACCAGCCGTATGTTAGCCGGGGTGCTCTTCATGGCGGCCGCGGGTTATGGACTGATGCGTGGGGTTCATATCCGCGCCGATTTCCTGTATCGAAACTGGTCAGCAAAGACGCAAGCCACGGTGGATGCGGCACTGTATCTCTTGTTCTTTATTCCTTCGATGATCTTCTTCACTGTGATCGCCTCACAGTTCTGGTGGCTGGCCTATTCGACAAATGAAACCATGCAGATCGACAGCGCCTGGGGACCGCTTTTGTGGCCCGCGCGCCTGGCGATGCCGGTCGGTGGCTTGCTCCTGTTGCTACAAGGCATCCCTGAGATTTTCCGTGCATTTCACAAGATGGGTAAAGAGCGAGAACGTTGGTTTGTCCGTGCCTTACCGATTTATTTAATTGCGTTGACCTGGCTTGTTCTGGCCGTTTTCAAACCGGACCTGGTCCCCGGTGGCGAATGGTTTTCCAAGATCATGTCTGCCCGCCCGGAGATGGACAAGGCTACTATCGGATTGATCATGTTGGGCGCCATGCTGTTCGTGATCTTTATCGGCTTCCCCATTTCGTTCACGTTGATCTTCCTTGCCTTTGTCTTCGGTATCTGGGGTTCCAACTTCAAGCTGACCACGCTGCTGATGACGCTGAACACCAACTCCACCATGTTGAACGATCAGCTCATGGCAGTGCCGCTCTTTGTGCTAATGGGGATTATCATGGAAGCGGCAGGCTTGATGGACCGGCTGTTCGCGTCGATCCAGATGATCATGGCGCGGGTCCGCGGCGCGCTGTTCATCGCCGTGCTGATCGTATCCACCATTTTTGCAGCCGCCACTGGCATCGTGGGTGCTTCTGTGACCCTGCTTGGGATTATGGCCGGGGCGACCATGAGTCGGTCCGGCTATAACGTTCAGCTTGCGGCAGGCACTATCACGGCCGGCGGCACGTTGGGCATCCTGATCCCGCCCTCGATTATGCTGATCGTCATGGGACCGGTTCTGGAAGTCTCCACCCTCGACCTGTTCCGGGCAGCTTTTATTCCCGGCGCCCTACTGGCGTCCCTGTACCTGCTCTACACGCTTGGACGCTGCTGGCTGAATCCGAAACTTGGACCCATTTTGGCAGAAGAGGACCAACCCGAAACCTCCTCTTTCTATGGTGCTGAGGTGGCGCTGATCTGCCTCGGCCTTTTGACGGTTTGCCGAATCTTTGGGCTTGGCTTGAGCGGTACATTTGGAGGGGTGATCCCGTTTGGCGGTTTGATCGCGTTGATCATTACCTGCGCCGTCGCCTATGCCGCATACCGACGGTTGAATGTGCTCAAGATGGTTGTTCCGATCGCGGTATTCTTCCACCTCTATATGATTGTTGCGAATATGGGCGAGGGCGGTGGCCTACCGATCTGGTCGATCATCTTTGCTGCATTCACCGTGCTTTTGGCGTATTTGGGACGGCCGATTTACAGCGCTGCCGCTGAAAGTGAGTTTCGTTTCTCGGCACTCTGGGACGAGTTCTTCAGAGGACTCATGCCTCCGACGATTCTGATTTCTTTTGCTTTGGGGTCGATTCTCCTTGGCTTTGCAACACCTGCCGAAGCTGCGGCAATGGGTGCCTTTGGTGCCATCTTGTTATCTATCGGTTATCGCAAGTTCACCTTTCCCAGTTTCTTTGACAGCCTGGTCAAAGCCCTGGAGATCACAGTTTTGATCATGTTCCTGGTTGCCGCATCCAACTTCTTTGGCGCCGAATTCAGTGCTTTGGGCACGCCAAAAATGTTGACCGAGTTGCTGCTTGGTCTCGACATGTCGCCTTACCTCATTCTGATTCTGGTTATGACATTGATCTTCCTTCTGGGATGGCCACTGGAGTGGGTGCCTATTGTTCTGATCGTTGTGCCGATTTTACTGCCGACTGTCGAGGTGCTGGACGTCCATGGGCTGGATCGCTACGACCTGATGGTCTGGTTTGGCATACTGGTCGCGGTGAACCTGCAGACAGCGTGGCTATCCCCTCCTGTGGCCTTGTCGGCCTACTTCCTGAAGGGGGTCGTGCCGAATTGGGATCTCAAGGACATCTATCTGGGCATGATCCAGTTCATGGGAATTCAGCTCATTGGTCTCATCCTGCTGTTTGCCTTCCCGCAAATGGTGCTTTGGTTACCCAAAATAATGTCTGGTGGGTAAATCATCATGGTGCAACTGCTACAATCCAGGCGCCTGGCAGGCTGATATCTTTCCTGGCAAAGGCCGACACATATGAAGCGCGAACGCGGCTCCACGATCAAGCGGGTGCTTGATATTCTCGACACCGTCGCCGCATCGACGAAGCCGCTTAGCGCAACCGAGATCAACGAGGCGCTGAACCTGCCCAAGGCAACCGCGCACCGGCTTTGCGCCACGCTCGAAGCGCGTGGATACCTGCTCAAGAGAATCGATGGTAAAAGTTATCAGGCCGGCAAACGCCTTTTTGATGTTGCTGTCGGCGTACTGGCCAATTCTCGTTTCGGTGCCACACGCCACGCCATACTGACCGAACTGTCAGAAGAGGTCGGTGAAACCTGTAATATCGCCTACCCTGATGGTCTGTACATGGCCTATTCCGATCGCGTTGAAACCAAGGAACCTTTGCGACTGCAGTTTTCAATCGGGATGCGGGTTCCACTTTACTGCACCGCGAGCGGCAAACTTTACCTGAGTACGCTACTAAAACCGCGGCGCAAGGCGGTAATCAGTAAGCTAAGACTTGAGGCTCGCGCAAAAAACACGATTACCAATCCCAACATGCTGCTCGCCGAAGTCGATAATATCGAGCGACAACAGTTTTCGATCGACAACCAGGAGTTTTATGATGATGTTGTCGCTATCGCGGTACCTATCAAGGACAAGCGAGGCAGATTTTATAGCTCGCTCGCAATTCAGGCTCCGGCGTCGCGTATCTCCATCAATCAAAGTGAACGCTACCTACCATTGTTGCGTGAGGCCGCCAACGATTTAGCGATGTTGGCCGAAGACGAGTAACAAAGAAAAATCCAGACAAACCTGGCAGGCATTGACAACTTAACTTCTACGGACTCGATTAATCTATCGTCAAACATCAGGCTACTGCCTCTGACCATCGATTAAGCACATCTCCTAGGGAAAAGTACTCTAATATCGCCAGTGATAAAAATTAAGCTTTTGAACGACTCCGCTTTTTACTGAACCAAAAATTTTTGCCGAGAGAGAACAAATGTTTGAATGGGTTGCAAATCCGGAAGCTTGGTTGGCATTAGCAACACTGACCGCTTTAGAGATTGTATTGGGCATTGACAATATTATTTTTATTTCAATTGTTGTAAGCCGCCTACCTAAAGATCGTAGAAACTCCGCAAGGATAATCGGGTTAGCGTTGGCAATGGTCACGCGGATTTTGCTTTTGTTGTCACTGGCCTGGATGATGCGACTAACGAGTCCCTTGTTTACCATTTTCAACCAGGAAATTTCGGGACGCGACCTAATTATGATTTCAGGTGGCCTGTTTCTGCTGTGGAAAAGCACCCAGGAGATTTGGGAGAGTCTTGAGGGGGCGGAAGAAACGCAGAGTCAGGGAAATATTTCTTCAAGATATTGGTTGATCCTTGGCCAGATCGCGGTCATCGACATTATTTTTTCATTGGATTCCGTTATAACCGCCGTCGGCATGGCTGATGATGTCCCGGTAATGGTAATAGCGATCATCATCGCCGTTGCTGTAATGATGTTCGCCGCTAAGACGATTGGCGAGTTTGTCGATGCACATCCGAGTATAAAAATGCTGGCGCTAAGTTTCCTTATCCTCGTAGGAGTTGTTTTAATAGGAGATGGACTGGATATGCATGTGCCCAAGGGTTATATCTACTTTGCCATGGGTTTCTCCGTTTTAGTGGAAATGTTGAACATCCGTATGAGACGAAAGCAAGCGAAACCGGTCGTCTTACGAAATCAATTGCCATAATATTCCTTGATTGTTAAGCAACCTGAATTCAATGCGTGGGCACAGCAGTTTGTTTCCATCTTGTTAACTTGATAGTACTGAATTTATCTTTCCAGATGCCTGATATCAAACCTCAGTACGACTACATCATGCCGACTATCACCTCTGGCAACACCAATGCACCAACAATCATGATTAGCGAAAAAGCGGCGGACATGATTCTGAACAACGCGAATAAAACATGACGACAATCAATCTTTCCATCGACGAAGTTTCCGATTTAACGTATAGATCGCTGACAGCCAGCAACACCGGCGATAACAACGCGCGCTCGGTGACCGAATCGGTAGTAGCGTCGGAACTCGACGGTATTCACAGTCATGGTCTTGCTCGCTTACCGACTTACTGCGAGCACGCGCGCTGCGGTAAAGTTGACGGCAACGCCGAACCTATAATGGTTAACGACAAAGGTTCAGCACTGACTGTGGACGCGAAAGACGGTTTCGCCCATCCCGCTATCGATCTTGGCTTTGAAAACCTGATCCCCCGTGCAAAAGAACTCGGCGTCGCAGCACTCAGCGTGGTCAACTCGTACAACTGCGGTGTTTTGGGTTATCACACCGAAAAACTGGCAAACAATGGGCTGGTCGCATTGGCGTTCACCAATGCACCCGCATCGATTGCGCCTTATGGTGGTGTTAAAGCGGTATTCGGAACCAATCCGATTTCATGTGCGGTTCCAGGCGATAACGACGAGGCCGTTTTCGTCGTCGACCAATCGTCCAGCGTAGTTGCAAAAAGCGAAATCATCGTACACGCAAATAACGACGAACCTATTCCCGAAGGCTGGGCATTGGATAAAGACGGTAACGCGACCACCGACCCGAAAACCGCTTTGGGCGGTACCATGGTTCCGGCAGGCGGTTACAAAGGCGCCGGGCAAGCGTTGATCGTAGAAACCATGGCTGCGGCACTGACCGGCGCTACGTTAAGCATCAATGCAAGTTCTTTCGCCGATAACAGCGGCGGCCCTACCCGCACAGGTCAATTCTTTATCGCTATTAACCCCAATCATTTTGGTGGTGACCAGTACCGCGCTAACATGAAAGCATTGGCCGAAGCCATCGAATCTCAAGATAACGCACGTTTGCCCGGCCGACGACGCATGCAGGCTCGGGAGCGAATTCGCAGCGACGGCCTCACCATCAAACAAGTGTTATATGATAAGTTACAATCGTATTGTGATAGCCCTATTTGATTTTAATGACGCCGTTTGATTTGCTTCTTGGAATGGCTGTTCGCGAGCAAGCTCGCTCCTACAGAATGCAATCTAATTGGTAGGAGCGACTTTAGTCGCGAATGGTCTGGCCCCATCATCAAACCACTTGAACTTCATCCATAAACTGCACAAAGCCTGGAAAGACAACAATTCCCTTGTGTGCGTCGGACTCGATCCAGACCCGGCACGATTTCCAGGCGAATTAAAAAATCAAACGGATAAAATATTTGCGTTCAATAAAGCAATCATTGACGCCACCCACGATCTGGTGTGCGCGTTCAAACCACAGTTCGCCCACTATGCATCGTGCGCAGCCGAAGACCAACTGGAACAGACAATAAGTTACATTCACGATAACTACCCGGATATCCCAGTCATCCTGGATAGCAAGCGAGGCGATATCGGCTCCACCGCGGAACACTACGCTAACGAAGCTTTCGTGCGTTATGGAGTGGACGCAGTAACCGTGAACCCGTATCTTGGTCAGGATTCGGTTCAGCCGTTTCTCAATTACGCGGATAAGGGCGTGCTTGTTTTATGTCGTAATTCCAACCCCGGTTCGGCGGAATTTCAGAACCTCACCACAGGTGACAAACCGCTTTATCAACAAATCGCGCACAACGTTGCAAGCAAATGGAACGTTAATAACAATTGTTTACTAGTTGTCGGTGCGACTTACCCAGAAGAACTGGGCGATATCCGACGAATTGTCGGCGATATGCCGATACTGGTTCCCGGAATCGGTGCACAAGGCGGTGACGTTGCTGCTGTTGTGAAACATGGGTGCACATCCGGCGGTACGGGTTTGATTATTTCGTCGTCACGCGCAATTTTATACGCCGGTTCCGATGATGATTTTGCACAAACTGCACGTGAAGCGACTCTAAAACTTCGTGATGAAATCAATTCGTTTCGTGTTTTACGAAAGCGTGTCCTAACGGGTCAGCCCTAATCTCGTAGACACCCTCGGCAAGCTGATATTTCTCCATATAGTCCACGATACTCGTAAAGGTAGATGTCGCGAAAACGCCGTCGTGATCATTGACGGCAATTTCCTTGTTGAACATCCCACCCAGCATCACCGCTAACGGGTTTTTTCTGATTCGGTAGGGTTGGTAATAGTTGTTCGTTACTTGTTTGATTTTTAATTGATCTGTGGTGTCATAGATCGCTGCATGCATAACGTCCAGTATAAATTCCGTGCAATTTTGATAGCGACTGTTAAAAGGATTCGATATCACGGAATAACGCGGATTGTGCAACTCACGCCACGAACCATCCGAGATCATCTGCAATAATTCCTTTTGCAGTTTTGTGTGCGGAATAACGATACCTGCTTTCAACTCCTGCGCGCCGAGAAAGAAATCCAGCATGTAATCCTGAACCAATTCGCTTTCGTTTAGCCGATCGTCTTTTTGATACAGGTTGTACGTTGCGTATCCCGGCAGAACACGCCCATCCGATGTTTCGATGTTCGAATAGACGGCAAACCCAACATGGGTAAACTCCACACCTGTTGGCAATTCTTCACGCGGGCGCCCTGCGCGCGCAACCAGTGCCAGCATCGCACCTTGCTGAGCCAGCAAATTCTCCACGCTTTTCGCAAACCCAGCGATCACATCCACGGGGAAACGACCCTGGACGGTCGCGCGGCTACTGCCGAGTTCCGCGACCGCCCAACCGGGCACTAATAACAATATTAAAAAGAACTTGCGCACGACTTATTCCGCGAAGAGCGCGGAGTTCGGATCAGAACCTGCCGTAATCGGTTCCGTTGCAATGGGCAACGGTTCACCGGAAAACTCCCACAACGACTCGCCGATCTGCGCGCTGTATGCAGGCGCTTTTCCGACAGCCAGGAATGGCAGCGATACCACTGCTGCTGCCGCCTGCACACTCGCGCCACCGGAATAGACAACCGCGTTTGCGGAATGCTCCGCCGCCTGACTCAAAGTTGCGCCAGGACCACCGGCGAAAGCGCTGGATGCGCCGAAACCCAAAGCAACTACCGTCGCCGCTAGCAAAATATTTTTCTTCATGACTTTCTCCTTTCAGTTAATGGAGAAGGTCACTTTAAGAATTATCCGACTAAACGCAACGATTACCGAAATCGTTGCAGTTATCGTGCTGCCCGGTATTAAATAAGACTACTTTTAAATAGCAGACGTAATGACTGTTGAGCTATTCCAGAACGAATTCGGAACCGTATCGCCGCTCCCAAATCTTGAAGAAGTCCTTGTTTGACTGAATGATCGCCTTGTTATTCGACCAATCATAAAAGGAAGGAAAATAAGCATGGACGACTGGTTCTCCATCGCTATCTTGCACCCAAAAAGCCAGATAAGGGGTGTATTCTTTTTCTTTAATAATTCGCGCTGATTTCAACACGCCGCACTTCAAATGCAAATGACTGCGGATTTCGCCTGACGGTTCGTCGCCATGATAAATCGCCATCCACCCGTTGGATTCCGACAAATACAAATCTTCGCCATGCAACTCCATGGAACCTACGGGAGAATCCAGCAGAAAGACACCACCACGGTTAACGAAATCAATGGCGAGTTTGATTAACCCGACGTCAGTCATTCGAGTCGCCACCGCCAGCACCTTTTTTCCGTGACTCGTCTGTCGCTGGCACTAAGGCTTTCTTGGCCGTATCCAAAACGAATCGCCATTGCTTATCGTCCACATCAAGCCCATTCTCAATGACATGTTGCTCCCGTTGCTGCAAGCTGGCGAAAGTAAAATATTCGCCATTTTTATTTACGCTCGAAGGCAGCATGCTGACGCGCTTTATCCTGATTTGCGCATTTGAACGATCGTAATCTTGCTTCAACGAAGTCACAACAATGCGTTCACTTGCTGCATCGATTTTAATTTGTGTTTTATTTGTCTCCTCAAAGCCTTCCACTTGCCAGAAATACCGCGCATCAATGTGCTTTAAGATCAAGGGCAAAAACAATATTGCCTTACTGCAGTGATTAAGCGTTAGCTCATTCGTTCCCGATTCAATATTGTCGCTTCTAAGATAATCGAAAACACCAGGCGCGACGGCAATCCCGCAACATTGCGAACAATCTATCGTGTTGTTATTTGCAAACTCAACACTTGCGGGAAAAGCATTCCTTTTTAAACAAGCGCAAACGCCTTCAAATTGTCTGAGACCTTCGAACCCATGAACCTCAAGCCAACTGATTATGTACGCCGCTTCCTCGTCCGCACCGGGTGGGAAGCCTAATCCGCGAAACGCGTTGCGGCACTTGACATGCAGTTCATTGAGCGAGACTTTCAATGTGAATTCAGATCATCCCGAATGCAAGGAAACGCCCAGTCGTCAACGTCGTCTCTGTCCAACTCATCGGCTAACGGCGCACCCTGGAATAACGTAATACGGGTCCAGCGATCGGACTTGGGATCGAATTTGCTGGCACCAAAAGTCGCCAGCTTGCAGCGTAGAATATCAATCGGCAGACAATCACGCGCAATCGTATTGTCCCTGATTTCACCGTAGGGAAATCGACTCATAGTTTGCACACGACCTACTATCCCGCGGAAGTTTGGTCGTTGCAGTAAAAACTCCGCGACAGTTTGCTTTAATTTCGGTTCATGCATTGCATGCAACTCATCGTACAGATGAGACACCCTGCGTCCGATGTCCAGCGGTTGTTCCTGTTCTGCTCCAGGTTCTGAGTAACGTTCGCCCAGGCGAGGTTCTTCTTTTTCTTCCGACGCGTACCAGAAATAATGATTGTTGTCAGGGTTATGGTAGTCGACACCTAAAGCCCAGGAATAGTCACGTTTGACAATGCTTGTTAACTCATCCAGTTTCATGCGTGGATCGATCTCGATATTGTCATCACCCCCAAGATTGTTTTCCAATTCGTCAACCTGGTCCGGGTACAACTCGATTATTAGACTCACCAACAACTCCTGAAACTCTAATCCACAATGTTGTTCGGCCCAGTCTATGAAACGATTCCAAAGCCCCTGTTCTTCATGCACCTCGGCGTTGTCCGCTAGATAATCGAGAAAACTCTGAATATTAGAAACCAATTCCTTATTCTTCTGTTGCTGTATTTCGTCGCTGGTTTTAATCTCGCGAAAGTGGGAGTGAGCGCGGTCAAGTAACCGGCTAAATCGGATTACCGTTTCCGGTGTAGAGGACATACTTCGTGAACGTGCCAGTGCTACTTCGCGACAATAAAACCACTGATGAATCAAACCCGGGTGACTCATCAGAAACGGCGCCATACCGAGACCGGTCGAATTACCCACGCCAAGCAAACGTTTGCACTCGCGATCAAGTTCCACCACGTTGCGCGGATTTCGTTGACGCGCAACGTGTTCTACGAGATCGAATGCCAGATGGCGTGACAAGTAAACGACTAGCATTTGCGCGCGAAACGGTTGAGCGAACGGCCCGTCCTTATCCAATTTATCGAAATCCGCGATACCGAATTTTCCATTGCCATACACTGCCGTCGTACGCATCAAGTAACCTACGTCGCCGAGTTTGTGTATGTCAGGTTGCTCGCCGCGCGCAAGGCAATCGATGACATAGTCAAACAAACGCACGCTTTTATTGGCCCGGCTCAAAACCAGATCACGTGCGCTGAAACGCCCTGCTTCCTGCAAATTAACGTTGGCACGAAGACGTTCGATTTCAACGTCGTCCGGTGTACCTTCTACCAAAGCAAAAGTAGTGTCCCATTTCTCCGCGATAACACGATCGGTACGATCGGCCGCATCCAGATAATTCGAGAAAGCGACAAAAGAGTACCGGCCATGGAGTGTATCGACCGCATACACAACTGTGCCATAACCGTTTTCATCGAGATCATGCAGGTCGGTCTTTATTCGCCATTGCTCACGCGCCATTTGCCGGATTAAGCTGCGCACGAAACTGATTCGCGTTTGATGAAACGCACCCAGACGCTTCAAACGCATCACTTTAGATGGCGGTCTTAGTTCGGCCGCTTTAATAGCCGAAATCAATTCGTGAGATTCAACGGACATTTAGGAAAACTCAGTACATAGTCGTTCCGTTATCTCCATTACCAGATCCATTAACAGCGTCTCCATATACAAATGCTCGCAAGCCTTAGTAATTACCGGACCGTGTCACTCTGAGTCCATTCGACTTCGCTCAGGGCAGGCTCCGCGAAGAGTCCAGTTGCGGAGTCACGAATTCTGGATTCCATCCTTAGGTACGCCTAACGCGTGTATCCCTGCACTGGCTTCTCTTCATTCGCTTCGCTCGTTCAGAACGACAATTGATACGTAGGACAAGCTTAGTCATTAGAAGCGGTTGAAAACGATGATTCAAAAAATCGCAACCAATTCAATCCCATTACCTTACGAATATCGTACTCGCTAAACCCGCGCTCGCGCAATCCTGCTTCTATGTTTGAATAATGTGTGCTGTTCTCAAACCAGCGCGGTTGCGCAGGCCAACCCGCGTTCGATGCGGAACCTTCGCCAAAGTCCACCTGCTTGCTCCAGCGTCCGGTTCGCATCCATTCAACTACCGAATCCGGTTGATTCTGACACAGGTCGGAACCAATGCCGATCTGGTCGATACCCATTAATTCGGCGGTTCGTTCAACCATGATACAAAAATCTTCCAGCGAACAATCCGGTCCGTTCTTTCAAATGAAACGGATAAAGACTGAAGCCCAACATACCCTTGCTTTCACCAAGCGCTTTTAATACTACATCTCCGATTTATTACGCAACGCATCGTGAAAGAACGTAGGGTTCGCATGAGTAATCGCTATGGGTCGTTGCGATAAGTCGATGGCTTCCAGGGTTGACCGCTCGGCACTGTGCGACATGTCGATGACCATGCCTACGCGATTCATTTCCTGAATTACCTGCTTGCCAAACCGCGTAATACCCGGGTCATTTTCTTCGTAACATCCCGTCGCCAGCAAACTTTGATTGTTATACGACAGTTGCATGAAAGCGCACGCCCAACGTATGGAAGATTTCAACTAACGTATAGTCGTCTTCTATAGGTGAGCAATTCTGAAATCCGAACATATGACGCCTGTCTTCCCTTCTATCCCGCGCCTCGATGCACATCGGATGCGTTACACACCGGCATAATCAAATCGCCGTGCTGCTCGAAATCGATTGTTCCATTTTCCGATGTTGATTAATGCCTCACGGCAGGTCTCGTGATACGCGATCGTGACATGCACGCAATCCAGACCGCCCGCCCGCATTTGTTCAAATATGGAGCGATCCCAGTTCGAATATTGGAGCGCGTCGATAGTAATCGTATGTCCCGGCATATTAATTTTTATCCCATACGGCGCAATACATTGCGCCTTACCCAGGCCTATTGGTTTTTGTCACTAACATCAATCCTGATGCCCAGTTGATATAAACCGATTCTAAACTGGTTTTGCTTTCCAGGTCTGCAATCAATTTTGGCACTTTTGGCGCATGGCCATCCGGCCAGCTATCTTGAGGAAGCAGATCGTCAATAATATAAAACCCGCCAACGGATAAAATGTTCAGCGCCAACTCGAGGTGCGTGAATTTTCCAGGCCATGCATCCGCGAAGATGAAATCAAATTGCTCGTTTTGATTTCTTTCTAACCAGGACGCGCCATCCTTACAGACAAATTCTACGCGCGAATCATTATTCAAGTACTTACGTGCGATTTTTTGCACGTCCTCATCGTTATCCACGGATATCAATGACGACGTTTCATCCATCCCGTCCAAAATCCATGCGGTGGATAAACCGGTACCCGTGCCCAGCTCCAGGAAGCGACCGCAGGGCTTTGACGCAGCTAACGCTCGGAGAAATGTCCCAGTCTTAGGTTCCGAAGCCATATTGAACCCCATGGCCTCAGTTTCAACGACTAAGGAATCTAGAGCCGCGGGAAATGTTGAAAGTTTGTGATCTTCCATGCTGATTGCGTACGAAAATTTACTTCTACCATAGATTTAATCAATGGGCTTCTCATCCGAGAAATGCATTGTGCTCTACTCAAGTTAGCGCTGGACTTAAACTAATGAAGTTGTATTGATACCCATCATTGATCTGCAGTGAATAAAACATAACGCCCATCAATGGTCGCCCGCACATATAGCTCTCTAACATCGTGAAAGTATTCCCAAGTGTATTGACAATCTTCATCACTTAATGGAAAACCGTAACTATCTGGATTTATCCTGAAGTATCTTTTCTTGAAATCATCTTCTGTTAATTCTTTTAACGCGTTATGAACATCCATAACTTGATTTGGTGATTTTAAACTCATAATGTAATCACTATTTGAATAAAGCAGTTCACCCCCAAGAATAGTGTGGTTTAACGGATACTCTCCGCCATTCCATGTTAATTCTCCGTCCGTAAGAAGTCGATGCATCGCATCCCATGATTTATCACTCTCAGCCAAATACAACTTGTCGCCATCAAAATAAATCTCCTCTATTTCTTCAGTAACGTATTCAAGACGTTCCCGCTCGTCACCCATAGATTTAAGATTTATTACCTCTTTCTCATCTAACGCAAAGTGAACACCCAGGCAGGCCATTTGGAAACTCCTATCGATTGTTAGCTTAATTGACGTTCACTTCTCCTGACATCCACCGACTTTACGAATTTCAACGATTTGCAATGGAATCGGCCATAATGCACAACATTTCAAACATCAGGTTGGCGACCGTGACGCAGGTAATTCCTGTCGGATCAAAACAAGGAGAGACTTCACTGATGTCGGCACCGATTATTTCGCGCCCGCGCAATGAACGCAGGATGACTTGAGCGTCGCGAGGGGTTATGCCGCCAATTTCCGGCACGCCGGTGCCGGGCAGGAAAGCGGGGTCCAACCCGTCGATGTCCAACGAAATGTAAACCGGCCCTTCGCCAAGCACTGAGTCGATTTTTTCGATTACTTTGGCGCGACCCATGTCTTCGTATTCGTCCATAGTCACGATGGTGTAACCCACATCGTAACCATATTGAATATCGTTTTCGTCGAAGCGGCTACCACGCATGCCGATTTGAATCACACGCGAGGCATCGACCAGGTCTTCTTCATGGCCACGGCGCAAAAAAGTTGCATGATTGATCTTGTCGCCGCAAATCTCATCCAGCGTATCGGCATGGGCATCGAAATGCAGTACACCCGCCGGTTTATCTTTCGCCAGCGCTCGTAGAATGGGTAACGGAATCGTATGATCGCCACCGATTGCGATAGGCAAAATATTATTCGCCTTGAGTTGCAGCAAAGAATTCTTCAATCATGTCTGATCGATTTGTCTTTGCTCATGGGATTGACCGGCGCATCGCCGAGATCGGCGACGTTACATATCTCGAAGGGTTTGATGCCGCTGGAAGGATGCACCCGACGAATGACACGCGATGCTTCCCTGACACCAGCCGGGCCTTGACGCGCGCCGGAACGGTAGTTCAACCCGATATCGAATGGCACACCAACCAAACCGATGTCGACTTGCTCAGAAATATCGTGACGCCGCGTACGCATGAATGTCGCGATATCGGCGAAACGCGGAACGACCGCTGGATCGATTGGTGTGAAGTCGGATTTCTTCATTATTACCCTCTTTTATCTAATATGCTTGCCGCGCCCACCTATTCTAAACACATACGGTCGGTCTAATCGATAATATCAAGATACTGGATTGTTCGCCGTTTGATCAGAGTGACAGTGGGAGCGACCCTCTGCCTACGCAGGGGCAGACTTGGTTGCGAACAGTACCAGCCGAAATCCATATCCACAGCAGAAGATACGTATAACCTGCAGTTCTTAACGATTTCTTATTCGCCAGCAAGCTGGCCCCTGTACGCCCCGTGTACCGACTAACAATAAAGCACGTTTCCTTTACCTAAGCGCATACCGTCAGTATTTCACAACGTGGAGTCGCAGTTGTTGAATTTTATTCGAATCGAACTCGAATCGCTAAGCTACGTTCACATTTAACTTCGGATCATACCCGAGGACAGGCGCCAGCCAGCGTTCAACTTCGTCTACACTCATGCCTTTACGCTGAGCGTATTCCTCGACCTGATCTAGCTCTACTTTGCTGACACCAAAGTAGCGACTATCGGGATGCGAGAAATACAAACCGCTGACCGATGACGCCGGCGTCATGGCGAAACTCTCCGTCAAGGATATACCGGTGTTTTGTTCAACATTCAATAAATCAAACAACAAACCCTTTTCCGTATGATCCGGACAAGCCGGATAACCGGGTGCCGGGCGAATGCCCTGGTAGGCCTCCTTGATCAACGCGATATTATCGAGCGATTCATCCGGCGCGTAGGCCCAGAATTCCTTACGCACGCGTTCGTGCATGCGCTCGGCAAAGGCTTCGGCCAAACGATCCGCCAAAGCCTTTAACATGATGGCATTGTAGTCGTCGTGTTTAGCTTCGTACTCGGCTACTTTCTCATCAACGCCGAATCCGGTAGTGACAGCGAATCCGCCGATATAATCATTAACGCCGCTTTCTTCCGGCGCAATGAAATCCGACAATGCCAGGTTGCGTCGGCCGCGGTCACGTACCATTTGTTGGCGCAGGGTATGAAACACCGTCAACACCTCATCATGCGATTCATTCTTGTATATCTTAATGTCATCACGATACGTACTGTTGGCCGGCCAGAATCCGATGACAGCTTTTGCCTCAAACCATTGTTCTTGAATAATGCGCTGTAACAGCGCTTGCGCATCGTCGAACAGTTGCCGCGCTGCTTCACCAACTTTTTCGTCCTGTAAAATACGCGGGTAAACGCAAGCCAAATCCCAGGAACGGAAAAACGGCGTCCAATCGATGTAATCGACTAACTCGGCAAGATCGTAACTTTCGAACGTTCTCGTCCCGGTAAATTCCGGAACGGTTGGTGAATAGGATTGCCAATCGATGTCCATTCGATTGCCACGCGCCTGGGCAAGCGTTACCCGGCGTGCTTCCTTGCGTTGCGCGGCACGCTGAATACGAATGCCTTCATATTCTGTACGTGTCGATTTAACGAGTTGGTCTTTTTGCTCGCCGACTAACGAAGTGACAACACCCACGGCGCGCGATGCGTCCGGCACATACAACACCGGACCATTGTAGTTGGGTTCGATTTTTACCGCGGTGTGAACACGGCTGGTTGTTGCGCCACCGATTAACAACGGCAATTCAAACCCTTCGCGCTCCATCTCGGCGGCGACGTGACACATCTCATCGAGGCTTGGCGTAATCAAACCGGATACACCGATGATATCGGCACCCTCTTCACGCGCAGTTTCAAGAATTTTGGCACTCGGTACCATTACTCCGAGGTCGATAACTTCGTAGTTGTTACAACGCAAAACCACGCCGACAATATTTTTTCCGATGTCGTGCACATCGCCTTTCGCCGTCGCCATGACCACTTTCCCCGCGCTTTCGCGTTTGCCGTCTTCTTTCTCCGCTTCCATGAACGGCTCCAAATGGGCTACGGCTTTTTTCATTACCCGCGCGCTTTTGACGACTTGTGGCAAAAACATTTTACCGGCACCAAACAGATCGCCCACTACATTCATGCCGTCCATCAATGGCCCTTCGATAACGTGCAATGGCCGCTTAGCTGCGATGCGCGCTTGTTCGGTGTCCTCTATTACGAACTCGTCGATGCCATGCACCAACGCATGGACTAATCGATCGTGCACGTTGTTCTCGCGCCAACTGAGGTCAGTCTTCTGCTCTTGCGCCTGGCCCTTGACCGAATCGGTGATTTCGAGCAACCGATCCGTCGCATCTGCGCGTCGATTAAACAACACGTCTTCTATGCGTTCTTTAACATCAGGTGGAATATCTTCATACACCGGCAACTTTCCGGCATTCACAATAGACATGTCCAGACCCACCTTAATCGCATGATATAAGAATGCCGAATGCATGGCCTCGCGCAAGGCATTATTGCCACGGAATGAAAACGACAAGTTAGACACACCACCGGATACTTTCACATGGGGCAAACGTCGTTTAATTTCCTGCGTGGATTCGATAAACGCCTTGGCATAATCGTTGTGCGCATCGATCCCCGTGGCGACCGCGAAGATATTCGGATCAAAGACGATATCTTCCGCGGGGAATCCGACTGTTTCCGTTAGAATTTTGTAGGCACGCTCGCAAATTTCGACCTTGCGCTCAGTGGTCTCCGCCTGTCCTTGCTCATCGAACGCCATCACCACAACGCCGGCGCCATAACGCCGCACTTTTCGCGCCTGCTCGATAAATGCTTCTTCGCCTTCTTTAAGACTGATGGAATTGACAAAGCCCTTGCCCTGAACGCATTTGAGTCCTGCTTCGATCACCGACCACTTGGACGAATCGATCATCACGGGAACGCGACTGATATCCGGTTCGCCTGCAATAAGATTCAAAAAACGTTGCATGGCGGCTTCGGAATCCAGCATGCCTTCATCCATGTTTACATCGATAATCTGCGCGCCGTTTTCAACTTGCTCGCGCGCGATACCGATAGCCGTATCGTAATCTTCATCGGCGATCAGCTTGGCGAATTTAATCGAACCGGTGACGTTGGTGCGTTCGCCCACATTCACAAACAGACTGTCCGCACCGATAGTAAATGGTTCAAGCCCGGACAAACGACAGCTTTTTTCTAATTGTGGAATTTTTCGTGGTAGATGTTCTTTAACCGCCTTCGCAATCGCGCAAATATGTTTTGGCGTTGTCCCACAGCAACCGCCGACAATATTCACCAAACCCGACGCAGCGAACTCACCCAAAACCTGCGCCATGTTTTCCGGCGTATCGTCATACTCGCCCATCTCATTCGGCAAACCGGCATTCGGATGAACACTGACATAAGTATCTGCTACCGTCGCCAACGCATCGACATACTGCCGTAATTCCTTTGCCCCCAATGCGCAGTTCAAACCCACGGCGACCGGTTGGGCATGCTGCATCGAATACCAGAAGGCTTCCGTGGTCTGTCCGGACAAGGTCCGGCCGCTTTGATCGGTGATCGTACCGGATACAATGACGGGCAATTGAATGTTGTTTTGTTCGAAATATTCGTCGATTGCAAACAACGCGGCTTTTGCATTCAGCGTGTCAAACACGGTTTCAACCAGAATGATATCAACACCGCCTTCGACCAAACCGTGCACCGCCTGCGTGTAAATCTCACGCAACTCATCGAAGTTCGTATTGCGATAACCCGGATCATTTACATCGGGCGAGATAGATGCTGTTTTGCTGGTCGGACCTAAAACCCCCGCTACCCAACGCGCTTGGTCGGCAATAGAAAATTCATCCGCGGCTTCCCGCGCCAAGCGCGCCGCTTCATAGTTCAATTCGTAAACAATGTCCTCGAGACCGTAGTCAGCTTGTGATATGGAGTTCGAATTAAAGGTGTTGGTTTCGAGAATATCCGCACCCGCTTCCAGGAACGCAGCGTGAATATCTTTTATGGCTTGCGGTTGTGTCAGAGTCAGCAAATCGTTATTGCCGCGTAACTCGCGGGAATGACTTTTAAACCGCTCGCCACGAAAGTCGTCCTCGGAATACTTCAACGCTTGAATCATGGTGCCCATAGCACCATCCATAACCAGGATGCGTTCGGTTAATGCATGATGAAGAGCGGTTATTCGTTTGTCTCTGTTAGTCATGGGTTATTAGTTGTTAGTGATTTGTTGTTGGCGTTCGGCGTTCAGCGATCGGTTTTTGATTGCTAGTTTTTGGTCTTCATCTTTAGTCATGCTAAACGCGGAGCGGTATTCAGTTAAAACGATCCCTTCCCACTTTGAAGGGGGGAAGGCTAGGATGGGGGTTGATAACGAATATTTTGAAACTGTTCGAATTCATTTCCCCCCCCCTCAAGGGAGGGGGAGCAATGGTGGGGTTCGTTGCCACACCGGACCCAAGCCAATCACCCAGCCGCGACGTTGTTCCGAATTCACGCTTAACTTGCACTGACAGACTGCCCAATTGCCGCCTCGGATGTCGGCCGAATTCCTAAAATATGACAAAACGCCATAGTCAACTCCGAACGATTCAAGGTGTAAAAATGAAAATCACTAACACCGTGATCGACCAACCGCGTGCACAATTCCGCCGTTACCGTAGCCGCAACCAGTTGACGAATATCGGGAGCATCGTCCAATCCTTCGAACAATCCGGATAACCAATCGGGAACACTGGCACCGCAGATGGCGGCGAATTCTTTTACACGGGCAAAATTAGTCACCGGCAAAATACCCGGGATGATGGGTACGTTGATACCGGCTGCAATGGCACGGTCACGAAAACGCAGATAACTCTCCGGCTCGAAGAAAAATTGCGTGATCGCCGACGTTGCGCCTGCATCTACTTTGCGTTTTAAATTGTCCATATCCGCTTGCGCAGAAAGCGCTTCGGGATGAACTTCGGGGAACGCTGCCACACTGATCTTAAAATCATGACGACGTTTTATTCCGGCCACCAAATCCGCGGCGTTCTGATAACCCTGCGCATGTAGCTTGAACTTTTCCGCACCCCCCGGTGGGTCGCCACGCAACGCGACGATGTGTCGCACACCGGCTTCCCAGTAACTATCGACAATCTCGTCAACCTCGTCACGCGACGCTGAAACACAGGTTAAGTGGGCGGCGGGTACAAGGTTTGTTTCGTCGACAATGCGTTTTACCGTCGCATGGGTTCGCTCCCGAGTCGTACCGCCAGCGCCATAGGTCACCGAAACAAACTTGGGTCGTAACGGTGCTAACCGTTCAATGGACTGCCACAGGTTAACTCCCGCCTGTTCAGTGTTGGGCGGAAAAAATTCGAACGACACGGAAATATCTCCGCGCAATGGTGCGATGTTGGAACGCGGCCGGCGCAGCAGTCGTTCACTGGTTTCGTTAGCACTGCTATAAAGCGACTCGTTTTGTTTAGAAACCACTATGCAACCTCCTTTTGTTTAATTTGAGCGATTTCGCCGGGACGGCAGGCGCTCCATACCGATACGGTCAAACGATCACTGTCTTTTTTTCCACGACTGGCAAGATGGTTAGCTTGCAACGGCTGCAGGCCGGCAGTTTCAAGCCAGTTATTCACTTCATCATCGGGAAATCCCAAACGCCGATGTGCGTAGTCGTTGCGCAGATACTCCAAAGTATGCGGTGCGAAATCTGCAATCAGTAATCGCCCCCCCGGTTTTAAAACCCTCGCGGCTTCGTTGACGGCGTCGGCAGGATTGTCTAAAAAGTGCAACACATGATGAATCGTTACAACGTCCATGGATTTCGCGTGGGCGGACAAATTCAAAATATCGCCCTGTCGCACCTGGCAATGAGAAATGCCGGCGGCCTCAAGATTCGCACGGGCCACAGTCAACATCTCACGACTCATGTCGATACCCAGACCACGTTCAATACGCGCACTGAAAATCTCCAGTATTCGACCGGTGCCGGTTCCCAAATCGAGCAGGCTTTCGATTTGCATATCGTCCACTGCTTTGAGCATGGCTTTCTCGACCTGAGATTCCGCGACATACAGGCGACGAATGCGATCCCATTGTTTTGCATTATCTTTAAAGTAGACTGCCGCAGCCTCGACATGCTCCTGCTTGATTGATTCAAGCCGTTGCAAGTCGCGTTCGATAACGGCGTCATCCGTTGGAATGAGTTCCAGTATTGCGGAGACGATTTGTTCTGCCGGTCCGCCATCGGCAATGCGATAGAATACCCACGCGCCCTCTTGATAACGATCCACGAGATTTGCCTCAGTCAATAACTTTAAGTGACGGCTAACACGCGGCTGACTCTGGCTTAGAATGCGCGTGAGTTCGGTGACGGTTAACTCACTGCGTGCTAACACAGTCAACAAACGCAGGCGGGTACTTTCACCGGCGGCACGTAATGCATTGAGCAGGATTTTCATTGTGCAACTCAGTCCTTCTTTATCACCATGTAAGCATGCACGTAGTCCATGGCATGACCTGCCGGGTTTTCGGCAACTAAAGACTCATAAGTGTTGTAATAGTTTTCAATTATTTCTTTTCGCTCCTGCATGGGCCGTTTGTCCGATAGCGCACCAAAATAAATACTTTCGTTCCAGGTGCGAATAGTTGGGATATAGTCATGGGCAAATTTTTTCGCATCGCCGTGTTGCTGAAAATCCACTTTGAAAGGGCAATCCACGACACGGGTTTCGATATACTCCAGGCGCATACCCGTTTTACTCACTTCACTGTTAGCATCGTTAAACGGTGCGCTGAATTCCTCGACCGTGTTGTAGTACTGCGGCAAGGTCATGCTTATGTATTCGTCCTGCGTAATAACGTTGTCGTCCACATGCTGTTGCCAGATTTGATTGAACGTGTCGAACATATTGATGCCGCCTGTGTTGCCTAAGTAACGCCCTTTTTCATCACGGCAAAAATTAACTAAAACCAAATGTCCGCCCGCCCGAAGTTCGTTTGAACGATGACGTAAAATGGTTTCCCAATCACCACGCGCATGTTTTTGAAATATTTCAAACTCTTTCCCTTGTGCGCCAACTGCGTGTACATGATTGGATATGTTCGCCGGTTTCGCACTCAACCAATGCATGGCGGTGGCGGAAAATCCAAGATATAGTGTGTTGGCGGGAAGAATTTGTTTATAGAATGACGTTCCTGCGAATGTTGGAAACACATTTTCGAAGTCGTCGAGGTACGATTTGAAATCGGTCAATCCATTGATGATTTTGACCAGCGCATTAAAGTCATTACGAGGTTGGTCCGCATAAACGATCTGCACGGGCAAAGACGGATACTTTTCATTGATACATTTGATCGCAACGTGCATCATGTCCAACGATGTGCCGCCATCCGCGCAACCCATATCCGACATGACAAAGGCGTCGGCAGCATCGAGGGTTGTTGCTTGAATAGCATTAGTGACCAGCGGCGTTGCGGCATCGATTACATCTTTAGCACCAATCGTCGCGAGGGAGTACAAGCCCCCGCCGCTCATGGTGATATCGTCTGCTTGCACCTTGCGCTTACCCATTGAACCGGTAATCTTCCCAACATCATGATTTCTTATATCAACATATAAACATTTCTTTATGTTATTGTCAATGTAATCTGAATACCCACGAGAAACGCGTTATCTTGCAAAATTTTTACGATTCGGCCTAAATCGTATATGCTGCACGGCTTGAACGCGTGTAGACGCGTTTCAACACCCATTAATCATGCGACATCCGTTCAGGGGTGTCATAAACGGAGAACGAGGAATAACTTATGAAACGTCGTGATTTACTTAAAGGTGGTGTCGCCGCCGCTGCCGCAGCCGGAACAACTACTATTGCGGCTCCCGCCATTGCGCAGGAACGTATTGAAATAGCCATGGTCAGCACCTGGCCACGTGACTTTCCCGGTCTTGGAACCGGCGCGCAACGCTTCGCGCAACGCCTGGTCGACATGAGCGATGGCCGTTTTCAGGTGGAATATTTCGCCGGTGGCGAACGCGTTAAACCTTTCGATTCATTCGACGAAGTCGCATCCGGTAACGCACAGATGTACCACGCCGCCGACTACTACTGGAAAGGCAAACACCCGGGTTTCGCATACTACACGGCGGTGCCATTTGGTTTTGTCTACAGCGAAATCAACGCCTGGGTTCGTTGGGGCGGCGGCCAGGAGTTATGGGATGAATTGGCTGGTGAATTCGGTCTGAAGTGCCTTCCCTGCGGCAATACCGGCGTGCAAATGGGCGGTTGGTTTAACAAGGAAATCAATTCAGCCGACGATTTGAAAGGTTTAAAAATGCGTATTCCCGGTTTAGGTGGCGACGTGATGGCCAAACTGGGCGCCTCGCCGGTTTCATTACCCGGCAGTCAGATTTATGAAAACCTGGTATCCGGTGCGATTGAAGCGACCGAATGGGTCGGCCCGTGGAATGACGAGGTCATGAAATTCTATGAAGCGGCTAAATATTATTACTATCCGGGCATGCACGAACCCGCTTCGATGTTGGCCCTGGGTGTTAACAAAGAGTTCTGGGAAGGATTATCCGCATCAGACAAGTTGATGGTAGAAGCGGCATCGTCCATGGAAAACGATGTCATGATGGCTGAATACAACGCCAAGAACGGTGAAGCGCTGACTCGCCTGTTAAATGATCAGGGCGTACAACTGCGTAAATTTAACGACGATGTCTATGACAGTTTTGGTGAAGCCGCGGCTGAGGTGTTCGAGGAAGTTCGCGATCACAGCGATCTGGCCAACAAGATTCACGAAAGTTTCCTGAAATCGCGTAGCGATGTCGGTGCGTGGATGAGCCTGTCGGATGTCGAATACGTGCGTCAGCGTAACCGCGTTCTTGGTGTCGCCTAACGCACATAAACGCAGATGATGAAAGCGGAGCCTTATGGCTCCGCTTTTTCGTTGATGCAAGTATAAAACTTAAGTTAGGGTATGAATAACCCGAACACCATCACACCCACCAGCGTTGGAAACACCAGCGGACTATTGTTTCGTATTGCAGCGGGCGTTATGGTCGCGTTGGTTTTACTATTCCTGTTAAATAATTATTTAATTTTCTGGCGCGGGTGGCCGGGCGTATTGAATTTTTCCGCTCATCAAGGCTGGTTCGGCCTCGCTGCATTATCAAAACCACTGGAAGGCAACGCGCTCACACTCGGTTGGCTGCAAGTACTCATGTACGTTGCCACTTTCGCGGCAATAGTCGCCTATGTACTTTTCACCCGCCAACGCCCTTTGACTGCGGACGCGGATTTATTGTCCGCTTTCGCCGCCTATGTGGTACGCGCGGCGTTTTGGGCCGTTTTATTGGTGGGTCTAGCCGATATGCTGATTTCATTCCTGCGTATCGAAGGAATTCTCGAACAATGGGTCGGTGCTGATTTGAACAAAGAACTGGGGCGTTCGCGTTATCGCGGTGCCGTCGTTCACTATCCGCTCATCGCATTGTCATTGGTCATCGCACTGTTCGTGCGTTCACTGGGTTTTATCTGGCTGGCTTTGCTGGTTGTCATCGCCGAGTTCCAGATCGTTGTACTGCGTTTTATTTTTTCCTACGAACAGGCCTTCATGGGTGACCTCGTGCGCTTCTGGTATGCGGCCCTATTTTTATTCGCCAGCTCCTACGCCTTAATCACCGAAGGCCATGTTCGCGTCGACGTGTTCTATGCGCATTTCAGCGCGAAGGGCAAAGCCTGGACTAATGCAATCGGGTCATTGCTGTTAGGGCTGCCATTGTGCTGGACCATCCTGATTCAAGGCATGTGGGGCAAGAGCAACAGTATTAACAGTCCGTTGCTGTCCTATGAAATCTCGCAAAGCGGCTATGGCATGTACGTAAAATATCTCATGGCGGGGTTTCTGGTCGTATTCGCCCTGTCGATGATTATTCAATTCGCGAGTTTTTTTCTGAGTAACGTCGCCGTCATTCGGGGGGAAGCTGAAGTGGCAACGGAACCCGGTCAAGTGGAAATAGCCGGAGCGTAAACGTGGAACTGGTCTTTCTCGCCATATTGATTCTGCTCATGGTCGGCGCGCTGACTTCAGGTTTTCCGGTAGCATTCGCCCTGCCCGGTTCCGCCATATTATCCATCGCGCTGGCGGCATTTTGCGGCTGGCTGATCGAGGGCAATCCCAGTGCTTACTTCGCCCAGGACGGACCTGATCAATGGCTCAGCGCGGGGGTAACCAACTTCAGGAGTCTTTATTGGGAAGTAGAACGCGACACCTTAATCGCGATTCCGTTGTTCGTATTCATGGGCATCATGTTGCAGCGCTCAAAAATCGCGGAAGACCTGCTGGTCGCCATGGCGCAATTATTCGGGCCGATTCCCGGTGGCCTGGGTATCTCCGTCGTCTTTGTTGGCGCGTTGCTCGCCGCAACAACAGGAATCGTGGGTGCGACGGTAATTGCCATGGGTTTGATTTCGTTGCCCGCCATGCTGCGCAACAATTATTCCAAACCGCTGGCAACGGGCACGATTTGCGCATCCGGCACGCTCGGACAAATCATTCCGCCGTCCATTGTTTTGATTATCCTGGCCGATCAGCTATCCAGCGCGGCGGATCAGGCGAACACCGCGCGCAAGGCCGAATACAAGGAAGCCACCGGCGAATTTTCCATGCCGGCGGAATTCGATGTCACCTCCGCCAGCGCCGGCGATATGTTCATGGGTGCTTTCATTCCGGGCCTGGTGCTGGTCGGTTTGTACATGTTGTATATATTGATTTCAGCTCTTATCCGGCCCAAGACCGCACCACCCGTCCCCTATGACGGCAAATACGATAGCCGCTTCCTGCTTAATGTGTTACTCGCTCTGGTACCGCCGCTGACTTTAATTTTTGCAGTGTTGGGGTCTATCGTCATGGGTATCGCCACGGTCAACCAGGCCGGTGCAATCGGCGCCATCGGCGCGATGATTATGGCGGGCTATCGATTGAGCGCCGGTAAACGCGGCGCTTTTTATCCGGCGATACTCGGTGTGGTAGCAACGGTCATTATATTGATTACGCTGAATACATTTGAACTCAATATTAAAAATATAAAAAGCCAACGTGACCTGATCGGGATATTTATCGCCGCGGCCGCCGTCGCGGCGTTGTTAATAGCGATCATCTGGAGTGCGATACGCGCTTATCGTATCGACAACACGTTGAACGGCGTGATGATCGATACGGCGAAGACCACATCCATGGTGTTTATTATTCTGATTGGCGCCGCCATGCTGACATCCGCTTTTCGTGGTTTCGGCGGTGAGGAGTTAGTCAGAGAATTCTTAACCAGTTTACCGGGCGGATTCTGGTCGCAGTTCATCGTGGTGATGGTAGTCATCTTCCTGCTCGGATTCTTTCTCGACTTTATCGAAATCGCTGTTGTGGTGGTGCCCATAGTCGCGCCGATATTACTGATGGATCCCAGCGCTAATATTACCGCGGTATGGCTGGGCGTGATGGTGGGACTCAATATTCAGACATCTTTTCTTACCCCGCCGTTTGGATTCGCACTGTTTTATCTGCGCGGAGTTGCTCCACCGGAAGTTAAAACGACGCAAATCTATCGTGGCGCAGTCGTGTTTATCGCATTGCAATTAGCTGGCCTGGCTATCGCGGGTTACTGGCCCAGCCTGGTGAATTATCTGCCCTATCGCACTTATTTAACCTCGGACACCGCACCACCGCCAAAGAATCCGCGCCTGCAACACTGCATGGAAGAGAATCTCTTTGCTTTTTATGATACACAAGGGGATGAGTTGCGCGCTGCAATCGATAAAGTGCGCGCCTTGGACATCAGTTATCTACCCGAAGATATGCAAAAGTCGCTTACGGAAAGTTTCGATGCGGCCATGACTACTTTTGACCTGGTCGAAGAGACCAAAACCACCCATGCCGAGACGTTGGCCTACGAATCCGAGTACAAACCCATTCATTTCCAGGCAAGGAAAATTCAGTCGGAAATGCGCGATGCTGACGAGCGTATAAAAGAACTGCGGCAGGAACTGAGCCGGCGCTCGCGCAGCGACGCCTCCGCGGAGGAACTGGCCCAACGCGGTAAGGAGATTGAGGATATGAAACTACACCGGGAAGAACTGGAAAACAGCATTCCAGCGACCTGGGAAGAGGCCAACAAACGTTATTCCGATTTGGCCAATGCGGAGAAAAAAACACGTCTCACCTATCGGCGCAATGTGGACAGCGCATACGAACCGATTATTGAAATACGTCAAATACTGGAACAAACCGCGTCGTTGTCCGAGCTGGAAACACAGTTATCCGGTCTAACTTCTGTCATCAACAATGACCCACCCGAACAGGCGATGGAAACCATAAAATCGATTGAAAGTGCGCTAAGCGATGCGGGCGCAAGCGAGGCTAAATCCGCACTCTCAAAAGCACGACGCGCGCTGAAAGACGATAACCCCGACCGCGCCAAAGCCGCTGACCTGCTCAGCGAAAGCCGCGAGCTGTACGCCGGTGAGATCAGCTGGCGTCTGCGCGCACAAAACGAACTCCAGGCCGGCCTCGATGAATACGACAACGCGATAAAAGACTCCATCGGCCTGCGCTTACAGAAACGTCTCAGCAAAGAACAGGCTAAAGCAATCGCCCGTTGCCAATCCGAACACCGAGATATTTCATTAAATTTTTGACTTTAGCTGTTGGCAGTTGGCTGTCAGCTTTAGGCAGCAGACACGCCTGGCAGTAACAGGGATAGCCGTATATCCTGATAAATAGTCATCGCGGCAGGGCGCCGCTCCCATAAAATATTGTCATATGCCCACGCATGTTAATGCGTGGAAATATCTTATCAAGCATGTTTTCGATATACGTTGCGCTTCATCCAGGCCACACGGCGTGGGGAATCAAAAAGTTCCTTCCCTTTGAGGGGGCAGCAACTGTCTTAATATTTACAACTTCCGTTAGGTATTTTTATTGACCACGGTTGTCCGGATTTGGTGATTGCATTTAGCGTAACGATAAGTTTTCGCATACAGGCGACTAGCGCGATCTTCTTCGGTTTTCCTCGTGCCAAGAGTCGATGATAAAATTCTCGGATGACGGGATTGTGCCGCGTCGCTACTAGTGTTGACATGTAAAGTATGGAGCGAACGTTTCCTCGACCGGCATAGCAGGTTCGTTTCCCGCGTAAGGTTCCAGAGTCTCTGTTGTACGGAGCAACACCCACCAAAGCGCTAATCTGACGTCTATTCAG
>CBDCFT010000009.1:0-12703 GCA_965216365.1 Arenicellales bacterium | reverse complement strand
GCAACAACTGCATAGACGACAAAATCCATCTCAAAACGCCGGCCAAAACCGCCGCCGAGAAATGTGGTATGCACCTGCACGTTTTCCATGGGCGTACCGAGCACACCGTTAACCACTTGCGGAATAATGCCCTGCCCCTGGGTTGGCGCCCATACCTCAACACCATCCGCGGTGACACTGGCAGTCGCATTCATGGGTTCCATAGTCGAATGTGCCACGATCGGCGATTCATACGTCGCTTCAATTTTCTTCGCGGCGGCCTGCATCGCCACATTTGCATCACCCGCGGTATGCGCGCTGTTTCCCGGTTGTTCTAAACCACTCGCCAACAAGGCGCTGATTTTGTCGCTCGAGTTTTCCGCATTAGCTCCAAAATCCCACTCCGGTTGCAGGGCATCAGCGCCTTTTTTAGCCGGCCAGTAACCGTCCGCAACCACAATGAATGCGGTCTCTAATGGAATAACCGCCTTGACGCCGGTTACCGCTAACGCGGGTTTATCATCCACGGACTTCAATTTGCCGCCAAACACCGGACAATCGCGCACGGTCGCTACCAGCATGCCGTCAACTTGTACGTCGACGCCAAATTCAGCGCTGCCATCCACTTTCGCAGGAACATCCAGCCGGTGAGCCGGTGTTCCCATTATTTTCCAATCGGATGCGGGTTTAAGCGGAGTATTCTCCGGTGGTGTGAGTTGTGCGGCGATGGAAGCGACGTCAGCATAATTTCGTGCCTCGCCCGATCCTGTGTGGGTAACGACGCCGTTAGCAGCAGTGCACTCCCCTGCATCGACACCCATATCCTGTGCCGCCGCCGCGATAAATAACTGACGTGTATTCGCACCCACCTGACGCAAAGCTTCATAGAAAGAACGAATGGTAGTGCTGCCACCGGTCGCCTGCATATTGAAAATGAGATTAGTGTAGGCCGGTGCAACGGGTGCCATCTCGGCACGCACATTGTTCCAGTCCACTTCAAGCTCTTCCGCCAGCAACATGGGTATAGATGTAAAAACACCTTGCCCCATTTCAGAGGAGCCAACCAACACGGTAACAGTGTTGTCCGGATGGATTTTCAGCCACGCATTGACAGCCGTATCGTCTGCCGCCATGGCTTGCGCCCGTCGGCCACTCAACGGCAGATTAAAACCGATGACCAACGCACCACCTGCGAGGGTGCTTGTTTTTAGAAATTGTCGTCTTGAGAGTTGTATTGCATTCATGGGCCGCCTCCTATGCGCTTGCCGTGCGGTGAATCGCCTTGCGAATACGGTTATAGGTTCCGCAACGGCAAATATTGGTAATGGTCGCATCGATATCATTGTCAGAAGGATTTACGTTGTCCGACAACAACGATGTCACCGCCATAATCATGCCGGACTGGCAATAACCGCATTGCGGCACTTGCTCTGCAATCCACGCCTGTTGCACGGGGTGACCGCGATCAGCCGACAGACCTTCAATAGTTGTAATCGCCTGGTCACCCACGGCTTGTACCGGCAACACGCAGGTGCGTTGCGCCTTGCCATCCAGATGTACGGTGCAGGCGCCGCACTGAGCGATACCGCAGCCGAATTTCGTGCCGGTGAGTTTCAGGTTATCGCGTAACACCCACAGCAATGGCGTGTCGGGATCGACGTCGACGCTATGGGATTCTCCGTTTACCTTGAGATCGAACTTCATGCTTTGGTCTCCTTTATATGATTAAGCACATTCTAATACCGAATAATAGATTCGGATGGGGGTTTTGTTTGGACTCATTGTACCGGTGATAGTTGCGCGCGCCCTATAACACCCTGCCCGAAATATGTCGGTTACACCGGGTAAAAATGATACGCTCCAGGTTAAGCTATTGAATTGACTGATAAATCGAAAACATAAGGTGCATGCCGCAACATTTATTGCCATTACCTGCTTAATCGAAATTCTGGGCATGTCGGGATTCGCGACATTTCCTACGCTTATCCCGGAATTAAGCAGTGAATGGATGCTGTCCGATACACAATCGGGCTGGATCAGTGGCATTTATTTTGGTGGCTATGTGATTGCCGTGGCCGTCCTGACAGCATTGACTGATCGCATGTCGCCCAAGCGTGTCTATGTTTTTTCCATGGCCATCAGTTTTGTCGGTGCGTTAGGCTTTGCCATGTTCGCCTCCGACGTTTGGAGTGCAAGTTTCTGGCGTTTACTGCAAGGCATCGGACTGGCGGGAACGTACATGCCAGGACTCCGCATCTTGATCGATCAATTGCCGGATCGATTACACAGCCGGGCGACTGCTTTTTACACTTCCAGTTTCTCCATCGGCGCGGCATTGTCGTATTTTATAACCGGGCACACCAATGATATCTGGGGACGGCAGGTGGCTTTTATTGTTTGTGCGATTGGCCCCGCTATTGCGTTCGTGCTTGCCCTATTTGTATTCGACTCCAAGTACAAACACGAACACAAACCCACGACGGCGTTGCTGGACTTTCGTCCGGTGTTAGCCAACCGCCAGGCCTTGGGTTTTACCCTCGCCTATTGCGCACACAATGCGGAGTTGTTCGCATTTCGCTCATGGATGATTGCATTTTTAGTATTCAGTCAATCCTTGCAAGGGACAAACGCCACGTGGTGGAACCCGGCGCTGATCGCGACCGCCGTTGTCCTTCTAGGTATGCCGTCCAGTATCGTTTTTAATGAAATTGCAATGAAAATCGGCCGCCAACGTATCGTCATCGGCGTTATGACATGTTCGGCTATCATCGGTGTGATTTTTGGTTTTTCTTCAGCGCTTTCGATGCCGGCACTGGTGCTGCTCGCATTTGTTTATGGAATAACCATAACTGGAGACTCATCCGCCATCACTGCGGGTGTCGTGCAGGCCGCGCAACCCATGTATATGGGCGCTACCATGGCGGTGCATTCGGTGATTGGCTTTATCGGCGGCTTTCTTGGCCCGGTGATTTTCGGTGTGATGCTGGAATTCAGCGGCGGTTCGGAATCGCATCACGCGTGGGGTATTGCTTTTACCACCATATCGCTTTTGTTGTTACTCGGTCCTGTTGCGGTGATCAGGTTAACCGGAACGCGGAACATGTTGTATTAGGTTCGCGCACATGTCTCACATCTATTCAACACAAAACCATTGAATGGCGAGCAACTCGCTGAATATGTTTTCAATGGCAAACTGGTAGTGTTCGAGGACCTTGATGCGATGACTGAACTGGTTGAACTCACAAAAGAGGTGATTGTTGACCACTTTATGTCTGTTCATCCACAAACAGTACATCGACAACTATCACGCAATCGTTTCTTACGCATTGCGCATGATGCGCAGGAAGCATTCAAAACATCCGGACAAGCGAACACTTTGTTGCTCCATTGCCTGGAACAATCCGGGGTAAACTTGGACACGTGCTACCGCGATAAACTGGTGTTGCGCATCCTGCCACCGTCTGATTCGCATTCCGGTGGCCGGCACTCCAGCACGCATGTTCACCGCGACACCTGGGGATCGAATATTTATCAACAAATCAATTGGTGGGCGCCGGTTTACCCTTTAGACGAAGGTAGCACGTTGGCAATTTACCCGTCGCACTGGCAAAAACCCATCGCGAACAATACCGATACCTGGAATTTTGCTGAAGTCATACGCGACCACAAACAAACACCCCGGCATCTTGCCGGAAAAGTTCCGGCCGCACCGCTCGCAACCGGCGAAGTCGATAAACACAATGAGATTCGAGTTTTGATTAAACCCGGCGACTTACTGAGTTTTTCCAGTGCACATCTACAAGGAGGCCTGGCTAACACCACTGACGAAACGCGTTTCAGTATTGAGATGCGAACTATTAACTACGACGATATAGTCGACGGACGTCGCGCTCCCAATATCGACAGCCACGGGAAAGAACAACACCCACAATGGTTTCGTCATGCTATTAACAAGACGAGTCTGGTTGGCAAAGATAGAGCGTGGCGCTAACCTGCGTAAGTCAACGGCAAAGCCGTCGTGTATTTAAGCCGCTCCATAGCAAAACTGGAACTGACGTCGCTGATGTCTTCGACTTTTTCGATGAGACGGCGGTAAAAGTCGTCGTAAGCCTTGATGTCCGGCACAACCACACGCATCAAGTAGTCGATCTCACCACTCATGCGGTAGAATTCAACCACTTCGGGGAATGCAATCACGGTGCGGGAAAATTTCGCAAACCAGCGGGCATCGTGTTTTGTCGTCTTGATGGCGACAAATACATCGACCCCGATATTCAGTTGCTCACGATCCAGCAAGGCGACACGTTTGCGAATCATGCCGCTTTTTTCCAGATTCTGAATGCGGCGCCAGCACGGAGTGGTACTCAGACCTACTTTGTCCGCTATATCCGCGGTCGAAATGGTCGCGTCATCCTGTAATAGCTTGAGTATTTTTTGGTCAATTCGATCCATTTCTAATAAAACTTATAAAATTAGAATTTCCTTCTACTTACAATGCATTAACCAACAATATTAACATGATTTGACCGAATAACGCGCATGCATTATTCCCTGACAATTAACGAAGGCAATACAGATAGCTCGATTAAACAAACGTTACGAGCGTCGGAGGAATCCTGTGGCGAACACTTTGTCCATACTATAGGATTCGCGGGTGCAATGTTGTCCGGCACTTTTGCCCGTGCCGTTCATGCCACGTCGCGGTTTGTCTTCAAAAACCGGCTGCAACGGCATACAACGCCTGCATTATCGACTGGTTACCCGCACCAGGAAATCAACAACGTTGGATGAACTACTCGAGAAACACAAACAAGAAGTGTTGCCAACCAAGAAATCACAACGCCAGATATCTCAACCTGCAATGTAATCAGCTGATACTGGAGGACTGAAATTTCACGATTTAAGACATGAAGCCACCAGTCGACTTTTTAAAAAAGGTCTAAACTACTACTAATTTTCATTTTCGATACCGAATATTTAAAATTTTCTATCTAATCCTCCTTGGATTTCCACCAAGCTTGTTTCTTTCGGGACCACCTATAGCCAGGTTTTCTAGCGGAACTCCAGTAAAGCAACTTTGATTCCCACTCTCTGGCCTTGTTATTCGCAGAAGTTGATTCTATATATTTACAATTGCTTGTTTTATTCGGTGTATCTGTATTCCCAGATCGTTTATATGTTTTTTGTTTCAATTGTTTGGGCGGTTTTTCAGGAATGGTTATATTCCTAGAATCAAATTCATGAAACGTTGTTCCAGAATTAATCAACCCTGCTATCAGTTGATCATCCCGCTGTTTCCACTGCTCAGCACTACAGACAATTATTATTTTCTTTTTTGCCCGGCTAACGGCTGTATTTACATTATTAAGGCCATTTGAAATTTTGCTTTTGGAATCTGTAAACCAGGGTTTTTGGCCGTTGCCTATATCGCAAGGTGAATAAATGACAGTATCCCATTCCTGCCCTTGTGATTTATGAACGGTCAAAACCTGATCAGGAATAATCAGATCGGATAGTAATTTTTGTAGTATTGAAACCTGGGTCCGATATGGCGCTAGAATAGCAAAAGTTCCTTCAATTCCAATTTTTTCATGAACTATTCGAACAATACATTCCGCTTCCGCCTGGTTAGCCCGTTTTTCCCTGCCCCAATATCTGGCCTGTTGTGGATTTACGGCATCGTAAATCACTATTTCAGTATCCCTGTCCAGACCTGATGAAAAACCATCTTCTTTATACACATAATTCGATAACGTATCGGCCAGATTGTTGCCGAATCGATAAGTTAATGTAAGAGATGATTTGTTTAATTGATTAAACTCTGGAGAAGCACTCAGAAGATACCTGGACAAGGCCTGTTCAGCATCTTTGGCTGTCCACAAATCTTCAACATAAATTGACGACTGGTCCCATACGAACACATCGTTGTAATTCTCATCCTTTTTAATATCAGCCTTGGATATTTCACTCACTGGTTGTAATTGTTTGTGATCACCAAGCAAGGTGACCGGCACTTTTAACTTATACGCAGTAAGTGATTTGATTAAACTCGCATAGCCAGCCTCATCAATAAACACATGTGCGACATCAAGTGGATTTTCTTTAAATCGAAATAAAAATGTATCCAGTGTCGCACCGATAACACTGGCATTAGCAATGCGCTCTTCAATGGAATAGGCCTTAAGCTTTTCAAGCTCTGTCGAATACTCATCCAGCTTGCGACGTAATTCCATTTCAGGCACGCTCTGGTATTCCTGCGCCATAGAGATGTATTCCGCTTTTTCTTCCGCTTCCCGGGCGATTTTCTCCTGCAGATTTTTCTCTGTAATGTCTTTTGCTTTAATACCTACTGAATCAGCAAGCCCTAGCAAATTTTCTTTACTCCCTTGTATAACGTTATTTATCTCATATGTGGCAGCTTGCAATTGTTGTGCTTCTGGCGTTAGTTTTTCTATATCAGCCTTGGTCTGAACAATTGTCAGAGACAAATTTTCCTGTTCTGCAATCAGATTATTCAAAATCTGGTCATAGTCAATTTTGTTGCTGAACATTTTCAGCAATTTGGTTGTTAAGGCATGTTTTTTACGGATAACCTCCTTTTTTCCAAGCTCAATAATTGACAGCCTTTTTTCACAATCTCCAATTTGCTGTTGCTTGCTGGCCGCATCCTCTTTTATTTGATTCAGCCTGGCAATGATCTTTTTTTGTTGGTCATTTGATTTATGATACTCATTCAAACCGGCAAGCAAATTTTTAAGTTTTGCCTCGGTTTCGGTATCGATACCCAAAACAGCGGAGATTATTGCGATCTGCTTTTCCAGTTCTGCTATTTGTTTTTCCAGACCGACTACTTCACAGGTTTCACCATGCTTTGCTGCAAAAGTCTTGGTCGGATAGCCCAGGCGCAGCAACTGTTTCTTTTTAATGCCGGCTTTGTCGGTGACTTCAATCACGCCGTTGAAAATCTGTTCCAGGGCGATATTAGTCGGTGCCAAGATCAGCACTTTTTTATTGTTTTTGATATAGGTTAATAAAGCATAGCTTAAGACAAAACGCGTTTTCCCTGTGCCAGGTGCTCCCCAGATGTAGGAAACCGGTGAAGCAAATATCAGCCTTAACGCATCAAGCTGTTCCGGGGATGGTTTTGAATCTTCAAATATTACACTCTGATCAAAATCCAGCTTGCTGACGGGTCGTTTATCGACAAATGTTAGCGTTGAGCCATTTAACTCATACCAGTCGATAACACGCTGAATCAAGAACTTTAGATCATAAATGACCTTCCAGTGTTTGGCCTGATATTTCGTGAATAGCTCCACTACCTCAGGCGCCACTTTGACTAACAGGACATTTTTCTCTTTGTCATAGAGCTTTACTTTGATTTGTTTTTCATCAAAAAACCGCCACTCATCACCCCGGGTTTGTAACTGTATCAATATTGCATCCAGCTCAAACAGTTTTTTAGTTACGATCAGCTTGTAACTATCCTGTTTGCCCACCACCGGTTCAATGCGACTAATGCTTATTTCTTCAACGCCACCATTAGGCTTTGAGCCGATATATTCCAGGTATCGCTCAGCCCCATTGAGGCAAATCTGGCTGACTTGTTTGGCATCCATGGCTTTTAGAATTTTTATTCTTTTTCGATGGGAAGTTCCAGTTTTGGTAGCGAATTAACAATTTTCAATGTTTCTAAGCTGACGGTAATGACGCGCTGGAACAGTTCCAGCGGATATTTAGGGTTATTCATGGTTTCAATCGCCCACGCAAAGGGAACCTGATTTGGATATTGTTAAAACATATTTAGAGATAGATGGAAAGGATTATAATCAACTTGCGAGAGAGCTCGATGAACCCCTCCAAAAGGCAAGTAGGAAAAGCTTCGAAAGTTATTGAATGAACCATCTCCTAGGGATGACGTAACAGATTAGTGAATACTCACTTTCAATTGTAAATTTCACCGCGGAGTTCACTATCGTTAAAGCCTGTTTTTTTCCAGAATAGTAACCCGTTACTTTTGAGCGCACTAATTTCGCTAGTTATATAGCAGAAGTAACATTAAACTCCAGAATGATTAATTTCTATTTACCAATTCGGGGGCATTCTGGGGACACTGACAACGAGATTTCGGATGATGTTAATGATATAATATTTATTTTAAGTTATTGATATAATTGAGTTAGTCGATGTAAGCCATTGATACCAAAAAGACCTTTATCTGACTCCTAAGTGGCATAAGTTAACTGACTTTCAGCTCCTCTCCAACCAATTCAATTTTACTAAGCGCTTCAATAGGAACGCCAAACGACGCCAGCCTCTCGCGCCCACCCTCCTGTGGCTTTTCGATCACGCAACCGATGGCACACAGGGACGCACCGCTTTCGACAATCAACGTACCCAGCGCCGTGATCGTCGAACCCGTGGCAAGGAAATCGTCAATCACGATAACCCTATCCTCAGGCTTTAAGTATTTCTTGGAGATCATCAAGTGGGTTTGTTCGTCCTTGGTGCGACTATGCGCCTGGGCAAAATAATACACATCGGTCATCACCGAGGAGCGGTGTTTGCGCGCATAAATCATCGGAATACCGAGTATGCGGGCCACGGCCAGTGCAACCGGGATACCGCTGACTTCGGCGGATACGACCTTGGTGGCATCGCTCACACCGCGTGCACAAAATCGGCGCACCAACTCTTCACCCATGGCGTGGGTGAGTTCCGCGTCAACCTGATGATTTAAAAAGCCGTCAACTTTGACGATGCCGCCACCGACGTGTTCGCCTTCCTGCCGGATTCGTTCGACCAATGCTTTCATAGGTGTTTAAAGTATTGTTATTTATGGAATTCTTTCATCTGTTCTGGCACACTGCGCGCCTGTTCATTTTAGCGGTCTATGCGGGGAACACAACGTTTAGACCGCACTATACTGTGCTCAACACTAATCGCCTAATCCGGAAACGTTCTCTTTGAGCGTTAAAACTTTTTACGATTTGCCCACGCTTATCCAGCACGCCAACAGCATGCTGGGGGATGTAGATATGGTGTCCATGGATATTTTCGACACCTTGTTCGTACGCCGGATTTACGACCCGGACTTGATCAAGTACCCGGTGTGTGAATTTATTGTCGATAAAGCAAAAACGCTCAGTGTTCCCGCCAGTCGTCGCACCGTGTGGCGTGCGCGTTGGGAGATCGAGCGCGAACACAGACGCCGCCACGGGAAAACATATCCAGACCATGAGGCGCGTTACCCGGAATACATGCAGGAGGCGCTGGAACGTATTTTTGGCGAACAGCTGCCCGAGCATTTTCTTGATGATGTGACGAACTACGAACTGCAAATGGAAAACGCGGTGCTGGTGCCGCGGGCCGCATTGGTGGATTGGATTAATCAATTGCATGAAACCGGCAAACGCATATTGCTGGTATCAGACATTTATCTACCTTCAAGCCATCTCAAGCGTCTGGTCGATGACAAAAATTTGATGCCTTATATCGAGGATGTAGTGTCCTCCGCTGACTCATTCCACGCAAAAGCATCAGGCGCCACATTTCCGCTCATCGAAGAAAAATATAAATTAGACAAAAAACGCTGGCTGCATGTTGGCGATAATCCGATTTCCGATGGATTGCGTCCGGACGAGTTCGGCATTAGATCTTTGGTAATACACGACATTGGCGAACGGCAACGTAAAGGCATTGCCCGTGCGATACACCTGAGCGCGAATGAAAAAGCCTTCTGGAAAGGACGCAATGTTCAGCAATTGATGTTGCCACTGGAAGCAGAGAACATCGAGCAACACCCGTTGTATGTTGAGGGCTACAATTTTTTCGGTGTGTTGCTGGGCTATTTCATTCAAAGTATCGCTGAGCATTGCCGCGGACAAAATATTAAACGAATTTATTTCTGCGCACGGGAAGGCTGGACCTTTAAAAAATACTGGGATGTTGCTGCACCACACCTTTTCCCTCACGGCGACGCGCCACAATCTCACTACTTATATGTCAGCCGGATGGCATTGGCTCCTACAGCATGCGCTAATGAAGGCCTGGAAGCAATCGACACCAATGTAGCGATGCTGCCGGCCAGCAGCCGCGATTTTCGCGACATCTGTCGCGTCTTCAGTCTGGCTATCGAACCCTTACGACCGGCGCTGGAGAGGGTTGGCTTGAAAGAGGACGATCCCATTGGTCAGCTCACGCCGGGCGCAACGCCGGAACTACGCAAACGATTCGCACAATTACTGGACGACCAGGAATTTCAAAACGAAGTTAAGCGCCAATCCAAACCTGCGCAAATGGCTCTTGAACGGTATCTTGAATCCGAAGAATTTTTCGATAATGACGAGGTCGCGATAGTCGACATTGGATGGCTTGGCACAATTCAACACTATCTTTGCAAAGCGACCAGTCACCGGGCGGACCGACCGAAGATTCATGGCTTCTTGTTTGGTGCGACCCGGGTCATCCCGTATCGCGCCAACACGTCAAATTTCCAACAGAATATTACCGGTGTTTTATTCGACAGTCGCCAAATGGATCTGGCCCAAAGCCAGATACGCAATGCCAAAGATGTGTTCGAGGAAGTTTTCAGAGCGCCGCACCCAACCCTGACCGCATACAAATTGGATGGAGATGGTTATGAATTAAAGTTTCGCGACAAAGAGGATGCAACAGCTCAGGCCGAACGAGTACAGTCCGATTATTACGAACCCCTTCGCGCCGGTATTTTTGACGCGGCCCCACGTTATGCCACTGCTGTTAAAACACTGCTGTACAGCGCAGGCGAACTCAAGCCATGGATAAACTTTCTGCTGATTAACAAACTGGCTTATCCTCGCACTTCCGAAGTGGAACAAATCAGGCACGAATCGCATCAAGACGATTTTGCCGGCACGCATACCGTTGCCAAAAAATTTATTAAGGAAAATCGCACATTGTGGAGTCATTCAAGTACAGCGTTGAATTTCAATCCATTTCTGCGCACCTATTATTTTATTAAAGATGCGTTTGATTTGCTGCGCGGGAAACAATAATGAACCAGCATAAACCCATTCACGAAAACTGCGAAATAACAGGGATGGAGACCCGGCGCATGATCAAACAATATGCGTTATGGAAACCGTTACGTTTTGGCTGGATTGCCGAAGGTCCCGGCTGGCGCATGTTGTTCGAACTCTATATTCGTCATCGTTTTGGCTATCGCCTGAATTCGCTGGCTATCCGCTACGAGAAACAATGGAGACAATTTCGAACGTTTGTTTCGCGCATCGCAAACCGTTTTCGCTAGCCTTCGGTACCGTTAACACTCTTTACGCAGACCAGAAAGGTAATTGATAATTTCCGTCGGTTGAATGTTGGCTGCACGAATCAAATTGTCGAAGCGACGGGACAATTCCCGGATGTGTTCCGTGCTGTTCAGACTGAGATAAAACTTACCCATGAAGACCACCGCCCGTTTGGGACCAAAAACGGTAATGGGTACCGAATACGCGGATAAACCATCAAATAAAAACCAACGCAGACTGGGATACAACTCGTCTGCCAACTCAATCATACGATCGAGCTGACCCAGGCGCGCGTTCTTTGCCAATCCGCGCCAGATACCTTCTCCCCGGGCAAATCCGCGCACGGACTGATGAGACTGACAGATCTCCATCTCCGTTTCGGGCTGTCGCTGGTAGGCTAAACGATCTTCCGATACTTCGATGTTGTATTCGGATTTAATTTGCCCATGTCCTTCAAACTCATAGCGAATGACATCTTCGGTTTTCATCAAATCAGGCAGTGTCGACGGCACGTAACGAATACGATAACCTGATGCTTCCTTGTGCCATTCTTCCAGACGCTGATACGCGCTCGATCCGGTTAACTCTTCAATCGTGAGCGGTTCCGGCACAATATCCGCACCCAAATTACCTTGCTGGGTTATTCCCAACAGCCAGTCAATGCTGACCTGGTAGGTTTCCGCGATGCTGGCAACTGTATCTGCACGCGGCAATCGGTCCATGTCACCGGATAACAATTGCGACAAAGTGGAGCGGTCGATCCCGATGCTGCTGGCAAACGCCGACCGCGTCAGGTTCTTGTTACCGATAATTTCGATAACGCGTTGACGAAAAATTTCTACACGTTCCTGACGTTTCATAGTGTGAATCTCAAATTGTCATTGTTTATTTTACTTCAATATTGTTTGTTTTTATAAACATTATTCATTTTGTTTCTTAAAATCAGCGAATTCTACACATTCCCCCATTGTCTTCAGCTCTGTGCGAAGGCAATCTTTTACGCGGGATATTTAGGCGTTTTTTCAATGTTTGTATCGAATTCAACATGGTGGACCCGGTATGAATTACCGACCTGGCTAACAGCCGCTGCCATCTACACAAGTTGGTTTCTTCTTTTGCTATACCACGAGCATCTGCCCTGGTGGGTTTTGTTTGTTGCGGGTGGCTACATAGTGTGCTGGCATGGCTCGCTGCAACATGAAGCATTGCACGGTCACCCGACAGACTCGAAAGCCTTTAACACTGCCCTGGCTATCGCGCCGTTATCGCTGTGGATGCCGTACAAGCGCTATCGCCAAACGCATATTGCCCACCACAAAACCGAACAGCTTACCGACCCTTACGACGACCCGGAGTCTTTTTATTGTTCGGACTCGGATTGGACTCAAATGAGCCGATGGCGACAACGCCTGCAAATTTTTGCCAATACATTAGCC
>CBDCFT010000008.1:0-16692 GCA_965216365.1 Arenicellales bacterium | reverse complement strand
TGGGTTGAATTCGACAAATCCGTGTTTTTGTAAGGTCGTTAACATGCGGTGTGCAGTCGAAGTCGACATGCCAACCTGCAGGGCGAGATCCGTCAACGTGGTGCGGTTTTCTTTTGCCAGCACCTCCAGTATGGTCAACCCACGATCAAGTGTCTGGACGGCATTAGCCGGCAAGGCTTCTACCTTTGATTGGGGTCGGCCGCAAATTATGATTTCATAGTAAAGTGGAAAATAATAATGAATAAAAAGAAAAACAAATTAGATATCCTATAATTGCAGCTATTTAAAACCACCACTCAGAGGCAACATGCACGACCTGAACCCGGTTTTTATACCTGGCCCTACCAATATCCCCGACCGGCTGCGGCACGCCATGAATGTGCAGACGAGGGACCATAGAGCGCCGGACTTTGTTAACACCCTCGGACCGGTACTGGAAGATTTAAAAAAAGTATTTAAAACCGATACTGGACAGGTTTTTACATTCCCGGCCAGTGGCACCGGTGGTTTGGAAGCTGCTGTTACCAATACGTTATCTCCGGGAGACAAAGTACTTATCGCCCGCTACGGCATGTTTTCACACCGCTGGATTGATCTGTGTCAACGGCATGGATTGGATGTCGCGGTGATCGAGTGCGAATGGGGAACCGGTGCGCCGGCAGATCGCTTTGGCGAACAGTTGTCCGCGGATATCCATCACAAAATCAAGGGCGTGTTCGTTACGCATAACGAAACCGCAACCGGTGTACGCAGCGATATCGCGGCGGTGCGCAAGGTGATGGATGAATGCGCTCACTCCGCAATGCTGTTTGTCGATTGTGTCAGTTCACTCGCTTCCATGGATTTTCGCATGGATGATTGGGGTGTCGATTTGGCTGTGGCCGGTTCGCAAAAAGGATTTATGCTAACAACCGGTATGGCGATTGTGGCAGCCAGCGAAAAAGCGTCGCACGCCACGTCAACGGCAAAATGCCACCGCTGTTTCTTCGATTTTCGCGACATGGGAGAGGCAAACGAGAAAGGCGGATATCCGTATACGCCGCCGATTCAACTCATTCACGGATTGCGCGCCAGTCTGGATATGTTGTTCGAAGAAGGGCTGGATAATGTTTTCACCCGTCATTTTCGAATTGCCGAAGGCATACGTCGTGCGGTCGATGCCTGGGGTTTGCAATTGTGCGCCAAATCACCGGAGTTGTACTCAAATACGGTCAGCGCTATTTATGTGCCTGATGGATTCGTCAGCGACGCGCTGGTCAATCATGCGTGCAACGCTTATGACGTTTCATTCGGTATTGGTTTGGGTGAAATGGCGGGCAAGGCCGTTTCGTATCGGTCATCTGGGTGCATTGACCGATGTTTTGGCGTTGTCGGGAATAGCCACTATCGAAATGGCGATGAAAGATCTTGATTGTCCTATCGAGCTGGGTAGCGGCGTTGCCGCCGCGCAGGATTACTACCGGCAGTCTGTGCTCGCCGCTCAAACCAAAGCGGCGTGAGAATACCTTAAACACACTGGCCGGTATCTAAAATCCGACTTTTGATGTGCTGGCCGCATGGCCGGCTAAGTAACAAGGTAGCGCTCAATACATTGACCTTTGATGTTGTTATGATCATATGTGTGTAACTATCTGGCGGAAACTGCTGGGCGTCGTATCACGAATAAATTTTCTGAAGAATTACAAAACAATAAAATGCTCGACAATCGACGACGCATTGCGAAAATATCTGCTAGTGCAGCGCATGGGGTGAAGCCATGAAAATAAATCTGAACGCACTCAATGAAATGGATTGTGCACAGTTTACCGACATGCTGGGCGACGTGTTTGAACATTCTCCCTGGATTGCCGAAGAGTCTAGTCATCGGCGTCCTTTTACTGATATCGATCAGCTGCATCAGGCAATGGTGCAGGTTGTGCAACACGCATCCCAGGCCGAGCAGTTGGCACTACTTCGCGCACACCCGGAACTGGCAGGACAGGAAGCGTGCAAAGGAGAATTGACCGACGCATCGACGGGTGAGCAGGCCAGCGCGGGACTCAATGCCTTGAGTCCTGAAGAGATAGTTCGGATAACTCAACTCAACACGCAATACCGAAAAAAATTCGGTTTTCCCTTCATCATTGCCGTACGCAATCACACCAAGCAGAGTATCTTCGAACAATGGGAAAGACGGTTAACGAATAACCAGGACGCCGAATTGAGCGCCTGTCTGGAGCAGGTTTTTATTATCGCTCGTATACGCTTGGATGCGATGTTGGGAGACTAACTGCCCGTAGTCATTACCCGAAACCACTATTAGTCAGAGAACATCGGATGGAAGCTTACATTGTTGACTGGTTGAATCTATTGGTGCGCTGGTTGCACATGATTGCAGGCATCGCCTGGATCGGTGCATCGTTTTACTTTGTAATGCTGGATAGTTCTCTCAAATCGCCGAAAAAACCGCAGGACGCCGGACGCGGCGTATCTGGCGAGTTGTGGGCGGTACATGGTGGTGGCGTTTATCAAAGCCAGAAATTTCTCGCTGGCCCGCAGGGTGAGCCGTTATCAAAAGACCTGCATTGGTCCAAATGGGAGGCTTACACGACCTGGATGTCGGGAATTTTCTTGCTTGCGTTAATTTATTGGTATGGAGCCGAGATCTATCTCATCGATCCGAATGTGCTGGCGTTGACAAAACCGGTTGCCATTCTCATCAGTATTGCGTTCCTGGCTGGCGGCTGGATTGTTTACGATCTGTTGTGCAAATCGAAACTGGGTGAAAACGACGTGGCACTGGGTGCGGTGATGTTTATCCTAGTAGCGATGGCCGCGTTTGGGTTGTGCCAGCTATTCAGTGGTCGTGGCGCTTACATCATGTTTGGAGCTATGTTGGGCACCATCATGGCGGCCAATGTTTTTTTTGTCATCATCCCCGGTCAAAAAGCGCTGGTCAAAGCGATAAGAGAGAACAGCGAACCTGACCCAAAACATGGTCAAAGAGGTAAACAACGCTCGGTGCATAACACGTATTTCACGTTGCCGGTGTTGTTTACCATGATCAGTAACCACTATGCCATGACGTACAGTCATGAATACAACTGGGCGATATTGATTGCGATAGCGCTGGCCGGCGCCTTGATCCGTGTGGTACTTCGTCTCGCGCCACGGCGAAGGTAAAACAGCGTACATCCCAGCCGCGGCTGCGGTGGTGCTTATAGCGGTGGTCGCCGCGGCCATCGCGCCCCATTCTTCCGCGACACCTGCAGGCAGTGAGGTCAGTTTCGCTGACGTGCAGGACATCGTTACGCAGCGTTGCACTACATGCCATTCGGGCAGTCCGACCCAGGCCGGATTTACCTCGCCGCCCAAGGGGGTGGTTTACGATACGGCAGAACAAATTCGGTCGCAGGCCGAAATCATTCATCAGCAGGCAGTGGTCAGCAAAGCCATGCCCATCGGTAACCTGACAAACATGACCGACGACGAACGCAAGATGATAGCTGATTGGTTCAGTCAGCTTAATAGTAAGGGAGGCTGAACGTGAAAATTTTCGCAGCCGCACTGGCGGCATTATGAGCATGGACACCGACACGGCTGCACTGGTTCGCCTGTGTGATAATCGCGTTAAAGTCGTGATGATATTATCGTGCTAAGGTTTGATAACACTATTCATTGATAAAAGAGAAACTGTTGTGGGTACTGAACTCGAACAAAAATCGTTTTTCGCAACGTTATATCAATCTTGCCCATCCACGTTTGGGCGCCAAAGCCATCTACGCCACGGACGAGTTTTTTGCGCCCTGCGAACGCATGTTGCAACCCGAACCGGCGGTTTTTATCCCCGGTAAGTTCGACGACAATGGCAAGTGGATGGATGGTTGGGAGTCGCGACGTAAGCGTGTTGAAGGTTATGACTACAGCATCGTGCGTTTGGGCAGGCCCGGTGTTGTGCGCGGCGTCGATATCGACACCCGTCATTTCAAAGGCAATCATCCACCGGCTGCCTCCATCGACGCTTTTTATTGCACCGATGGTGATCCAGGCGATGATAGCAAGTGGGTTGAAATTCTGCCCTCGGTCAGTCTGGAGCAAGACAGCGCACATTTGCACGATATTCATGATCCCGGTGTGTTCACTCATGTGCGGCTCAATATTTATCCGGACGGCGGGGTAGCGCGTTTTCGTGTTTACGGCGAACCTCAATGCGATTGGGAAAATCGCAGCGAGAGTGAGTTGTTTGATCTTGCTGCGCTGGAAAACGGTGGCCTCGCCGTGGCCTGCAGCAATCAGGCATTCGGATCCAACATGCTCAACCTCAGTATGCCCGGTCGTGGTATCGATATGGGAGACGGTTGGGAAACCGCGCGTCGACGGCAACCGGGTAACGAGTGGGTCATTCTGGCACTCGGTCATCCCGGTGAACTCAATGCGATTGAACTGGACACGGCGCATTACAAAGGCAATTTCCCGGACAGGGCATCGGTTCAAGGCGGTTATATTCAAGTCGGTACGCTGGATTCGCTGGTGACACAAAGCATGTTTTGGCAGGAACTGTTGCCGGAGCAAAAGCTGGAAATGGACGCGATTCATCGTTACGAGAAAGAATTACAGAGTATAGGTCCGGTCACACATGTTCGTGTCAACGTTATTCCGGACGGGGGGTTGAGCCGGGTGCGACTGTACGGTCACATCGCTCGCTAAGGTATCTCTACAAGATGGCTGGCATCAGTTTGAAACCGCAACAGCTAACCCGTGATGCGTTTGCACCCTTTGGCGATGTTATCGAGATTGACGGTGCGCGACACTTTGGAATCAACGCGGATACTATTGAGCGTTACCACGACCTAGCTCAGGTTGATATCGGGGTCGAACGCGAAGGCCGCCCTTTAATCAGCATTGCACGATGCAACCAAGCGACCGAGTTGCCGTTTCCAGTCAAATTTGTTGAACGCCATCCGCTAGGCACACAAGCGTTTATCCCGTTTGGTGATACGCCGCTTGCAATCGTGGTGGCTCCACCTGGCGAGGCGGTTGATCCGCGGGAGCTTGAGGCGTTTGTATCCAACGGCAAGCAGGGAATCAACTATCACCGTGGTGTGTGGCATCTTCCGTTGATCGCATTGCAGCATGGTCAACAGTTTCTTATCGTGGATCGCGGTGGTCCGGGAAAGAATTGTGACGAGTTTTATTTCGATAACGATGAAGTCACGTTGATGTATTGATGGTGTGTATACCCGGTCTTGCGCCGCCTTCTACAGAAGTTTTACTGGACAAGAAATATTAAAAGTGGCAAACGACTACCCTAGAAATTTAATTGGCTATGGCCGTACACCGCCCCACCCGCATTGGCCGAATGATGCGCGTATCGCAGTGCAGTTTGTCGTCAATTACGAAGAAGGTGGCGAGAACTGTGTTTTGCACGGCGACGAAATCTCAGAGTCTTTTTTATCGGAAATCGTCGGTGCGGCGCCGCTCGAAGGTGTGCGCAATATGAATATGGAATCCATCTACGAATACGGCAGTCGTGCAGGATTTTGGCGTTTACATCGACTATTCACAAAACGCAATTTGCCCGTAACCGTATTTGGTGTGGCGATGGCACTGCAACGTAACCCGGAAGCGGTCGCGGCCATGCTTGAAGCCGATTGGGAAATCGCCAGTCACGGCTATCGTTGGATCGATTATCAATATATCGAAGAGCAAGTGGAACGCGAACACTTGCAACAAGCCATCGATATCCACACTCGTATGACCGGTGTTCGCCCATTGGGTTGGTATCTTGGCCGTGTGAGTCCCAATACCCATCGCCTGGTGGCTGAGGAGGGCGGGTTCGTCTATAACGCGGATTCCTATGCTGACGATCTGCCCTATTGGGACTGTACATTTGACGAGCCGCAACTCATGGTGCCGTACACCCTGGATGCGAATGACATGCGTTTTGCGACGGCCCAGGGTTTCAATAGCGGCGACCAGTTTTTTGGTTACCTGCGGGATACGTTCGATACGCTTTATGCCGAAGGCCAGGATATGCCCAAGATGATGTCTGTTGGTTTGCATTGCCGGCTGGTCGGACGACCGGGGCGGCTCGCGAGCCTGGCGCGTTTTCTAGATCATGTAAAACAGCATGAAAAAGTATGGGTCTGTCGCAGAATCGATATCGCTAGACACTGGCGAGAGCATCATCGACCGCAGTAGTACAAGATCATTGCCGCCAGCACGGCTATGAAAAGCGATTTGCGCACAGATACCATGCCAACACTTCTAGTTAAAAATGCTAGCGTCGTCGTGACTATGGACGATCAACGCCGGGAAATTGCCGATGCTGGGTTGTTTATTCATGGCAATGTGATTGAGCAGGTCGGACCGACCGATTCATTACCGACATCGGCGGACAATGTATTGGACTTGAGTGGGCATATTGTTCTGCCGGGTTTGGTAAATACGCATCATCACATGTATCAAACCTTGACGCGTTGTATTGCCCAAGAAGCCGACTTGTTCACCTGGCTGAAAACACTGTATCCCATCTGGTCGAATCTCACCGATGAAGGCGTTTACGTCAGCACAAAAACGGCGATAGCGGAATTGCTGTTATCCGGTTGCACGACCAGCAGCGACCATCTTTATTTATTTCCAAATGATTGCACGCTGGATGCGCAGGTGCGCGCCGCGCAGGAAACCGGCATGCGCTTTCATGCAGCGCGCGGGTCCATGTCGCTTGGAGAAAGCGGTGGTGGCTTGCCACCAGACGACATTGTTGAGAAAGACGACGATATTCTGCGTGATAGTCAACGTGTGATCGAGCAATATCATGACGCCGACTATCATGCCATGATGCGCATTGTGCTGGCGCCGTGTACGCCATTTTCCGTGACAATGGAATTGATGCACGAAACCGCTGCGTTGGCGCGCGAATACGGTGTAAGTTTGCACTCGCATATTTCTGAGACTGTTGAGGAAGAACAATATTGTCTTGAATATTTTGGCAAACGCCCGGTCGATTATCTGGCGGATTTAGGCTGGCTTGCCGATGATGCATGGCATGCCCACTGTATCCATTTGAACCATGAAGAAGTAAATCGTTTTGCTGCGACCGGAACAGGTGTTGCGCATTGCCCGAGTAGTAACCTGCGTTTGGGTAGCGGCATCGCGCCATTACGGGCGTTTCTCGATAACGGTGTATCGACGGGTTTAGGGGTTGATGGTTCCGCGTCTAACGACAGCAACCACATGTTAAACGAAGCCCGCATGGCGATGTTCGTAAGTCGGGTTCGTTCAAACGCGGTCGATGATTTGCACATCACACCAAACGCCGCGGCGATTACCGCGCGACAAGCATTAGAGGTGGCGACTCGCGGCGGGGCGAAAGTGTTAGGCCGTGATGATATTGGATATCTCGCGCCAGGAATGAGCGCCGATTTTATTGCAGCCAATCTCAATCGGCTTGAATTTGCCGGATCATTGCACGATCCGGTATCTGCACTACTATTTTGCGACCTAAAGAATATCGATTATTCTGTTGTGAACGGAAAAATAGTAGTGCAGGACGGGAGACTACTTTCAATAGATCTCCCGCCGTTGATTGAAAAACACAACGCGGTTTCGCGAAGGATGATTGATGGGAATTTTTAGTGAATGTAGGGCGGAACGCGTTCCGCCTTACACATGATTAACGGTCAAAGTTAAAACATAACCAGCGATGCAAGAGAATGCCTAAATGAAAAAACACCACCAGACTACGAGGCGCGCGCTACTAAGCCTGACTGGCTACGCAGCGTTAGTTTTTCCCGGAATATTTTCGCGTCCTGCTAACGCGGCGAATACTGAACAGAGCGATATCGAGCAGCCGACGGACAAAAGCGATAGATCGTTTATTAAGAGGGCATATGATATGCGTGATCGGGCAATTACCCTTGGCGACCAGGGTTATGGTGCGATCATAGTAAAGGATCTCAATATTGTGGGTCAGTCGCCAAGTCATGTCATTCTCAAGGGTGATCCGACCGCCCATGCGGAGATGGAGGCTATTCGGGATGCGGCAAGTCGTCTGGGTAGCCGGGATCTCAGCGGCTGCACACTTTATTCATCTTCTCGCGCCTGTCCCATGTGCGAAGCAGCCGCCTATTGGGCAGGCATAGATCGTATGGTGTACGGCGAAGCGATAAGCGATGGCGGGCGTCCTGAATTGTGTCGATAGCCACTAAATCTCTAACGCGAAAATTATTTTTAAGTTTTGTTTGTTATACAGTGATTATTGCAATGAATAATATAAACGCCGACGAATCGATGGTTGAATTGCAAGAACAGCTTCGAGCGGCGGCATCTAACGATGATGTTGTGGCGCTACGCCAAATATTGCAAAAGGGCGTGAGTATTGAAAGTCGTGACGCTAACGGGCGCACAGCTTTACTTATTGCAACCCGTCACGAAGCCGTCAATGCCGCGCGAGTCTTAATTGAAGCTGGAGCGGATGTAAATGCTATGGACAATATCAACGATTCGCCATATCTCTATGCGGGTGCAGAAGGCCCATTGGAAATTCTGCGCATGACGCTAGAGCACGGCGCCGATCTGACCAGTGTAAATCGTTATGGTGGAACTGCTTTGATTCCAGCGGCTCATCACGACCACGTTGAAATTGTACGCGAACTTGTCAAAACCGAAATCGATATTGATCATATTAACAATCTCGGATGGACAGCTTTGTTGGAGGCTATCATTCTTGGAGACGGTGGGGGCACGTATATTGAGATCGTTCGTTTGTTGGTAGATGCTGGCGCAGACGTTAGTATCGTCGATGGAAACGGAGTGTCGCCGTTGGATCATGCTATTGAAGCAGGATATTCAAGTATCGTTGAGATACTTCGTGCTGCAGGCGCGACCACCAAAGAGTAATCATACAAATTTTGTATTCTTTGCAAGAATTGATTTGCTTGCCAATACTTAAACCAGTGAATGTAGGGTGGAACATGTTCCGCCTTACGTGTTAATGACACCAGCAATTTCTTCAGCAATTTCTTCAACGGTATTGGTAGCTGTATTTCTCGCTAATTTATCAGCCAAAGACGGGCTATATTCGATCACTTCCTTTTTTGAAATATTATGCCAAATTGGAAGTAGGATTTGCTCCTGTGTTACTGACTTTGTAACAAGTCCGTCTAATTCATAATTAGTCCAGCCTTTGTTTAAATAGGGTTTGGATAAAACAATTACTCCAAACTTGCTCTTAGCTACTCCGACATCAATTTTACGCCTTAAGCTATCTCCAATTTTTAATTCGATTTTATCAAACCAGACTTTTAGTCCTTCATTCTTTAGCGTTTCGACCAACGGCCTCACTACGTCTTCCTTGTCTTCAAAAGCATGAGAAATAAATACGTCGTATTCGTGAAGTAAGTCGTTTTCCCCAATATTCGATTCAGATTCATTTCGATGTACTAGGCTTGGAATGGACGAAAGAGAAGCCTCTTTCGCAACTGGGAGCGGACCCGGCAACACCCGCACGCTAGAACGAACTTGTCCGCTTAAACCTGCCATATCTACGGTCACATGCCACTGATCTGCACTAGGTACTCTCAATCGATAAGGGGATCGTTTTACCAGTCCTCCATGATATTGGTGCTTTCTACCACTTTTGTATGATTGGAAATTCGAATTGTTCATTAGTCGCACGTTTGCAGCACTTCCTTTCAATGTAACTTCGATTATTTCACCACCAGAAAGTCGGTCAAATTTGTAATGTGAAAAATTCATTTTTAATCAAACATACAAAGGAATAATTTCGAACTCTACTCAACTTCATTGCATCGAGGAAATACATTTTTATATGCATCATTATTGAACCAGGACGTATTTCCAATTTTTAAATCATTCTAGATTATTCAACTGCCCAATATAAGGCAACGTGCGATGTTGTTCATCGTAGTCTAAGCCATAACCAACTACCCATTTGTCGGGAATATCGAAACCGAGGTAATCGATCTCGATAGAGTGGGTATGATCGCGTTCTTTGCGAACTAGAACACAGGTTTTGAGCGATGCGGGGTGACGTGACTGAAGCAAGTCGAGCAGATAGTGCAGCGTTCGACCCGTATCGATAATGTCTTCGACCACAATGACGTGCTTGCCCGCGATAGCTTCGCGCATGTCCATCACTAACCTGACTTCTCCACTGGATTCGTCTTTCTGATCGTAGCTCGACAAGGCGATGAAATCGATAGTGTGCGGGATACTTAACCGTCGTGATAAATCGGCCAGTAGAATAAAAGCACCTTTGAGCACGCCAACCAGTACCAGTTCGCCGGCGTCGCGGTATGCATTGGAAATATCGGTAGCCAGCTTTGCTACACGTTTCTCGATATCGCCTTCATCGATAATCTTGGTTATGGTTGAATTGTCCACAGCGCCCCCTGGGTGAATGTTAGGCTAATTGTAACCCTTGTACGATGTTTGATGTCGCCGAGAATTTCAATTCGCGGTGCATGCGTTCTGGAAACCGCAAATGGGGGATTTCAAAGTGGAAGTAGTGTGCTAGGGTAGACAAAAAGTGGCATCATAAAACGAGAGGTAGCATAAATGGGCCGTCTGACAACTCACGTATTGGATACCGCCAATGGGTGTCCCGGTCACGGAATTAAAGTCGAATTGTTCCGTGTGGTTTCAGCCAGGGAAAAAGTAAAAGAAGATGTAACCAATGATGACGGGCGTTGCGATACGCCTTTACTGGACGATGATTCAATTTCCGCTGGCGATTACGAGTTGGTTTTTCATGTCGGTGACTATTTTGCAGCCGCTGGACATGAACTCACTTCCCCGCGATTTCTCGATCAAATAGTCATTCGATTTGGAATATCGTCGATTGACGAGCATTACCACGTGCCGTTGTTGGTGTCGCCGTACAGCTATTCGACCTATCGCGGCAGTTGAGCAAAGTATCGTATGCCACACTCAGTATTACAGAAAATCCAAATTTACTAGAACCGGTTGCGCTTGCGACGCCATAAAATGTTTTGTCGGCGGTAAAATAATAAAGTCACAAAAATTCTTATCTAAGTGAAAAAACTCTTTCCACTAATTCAGAAAAACATTGCCGCCGACGTTAGTTGTGTGTTGGTAACGATTGTTGAAATTATCGGCTCGTCGCCGCGCGAACTGGGTACCACTATGCTGGTTACAGATGAATCGGTGGAAGAGTCTATCGGGGGCGGTGCTTTGGAATACCGGTCTATCGTGAAGGCGCGCGAGCTATTGTCCAATACGCCACACAAAGTTTGGCATGAAGAATTTTTTGGGTTAGGTCCTGCGCTAAACCAGTGTTGCGGCGGCGCAATAAAGCTGGTATTTGAGGTGTTGTCGAAAGATGAGAATTCATGGATATCTGCTGCGGTATCCGCTCTGAACAACGAAAGCGACAGTTTTCTGGTCACGGATTTGAGTCGCCAAAAACGTTACGTATTGGATTCCAACAGCGAATCGCAAGAGACGCCGATTTCTTACAAATCGTTGCGAAAGACTGAATCGAATACTTTTCGGATTGTACGGGCTGATGATTGTTATCTTGTTCAGCGTTTGATCGATGAGCGATCAGATTTGTTGTTATTTGGCGCCGGACATGTCGGTAAGGCGGTGGTGCAGTCTTTAAGTTTATTGCCGTTTCGCTTGCATTGGATAGATCAACGCTCGGATATTTTTCCTGAGTCTATTCCGGGAAGTGTTCAAGTACACAGTATCGATGATTCGCTGTGGTGCATACAACGACTTTCCGCTGAATCTTTTTGCCTGGTAATGACTCACAGTCACCAGCTGGACTATGAAATCTGTAAAGCCGTATTGGAGAAACCCGAAGACGTCTGGTTAGGGTTGATTGGTTCAGTGACCAAACGCCGTCGCTTTGAACAACGACTGTTGCGCGAGGATATTGCTCAGCATCGATTGGACAAACTGATTTGTCCGATTGGACTTTCCGGGATTACCGATAAGAGTCCATCAACCATCGCGGCATCTGTTGCAGCGCAATTGTTGCAAGAACGTGAGCTTCGTTTAACGCGTAAAAATACACAAACAACGGCAGCAAGCGCGTGAACGAGCAGACCTCATCGACAGGTAAACCGGCACAGCGTGAAGCCGCTGCGACAGGAACGCCGCTACTGGGACTGAAGGGTGTAACAAAATCCTTTCCTGGTGTGTTGGCGAATGACAATGTTGATTTGTCGATCTATCCCGGCGAAATCCACGCCTTGCTGGGCGAAAACGGGGCAGGCAAAAGCACTTTGGTTAAAATTATTTACGGTTTGTTGCACGCCGACAGTGGTGAGTTGCACTGGAACGGAGAGCGCATCCATATTGCAAACCCTAACGCGGCTCGACGTTTGGGAATCGGCATGGTGTTCCAGCACTTTTCATTGTTTGAGGCAATGACCGTACACGAAAATATCGCTTTGGGTCTGGATGCATCGCAAAGCCAGGGTGACCTGGATCAGCGCATTACGGAAGTTTCAAAAACCTATGGTTTGGACCTTGACCCCGCCCGTGGTGTGCATTCTTTATCGGTTGGTGAGCGTCAGCGTATCGAGATTGTCCGCTGTCTGTTGCAGAATCCAAAGCTGTTGGTCATGGATGAGCCGACCTCGGTGTTGACGCCACAGGAAGTCGATACCTTATTCGAAACCCTGCACCAGTTGTCTGACGAAGGGTGTTCTATCTTGTATATCAGTCACAAACTCGATGAAATTAAAGCACTTTGTCAACATGCTACCATCCTGCGTGGTGGTCGCGTCGTGGCGGAATGCAATCCGCGTGAAGAGACGGCGCGCAGTCTGGCGGAAATGATGATTGGTTCGACACTGAAGGCGCCGATAGCTGCGGAAAAACAAGCCGGCGAAGTGAAGTTGCAGGTAACAAAGCTTAATCGTGAAGCAGAGGACGATTTCGCTGTTGCACTTAAAGACATTAGCTTCGAGCTTCGAGCCGGGGAAGTTCTTGGCATTGCCGGTGTCGCGGGTAACGGCCAGGCTGAGTTGTTGGAAGTTTTATCCGGTGAAGTTGCTGCATCGTCGCAGGATGCGATTTCTTTGCACGGCGAGTCCTGTGGCGCGAGCGGTATCAGGATACGCCGTGGTAACGGCCTGACATTCGTACCCGAAGAACGATTGGGTCACGGTGCAGTGCCGGACATGTCCCTGGTGGACAACACCCTATTGAGTGGCTATAGCCGTCAGTCGTTGTTAAAGCATGGTTTTATTCGATACGCAAAAGCGCGTGATTGCGCCGGTGTGATTTGTGAAAAATTTAACGTGAAGCAAAGCGGCGTCGATTCAGCGGCATCGAGTTTGTCCGGCGGCAATCTGCAGAAGTTTATTGTCGGCCGGGAAATATTGCAGGAACCTGAAGTCATGATTGCAGCGCAGCCCACCTGGGGCGTCGACGCCGGGTCAGCAGCGGCGATTCACCAGGCATTGTTGAGTCTGGCGGAGCAGGGCACTGCCGTATTGGTGGTGTCACAAGACTTGGATGAGTTATTGACTATAAGCGATCGTATTGCCGTGATCTTTCACGGACGATTGTCGAATGCGATGCCAGCGTCCGAGGTTACAGCGGAATCGTTGGGTTTATTAATGGGTGGTGCGCAAATAGATTCCCACCCAAACAAGAATCAAGCTGATGCTGCCTAGACTCGAACCACGCAGTCAGGCTTCTCACGCGATGGTGTATCTCACGCCATTTATTGCGCTGTTTTTGACCGTTATAGCCGGCATGGCGATGTTCGGCATATTAGGGCATCCGCCGGTCAAAGCGATCACGACGTTTTTTATTGCGCCACTGACCACGGGTTATGGTGTCGCTGAATTGTTTGTCAAAGCAACGCCGTTAATCATGATTGCGGTCGGCCTGGCAATCGGTTTTCGCGCGAATGTCTGGAACATCGGCGCCGAAGGTCAACTGACGCTGGGCGCTATTGCCGGCAGCATACTGCCGGTTTATTTTTCAGACAGCGAAAATGCGTTGATGCTGTCCGCGATGATGTTGCTGGGCATCGCTGGCGGTATGGCTATGGGCAGCGATACCGGCATTACTCAAAACTCGTTATCACGCGAATGAAATTCTGACCAGTTTGATGCTGACTTATGTCGCGACATTGTTTCTCAGCGTGCTGGTACATGGCCCATGGCGCGATCCTGGCGGGTTTAATTTTCCCGAGTCCGTCTTGTTCCCCGATGTCGCTACGTTGCCGATTTTGTTGTCAGGAACACGTCTGCATTTGGGCGCAATGATTGCTTTGTTTGTTGTCCTGGCGGGTTGGTTGCTGCTGGCGCGTCACCTGATTGGATTTCAAATCAAAGTCGCGGGCTTTGCACCTGCCGCCGCCGAGTACGCGGGTTTCAAACGCAATCGTTTGTCTGGCTTGTGTTGCTGACTGCAGGAGGTTTGGCAGGCCTGGCTGGTATCATCGAGGTATCCGGCCCCATCGGCCAATTATTACCGAGCATTTCACCGGGCTACGGGTTTACCGCCATCATTGTTGCGTTTCTCGGTAGACTGCATCCGCTCGGCATCTTGTTTGCGGGATTGGTGTTGGCGCTATCGTATCTCGGTGGCGAAACAGTGCAAATCGAACTCGGCTTGCCGCAAGGCATCGCCGGCGTTTTTCAAGGCATGTTGTTGTTCTTTCTGCTCGCAACGGACGTTTTGATCAAGTACCGCATACGCTTCGGACGAGCGCGTGTCGCCGGGGCGACGGGTTCATGAGTGTGGAATTCATTGTTCCGATTATTTTAACGGTCATCAGCGCCGCGACGCCTTTGTTGTTCGCTGCCACTGGCGAACTGGTGGCTGAAAAATCCGGCGTTCTCAATCTGGGTGTCGAAGGCATGATGCTGGTCGGCGCGGTCACCGCTTTTGCCGTGACGGTAACCAGTGGCAGTGCTGTGCTTGGGATAATTTGTGCGGTATTGGCCAGTTCTGCGATGGCTTTCATATTTGGTGTCCTCACCCTTAGCCTGTTGGCCAATCAGGTCGCCACCGGTCTTGCTTTAACACTATTCGGCGTCGGATTCAGTTCTCTGCTCGGACTTGGGTTTGTCGGGCAACCGGTAGAGCGTTTACCGACTTTGAACATCCCGCTGTTGTCGGATCTCCCGATACTCGGTCCGGTGTTGTTCGCGCACGACTTCTTGACCTATTTTTCTGTGGTAATGGTGGGTGTCGTTGCATGGTTTTTGTATCGAACCCGGCCTGGTCTGATCTTGCGCGCGGTTGGAGAATCACACCACGCGGCGCATTCCATTGGCTATCACGTGATCGGCATACGCTACCTGGCCGTATTATTTGGCGGCGCAATGGCTGGACTCGCGGGAGCGTTTTTGTCCTTGTCATACACGCCGATGTGGGTTGAAAATATGACTGCTGGACGTGGCTGGATTGCGCTGGCGCTGGTTGTGTTTGCCACCTGGCATCCCTGGCGGGTTTTGTTCGGTGCTTACATGTTCGGTGGGATAACTATACTGCAACTGCATGCTCAGGGTTTTGGTGTTGCGATTCCGTCGCAGTTTTTATCCATGCTGCCCTACTTGGTCACGATAGTCGTATTGGTGTTAATCTCACGTGACAGCAGCCGGGTGAAGCTAAACGCGCCAGCCTGTATCGGCAAGGTTTTTCATCCGACCGCATAAAAACCAACAATTTATTTTTCACTATACAGCAGGAGTTAATAATGAGATCAAGAATTATCACTTTAGTAATGAGTGCCGTCGTTATGGCGTTGGGTGTTTTCAGCACAGTCCATGCTGCAGACAAATTGAAAGTCGGTTTTGTCTATGTCGGCCCGATTGGCGATCATGGCTGGACGTATCGCCATGACATCGGTCGTCTGGCGATTGAAACAGAATTGGGCGATCAAGTCGAAACCACGTTTGTTGAATCCGTCGCGGAAGGTCAGGATGCCGAACGTGTGATACGTCAACTCGCATCCAGCGGGCATGGTTTGATCTTCACGACGTCGTTTGGATATATGAATCCAACCGTGAAAGTCGCCAAGCAATTTCCAGATGTAAAAATTTGAACATGCGACCGGTTATAAACGAGCGGACAATGTTAGTACCTATGTCGCGCGTTTCTACGAGGGGCGTTATATTATCGGTCGAATCGCCGGTGCGGTGACTAAATCCAACACCGTGGGTTATATCGCCTCGTTTCCTATTCCTGAAGTCGTGCGAGGCATTAACGCATTTACCCTGGGCCTGCGCAGCGTTAATCCCGAAGCAACAGTCAAAGTAGTCTGGGTGAATTCATGGTACGACCCTGGTAAAGAAGGTGATGCCGCTAAAGCGTTGATCGATCAGGGCGCAGATATCATTTCGCAACACACGGATTCGCCGGCCCCGTTGCAGGTTGCAGAAGAACGTGGTGTTCAGGGATTTGGGCAGGCTTCCGATATGTCCGCGTTCGCGCCCAAAGCGCAACTCACCGCCATTATCGATAACTGGGATGAGTACTATGTTTCGCGCGCCAAGGCCGTGATTGATGGCACCTGGGAATCAGTTGACGTGTGGGACGGTATCGACTCCGGAATGGTGGAAATGGCTCCGTACAACGAAGAAGCGTTGCCCGCCGATGTCGTTGCGGACGCAAAAGCGACAGAAGAGGCCATCAAATCGGGTTCACTGCACCCGTTCACCGGTCCAATCAAAAACCAGGCCGGCGAAGTCATCA
>CBDCFT010000007.1:0-9051 GCA_965216365.1 Arenicellales bacterium | reverse complement strand
GTCAGCAGGAAGCATGGCGCGTTATCGATGCAACAAAATTCCTGTCGATTACCGGCAATCTTGGTGACGTAAAAACAACCATTGTTCACCCGGCCACGACCACACACGGACGTTTAACTCAAGAACTGCGCGACAACATGGGCATTAAAGACAATTTGGTTCGTTTGTCTGTGGGATTAGAAAACATTGAAGATATCAAAGCCGATTTGGAACGTGGATTAACCGAGCAATATTGACCAAAGGAAGGTTTACGTTAAAAACTGATTTAATGTTTCCGCTTACTCAACATTGCTTTGGCAACTTTTGATGTCGGTTCGTGGCCGAGTTGCTGGCAAATGAAATCCGCGGTATCGACAATCTTTTCTATGTCGACACCGGTTTTTATTCCTAACCCATTAAGCATATACAGCACATCTTCGGTAGCGACGTTGCCTGAGGCGCCGCTGGCGTAGGGACAACCGCCCAGACCTGCAACAGAGCTGTCGATTACCGATATGCCGTGCTCCAGTACAGCATACAGATTTGCCAATGCCTGTCCGTAGGTGTCGTGAAAATGAACGGCGATTTTATCTTTAGGTATTTTTGCAGCAACGGTTTCGATGAGTTCGCCAGCCTGAAGCGGTGTGCCTACTCCGACCGTATCGCCCAATGAAATTTCGTAACAACCTAAGTCAAATATTTGTTTTGCGACCTCGGCGACTTTCTTGGCCGGCACGTCGCCTTCATATGGACACCCCATTACGCAGGATACATAGCCGCGTACGGCGATACTGTGTTTATGTGCCGCTTCACAGACGGGCCGAAACATATCGATGCTGTCGGCGATAGAGCAATTTATATTTCGTTGGGAAAACGATTCCGATGCAGCACCGAATACAGCAATCTCTTTTGCACCGGCAGCAAGCGCGGCATCGAACCCACGCATGTTGGGTACCAGTACCGGATACGCGACGCCGGGTTGCCTGTCGATACCGTCCAACACGTCAGCACTGTGCTGCATTTGCGGAACCCACTCCGGCGAAACAAATGCGCCGACTTCGATGATGGATAGGCCGCAAGCCGAAAGTCGATTTATAAATTCAATTTTTATGTCGGTCGGAATTTGAATGGATTCGTTCTGCAAACCGTCGCGCGGGCCAACTTCAAAAAGTTTAACTTCTTTTGGAAGAGTATTTGCCACTAACATATTGGTTTTGAAAGTTAATCGGGCGCTGCTTCGTCGGGTGCAATCGCGATCAACTCAACGCCTTCCTCTACAACGTCACCAGTCTTGAAGTTGATTGTTTGTATGTTGCCGTCCATCGGTGCGGCAATGGTATGTTCCATTTTCATCGCTTCGAGTACCAGCAACTTGTCGCCCTGGCTAACTTTTTCTCCTTTTTTAATTGAGACTTCAATAATTTTTCCGGGCATGGGCGAACGCAAACTGCCATCGGTTTGTTTGAATGTATCGTCAGGGTGCGAAGGGTCGTAAGCGTCGAACTCAGTACGTTTGCCATTGTAGAAAATCGTTATAGCGATGACCTGACTGAATAACCCGGGCCTGAATAGTATGACCATCGATGTTAGCAGTCAGTTCGCTGTCCACCGTCCGGGTTGCCGAAGCGCTAATCGTGCCGCCGGGCAATTCGATTTCAAAACCTGTATTTCGATAATGAGTAATCACGTCAAGTTCGCGTTCATTATCGCGAAAGTGCATGACGTGAAAATTATCCTCGTTTAAACGCCAGCCATCTGAATTGTGCCAGGGCGAATATGGGTCGGCTGACATTAGCGCGTCATTGTGTTTTTGTTTGGATAGCGAAATTAATGTGTGTAAGCAGGCGAGGGCCAGAGCTGTATCGGACGCATCTTCGCGTTCGGTTCGGAGGTCGTTCTCGTGCTCATCGATAAAACGCGTGGTGACGTTTACATTCGAAAACGCAGGATGTGTCACGACCGACATCAGGTAATCGAGGTTGGTGGTCAGGCCAGCAGCTTCTGTCTCGCTGAGCGCCCAACGCAGTCGATCTACCGCGCGCATTCGATCTATGTCGTGAACAATGATTTTCGCAATCATCGGATCGTAGTGAATGCTGATTTCGTCACCCGTGACCACGCCCGAGTCGATGCGAATGGCTTCGTTCGATTGCGCAAATTTTAAATGTGTCAACGTACCGGTTGCGGGGAGAAAATTGTTTTGTGTATCTTCGGCGTACAATCGTACCTCGATGGCATGCCCGATAGAAGTGATGTCATCTTGCGAATAGGGCAGTGGCTCGGCGTTCGCGACACGTAATTGCCATTCCACCAGATCCAGGCCCGTAACCATTTCCGTGACCGGATGTTCCACTTGCAAACGCGTGTTCATTTCCATGAAATAAAACTCATCGTCCTGCGCAATGAACTCGATTGTTCCCGCGCCGACGTAGTTGATGGCCCGCGTGGCGGCAACTGCGGCATTGTACATGCGTTGCCGTTGTTTCTCGTCGATGTCCGGTGCCGGCGATTCTTCAATAATTTTCTGATGGCGGCGCTGGATAGAACAGTCGCGTTCAAACAAATGCACAACGTTTCCTTGCGTATCGGCGAACACCTGCACTTCGATATGCCGTGGCCGGACCAGGTATTTTTCCAGCAGCACCTGGTCATTACCGAAAGAACTTTTGGCTTCGCGTTTGGCCGATTGCAGGGCATCGTCGAATGCAACGTCGCTTTCCACAACACGCATTCCCTTGCCGCCGCCACCGGCGGACGCCTTGATAAGTAGCGGGAATCCGATTCGTTCCGCTTCTTGTTTTAATGTTGTCGCATCTTGATCGTCGCCATGATAGCCAGGCACAACGGGAACCCCTGCCTCTTGAGCGATTCGCTTGGCTTCGATCTTGGAACCCATTGCCTGAATTGCGTCGGCGGGAGGGCCAATAAATACAATTCCGTTTTTATCGCATGTTTTTTGCAAATTCAGCGTTTTCCGACAAAAAACCATAGCCAGGATGAATCGCTTGCGCATTGGTTTTCATCGCCGCATCGATAATTTTATTAATGTCCAAATAACTCGCCGTCGCAGGAGCTGGGCCGATATGTACGGCTTCGTCGGCCAGGCTGACATGAAGAGCGTGCTCGTCGGCATCCGAATACACCGCCACGCTATGTACACCCATGCGCCGGGCGGTTTTGAAGATGCGACATGCAATTTCGCCGCGATTCGCAATGAGTATTTTTTCGAACACGTTTACCGGCCTACTCGCCGCGCCACCTGGGCGTGCGTTTTTCGAAAAACGCAGTCACGCCTTCGCGGCCTTCGTCACCGGCGCGTATTTGCGCGATCACACTCGCCGTGCGCTGATTAAGATCGTCATCGATGGGTCGTCCGGTAACGCTGGCTATCAATTGTTTCGTGGTGGCTTGTGCGTGCGATCCACCCTGGTTAAGCGCATCGACAATTTCGTCAATAGTCTCGTCAATGATTTCGGGGTCGCTCAATTCATGTACCAGGTTAAGGCGTAAAGCTTCCTGTGCGCTAAAACGTTCGCCGCTGAGAAAGTAACGCCGCGCAGCGCGCGCACCGATAGCAGCAATCACATACGGACTAATCGTTGCGGGCACCAAACCGAGCAACACTTCCGAAAGGGAAAACGTGGAATTGTTCGATGCAACCGCAATATCGCAACAGGCTACTAACCCAACACCACCACCAAACACAGCACCTTGTACGCGCGCAATAGTCGGTTTGTTCAGTTCGTTTAGCGTACGCAATAGCTCCGCCAATCGTAGCGCATCCTGCCGGTTTTCCTCTTCGTCATAATCCGCCATGCGCCGCATCCAGTTCAAGTCGGCGCCCGCGGAAAAATTCTTACCTTCGCTCGCCAGAATAACGACATTAATAGAGTCGTTGTCGCTAATGGACTTTAAGGTGTCCGTCAAATCCGCAATCAAATGCTCATCGAATGCATTATGCACTTGCGGTCGATTTATTTTAATCGTTGCTACGCCGCGTGAATCGGTGGTTTGTATGATTGAGTCGGTCATAAATTAAATTGAGATTCGTTTGTAGGAGCGACCCCCTTCCTTCGCAGGGGCAGGCTTGGTCGCGAAAAATTTTTGTACTATTTCCAAATTCGCGAGCAAGCTCGCTCCCACAGAGTATCCAGCAGCTATGTTGAAACAAAGAATCATCACATTCTAAACACACCAAAACGTGTGTCTTCTATGGGTGAGTTGAGCGATGCGGAAATGGATAGCCCAAGTATCATGCGGGTTTGCGCAGGATCGATAATGCCGTCGTCCCACAAGCGCGCGCTGGCGTAATAGGGGTGGCCTTGGTGTTCGTATTGATCGCGGATAGGTTTTTTAAACTTTTCTTCATCTTCAATTGACCAGCTATCGCCGTGCATTTCCAGATTATCGCGTTTTACTTGCGCTAAAACATTGGCCGCTTGTTCGCCACCCATTACCGAGATACGTGCATTCGGCCACATCCACAAAAAGCGTGGCGAGTAGGCGCGGCCACACATGCCATAGTTGCCCGCGCCAAAACTGCCGCCAATAATCACGGTGAACTTCGGCACGTTGGCACAGGCTACCGCTGTCACCATTTTCGCACCGTCCTTGGCGATGCCACCGGTTTCGTATTTCTGACCGACCATAAAGCCGGTGATGTTTTGCAAAAATACGAGCGGTATGCCGCGTTGCGCGCAAAGCTCAATAAAATGGGCGCCCTTTTGAGCAGACTCTGAAAACAAGATGCCATTGTTGGCGACAATGCCGACCGGATAACCCATGATGTGGGCGAAACCGCAAACCAGAGTCGTGCCGTAAAGTTGTTTGAACTCATCGAACTCGCTGGCGTCGACAACGCGCATGATCACCTCACGCACGTCGAATGGTGTGCGTGTATCGTCAGGAACAACACCGTAAATTTCTTCTGCTGCGTACAAAGGATCGTTTGATTCGCGTAAATTCAGCGAAACTTTTTTTGTGTTATTTAAATGGCCGACGATGTCCCTTGCCGTGGCCAGCGCATGCGCATCGTCGTTGGCGTAATAATCCGTGACACCGGACCGTCGTGAATGCACGTCCGCGCCGCCCAAATCTTCCGCGCTGACAATCTCACCGGTTGCGGCTTTGACCAATGGCGGTCCGCCGAGAAAAATCGTGCCCTGGTTTTTTACAATAATACTTTCGTCCGACATGGCAGGTACGTAGGCGCCGCCCGCGGTGCATGAACCCATGACCACGGCTATTTGAGCGATGCCTTCAGATGACATTCGTGCCTGATTAAAAAAGATGCGGCCAAAGTGATCGCGGTCGGGAAACACTTCATCCTGTTTGGGTAAGAACGCGCCGCCGGAATCGACTAAGTAAATGCAGGGCAGGTGGTTTTGTTGTGCAACCTCCTGTGCGCGCAAATGTTTCTTGATTGTAAGCGGATAATAGGTTCCGCCTTTTACGGTCGCGTCGTTGGCGACAACGATGCACTCCTGTCCATTGATGCGGCCCACGCCGGTAATAATGCCCGCGCAGGGAACGTCGTTATCGTACATGCCGTACGCGGCGAATTGAGATAGTTCCAGGAAAGGCGATCCTACATCCAGCAACCGGCGAATGCGTTCGCGCGGAAGCAGTTTTTCACGTTCCGTATGTTTGGCACGGGATTTTTCGCTTCCACCTTGCGCAATAACCGAAAATTTGTTGCGCACGTCGTTCACCAATACGCGCATCGAATGAGCATTCGTTTCAAACTCCGCTGAGCGTGGGTTGATTTTTGTTGTGAGAGTTGTCATGCGATTAATGTTTCCTTTCGCAGTTCGCGAGCAAGCTCGCTCCTACAAAGACAGTGCTTTAGTAAACAGCAACAAACTACCAACCACCCGTTTCCAACCAGCGTTCGATCTGCTCGAAACGATCGAAACCCCAGAACGGTTCGTCGTCAATGACGATATAGGGTGAACCGAAGACTTTACGTTCAATCGCTTTATCGGTTTCTTCCCGAACTTTGTCTTTGACCGCCTGGTCTTGCAAGGCGGCTTCGATTTTGTCGCGGTCAATGCCGGCGTCAGCGGCAATATCAACTATCGTACTGCTACTGGATATGTCCTTGTCTTCAACAAAATAGGAATTGTAAATTGCCTGGGCTAGATGTTTGGCCGCGTTTTTATCTTGGTTGTTCAACCAGTAAAATGCACGACAGGGCGCTACTGACATAACCGGAAATTTTGTCGGAAATGTTAACTCGATGTTATGTAATCGCGCTGTCCGGGCGATATCACGCGCGGAGTATTCATCCACCAGCGGATGTTGTACCAGGGGTTGACGTTTGGTGATTTTGAATACCGCACCCATTAGATATGGCCGCCAGACAACTTCGCGGTTGTATTTGGCTGCAAGCTGATCAATTTGCGTACTAGCGAAATATCCGTATGGCGATGAGAAATCAAAATAGAAATCGATGGGTGTGCTCAAAACGTTTTCTCCAAAGATTGGTTTTTATTGCCCAGCAAGATCACGACTAATCACCATGCGTTGTATGTCGCTGGTGCCTTCGTAAATCTGGCAAACCCGGACATCGCGATAAATCCGTTCTACCGGGTAATCGTTAACATAACCATAACCGCCATGAATTTGAATCGCATCGGAGCACACTTTTTCCGCCATCTCGGAAGCGAACAGCTTAGCCATGCAGGCCGCGGTTAAACAAGGTTTATTTTGATCGCGTAGCCGTGCGGCATTCAAATACATAAGACGCGCCGCTTCAATCTGTGTTGCCATATCCGATAAACGAAAAGCGATGCCTTGATGCTCAATAATAGGTTTGCCAAAACTGGTTCGTTCTTTTGCGTAGACGAGGGCATGTTCATATGCGGCGCGCGCCAAGCCAACGGCTTGTGCGGCGATGCCGATACGACCGCCTTCAAGATTGCTTAGCGCTATTTTATAGCCTTCACCTTCCTCGCCCAGGCGCATTGATTCGTGCACGCTGACATTGTCAAAAACGATCTGCGCGGTATCAGACGCTTTTTGGCCCAGTTTGCTTTCTATCGATGTAACTTGATAACCAGGCGTATCGGTCGGAACGATAAATGCGCTGATACCACGTTTGCCGGCATCGGTAACGGCAAATACCACAGCAAGGTCGGCATTCTTCCCGGTTGTAATAAACTGTTTGGTGCCGTTGATAACATAGTTTTCGTCTTCGCGCATGGCTTTCGTTGTGATGGCGGATGCGTCGGAACCCGTGTGCGGTTCGGTCAGACAAAATGCACCCAACAATTCACCGCGCGCCAGTGGGCGTAAATATTTTTCTTTTTGCTCGTCGCTACCGAAGCGCAACAAGGGCATGCAAACCACTGAATTTTGCACGCCCATCACCGTTGAGCAGGAAGCATCGCCCGCGGCGATTTCTTCCATCGCCAGGGCGCATGCGACATGATCCGCACCGGCACCATCCCATTCGGTCGGCACCAACATGCCGAGCAAACCCAGTTCGCCCATTTGCTTTATGGTGTCGCGCGGAAAGGTTGCTCTGCGATCCCATTCAGCGGCATTCGGCACCAGTTGCTCTTGTGCAAACTGGCGCGCCATGTCGCGAATCATGATTTGTTCTTCGGTCAAGTTCATAATTAAGTGTAGGAGCGACCTTGGTCGCGAATGTTATCGACCATTGCAGGCAACGTTAAACTACTAGTTCAACACCAACAGCCGTCGCTTCGCCACCACCAATACATAAAGAAGCGACGCCACGTTTCAAGTCGTAGCGTTCCAACGCAGCGAGTAACGTAACGATAATCCTTGCACCGGATGCGCCGATGGGGTGACCGAGCGCGCAGGCGCCGCCGTGCACGTTCACTTTATCGTGTGGAATTTTCAATTCTTTCATAGCCGCCATCGTGACCACGGCAAAGGCCTCGTTGATTTCGAATAAATCGACCTCGTCCACCGACCAGTTTAGTTGTTTGAGGAGCATTTCAATTGCCGATACCGGCGCCGTGGTAAACCACTCCGGTGCATGAGCATAGGACGCGTGTCCGGCTACCCGCGCGATGGGTTTCGCTCCGCGATCTTCCGCATTCTGCAAGTCCATTAACACCAGGGCGGCGCCGCCATCCGAAATAGAGCTGGAGTTTGCCGGTGTGACAGTACCGTTTTCCCGAAACGCAGGCTTGAGCTTCGGAATTTTTTCCGTATTCGCTTTGTGCGGTTGTTCGTCACGGGTAATGGTCTGATCGCCGCGTCGTGTGCTGACCGTGACGGCCTGTACTTCACGTTCAAATGCGCCACTATCGATGGCTTTTTTTGCCCGCGTCAATGATTCTATTGCAAATTCATCCTGCGCCTCGCGGGTAAAGTTGTAGTGCTCGGCACAGTCTTCAGCGAATGTTCCCATCAAACGCCCTTTGTCGTATGCGTCCTCGAGTCCATCGAGAAACATGTGATCGACGACTTTCGCATGGCCGAGCCGTAATCCATCGCGCACGCGCGGCAGCAGGTAAGGCGCGTTGGTCATGCTTTCCATGCCACCGGCCAACATGATCTGGCTTGTGCCTGTTTTGATTTGGTCGTGTGCCAGCATGGTCGCTTTCATGCCTGACCCGCACATTTTGTTGACCGTTGTGCAACCGACGGATTTTGGAACACCGGCCCCTAACGATGCCTGGCGCGCTGGGGCCTGGCCTAAACCTGCCGGTAGGACGCAACCCATTATCACTTCGTCAATTTCTTCACCCTTGATACCGGCTTCATCAATAGCTGCTTTAATGGCTGTCGTACCAAGTTGCGGTGCGGATGCGTCTTTTAAGTCACCCTGGAATCCACCCATCGGCGTTCGGCTCATGCCTGCAATAACAATCGAGTTTTTATTTAGTTGCACAATATTATTCCGATCGGGTAGGAGCCAGCTTGCTGGCGAAGATTGATTATACTTGTATGTTCGCGACCAAGGTCGCTCCTACAGTGTGTGTTTAAATAGTTTCTTCAAACAATTCTCTGCCAATTAACATGCGCCGGATTTCGCTGGTACCGGCACCGATTTCATACAGCTTAGCATCACGCAACAGGCGTCCGGTTGGATAG
>CBDCFT010000006.1:0-6916 GCA_965216365.1 Arenicellales bacterium | reverse complement strand
CCCACATGCGCACGCGGACAATGGAGTTGCGCTTGCCAAACAAACCACAAAAACCGTGCGGCATCATAATCCAGCCATTAGGGCCTTGAATGTCCAGCTCCAACCCCTCGTCGGTGACACGCATGTCCAGATCTTTGGTTCGCGTAATGGCAATGGCTTCAGTGACATCCCATTCACGAAAGTTTTGTATATTTAATTGTTTCGTTTTCGGATAGTAAAACGGCAGGATGTATCCCGTTAGTGCATTGATATGCATCGTTAGAATGAACAACAATCCGACCACTCCAACGAGATGTAAAGCATTTATTTGAATACGGGTTACACCGGGCCAGAACCATTGCTCCAATGCTGCAACCGTTACTCTACCCAGCGCTGTCAATGCCGCACAAAACAGAATCAACATAGGCAACATTACCGGAATCAGATAACGCCCCTGTATCTGCACGTCGTTGTAAACGTTTGTCCATGTATACATGAATGCCTGGAAACAGATCAGTAAAACCAGCAAAGTTTCAAAAAAGTAACGCCCGGTTGAAACGGGTTGGTTTGCACCCGAACTGCTCGCCAGGCGCGAAAACGAAATCCTGATCATGAATCCAATCAACGCAGCACAAAAAACAAATAGATATAAACCATATTGCAACTTCCCGACCGGCAAGCGCACCCAATCAAGGTTGCCGACGACGGCTTTGAAGGATTCGGTCACGAAACCCGCCTGGTTATTTAGCAACAAATCGCTAAATCCAAACCCGCGCGCCGCGAAACCTTTGTTCAACACATCAGGCAATTGCGCGTACTGATCGATCATCTGCCGGGTGATTTTGAATTGCAGCGGATCGTCGAACCCGTAGTGATACATGTTAAACAAAATCCACCAACCGCCGCCGACAAGACCAGTCACAAACAACACGACCAGCAATTTAGCCAGTTGGTCTTTATTACGATTGAGTTGCCAAATTAAAAATACCCCAATAAAGGGTAGCGACAACCATGCGGTAAACTTGGAAATCACAACCAACCCGATACTGAGTCCCATCAATGCAACCGTTTTGAGATGCAAACCCTTGCGCAATATCAACACCATACCCAAGATCGCCAGACCCACCGAAAATATCGCCGCGCTGTCGTCATTGTTATATGACGCTAGAAATGCATATTGCGGCATCAGACCCAAGAGCGCGCCGCCAACCAGCCCCATCCACAGCGAATTAAAATAATAAACCAGCGCCAGAAACACAACGAAAACCGTTGCACCGCAAAGCAGAACCGACCCCAGTCTTAAGCTCAATTGCAACGAAGCACCGGCGGCAGCGCCCGCTTTTGCGGCTAAAGCCGAAACGATATAGGACAGCGGCGGACGCAACGCACGGGTCGTGCCGTATGCGGTGAATCGCAACTGTTCCTGATCCTGCGGTAACACAGGCAGGCGATGGTGCTTGGCAATAAAGTGGGTCACGTTAAAGTGTATTGCCTCGTCAGGCCCCGCGCCCGCCGGCAGAAAACGCGCAGTGAAAAAATAGTAAGCCAAAAAAATGATGAAAAGACCAACGCCAACAACGAAAACTCCGTTGCCGCGAGATTCGTCATTCAAACTTGTGATTGAGGAGAAAATGGACAATCCTCTTCAGGGAAAACAGACCGAAACAGCAATCAATACAGCGAGAATATTTTAAAAATACCGATGGAACGAAGCACGGCACGACCATCTAAAATGTACAAATTTCATAGCGGGCGCGTGTGGTTCGAGTTTGGCGAAGCATAGAGAAACAGTTTGTTTTTTGCAACCGAACTGGTTTAATGCGTCGCGGGACAACATCGGGCAAAGCTTGCAAGAGCAAGGTGTGAATGGAGTGGCTTAATCAAGGGGCAAGGCATGAATCAAACGGGTAGCGATAGCATAGTGGCTCGCCACGTGGCCGCTGTCGTTATTTTTCCGTTATTAGCCAGCTTGTTTTTGTTCGAGGTTTTATTTCTGGACAAAAGCCTGAGCGGTTTTGACATCATTTTGTCACAACCGAACTGGCAATCTGAATTTGGCGACCCGGGTGCACCAAACCGGGCACTGGCTGATTCACCCACCGCACATTTTCCTGAACTGCGTTTCCAGTGGGAGTTGTTAAAACGCGGCCAGTCACCCAACTTCAATCCATACATCTTCAGCGGCATCGAAGCCATGACCCAGGGCATCGGCGCGTTTGTCACCAGTTTGCCGCAATTATTCATGGATACGCCTTCCGCCCTGGACTGGTCGACATGGTTTCGACTCGTGCTGGCCGGCGTGTTCATGTATGCATTTTTATTGCGCGTCGGCATTAGTCAGGCTTGCGCAATATTCGGCGCGATAGCGTGGACTTACGGCTTACCGCAAATTGTCTGGTTACAGTTTCCTCAACATCTGGCCACGCAACTGTGGATGCCGTTGCTGCTGTTATTCAATATCGACGTTGTTCAAAACCGGAAAAATCTCAACGCTATTACCGGTCTTATAGTCACGAACATTTTGTTTTACACCAGCGGCTACACGCAGATTGTTTTGTACACTTATTTAGTGATCGGTGTGTTTAATACGATTTTGGTTTTCTCAAATACTTATCGTAAAACCACAGAACGATTCAAAACCTGGCTCAGTGTTCATCTTGTTTATATCGCGGGTATTGTCATTCTAGTTCCGGCAATTTGGTTAGACGCGCAACAACTCGAGAACGGACTGCGCAGCGTTCAAACCTATCGACTGAAATCACCGCCCATCGATTGGAGCTTGCACGTGGTTCTGGAAACGATCAGGCACTGGCTGCCCAATATGGATGACATAACGCGCTGGACCTCACCTGATTATCACGGTGGGATATGGGGCAAACCCTACAGCAATTCAGAACACGGCAATCTGGTCGAAGGCGCCGCCTATTTGGGGATAGTGAGTCTGGTGTGCGTACCGTTCTCCCTGTTTTATCGACATAAAACTTTCCGTTACGGCCTTATCGCCGCACTTGTGGTTCCGCTGTTGTTATTTTTAGGTTTACACCATCGTGATAGCTTGATGCTCGGTCTGGTGAACTCCATTCCTTACATCGGGTTCGGTAACTACGACCGCACAATCATCATTGTATTCTTTATTCTATGTATCCTTGCAGCGCTGGGTCTACAGCAATTAATGAACGCGCTTACCAGCAATCATTTTGGTTGGCCTCTGGCGCTTTTGTTTACGCCTATTCTTGTCTTAGGTCTGATCGCCTGGTATTCGCCCGATCTTCGAATCAATAATTTTTTACTTGCTGTCATCACACTCAGTATTTTTATTGGGTTGGTTTTTACATTCAAAAAAGCCCACTTCATTAAATACGCGCCTGCCGCTGCGATTGTTATGCTGACGATTGATTTATTCGCAGTGTCTTACGGTTTCAATACCAAACTCGATAACGATCTCGTGTTCCCGCAAAACAAAACTATCCGACGCGTACTCGCTGACAACGATACTTTTCGTATCGCGGTCATGGGTCAGTCTTTTTTATACCGCCCGAATATTTTGGCTTACTACGGTCTGCCTATCATCAATGGGTATTCGAATTTAGTCCCGAAACATTACATAAGACTCATCAAGAGCACTGCCGATGAAGAACAAACCACCGCAAACGGCATTCTTTATCTGCGTCGAATGGATATCCCGTTATTGCGTCTGTTTAACGTGAAGTATGTCATCGGTGACCGGTTGATGAACGATGCACAATTAGACCTGGTGCATAACAACGATCATGAGTACCTGTATGAAATCCAAGATTTCTTACCCCGGGTGTACTGCGCGTCAGATGTATTGCCGGCAACGTCGCCGGAGCAGGCTCTGCAAATGCTTCCTCGTGCCGCGAACCGGTTCGACCGGCCATTGCTGGCTGAAACGGCACCAGGTGGTCGCGGCGATCCGCAAGCGAACTGCGCCATAAACAACCTCCGGGTAATGACCAACGGTCTCACCTTTCAATCCGTTAACAAAAAAGAAGACTATGCGATTGTCCCCTACAACTATTCGCAACACTGGAAACTCAGTGTCAACGGAGCGCCCGCTGAAATCATGCGGGCAAACTACTTTTGGTTAGCTATTCGCTTACCAAAGGGTGACAACCGGGTTTCCCTATCTTACGTCAATCCGCTACAAACGCTGGCATCCAGCATTCAAGCCGTACTAGGGCTGGTATTACTGGCGGGGGCCATAAGATTAACCCCGGTGTTGTCGGCACGTGTGCTCTGGATCACCTTAGGTCTGCTATTGCTGGGCAAAAACCTGACCGGCTTACCCGGTATTCGCAATGACAACGTTGCCGAGACCGCTCTACGGCAAAACATACATGCGAAAAGTCATTTGCCCGCCCAGACGGAGGCAAACCCGGACTAAATCAACAGATTTCACCGTATCAAATGCGCGACAGTAGGATAGCGCAACAGGAAACGTTAAAATGCGGGCTGCTATGAACATTGCCACTGCATTGGGAAATCAACAAACGATCTGCTTCCGGTCAGCGCATTGTTTACTTTAAATTGATAAAAGGTATTGCATATGTATCACCGTAACATGTTTGTTCGATTCGCAACCGCCCTACTTGTTTGTTTGGTGTCTGTTACCGCTAACGCTCAATCAACCGTCGCTGTTCTGGACACTGGAACAAATGCCGGCGCGATTCCCAACAACCTGGCACCAGATGATTTTGACTATGTGAACAATGACCCCGATCCTGCAGACGATTCTCCCGACAATCATGGCACGGCCGTAGCGCAGGTTATTGTTACCACAGACCCAAAAACAAAAATCCTTACCCTGAAAACGATCAGTGGCGACTTCACACCTAACCCGGCGGCAATTGATGCCGGCTATGCCCATGCTGCTGCCGATCCTAACGTAAGAATTATTAACCACAGTATCGGCAATGTTAACGCGGCGTCACCAAGCGCCATTATTAACGCGGCGGAAGCGGGCAAATTGATCATTGTGAGCGCGGGTAATAGCGGTTTATCCAACCCGGGAGGCGATGCGCGTACGGTACCCAGCTTGGGCGGCCGTGGAATTATTGTTGGTGCAACCGAAGGTGGCGTCATGCCGGTGTTCAGCAACCGCGCCGGCGATCTTGCGGATTTCTATGTCACCGCGAATCCCAGAAACAGTTTTACCCAGTCTGTCGGCACATCGATGGCTACCGCACGCGTCACCGGAGTCGCCGCCAGCATTTTTAACCAAGCGCCTTTTCTTGATCCACCCGATGTCGCTGAAATCATTTTCACGTCGGCAACAGACCTTGGAGCGCCCGGTGTCGACAATGTCTTCGGTCATGGCGAGTTGAATCCCCAGCGAGCTTTGGCCGGCATCGGCGAATTGGAAGCGGATGACGGTGGTGGTGGGGGTGGCGGATCGTCCGGCGCGATCGCGGCGCTCGCTGTCGGTGGTGGAATCGCTTATGCGTTAATTCGGCGCAACAAATCGCTCAAAAAGACCATCCTGCTGGATCAGTTCGGCCGCGGTTATGTTTACGATCTGACCAAGCGCATTAACGTGCCCGACGACAAACCGAGCTTATTATCTATTCTGGCGGGTGGCGAGTTTGAAACCGGCTCCGAAGTTGTTAAATCAAACGAAAACAGCGCATTGATCGCAACGGTCTCGCGATTTGATGAAAATACGTTGATCGATCCCGTGTACACGGACCAGTTTTCCAGTGAATTTTCCAGTGAACAGGATGCGACCGATGATTCCCATGTCAGCATGACATTGAGCGGTGCTAACAGCCAAGGACAACACTACCGATTCGGTATCAACGATCACGCCAAGTCCGGTTTTGGTGCATTGTCCAATCTGGCCGAGGAAAATACCAGCGTGGAATTCCTGTCAATCGATAACTTCTCCGCGCCGTATTTTGGCTTTACCGATCAGGGATTCTCCAGTCAGTTTGGACGTCAATTTGATAACGCGTTGTCATACAAGCTGGGTTTTGCGTCGCTGGAAGACAATGAACTGTTTGGTCTCGAAAGCGACAGCGCTCTGTTTGAAGGAACGTTGTCCCATGAGCGCTGGAACCTGAACCTGCAGATCGGACAACTGGATGAACACGGCAGCCTGTTTGGCGGCTCCTCCGGCGGCGCATTCAGCGTGGACGAGAATAAAACCCTGTCTCTGGGTATTTCCGGCACTTACAAACTGAATGACCGCATTACCCTGCTCGGCAGCTACACGGAAGGCTACAGCCGTATCGACCAGCAAGACAACGCATTGTTGCGTGACTTTACCAGCGTGCGCAGTAATGCGTTCGGTATTGGTTTTGTCGCCAAAGATGTAGTCAGGCGCGGAGATCGATTCGGTCTGGCGCTGTCGCAACCACTGCGAGTCACCGGTGGTGAAGCTGAAATCGATATTCCGGTAACGCAGGATATTTATGGTAATGTGCATACCATCCATAACCGTTTCAGTCTGGCGCCCGAGGGCTCGGAGAGCACACTGGAGACGTATTACCGCTTTGGCTTGAGCAATAAAACCGACATCACCACTTACTTCATGTACCAACACGAACCGGAACACGATGCGCAAGCTGACGATGCCAAAACCGTATTCGCGGCGTTACGCCATCGATTTTGACCGGGAACATTACGTTTTAGAACGACCTTAGCGCCACCCTTGAAGGGTGGCGCCGTTTTATGTGAGATCAATAATTTTATGTTCAACGAATAACGCTGCGGAAGTCACTCGATGATACAGTTGCTCCGCCCCTATGGCATATGGGTAGTGACCGCCCTTGTCGGCAGCATACTCATTTCGCTCTGGAGTCTGTATGCCGATGGAGTTATCAATAACGACGGTGTTGATTATATTAGCGCCGCGAATCAGATTCTGGAGGGCAACTGGCGCGACGCCATGCGCCTGTTCAAATGGCCGTTCTATCCG
>CBDCFT010000005.1:0-14951 GCA_965216365.1 Arenicellales bacterium | reverse complement strand
TATCCAGCTTCAGGTTGTAGTAAATAATGTTGTCCAGCATGCTGCCGGTTCGATTGATCTCGTGCACCCGGGAATACTTAGCCAGCACCGATTTCAGCCCCTCAAATTCACCCCACTTGTATTGTTCCGTGGGATGGTCGCGAATGACTTTCAGGTTGTAAGCGGAATCCGGCGAACAAAATCCTATGGCGACGGTGCCGCGAAACCCTGCCGATGTCTGCAATACATCGCCCGAAGCGACCAACTCGTCGCGCAACTCGTTCATCACAGCCACTTTGCCAACGTGGTTAAACCCGATGGTGGAGTAGTGCAAACCCAACGGACGCGTTGGCATAATGCTGTGCAAAAAAAACGCCCAACTCATGATAGTAAGCATTGGTGACATGAAAATTAGCCAGTGTCGAACTGAATATGTTGTGCGCATCGTCTTCAGTATTCATGACTGCATCAACATAAACACCCTCATCATGATTCAGTAAGGCGATGATTAAAGGAATTTTGCAATCGTCATTCATCACGATGCGCCCAACCAAGTAAGCGCCACGATTACGATAAAACCCGGCGTCAATCATTTCTATTCTGACGGGCGCAGCACCGTTCTGATCAAAACGCGCCGCGAGAAAACGATTAATCCGCTCAGCAACCAGCCTGGCATCGCGCGCTGCGTTTCGATATGCAATCGTAAACTGCGGAATTTCCAGAATTGTCGCGATGGTGGTGTCGTTAATTTCACTATCTACCGGAAAAGACCGGTAGATGTAACATGTGTAGCCGGTATCCGATCGACCCTGCTCTTCGAACGAATACGCCACAGGTGTCCACTCGCCCAGATATACAATCCGCCGGACCGAATGAATATAGGCAAAAGCCAGATCGGCCGAATATCGATCTTTTATTAATGGTAAATAATGCTTCTCGACTTCGTCCCAGAGACTTTCGTCTTGAGCTATTTCAGGTAAGACTTCTTTCAGCCGTGGCCCCAGCGCATAAATACTCTGGCTGTATATCGAAAGACGCCGTTTACTCAATTGGATTGAGGTATTGTGATCACGATTCTCAAACGCGGTTTTCGCCTTATCCGGTATACGCAGGAATTCCGAGTAATACTTATCCAGCTCGTGCAAAATCCAACGAGCGGTCAACTCGACTTTTTGAGATTGTGTAGCGCCCTGTTCGATGGAACGGGCGAAATCGACTTTTTGTGACGCGAGATCGGAGTCAGTCATTAGGGCAATTATTGGCGAGAACCGGGTAAAGTCCAAACGACTGACAATTTATCACGAACAACTGTGATAGATATGCCTAAAAACAACATCGACCACCTTCATCTGAAGGTGATCGGGCAAGTTGAAATCGGAGATTCTTGTTAGTGTGCGACTACTGAGTGCGAACTTGACTCCGGCCCGGACAGTTCTGACCACACGCCGAAGTCTTCCTGGCTGCGTAGTGTTTTTGCCAGCCGTGTGGGTGCGTCCATGTTACCCTCTACGAACTCCTGAATTGATTGTTCGCCCGCTTGAAGATAAGGACGAACTTCGTTCGAAGACTCGATTAAAAAAGACAGGTTGTCCACCAGACCCTGTGCTGACACTTCAGGTAACCCAACATGATCCGTTAGAAAACTAATATATGTCGTGTACGTATCACGGATGGATAGTTTCTGTTGGCGACCGTACCAATTCACCACACCGAACAGAAACAAATAAGCCTTGGTCAAGGCAAAACTTTCATCCAGCCAATCATCTCCGCATTCGTTGCGGGTCGATTCCTGCGTCAGATTCCAGTAATTCTGTAAAAATGTGCTGAACTCATCCGTTTCACTGGAGATGAACTCATCCCATTTGACGTTATCGTTCCAATTTACAAGTACACCCATAATTTCCACCTAGTTATAATTAATGCCCCGATTAATGCCCCGCGGAAAATGTAGCATTAAGTTCGTAGGTGGAAACTATCTTATTTGTTAACAAGTGTTATATTCTTTTGCTGTCAGGCGTACTGGCGAACACCAAGGATCAAACTACAATAGCGCTCTAATTCAATAAGTTACCGATGTTACTTCACTGTATTTTACAAGCGTATTGTGACGTTAAAGCCGGCAATGCATACTTAAAACTCCAAATAGATGCCCCATGAAACATCGACAAGTGAAAAGAAGAAATCCGCACAGTGTCGCCTGTTTGCGACAGGCTCGTAACTACGTCATTTTATTTCTGTCCGTGGCACTCACGGCGTGTGTATCCACACCTGTAAAGTTCCCGGTTGCCGAATCGACTGTAACCACACGTGCATTCACGTTACCCCCCGGTGATGATGTCATCGGCGATCTTGCGATCATTACAACCAAACGTGGCGATACCTTACCGGATATCGCGCGACATTTTAGCCTTGGTCATAACGATATTGCCGAAGCGAATCCCAACGTAGATGTCTGGGTGCCTCACGCAGGTGCGCGTGTGTTATTGCCATTGCAATTCGTATTGCCTGACGAAGCTCCACGTCAGGGTATTGTTTTGAATGTTGCCACCATGCGAATTTATTACTACCCGGACGATGCACTCGACAACCGGGTTTTTACTTATCCCGTGGGCATTGGCCGCGAAGGCTGGGCCACACCTACCGGTCACATGCGTATTATTGAAAAGAAAGAACAACCCGATTGGCGCGTGCCCGCCTCGATTCGCAAAGAACACGCGCAAATGGGTGATCCATTGCCGCCCGTAGTTCCGGCCGGACCGGACAATCCGTTAGGTGAATTCGCTATGCGCCTGACCCGGCCTGAATATTTAATCCATGGCACCAACAAACCCTATGGAATCGGCATGCGAGTGAGTCACGGTTGTGTCCGGCTTTACCCGGAAGACATTCAACCGCTGTTTCAATCCGTCAAACTGCGTACGGATGTTCATCTAATAGACCAACCGTACCTTCTCGGTTGGCGTGGCGACACTTTGTACCTTGAAGCCCACCCACCGCTGCAGAAAAGCGATCGCAAGCTAAAAAAATTAATCAGCGCACTGGTCAGGAAAATAGAACACGAGGAACAGTCCGGTCGAACAACCATAGATTGGGACAGAGTCGAACGCATCGTCATCAACACAAGCGGTATACCCGAACCAATCAGCATCGGCGCAGAATCCTTACCGCAGATAGTAGCGAGCAGCCCACGCGTACGACACCCCGGCACATTTTACGGAACACCGAAAACACCGCCCTTGACCAACGACGGCTGGTACGTAGACGCAGGAACATTCACTGACCCGGTTGCGGCAAAACGCGTTGCCACGATTTTCAATCATCAAGGCCCGCAGATTCCAGCACACTCTATTAGCCGTGATGGCGCTTACAAAGTCATTGCCGGTCCGTTCGAGTCTGCGCATGTTGCCAAAATTGTGTCCGAAAGGATTAAACGCGAGTTTGAACATTCAACACAAATATTGCCGCCGGGAAAGTTGCGTTCATAAAAAACGCCTCGGGTTAGTAACGGCTATATGCTCGACAATGTAAAAGATCCACGGCATGCGGCTGTTGAGCACATCGACTTATCCGCGGAATGCACGCCAATGCTGAACGAACGAATCGACGACAAAGCATGGCAGGGGAAAAATATCGATCCGTCATCGTGCGTTATATCCTTAGACGAAAGCTGTCTGAACGAGATTCACGAAATGGTCAAGCAAATGCAAAAAAATCCGCTGCCGGAACTGCTGTGCTCGCCCGATCAATTTGCTATTCCTGGTTTGCGTTCGGTGATGCAAACAGCGAAGACATGTTTGTCTGCAGGTATCGGCATCGCTGTGATCGATGCGCTACCACTGGACGATCTCGACGAATCTTTCGCATCGACTGTTTTCTGGGTTATAGGACAACTCATCGGCCGCCCGGTCGCGCAAAAATGGGACGGTACCATGTTGTATCAGGTTAAAGACACGGGCACGCCTTTTGGTTATGGCGTGCGCGGTTCATACACCAATATCGAACTATCATTTCATACTGACAACGCGTTCGCGATCTCGCCACCGGAATCCGTCGGACTCTTGTGCCTGCGCCCTGCGCTGAGTGGCGGTATCAGTCGATTTTGCAGTTTGTACGCTGTGCATAATGTACTACTGCAAAAAAATCCCGGTGCGTTGAGTCGCTTGTATCAACCGGTGCTGTGGGACCGACAAGCCGAGCATGCGCCGGACAAACCCCGGTTTGCGTCTGCACCGATGTTCCAGTTTGACGGTGAAAAATTACTAGCGCGCGCTAATACCGGACTGGCGCGAAAATCTTATGAACGCGCTCAGGTTGAGATGGACCCGGAATTGAATGCAGCGCTGGATTGTGTTGATGAGATAACCAATGCACCCGGTTTTCATTTTGAATTACCGCTGGAACGCGGCCAGATGCAGTATCTCAATAACCGCGAAGTCGCACACTACCGCAGCGAATTTCAGGATTATCCGCAAGCAGAAAAACAACGTCATTTGATCCGAACCTGGCACCGGGATAGCGGCAAGCGGACTTATGACGGCACTTAGAACACTGCTGCAAACAAAGCTTTAGCACCATCCCGTTTTCCGGTTTCCAGCCGGAAAAAACATTACGCTCTAAATCTATTGCAGCACCGCGTCGGCTGCTACTAAAATCGCGTCTAACGGCGGTGTCATGTGCCGGGGGTCATCATGCTGCTCGATGCGTGATGGTAATTAAAACAAACGCGAAAGGTTTTCATCTATTGTGTTTTACTTCCCGTGATGACGTCCGCCAACCTTCATACGCGCCGTTTCCGATTCGCTGTCATAAAGCGAACTAAGTCATAAAATGGCAACGGACCGACCCCATTGGGGTATTGCGTTTAACATGATCGGACTCGCGATTTTCGCCGCGCAAGACGTGATTGTTAAACTGTTAAGCGGCGACTATCCGGTTTTCGAAATCGTATTCATTCGCAGCATGGTGGCATTCGTGCCAATAACCATTGCCATTATGCTAACCGAAGGTACGCGTGGATTTACCACGTTTAATTTCGGTATATTGATTCTACGCGGGGGTCTGATGTTCAGCTCTTACGCTTTTTTCTATCTCGCATTAGCCGCTTTACCATTAGCCTATGTCGTATCCATCACCTTTTCCGCACCCTTGTTTGTGACAGCTTTGTCTGTTCCTTTATTGGACGAACAGGTTGACACCCGCCGCTGGGTCGCGGTGCTGATCGGATTCTGTGGCGTATTGATTATGGCCGGGCGCTTCGGTGGTGACTTCAATGTCGCTGCATTATTGGCTCTCGGCGCCGCGATCACCTATGCGCTATCCAGCATACTGACCCGTCGTGTCGGCGCGAGCGAATCAGGTTGGACGCTCGCTTTTTACACGACCCTGGTGTTCGGCATTGGCAGCAGTTTTGGCGTGCTATTTTCTTCACCCGAAAACGCATCGACGGCGACGCACGCAAGTCATGCGTTTTTAATACGTGAGTGGATACTGCCAAATCCGCTTGATTTCGTATTGATGGCACTGACCGGCTTTATTGCGGCCACCGGGCATTTCTGTTTAGCGCAGGCATACCGGTTGGCACCCGCCAGCACGGTTGCACCATTTGAATATTCTTACTTTATCTGGGCGGCAATTTTAGGGTTTTTAGTTTGGGGCGAAATACCGACTGTCACAACGATCATCGGAGTGGTCGTCGTGACGCTGAGTGGCCTGTATATTCTACGGCGTGAAGTGAAACAGCGCGAAGAACAATGGGTCGATTCGAAATAGATTCGAATCAGTCCATACGCGCGAAACGCCGCAACACGTTTTCCGTAATCCGCGAAATATTATTGTCGTAATTGTTATGCGAGAGACTACCGCAATACGTAATTGATCCTACAGAAAATACGGCGCCGTCATTCGGTGTTTCATAGTAAATCATGTCCGCCCGAATCAGTTTCTCCTTGGGTTCATGTGCCCAGGTCACAACGTGTGTCAGTTGCTCCTCCGGTACCAATACAAAATGTTCTGCATACACTTCCGAACTGGCAAGAACGCGGGTATTGAGTGGTGACCCTAGTTTGTAGTCCACACGATCCAACTCGAAACCTGCTGCGCCACCACCGCTGAGTCCGAAGTCACCCAACTTCTCATCGTCAACACCGTCGAAAATCCAACTCACTTGCTCGTCGTCGGTATTTTTTGCACGTCGGTAATAAGTCCCCTGGAACTTCCCCTGACCGGAAAAACCCACGCCTGTAATCTGCTGTGGCGGCCGGCCGTTACGCCGCCATAAGCCACCGTACTGTCCATCGAGACTGTTAAAATATTCGCCCGGCTCCGCCGCCCAGGCACGAATGCCTCCTTCGCCTCGGCGTATCTCGACCATACCTGGCAATTGCGCATGCACCGCAACGCGCCAATAAAAACCATTACCCCCGAGATACATTAAACGGCCGCCTTGTTGAGTGTAAGCGTAGATCGCATCCCACGTTTGTGGCGTGTGGTATTCCGGATGCGATGATGTCATCACCACATCGTAGGGCTTGATCAGATCGACACCTTCGTCGTGCAAATCTTCATCCGTCACCACATCGAATTGACAACCTTTTTTCTCCAACCAATCATAGATATGCGTGTCCGCAGGATAATGGCGTAGACCCGATCCACTAAAGTCTTCAGCATAAGTGACGAAACCCGAACGCATTGTGATCATGGGACGCAAACGCGATGCATAACAGATACCACTGCCATCACTATGAAAATTATAAGTAGAAAACCCGTATTCACGATGCTCGTCCGCCGTCCAGGGACGGGCGTTCCAGGCATTCACCCGGGCGCGATAATCGTCGTCCGTATTCCCGCGCGCGTGATTCGAGTAAATTGTGTAAGTAAACGTCGGCGCCAGCACACATATTTTCGATTGTTTTGTGCCACGGGCGGGGCGAACAAAAAATGGCAGCATCTCTTCTACACCATCGCATTCGAGCCGCATCGCATAGAACCCGCTACGCAAATCCTGTGGAATGGTAAAACTAAAATCCGTCTGCCACTGACAATCGTAAATATCGTCATCGTGAAAATGAATCGCAGCATAATGTTCCGGTGCATGACGCCAACACACTTCCGTTCCATCCCATTTGCACCCAGTCATTCCTCGCGCCGGAACATTTACTAATTCACCGTGCCAAGCGTTCGGACCGGTATCGACAATTCGTTGACTGGATATGTCGCGGGAGAAATCCCATATGGCAATTACATTTTTAGATTGTGATTCGAAGACATGTGCAACATCTTCCAGCTTAACAGTACTCGCCATCAGGAAGGGATTTTCGATCTTGCCGTTATAGTAATGACTTGGATAGTTTCCACCACTTGCAGCAATAGTCATGTTGTTGAGTAATGCGAAGTCCGGAATCGAATCCACCGAAAACTCCGCGAAACCACTATCATCAACAGGGAAAGCCTCACTCAAAGCCTGCTGCCCGACGAAAAATGTTTTGTTTTGTCTGTCGACACTTACCCAAACGCGGTACCAGGCCCGCTCTCTTAATAACTTCCCCACCGAACATTCCGTAATTGCTCCCAATGAATCAATAATGTGGGCGGCCATACTTCCGGTTGCGTCAATCACTAATGAAATCGATGTCGCGGATTCGCTTTCGTGGCATGCCAGGACAACCTGTGTGCCTTTTTCTGGCGTTGTCGGCCAAATCGTCACGGCAAGAGTAAATGTCGATGCAACATTCAACACCATGTTGTTTACCCGACCATACGAACCCAAAGCGATGTCTTGCAGACGCGATGGGTATTGCCCGCTGAAAATCGATGACAAATCCTGCTCTTTAATACCCGGACCAGCCGGGTTGGGGTCGCCACAAATCACCCGCACCAAGCGGGCAGCGTAATCCTGATCGGCGACACTACTGACCTTGAATTCGATAGTGTCGCCGGGCGCGGCAGACAGACGATCCGTATAACCTGTTAGTGGCAGCATTTTTTCAGTGAATTAAATTAGTTTTTATCAATGGGGCTTTAGTCACAAAAAGATAGCACAAACAGGGCTTTCAGTAGTACGCTTCGTTCTTTCAACTTGCGCATCATTGCCGGAGCCACAACTTGGCGATCAGCGAAGCCATTGCAACCCACGACGAACACTATGCCAGAGGCGTAACGCTTGTTCTGATCGCGGGTTGCTTTTGGAGTATCGCGGGTCTGGTCGTGCGCTTAATGCACGAAGCGACGGAGTGGCAGATTTTGTTTTATCGCTCCAGCGCGTTAGTGATAACGTTATTGATTTACATCGGTCTGCGTAGCCGCGGGAAACTGGTCGAAACATTTCTGCAAGCGGGATTTCACGCTTATATGGCCGGCGCATTTTTATCCATCGGTTTTGCCTGCTGGATTTTCGCCATGACTCACACCACGATTGCTAACGCATTGTTCGTGTTGTCGGCCGCGCCTTTTCTTACAGCCATTCTTGCACGCTTGTTTCTCGGTGAAAGAGTAAGACAGACAACCTGGTTATTCATGTTACTCGCCTCTGTCGGGGTTGCTGTCATGGTTGGTGAAGGTGCCGCCATCGGCACCTTGGCCGGCAACCTGTATGCCCTGGGAGCCGCTACAGGATTCGCTGCATTTACTGTCACCCTGCGTAAAGGTAAAAAAGTTGATATGACTCCGGCCGTTTGCTGGGCTGGAATATGGGGTATGTTTATTGCGGCAGTTATGCTCGTTGGTTCACACTTGAGTTTTAATTTATCGACACACGATATTCTTTTGTGCAGTTTACTTGGCATCGTCCAAGTTGGTCTCGGGCTTATTCTGTTTACTGCAGGTTCGCGCTATGTCCCTGCCGCAGAAATTACCCTGTTGTCTTTAACTGAAGTCGTGCTTGGTCCGATCTGGGTGTGGATTGGCGTTGGTGAAACCCCGTCGCAATTGACATTGCTTGGCGGAGCAATCGTACTGAGTGCAATCGTTGCACAAGCAATTCATGGGGTGAGAAAGCGCCCGCCTGTTGGGGTGGTATAAATTTGAGACAGGTTCTATCAATTCGATAATGAGTCGAGTGTCTCACTGGCCAAGCTTGCAATGGTTTTATCTTTATCCGTCGTCGCTTGTTTTAGCAACTCAAACGCGCTATCGCCTCCTAATTCGGCAAGCGCATAAATGACTTCTTCCCTTACCAATGGACTTTCGTCTCTCAATACTATAGCCAAAGCGACAATGGATTCTGTTCTGGCGGTACTGGCCAGTGTTTCGACAGCGGCTAAACGCACGGATGGGTGGGGGTCTTTCAAACCGAGTTCGATCAGCTCGGTGGCGGAATCACTATCCAAATCACCCAGCGCATAGATAGTTTCTTCCCGCGTTATCGGGTCTTGATTTCCCAAAGCAGTACTCAGAACCCGCAGTGATTCATTATCGTCTATTTCGACTAAAGCACTGATTGCCAACGAGCGTACCGCAGGATCGGTATCGTTAATCGCTTGCTCAAACAAATGAACTGTATCGGCCCCGTCAACGGTTAACAAGGCGTCAACCGCCTGCTCACGCACCACACTGACTTCATCGCCTAAGGCGGAGGCAAGCAAAGTCAATACATCAGCGTCATCTATCTCTGCCAACATGGCGACTGAATCCAAACGGATGTCCTTATTTTCGTCCAGTAACATGACGCCTAATTCCGATATCTGCTCGCTACGATGAGGCTGAACTAATTTCAAACTGCCTTCTTCTAACGTTATTTCTATTTCTTCTTTTTCATTTGTAGGTCGAATGATACGTGTCGGTGGTCCAAAATCACTTAGCGTATTCTCGCCAGTCGTATTTGAATTATTGTCTGCGTACACCCACAGCTTACTCACAGGTTCCGAATAGATTGAGTGTAAATTGGAAGCCGGATTCACGTAATGCAACGCGAAACTGTAGTCACGCAACACCTTCGCTAGTGCTTCAGGTAATGAAATATTTTCAACTTGCAACGTGATGCGCTCTTCTGACGAATCGTGCATATAAACAATGAGTCCGACCTTCTGTGCAATTTCTTGTAGAACATCCGTAACTCGGGCATCGCGCACATTTAGACTCACTAAAGCGTCTCTAACATCAACTTCGATTCTTGGGTTTTCGTCATATGTACTAACATCGTTGTCAAATGCTTGTTGCGCGAATGTGAAGTTGGCAAACGGCAACAATATAAAAAAGACAATGGCAAGCGAAAGAAGCTTGCATTGGCGACGCTCGGTAGTTTGTGAAACCATTTGAATCATTGTTCTTAACTCGTGAAGGTCGACCCCATTCGTTGCTTTCTCAGTACGAATGGGGCCGTGATCACATCATTTACTAACTAATCGCAAATCCTGAGAAACTGTTATTCTTCCTCTTCGGGACATTCCTCGATGCAAAAGCAGCTTTCAACGGCGGTCTGGTTGTAACTTGCCTCACGGACCAGGACTTCGAATTTAATCTCCGCCTCATCCAACTCCAAAATCTCCTCTGGCACCTCAAACTCGCGCGCCTCTGGTGGAAGGATAGCGCTAACTTTAAACGGCGTTTCATCAATTTCCACAACGACCTCATAGTTAACAACGTCAATTGAGACACCTGGAGTACCGATCGTTGGATGAGAGTCCGTGACTTCTGTCCAGCTAAGTACAACATCGTCGCCTTCAGCCACGACCGGTAATTCATCGTCGCAACTCGGCGCGGCATTAATACCGTTTACTTGCACCACCGCAGGTGCTGGCATCACATGGGTCAGTTCAGTTTCACTTTCCAACTCTACTCTGTCCAAGGTTAACCCTTCGATTTCGTAGATCCCCTCGGGGAATCGGCGAAAGAACTTTTCAGGCGGTAGCTCATCGAATGTTGGTTCCGCGCTTTCGAAAAAAATCTCAGTTAATCCTTGGCGGCGCAAACGTCCTTGGACATAGATATTCAACATTCTGCGCTCATGCGGGTCTTCAATCTCGAGACGTTTCCACGGTTCTCCATCGATTTTTGAATGAATACCTAAGTCTCCATCCGTGTTATTGAGTTCAAAGAATAAGTGAGCCTCCGAGAAGGGAATTTCATCATGATCAGCCCTCGCCATTGGTCCACCGGTAGCTAAAGCCAGGACTACAGGCGTTACTAATATTGTTGGTGATAACAACGTAGATTTTTTCATTGCTACATCTCCTTATCCAGTGTGTTGGTTGACTTTAAAACTTCCCGCCGTAACGCAGTGCATTGGCGAGGATCAACATATTACCGAGCCAGCTTCACCTTAAGCTTGCCGGGAGATGATCGTTTAGTAATCAAATATTATTTCGCCCACCGCGGTATGAACTTCGTCGGCGGCCAAAGGGAAGAGTCTTGCTTCTTCCCTTTGGAAACCCCATCGTTTCAGGTCTTGGATGCGACCTGTGGTCTAAGAGCGAATATTAAGTTTTACAAAGGGAAGGAATTTGCTGTTCAGGCAGGTAAAGTGACGGTAAATATACTGCCTTCGGAGGGTGTGCTGGTCAAATTGATGTCGCCACCGTGGGTGTGGGCGACGGCGCGCGCAAAAGCCAAACCCAAACCACAACCTTCCTGGGAACGGCTTTGATCGCAACGAAAAAAACGTTGAAACACCCGCTGTTGATCAGTCAATGGCACACCCACACCGGTATCGGCAATTTCGATCTGGATAGCGTCGTCATTGCGTTCGAGTCTAACATTGACCCGCCCTTTTGCCGGCGTGTATTTCATAGCATTGTCCAACAGATTAACTAACATGCGCTGGAGGTTCTGTCTATTTCCACGCAACCAGCACTCGGGTTCAAGCTTGGGCGACACAGTAATGCGTTTCTCCTCCGCAAGGGGCTCGAACAGTTCACACGCATTTTCAGTCAATTCAGAAATATTAACCGCTTCGATCATATTACTGGCCACACCGGATTCCGCCTCCGCCACGTCCAGCGTAGTATTAATGAGTTGAATCAAACGGTCACATTCTTCCAGTGTATCAGCGGCTGCTTTCTTGTACTCCTCGCCACGACCATTTTCCCGCCCGTTGTCTGACGCTGACAAGACCGACTCTGAAATAGCACGAATACGTCCCAGTGGACTACGCATATCATGCGCAATATTGTCAATCATCTCCCGCATCTCCGCGATCAAATTGCGAATGCGTTCCGCCATGGCATTAAATGTGTTGGCCAAGGTTTCAATCTCGTCACCCGACCCCGTGACCGACACATGTTGATCGAATTTGCCACGTTCTATATCGATGGCTGCGTGACTAACGGCCTCGATACCCCGAACCGCTTTTCTCGCCACAAATCGTCCCACCCCATATGCCAGCGGTATAACAAAACAAAACATAATAAGAAACACGAGGAACAACAATTCCATGATTTCCTCTTTTTCTTCCAGCGAGTCACCAAGATGCAATATCACACCCGGACCAATATAACCGTATATCATACGTGTAGTGTGTTCCTGACTTTCGAAGTCCGCGCTCAATAAGACCGGTTCCACATCCGGAGCCGTGAACCGTTTTACAATATCGATGTCAGTGTTCAGGTTGTTCCAATGGTTCTGATCTGAAGAATATATTTCCTTGCCGGCCGGATTCAACAAACGCAAAAACTCATCAACCGTATCCCCCGCCATTACCTCACGATCTATTTCCCGCTTAACTTCTTCTAAGCCGTTGGTTTCGAATGTTAACCGAAACTCTTCGATATCTTCCTCCAAATCTTCATCTATACGGCTATTCAACACCGTATTCATAGACAAATAAAGAATCGCAAAAGCGACTACAAGAAAAAATACAAAGGCTGACGCGTACCACAGGGTCAACCGCGCAGCTAAAGTGTTGGGTAATCTAATCATGATGCTTGTTGATCACATAGCCCAAACCTCTGACCGTGTGTATCAGTGGCGTTGTGAATCCCTTATCGATTTTTTCCCTTAACTTGCTGATGCGTGCCTCCACCACGTTGGTACCCGGATCGAAGTTATAATCCCAGACACGTTCCATAATCATGGTCTTCGAAACAACATGTCCGGCGTTACGAATCAAGTACTCTAATAACGAGAATTCCTTTGGTTGTAAATCGATTTTTACGACCCGCCCGTTCAACGGTGCGCGCTAACAAGTCCAGGGTTAAATCGTGAATAGACAAACTGGTAGGCTCAACGGTGTTGCTGGAACGACGTAACAGCGCTTCGACACGCGCCAGCAATTCACTGAATGAAAATGGCTTAGTAAGATAATCGTCAGCGCCGTGTTGCAGGCCATCAACCTTTTCGTCGACAGTTCTTTTGGCACTCAATACGATTATCGGAATATTGATCTTTTTCTCGCGTATGCGGTCAATGACATTTAAGCCATCGAGTCTCGGCAACATAAGATCGACAATCGCAAGATCATAAACTTCATCTAATGCTGCGTGTAGTCCCGTAACACCGTCTTCCATATGGTCAATCGCAAAACCAGCTTGTTTCATCCCTTTGGTAATAAAATTGGCGATGACACTATCATCTTCGATCAACAGTATTCTCATAATCCAATAGTCCTTACAGCCTGACTCATTCCACAGGGATTGACTTGTATGCAATCTTGACCACCGCTAGCTTAATTTCCGGACACGCGTTAACTATACGATTCCAACCAGCGCATATTGCTTATCGCAACATTACCATATGATGAACTTGATGCTTGACGGTAGACTTATCTGAATCCTTTGTTGCAACATTTATGATAACAACAAAATACAATAAATATTCTACCTTGGAGAAGGAAATTGACGTTACTGAAATGGTGCTTTGCGCTACTGCTGCTTTTAACTACACCATTGGTCATCTATGCTGACCAAGAATCTGACGAAGAAGAGTCGCTATATCAGACCTACGATGAACGTCGCGAATCTGTTTTTGGAATTGAACTCAATGAGTGGATGACCTTAACTGGATCACTGGAATTTGAAAAAGAAAATCTCACTCTGCATTTCGAAGACAGAACCCGTAGTGTTGAAAATGAGGATCCAACGCAAACCCTGCAAATTGGTTTTGAAATCGGAATATCCGAAAACATCGGCATCGAACTGGTACTCGAAGGAGAAAGCAGCGACCGTATTCACGGCGAAATTGATGAAGGATTTATGGTTGCTGAATTTGACAACCTGAACTTTCAAGTCGGGCGCATAGACCTGCCATTTGGCGAATTCTATAGCTATTTTGTTACAGATCCCCTACTTCAGTTTGGTGAAACAAAAGCGGATGCACTGGTTATCGAATATGAATTTGCAGAATTTTTAACATTCTCCCCATTCGTATTTGACAGCAAAGTGTCAAAAGAATTCGACAATGACAGTGTCGATTGGGGGGCGGCTTTATCTTTCACAAACGAAAACGAATCGATTCGAATCGGTGCGGGTTATATTTCGGATTTGGCAGAAAGCGATGAGCAGTTGTTATTTGACTTTGGCAATCGCTTTCAGGAGCGCGTGGCCGGAATTAATGCCCATATCTTGGTCGGTTTTGAACAATTCGAGATTACGGCAGAATGGGTTGAGGCGAGTGACAAATTTCGTGAATTCGAAGCGCAATTCGATAAGCCGTCATCATATAACCTCGAAGTCGCGTATTTTCCAACACAACGTTTTCTTATTGCTACACGACTGGAACGAAGCCGGGAATTTGAAGACACCGAGGACGAACGCTACGGCATCGTGTTTACCTGGTTTGTTAACAAGCATGTTTCCGTTTCGCTTGACTATCTAACCGGGAAATTCAAACGCTTTCCCATAACTGTAGATGAAGAAGAAGATAATGATGATGAAATTGAACCAGCCGCAAATAGAAGCCGCACAATGGGGCTAATTTTAGAGTTTGAATTTTAATTTACAACAAAAGCAAACATGCAGATCTTTTTAAGTGTAAAAACTTGGACTTGACAGGACAAATCAAAATGTGAAGTTTCAATCAATTTTGACAATGTCTCTTTTTACTCA
>CBDCFT010000004.1:0-23650 GCA_965216365.1 Arenicellales bacterium | reverse complement strand
CGTTTCACTTCACGATCTCCGTGCGACCAATGCGACGCAGATAAAAAACGATCAAAACCAGCATCACCATCATAATCATCACAGAAAGTGCCGAACCAAACGGCCAATTCCGCGCAGAGAGGAATTGTTGTTCGACCAGATTTCCAATCATCAGGACTTTGGCGCCACCGAGCAGGTCGGGTACGATGAAATTTCCAAGGCTGGGTATAAATACCAGTACGGCGCCCGCGGCGATTCCCGGTAGCGTCATAGGCAGGACTAAACGCAGAAAAGTCTGATACGGTCTAGCTCCTAAATCCGACGAGGCCTCAATTAGAATATGATCGAGTTTCTCAATACTCGCGTACACAGGCAAAAACATAAATGGGAGCAATACATAAGCCATCCCAATCAACACGGCTGTTTCAGTGAAAATCATGTCGATCGGTTTGGAAATCACACCCAAACCGAGTAATGCGGTATTTAAAAACCCGCTGGGTCGCAGGATTAACACCCAACAGAAAAGTCGTACGACTAGGCTTACGAAAAATGGCAATGTGATCATGAAAACAACAAACGTTTGCCAACGGGCCGAAAGCCGACTAACCCAGAATGCAGCTGGATAACAAATTACCAGCGTGATTGCCACATTTGTGAGTGCCAAGCGCACAGAGCGCAGAAATATCTTGGCATAGACCGGGTCGAAATCCTCCCACTCTCCATCAGCCCAACCCAGTATTCGACCGTAGTTCCAATGGTAAAAATTCCATTCAACCCCTCCGTAAAGTCCTGGCTCAAGAAAACTGTAAAAAATCATGACCGAGAGTGGACCAAGAAAAAAAATACCGAGGAATAACGTTGATGGCGTCAGTAGAAATGCGAGCCTGCGACCGTCCCTCTTACGTGCCATCATGGGACTCCCGAATCAGATGAGGTACATCGCGATGGTAAGCAAGGCGCAGTGGTTCACCGGGTGCGACACGGCTGAATGCTTCATCGGCTGCGCCGGAGGGTATTGCCGTGATAGATGAACCGTTGGCCAGTCGGCAGACATACTTGTGCGTGGCGCCCTGAAAAACCGATTGCTCGAGCGTGGCGTCAATAAGTCCCAGCGAAATGTCGGGCTGCTCCGGAGCCAGTTCCAAGTGTTCCGGCCTCAACAGCAGTGTAGCCGTTTCGCCACCCCTGGCGCTCGTACCTACCGAAAATGTTAGGCCGTCGTCGGTCACCAATACCGGGTTGTCGGCCGTATTTTTAATCTTGCCGGTGAACAGTGCACCATCACCGATGAACTTCGCAACGAAACGGGTCGCGGGCTTGTGGTAGTGCACTTCCGGTGGCCCTATTTGTTCGATCTTCCCCTTATTTAACACCACCACCTGATCCGACATCGTAAGCGCCTCTTCCTGATCGTGCGTGACAAACAGAAAACAGATACCGAGATCATGCTGTAGGCTCTTCAACTCCAACTGCATGGATTGACGCAGATTCCGATCCAGCGCCGAAAGCGGTTCATCCAACAGCAAGAGCTTAGGCCGATTGATGATGGCTCGAGCCAGCGCTACGCGTTGTTGTTGACCACCCGATAGCTGGCTGGGTTTTCGACGATAAAATTCTCCTAGTCCCACCTGTTCAAGCGCTTCGCCCACACGCTGATCACGCTCACTTCGCGTAACTTTGGCTACATCAAGCCCGTAACCGACATTATCACCAACAGTCAGATGAGGGAAAAGGGCGTAGCTCTGAAACACAGTATTGACAGGGCGGCGATGAGGCGGAACGCCCGTCATCACTTCGCCTGCAATCCGAACCTCGCCTGCATCCAGATCCTCAAATCCACTGATTGTCCTTAGCAAGGTTGTTTTGCCGCAGCCGGAAGGACCAAGCAAAGTCACAAACTGACGGTGCTGGATTTCCAGCGATAATCCGCCCAGCGCCGTGATTACGCCGCCTTCTGGTGCGGCAAAACGTTTTACGGCGTCATTAACTTCAGCGATAGACGCCGTTTCCGTCACTGCGCGGTACGAACTTTCGTCCAGACACGGTTGTACTTGCGCAGGTCACTGCCAAGATCTTCGAAAATTTGCAGCTTGGCGATCACTTCAGGTGGCGGATTGGTGTTCGGGTTGGCCTTCAGTTCAGCTGGAAGAAGATCGCGCGCCGGTATGTTAGCCGTACCGTTGACTTGCTGCAGTGTATTGAGCGCTGCAATTTCCGGTTGCATGTAGAACTCAAAAAATCGTATCGCACTATCCTTATTCGGCGCATCCTTTAGCACACAAATATCCTCCTGGTACATGGTCGCCCCCTCTTCAGGAATCACAAAACCAAGTTTATCTGGTTCATCTAGCGTATAAACAGTGGCCCCTACGTACCAGTGAGCCGCCGCAATATCCCCAGCCTGAACCAGAGACACGATATCGTAAGAAAAAGCAGAAATCTTGTCCTTGCGCTCCAGCAGCCACGCTTCGGCCTGCTTCAGGGCTTCGCCGTCGGTAGTGTTCACAGAGTGACCGTTCTTAATGAGCGCTACCCCGATTGTTTCCCGAAGATCGTCGAGCATAGTGATCTTTTTGCCTTTGTCAGGAAGCGCAAAAAAGTCATCCCAGGTCTTGATCTCGCCGGCCTCGGCCTTGTTGTAAAAAATACCAACAGCACCCCAGGCGTATGGAAGGCAATACGAGCTTTCCGGATCGACCTGTGATCGCTTATTGTCAGGATCAATATTTTCGAAACCTTTTAACGTGTTAACCTTAGCATCGTGGAGAAGCCCCAGTTTTTGCATAATGTCACGCATATGGACAGACGGAAATACGATGTCATAACCGGTAGCACCTGATTGAATCTTGGCCAACATCTCTTCGTTAGTGCCATACGTATCGAGTTTTACTTCAATCCCGGTGTCCTCAGTGAAGCGAGTCAACACATCCGGATTTATATAATCGCCCCAGTTGTAAATATTGAGCTGTCCCTGAGCAAACGCGGGAAGAGAAACAGCAAACATTCCTCCCACGAAAGCAAAAACGATTGTTGACATCTTTAAACAGCGCAGCACAAATCTTACAAAAATCTGATAACACATTTCTTAAGTCCCTCCAATTATTAATATTCGTTGCGTATCGGTTGTATAACCAAGCCTTGGCAAGCCTCAAGCTTGCCATATTGATGATCTTATGAAATTTAAATGTCTTCAGCAAGTAATGATATTTTTCTGTCATTTATGCTAAAAAGCTATCATGAAAGATGTATTCTCGTTGTCGACACAGGTCTCGTTTCCAAAGTTCGAGGAAGAGCTTCGCGCGGCCGTACCTGACCTACCACGGCTGGAAGCTCAAGTGGCACAGTACATGATGCTGAATATTGGTAACTTGAGTTTCGAAACAGGTGCGACGCTGGCAAAAAAGGTCGGTGTCAGTGAAGTTACTGTCAGTCGTTTATTACGCCGACTAGGGTATGAAGGTATGCGCGGGCTGCGAAAGGAGCTGCGCAATGAGTTACTAAACCGCGAACCGCTTGAAGGAGACGACTCTGGGACTCTGGAAGCGCCCAATCGTATTGCCAGGAATTTAGAACTTGAATACGAGGCTTTGCGGGAAGTGTTTCAACAATGTGCCTCCTCTACGTGGAGCCGACTGGTGCGAGCAGTCGTGGACGCCGATTGCGTCTACGTTACCGGCTTCCAAGCCGTTAGAGGCATCGCAGAAGATTGTGCAAGACGACTGGGAATCACCCGCGATAATGTACAGTTTCTCGCCGCTCATGATGGGATGCTGACGGAATGGCTTGGATTAGAAGATGACCAAGCGACTCGAACACCCCAATGTTTAATTCTTATTGATGTGGTTCCGTATGCACGTGAAGCAAAAGTCCTTGCAAGATTATGCAAAGAAAGCAATCGTTCACTTATTGTTATCACGGATGAAATGTGTCATTGGGCAAAGAACTACACCGACTTAGTTGTTCATGCCAGCACCCGAACGGGACTCATACTTGAGTCCACAGTTGCTATCACTGCTGCTCTCAACCTGATGGTGAACTCAGTTGCCGACCAAAATTCAACCTCACTTACTGCGCGGCTAGACCGGTGGAAAGCAAATACGCGAGTACTAAAACTATTTTAGTCGTCTAGTACGAAATTGCCTGGCTCACCGCTTAACTCGGGACACTTTAATTAATGTTTCGTCTCAAAACAGGTTTGTTTTATAAAGAGTCCTGCGGGATTTTTGCGTAAACTGAGTAGTGCATTGTCCCGCAAAACGCTGAAAATCTGTGCAACGGACGCCCCGATAAGTTGTTGAAAAATATATTTTTGACAATTCCTTTGGCGTTCTCATAATCCATTGGCCGTACGACCCCACGGAGGGAGGAGGTAGAGTGACTCAGGAGACAAAGCTGTGGCTCTAGACTGCTCCCGCGTATCCTGGGTTCTTTAGGTCCTTACCGAAAATATGTCTTTCCGTTTTGGTACAAACAAATTTGTCTCAAACCGCCAATGGATTAGGTATTGATTCTGCGGTACTGACCCAAACGCTTTTAACTTGTAGATAATCTTTAATCATCTCCTGTCCATTTTCACGCCCGATACCACTGAATTTATATCCCCCAGCCGGTGAAGCAATGCTAACAGATCGGTATGTATTCACATAAACCGTTCCACATTGGAGTTTTTCCGCCAGCAAATGTGCCCGCCGGATATTTTCGGTCCAAACACCAGCGGCCAAACCAAATTCACTCTGATTAGCGAGTTGTACCGCTTCGTCCTCCGTGGTGAATGTCATAATTCCCAAAACCGGGCCAAAAATTTCTTCTTTGGCGATTCGCATCTCTGGTAAAACATTATCAAACACCGTCGGCTCGATAAACCAACCGTTACAACCATCACGTGTTGCGCGTTGCCCACCCAAGACACATTTAGCACCTTCTTCTTTCGCAATATCGAGATAACTCAATATTTTTTCGAATTGCATTTTATTTGCAATGGGACCCACTTGTGTTGCGGGATCAGAAGGATCACCCATTTTTAATTCGGCTACCGCAGAACTCAATTTTTCGAGAAACTCGTCTTTTATGGATTCATGTAGTAGTACCCTTGATCCAGCGACGCAGGTTTGCCCATTCGATAAAAAGATGCCTGAGATCACACCATTAACCGCGTTTTGGATATTCGCATCGTCGAATACGATTTGCGGTGATTTTCCGCCTAACTCTAATGTCACTTTTTTCAAACTTTCGGCCGCCGATAGATTTACCGCACGCCCGCCATTGATTGAACCGGTAAATGTCACCTTGGCAACGTCAGAGTGCGCGACCAACGGTGAACCCACATTGTGACCATCTCCTGTAACGACATTTACGACGCCGTTCGGAAATCCCGCCTTTTCAACCAACTTCATAAACTCGATAGTTGACGCCGACGCTAATTCGGAAGGTTTAACCACTAATGTATTCCCCGCTGCTAATGCCGGAGCAAGCTTCCACAACAAAAGCATCACTGGCGAATTCCACGGTGTCACGGCCGCTACTACACCGAAAGGTTCATAGCGTGTGTAATTGAAAACGTTAGGCATATCGTTAGGAATTACAGCCCCCTCAATCTTGTCCGCGAGTCCCGCATAGTAATAAAGCCACTCCGGTAGGTATTTGAATTGCGGCAATGCTTCAGACAAACGTTTGCCATTGTCTCTCGCTTCAACCCGCGCTAACGCTTCACCTTCGTCCGTTAACAAGTCACCTAGTTTTCGTAGTAATCGCCCACGCTGCGTCGCGTTCATCGCAGGCCACTCACCTTGCTCAAATGCTACTTTTGCGGCGCTGACTGCGCGATCAACATCGTCGATGTTACATTGTGGAATTTGCGCCCACGGCTCGCCTTTGTACGGTTCGTCTGAATCAAACCATTGTCCGCTTAGTGGATCGACCCATTCTCCATCAACGAAATTTTGAAAACGATGCATGACTTTATTTCCTCTTTGTAGTTTTATTGTCTAATTTTATGTTTGTTGGTTTAGCAATTCTTTTTGCGTGCTCAAAAGCAATTTCCCAAAACTGACTTGCGATACGTGAAATGGGTTGACGAACGGGTTTCAATAGATCGATGGAAACATTCAGCGCGGGTGACAATGGCTTGAACACGATGTACCGGCTTTTCAATTCCTGTGGCATATCCGGTCCCACGATGGAAACACCAACGCCCGAAGCAACCAACCCGTAAATGGCATCAGCGGTTCTTGCTTGAACATCCCGCCGGCAGTCAATACCGGCTTGTTCGAATAGCGTATCAAGGGTATAGCGAAACAGTGAATCGCGAGCTAGGGAGATAACCCGCTCATCGTTTAAATCGGTTAGTCGAACACTGCGTTTATCGGCTAGTCGATGATTCTTTGGCAAAACGCAGTAGGCTTGTACATCACAAAGTTTTTTCGCGTCAATGACGTCATCATCGACCGGACTAGAAGCGACACCTAAATCATAACGGCCTGAGGCAACCGCTTGTAATACACTACTACGTGGCAGTACCTCTAACCAAATACCGATCTCCGGATTTTCTTTGGTAAATTGTGCAATCAATTCCGGCAATAGTCGCGAAGCTAAACTCGGCATGGTCACAATGTTGAGCTTGCCTACTCTATTCGAACGAATTGCATCAGCTGCGGATTCTATCTCCTCTAACCCAACAAACGCGCGATTTACATCGGCATACAATAATTTGCCCTCGCCTGTTGCGACTATATTGCGCCCTTGCCGTTCGAACAAATCAAAACCGATATTCTTCTCCAAGTCAGCAATCAAGCGACTTACTGCAGGTTGGCTAACACCGAGCAACTCGGCGGCGTGTGTTATCGATCCTGACGTTACAACCGTCCGAAACGCTTCAATCTGACGAAAGTTCATTAAACAAATATATAATATTTTGTTATGAATAGGTACATCATACTGCCAGGTTCGTATGTTAGAATTTTGAAATTGTTAATCAGTTCATAAGTATCGCAGTGCCCACAAAATGGAATTTAGAACTCAACAACCAGAAATCGATAGTGGAATTGATAATAGAATGGTCTTAGAACATAGCAAAGTACAAAAGAATAGTCACCGAATTGCTTGGAGTTAATTATGTCTGTTGAAACCCGTTGGGTTGATCAACCCTATCACGGATATCACCTCGCCGAGATGCCACAAGAAGATGCCGAGTTAACTCGTGTCGGCCCTGGCACGCCCTGTGGCGAATACATGCGTCGGTTCTGGCATCCCGTTGCAATGACTTCCCGAGTTACCGACAAGCCTGAAGTTATTCGCATACTCGGTGAAGACCTGGTGTTGTTCCAAGATTTGAGCGGACGATATGGCTTGGTGCATAAACATTGCGCCCATCGTCGTATGTCGCTTGAATATGGAAAAATCGAAGAACACGGCATACGCTGCGCCTACCACGGCTGGAAATTCGATGTGGACGGAAAGATTCTGGATACACCGGGTGAGCCGGAAAACAGTCCGATTAAGGATAGAGTTTGTCTTGGCGCCTATCCGGTAGAAGAAGTCAAAGGGTTAATATTTGCTTACATGGGTCCCCCAGAAGAGAAACCGGATTTCCCTTATCTTGATTCCATGGATATCGAGAGTCACGACCTGGTACCCTACTCCATTCACTCGCCGTGTAACTGGTTGCAAGAAAGCGAAAACTCAATTGATCCAATTCACAGCGTATTTTTACACGGTCGAATTAATGGACCACAGTTTCCCGGATTAGAAAATTTTGTTGAGCTTCCTGTAGTTGAATACCACACGATTCCAACCGGTTTCATGTACAGCCATGCACGCCGCGTCGATGATTTAGTTTGGGTGCGATTTCACGACCATCTGACGCCGAATTTTGCGCAAAACGGCGGTATGTTCCAGAGTTATTCGAAGCCGACTTTTTTTGGACGACCCAGTTTATCCAAATGGGTTGTCCCGATAGACGATACCAACAGCCGAAAGTTCGGTTGGCGTCATTTTGACGATACCAATGAAGTGCTACGCCGAGGCAAGCGTGATGAGGTGGGTTGGGAGAGTGTCGACTTCTATGGACAAACCGCGCATCGCGATCGTGAAGAAATTATGAGCAACCCAGGTGATTGGGAGGCCTGGACCAGCCAGGGGCCGATCAATATTCATCATCGCGAATACCTGGGCACCACTGATAAGGGTGTTTCACAATTGCGCAATCGTTTACGGCGTCATATCCGCGCCGTTGCCAATGGCAAATCAATTGAAAAACCAGAAGGCACCCCGGATAAACCGATACATACCTATGGTGGCGATACGGTTCTGCGAATCCCAAAACAACCGAACGAAGGACGTGAATTTCTCTCGGAAATTCAAAAGAAGGTCGCAGACATTTACTTTCAAGGCGATCAATACGAAGGTGACGATCGGATTGAGTTTATTCAACGTACGCTAAAAGAAATGTCGGCGTAATTCGATGAACACCACATCAGTTAATCCCATCGAATGGCAATCACTCGATAGCGATCTAATAAGCGAACCCGCAATCAATAATGCGAGACGATTGAATGATTTAGTCAAATCCAAGGCGGACCAGGAAAAGGTTCTGCCAGACCCTGCCACATTCCATTCACTCATGCAATCCTTGGCGGAGTCACCAAACTAAATTGGATGAACTTTGCAACAAATCTATCGCCGAGCTTGGAAAACTCATTCGAAGTGTAGAAGTAAGTTCTAAAGAAATTACGCAAACTTATTTAGATCGAATCACGCGATTCGATAAAGAGATAAACTGCTTTATCTCGGTTGAAGCTGATCAAGCGCTCAAACAGGCGGAGCAGGCAGACAAAAAAGTAACGAAAAATGCTAGCTTACACCCAATGCACGGCATCCCTATCGCTATAAAAGATATTTTTGAACGGAAAAATATCGAAGTTACTGCTGGATCAAAATATTTTTCATATACGTCCGACCAAACAGCAACGGTAATTAAACGACTACAAGAAGCTGGTGCAGTCATCCTGGGCACGCTGAATTTGGATGAATTTGCTGCCGGTGGAACGGGTGCCAATTCGCACTTTGGCCGCTGCACAAATCCCTGGAACAAAGATCATATTACTGGTGGTTCTTCCAGCGGTAGCGCGGCCGCAGTCTGTGCAGGGCTCGCGACAGCCACTCTCGGATCAGACGCCGGTGGCTCTATCAGGCTACCCGCGGCATTTTGTGGTGTCACTGGCCTTAAGCCGACCTATGGTCGTGTCTCACGCTTTGGTGCAATCCCTAGAACCTGGTCAATGGATTGCATTGGCCCGCTTGCGAACAGTGCGCAAGAATGTGCAATCGTACTCGATGCGATAGCTGGGAAAGATAGCCGGGATTCTACTAGTGTCGATACGACGTTTAGTTTTAGATCACTACAGTCGAACGACATTGGCTCTATTAGTATCGGCATAGACGATTCTCTAAACACCGATCTCGATAATTCGACCGGGCGATCTATTGACGCTACCGTAAAAAAACTGACCGACCTTGGTTTTGATGTCAAACCGGTAGCACTTCCCAATATCGATCAGTTAAACGACTTACATCAGGTCATTGTTAAATGCGAAGCTGCTGCATTTCACGGTAAACGCATTCGGGATACATCGGAAGAACTGAGCACGGGAACAAAAAGCGTTATTCAGGAAGGATTCCTAATTCCTGCCACCCGCTATATCGAAGCACTGTCGTTGCGCGCAACCGTGCTAGACGAATTCAATCGTCAAGTTTTCAACCAGTGCGATGCGTTTCTGATGCCTGTTTCCAACGTTACCGCGCCGAAGTATGTTGAAGACGATGAAACAAACCCACAGTCCATCGACCGCATGTTTACGCAGATTTCACGCTTTATTCGATTCGTAAATTATCTTGGTATTCCCGCAATCTCATTTCCAACAGGATTTGACGACAACGGTTTACCTATTGGGATGCAGCTACTCGGCAAACCCTGGCAAGAATCACTCTTACTCAGCATTGTCGATATATTCCAGCAAAACACTAATTATCATGCTCGTGATATTTCGCCGTTTTTGGCGTAGTCTTGGGATATGCGATAGTTAAAAGCCACACATTAGTACTACCCGTTTGAATTAGCGAACCAAAGGAGGTAAGCATGATTTTATACGCTATTCCGGTAAGCACTTACAGCGCCAAAGTACGCATGGCGTTGGATATCAAAAATATAGATTACGAGATGAACCCCCCTCCCGGTGGCTATAGCACGCCGGAATACATGAACATTATTTCGCTAGGCACCATTCCGGGTATTGAAGACGGAGATTTCAAGATAAGCGAGTCCGACATCATTACTGAATACCTGGAAGAAAAATTTCCCGACACGCCGTTACTGCATGGCGATGCAAGCGACCGTGCGCAACAACGATTTCTATCGCGCTATCACGATCTCTGGTTGGAACCGAATTTACGCGCACTGTTTACTCAAATGGATCCAAAAACGCGCGACGTAAAAGAAATCCAATACCGATTAGATAAATACCAAGCGCGCCTGGATAAATTGGAAGAATTAGTCGACCCCAAACCCTATTTGGCCAGCGAGCAAATCAGCATGGCGGACATTGCGTATCCTGCAACGTTGACATTAGCGGAAATCATGCTGCCGATATTTGATCGCCAACAGAAATTCGGCCCTAAAATGCAGGCTTGGCATGAAACGATTTACCAGCACCCCGTTGTTAAATCGATAACTGACGAAAGTCGTCAAGCGACATTAGATTGGATGAATGGCGGCGGCTAATCCAGCGCACCGGCTTCATGCCACTACTGATTTTAGTTTAGACACGGCCAATTCAATATGGTCGGCACTCACATCCAGATGGGTGACCGCGCGCAAAGTGTATTCACTAAATGCACCGATATGTACACCGTGATCCAGCAATCTATTCGATACTTCGGAAGCGGTTAATCCGGTGTCTTTTACATTGAAAAATACTATGTTGGTTTCCACCGATTGATTCTCCAGTTTGACTCCTGGTATTTCTACGATCTGCTGTGCAAAACGGCTGGCGTTGGCATGATCGATAGCTAATCTTTCAATATGATGATCCAGAGCATAGATCCCGGCCGCGGCTATGATGCCTGACTGCCGCATCGCGCCACCAAACTGATGTTTAAAGCGCCATGCTCTTTCGATAAATGCATGATCTCCCGCCAACACTGCGCCCATCGGCGCTCCCAAACCTTTAGTCAGATCAATCCACACCGAATCGAAGCTTGTTGTAAACTCTTTCGCTGAAACGCCAGAAGCCACTACGGCATTTAACAGACGCGCCCCGTCCAAATGAGTAGCTAAACCTTTTTCATGTGCAACAGCGGTAACTTCGTTGATACTTTTCAATGACCAAACGCTGCCGCCACCCAAATTGGCGGTATTTTCGACCGAGAGTAACCGCGAGCGCTGCATATGCCGGTTAATCGGCCGTATCGCATCGCGAACCTGTTCCGCAGTAAAGATGCCATTGCGCCCATCCAGGGGCCGGGTCATGGCTCCTGCCAATGCTCCCGGAGCGCCTACTTCGTAGTGAAGCGTATGACTGGTCTTGTCCAGTATAATTTCGTCACCCGGTTCACAGTGAACGCGATATGCAATCTCATTGCACATTGTCCCAGAAGGCAAAAAGACCGCCGCCTCCTTACCAAGTAAATCCGCGACTGTTTCTTGCAACCGATTTGTTGTCGCATCCCCACCTTGTTGTTCATCCCCAACTTCGACTTGCATCATGAATTGACGCATTTCTTCGGTAGGCTTTGAATGGGTATCGCTATACAGGTCAACTGTAGTAGACGTCATGGGTGCTTCTCTCGTTCTTAAGTTGAGTCTTTAGCGTCGACTTGTGTCAACTGCGTGGTTCACCAAGTTTCTTTGTTCGGCGCAATGCGTTAAGTCCTACCAAAGAACCGTCTTACGCGCGATTACGCAAGTTCTGGCTTAGTCGTTTGTTACCTTCACAAATCCCAGTTTAACCTTGTAGCGATATCTCTTAAGTGTATTGTATACATCTGCAAGCGCTATACGTGCGAACAAAGGTATATGATTCCTCTCTGGATACTTTGTTCCAATCACATACCACACTGTGTACTGCTCGGGAGAAGGGGGCGTTTTTGGATCTATCTTGAAATTTTCCTCAAGCTTATTGTTCACTTTTTCTCGAAAACCGATATCCGAAAGAAACAGCTCGCCAGAAACAAAGCCTTGATTAAAGAGGTGTCCAATAACACTCGAACCACCATATCTTTTGACGTGTATAAATTCATTATTTTTCGAAAACAAATCGCAAAATTCGATCTTTGATCGGCCATCGTGCTGGATGAGTTTACTGTCCATAAGGCAATAGGCATTCTTTTTATCGTTCGAAATGTTAGTCAGATAATCTTTTTCGATGTTAGATTCAGGCCACTCAGGAAATTCTGGGTTATCTTTTTCTATCTCGTTGTATAACCGATCGATTTTATCGATATAGTTGTTATCCAACCTGTACCATTTTCCATCGATCAACAAATATTCAATATCATCTTTCTTTATTTCCGTGTACAAGCAATTCCAAACAGACCATAATTGATAAGGTGTACCATTGATGGGGTTATAAAGAACGTAGTCATTCTTTATTTTTTCTTTTGTTAAGCTCAAAGGATTTTTATTTTTGTACTTCCTAAGGTACTTTTTTAATTCAATATCATATTGTCGAATTTTTTGTCGATCTCCAGAATAGTAAAAACAGTCAAAATCATCACTGTTAATGATCTCCGGCATCGAAAGCCATACAGTTTCTGTATCGTTTTTATTTATTTTGTCCAGCAGTTCTTCTTCTAGTGCTTTTCGAAGTTCTTTGTCTCGAATCTCTCCAATATTATCAATCTCAGGAAAATACTTTTTATATTCACTTGATTCATAGTACGTTAGACACTTATTAAGTAAATCAGGTAATCGTGATAGATTGATCCGCACATTTAATTTCAATGCTTCCTTACCATGCAAACTTAGCCCAAGCCCTTCAATTTTAGATCTTCCTTTTACTGAAGAAACAATATCGGTAAAGTGATCTATACTAAATGCAGGCAAGTCTGTCGTTTTTGTAACTAGCTCCTTCGATAGTTTTGGATTCTCACTTATCGATCTTTTCTCAATTTCTTTTATAGTATTTGGGTCGATGCTATTGAGAACAGTTTTAAATCCGAATGATTCTTCAATCGCAAATGGATTGATAAGACTTCTCCCTACTCCAAATGTCAGCGCAAATATTCTTTTCCCCGAGTTGATGATACATAGTCCTTTAAGTGTTGTGGTTTTATATTTTTTCCAATCGATACTGGGGCCAAATAGCGTATTCCAATCAGGAATTTTAGGGTTATTTTTCTTTAGGTATAAAGAACAATCTTGAAAACCGGATATGGGTAGTACATACGGGTCACAACTTGAAACGTCACCTAAATATTCTTCGTTTTCAACATAACTACGCTTAATCAGATAAATATTTAGGGAGTATTGTTTATCTGGCATTTATGTAATATCTATTTACTCATTTATTAGTCGAGACAACGCGTCATCTGATCAAATTTACGTCACAAGAGAATCGTCGCACTCCGCCTATCGTCGACTGCGCGCCATTCGTTTTTCGAGCTGGGCAACCATGAGTACGCAGGCGTAGCAAATAATGAAGTACATGACTGCCGTGATAATCCAGACTTCGAATACCTTCGTCGTGGAGACACCGACTTCCACCGCCATGAAGGTGAGTTCCTGGATGGATATCAAAGACACGATGGAAGAGTCTTTTATAAGTGTAATGAATTGATTCGCTAGCGGCGGTGTGATGCGTTGCACGGCTTGGGGCAAAATGACATCGCGCATGACATCGAAACCGCTGAGGCCCATGCTCTTGCCGGCCTCCCATTGACCCCGTGGGATAGCCTGAATTCCGGCACGGACAATCTCTGTAATGTATGCGCCCTCAAAAATACTCAAACAAATCAGTCCCGACACAAAGTTCGAAAACAATATCGGATCGCCGCAAAAGAACCTGATTATTTTCTCGGTAGTTGGCGATGCGTTGCGGACGAAGTCGTCAACGCCCAAAAGCGGCATGAGTTGGCTAGAAAGAAAGAAGTAAAAAATAAATATAAAAACCAGCGGCGGTATATTGCGCACCAACTCAACGTAGGTGCGCGAAATCATACGCAGAAAACGGTTGTTGGCTACGCGGCAAAGCCCCATGATGGTGCCAATAATGGCCGCGACAATAATTCCGTAAAACGCTAGCCGCAATGTCATCAACAGGCCTTGCAACAGCAAGTTGGGCACCCAGGACTGTGTTTCGTCATCGAAGTACGCAAGAAAAGGCATGACCCTGGCCCAGTTCCAGTCGTAACGCAGGACATTGCCAACACGCTGAATAACAAATATCGTAAATGCGATGCAAACGACAATCACGATAAGGTCGATCCAGCTAAAGCGTAGCTTTTTTTGTGCGTTGCTCGCCATCAGGTATTCACCTTGACCCGGTATTCAAGCCATGTCACAAAAGCCGACAACGACATGGTCAAGACAAGGTATATCGCAGCAACCGTAAACCAGATCTCGAAACTCATGAAGGTATCGGCAATTATGTTTCTGCCCTGTGTGGTCAAGTCGGCGACCGCGATGACACTAACGATGGCGGAATGTTTGATCAGATTGATAATCTGCCCGGTAAGCGGTGGCAACATCAAAGGGATGGATTGCGGCAATATGATGTAACGATAAGTATCCCGGCGTGTGAGTCCTAAGCCATCGCTAGCTTCCCATTGCCCTTTTTCCACGGACTGAATACCCGCACGAATGATCTCCGCGACAAAGGACGCTTCGTAAAACGTTAGACATACGACGCCAGTCCAAAACCGGTCAATACCTAGGATTGGTGACAAAACAAAATAAAATAAGTAAAGCTGCACTAACAGCGGTGTGTTGCGCACAATTTCAAGATACGCGGTCGCAAGCCAACGCCCGGTGATGGAATTCGACATGCGCAACAAAGCCGTGATCAAACCCGCCAACAAGGTAAAACCGACACACCAAAATGTAATTTGCAGAGTTATCCAAAGCCCTTTCATTAATCGGCCTGGATACAGCTCGCCTTTAAATTCCTTCCAGAAGTATTCCGGAATGTTGTACCACTGCCATTGATACCCCATCTGCCCCGCGCCCTTGACCACCAACCAAATGATCAGACCCATAAACAGCAAATATTGAATGGTCGCGACGATACGTGACTCTTGCGATAACCGCCAAATTCGTCGTACTTGCTGATTCGTCATGCGCGCAATCTAGTGCGACAAAATCTGGCTCAGGAACAGTTGTGTACGATCGCTTTTTGGGGACGTAAAGAATTCCGATGGTGGCGCGACTTCGATTATCTCGCCATGATCCATAAATACCATCGAATCAGCTACCGTTTTTGCAAACCCCATTTCATGAGTCACCACAATCATAGTCATTCCATCTTTTGCCAATTCCACCATAACATCCAGTACTTCCTTAATCATTTCCGGGTCGAGGGCCGACGTGGGTTCGTCAAACAACATAATGCGCGGCTTCATGCAGAGACTTCGGGCAATGGCAACACGTTGTTGTTGTCCACCGGAAAGTTGGCTCGGATACTTGTTAGCCTGATCGGGTATTTGCACCCGCTCCAGATATTGCATGGCAATCTCTTTTGCCTCGCTATCCGAAACTTTGCGCGCCCTTTTTGGTGCAAGAGTAAGATTTTCAAGAACGGTTAAATGTGGAAACAAATTGAATTGTTGAAACACCATACCCACTTCACGGCGCACGGCTAAGACATTACCCATGTCTTCGGTCAATTCAATGCCGTCAACGACGATGGTTCCTTCGTCATGACTTTCCAGTCGATTGATGCAACGAATCATAGTGGACTTACCAGAACCCGATGGCCCACACACAACAACTCGTTCACCGAGGTTGACCGTAAGATCGACTTTTTTCAGCGCTTGAAAATCATCGAAATATTTACTCACTCCTTTGAGAGAAATAATGGTTTCGGATTGGTTTGTCATCCTTATGATTAAGTTATTTTTTGACTGGGTATTCTATCATGCGTTATGGATGGCCCAGGATTTCAATAATCCAGATTCAGACTTCACGGCTTAACAAAGTTTCTTCGAACGGATATGTCGACAAATTTTCGTAACCGGATTGTGTTATGAGAACTTGGTCTTCTAACTTAACGCCTTGTGAACCACCGGATGTTCCGATGTAACTCTCTACGCACATCACCATACCGGGTTCCAGTTGCACTTCGGTTTGTTTTTGCTTTTCCAATCGCTCGCGTTGATAAACATTGGGCCACTCATCGCACATGCCAACCCCATGCGCAACGAAAGCATAACTATTGGCGGCATAGGCCCGTGGTACCGGCCAAGCGTTCTCAACAATCTCACGAAACGTGAGTCCAGGTTGCATCAATTCCTTATTATGGTGCAGTTCGTCATATGCGAGTTGATACAGTCCTTTTTGTTCGGCCGTCGGTTGACCCGGGTTGCAAAAATAGGTTCTGGATATGTCAGCGCAATAACCAAATGGCCCTACCATATCGGTATCAAAAGCCACCAATTCGCCCGCAGTAATAACTTTATTACTTGCCTCTTGCAACCATGGATTAGTTCGCTCACCGGATGTCAGCAGCCGGCACTCTAGCCATTCGCCACCGTATTCGATATTGGTTTTAGCCAATATTGACCATAGTTCATTCTCTGTTATTCCTGGTGCGAGGCCTTCTTGCGTGCGTGCCATACCAATCTCCGCGACGGTGATCGATGCTTTCATGCATTCGATTTCTTCTTTTGACTTGATCGCTCGAGCATGTTCCATTAATTCCTGCGCATCAACAATTTCGACACCCAACCGTGTTAATGCAAAAGCTGCAGCGGGTTCGCACCGATCAATAGCGAGTCTTTTGTTTGAACCTCCACTTGCCGTTAGCGCGTCATGTATTTCGTTCGCCCAGCGTGTAACGTTATGTTCTACATCGGACCCAGCAATCATTCTACGCCATGCTATTGCTGGTCGAACCTCACCAATAATGTTGTCTTCAGCCCAAAGATGCAGCATATGAGGTTTGTCAAACAAAACGATTTTGCCCTCTGCTGACACAAAACAATATCGGCCTTCCATATGCATTCCAAAAACAGGCATGTAATTCGTACCCGAGGCGTAGCGGATATTGATCGAGTCGTACAAGACCATGCCGGCACAGTCATAGCGTCTTAATTGCTCCTGTACGCGGTGCAATCGATAGCGTTTTAGCGCCTCACTTTCTAAGCTTCGCCATTTCTCACTTGATGTCAAAACAGCAGCTGAAATTTCATTATTTGGTCGCATAAAAATTGTCCTATCGTATAGGAATAATCTTGCGAGTTTCACTAAAAACCGTTCTATAATAACAGCTTCGGCTATTGCCGAGACTTAATAAGAACTTAACTAACAGACGAGGAGAGACCATGAAAAGACGTCATTTGTTTGCGACTGTTTTATCCGTCGCACTAGCCACACTATTTTCTACCCAGGTTTTTGCCCAGAATGCCAGCAGCGATTTAGCGGGTGCCAGTGCGTTGGAAGAAATCAAAAAACGCAAAACTTTAAGGGTTGGATTTTCTACCTTTGTACCCTGGGCCATGCGCAATACCAAGGGTGAATTTATTGGATTCGAAATCGAGGTCGCAAAAAAATTGGCTGAAGATAATGGATGGGAAATTGAACACGTGCCGACCGCATGGGACGGTATTATCCCAGCGCTGATTGCGGGGAAGTTCGATGTCATTATCGGCGGCATGTCCGCAACGCCAAAACGTTCGCAAACCGTCAACTTTACAGTACCGTATGCTTACTCGACCATTTCAATGGCCGCCAATAAAAAACTAGCGGATGGCTGGAGCTCGTTCGAAGATTTCAACAAGCCTGATGTCACACTCGCTGTGCGTCGTGGCAGCTCAAACGTCGAATGGATGAAAGTCCATTTTCCAAACGCTGAGTTCACCTACTTCGATGATGACGCCCTCGCCTTTCAGGAAGTGATGAACGGAAACGCTCACGGTGTTGTCAGCGCAGAGCCGAAACCGTCTTTATGGAGCCTGGCCAACAGCGATGTCATGTTTAAGCCATTTGGCGACGAAAAATTTAATTTTTATCCAGGCGGGTTCGCGGTTCGTAAAGGCGATCCTGATTTTCTTACTTTTCTAAATACCTGGATTCAACTGTACACTGCTAACGGCTGGTTACAAGAACGCCAGAAGTATTGGTTTGAAACCGACGGTTGGTTTGGCGAAGTCGAGGACAATCCGTTTGCCAAGAAAAACTGAAAAATACTTTGTGCTTTCGAAAAAGCCCGCTTCGGCGGGCTTTTTTATTTTGTAAGCGCATCTAAACGCCGAACATCATCATCCAGCGGTTGGCGTGACAAGTCCAAAATACGCAATACATCGTCTATTGTTGGTGTCCTTAGGTTGGTGGGTATGTTTCCACTTTTCAATGCGGCGGTTGCGATAATTTCCCGTTCATTCGCGGAATCAAAATAGGGGTCGAGTCCTATATCTAGGTTTAGCTTTGAACACAATGCAGCGACACCTTCATACACGGACTCTGATTTGAACAACTTCAATAATACGTTACGTTTCCCGCCATACTCGGATTCGTTAAACGCCGTCACCGCGGGTAATACCAAGGCATTAGCCAATCCGTGCGGAATATGGTGGATTGCACCTATCGGTGCTGAAATAGCATGCACAAGCCCAAGCTGAGTGCTATTGAACACAAACCCCGCCTGCATGGAACCTAATAAACATTCGCTACGTGCTTGCACGTTCTCAGGTTCGTTATAAGCTGTTGGCAACCAATGCACCAATCGCTTTAGTGCATCTAACGCGATGGGATCGGTTAACGGGGATGCGAGCCTGGAGACATAGGATTCCAGTGCATGAGTAATCGCATCCAGCCCCGTGTTCGCGGTAACGTTTGCAGGCAACCCCAGTAACAACTCGGGATCGAGCAAAGCGATTTGCGCCGCCATCTCTTGGGAACGATAACGCAACTTGATATCGGAACCGGCGAGAGAGATGACCGCCATTTCAGAGACTTCCGATGCTGTACCTGCCGTTGTGGGAACACACACAAATAAAGACTCATGCGGCAAGTATGTTCTGTCCCAACCTGCCATGTCTTCAACTGAACCGGGATTGGGTAATAAAATTCTCGCGACCTTGGCTGTATCCATAGCGGACCCACCACCTATCGCCACGATCAAATCGGGGTCGATTGACCATAACGTATCTAAACAGTCCGCAACAGATTGTGTATCGGGTTCTTGATTAGGTATGCAATGAAAACGGACGCTTCTGTTTGCGGAACAAAGTAAATCCTCAATACGCGATTGGAGAGGATTCGATACAACAAAGCTATCCGCCACGACCGCCACACGCGTGGCCGCGCAACGATCAGCGAACTCAGCTAATGCGTCTAACCGTCCCGGGCCGAAAATTATTTCTCGGCAAGCGAGACGAAAGGAAAATGGTTTTGCTTCGAAAATCAGAGTTTGATCGTGAGTGACGATTAACCTGCATCAGCCTCTATAGCGGCCAACCCTGCCCTGGCAACTTCTAAATCTTCGTCGCCCGACCCGGAGCTAACACCAATACCGCCAACGACTTCACCGTCTAAAATTATCGGCAAACCACCTGGAAGATTCGTGTATTGGCCTTCCGTTGCCAAACCGACACCGAGTTCGTACTCACTCGGCAGTGCACCGGATGGGTGTTTGCGTTCTGCCGCGACGCGTGCCTTACGTAGTGCGGGACCACCCGCAATGCCCGCAGCACCATCGGTTCTAGCGTAGGCAATCAAGTTACCACCTGGATCCATGATTGCGATGCACTGTGGCACATTCATTGATTCGGCCTTCGCCACCGCCGCTTCAATCATTTTCGTGGCGCCGTTATAGGACAATCGTGGTGCTTGTATGGTGTAAGACATTGTCTGTTTTCCTCGGTGATGCTGTGTTAAACGGTAATACCCGCGCCCTTGGGTAAATAGTCTTTATTGATCTTGCAGATATAGGTGTATTTAGGATTCACCATTTGCGTACAACGCGCTTCCGCAACCTGGCCCAACAACATATAAGCTTCGGATGCTTTAAAACCGTATGACGCTTCCATCCAATACACCATTTCCTCAAACGATATTCGCAAGGCATCATCGAGGGGGCGCGCACAACCCAGCGTACAGACATGTGTATCGGTTTCGATACGTGGCCAGGTTTGTTTTTTAAGTTCTGGAATTACAAACACCTGTATTTTCAAATGACCACGTATTTCAATCGCACCCATGCCGTTGCATTCGGCATCGCCTTGTAAGGCATGTACATCACCAAAATACAAGTATGCGCCTTCCTGGTGTACTGGAAATGAAATCAGACTACCATTGGTGACTTCTTGGACATCCAGATTTCCGCCATGCACGCCGTTGTCAATTGTTATCACCCCTCCGGCAACGGGGGCCACACCAATCACACCTACCATAGGCGCAGCTGGAATTTTGATGTCGTCATTCCAATGTACAACGCCATCTTCCACCCGAACGGTGTGATTTTGAACGCCAAATTCTTTTTTGCGCACCCAGTCAGGAAAAATGCCGATACCGGGCCACAGCGCCGTGTAGCCCAGACCATGCACGCCCACATCGATAACACGAAACACTACGGTGTCGCCTGGCTTGGCGCCATTGAGTTTGACCGGTCCAGTAGCGGGATTAACGAATGGTAGCGTGACATCGCTTTCCTTTAGTTTGTCATCGATGTCTTGAATTAAATGACCACCGATGTTTAACTCGGTTTCGACCTCGAAAATTTCGCCATTTTCAACTTCTGCAATAAACTCGTCGGTGTGCGACAAGGCGTACTTGAGCTCGCCTTTTTTGATAACCTGTCCACGGTCAACGGTGGGAATGTCATTTACTGTCATGCTCTGCCTCCAATTTTTATAGTAAGTTGGTGCTCGCTCTAATGATTTAACAGCTTTTTCAACTCTTGATCGAGAAAATCCGTATCGACTGGATTTAAACCGGGACCACCGGCAATATGCCCCCAAGCCGAAGGTATTGGCCGGAGTTCCGCCTCCTTCATGTGTTGTTGTTGGATGCGATTATCCTCAACTGGAAAATACAAATCAGTTTCGCTTGGTAATAAAATGGTGCTTGCTTTTATTGCCGCACAGGCTTTCGCGTAATCACCGTTATAAATCTTGTTATCGCTGATATCCGATTTTTGCCAGGTATACAACATGCCGAGTAGATCATTGGCATCGAATTGCAAAAAATTATTTTCCCAAAAGCCCGTGACATGATCGTCAGGCGTTGTATTACCCAACTCGCGGTATAACTCGTCCCGATAAAATGTTTGCGATGGTCCCCAACCTGCCCATACGCGAGCGAAGGCACGGATACCGCGCACGGGTGGCGTGTCGTACCAACCTTCGTGAAAATCGACCGCGTTGACTAACGCCGCTTTCACGCCTTCGAGGAATACCCAATTGTGATGCGCTGTTTTCGCAGACCCACACCAGGGTGCCAGACGTTTAACCATATCCGGATACATTGCCGCCCAATGATTTGCCTGTTGACCACCCATGGAAAATCCGGTTGCCAGAGCCAGTTTTTTAACACCAAGCCCTTCCGTCAACAAACTATGCTGACAAGAAACGTTGTCCCAATGAGTAATCTTTGGAAACTTAGGGCCGTTAAATGGTATGTCAGTATTACTCGGTGACGATGACAATCCATTGCAAAACATGTTGACAACGACAATATAATATTCCTGTGGATTGAGCGCTTTGTCGTCACCAATCAAATACTCATAATCGGGATGTCTGCCAGCGTAAAACGTTGGCACGATGATAGCGTTGTCTGCTGCCGCGTTGAGTTCCCCGAAAGTTTTATACGCCAGCTTCGCATCGTGTAAACACGCGCCACTCTGCAATTCCACATCGCCTAGTTCGAAAACGGAGTAGTCAGTCATTGTCTTTTCGATTTTTGTTTGATTGCGCTACGCCTTAATTCCTTCACTAATCGCGTTATCAAATACGGATTTAGGCTGGATGAAAATACCACCGCCAAGCCGGCCTAACTCACCTTCGTTATCCAACACGCCAAGACTGACCACAGGTTGTAACGCAAAATCGACAACCGTTCGCGCCAGTAGTCCTACCCGAAGTTTTAAATCTTTAAACCCTGGGTGCTCAATACTCAACAATGTTCCAGGCAGTTGTAATCCGTCCGCCGGCATAAACTCTAACAAGCCTTTTTGTTGCTCCGGTGCATAGTTCATGGCCATGGCACCAAAACCCAAAGTATCGACAATAGCACTGTCACCAATCGCCCCCAATCCACGAGAGGGCGGCACATCCACATCGAATTTGCCTTTGGGTATCTCGGCGGGCGAGGTAAACCACCGTCCAGGTAGTCCGGCAGTTTGAATGCCCGTCTCAACACCGTTTGCGCCCGCCGACACAACAAGACTACTGCCTTGAATGCCGGACGCCGCGTTTAACGTGCACTTGCACGCCGCCATCCATAAGTTCAGAAAAAAACTCGGCCCGGATTCTAAAAAAACACTGGCTTCAGTTGGTAGGTCGAAACAATCGTGAAGCTGCTCGCTTAGCAATTTTGTCGCGGCAGGTGTGCGCCCGTGACAATCGTCACCTTGTTTAATTGCTTCCCGAGCAATGGTTAGCAGATCGATAGGCTGCGACAACTCGTTCCCGAAGATTTGCGCGAAATCGCCGTTCAGCCACTGCAAGTGAGTAAGGACGTCGTCATTGCACAACCCAAGCCGCATGGCCGGGCCACTACCGCCATTTATTGGTGCAAATGACTGCGTTTTTTCATTGTTGCCATCTTGTACGATTTGCAACGGCATGGAATACGACACCACGGACGCCAATGGCGTAACGACGTTGTAATCTTGCGCAGGTTCAAGCTTTATTCCGCCAGCCTCGATGGCTGCCTGCGCTCGCCTGAAGTCAGAAGCAAGTCCTTCATACACCGCAGCCACAAAGGCGGAATTGAGTATGGGCTTACAAATTTCTTCGACATTGTTAAATGGGGGTCCCGCATGCAATAAAACATTGGGCGGGCAACTAGTTAAGTCTCCCGCCTTACCAATACCACACCACTGCGGTTCAACAGAGATCAGCTGGTGTAACGCGTCTTTATCCACTGCGCTAATCGCTTGCGTGCTCATTCACTTGTACTACGCTGGCGGCCAAACCCAGGTTTCTGAAAAATACAAAAATGATGTAACAGTTTTTATACCGGCCTGCTCGCGCGGTATGGGTTTACCTTCCAACCTCTTTCCATTTAATACAATTTGCGGATCAAGCGATTCGACCAATAGACTAAACATATCGTGTTCCTTGGTCCCCGTTAGTTCGATAGGTAATTCCAACGCAGTGGGTGTGCCCAAACCATCCCAAATCAATTCAACGTCGACATCTTTCGCTTTGACCACTTCCGTATAGCGGCCTCTTGGATCGCCTGTTGGATAGGATTCGGTAATATCCAAATGTTGCACGGCTTTGAAAGCGGGTTGACCGCCGA
>CBDCFT010000003.1:300000-369016 GCA_965216365.1 Arenicellales bacterium | reverse complement strand
GATAAAACAAGCGGTATCAAACTTCGCCGATAAATTGATTGTTGTTTCCGAACCGTTCGCGGTGGCCTACGGCGTCAATGCACTGGACGACGCCATGATTATCGATATCGGTGCCGGCACCGCGGACTTTTGCATTATGCACGGTACCATTCCGGAGGAGGATGACCAGCGCAGCCTGCTCACCGCCGGTGACTACATTGACGAGCAGTTGTTCGAGTTAATGAGCGAACGCTACCCGGAAGCAAACATCACCATCAATATGGTACGCAATATTAAGGAGAAACACGGCTTTGTCGGCGAACCACGCAAAAAAGTGCAGGTCGATTTACCGGTACGTGGCGTACAAACCTCATTCGATGTTACTACCGAAGTGAAACGCGCCTGCGAAAGCATTATGCCGGCCATTGTCGAGACAACTATGGATATGATCGCCAAATTCGATCCCGAGTTTCAGGAACGCGCGCGCAAGAACATCGTGCTTGCCGGTGGCTGCAGCCAGATTAGCGGCATTGAAAATTATTTGATCAACGCGACCAGGGAATTCGCGCCATGCAAGTTCTCGCGTGTGGAAGACCCGCTGTACGCCGGCGCCGACGGCGCCTTGGGGCTGTCCGAAGACATGCCGGCCAAGTATTGGGAGAATATTTGAAATAGTTTTGACTCGTCAGTTTTTAGTTTTAAATTCCCCCTGGGGGAAGGGGAGGAAGGGGGTGACATCGGGCCCCTTCCCCATCGATGGGGGAAGGCTGGGATGGCGGTGATAACAATACGACCAAGGTCTCCGTGATATTCAGTCACAAACAACAAACGATTATCCTCACACACCTGTCCTGCACACAAATCTCGATATAAACCGCGTTAACCGCAGGAAAAGAAAAATCTCGTAAGCACCTGACACCCAATATATCCCTCCGCCCCGATTCGGTTGGGCTGTTAGATTCACTCTAATCACCGTCTGCACCACACTCAGGGCAAGCAACACCCAACCACAGAAATTTCACCTTAATAAATTTGAGCGTCAATTCACGACGTTGCAGATGAAACCAATAGTCCTTCTTAGGCATATTGATATTTGCTGTTTTTACGCTTCGCCGGCCAATTCGGTACTGCGATAAACACGACCCGGAATTACGTGCAGATATCAATCAAGAACATTGTAATAAGATTGATTTCTCGACTTTTAAAAATGCCGTAGTTGAAAGTCAAATGTGGTCTGTCCCCTATTACCTATTTCTATTACCTATTACTCAATGTGGTCTGTCCCTTATTACTCGCGTGGCAGCTAATCGCGCGGCTTGCCGGAACGGACCCATTATTCCTGGGCGGTTTTTGTTTCTAAACTTCCCTATCGCGGGATCGGGGTTTGAGGAGTTTGATTATGAACTTGACAGAGTACCATTTCCCCTGTATGGGCTACATAAATAGACAAAATCGCATCGGTGACATTTATGAGTCATTGGCTGAACTTCAGACTACAACACTGGAAAAGATTATATGTCATGTGTTTCCTCCTGGTATTTTGTGTTCAATTTCCTAGCTACGGCTCGCAAATACTAGAGGGGGAAAATAATCAAGAATTTCAACAGGCCGTGCAATTATGGCTGGCTGATGATGACGTTAACAGCTTACCAAAACTGGCGAAATTAGCGAAGGAAGGGAATGTGGCCGCAAGGGTGTTGCTCGCGAGAATCGAACAAACAGATCAAAGTCCATCTCAATTTGTACAAGGACTAACCCGCCGACAAAAAGCCGTTTTATATCGGGCACCTTCTTCAACCAAAAAATTTTTCCGCTCGTGGATTGATGTCGAAGCAGAAAGAGGGTTATTGCTGGCGACATGGTTAAGACAAACTCAAGACCCATACGTCAATCTGCCATTGATTGAAAAACTATCTAACTATGGCGAGAAACAGGCGACGTATCATTTGGTATATATTACCGGTGTATATGGCACCGATGAGCAACGGGCCAAATTGTTATCCACAAACATACCCCCCGAACTAAAAACCCTTTGTTGAAAGTTACAGCACAAACTCTCAACGCTATGCTTACGGGCTATCGGTGTTGAAGTTTATTGTTAAAGAGCAAGCACCGGACAAATTGGATGATATCAACATCGAGCACCCGGATACCGTAAGCATCGCTCAAATGTTCGCTTATGGTATTCCCTATGCCAGCCTCGATGCAGATAACCGATGGAGACCTACTATTGTCAAATGGTTACTGGAGTCTGAACTCATGCAACCCATATCGGTACTTTGCAAAACTGAGTGTTCGCAGGATGTTAGTCAATGCGCAATTGCGATGTTAGGCTTAGGCGGTAGCTATTATGAGATGATTCGGATTCATTCCCCATTGGAAACTATCATCAGTCAAAAGGAATTTCTGAAAAGCGAACGCGCAAGACGGTCAGCGCTTCGACGAATTACATTGCATAGATCCGAGGCGTTAGATCGATTATTCACGATAAATGAAATCGCTGATCACAGCCGTTGCCTCGCATCTTTGGTTAGTAAAGAAAGAGCAACGATGGGAGATACTTTACAGGACTTCCCGCTAGATGTAAGGAAGAGTATCAATCAAGGGCTTTGAGACTCAGGAGGCCTATACTAATCAATGGTACTAATCAATGAAATCAATGGTGGAAATCAATGGTCAGGCAATGGGGTTGGTCAGTCAACAACAGTCAATGGAGTCAGACTCGATTGATTTGACTTGTTTCCGTGCCGACGTAGCGTCGCAACAATGCGTTACGTGCATTCCATTCGGTCAAATCATCGACGCTGTTTTTTAGCTCGACCTGGTCGCCGAGTTGAACGGCGACGCACACGCCATCGCGATACAATATCCGGTTATTAACCAGCGCCGGTACACGCTGACCCGGCACGATGCTACCGACCAAGTTTAACGGATCGGTCGCATTGACGGTAACAAATTCTCCATTGGTGGGGTTTTTTCGCACATCACGCAAGGCACCTACGGCATCCGGTAGCGCAAATTGCTCGCCGGTGAAACCCGACACAAAACGCCCGCCACGAATATGCCCTTGCGCCTCCAGACGATGATACACACGTAGCAAATCGCGCCAGGGTGGCAGCCAGTTCGCTTCACGTTCCATCAATACTCGAAACACCACGCCATAGCGGCGCAACAAGGTCATGGCGATGTGTTCAATACTTAGTTGTGATGTTGCAGCTTCATCGTTTGGACGCTGACGAATCAAACTCCATCGACCCGCTTGTTCAACACTCACGACGGATTTACGCCGTGTGCCACGGCGTTTACGATTAAACGAAGGCCGTTTCACGCTGGGCACCAACAAACCGCGCAGGCCGTTAAAGCTATCGGATGTAATCAACCCAAGCGCTATCAGCTCGCCCAACGCTGACTCTAATTGCGAACGCAACATACCAGTCAATTCAGCAATCTCGTCAAAAAATAAAGCGCCTTCGCCGCGCAGCGTCTCGACAATGGCGCGTGCAGACGATGACAATCTTGTCCCGCTTGAGTCGGTTGCCGGTGTCCATTCACGCCAATGCGCAGCATTGGATCGCAACAAGAAACTGATGGGCGTGTTGCGTATTGGTGCATGCGCGCGAGAACGTATTTTACTTTCTTCTTTTGATTCAGTTTTCGGCGGCGTCAATCTGGCCCATCGCACCCACCCCGAGAAATTCAACTCGTCCAACATGGACGGTGTGTAACCCCAAATGCGCGACGGCAATAGCTCGCTTTCCCACGCCGCCACCGGCGCTTCAAATCCTTCCAATTGTTCAATAACGTTTTGCAGGGCCTGCGTTCCGTCACCTTGCCCACCGCGATTCAACCGGTGCCACGACAGCAGAAAACGCACAAAGTCCTGTGCCGACACTGGTTCAATTTCCTTGCGCAAACGTCCGATGGTGTAACGGTGTATGCGCGCCAACAAACGACGCTCGCACCACTCATCTTGTTCAATCGAGGCGGAGAACTGGCCTTTGATGACGAATCCCTCGGTCTGCAACGCCGTCAATGCAAACTCGACGTCATTTACATCTACCGCAAAATCTCTTGCCAATTTGCTGACGGAAATCGGGCCGAGTCCTTCCATGCGACTGCGCAGTAACTCCACCAAAGCGTCTTCGCGCGAAAGGTCATCTTCAACCGATGTGCCCACCGGTTTGATTACTGGATTCAAATCGCAATCCGGGTGCAGCGTCAGCGCATGTACCAAACGCTCCGCCGCGACCCACCACACTTGACCTGCCGGTAATTGCAAGCGTGTTGCGCGTTGTTGCGCAACCAGTTGATCGAACAATGGACTCCAATCAGCACCTCGACCCTGCTTACCTTCCTGCTCACTTAGAAAACCCAAAACCACCAGGCTATCGTGCAATTCGTCCGCGTTGCGCGGTTCCGGCCAGGCTTCATCACGCACTTTTTCTATCGCATTGTTATCGAGCCTGCTCAGATCCTGCGTGCTTTCGATATCCATATAACCACGTGCCTGCACCGCCAGTGTACGACGCTCTTCCGCTGGCGCATCGTCTAGAAAAGCATAAGGTCGTGCCGAAAGAATCTCCTGTGCCAAAGGTGACGGCCCGTTCAGGTCACGTGTTATCACTTCAATGTCACCGCTGGCCAATCGCGTTAATAGTTTTTCGAAACCTTCTATATCCATCACCTCGGTCAAACAATCGTGCAGGGTTTGATTCACCAGCGGATGATCGGGTACTTCGCGCGCGCCCACCACATTATCCTGACAGGCCAGTTGATCGGGGAAAACCAGGGCCACCAAATCCTCGGCATCGCTACGTTGGAACTGCGCCGGAATACGTTTACCATTACGATTACGTTTTACCGCCAGGGAAATGTTGGCCACCCAGCGCCAGCGCGTACCGAACATCGGCGCCTGCAATATCGCCTGCACCAACACTTCGCGAATATTGTTCGGTGATAAATAACGTTTGACATCTTCCAGATCGAAACTGTGTGTCGCACCGAGCGACAAAACAATCGTGTCTTCCAGCGCCGCCGCCTGCAGTTCAAAATTAAAACGCTGACAAAATTTCTTGCGTAACGCCAGGCCCCAGGCGCGGTTTATACGCGAGCCGAATGGTGCGTGTACGACCAGATGCATGTCCCCCGCTTCATCGAAGAACCGCTCCATGACGACGCTGGACTGTTTGGGCAAAACACCAAGTGCCGCGTGTGCGACGCCAAGATAAGCGATAATTTGATTCGCGACAACTTCATCAAAGCCTTGCGTCATCACCCAAGTTACTGCCGCATCGATGCCTTTCACCAGACGTTGCTCGATGTCTTCGCGCAACTGCGAAACCGCAAAAGACAACTCATCGCTACGCCCAGGCGCTTCACTAAACCAGAACGGAATATTCGGCGGCTGCCCTTTTGCATCTTCCACCCGCACTGTGCTGCGCTCCACGCGAATAATGCGGTAAGAAGTGTTACCGAGTTGAAAAATATCGCCGGCCAGACTTTCGAAGGCAAAGTCTTCATTCAGAGTGCCAATCTTGTGGCCTTCGGGTTCGAGAATAACGTCGTAGTCGAATTGCTCGGGTATAGCGCCGCCGTTGGTTAGCGCACTTAAACGTGCGCCACGCCGGCCACGTATGATTTTATTGACCCCGTCATAATGCAGGTACGCGCTGCGTCGACCGCGCCGGGTGGAAAACCCGTCCGCCAGCATTTGCACTATGTCATCAAATTCATTTCGGCTGAGTTCGTTATACGGACTCGCCGCTGTAAAACGCTCAAACAAATCATCCAGTCGCCATTCACCGCTGCCGGATTCGGCAACAATCTGTTGTGCGATCACATCGAACGGCTTGTCCGGAATATGTGATTCATCGAGTTCGTTCTGTTGCACCGCGCAAAATAAGGCAACACATTCGACCAGGTCGTCACGACTGGTGGGAAACAACCGGCCCTTGGGTGTCGCGCCGACTGCGTGACCTGAACGACCAACCCGTTGTATGAATGCCGAGATCGATCGTGGCGAACCGATCTGGCAAACCAGATCCACATCGCCGATGTCGATACCGAGTTCCATCGACGCGGTCGCCACCAATCCGCCTAACTGACCGGCTTTTAAACGTTGCTCGGCATCCAGACGATGATCCTTGGCCAGGCTGCCGTGATGCGCGGTCACCACATTCTCGCCCAGGCGCTCGGATAAATAGCGCGCCGCCCGCTCCGCCAGGCGGCGGGTGTTAACAAATATCAGCGTGGAGCGATGCTCCCGAATCAATTCCGCCAACCGGTCATACACTTCCGACCATACTTCCGCCGCCATGATGGCTTCCAGTGGTGACTTTGGCATTTCGATGGCCAGGTCGCGCTCGCGCACATGACCGGTATCGACAATCGTGCAGGCTTGATCGCGCCCAACCAGATACTTCGCGACGCGTTCTATGGGTCGTTGCGTCGCCGACAATCCGATTCGGATCAGCGGTTGCGCCACCAATGCTTCCAGTCGTTCCAATGACAGGGCGAGATGTGCACCGCGTTTGTTACCGGCCAGGGCGTGAATCTCGTCGACAATCACACTGCGAACCGTAGATAACATTTTACGACCGGAATCCGACGTTAATAAAATATACAGTGACTCTGGCGTCGTGACTAAAATATGCGGCGGCTTGCGGCGCATTTTTTCCCGGTCACCCGGTGTTGTATCACCGGTGCGCACAGCCGTGGTCACTTCGACATCTGCGATATTCAGCGAAAGAAATTGATCGCGAATGCCGGCAATCGGTTGTTGCAAATTTTTATCGATGTCATTTGACAAAGCCTTGAGTGGCGATACGTAGAGAACGTGAGTTTGATGTTCGAGAAAACCGCGTTCGCTACCCAGGCGGACTAAATCGTCGATAGCCGACAAAAAGGCCGCCAGCGTTTTACCGGAACCGGTGGGTGCGGTAATTAATGTGTGTTGGCCTTGCTTGATCGCGGGCCAGGCCTGCTGTTGACATGGTGTAGCTCTGTCAAAGGCCTGCGTAAACCATGCGCTCACCGCCGGATGAAATAACGCGGATGGATTGAACGCGGACGAAGTCAGCGAATGAGCTTTAGTACGAGGCATGATAAGATTCTCAGCCTACCACTCTGGTTATGCGAGTCAACCACCGGCATTGTTGTGTTTCCGGTCCGAAAACAGCACAATCATTGAATTTCTCAGAATCAAAGTCATACAAGATGGAGTTGTTAAACCAACTGGCGGAAAGCAAAATTGCCGCAGCATATGAACGCGGCGATTTCGACGATCTGCCAAGACAAGGCAAACCGTTGGATCTCGAGGATGATCGACACATCCCCGAAGAATTACGCGTGTCTTATCGAATCTTGAAAAATGCCGGCTACATTCCAGCAGAAATCCAACTACACCACGAAATAGAAAACGTCGAGCAACTGCTCGCCAGCACCGGCGACGCACAGATCCGCGGAAACGCGCTGCGCCGATTGACCGCATTGCGGCTACAAGTTGAACAACAACGCCGCCGTCCGCTCAACATGCAAACCGAGCAACTTTGCTACCAGAAAATAATTGAATCACGCTTTTCGTAAACGGCGAATCAAACTCGACGTGTCCCAGCGATTACCGCCCATGGTTTGCACTTCGGCGTAAAACTGATCGACCAGGGCCGCCACCGGCAGCAAGGAACCGTTGCGCGTCGCCTCTTCGATACAAAGCTTCAAATCCTTACGCATCCAGTCAACCGCGAATCCGAATTCAAATTCGTCATCGACCATAGTGGTGCCGCGATTCTCCATTTGCCAGGATTGCGCCGCGCCTTTTGAAATGACATCGACGACTTGTTTGGCATCCAACCCGGCATTGATCGCAAAGGCCAGACCTTCGGACAAACCCTGCACCAAGCCGGCGATACAGATTTGATTTACCATCTTGGTCAGTTGACCGGCGCCTACCGGCCCGAGTAAGGTTACCGCGCGAGCATAAGACTGCATAGCGGGTTCGACCTGGTCAAAGATCGCCCGCTCTCCACCACACATCACCGTTAAAACGCCATTCTCGGCGCCGGCCTGACCGCCAGATACCGGCGCGTCGATAAAATGACAGTCTTTGTCTTTAACTGCCGCGTCCAGTTCGCGCGCTACTTCAGCCGAGGCCGTGGTATGGTCAACAAACACCGCGCCGGACTCCATGCCCGCGAACGCACCATTTTCACCGATAGCGATCTGACGCAAGTCATTATCGTTGCCCACGCAGGCGAAAACGATTTCAGCATCTCGTGCAGCAGCCGCGGGAGTATCAGCCATGCGATGACCGAATTCTTCCACCCATTTTTGCGCTTTGCCTGCGGTGCGGTTATAGACACACACATCGTGACCATTTTTGGTTAAATGACCGGCCATGGGGTAACCCATCACGCCCAAACCGATAAATGTAACTTTCGCCATGCTGAAAATCTCCGCTGTTCTTTAGATGATTATTGAGATGATTATTGTATGTCTATCTGGTTGCCTGTTATCGTTGGAATCAACAAAAATATCATGCTGAACCATGAACGACTCTGCAATACAAATTCGCCAGGCTTCTACTAATGATGCGTTAACGCTGGCCGAGTTTAACATAGCGATGGCGCGGGAAACCGAGCAGCGTGAACTCGACCGAACCACAATTACCGCCGGTGTGAATGCTGTATTCAACAAGCCTGATAGCGGTTTTTATGTAGTCGCAGAAGTCGAGAACAAACTCGCCGGTTCACTCATGATTACGAAAGAGTGGAGCGATTGGCGCAATGGTGTATTTTGGTGGATACAGAGTGTCTATGTTGCCCCCGATTTTCGACGCCGCGGAATTTATAAAATGCTCTATCGACATGTCAAACAACTGGCTCAGGAAACCGGCGGTGTCTGCGGCTTTCGCCTGTATGTCGAAAAAGACAACAACCGCGCCCAAAAGACTTACGCATCCCTGGGCATGCAGGCAACCGACTACCTGTTGTATGAAGAAGAAACGCGCTGAGATTTCATCGTTGTAAACCAGTTATCAATTTTTTATAACGTCTGCCTACGGCTGCATTCCAGTCAGGCTTTACTATGAGAAAATGAAATCATGCTGATCAAAAAACCAACCGACATCAAGCCGAGCGAAATTACCAGCTACGACTTGTTCAAATCACGACGTCGTTTAATTCAAGGTGGGGCTGCCTTGGCACTAAGCCTTGGTAGCGGCCATGTTTCGGCAATGACACCTAATCCCGATTCGAACGGCGAGGTAAAATTCCAAAGAAAAGAGAAATTCCCTTCAGTCAAGAAAAGCGAATACACTGTCGACGAGGAATTGACGCCCTACGAAGGCGTTACTTCGTATAATAATTTCTACGAATTTGCCACCGATAAACAAGGCCCGGCTCAATTGGCACAAGACTTCGAAACGCGCCCGTGGACGGTTGCCATTGAAGGCGAGGTCGCAAAGCCCAAAGTTTGGGATGTTGACGAGCTGATCAAGCAATTTCCGTTGGAAGAACGTGTTTATCGTCTGCGTTGTGTGGAGGCGTGGTCCATGGTCATACCCTGGGTTGGTTTTCCGCTGGGTGATTTGGTGCGTATGGCGGAACCGACATCGCGTGCAAAATATCTGCGCTTTGAAACAGTGGTCAGACCACTGCAAATGCCGGGACAGCGACCCGGACTGATCGGATCATCACTCGATTGGCCATACGTTGAAGGTCTGCGCATCGACGAAGCAACCAACCCGCTAGCGCTACTGGCAGTGGGTTTATACGGAGAAATGATGCCTAACCAAAACGGGGCACCGATTCGTCTGGTCGTACCCTGGAAATACGGTTTTAAAAGCATCAAGTCCATTGTAAAAATCCAGTTTACCGAAGAACAACCGGTAAACACCTGGCAACAACAAGCGCCACGGGAGTACGGCTTTTATGCCAACGTCAACCCGGAAGTGAATCATCCGCGCTGGAGTCAGGCGCGTGAACGCCGTATCGGCGAATTTCTCAAACGCCCGACACTGAAGTTCAACGGGTACGAAGAACAAGTGGCATCGCTGTACAGCGGGATGGACCTGGCCAAACATTTCTAGATAAAAATGGCTGTAAGTGCGAGCGACCAGTTGGCCTGGATTCGCCGTTTCAAACCCATATTATTTATTCTTTGTCTGTTGCCGGTTGTATTACTGGTATTCAACGCATCCACCGGTAACCTCAGCGCCGATCCCATCGAAGATATTACCTATACCACCGGTGAATGGTCTTTGCGCTTCCTGCTTATCACACTGTGCGTGACCCCGCTGCGCCATATCACGGGCTGGTACACATTGATTCGTGTACGTCGCATGTTAGGACTGTTCGCTTTCTTCTATGTTTGTCTGCACTTTTTGACCTATATCGTGCTGGAGCAATATTTCGCCTGGCCGGAAATAGTTGAAGACATACTCACGCGCAACTACATACTGGTCGGATTTCTCGGATTCGTTTTACTGATCCCACTCGCCGTCACTTCAACCAACAAAATGGTGAAGCGTTTGGGCGGCAAACGCTGGCTTCAACTGCATCGACTGATCTATGTCGCCACCGTCGCAGGCATTTTGCATTTCCTTTGGCTGGTTAAATCCGACGTAACCGAACCCATCATTCACGCCATTATTTTGACCCTGTTACTCGCTTATCGCGCGTTTCAACAACGGCGTGAGTCTAATACCCAGTCAAGAATACAAGCCAAAAAGGCGCAAGCAACCGCTTAATAGAACCCTGTTTCCGGACCGGGTGGCGTAACACCGCTTTAAAATGATACGCCTAAACCCCATGCTAGAATGACTGGCACAGATTCGGATTTTCATTTCACACAAGATTGGTTCACACCGCACGCACGGAACTCCCCGCTAAAGGCCGTAACGACTGGCAAACCATAAAGTCGCTGCTTCCCTATCTCGCCGACTTTCGCGGACGCATTGCACTGGCCCTGTTGTTGATGGGGCTGGCGAAAATGGCCAACATCGGTGTTCCATTAGTGTTAAAGGAAATTGTCGATGCACTGGACGCCGCCGGCAATACCCAAACCGTACTCATCCTGCCGTTGTTCCTGCTTGTCGCTTATGGATTATTGCGCCTCGGTACATCGTTGTTTAACGAGTTACGCAACGCGGTATTCGCCAAGGCATCGCAAACCGCCATACGACGGGTAGCGTTAAAGGTCTTCCGGCATTTGCATGATTTATCGTTACGCTTCCATCTGGACAGGCAAACCGGTGGATTGTCACGCGATATCGAACGTGGCAGTCGCAGCATCAGCCAGTTGATGTTTTATCTGGTATTCAATGTGCTGCCGACGATTTTTGAGATGACCGTCGTGTGCGCCATCCTGCTCATACGTTACGATGCCTGGTTCGCTATCGTTACCGCTGTCACCGTCACACTTTATTTTATCTACACCTATCAGATCACGAACTGGCGTATCAAATTCCGCGTACGCATGAATGAAATGGATTCGAAGGCGAATTCCACCGCTATTGATGCTTTGATTAACTACGAGACAGTGAAGTATTTTGGCAATGAGGACTTTGAAACAACGCGCTACAACGCGCACATGCAGGAGTGGGAAAAAGCCTCGATAAAAAGCCAGACCACACTGGCGTTACTTAATGTCGGGCAGGGATTTATCATTGCCATTGGTCTGACCATGCTCATGATCATGGCAGGCAACGGTGTGGTCGCCGGTCACATGACCCTGGGCGACTTCGTCCTGGTAAACGCCTTTTTGATTCAGCTGTATATTCCGCTTAACTTTCTTGGCACTATCTTTCGTGAGGTACAACACTGCCTTACCGACATGGAAAAGATGTTTGGACTGTTGGACGTCAAACAGGATGTCATGGAAAACCCGCGGGCGCCCGATTTGGAAATCAGCGACGCTACGGTCAGGTTTGAAGGCGTCGGGTTTTCTTACAACTCCGATCGGCAAATATTAACTGATATTAGTTTCGATATTGGTGGTGGCGACAAGGTCGCCATTGTCGGCACCAGTGGTGCCGGCAAATCCACCGTCGCACGTTTGTTATTTCGTTTTTACGATGTCAGTGCAGGAAGGATTATTATCGATGGACAGGACATCAGCAAGGTTTCATTGCGTAGCCTGAGAGACGCTATCGGTGTAGTGCCACAGGATACGGTTCTGTTCAATGACACCATCGGATACAACATTAGTTATGGTAAACCCGGTTGCACCGAGCAAGAAGTCGTCAACGCCGCCCGGCTAGCGCAACTTGACGGTTTTATCGAAAATCTGCCACAGGGATACGATACCCTGGTGGGCGAGCGCGGCCTCAAGCTTTCCGGTGGCGAGAAACAACGTATCGCCATTGCACGCACCCTTCTAAAGAATCCACCTATCCTGATTCTGGACGAAGCGACCTCGTCACTGGATTCCAAATCCGAAAAAGCTATCCAGTCAGCACTAATCAGCGTTGCCGAAAATCGTACTACGTTGGTTATTGCACATCGCTTGTCGACCATAGTGGATGCCGACCAAATCCTCGTTCTGGAGCATGGACAAATTGTTGAACGCGGAAAACACAACGAATTGCTCACCCAAGACGGGATCTATGCCCACCTGTGGTCACTGCAACAGACTCAGGCGGAAAACCTTGAACATCCAGCAAATGTCAGCGCATTAGTTAACAGACAACAGAATAGGATATAATTGCCAAACATCTTATCGGGGCGCAAATAAAGCTGAGATGCGCACGAGCGCGGTCCCGTAGAACCTGATCCGGATAATGCCGGCGTAGGGAATTGAGATGGTGCTTGTTTTCCCCACACCTTCGTTCCCCCTCGTCAGATCCGGGTCGCAACCGTTGCGAGGAAATTCTCATCAGCGAAACTCATGCCAAGCCATCGTTCGACCCTCAACGATGCTCCGAGCTGTTGGATAAAGTACGCCGTGACCGGCCGCGCGTGCACTGCGTGACTAACACGGTCGCGATGAATATCACAGCTAACATGTTGTTAGCGGTGGGTGCCATACCCAGCATGTCGATCAATCCCGAAGAAATCGGCGACTTTGTACGAATCGCGGATGCGTTACTGGTGAATCTCGGCACCTTGAATACAGAACGCGAAACGACCATACCCAAGGCGATTGACAGCGCACGCACGCACAACAAACCCTGGATACTCGACCCGGTACTGGTAAATCGATCAACGTTCCGGTTAGCGTTCGCGCGGAGACTGCTTCAGCAGCAACCCGCCGTCGTGCGCGCGAATGCAGAAGAGGTAAACGCATTATTTGGCGATGACAGCACATCACAGAAACTTGCAACAGATACTGTGATTGCACAAACCGGCCAAGCGGATACTGTCACTGATACCAACAACAGAAGACATATCTACAACGGACACGAGCTGATGTCACGCGTAACGGGGCTGGGTTGCGCAACCTCTGCGTTGTTAGCTGCATTCGCTGCGATAACCGAAAATACATTCGATGCCGCAGTCAGCACGCTCCTGGTCATCGGCATTACCGGGGAAATCGCGGCAGAATCAGCGCGCGGCCCAGGCAGCTTGCAAACCGGAATCCTGGATGCGCTATACGACTTGAACGACAAGCAAATTGCTCAACGGAGCAAGACCAAATGAGAAACGCCGCAACCTTTGATACCCGGGTGCATTTGATTGTCGGACCGACTCATATTGAACGATATGGCGTACAAGGCGTCGTCGATATCGCAGCCAATGGCGCCAGCGTTTTGCAACTGCGCGATAAAACTTCCAGCGCAAAAGAATTGTTCGATACTGCAACGAAACTGAAAGAAGCCTGTGACAAAAATAATCTGCCACTATTGATTAACGATTATGTAGACATCACTATGACAGTGAACGCGGCGGGCGTACACGTCGGTCAGCAAGACATGGATGGTGGAGCGATTCGCCAAATCCTGAAGGGCGATGCCATTATCGGTTTATCCATGAAAAACGAAAATGATTTACAACACGCACCTTTGAGTGAAATCGATTACCTGAGTATTGGTGGTGTATTTCCAACTACCAGCAAAAATAACCCCGAGCCACCTATCGGGCTTGACGGGCTACGTGACCTTACTGCGAAAACACGTCGTGTGTTCGACGGCCCCATCATCGCCATTGCCGGGATTACGCTGGAAAATGCCGCACAGGTGATCGACGCCGGTGTTGATGGTGTTGCCGTAATCAGCACGATTTGGGATGCGGACGAAGCCAAAGCAGCACTGGTTGAACTGCGTAAAACGGTTGATGCAAAACTAAGCGAGCGTCAAACACCATGAGTAAAAACCAGACGACACCTATCGCACTGACTATTGCAGGCTCTGACAGCGGTGGTGGTGCAGGTATACAGGCCGACCTAAAAACATTCTCAGCCCTGGGTGTATACGGCGCATCGGTCATTACCGCCTTGACCGCGCAGAACACACAGACCGTGAGCGCGATTTACGACGTGACGCCTGAATTCATTGGCCAACAAATCGATACGGTGTGCAGCGACCTGAATGTCAACGCCGTGAAGATTGGCATGCTCAGTCAACCGGACGTTATCGAAAGTGCCGCAACGGGAATATCAAAACACAAACTCGATTGTGTGGTGCTGGACCCGGTCATGGTGGCGAAAAGCGGCGACAAACTATTGCAGGATGACGCCGTCGATACTTTGCGCACCACGCTGATTCCGCACGCGGCGTTAATTACCCCGAACCTGCCCGAAGCGTGCGTGCTTTTGAACACGGACAACATCGATATCGTAAACATGGAAGACGCGGCGCGGGCATTGTTGAAACTCGGTTGCAAAGCCGTGCTGCTCAAAGGTGGCCACTTGCAGGATGATCACAGCACCGACGTACTGGTCACAAGTGACAACGTAATACGCCTGGATGCAAAACGCATTAATACCGAAAACACCCATGGAACCGGTTGCACATTATCGTCCGCAATAACGGCTTATTTAGCGCGCGGCTTGCCCCTTGAAGACGCTGTCAAGTGTGGGAAGAACTATATCAATAACGCTATTGCACATGCCGACGAATTATCGATTGGTCACGGTCATGGACCGGTGCATCACTTTTACCAATTCTGGAAATAAACTTATGCAACGCCGAAAAGCTATCGCATTGACCGCAGCAACCATCAGTGCGCCATTTGTTGCGACCAGCAAAGCCAACGAAGCGCTGCGCTGGAATATGGTGACATCCTGGCCAAAGAATCTGCCGGGGCCGGGTATCACCGCACAGCGCCTGGCCGACCGTATCGTACAAATGAGCGATGGACGCATCCAGATCAAACTTTATGCTGCTGGCGAGCTGGTTCCCGCGTTTGAAGTGCTTGATGCGGTATCGCAAAACACAGCACAAATCGGACACACCGCAGCATTTTTTTGGCAGGGAAAAATTTCCGCATCCGTTTTCTTCACAGCCATTCCGTTCGGACTGACACCGGAAGAACACGCCGCCTGGATTTATCACGGTGGCGGTCAGGAATTATGGCAACAGGCTTACGCGGATTTCGATGTACAACCTTACATGGCAGGCAACACCGGAACCGGCATGGGCGGCTGGTTTAAAAAGGAAATCAACAGCCTGGACGATTTAAAAGGCCTTAAGTACCGCATGCCCGGGATGGGCGGCGAAATATACCGGCGCCTGGGCGCAACACCCGTCAGCCTGGCGCCGGGTGAAATTTTCGGTGCCTTGCAATCCGGCACGCTGGACGGTGCGGAGTTCGTCGGCCCGGCCAGCGACCTCGCGTTCGGTTTTTACAAGATAGCGCCTTACTATTATTGGCCCGGTTTTCATGAACCCAATGGAACGGGCGAATGTCTGATTAACAAAAAAGCGTTAGCTATGCTTTCCGACGATTTACGCGAAATTGTACGCAATGCCTGTACCGCTGAAAACGCATTCGCACTGGCTGAAGCCAAATGGCGTAACGCGGAAGCGATAAATACATTGATTAACAAGCATAACGTTAAGGTTCGTTCTTTCCCACAAGACGTTCTTAAAGCCGCGCGGGATATGGGTGAAGAAGTGCTTGTTGAATTCTCCAAAAAAGATGAAATGACCGGAAAAGTTTACGAATCATTTATTGCCATACGAAACAAAATGACATCCTGGTCGTCGTTATCGACGAAAGCGTTTCTCGATGCGCGCGGAACATCCTGAATCGCGAAATTCGTAACACCGTTTTGATTGCCGTCACTATCAAAAACGCCATTGTGCAATACGAAGGCCGCGTGTTGTTTGAAAATCTCGACCTTACGCTGAAGAAGGGTGAATGGACCTGCCTGCTCGGCCAAAGCGGTATCGGTAAATCCAGTTTATTGCGTTTGCTCGCGGGTTTAATCAACTCAGAAAGTAAAGGCGATATCGAATGTAGCGATCAACAGCCACTCGACGGACGCGTGGCCTACATGGCACAAACGGATTTACTCATGCCCTGGTTATCCGTTTTACACAACGTCGTCATCGGAGCAAAACTGCGTGGTGAATTGACTCCGAGCGATACGGAAAAAGGAATATCGCTGCTGAGCAAAGTCGGTCTGGAACAAGACAGCGAACGCCTCCCTTCGCAGTTGTCTGGTGGCATGCGCCAACGCGCCGCTTTGGCACGCACTCTGTTTGAAGACAAACCCGTTATCCTGATGGACGAACCCTTTTCCGCGCTGGATGCGATTACACGTCACCGTCTGCAGGCACTCGCGGCGGAGTTACTGGAAAACAAAACGGTTCTGCTGGTCACGCATGATCCGATAGAAGCACTTCGACTCGGACATCGGATTTATGTTTTAGGTGGCGACCCTGTACGTCTTGGTCAGCCTGTCACGCCGTCAAGCACACCCCCGCGTGCTACGGATAATCAACAGGTTATTGAGTTGCAAACGCAAGTCTGGCAGCAACTCGCTGCCTGAGAGAAATTACTTTCAACCAATGCCAGGCACAGTCGCCAAACCCATTCGCGAATCGTATCGTCAACGTTGGCTTCGGCCCATAGTACTTTTTGTTGGTTTCATCCTGGCGTGGCAACTGGTCATCCTAGCGACACAAGTACCCGTCTACATTTTACCTGGACCCATTAAAGTGTTGCACTCCCTGGCTGCAAACCTTGAGTTAATCCTGGGGCACACCTGGACAACCGCGTTGGAAATTGTACTGGGGTTGGTCATCGGCACACTGCTTGGCATTACCAGCGCATTGTGTCTGACCTATTTTCGACCCGCACGCCGTTGGTTGCTACCCGTATTAGTTGTGAGTCAGTCGTTGCCCGTGTTCGCGTTAGCACCGGTTCTCGTTTTATGGCTCGGTTATGGACTGGCATCGAAAGTCGCGATGGCGGTACTCATTATTTATTTTCCTGTCGCAGCGGCATGTTATGACGGCCTGCGCCACACTAATCCCGGCTGGCTCGATCTGGCACGCACCATGAACGCATCAAAACTGGCGATTCTGCGTCAAATACGATTCCCTGCCGCCTTACCTGCACTCGCGTCCGGTTTGCGCGTTGCCGCTGCCGTCGCACCCATTGGTGCCGTCGTCGGCGAATGGGTCGGCTCCAGTCGCGGGCTGGGTTTTTTAATGCTGCATGCCAATGGACGCATGCAAATTGATCTTATGTTTGCAGCGCTATTCGTACTGGCGCTGTTGGCCATCACGATTTACTTTTTCATCAATTGGGCACTGGCACGCCTGTTGTTTTGGCAACCCGAAACACTTTCTTTTACCGACTAGGAGTATTCGATGTCTGTTAAAAATATTTTGTTCGCGCTTGTAGCGGCGCTGTTACTGACTAATACAAGCCCGGCGGCGGATAAACTCACCGTCATGCTAGACTGGTTTGTTAATCCCGATCACGGCCCGCTTATCGTCGCACAACAAAAAGGTTTTTTCGAAGAGCATGACCTCGATGTTGAACTGATCGCACCTGCCGACCCAAATGATCCCCCGAAACTGGTCGCAGCGGGCAAAGCCGATATCGCGGTTTCCTATCAACCGCAATTACATCTACAAGTCGATCAAGGCCTGCCTCTTACCCGCATTGGAACGCTGGTAGCGACGCCGTTAAACAGTCTTGTGGTATTAGCCGACGGGCCGATTCAATCCATCGCCGACCTCAAAGGCAAAAAAGTGGGTTTCTCTGTCGGCGGTTTCGAAGATGCCCTGCTCAATGGCATGCTGGAAAAGCACGGCCTGTCGACCGCGGATGTTGAGCTGATAAACGTCAACTTTTCCCTGTCGCCTTCCATCATCTCCGGCCAGGTCGATGCCGTGATCGGTGCATTCCGAAACTTCGAACTCAATCAGATGGATATCGTTGGCAGGCCCGGCCGTGCGTTTTATATCGAAGAGGAAGGTGTGCCGACCTATGACGAACTCATTTTCGTTGCCAACAATAAAAATTTAGACAATGCCGCATTGGCGCGCTTTCTATCGGCTGTCGAACAGGCAACGCACTTCATGGTCAATCACCCGGACCAGGCCTGGAAACTGTTTGTCGCACACGACAATGCCCTGGACGATGAACTCAACAAACGTGCCTGGCGTGACACCCTGCCCCGTTTCGCACTGCGCCCATCCGCGTTGGACGCCGGCCGTTATCAACGATTCGCCGAATTTTTACTCGAACAAGGCTTGATCAAAGAAGTGCGGGACGTGCCGAGCTACGCACAGGAACTCACCAGGAATTAATCTTCAAATATCAAGATGGAGTTTTATGTTCTTGTGGGAGCGACGCCACGTCACGATAAACGAGTCTCATAGCACACGACAAATTCTTTCGCCGTGAGGCGTACCTCCTGCAGAATTTTACAGTCGATGGTTATCCGCTAATCGGCAATCGCATAAATTACACTCACCTGCGCGCTGATTTCGTTTTCGCCGCTGGCGATCGGTACTGACGATTCCGCCATACTCATCGCTACTCCGCGTTGATACCTTGCCACCGGTTGCGCGATATGGCCTTCGTTGATGGAAATCACTTCACCCAGAGACACACCTGCCGCCTGTGCATACAACTCAGCACGGGCCTTCGCGTCCGCCACCGCAAGTTTACGCGCTTCATTCATTAACGCGTCAATATTGTCATTGGTAAAACTGACCCCGGAAATCTGGTTGCTGCCGACCCGCACCAACGCGTCTAACACATCGCCAAATATTGCTAATTTGTGAATTTTTATTTGCAACTGATTATTCACTTGATAACCGATAATTTTGTATTGATTAGACTTGCTCAATTTATTTGATCGATCGTACTCAGGATGAATACCGAACCCGGAAGTTTGAATATGCTTGTCCTCAATCCCGAATTGTTTCAATGTAGAGAAAATATTTTCCATGGCCGCATTATTGGCATTCAACGCCTCACCGGCATTGCGCGACTGTGTAACAACGCCCGCATGCACGACTGCAACATCAGGCACTGCACTCACCGAGCCTGTTCCACTGACTGCAATCGTTCTTTCCAATTCTTCCGCTTTGACTGCGGAGATCAGCATGGCAGTTGCTAACATAAAGAGTGTTGTTTGAAGATACTTAGTCATGATGTTCTCCCGTTGACGTCTAAAATATTCACTAATCTAATGCCCACAAGTGTATGCTGATTTGGCCCGCTTTCGTGTAAAGTTTAGGTAAATATCACCTTCGGTTTTTACAAGATCAAGATAGACAATGACTAAAATAATTACTGAATTTCCGTGCACCGTTCGCGAAATAGAAAACACCATGATTGCCATGCCGGACGGTTGCGAACTGGCCGCACGCATCTGGATGCCGGATGATGCCGAATCAAATCCCGTACCTGCCATTCTCGAGTACCTGCCTTACCGCAAACGCGAAGGCACGGCGGTTCGCGATACGTTGACGCATCCCTACTTTGCTGGCCACGGTTATGCGTGCGTGCGCGTCGACATGCGCGGCAACGGCGACTCGGAGGGGTTGATGCACGACGAATACCTGCAACAGGAACTGGATGACGGTGCAATAGCCGTCATCGAACTGGCTGGCACAACAGAATTGGTGTACCGGCAGAGGTCGGCATGATGGGCATTTCCTGGGGCGGATTTAACGGCTTGCAGGTCGCCGCGCTAAGACCTGAACCCCTAAAGGCGATTATCACGCTGTGCTCAACCGACGACCGTTACGCGGACGATATTCATTTCAAAGGCGGCGCGTTGTTAATGGAAAACCTGGGCTGGGCTTCGACCATGTTTTCCTACTCGTCGCGCCCACCCGACCCATTGCTATCGACTGAACGCTGGCGCGAAATGTGGTTGGAACGGCTGGAAAATACACCGTTGCTGGTGGACAACTGGCTGCAACACCAGCATCGCGATGGCTTCTGGAAACACGGCTCCATCTGCGAAGACTACGACGACATAGAAGCGGCAGTGTTAGCCGTCGGTGGCTGGTATGACGCCTATTCCAACGCCATTCCACGCATGATGGAAAACCTGCAATGTCCGCGTAAAGCCATTATCGGGCCGTGGGCGCACAAATATCCGCACTTCGCCGTTCCCGAACCACGCATCGGTTTTTTACAGGAAGCGTTACGTTGGTGGGACCGGTGGCTGAAAGATATCGACACCGGTGTTGCAACCGATCCGAATTACCGTATCTATGTCATGGACAGTACGCGGCCGGGCACCACTCAGGCAGTCAGCAAAGGCCGGTGGATAGCGATGGACAAGTGGCCCGACGAGAATATCTCATTCCAACACTATTTCTTTGATGATAGGAAATTGACGAACTCGCAAACTACGGATCAATACTGGCTTATTGATTCACCGCAAGACACCGGCACCGGCTGTGGAGAATTTTGCATCATGTGGCTGGGTGCGGACTGGCCTGACGACCAACGCATCGAGGATGCAAAAGGTCTAACCTTCGACACTGACCTTTTAGAACAGGATTTGACTATTGTCGGCGCACCAGTCGTTGAATTGGAACTGTCGAGCGACACACCACAGGCGAATGTTGCCGTGCGTTTGTGCGATGTGTGGCCGGATGGCGCATCCACCCGCATCAGTTTCGGAATTCTGAATTTGTGCCATCGCGAAAGTCACGAACACCCGGAAGCATTGATACCGGGCGAACATTATCGCGCACGCATTCAGTTGGATGATATTGCTTATCGAATCGCGCCCGGTCATAAGTTACGCGTGTCGGTTTCAAACGCCTATTGGCCCATGATCTGGTCGTCATCCGAAAAAGGAACACTGACTCTGCACAGTGGCGGTAGCCATTTAGAAATTCCTGTGCGAACCCCCCAGAATCAGGACGATGTCAATTTTCTGCCGGCGGAATCGGCCACACCTCTTCAGCAGGAAACCTTGCGCGAATCATCCAACCAACGAACGGTGACGCACGACCTGGTATCGGGAGTCACAACTGTTTCAATTATCGATGACTTTGGCAAACATAAAAACCTGGAACATGACCTTGTGAACAGCGAAACTGCACGCGAGACCTATTCCATTAACACCAACGATCCGCTGAGTTGCCACGCTATTACGCATTGGACGGAGGAGTTCGAACGCGATCAATGGAACGTGCGCACGGAAACCAAAACCGAGATGTGGGCTGACAGTAACAATTTTTACATAAAGGCGCACATGCAGGCGTTCGAAGGTACAGAAAAAGTGTTTAGCAGGGAGTGGGAACGTAGCGTCGCTCGTAAACTGGTGTAACGTATCCTTTTCCGGATTGTTATTTTCGGTAGCACAACCAGGTCACATTAAACATTTCAGTATTCCAACCATGATCGAATCCAGCAAATCACATTTGGCCCAAGCAAACGAAACCTATTTTGAACATCAAGGCGTCGCATTTCGCTACGGATTCAACTGCCTCAAAGCCGCCTTAATGCCTTTTGTTCATGGATTAATTCCGGGGCTTGTTCAAACAAGCGCCAGTGATTTAGTAAAGAGACTTGCTGCAGGGAGAAAATAGCACGCGGATAGCGTAATGTATTACGCCGGATAACATCCATAATTTTATCGGAATTGCCGACCTACCGCTTGAGCTTTCATAAATCGAATTCAATTTCGATCTAACGATAAAAATAGCTTCCTCATGCGGCGCAATGTCATTGCCTCCCCATTACTACCATCCTCCACGACTGAACGCTGATTGCTGAAAGCCGATTTCGGTTTTGTAAACAACTGTAAATTCATTGACGAAAATTGTCATTTGTCGCCGGTTTTTGGCGACAAGATAGTCTGTATAAAGCGCAGTGTAATCCGGGACGCTCAAAAAACCTACAAAATCGAACCATTTCATGGTCGCAAGGTACCAACGATATGACTGGCACACTTTATGCATTTTCTTTTTCATAGTCATTAATTTTGGATAGAACGAGGCATCAACATGTATTGGAGCACACCGGCAATGACCAGCAAGAAACGCGATTTTGAACATCCTCCGGTTGAGGATTGTTACTTGGTTGAAGGCATTAATCACCCTTTGAATGGGATTTACCGTGACGAGGTCAGCTCGGATATGGGTAAAGAAGTTTCGCTGCGTGGGAAACAACCTAAGAAGATCGACAGCAAAGACTCGCTAAATAAGCCGCATCATTAATATTCAACAAGCTGATCAAACTAGCACAAGTTTACTATATCGTCTCCCCGAAACACCGTAAGCATTATCCGGCTCCCAACCAGAGAAATTCTGGCCGAAGACTGACAACACTGCATTACAATTTAGTTATTACAGGCGCGGTGTATCAGCGTAATTGTTTAGCTGGATTCTGTCCCTAGGTCCGCCAAGCGCGTGACTCCCCCTGCACTGGCTTCTCCCGCCATCGCGGGAATGACTAGGTTAGGAGCAGACCTAAACATGAATTCACTTCAAATATTTTCTTGCCTCGTTGCAGGAGTGACAAATCTCTAAAGAAACGCTATTGGATTAAATCACCCGATTACTTCCCATTTCCCTTCATTTTTCTATTTACATCCGCAAAAAAAAGAGTAAATTTGCCGTTGATTCAGTTTATACATAGCGGGGAGTCAGCCGGTGCAAGCGACACAGAAATCCGGTGCAACACATTCACAACCCTCCGGTTTATCTACGGAGCAGATCACACACTATCGCGAGCATGGCTATCTTGTTGTGGAAGGCGTTGTCGACGAGAAAAGCCTGAATGAGTTACGCAAAGTCACCGCGGAATTTATTGATAATTCACGCGCCGTTAGTCAAAGCGACAAAGTTTATGACATCGGTCACGGTCATTGCGCAGAATCACCCGTCGTTCGGCGAATAAAAAATCCTGTCGATCAGCATCCAGTTTATGACAGGCTGATGCGTTCCGATGCGATAGTCAGCATCGTCGCTGATTTGATCGGACCCAATATCCGTTTCGATCATTCCAAGCTCAACTTCAAACCACCGGGCGGTGAAGCCACTATAGAATGGCACCAGGACTGGGCGTTTTATCCGCATACCAATCAGGACATTTTAGCGGTCGGCGTTTTACTGGAAGATTGCGACCTGGAGAATGGGCCGCTCATGATATTGCCCGGTTCACACAAAGGCCCGGTTTACAACCATCATCATAACGGTGTATTTGTCGGCGCGATTGATCTTGATTCTGAAACCATTGACCTGTCCGGCGCTATCGCACTGACCGGCAAAGTGGGCTCCATTACGATTCACCATGTTCGCACGGTGCACGGTTCGCGCGATAATGATTCAAATACGACGCGACCATTATTGTTGTTGTCTTATGCCGCGGTCGACGCCTGGCCAATGGTGGAAAAACCGGATTGGGACGAATTTAACAATCGCATCATTACCGGTGAAGTTACCTGGACGCCACGGCAGGAAGCCGTGCCGGTACGCATTCCCCTGCCGGGAGTGCCAAACAGCGACTCCATTTTTGATGACCAACGAAATGTTCGCGGGCGTTCGTTTGCCCGCAAGGTTTAATTGCCCATGACCCAATCTCTATCCACCGAACAACTTGCACAATTTGAAGGCGAAGGAATTATTTATCCCATCCGGATACTTGGGCATAGTGAGGCGGTCGCGTTGCAGCCACGTTACGAAGCGTTACGTGATCGCATGGCGGATTGGTCAACAGCCAAACAATTACCGAAATCCTATCTGGTTTCCACCTGGGTAAACGATCTCATGCGCCACCCAAGGATTCTGGATGCAGTAGAGAGCCTACTGGGACCGGATATTCTGTGCTGGGCTGCGACCTTCTTCGCCAAAGAGCCGAACAACACAGGATTCGTCGGCTGGCACCAGGACATTACTTATTGGGGATTGGAACCTGGCGATAAAGTCGTGACTGCATGGCTGGCATTAACGGACGCGAAGCCGGACAACGGTTGTATGTGCTTCGTGCCCGGAACGCACAACTCGGGGATGCGCAATCACGAATTCAATCCCGGCAGTGGCAACATGCTAGCCGGCGATCAGGAAGTTATACTTAGCTCGGATGAAGAAAAGCACATTCAACATGTCGAACTCGAACCGGGAGAGATGTCGATTCATCATTCGCGTTTGTTACACGGCTCGGTCGGTAACACGTCTTCGCGCCCGCGCATCGGACTTTCAATCAATTATTTCGCAGCGGATGTGCGGCAAACCATTCCTGATGTCGAAGACTCCGCGACACTGGTACGCGGACTGGATCGCGGACATTTCGAGCTGGAACCACGACCCAAAGCGGATTTCGATGCCGACTCCATCGCCGCGTATAAGAAATTCATTCAAAGCCAAAGCGGTTTAGGCGCATACGACGAGCGCGCTGCAAGCGCCCACGTCCGATTTGAGGAGATAGCCTGACAAGCAGGACAATTCGACTTACACTATCATTACACCGGATTATCCGAGGACAGAAAAAATGCAAACTGTAAGCTTCATCAATATGGCGGACGGCACCAAGGAAGACTACGAGTTTCTTCACCAACAGGAGCAGCTGTTTATCGATTCGTTGCCTGATCGCATCATGGATGCGTTGCGGCAACTGGACGGTTCTTTCGGTGGCTACAAAGTCAGTCGTCTGGAACACTCGTTGCAATCGGCGACCCGCGCGTATCGTAATGGCGAGGATGAGGAAATGGTGGTTGCCGCATTGGTGCATGACATCGGCGACACACTGGCACCGTTAGCGCACAGCGAACTGGCCGCCAGCATTCTACGTCCTTATGTATCGAAGAAAACGTATTGGATAATCAAACATCACGGTATTTTCCAGATGTATTACTATGCGCATCATTTTGGCAATGACCGCAACGCGCGCGACCGTTTTAAAGATCATCCACATTACGCGGACACTGCACGTTTTTGCGAAATTTACGATCAAAATTGTTTTGATCCGGACTTTGAATCGTTGCCACTGGAGTTTTTTGAACCGATGGTAAATCGAGTTTTTACCCGCGAGCCAAAATTCAGCGAGACGTCAGAACAAAGCCTTGCCCAAGTCGCATAAAGTAATAATCCGATAGAAAACGATTCAGGAGATCGAATATGAGTACCGCCGCAACTGATATTTCCAATCGCACACGTTTCAGCGAACAAGAATGGCAAACTCGAGTCGACCTCGCCGCCTGTCATCGACTGGCTGCACGCTTCGGCTTCGATGAGATTGTCTGGAATCACATTAGCGCGCGTGTTCCGGAAACAGAAAATTTTTTAATCAATCGTTTCGGGCTGCGCTTCGATGAAATTACCGCTTCCAATCTGGTGACCATAAATCAGGCGGGTGAAGTGCTGGATGGCCCGAAGGACATTAACGTGACGGCCTATGTCATTCATCATGGCATTTACGTTGAACGACCGGATATTAACTGCGTCATGCACTCGCATAGTCGCGGCGGACTGGCGGTATCGGCGCTGGAATGCGGTTTGTTGCCGGTAATGCAAGGCGCTTTCATGTTTCACAATCGAATTGCTTACCATGACTACGAAGGTATTTCCGACGACCCGGACGAAAGCACGCGCCTGGCGAAAAGTCTGGGCGAACACAACGCCTTGATTCTGCGTAATCATGGTTTGATTACAACCGGAGAGAACGTCGCGCAGGCTTTTGTATCGATGTTTTATCTTGAGCAAGCCTGCAAAACACAAATCGACGTGATGTCCACCGGCGCTAAGTTATCGCTGCCCAGCGAAAGCGTAATGGAACATGCGGCCCGGCAACATCATAAATTCGCACCGGGCAAATACGAATGGTCTGCTTTGTTGCGCCTGCTGGACGACACCGATCCGTCGTATAAGGAGTAAATTCTCCCCAAACATCTGCACTCGGCTGTTTTGAAATAGATTTTTGGTTAAATTTGAGACAAGTAAATACTTATACATTGAAATTAGATTAGCCTTGATATTTTTTAAATTGTAGGAGCGAGCTTGCTCGCGAAAGAACGTTGGACACCTGCGCCAACACATCAACCTTTTTAACAAACTTCGAGAACAAACTATGAAATCACACGCCCGTGTCGTGGTAATGGGTGGTGGCGCAATGGGCGTCGGCCTTTTATATCATCTGGTCAAAGAAGGCTGGAGTGATGTCGTACTGGTGGAAAAAGGCGAGTTAACCTCCGGCTCGACCTGGCATGCTGCCGGTTTAATTCCGCACTTTATCGGCAGCCTGAATATGGCCAAAGTGCATTTGTATGGCTCCGAGTTATACGCATCACTGGAAGCTGAAACCGGTCAAGCTACCGGTTGGCATGGCTGTGGCGCTATTCGTCTGGCAACATGCCAAGACGAAGTCGATTGGTTTCATTATGTAAAAGGCGTGCTCGATCAAGTCGGCGCCGAATGCCATTTGATCGGCCCCAGCGAAATTCTTGACCACGCCCCGTTTATGGATATGGATGGCGTGCTGCTTGGCGCCTACACGCCCAACGATGGTCACACCGACCCTGCCAGCAGCACTAACGCCATGGCCGTTGGTGCACGCAATGGTGGCGCGGAGATTTATCGCCACACACGCATTACCGATACCAAACAATTGCCTTCCGGCGAATGGGAAGTCATCACTGACAAGGGCACGATTACTTGCGAGCATATTGTTAATGCCTGCGGAAGTTTTGCACCCCAGGTCGGCGCATGGGTCGGCTTGCATGTACCCATAGTCAACATGGTGCATCAATATCTGGTGACGGAACCCATCGCGGAAGTCGAGGCACTCGATAAAGAACTGCCGGTGATCCGCGACCCGCTTTCATCGTGTTACTACCGACAGGAACAACGCGGCCTCATTATCGGCCCCTACGAAACCCAACAGGCGCAAGCCTGGGGTCTGGACGGGATCGACTGGGGATTTGACATGGAACTGCTGGAACCGGAACTGGATCGACTGGAGCCACATCTGGAAAAAGTCATGCAACGCATTCCGGCATTCGCCGAAGCAGGCATTAAACGCATTGTCAGTGGACCGATTACGCATACACCAGATGGTGGTTTTTTGCTCGGTCCCGCCGGTGGGTTGAAAAATTACTGGATGTGTTGTGGCGCGTCTATCGGAATTACCCAGGGTCCCGGCGCGGGCAAATACCTCGCACAATGGATGGTGCATGGTCAAACCGAAATCAATGTGCGTGAACTGGATCCGCGGCGATATTCGAACCAGTTGACTGACGAGTACCTGGTCGAAACGTCAATCGATGAATACGAACACATGTACGCGGTGCATTATCCGGGCGAGTACCATGACGCTGGGCGTCCCGTAAACACAACACCGGTTTACGACAAGCTTAATAATTTAGGTGCGATCAACGCCGAGGTGTATGGCTGGGAGCGACCCAAGTGGTTCTCGACTGAAGGTGAAAACGAACAGTACAGCTTTCGGCGCAACAACTCGTTTACTACTGTCGCCAACGAATGCAAAGCCGTGCGCGAACGTGTCGGTGTGGCCGACTTGACCGCGTTTGCTAAATTCGACATTAAAGGAAAAGACACCGAAGCGTTTTTAAATCGCTTATGTGCCAACACTATGTCCAAACGATCCGGTGGCATTGTACTGGCGCACATGTTGACCGACCTCGGCGGTATCGAAGGCGAAGCGACTATCACACGCATGGCGGACGATCACTTTTTCGTTTTGTCCGCCATCATCGCGCAGCAACACGATCTGGATTGGATGCAACAACATATTCATGCAGGCGAAGATGTTGCGGTCACCGATGTCACCAATCAATACGGCATGTTGGCAGTGCAAGGCCCGAGATCAAGCGACCTGCTGGCCAAGATCACCAACGCGGATTTATCCAATGCCGCATTTCCCTGGCTGACCGGACAGACTATTGATATTGCTGGCGTGCCTTGTCGAGCATTACGCGTATCTTATGTTGGCGAACTCGGCTGGGAATTGCATCATCCCATGGAACAGATGCAAACACTTTACGATGCTATCGTCGAAGCGGGCGCGGAATTCGACATCGGTCATTTCGGCTCCTATGCGATGAACTCCATGCGCATGGAAAAAGCGTTCAAAGCCTGGGGCGCGGAACTCACTACGGAAATCACACCAGTCGAAGCTGACATTATGCGCTTTGTGAAAATGGATCACGAGTTTATCGGGCGTGACAAAGTCATGGAACGGCAAAACGGCGAAATCAGATTGCAATGCGTGTACTGTTCAGTAGAAACAAACGATGCAGACTGTCTTGGCAACGAGCCGGTTTACGATGGCGACAAAATTATCGGTGTCGTTACCAGCGGCGCATACGGTCATACCGTGAATAAGAGTATTGCGTTCGCTTACGTCGACCCGGGCTTCGCCAAAACAGGCACGACTTTTGAAATTGGTTTGTTAGGTGAACGGGTTAAGGCAACGGTTGAGGCTGACGCGTTATACGATCCGAAAGCGGAACGTATGCGTGGCTGAGAAAATATTAGCTCCTGCGCTCAGGCATTGCGCAGGAATTCGACCACTCGCTACTGATCGCACACTGTAAACGACTTGGTGTTCATAAAAGGGCACGTCAGGATTTGCGCCAAGCCGATAAAAACTATTATCCAACCGGCAACACTCCCGCCGATGCTTAATTTTTCGGTATAAGAAAAATCGCTGCCGCCTTGGTTCAGGAAGACTTTTAACTCATCCACTCCGTCCTGAAAGCCTTCCTCGGGCAACCGCGCTAGGAAATACTGTGACGTATCCGTCACCACCATAAATTGCTCCATCTCAAACGAAACGTAAGCGTTTTGCACGTTAACCATGGAACGCTTCCACAAAGGAATGTTCCAGAAAGTCTTTACACGAAACCAGCAGTCAACTGTGGCTTCTTTTTGGCAGGTGATTTCGGGGGATGAAGCAAAATACGTAATTGCGCTACCGAGAACAAGGATCACAAACCCCGTTATGTAACCTGCCTTTTTTGAAGGTGTAATTGTTGTTTCGCTTTCAAACTCAATATCTTTTTCTAAATCGTTTTCATCGCAAATTACCGTTCTTGAGTTCAGCGTCAAACCAAGCTTTTGCGCAATACGTTGCCCCTTCTTAACCGCCCTGCGCTCAACAACACGTGTTGCGAAAACAATGTTCGGATGAGACGCGCTACGAACGACGTAGGACGTTTTCTCTTTGCCCTGCGCACCCGACCAATTCTGAAAAACCTCAAGCGGACCCAGTTCGTCAAATGCAATAACGCGATCCGCCTGCCCGGGACTCCGAACAATAGCGCTTTGTCGCAACTTATCGAATCGAACATGGTGTTTGGGAAGCGACAAAGCGTAAAAGCCCCACAGACACAGTCCAATCGCAAGTAACGCGCCCCAACCGGGGTCTACTGGTCTTTCATTAAACCACTCGACCAGTAAGTACATGATCCCATAACCCCACAATGCGGCAACAATGGCCGACCACGCCAACAATCGGCGTATCGTTTCCTGTGCCAATACAATTTTCATATTGACTATTGCCCGCTGCAAAAAACGCTAGGAAATAGGCACACCTTCAATAGTAATGCGGTGCATTAAACGACGTTGACCGGGATAGTCGTTGATCGCTTTATGCCAGGTCGCGCGATTGTCCCAAAACGCGATCGAACCTTTGCACCAACGAAAGCGGCAGGTGTGCTCGGGTTGGGCAGCGTGAGAGTAGAGATAATCCAGCAATGGTTTTGATTCTTCCTGCGTCCAACCGTCGAAGTGCGTGGTAAATGTCGGATTAACGTACAGCGCTTTACGACCGGTATCCGGATGACTGATTACTACGGGATGCACCGCATCCTGGGTAGCCAGTTCCTGATTACCCATTCGATCTTTCAGATCGTTCCGATAGCCTTGTCCGAATACGTGACGACTGGAATGTACTGCTTTGAGCTTTAATAACATTGCCTGCATCCCTTCAGACAAGGTTTCGTAGGCGCGGTACATGCTGGCGAATAACGTGTCGCCACCAGTGACTGGAACCTCGTGGGCATACAAGATCGACCCCATTGCAGGCGCGGTGTCATAAGAATGATCGGTGTGCCAGATACTGCCGATGTTCTGCGTCTGCTCAGGCTCTTTGCGTACTTCCGCAATCATGGGAAAGCCTTCCACTCTATTGAAAAACCGATTGACGTTTATCTCACCCCAGCGTTCGGCGAATCCAATATGTTGCTGTGGCGTTAGATTTTGCTCACGAAAAAAGATTACGCCGTTATCGTAATACGCCTGCTTTACAGCGGCAAATACATCCTTATCAATTTCCTCTGCCAAATCGATGCCAAACACTTCCGCACCCAGAACTCCTGACAATGGTCGCACCTCAATGCTGCTTAGGTTGTTGGGCATAGGGTCAGTTCTTTGGCTTAACTCTTAACATGATCGAATAATTATACTGTTGCACGCTGTTTAAAAGCATTATTTATTTGGCAGAACCCTGTATGTTTGGTTTAAGCTATAACGATGGGAAAGACAGCTGAACACCCGGCACTATGAGTCTGGACGCTGAAATTACAGAATTTATCCGCATCAATGAAGAACTGTTTCCGGACAATGGGCTGGCGCTGACAATCGAGCTGCAACGCGAGCGTTACAATTCGCTCGCATCGTCATTTGACTTTCCTTATACTGACGGCATCGAAAGCGAAGACTGTTATATCTCGCTTAGCGATCGACAAATTCCAATCCGCGTCTACCGCAATCAATCGAACAACGATTTACCCACGCTGGTTTACCTGCACGGCGGTGGCTGGATTCTAGGCGATCTAAACAGTCACGACAGCATTGTCGCGGAGATCGCAAGTCGTGCTGATGTTAATGCAGTATCGGTCGACTACCGGCTCGCGCCGGAACACCGTTATCCCGCGGCGTTCGACGATGCCTATGATGCGATTTGTTATTTGAAAACTAATGGCGCCAAACTGGGACTCGACACGGAACGATTAGCCGTTGGCGGTGACAGTGCGGGCGGAAATTTAACCGCTGCCTGTTGCTTACGTTCAAGAGATGAAAATGGCCCGGACATTTGCGCACAGATTTTGATTTATCCTGCGCTGGCACCTGACGTTACATTGCCTTCACACAAGGAACTGGCGAACTCACCGTTGGGCACAAAAGATGACATGCTTTATTATTATCTGCAATATTTTGGCAAACCTCCGCCCTACAACGACGCTTACACCATGCCGCTTGCTGCCGGCGATTTCAGAGGACTTCCCCCGGCTTTCGTAATCTCCGCCGAGTACGACGTGTTACGTGACGATGCGAGAGTCTATACACAAAGACTTGAACAAGCAGACGTGAGTTGTGAGTATGTCGAAGGCGAAGGGTTGATTCACGGCTTTTTACGCGCACGCCGCATGTCCGGGAAAGCCGCCGATGCCATGACTGCGATTTGTAACGCCACGCATCGTCTCGTCGCCTGACATGAGTGCATTTCTAAAGACCATCGGTACTGTCACAGGCGATGAGCGCGTCCTTACCGACCCGCAAAGTATGCAGCCTTATCTTGAAGAACGTCGTGGGCGTTATGAAAGCAATGCATTGGCCGTTGTGCGGCCAAACACAACCGACCAGGTTGCGAAGGTTGTCCACATTTGCCAGCGAGAAAACATCAGTATCGTTCCGCAAAGCGGTAACACCGGACTTTGTGGCGGTGCGGTGGCGACGCGCGGTCAAATTATTTTGAGCCTTGATCGAATGAACAACATTCGATTCGTTGATTCTGAAAACTATACCATCACCGTTGAAGCCGGGTGCATACTGGCAAACGTTCAGCAAGCGGCGAAAGAACAGTCCCGGTACTTTCCGTTGAGCTTAAGCGCCGAAGGCAGTTGTCAGATCGGCGGCAATCTGGCGACCAACGCTGGCGGTCTGAACGTGCTACGCTATGGCAACGCCCGCGATTTGACTCTGGGTCTCGAATCCGTGTTGCCTGACGGCTCCATATGGAACGGACTCAACGCATTGCGCAAAAATAATACCGGTTACGATCTCAAAAATTTGTTAGTTGGCTCTGAAGGCACACTGGGTATCATTACGGCGGCGGTATTAAAACTGTTTCCCTACCCGGTCGAATCTCACACCGCTTTCGTCGGTTTCAATGAACTTGAAAGATGCCCTGAGTTACTGTCACGTTGCCGGGAATCGAGTGGTGATCAAATAAGCAGCTTTGAACTCATCGCACGAACCTGTCTGGACTTTGCATTCGAACACATTGGCGACAGCCGTGACCCGTTCGGCGAATCTTATAAATGGTATGTCTTACTAGAATTTTCCAGTACCCGTCGTGATGCCGGATTACGCGAAGCCCTGGAACAGGTGCTGCATCAAAGCTTGCAAGACAATTTAATCCAGGATGCCGCCATCAATGAGAACGAGGCACAGGCCCAGGCATTCTGGTTTCTGCGTGAGGCCATAATCGAAGGACAAAAATTTGAGGGCGCCAGTCTGAAGCATGATGTCTCAGTACAAATTGCAGATGTTCCCAGTTTTATTCATCAAGCAACAGACAAAGTGCTGGAGCGATTACCCGGCATTCGCGTTTGCGCCTTCGGCCACGCCGGCGATGGCAATATTCATCTCAATTTATCCCAACCCAGAGATATGGATGCAGAAAAGTATTTATCTCTGCAAGCTGAAATCAATAACATCGTCAACAGCGTTGTCATTGATTTAGGCGGATCGTTCAGCGCCGAACACGGCGTCGGCATCATGCGACTTAACGATATGCGGCGTTACAAAGACAAAGTCGAACTCGCCATGATGCATTCCATTAAACAATCCCTCGACCCCAACAACATCATGAATCCGGGGAAAGTGCTGCCGTGATAAAACAACCGATCAACACAAATACTCGAATAAAAATTTGCAGTGCCTCCGGCGCACCAGTATTTGACCCGGATTACGCTGCGCTAATCCAGGGTATGTGGCGAGCGATAACGATGAGAGAGTTTTGTCTTGCCGCCACCGTGCAAAGATGTCGTGTTTTTTGTAGGAGCCAGCTTGCTGGCGAATATTTCTAACGTTGCATTGTTCGCGAGACTGTCACATACTTCTGCCGTGCCAGTAGTGCCAGCACTTCCACCATCCCTGGCGGTCGCCACTCGATCCTACGATTGCCTGCTAACGACCGCTTTAGAACAAGGAATCACTATCCTTAACCCACTGTTCGATTTCGTATGCGTCTAAGCCAAGTCGCTCTTGATACAATACCAACCACTTCGACTGACAAAAAGATAATGAACGACAAAGCCACTCCAATTATTTCGACCGCGCGTCATTTTCCAAAGATTCGGGGCGGTCAAGCTGCGCCCCCGTGGATGGTGGAACACACGGACAGAAATATGCATGTGCTTGGACCTGGCCCGGAATTGTTAGCCGAGTGGGAATCCGCGGGTCTTGCGTTACCTGATCTGCCCGCTATACGCCGTTATCGTTTGGAACGGGTACGTGAACAACTGCGTGCAGCGAATTGCGATGGGATATTGTTACACGATCCACTCAACATTCGTTATGCAACGGACACGACCAATATGTCGATATGGACCATGCATAACGCGGTGCGTTATGCGTTTGTTGCAACCGACGGGCCGGTCATAGTTTTTGAATTTTCCGATGCCGAGTTTCTGTCCGCGCACTCGGAAGTCGTTGATGAAATAAGACCAGCAACGTCGTTGCATCCCTTCTATACCGGCAACCGACTAGACGAGGTTTGCAAACGATGGGCCGACGAGATTGTAACCTTACTCAATGAGCACAGTCATGGTGGCCGACGTCTTGCTATCGACATGTTATCGCTGGACGGTATCAGAGCACTTGAAAAACAAGACGTCGATCTGGTCAGCGGTCAGGTGTTAATGGAAAACGCAAGATTGGTAAAGAACGAAGATGAGATCCAGGCCCTGCGCTGCGCGGTGCATGCCTGCGAGAGTAACATTGACGACATGCGTGCGATCTTCGAACCCGGCGTAACGGAAGTCGCGTTATGGGCGCGCCTGCAGGAATCGAATTTCAAGCGCTTCGGTGAATGGATAGAAACACGCTTGTTGGCTTCCGGCATTCGCACTAATCCGTGGTATCAGGAGGCCAGTCGCAAAGTCGTCGAGTCTGGCGAGTTAATGGCCTTTGATACGGACCTCATTGGCCCCTATGGTATGTGTGTCGATATGTCACGCACCTGGTTATGCGGTGACGGTCGTCCGGCACCCGCACAGGCAGATTTATTCGCCCTCGCCAAGGAGACCATTGAACGTAACATCGGTTTGTACAAATCGGGTGCCAGCCTGAAAGAAATTACCGAAAAACTCTGGTACCCATCGGTCGATGAATACAACGGCTACACCGTTATGGCCCATGGCGCCGGGTTGTGCGACGAATATCCCTCCATTTTTACAAGGGAAAAATGGGGAAGCGTAGGATTCGATGATGTCATTCACGCAGGTTTCGTCATTTGCGTCGAAGCCTTTGTCGGTCGACGCGATGGTGGCGAAGGTGTCAAACTGGAGCAACAAGTCGTCGTACGCGACTCGGGGCCGGAACTATTGACTCACTATCCAATGGAACTTACATAACGTCAACTTGAAATCAATCCTGCAACTCGGCACGATTGACGAATAAATCAAGCGCCTCGGGGTTAGCTAATGCCTCCTTGTTCTTGACCGGCTCCCCATGCACGACGTTGCGCACCGCCAGCTCGACAATTTTGCCGCTTTTGGTGCGAGGAATATCGGTAACCTGAACTACTTTAGCAGGCACATGTCGTGGCGTCGTGTTGGTACGGATCTGTTGTTTGATTCTATCCCTCAACTGTTCGTCTAACTCGACACCATCACGCAGGCGGACAAACAACACGACTCGCGTATCGCCATCCCACTGCTGACCGATGACCAGACTCTCGACTACTTCATCGATTTTCTCCGCTTGCCGATAAATTTCCGCGGTACCGATGCGTACACCACCCGGATTCAAGGTTGCATCTGAACGCCCGTGAATAATATACCCGCCGTGTTCCGTGTGTTCGATATAGTCGCCATGACACCACACGTTGGGGAAACGTTCAAAATATGCGGCGTGATATTTATGATCATTCTCATCGTTCCAAAAACCTACCGGCATGGATGGAAAAGGAACACTGCACACGAGATCACCCTTCTCACCCACAGGCAGTTCGTTACCATCATCATCCAGCACATCAATTTTCATGCCCAGGTGGGCACATTGAATCTCACCACGCCAAACCGGCGCGGCCGGGTTACCACCGATAAAACAACCGCAAATATCCGTGCCACCGGACATCGATGAAAGGCATAGGTCGCTTTTCATATTCTGGTAAACGTAGTCAAAGCCTTCGGGAGCCAACGGCGAGCCGGTGGAAAGAATGGTCTGCAAGGAATCCAGCTTATGTGTGCCTTTTGGCTCCAGACCGGCTTTGTTCAGTGCGTCGATATACTTTGCCGAGGTTCCGAAGATGGTGATACCTTGTGCATCGGCATAGTCAAACAAGACATTGCCATCGGGATAAAACGGTGAACCGTCATAGAGCAGCAAGGTCGCTTCCGAGGCCAGGCCGGTGATCAGCCAGTTCCACATCATCCAGCCACAGGTCGTAAAATAAAATAATTTATCGTTCGGTTTTAAATCACAATGAATGCGTTGCTCCTGCAAATGTTTTAGCAGGGCACCTCCGGCGCTGTGCACGATGCACTTTGGCACACCGGTCGTTCCAGAGGAATACAAAATATACAGCGGATGATCAAACGGCAGTTGTTCGAATTCAATTTCCTGCGGCGAGTAAGCACTCATCGCGTCACCCAGCGATCGAGTGTTAGGTAATTGCTTTAGCGATGGTGACGACTGCGTATAAGGAATCACCAGAATGTTTTTCACACTCGGCAAAGCATCGACAATCTGACTCACCTTACCGAGCGAGTCGTGAGTCTTGCCGTTGTAAAAATATCCGTCGGCAGTAATCAGTAACTTCGGCTCGACCTGCCCGAAACGATCGACCACGCCTTGCACACCAAAATCCGGTGAACAGGATGACCAGATCGCGCCGATGGAAGCGACTGCCAGCGCGCACATCATCGTTTCCGGCATGTTCGGCACAAACGCCGCGACGCAATCACCCTTGCGAATGTCGAGTTCACGCAACGCCTGGGACAATTGTGACACCTGGTCGTACAACTCTTTGTAAGTTACGCGGGCAACGACTTTGTCTTCACCACGAAACACCAACGCATCCTTTTTATCTCTGCGTCGCAGCAAATTTTCTGAAAAGTTCAACCTCGCCTGGGGAAACCAGCTCGCACCCGGCATTTTTTCGATGTTTTCGACAACGATATCGCCGCGCTCGGACGCGATCACACCACAGAACGACCACACCGACGCCCAAAACTGTTCTGGTTGCGAAACCGACCATAAGTGCAGATCGCTGTAGTCAACGAACTCCCTGCCCCAGCGCTCACCTGCCTGACGCATAAACGCCGCAATATTTGAGTTTTCCACTCGCTGCGCGGAAGGCACCCACTGCGGTTGATTGGTTTTATTCATAACCGAATTTTCGTAGGGAAAGCAACGATTTTTCCATCCTAAATACAATCATATTACGAAGTATTCTATACTGTGTGTTCAGGCGAACACACCAATAATATTCCGGGAGATCGTATGCCACTCACTCGCGCCCAAGAATCACAAGAGTTGATAAATCGAGTCGTTACCGATGCCGCAACCAAGCTGAAAGACAATGAAAAACCGTTACTTGAAAAATTCATAAGACGTTTCTACGACCGGGTAGCACCGGACGATCTTCTCATCCATTCGGTAATCGACTTATCCGGCGCAGCACTCGCTTTTTGGCACATCGCCCGTCAGCGTAAACCCGGCGAATCCAAGGTTCACGTTTACAACCCGCACTTCGAAAAACACGGCTGGCAGTCGACGCATACCGTAGTTGAAGTAGTCACGGACGACTTGCCGTTTTTGGTGGACTCCGTTTCCATGGCATTAAACCGGTATGGCTTAACCATTCACCTGACCATTCATCCGGTGTTTCACGTCCAGCGTGGAAACGATGGAAAAATTTCAGATATTGCCGACGCTAAATCGACCGACACTGTCGCTGAGTCGTATATGCATTTTCAGGTAGATCGCCAGTCTGAGCCTAAAGTCCTCGCCAAGATTCAACAATCCATAGCAGAAGTGCTTAACGATGTACGTCTGGCCTGCGCGGATTGGAAGGTTATGCGCGAGAACGTTCTATCCACCGTTACTGAGTTGGAAAAACAAGCGACCGGGTTTGAACAAGATGACATAAACGAGGCGATTGCTTTTTGCCAGTGGATCGAAGCGGATCATTTTACCTTTTTAGGCTATTGCGAATTCGATTACAAAAAAACCGATGGCGCTAACACGCTGGAACTCACTCCGGATTCACAAATCGGAATACTGCGCGAGCTAGGTGACGTTTCCTCCATCCTGCCGATTGGCCGCGAAGAATACAGTGACTTCGATGACCTGTTAATCGTAACGAAAGCCAATCGACGCGCCACCGTCCACCGTCCTGCCTACATGGACTTCATCGGCATCAAGCGATTCAACAAGAGCGGCAAAGTTGATGGAGAACGCTGCATCGTGGGTTTGTTTACGTCCGCTGCGTACAACAGAAATACCCATGAAATCCCCTTGTTACGCAATAAAGTCAGGCGGGTTCTGGAACACACGGGTCTACCCAGCTCCGGCCATGCCGCTAAGGCGCTGCAGAACATCATTGAAATTTTTCCTCGCGACAGCGTGTTTCAGTTGAGCGATGAAGAACTGTTTGAAATGACAAACGGCATACTGGAGTTACAGGAGCGTCATCGTATACGCTTGTTCACCCGCCGTGACACCTATCGTCGCTTTTATCTGTGCCTGGTATATCTGCCGCGCGAACGTTATAGCCGGGAGATGCGTTTACGTATTCAACGCATCCTGATGGATGCCTACCATGGAAGCACCGTAGAATTCGACACGCTGTTTTCGGAGTCGATACTCGCGCGAATCCAATTCACCATCTACAGCGCGGCCAACACCGAACCGAAATATGACACCCAGGAGATCGAGAAAAAAATTGTCGATGCCGCCCGCTCCTGGCAGGATCATTTACGTGAAGCATTGACGGATGTTTATGGTGAAGGCCAGGGTAACAAGTACTATCACAATTACACGGATGCGTTTCCGGTCAGTTACCGCGATGACTTTCCGGCACGCACCGGCGCGTTTGATATCGATCGCATAGACCAAACGAGCAAAAGCGGGGAGATTAACGTCAATTTCTACCGCCCATTAGCGGAAACCGAAGGCGGCGTGCGGTTAAAACTGTTTACCCCGGAAAATCCGGTGTCACCGTCCGATACCCTGCCCATGATTGAAAATATGGGGCTGAAAGTTATCGGGGAGCGTCCCTACGATGTTCATCCGCGTGATGGAGTACCGGTCTGGATCCATGAATTTGAACTCGTGCACGCGGAAGATAGTGAAATCGATCCGGAAAAAGTTGCGGATAATTTTCAGGAAGCCTTTGTTCAGGTGTGGAAGGAAAATATCGAGAACGACGGTTTTAATAAATTAGTCCTGGGCGCAGGACTGACCTGGCGGGAAACCATCATTCTGCGTGCTTACAGCCGCTATCTGAAACAGATAAAAATACCTTATAGCGAGTCTTACATCATTGAGACATTGTCGGAAAATCCGAAAATGTCGCAACGGATGGTGCGTCTGTTTAACCGCCGGTTTGACCCGAATCTACAAGGTAGTGACGGTGAAAGCCTGGATGGATTGATGGACGAAATCAACTCCGGGCTTGATCGCGTTGCCAACCTGGACGAAGACCGCATCCTGCGCGGCTATCTAGATGTGATACAGGCCACCACCCGCACGAACTTTTTTCAGCCGGATGCAGATGGCGGTACAAAACCCTACGTATCACTCAAACTGGAACCGAAACGCGTCACTGGAATGCCTAAACCCATTCCAATGTTCGAAATATTTGTTTACTCCCCGCGCGTCGAAGCGGTGCACTTGCGCGGCGGCAGGGTCGCGCGCGGCGGCCTGCGCTGGTCCGATCGCCGGGAGGACTTCAGGACCGAAATTCTTGGTCTGGTGAAAGCGCAACTGGTCAAAAACGCCGTCATTGTGCCTACCGGGTCTAAAGGCGGGTTTATCGTCAAACGGCCACCGGACGGAGACCGCGAAGCGTTAATGACCGAAGTGATCGAGTGCTATAAAACCTTCATGCGCGGGCTACTGGACATTACCGACAACCTGGATGGCGATAAGGTTATTCCGCCTAAAGATGTTGTCCGCCACGACAGCGACGATCCTTATCTGGTTATCGCGGCCGATAAAGGCACTGCGACTTTCTCCGATATTGCGAATTCGGTCTCGGAAGAATACGGTTTTTGGTTAGGCGACGCGTATGCGTCCGGTGGTTCTGTGGGGTACGACCACAAGAAAATGGGTATCACCGCACGGGGGGCGTGGGAATCCGTTAAGCGCCATTTCCGTGAGTTGGATCACGACACCCAGACCCAGGACTTCAGCGTCATTGGAATTGGCGACATGGGCGGCGACGTGTTTGGCAACGGCATGTTGCTATCGCGTCACATAAAACTGGTGGGCGCATTTAACCACATGCATGTTTTCATGGATCCCAATCCCGATCCCGAGCAAAGTTTCAAAGAACGCGAACGCTTGTTTAATCTGCCACGTTCGAGCTGGACCGATTATGAATCCAAGTTAATATCGGAAGGCGGCGGCATTTACGAGCGCAGTGCCAAATCCATTCCCGTATCGCCACAAATGCAAGAAGTCCTGCGTATCAATCAGGACAGCATGACGCCAAACGATTTGATCAACGCCATGCTCAAGGCGCCGGTTGATTTGATTTGGAATGGCGGCATCGGCACGTATATCAAAGCGGAATCGGAAACTCATGATGAAGTGAGTGATCGCGCCAACGACGGACTGCGGGTAAACGGAAAAGAATTGCGTTGCAAAGTGTTTGGTGAAGGCGGCAATCTCGGTGTTACCCAACTTGGACGAATTGAATTCTGCCAGCACGGCGGATTGTGTTATACCGACTCCATCGACAATTCCGCCGGCGTCGATACTTCCGATCACGAAGTCAATATCAAAATTTTGTTGGACCGAATCGTCGCTGACGGTGACATGACAGTAAAACAGCGTACCAAATTGTTGGCCGAAATGACTGACGAGGTGGCTGATTTGGTTTTGCGGGATAACTACAACCAAACCCAAGCCATCAGTGTAACGGCCAGCCAATCGCCAGAATTATTCTCCGAGCAGATGCGCTATATCCGCCATCTCGAACGCCAGGATAAACTGGATTCCAAACTCGAGTATTTGCCCGATAACGAAGAATCGGTCGAACGCGCCACGGCCGGTGAGGGTCTGGTTCGACCCGAGCTGGCCATTTTATTATCGTATAGCAAGATCGACTTATACGATCAATTGATTCGGTCCGATGTGCCGGAAGATCCGTTTCTACGTGCGGAATTGGAACGGTACTTTCCTGTACGGCTGGGAGATAAATTTCGCGACAACATTTACGAGCATCGTCTAAAACGGGAAATTATCGCTACTTATATCACTAACAGCCTGGTCAATCGTGCTGGTCCCACATTCGCCTTTCGTCTTGCCGACGTAACCGGCGCCACGGCACCTGATATTGCGCGAGCTTACACCGCCGCGCGCGAAATCTTCCAGATGCGTGATATCTGGAGCGCCGTCGAAGCACTGGACAACAAGGCATCTGCAAAAGTACAAATGCAAATGCTGCACTTTGCCAGCGGGCTGATCGAGCGGGCCACAGTATGGTTACTGCGTAATCGCCGCGCCCCGCTCGATATTGCCGAAACCGTAGAATTTTTCAAGAACGGGGTCAGCGAACTGATCGAGAGCTTTCCAAAACCGATGTCCGCGGAAATCCGTTTACGCTTAAAACGTCGCACAAAAGCCATGGTGTCCAGCGGCGTGCCCGAAAAGCTGGCCACGCGTGTAGCCTACTTTGTTCCGTTGTCAACAGCTCTGGACATAGTCGAAGTGGCAAAAAACACCAACCAGGCAGTGGCCACGGTAGGAAGCGTATACTACGATTTAGGCGCTCGCCTGCATTTGCTTTGGCTACGTGACCAGACATCCGAGTTGTCTGTAGCCAATCACTGGCATTACCTGGCCAGGTGGAGTCTGCGCAGCGAATTCCATAATCAGCAGCGGATAATCGCGGGAGAAGTGATTGACCAGAGCAACGCCAGCAAACCAAAAACCATGGTGGATAATTGGATTCAGAAAAACGAAGCCGCATTTAACCGTTATGAACAATTAATGACTGAATTACGTTCCGGCGGCAATGTCGACTTTGCCATGTTGTCGGTCGCTCTGGGTGAGGTACAGGCACTGCTGCGGCATTAGGCGTAATTGCGAATTAGCTCAACCTCGCAGAGTGACGTTGTGGACGCAATGTCATTACCCTGCGCTTAATTCCAGTCGAGGTCTATTAAGCGATTCGCAGCAAAAGAACTTGTAAGTGATCCGATCATGACCGCTTCTAACGGCAAAACGCTGCAAACCATCCGATCAGGATTCATCGTCGGTTTAATTGCGACGGCGTTGCTTACGGTTAATCCGGCCCGCGCCGCCACTTCTGACCAAGAGGCTCTTGCTTTGCTTGGGCTGACCTTCCGGGCCGGATGGGAAGTGCAAGACACGCTGAACGAAGCCAATGACATCGCCCTCCAAGCCATATTTCTGGCGAGCGAATTGAACGGCAATCAATTGACCGGCGCTGGAACTCTAACTGAGACCGCTCCAGGTACGGAAGAATTCGTGTATTCGCCGCCCGCCGATACAAACGATCCCGTTCTACACGTCATGTTAAGTAACGGTGTAACCATCGGCATCCAAGTTTCTGCCTTTCGCGGTGATACCGGTAACCTGGCCTTCGATGATTGGAAATTATTTGAAGGAGAGCACACCGACTTTGCTTACTCTATCACCTCGCCCCAGTTCAATATTCAGGTGCAGAGTCAAATTACACAGGTCGAGCATACACGATGGACTGTGGCGCAGGCGATTAAAGGAACCGTTACCAGCGAGAACGAGATCTGGACGGTTGCCGCACAGATTACCGGTGAGAAAACCTATTTTCATAACATAAGCGGATCGGCAAACCAATCGAACTCGACTCACTCGCTGAATATCACCGGTTCCGCATCGACGGAGAACACCATGATCAATATGAGCCAGCAGCAAAATTACGCGCGAGACTTCTTCGCGAACTCGGGCGATGCATTTACGAAACAAACGGATCGAATAGCAAGTATGGGGAACAAAGATCAACTCGCTATCGAATTCGGCGACGCTTTTTATAGATATAACGATTCAAGCGATATCGATCCGATCTGGGAAGCCGGAGGAACGGTGTTCCGAAGCGGCGAGATCGTGGGAAAGATAGTCGTGAATTCGAGCGATGGCGTGCTTAGCTTACAACTCAATGACGGGCAAATTGTTGAATTTTAAAGCTTAACAGCACATTTTTTATATATCCGCCATAACGGCCTCAGCCAAAAAACCTATTCGAGTTTGCAAGAGTGACTAAGTCGCTAAATCCGCAGGTGTATCAACATCTCGGATAACACCAGGGTCATCGCATTCCAAAGCATGCAATTCATCGGCATGTTTCGCAATGAGGTTTTTCGCTCCAGTGTCATCCTGCAACACAACGAGTTCATTAAACAACGTGGCGGAAAACCCGACCGGATGCCCACGTTTGAAATTGTAAAATGGCGCAGCAAGCAGGCTGCCCGATTTAATCGAAGCCACAACACCGGCATATGTTTCCGGTGCGATAAACGGCATATCCGCCAAAGCGATTATCCAACCTTTTGCATCGGGCATAGCCTGCACGCCGCAGGACAAACTCGCCCCCATGCCTTTATTGGCCTGATCACAAACCAGCTTTTCGATTCCTAGTTCATCGAGTAGTGCAGCTCCCGTGTCATCGTCAGGTCGAATGACTGCAAGCGTATGATCGACACTGTATTGAAGCTTGCCTGCACTGACACTCAAGATGGTCCGACCATCATTCATTGTATGCAACAATTTGTTACTGCCAAAACGGGAACTCGTTCCGGCCGCGAGCAAAATGCCTGCAATCACGCCGTGGCCTGATTAATCAGATGTAATTGAGTTTCGGACTTTTGTGGCTCGCGGTCAGCTTCCTGGACTAGCGATTTGCCGTAACGCACCGCGGTTATTTCAGCCAGGATAGACAATGCAATTTCCGGTGGCGCGCGACCACCAATGGGCAAACCCACAGGTCCATGTAACCGTTTTAACTGCGAACCATCAATTTCAAAATGTTTAGCTAAGCGTTCGCGCCGTTTTTGATTATTTCTGCTAGACCCTAACGCACCAATATAAAACGCCTCTGAGTTTAATGCTTGCAATAAGGCAAGATCGTCCAACTTGGGATCGTGGGTCAAGGTTACGACGGCGGTACGACTATCCGGAGCTAGTTCTTGGACTGCATCATCCGGCATACTTTCTACAAGCCGCGCCGTATCTACTTGCCATTCTCGCAAGTATTCCTCACGTGGATCGCACACAGTCACGTCATAGCCCAATGCCCCCGCCATTTGTGCCAAATACCTCGAGGTCTGCCCGGCACCTATTATCAACAAGCGCCACTGCGGGCCAAACACATTTGACAATCTATTGCCGTCAAACGATAAAACATTGTAGTGACCGCCGACGAAAAGTCTCGACTCGCCTGTGTTTATTTCTAGTTCACGGCATACGATTTTTCGTTGTTGAATGTTGTCGACGACTTCATTCCACAGATCGATGTTCGTGAAAGGCTCGACCACCAATTCAATGACCCCATCACAAGGCAATTGCAAACGGGCCATTTCAGCATCGCCGCCATAAGTAACTATTTTCGGATGTTTCGGAATCGCATCGCGGTAGCGTTGCACCAAATCTTCATCGACGCAACCACCGGATACCGAACCGCAAAAGCGGCCATGGCCGTTAATGGCTAACAACGCACCCGGCGGTCGTGGCGACGAGCCATAGGTATTTACAACCGTGACCAGACATACCTGTTCACCGGATTTCAACCAATGCAAAGCCCGGGTCAATACATCGAGATCGACGCTTTCCATCAGGCGGCGAGTTGTATCTCCTTGGTAATGGGCAATTGGCGAATACGTTTTCCCGTCGCCATAAAAATGGCGTTGGTCAACGCGGGCGCCAATGGAGGCAACGCCGGCTCGCCGATACCACCCAGTTCGCGTCCACTGGGTGCGAGATGCACTTCAATTTCCGGTGTCTGCGCGAGACGTACCATTTGATAGTCGTGAAAATTACTTTGTTGCACACGGCCCTGTGAAATACTGATTTCGCCGTACAAAGCGGCGGTCAACCCGTAGATAATGGAGCTTTGCATCTGCGCTTCTACGGTATCCGGGTTGATAATCGTGCCGCAATCAACCACGCAAGTGACCTTGTGAAGGGTAAGTTGATCATTGTCAACAGAGACTTCCGCCACCTGCCCGACAATACTGCCAAAGGAATCGTGGATCGCGATGCCCTTGTATCGGCCTTCGTCTGCATTACCCCAATCGGACACTTCGGCTAGTTTGTTCAATACCGCGAGATGGTCAGGCTTGTCGTGCAAAACTTGCCGCCGTAACTCAACCGGATCGATTTCACCGGCGTGAGCTATCTCGTCCATAAAACCTTCCATGACGAACGCGTTATGACTGTGTCCGACCGAACGCCAAAAACCGACCGGTACACCAACTTCTTGCATCACATAGTCCACTTTAACATTAGGAATGGAATACTGAGAATCGGCGATACCTTCCACAGACGAGGAATCGATTCCATTCTGGATAAAGTCCGGGAATACGCGTGAAAAAATGGACGGACTTACGATATGTGCTTGTACAACATCTAACTTGTTATCCGCGCTCAGGCCACCCTGCATTTTCGCCAGCGACGGCGGGCGATAAAAATCATGTTGAGTGTCTTCTTCACGTGACCACATGACCTTCACCGGCGCACCTACGGCTTTGGATGCGAGCACCGCATAGACCACGAAATCCATCTCAAAACGCCGGCCAAAACCGCCGCCGAGAAATGTGGTATGCACCTGCACGTTTTCCATGGGCGTACCGAGCACACCGTTAACCACTTGCGGAATAATGCCCTGCCCCTGGGTTGGCGCCCATACCTCAACACCATCCGCGGTGACACTGGCAGTCGCATTCATGGGTTCCATAGTCGAATGTGCCACGATCGGCGATTCATACGTCGCTTCAATTTTCTTCGCGGCGGCCTGCATCGCCACATTTGCATCACCCGCGGTATGCGCGCTGTTTCCCGGTTGTTCTAAACCACTCGCCAACAAGGCGCTGATTTTGTCGCTCGAGTTTTCCGCATTAGCTCCAAAATCCCACTCCGGTTGTAGGGCATCAGCGCCTTTTTTAGCCGGCCAGTAACCGTCCGCAACCACAATGAATGCGGTCTCTAATGGAATAACCGCCTTGACGCCGGTTACCGCTAACGCGGGTTTATCATCCACGGACTTCAATTTGCCGCCAAACACCGGACAATCGCGCACGGTCGCTACCAGCATGCCGTCAACTTGTACGTCGACGCCAAATTCAGCGCTGCCATCCACTTTCGCAGGAACATCCAGCCGGTGAGCCGGTGTTCCCATTATTTTCCAATCGGATGCGGGTTTAAGCGGAGTATTCTCCGGTGGTGTGAGTTGTGCGGCGATGGAAGCGACGTCAGCATAATTTCGTGCCTCGCCCGATCCTGTGTGGGTAACGACGCCGTTAGCAGCAGTGCACTCCCCTGCATCGACACCCATATCCTGTGCCGCCGCCGCAACAAACAATTGACGTGTATTCGCACCCACCTGACGCAAAGCTTCATAGAAAGAACGAATGGTAGTGCTGCCACCAGTCGCCTGCATATTGAAAATGAGATTAGTGTAGGCCGGCGCAACGGGTGCCATCTCGGCATGCACACTGTTCCAGTCCACTTCAAGTTCTTCCGCCAGCAACATGGGTATAGATGTAAAAACACCTTGCCCCATTTCCGAGGAGCCAACCAACACGGTAACAGTGTTGTCCGGATGGATTTTCAGCCACGCGTTGACAGCCGTATCTTCCGCCGCCATGGCTTGCGCCCGTCGGCCACTCAACGGCAGATTAAAACCGATGACCAACGCACCGCCTGCGAGGGTGCTTGTTTTTAGAAATTGTCGTCTTGAGAGTTGTATTGCATTCATGGGCCGCCTCCTATGCGCTTGCCGTGCGGTGAATCGCCTTGCGAATTCGGTTATAGGTTCCGCAACGGCAGATATTGGTAATGGTCGCATCGATATCATCGTCAGAAGGATTTGCGTTGTCCGACAACAATGATGTCACCGCCATGATCATGCCGGACTGACAATAACCGCATTGCGGCACTTGCTCTGCAATCCACGCCTGTTGCACGGGGTGACCGCGATCAGCCGACAGACCTTCAATAGTTGTAATCGTCTGGTCACCCACGGCTTGTACCGGCAACACGCAGGTGCGTTGCGCCTTGCCATCTAAATGTACCGTGCAGGCGCCGCACTGGGCGATACCGCAGCCGAATTTCGTGCCGGTGAGTTTCAGGTTATCGCGTAACACCCACAGCAATGGCGTGTCGGGATCGACGTCGACGCTATGGGATTCTCCGTTTACCTTGAGATCGAACTTCATGCTTTGGTCTCCTTCGTATGGTTAAGCACATTCTAATACCGAATGATAGATTGGGATGGGGGTTTTGTTTGGACTCATTGTACCGGTGATAGTTGCGCGCGTCCTATAACACCCAGCCCGAAATATGTCGGTTACACCGGGTAAAAATGATACGCTCCAGGTTAAGCTATTGAATTGACTGATAAATCGAAAACATAAGGTGCATGCCGCAACATTTATTGCCATTACCTGCTTAATCGAAATTCTGGGCATGTCGGGATTCGCGACATTTCCTACGCTTATCCCGGAATTAAGCAGTGAATGGATACTGTCCGATACGCAATCGGGCTGGATCAGTGGTATTTATTTTGGTGGTTATGTGATTGCCGTGGCCATCCTGACGGCATTGACCGATCGCATGTCGCCCAAGCGTGTCTACGTTTTTTCCATGGCCATCAGTTTTATCGGTGCGTTAGGCTTTGCCATGTTCGCGTCCGGCGTTTGGAGTGCAAGTTTCTGGCGTTTACTGCAAGGCATCGGACTGGCCGGAACGTACATGCCGGGACTCCGCATCTTGATCGATCAATTGCCGGATCGATTACACAGCCGGGCGACGGCTTTTTACACTTCCAGTTTCTCCATCGGCGCGGCATTGTCGTATTTTATAACCGGGCACACCAATGATATCTGGGGATGGCAGGTGGCTTTTATTGTTTGTGCGATTGGCCCCGCCATTGCGTTCGTGCTTGCCCTATTTGTATTCGACTCCGAGTACAAACACGAACACAAACCCACGACGGCGTTGCTGGACTTTCGTCCGGTGTTAGCCAACCGCCAGGCGTTGGGTTTTACCCTCGCCTATTGCGCGCACAATGCGGAGTTGTTTGCATTTCGCTCATGGATGATTGCGTTTTTAGTATTCAGTCAATCCTTGCAAGGGACAAACGCCACGTGGTGGAACCCGGCGCTGATCGCAACCACCGTTGTCCTTCTAGGTATGCCGTCCAGTATCGTTTTTAATGAAATTGCAATGAAAATCGGCCGCCAACGTATCGTCATCGGCGTTATGACATGTTCGGCTATCGTCGGTGTGATTTTTGGTTTTTCTTCAGCGCTTTCGATGCCGGTACTGGTGCTGCTCGCTTTTGTTTATGGAATAACCATAACCGGGGATTCATCCGCCATCACCGCGGGTGTCGTACAGGCCGCTCAACCCATGTACAAGGGTGCTACCATGGCGGTGCATTCGGTAATTGGCTTTATCGGCGGCTTTCTTGGCCCGGTGATTTTCGGTGTGATGCTGGAATTCAGCGGCGGTTCGGAATCGCGTCACGCGTGGGGTATTGCTTTTACCACCATATCGCTTTTGTTGTTACTCGGTCCTGTTGCGGTGATCAGGTTAACCGGAACGCGGAACGTGTTGTATTAGGTTCGCGCACATGTCTCACATCTATTCAACACAAAAACCATTGAATGGCGAGCAACTCGCTGAATATATTTTCAATGGCAAACTGGTAGTGTTCGAGGGCCTTGATGCGATGAATGAACTGGTCGAACTCACAAAAGAGCTGATTGTTGACTACTTTAAATCTGATCATCCACAAACAGTGCATCGACAACTATCAAGCGATCGTTTCTTACACATTGCGCATGATGCACAGGAAGCATTCAAAACATCCGGACAAGCGAACGCTTTGTTGCTCCATTGCCTGGAACAATCCGGGGTGAACTTGAACACGTGCTACCGCGATAAACTGGTGTTGCGCATCCTGCCACCGTCTGATTCGCATTCCGGTGGCCGGCACTCCAGCACCCATGTTCACCGCGACACCTGGGGATCGAATATTTATCAACAAATCAATTGGTGGGCGCCGGTTTACCCTTTACACGAAGGTAACACGTTGGCAATTTACCCGTCGCACTGGCAAAAACCCATCGCGAACAATACCGATACCTGGAATTTTGCTGAAGTCATACGCGACCACAAACAGACACCCCGGCATCTTGCCGGAAAAGTTCCGGCCGCACCGCTCGCAACCGGCGAAGTCGATAAACACAATGAGATTCGAGTTTTGATTAAACCCGGCGACTTACTGAGTTTTTCCGGCGCACATCTACACGGAGGCCTGGCAAACACCACTGACGAAACGCGATTCAGTATTGAGACGCGAACTATTAACTACGACGATATAATCGACGGACGTCGCGCCCCGAATATCGACAGCCACGGGAAAGAACAACACCCACAATGGTTTCGTCATGCTATTAATAAGACGAATCTGGCTGGCAAAGATATAGCGCGGTACTAACCCGCATAAGTTAACGGCAATGCCGTCGTGTATTTAAGCCGCTCCATCGCAAAACTGGAACTGACGTCGCTGATGTCTTCGACTTTTTCGATCAGACGCCTGTAGAAATCATCATAAGCCTTGATGTCCGGCACGACCACACGCATTAAATAATCGATTTCGCCACTCATGCGATAAAACTCGACCACTTCAGGAAAGGCGATCACGGTGCGGGAGAATTTTGCAAACCAGCGGGCATCGTGTTTTGTCGTCTTGATAGCGACGAATACGTCGACCCCGATATTCAGTTGCTCACGATCCAGCAGGGCGACGCGTTTGCGAATCATGCCGTTTTTTTCCAGGTTCTGGATGCGGCGCCAGCACGGAGTAGTACTCAGGCCTACTTTGTCCGCTATTTCCGCGGTCGAAATGGTCGCGTCATCCTGTAATAGCTTGAGTATTTTTTGGTCAATTCGATCCATTTCTAATAAAACTTATAAAATTAGAATTTCTTTCTACTTACAATGCACCCACGAACAATATTAACATGACTTGACCAAATAACGCGTATGTACTATTCCCTGATAACTCAGGAAGGCAATACAGATGACGCGATTAAACAAGCGTTTACGAGCGGCGGAAGAATCTTGTGGCGAACACTTTGTCCATAACATGGGATTAGCGGGAGCGATGTTGTCAGGCACTTTTGCCTGTGCCGTTCATACCGCGTCGCGGTTTGCCTTAAATAACCGGCAGCAACACCATAAAACGACTGCATTACCGACTGGCTACTCGCAGCGGGAAACCAACACAGTCCTCGCCCGAAACAGCGCAAGCTAACTGACTTTCAGCTCCTCTCCAATCAATTCAATTTTACTAAGCGCTTCAATAGGAACGCCAAACGACACCAGCCTCTCACGCCCACCCTCCTGTGGCTTTTCGATCACACAACCGATGGCACACAGGGACGCGCCGCTTTCGACAATCAACGTGCCCAGCGCCGTGATCGTCGAACCCGTGGCAAGGAAATCGTCGATGACGATAACCCGATCCTCGGGCTTTAAGTATTTCTTGGAGATCATCAAGTGGGTTTGTTCGTCCTTGGTGCGACTATGCGCCTGGGCAAAATAATACACATCGGTCATCACCGAGGAGCGGTGTTTGCGCGCATAAATCATCGGAATACCGAGTATGCGGGCCACGGCCAGTGCAACCGGGATACCGCTGACTTCGGCGGATACGACCTTGGTGGCATCGCTCACACCGCGTGCACAAAATCGGCGCACCAACTCTTCACCCATGGCGTGGGTGAGTTCCGCGTCAACCTGATGATTTAAAAAGCCGTCAACTTTGACGATGCCGCCACCGACGTGTTCGCCTTCCTGCCGGATTCGTTCGACCAATGCTTTCATGAATGTTTAAAGTGTTGTTCTATATGGAATTCTTTCATCTGTTCTGGCACACTGCGCGCCTGTTCATTTTAGCGGGCTATGCGGGGAACACAACGTTTAGACCGCACTATACTGTGCTCAACACTAATCGCCTAATCCGGAAACGTTCTCTTTGAGCGTTAAAACCTTTTACGATTTGCCCACGCTTATCCAGCACGCCAACAGCATGCTGGGGGATGTGGATATGGTGTCCATGGATATTTTCGACACCTTGTTTGTACGCCGGATTTACGACCCGGACTTGATCAAGTACCCGGTGTGCGAATTCATAGTCGATAAAGCAACAACGCTCAGTGTTCCCGCCAGTCGTCGCACCGTGTGGCGTGCGCGTTGGGAGATCGAGCGCGAACACAGACGCCGCCACGGGGAAACATATCCAGACCATGAGGCGCGTTACCCGGAATACATGCAGGAGGCGCTGAAGCGTATTTTTGGCGAACAGCTGCCCGAGCATTTTCTTGATGATGTGACGAACTACGAACTGCAAATGGAAAACGCCGTGCTGGTGCCGCGGGCCGCATTGGTGGATTGGATTAAACAATTGCATGAAACCGGTAAACGCATATTGCTGATATCAGATATTTATCTGCCTTCAAGTCATCTCAAGCGTCTGGTCGATGACAAAAATTTGATGCTTTATATCGAGGATGTAGTGTCCTCCGCTGATTCATTCCACGCAAAAGCATCAGGCGCCACATTTCCGCTCATCGAAGAAAAATATAAATTAGACAAAAAACGCTGGCTGCATGTTGGCGATAATCCGATTTCCGATGGATTGCGTCCGGACGAGTTCGGCATTAGATCTCTGGTAATACACGACATTGGCGAACGGCAACGTAAAGGCATTGCTCGCTCGATTCACCTGAGTGCGAATAAAAAAACCTTCTGGAAAGGGCGTAATGTTCAGCAATTGATGTTGCCACTGGAAGCGGAGAACATCGAGCAACACCCGTTGTATGTTGAGGGCTACAATTTTTTCGGTGTGTTGCTGGGCTATTTCATTCAAAATATCGCTGAGCATTGCCGCGGACAAAACATTAGACGAATTTACTTCTGCGCGCGGGAAGGCTGGACTTTTAAAAAATACTGGGATGTTGCTGCACCACACTTTTTCCCTCACGGCGACGCGCCACAATCTCACTACTTATATGTCAGCCGGATGGCATTGGCTCCTACAGCATGCGCTAATGGAGGCCTGGAAGCAATCGACACCAATGTAGCGATGCTGCCGGCCAGCAGCCGCGATTTTCGCGACATCTGCCGCGTCTTCAGTCTGGCTATCGAACCCTTACGACCGGCGCTGGAGAGGGTTGGCTTGAAAGAGGACGATCCCATTGGTCAGCTCACGCCGGGCGCAACGCCGGAACTACGCAAACGATTCGCACAATTACTGGACGACCAGGAATTTCAAAACGAAGTTAAGCGCCAATCCAAACCTGCGCAAATGGCTCTTGAACGGTATCTTGAATCCGAAGAATTTTTCGATAATGACGAGGTCGCGATAGTCGACATTGGATGGCTTGGCACAATTCAACACTATCTTTGCAAAGCGACCAGTCACCGGGCGGACCGACCGAAGATTCATGGCTTCTTGTTTGGTGCGACCCGGGTCATCCCGTATCGCGCCAACACGTCAAATTTCCAACAGAATATTACCGGTGTTTTATTCGACAGTCGCCAAATGGATCTGGCCCAAAGCCAGATACGCAATGCCAAAGATGTGTTCGAGGAAGTTTTCAGAGCGCCGCACCCAACCCTGACCGCATACAAATTGGATGGAGATGGTTATGAATTAAAGTTTCGCGACAAAGAGGATGCAACAGCTCAGGCCGAACGAGTACAGTCCGATTATTACGAACCCCTTCGCGCCGGTATTTTTGCCGCCGCCCCGCGCTACGCCACGGCGGTTAAAACACTGCTGTACAGCGCAGGCGAACTCAAGCCGTGGATAAATTTTTTGCTGATTAACAAACTGGCTTATCCTCGTACTTCCGAAGTGGAACAAATCAGGCACGAATCGCATCAGGACGATTTTGCCGGCACGCACACCGTTGCCAAAAAATTTATTAAGGAAAATCGCACATTGTGGAGTCATTCAAGTACAGCGTTGAATTTCAATCCATTTCTGCGCACCTATTATTTTATTAAAGATGCGTTTGATTTGCTGCGTGGGAAACAATAATGAACCGGCATAAACCCATTCACGAAAACTGCGAAATAACAGGTATGGAGACCCGGCGCATGATCAAACAATATGCGTTATGGAAACCGTTACGTTTTGGCTGGATTGCCGAAGGTCCCGGCTGGCGCATGTTGTTCGAACTCTATATTCGTCATCGTTTTGGCTATTATCTAAATTCACTGGCCATCCGCTACGAGAAACAATGGAGGCAATTTCGAACGTTTGTTTCGCGCGTCGCTAACCGTTTTCGCTAGTCTTCGGTACCGTTAACACTCTTTACGCAGACCAGAAAGGTAATTGATAATTTCCGTCGGTTGAATGTTGGCTGCACGAATCAAATTGTCGAAGCGACGGGACAATTCCCGGATGTGTTCCGTGCTGTTCAGACTGAGATAAAACTTACCCATGAAGACCACCGCCCGTTTGGGACCAAAAACGGTAATGGGTACCGAATACGCGGATAAACCATCAAATAAAAACCAACGCAGACTGGGATACAACTCGTCTGCCAACTCAATCATACGATCGAGCTGACCCAGGCGCGCGTTCTTTGCCAATCCGCGCCAGATACCTTCTCCCCGGGCAAATCCGCGCACGGACTGATGAGACTGACAGATCTCCATCTCCGTTTCGGGCTGTCGCTGGTAGGCTAAACGATCTTCCGATACTTCGATGTTGTATTCGGATTTAATTTGCCCATGTCCTTCAAACTCATAGCGAATGACATCTTCGGTTTTCATCAAATCGGGCAGTGTCGACGGCACGTAACGAATACGATAACCTGATGCTTCCTTGTGCCATTCTTCCAGACGCTGATACGCGCTCGATCCGGTTAACTCTTCAATCGTGAGCGGTTCCGGCACGATATCCGCACCCAAATTACCTTGCTGGGTTATTCCCAACAGCCAGTCAATGCTGACCTGGTAGGTTTCCGCGATGGTGGCGACTGTGTCTGCACGGGGCAAGCGGTCTATGTCACCCGATAACAATTGTGACAAGGTGGAGCGGTCAATCCCGATGCTGCTGGCAAACGCTGACCGCGTCAGGTTCTTGTTACCAATAATCTCGATAACGCGTTGACGAAAAATCTCTACACGTTCCTGACGTTTCATGGTGTAAATCTCAAATTGCCACTGTTTATTTTACCTTAATATTATTTGTTTTTATAAACATTATTCATTTTGTTTCTTAAAATCAGCAAATTCTACACATTCCCCCATTGTCTTCAACTCTGTGCGAAGGCAATCTTTTACGCGGGATATTTAGGCGTTTTTTCAATGTTTGTATCGAATTCAACATGGTGGACCCGGTATGAATTACCGACCTGGCTAACAGCCGCTGCCATCTACACAAGTTGGTTTCTTCTTTTGCTATACCACGAGCATCTGCCCTGGTGGGTTTTGTTTGTTGCGGGTGGCTACATAGTGTGCTGGCATGGCTCGCTGCAACATGAAGCATTGCACGGTCACCCGACAGACTCGAAAGCCTTTAACACTGCCCTGGCTATCGCGCCGTTATCGCTGTGGATGCCGTACAAGCGCTATCGCCAAACGCATATTGCCCACCACAAAACCGAACAGCTTACCGATCCTTACGACGACCCGGAGTCTTTTTATTGTTCGGACTCGGATTGGACTCAAATGAGCCGATGGCGACAACGCCTGCAAATTTTTGCCAATACATTAGCCGGCAGGCTTTTGATCGGTCCGACTTTAGTGTGTATTCAGTTCTGGGGGAAGGAACTGAAGATAATGTTGGCCGGCGACTGGAAAATTATTCGTATCTGGATAGAGCATTTACTTTTGAGCGCGCTATTACTTTACTGGGTGTTGGCAGTTTGCGCAATGCCGTTATGGATATACATCGTTTGTTTCGCCTACCCCGGTCTATCGTTAACGCTGCTACGCTCATTCGCCGAACACCGAGCGGCGCAAGACACTGAGCAACGTACCTCAATTGTACAGTCAAGCTGGATAAGTCAATTGCTGTATCTCAACAACAATCTACACAAGACGCACCATGACAATCCCGCGTTACCCTGGTACCGCATTCCCGCGGAGTATCGATCACAGAAACACACCTACAGCGATCTTGATTCGTCGATGTATTATTTGGGTGGGTATTGGGAGATAACAAAAAAATATTTATTTAAACCGGTTATTCCGGCGGCGCATCCTTATTCAAACTAATTGCTACACCAATTAACCGATTAACCAATATTCGCCGATGGACGGCGAATACCTACAATCTGCGAAGTAAGTTAAATCATGAACCAATCTATTCCTGACAGCGCGAAATTTGTCATTATCGGCGCGGGCATTCACGGACTTTCTACCGCGTGGCATCTAGCCATGGAATTGGAGGCGCGCGGCTCGGGTTCGGGCAAAGACATCGTTCTGCTGGATAAAACCGGCCCTGGTGCGGGCGCCACGGGTGTGGCCTGTGGTTGCGTTAGAAATTTTTATATGACCGAACCCTTGCATGCGATCTTGCGCCATTCGGTGGATGTGTGGGAATACGATCCAGTCAATCTAGGCTTTCAACAAGTTGGCTATGTATCCTGCGGCGAAGCCAACCAGCAAACGGACTACGAGAATATACACCGCAGCCAGAATAATGCTGGCTACCCTTCTAATCTTTATGTAGGCAACGACGCAAAAAGCTTTCTTAAAAGCATCTGGCCCGATTTTAAAACCGATAACGTCGATGTGGTCATCCATGAACTGCCGTCGGGTTACGCCGGAACCCATATGGTGACTGCAGGCATGGATCGTTACTGCGAACAATACGGCGTGCAACGTCACTACGGTGTAAAAGTGACCGACCTTGAAGTCACCAATGGTCAGGTGTCCAGCGTCACTACGGATCGTGGCGACATTCAGTGCGATGCCGTTGTTATGGCTGCGGGTGCGTGGAACCCGCAACTGTGGAGTGCACTGAACAAACCTAACAAACTGGATTTGCACTATGCGAATGGCGATATAAACAACGACATCGATATGTGGACTTACTGGCGACTGCTTGAAGGCGAGGTGTACGTAAACGAACCTTACCGCACCGCCGATGACCGTGACCCGCCGGTGCTACACGTTGAACTAATGAATACCCCAGTGGACGACCCAAATACCGGCAAACGTATTCAGGATCATTTCTACACTTACGTGCGTTATGCGGCTGAACGCGTCGGCAAACCCGGCGTACAAGGCGGCACCATTCCGATCAAACTCGGTCCGAACGCAACGGTCGACCCTTACGGTCATGCCAATGACGAATACCAGGCCGATGACTGGTTTGCGGATTATTACTGCGCCACACTGGGAATGTTAATGACCCGATTCGAGGGTTGTCGTGCCAACTTCAAAGACCGGCGCAATGGCGGTATCGGCGCATTTACACCGGACAACGTGCCGATTTTTGACTTCGTATTGCCGAATACCTATATGATTGCCGACAGCAATCACGGCTTTAAAATGGCGGGTGTAGGCAAACTGGTTGCTAAAACTTTAGCTGGCGACGCGACTCCAGATGCACTGAAACCATTTAATTTCTCGCGCTTCGCCAACGGTACGACATTCGGCGCCAGCAACAGCAACTGTCCGTGGGTTTAAATATAAGCCAAACTGATTTATTCTGGCTCCAGCTAAAAAAATTCGAAATCCGGTGGGACACAGTAATTCTTAAAGTGGATTTATAATAGATGTGAACCAATACTGTAGTAGTGATTCAATTTGAGACAAATTGGCACCTGTTTTGATGCGTTGGGGAGGGTTTAACGAGGGATATGAACTAAGAAATGAATCAGAATTGGCTATTCTGATTCACATAACACACGTCGCGTAGATTAAATTCCCTTGCCGCTTCTGAATTCAACACGAAGCGGAAATTTGCAAGGCATTACGGCATGACTCACTACGACCTGACCCCGGACAATAGTGAATAACACTTATTGTCAAGCTCTGAAATTATCTGCTCTAAACTTCACGAGCTTCTTTAATTTAGAAAAATATCCGGCCAGTTATCGTTGCCGGTGTGAAAAGTCAGTCGCGTCACATCATCCCAGTCATCGCCGAGGCGCCACAGAAATAGTTCGTAGTCGGCCACATCGTGTTCGTGGCCACCGGCGCTGGCGGCGAGTATCATGTATTCACCGTTTGCAGACAGCTTGGGGAAATACTCGTGGCTGTATTCATTTTGAATATCGAGTAGTCCGGTTTTTTCTCCCGACTCCGGATCGTAGCGATAAATTTTGTTCTGTCCACGGCCACCATGATCGACCCAGTAGATATATTTCCCGTCCGGCGACCAGGTCATCTGACATCCGTCATCCACAACAAGAAATTCCTGCGTTTCCGGCATCACCAACACTGTGCCGCGTTTGGAACCGCGAAACGTTACCGCCAGTTGGTTCCTGGCTGCATTGAACGATGGCGTTTGCAACTCCAACCCTGCGGGTAACGACCCTGATCCACTTTGCACCAGCGAGATTTCTTCACCCGTATCGACGTTTTTTTGTATAAAACCGCCCGTCTTATACTGAAAGTAAACATGCTTACCGCCCTCCGACCAGGTGGGCTGATTAGCATCTTTTTTGATAAGCCGCTCTTCACCGGTTTGCAAATTTAGCCAATAAACATTCCAGTCTTTGCTATTACGTTGCGAAACCCATCTTTTCTTGCCGCGGGCAAATACGATCGACTTCCCATCCGGCGAGATACGCGGATAATACTCGGAATTCGGATGCGTCGTGAGCGACGTAATCTGCATATCCGGTAATGTCATTTTCAAGATATCGTGATTACCGGAGCGATTGGAACTCCACACGACAAACCCTGTCAGCCGACCAAGATTGTTTGCCACCTGTTGCTTAAGTTCTTGTACATTATCCAGAACATGCCCGGCGGGAGGTGAGACCAGCGAGCGCGCTTTGCGATATTTCTTGTATTCCATACCGACCAAAAGAATCGCAATAATCATCAGAAACGCGAAAACAACAACCGGCCAGCGACGTACCTTTGCTTCTTTGTTTGAGCTAACCGCCTGCCGGGTTAGTAGAAAAAATAATACCAGACATGTACCACCAAACAAGTAATCGACAAATTGCGTGGAGATGTGCATGGACAACAGAGTCAGTGCAGACGTATCCAGCGGGAACCCCAGCGCCGCCAATGCGGCGGTGCCACCCGCTTCATAGGTTCCGAAACTCATGAATGCAGGCACAGGCAAGCTCGCTGCGGCCTCCGACGAAATCATGCTGATCAACACTATCCATGGTTCGGCCTGTGCTAGTTGTGGGAAATTCGGCTGTGTTACCGCGAGAAACAAGGCATACAAAGCCAAGTATTTACACGCACGCACGCCGATGGTGAGCAAAAGGCAGCGGCCAAAAACGCCCAGTTGCATAGTTTTGCTGATCGCGTCAGCCAGTTGTTCAAAAAATGTGGCGGCGTTGTTTAAGACACGCGAATGGAAGCGCTCTGTCCATTGTCGAAACACACGCGCGAAGATTTTGCATCCCGGATACAACACCAACACACCGACAACGGCGAGAACCAATACCAGAATTGCGACAGAGATTAGCCGTGGACTCAACTCAGAGTTGACCAACGGTGTGAATGCGAGAACCAACCCCAATGGCACCAGAATCGCAATATCAAACCAGATACTGAGTGACAACGACGATATGCAGGCATCCAACCGCACCTTGTAGCCACGGTTCAACATGCCCGCATAAATAAGCTCCCCCAAACGCGCGGGCAATAAATCCACCACCATGTTGCGAACGACGGTGACCAGAACCACATGCGGATAAGCCGGCACGACGGGACTTGCGGCACGCAGCAATACCCGGAATCGTTCAGCACGAACAAAAACGCCGGCGATATGCAAAACCAGATACAACACGACCCAATCGGGCGCCATGTTTGTTATGACATCGACCAAACGGGCAAGATTGATCTCCTCACCTGCAGTCGCCACCAGGTGTAAAAATAGAGCCAGCAAAACCAGCGACGAAACGATGGACAGCAGCGTTCGTCTGACCAACGATGCGTCAAAATGAATCATGACAATGTTTGCAATAGGATCATCATCTGATCGACTCTCTCGCGACCGATTTCAAGAAGGAAATTGCAAGACTAAAAACATCTTGCGCCATATAATTGGCAATCGAATAAACCAAGAATTCATTTTAACAAAAGACGACGCCCACGAGTGCCGACTCCAACCAATATAAAAACTCATCCATGAGTGTGGCTAATGTTACCGTTGTCATGCCGGCATATAATCATGAAAAATATGTCGGGGCGGCTATAGAAAGCGTTCTTACGCAGACACATTCGAACATTCGCCTAATTGTCATTGATGATGGCTCGACCGACAACACTGGTGCTGTCGTAAAAGCCATTGACGACCCACGTGTGGAGTATTTTTATCAGGATAATCAGGACGCTTTTAACACCTTGAATCGTGGATTAAGCATGGTTAACACACCCTATGCCGCCATACTCAATTCGGACGATATTTATCTGCCAACTCGTCTTGCAACGTTAATCGAGGTGCAAAACTACAGTGGTGCGCAATGTTTGTTTACAGATGTCACCGCAATCTCGGATCAAGGCGAACCCATGCTGGATCCAGCATTCTTCTGGAACCAGTGGCATCAGAAAAATAAAAAGAAGTATTTCGACTGTGGTGATTTATACACCGCTTTTTTGCACGGTAATTTTATGGTGACAACATCAAACCTGTTCATGACACGTGAGGTTATCGACAAGGTAGGGCAATTTTGTTCGTTTCGCTATCTGCACGATTACGATTATATGTTCCGGATATTGTTGGCATTTCCCGAGAAAGTACAGTACTTGCATGACCAAAATTTATTGCATTACCGCATACACGGCTCCAACACCCTAAGCGAAGCGGCTGTGATCGGACGCGAACAAGATCAGGAAATTATTCGAAAATATTTGCTGGCACGGTTCCCGGATGTGCAGCACGACATGCTCAATACCGGAATTAATCGTTTAATCACCCTAGAACACGAGCTGGTTGAAGCACGCGCCGAACGGCGACATGATCTTGCAAGCAAATCTACTCCTACCCCGGAATTCGAAGGAGGAGTGTTACAAAGACTAAAAGGATTGCTACGCTAACTATATTTCTTGCAACGTATAAATTCGGCGGAACAGAAATGCGGCCACGATGTAAATAACAATGGCCACAAGCACCGTGGCGCGAAATCCGATATGAACGGACAGTACGACACTGAGGAACCCACCGATTACGGTAAACAAGCCGTTCATCGCCCAGGCCCAGGCGACTGTACCATGCACCTGATCGCGCACGGACAAAATCCCCAACGGAAACGGCATACCGAGGAAAAACGCCAGCGGAAATATCAATACTGCCGCCGCCAGTATGCGTACAACGATGTCCATGGTAAGAAAAATATCAAACGCCCAGGAGTGAACCGCAAGAATAAACAACGCTGATGCAACCACACCAAAAAATGCCACCATCCAGCGCCGGCCGTTATAGATATCCCATTTCTCAGACATCAGACTGCCCAGCCCTGCGCCAAACAAGAATATAAAAATTACCGTAGCGTACGTGTACAAAGGATAACCGACGAGCTTCATAAATATCTGCACAAACACCAGCTCAAACAGAATAAATCCGGCTCCAAGACAGGCAAAGTACGACAGAAAACTGGGTTTATTTTCCCAGCTCGTTTTCCCTGCTTTTGAAAACAACAGCGGCACAAACAAAAACACGATTGCGAACAGTATTGATGCAGCGGCAGTCACGTACAAATGAACCGTGTCCCTGGGTACACCGCCCTGCAGACGGGTATTAAGTAAATGGACGACGGACGCGTTGGTAAATATCTCTGGTTTAACTTCAACCTTCGAAGTCCCTTTACGAATGAAATTAAAATAGGGCTTATCGTCAGTAGACGGTCCGATTCTGTAGTTTGCCTTGCGAATCAATTCTTTCGGAAATTCTCCCGTAAAAAAATCATCAGACAAGAAACTTCCTTCCGGATTAAACGGATTTACAACCAGTTCTTGCCGACCGAGCAGATTTTTTAACTTGGCAACCTCATCCTTCGTCCAGGGCGACATTTTTACCAAAAAGGTGGGTAGATTATCTTGCGTGTCAGGTATTTCAAACACCACCAGATGCTTGCGAAAATCCGTGCGTCCTAAACGTTTCCACGCCAATGCCGCTGTTGCGGCCATTTTTGGATAGACATGATGATTAATGTGCAATATTCCGTCGTCTTTCAGATGCGTGAAATACTCAATATAAGCTTCGGCAGTTTGCAGATACGTCGTATTCAATGAACCACTGCCCGCTGCGATGCTGGAGCTGCTGTGATTACTCATAATCTGAATAATGTCGTATTTTTTATCTGTGGAACGCAGGAAACTGCGCCCTTCTCCGCGGCGTGCGTTGACCCGCGGGTCATTCATAATGCCACCGATGAAATCGCTATACCTGCCCTTCCCTAAATCAACGACAGCACCCACCAGTTCTATCGCATCGACATGCGATGCACCGTAAAGTAATGCAGCCTTGGTTTCCTGACCGCCGGCACTGCCAATGACTAGAACTTCCTGGTCAGTATGTTGTTTTAGGAAATGAGAAGGCAGGACAATAAATCCCCAAAAGTGTCGGTTCGCCAACCGCCGCGTCCTAACATCCTGAAGTAACTGATCGTAGTTACCGTCGAACTTATAAAAATAACTTGTTTGTGTGCCACCATCGTAGGCGATCCACTTAAGGCGATCGCGAAACTCAATAACATCAATTTTTGAAATAGGATCCCAAACGGTAATTTCGCGCTTGTTGCTTTCCTTGTACGTTTTCAAACCACGCTTATCGATATGCGGCTTGAACTCTATGTAATCATTCTTTGTTAACGGATACGCCACAACGGCAACACCCACCACCACCGCAACTACACGCCAGGTCTTGGAGGAGGCAAAAAATGCAGAGGCAAAAAAACCAAGACCACAAGATACGAACAGCAGTCCCGCTGCACCAACTTTCGGTAAGAACGGAATGAGAATTACACAGCCAATCGCCGCCCCGACCAGATCCCAGCAATACAAACGCTGGATACGTGCGGAATATCTTGAAAAAATCGACGACAGAATCAGTCCGCCAATAAAGAACGGAATGGTCAGAAACAAATAGATGACCATGAAGTTGCGCAGCGCGTGGCGAGTGTTCACGCCTATATCTTTGAAATCAAAAGGCAATCTATCCAGCACAGGCAACAACGAAAGTGCAAAAACTCCTAACAATGCGGCCATCAATGCAATCTTGAAATCCATCGCTTTTGCATCTTCAGCAGGCCGTAGCGAGGCATATACTCCCGCCAAACCGAAAGAGAACATTGCCAGTGTAATAATTAAATACGCCATGTTCGGATACCACAATACGTCGAAAACTCTGATCAGAGTCAATTCAAGCATCAAGGTGGTCAGGGCGATAAGAAACACGCCTACGGAAATTCTAAGCATAAATTTTTCTCGATACTGACTTTGTGGCACTGGAGTCACCACAAATTAAGCTATTAGTGAATTGAAAAAACGACAATATTACTTTGCTATTTCGCTACGCAATTATGGCTATTAACACCCGGATCAACGCAGCGGCGTATTATGATGAATTTTTCACTGAATAGATAATAAAAAAGCCCTCGCTGTAGATACGACGAGGGCTTTCGCTTGAATATTAGCCTAGCCCGGATATTGCATGAGTAGTGGAGTGTCAGGAGGAAAAGGCCTTGTTATGCAGGTTGAGTCGTTGAAAGGCCTATGTATTTTCAGATAGAGGTGTGAATTGGCATTTGTTCCACTCAATGTGATCGATTTTCAGGGGTGAATCGGCATTTTCTTTGTCCCAGGGCGAGCGATGTCCTGGCGTGATGCATCACGCCGTTGAAATGGAGATAACGGTCGATTATCCGGGTGCGAGTCGGTGGGCGACGAGGAAGAATAAATGCTGATAGGGATAACGACTCGATAACAGAAAACGGACACGGCGGGTATTGCGCAGGATCACCGCACCGATCTTGAGCAGTTTCAATCGTAATGTGCCGACATAGGCACGGGCCAGTTCGGTGCCCTTGAGTGCCAACCGTCGAATGGCCTCCAACAAGGTGTAGGCCATCGAGGAGAGCAGTAAGCGAAACTGGTTCGGCCACCACGCGGAACAACTGGTGCGATCGGCAAACATATCCAGTTGTTGCTCCTTGATCCGGTTCTCCATGTCACCACGGGCACAGTACAACTTGTCGTACAGGTGTTGGACATCGCCGTGGAGGTTGGTCACCACGTAACGCGGATTGACCCCGTGCTGTGAGTACTCGATCTTGGCAATCACCCGCCTGGGATGATCCCAGCTTGCGGCAGCGTAGTGCAGGTCGGTAAAGCAGCGCACTTTGTGCCCGCTCACGGCAAAGCACTCGGCGGCCTCACTCTGCAAATCTGCCGTCAGGGCGTTCAAACGCTTGTTTTTCGCCACGCCCACGATGTAGCCCACGCCATGACGCTCACACCACGATAGCATCCGCCAGCGACAAAACCCCGAATCGGCCCGAAAGACAATCTTCACCTTGGGCCACACCTGGCGCAGGCGTTTGACTAACAACGCCAAAATCGCCCACGCGTGCTTCGCCCCATCGATCTTGCTCGGACGCAGATAACTGACTAACAATTGATCTCGGCAAAAAACATACAACGGCAGGAAACAGTAGTGGTCGTAATACCCGTGAAAAAATCGACCCTCCTGGCTCCCATACACCGCATCGTCGGTCGCATCACAGTCCAGCACTAAACGCTTCGGCGCGCGTTTGAACGATTCGATAAACTGCTCCACCAACACTTCGTGGATGCGCCAGGCACTGTCACGTTCCGACCGGTTCTCAAAACGGCATAACGTCGAAGGACTCGCTAGTTCCGTATCCCGATCCACTCCCGTCTGCATCGCTAAATCCTTGCGCAACGTGTCATGATCGTTCAAATCCTCATACCCCAGCGCCAACCCATATACCCGCTGGCGCAATAAACTCACCGCATCGTGCCCACAACTGGCCTGACGGCGCGGATCGCTCAGTACTTTACTCACCGCTTCGCTTAACCCCAACACCCGATCCACTTGACGCAACAACAACACCCCACCATCGCTGCTGATGGCCCCTCCCTCAAAATCCGCCTCCACACAGCGCCTTTTACACACTGGAAATTCAAACGTCGTTTGGGTACATTGGGTCACGGCGAAGCCTCCTTTATTTCTTTTCTAGCAAATTGAATTATAAAGGATTTATAGGCTTCGCCTTTCTTATTCGTGAAATATCCAGGCTAGCTGTTTTGCGCACGGATGCGCTTATGCCACGCAGCACAAGGAGGTGCGAGAGCGGCGTCCCACTTTCATAAACAAGAAGGACACTTGGCACGAATGTATAAAAAAGCCCCCGCTGTGGGTACAACGAGGGGCTTTCGTCAAAAATATTAGCCTGGCAGTGTCCTACTTTCACATGGGGAGAGCCCCACACTATCATCGGCGCTGAGCGTTTTCACTTCTGAGTTCGGGATGGATTCAGGTGGTTCCCACTCGCTATAGCCGCCAGGCAAACTGTTGGTAGGAGCAAATGGTTGCAAAAATCGCGACCAAGGTCTCTCCTACAGCATTCTGGGCAGTCAAAAGACAGGAGTTGATTCACCGATAGCTGACAGCCGAACGCTGAAAGCTACCAAACAAACTTCTTGGGTGTTATATGGTCAAGCCTCACGGCCTATTAGTACGGGTTAGCTTAATACATTACTGTACTTCCACATCCCGCCTATCAACGTCGTGGTCTACGACGAACCTTCAGGGACCTCGAGGGTCCAGGGAGACCTAATCTTGAGGGGGGCTTCCCGCTTAGATGCTTTCAGCGGTTATCCCGTCCGTACATAGCTACCCTGCAATGCCATTGGCATGACAACAGGAACACCAGAGGTACGTCCACTCCGGTCCTCTCGTACTAGGAGCAGCTCCTCTCAAGTCTCCAACGCCCACACCAGATAGGGACCAAACTGTCTCACGACGTTCTAAACCCAGCTCGCGTACCACTTTAAATGGCGAACAGCCATACCCTTGGGACCGGCTACAGCCCCAGGATGTGATGAGCCGACATCGAGGTGCCAAACACCCCCGTCGATGTGAACTCTTGGGGGGTATCAGCCTGTTATCCCCGGCGTACCTTTTATCCGTTGAGCGATGGCCCTTCCATACAGAACCACCGGATCACTAAGACCTGGTTTCCCACCTGCTCGACGTGTCTGTCTCGCAGTCAAGCACTCTTTTGCCTTTACACAATCCGCGCGATTTCCGACCGCACTTAGAGTACCTTCGCGCTCCTCCGTTACTCTTTGGGAGGAGACCGCCCCAGTCAAACTACCCACCATACACGGTCCCGGACCCGGATAACGGGTCTCGGTTAGGGCCCCAAATACATCAGGGTGGTATTTCAAGGACGGCTCCACGACAACTGACGTCGCCGCTTCAAAGCCTCCCACCTATCCTACACAAATATATTCAGAGTCCAGTGTAAAGCTGTAGTAAAGGTGCACGGGGTCTTTCCGTCTTGGTGCGGGTACACTGCATCTTCACAGCAATTTCAATTTCGCTGAGTCCCGGGTGGAGACAGTGTGGCCATCGTTACGCCATTCGTGCAGGTCGGAACTTACCCGACAAGGAATTTCGCTCGAATACTCCTAACTGTTTCCAGAAAGGTCGGACTTTATCTTAAGCTACCTCTGTTCATCTTACTTGCAATAGACCGAATCTCTTCAATCCCCTCTATTGTCAGATGAACCTCCGCTTCCATTTTTAAAAGAATCTGCCGAAATTTTTTAAAATCAACGTTTTTCTTTGTTTTTAACGGATGCTTAACGAAAAATGGAACGATAATCTCAATTAAGTGTTTTACTCCGCGCACTCTATAAGCCATTCTGTCACCATGGTTCACTCGAACCACTCCGCAACAAAAATAGTCTTTGAGGGCATATAAAACTTGAACATCGCGCTTGTGTTGCACGACAGTGAATTCAGGTAACACTTGATACCCTGTGGTCATTTCTTTGTGAGAGTTAATTCCCACATAGAAACAACCTTCACCGTCCACAAAGCCTGTTATCCATTGTGCGTCAAGATTCATTAGTAACTCCCGAACATAAAGTCTCTGAGGATTCCTGGAGCAACCCAGGTCTTTCCTGCGGATTGTCCCCGTGTCTGTCAGATTTTTACTGAAGATTGAAGTTATGAGGCATTGAACGCGTGTCTGGAATCATTTGGATTCGTTAAACGTTCATTCAATCAACGAGTACTGAACAGTTTTGGAGGAGTTTCCCGCATATAGTTCAGTTTTACTAAGGCTAGCGTTACTTAACCTTAGGACCGTTCATTTGTGTTAATGCTTGTTTAGACAGACATCTGCTCAAGCACGGTAAGTTCAAAATCAACGAAACGAACTTACCCTTTATGTCGCCATAAAGATCGGACTATATCATCACCCAAGAAACTGGGCGCTCGGCGTGTAGTCTCTGAGGATTCCTTAAGCCCAGACGAATCCGGGAATAAGGCCTTTCCTGCTGATTGTCCGCACCTCACGGATTGTCACTGAAACGATTATTCGTTTCGAGTACCTGAGGATACTCGGAGTTTCCAGCATTTAGCCAAGTTTTTTAGCGTAACTACAGTATTGGTCCTGTAGATATTCACGATGAAAGAAACTGTTTTAAAACATTACCTATAGTTACGGCCGCCGTTCACCGGGGCTTCGATCAAGAGCTTCGCCGAAGCTAACCCCATCAATTAACCTTCCGGCACCGGGCAGGCGTCACACCCTATACGTCCTCTTTCGAGTTTGCAGAGTGCTATGTTTTTAATAAACAGTCGCAGCCACCTCTTTATTGCAACCCCCTTCTGCTCCAAGAGCAAGTCTTTTCACATACAAGGGGCACACCTTCTCCCGAAGTTACGGTGTCATTTTGCCGAGTTCCTTCACCCGAGTTCTCTCAAGCGCCTTGGGCTACTCGCCCTGTCCACCTGTGTCGGTTTAGGGTACGGTTTCGTATTACCTGAAGCTTAGAGGCTTTTCCTGGAAGCATGGTATTGGCCACTTCGGTCCACAAAGGGTCCTCGTCATAACGTCTCGGAATTGTGCTCCCGGATTTGCCTAAGAACACTTCCTACTCGCTTAAACCGGGATATCCAACACCCGGCTGGCACTAACCTTCTCCGTCACCCCATCGCAGTAATACGAAGTTCAGGAATATTAACCTGATAACCCATCGACTACGCCTTTCGGCCTCGCCTTAGGGGCCGACTCACCCTGCGCCGATTAACGTTGCGCAGGAAACCTTGGACTTTCGGCGTGGGAGTCTTTCACTCCCATTATCGCTACTTATGTCAGCATTCGCACTTCCGATACCTCCAGCATGCCTTACGGCACACCTTCGCAGGCGTACGGAACGCTCCTCTACCGTGCAAGCAAAGCTTGCACCCGCAGCTTCGGTACACAGCTTGAGCCCCGGTACATCTTCCGCGCAGGCCGACTCGACCAGTGAGCTATTACGCTTTCTTTAAAGGGTGGCTGCTTCTAAGCCAACCTCCTGGCTGTCTGGGCCTTCCCACATCGTTTCCCACTGAGCTGTGATTTTGGGACCTTAGCTGGCGGTCTGGGCTGTTTCCCTTTTGACGACGAAACTTATCTCCCGCCGTCTGTCTCCCGTGATTGCACTTCCTGGTATTCGGAGTTTGCAATGGTTTGGTACCGCTAGATGCAGCCCTAGCCATAACAGTGCTCTACCCCCAGGAGTGAGACACGAGGCGCTACCTAAATAGCTTTCGAGGAGAACCAGCTATCTCCGGACTTGTTTAGCCTTTCACTCCTAGCCACAGCTCATCCACTGATTTTTCAACATCAGTTGGTTCGGTCCTCCAGTAGGTATTACCCCACCTTCAACCTGGCCATGGCTAGATCGTCCGGTTTCGGGTCTACTCCCAACGACTGTCGCCCTATTAAGACTCGCTTTCGCTACGGCTCCCCTAAACGGTTAACCTTGCCACTGAGAAGTAAGTCGCTGACCCATTATACAAAAGGTACGCAGTCACACGTGCAAGCACGCGCTCCCACTGCTTGTACGCATACGGTTTCAGGTTCTATTTCACTCCCCTAGCAGGGGTTCTTTTCGCCTTTCCCTCACGGTACTGGTTCACTATCGGTCGGTAAGTAGTATTTAGCCTTGGAGGATGGTCCCCCCATGTTCAGACAGGAGTTTCACGTGTCTCCGCCCTACTTATCGCACACCTAGTTCCACTTTATAAGCCCTTTCACTGTACAGGGCTCTCACCTTCTATGGCCAGACTTTCCAGACTGTTCAACTAGAATCATTGGCTAAAGCTTAAGCTGGCTAATCCCCGTTCGCTCGCCGCTACTAAGGGAATCTCGGTTGATTTCTGTTCCTCTGGGTACTTAGATGTTTCAGTTCCCCAGGTTCGCTTCGCGCGCCTATATATTCAACGCACGATAACCTCGAAAGGTTGGGTTTCCCCATTCGGAAATCCCCGGGTTTTAACGCCTGTTTGCTGGCTCCCCGAGGCTTATCGCAAGCTACAACGTCCTTCATCGCCTCTTACCGCCAAGGCATCCACCGTATGCGCTTATTCGCTTGACCATATAACCCCAAGAAGTCTCGTTTTTAAATTTCATTACGAAAGTACGAACAGCGATATTCGCATGTACCTTCAAGGAATCATGGTTTAAAACTCAAGAAAAAATTGCTTACAACATACCCTAGCATGTGCACCCATAACATATAGCTACAAATGCGCATGCTGTTGCCTTTGACTACCCA
>CBDCFT010000003.1:0-297500 GCA_965216365.1 Arenicellales bacterium | reverse complement strand
CTCGACCTTCACGCTGTCAATTTTGACCGCACCTTGCTGAATCATCCGCCCGGCATCGGAAGTGCTGGGTGTCAGCCCGGCACTTTTGAGAACCTGTACCAGCGCAATATCTTCTCCATTTGCATGAATCGTGCACTCGGGAATCTCGTCCGGCATCGCCCCCTGACGGAATCGGGCAATAAAGGTCTCTTTCGCCCGCTGGGCATCGGTCTGCGAGTGGAATCGCTGGATGATTTCCTGCGCCAATAGAAATTTAGTATCACGTGGGTTCGTACCATCAGACACTTGCTTGCGCAGTTGCTCGATTTCACCAGACGAACGAAAACTCAACAATTCAAAGTAACGCCACATCAATTCATCGGATATGGACATGATCTTGCCAAACATTTCATCCGGCGATTCGGTAATGCCGATATAGTTATCCAGCGATTTGGACATTTTCTGCACACCATCACGCCCTTCTAGCAGTGGCACTGTCAATACAATCTGGGGCGCCTGACCGACGTTTTTTTGTAATTCGCGTCCAACCAACAGGTTAAACTTCTGGTCCGTACCGCCTAATTCCACATCGGATTGCAACGCCACGGAGTCGTAACCCTGCACCAGCGGGTAAAGAAACTCATGTATGGCAATCGATTGCTGGCCGGCAAACCGCCTGTTGAAATCGTCCCGTTCCAGCATGCGCGCCACGGTATGCTGAGCCGCCAGTTTGATCATATCCGCCGCGTTCATCTTGCTAAACCATTCAGAATTAAAGCGAATTTCTGTTTTTTCCCGATCAAGTATCTTGAACACTTGTTCGGAGTAGGTCTGGGCATTGCGCTCAATATCCGCGTCCGTCATTGGCGGGCGCGTTGCGTTCCGACCGGAAGGGTCGCCAATTCGCCCTGTGAAATCACCAATCAAAAAAATGGCCTGGTGTCCCAGATCCTGAAATTGACGCATCTTATTGATCAGAACCGTGTGTCCCAGATGCAAATCGGGTGCGGTCGGATCGAAACCGGCTTTTATCCGCAGCTTGCGACCTTTTTTTAATCGATCGATTAGTTCTTCTTCTACCAACACGTCCTCCGCGCCGCGTTTAATGATTTGCAGCGCCTGTTCGATGGTATCTGACATGCTGGTCAATGCTTAAAATCCTGATTGTGTATGGTAAAGACCGCGAGGTTACTCGAGCGTGGCGGTTGATCTCAAGAACAATATTTTATCGATTCACATAAAAATACCATTAAATTTAACACCATAGCGTTTGACGTAGAGGCAACTCGACAGTACATTACGGCCACGTCTAACAACTCGAAAAACTTGTGCACAACAAAAAGCGTCTCCCCCCGCGCGATTTGTTATCGTGCGACCTGAAACATTTAGGTTGCAATAATAAGAATATAAGTCACCCACTTCGCTGGGTTATTCTCGCGCCAATGCTCATTATGGTTGCCTCTTTGTTCGGCAGCGGTCTGGGCGCGTCCGATAAACAGGAAATTAGCGCGGTTAACACCAACTTTGAGTCTATTGTTGGAATGCGGCCCACCGACTTTCATCCACCGGTTAGCGGCGTGCAGAACTCTGCTGCGATGAACATAGAGTCAAATATGTTGCTCACGGCGGCTGACTATGGCTACGATTTGGTCGCACCGCTACCCAATGAGAAACCAACCTATTTAGCGGCGGCGGGACCCAATTTCGGTAGTTGGTTTAGTCGCTCGCTGGCCGAGGAATCCTTCGCGGTCGAATTGAGCGATACGCGCAATGATACGTTGGTTGAACCTGCTCCTATTCAAATCGCATCCATTGCCAGTACCACATTGGCAGACTTCGAAGAAGAGAATTTGTCCGCCAGCATCGCCGATATTAATGAAATTGAGCAAATTCTGGATGCACCGCTGCTACCGGTCCCGCCGACGCACAACTTGCAGGCTGCGATAGAAAATACCGATGAGTCAAACGTCAACTGGATTACTCATACCGTAAAACGCGGCGATAACCTGAGCGGTATATTCAAACAGCGTGGCGGCGCGCTGGCGGAAGCCATCAAAATCGCAAAACTGGATGACGCAAAATGGCTGCGATACCTACGACCGGGTCGCAAACTGGATCTGCGGTTTGATGATGACGGCAGTCTGGTAGCCTTGCGCTACGAACTCGACGCTATTCGCTATCGATTTCTTGAACGCGAACCAGATGGTAGTTATGCCTCTGCCGAACGAGAGCGTGACTACGAACTTCGTCAATCCCGGGCCGATGGCGTTATCAAATCGTCCTTGTTTCAGGCCGCCGGTGAAGCCGGTATTTCGGACAAACTGGTTGCCAAGTTCGCTGGCATCTTTGGGTGGAATTTCGATTTCTCGTCAGAAATCAAAAAAGGCGATCGCTTTTCGATTATCTATGACGAAAAAGTTATTAATGATAAGGTGGTTGGAGGTGGCGTTATTCATGCTGCCGAATTCGTCCATGCAGGGGAAACTTATCGTGCCATTCGTCATGTGGACGAAGAAGGTTATGAATCCTACTACACACCGGAAGGCCAAAGTCTGAAACGTGCTTTCCTGCGCAGCCCAATGCAGTTTTCGCGGGTGACATCCGGTTTTAGTAAACGGCGTTTTCATCCGGTATTAAAAAGATGGCGCGCGCATAAAGGCGTCGATTACGGAGCGCCGCGCGGCACTCCGATTCTTGCAACGGCGGACGGACGTATTACGCATATCGGCCGAAAAAATGGGTATGGAAAGGCCATTATCCTCAAGCATGGGCATCAATACAGCACACTGTACGCACACATGAGCCGTTACAAGAAGGGCTTGAAAAGCGGTGGCAAGGTTCGCCAGGGTGATGTCATCGGCTATGTCGGCAGCACCGGCCTCGCGACCGGCCCACATCTGCATTATGAATTCCGCATAAATGGCACGCACCGGGACCCGTTAACGGTGAAACTGCCCACTTCAAACCCGATAGAAGAAAAATACCGCGCGGAATTTCTACAACATGCAAAAAAATGGGTGGCGGCATTGGAAGATAGCGATCAACCATTGATCGCTGCGAATACCGACACTGCACACTAAATACGCTCACCCCTCCCATCTTTGACTGGCCACGTTCATGAGTGGCAAACAACTCTTTATCGGCTTGATGTCAGGCACCAGCGCTGACGGTGTTGACGCGGCGCTAGTATGTTTCGATGACGATAAGCCAATACCGATTAAAACCCAGTTCACCCCATATTCGGACGAAACGCGAGCAGCCGTGCAGGCACTCATGCAAGCAGGCGAGAACGAGTTAGTTCGCATGGGAGAACTGGATACTCAACTCGGCGAAATCTTTTCCAGCGCGGCACTGGCCTTATGCGAGGATATCGAGAAACAAGATGTCATCGCGATCGGGAGTCACGGACAAACTGTTCGTCATCATCCCGACGCTGATTTCCCATTTACCCTGCAACTCGGTAACGGCGCGGTAATTACCGAGCGCACCGGCATTACGACAGTAAACGATTTTCGTTCCGCCGATATCGCCGCCGGTGGTCAGGGTGCACCGTTGGCACCGGGTTTTCATAATGCGGTATTTCGATCCGCCCATGAGAGTCGCGCGATCATAAATATCGGTGGAATTGCCAATGTCACCTGTCTACCTGCCGATGCGCATAAGGAAGTAACAGGGTTTGATACTGGACCGGGTAACACATTACTGGATTTATGGATCAGCCAACAAAAAGGGCAAAAGTTTGACCGTGATGGCGCCTGGGCGGCACAAGGAAAAGCAATTCAGGGCTTGCTGGATAACATGCTTAATGACAGCTATTTCAGCAAACTACCGCCTAAATCCACCGGCCAGGAGTATTTCAATCAAAAATGGTTGAAAGAAAACTTAAAAAATGATGATTCGTTACCACCGCAAGATGTTCAGGCAACTCTGCTGCAACTGACCACTCAATCTATTACTCACTCCCTGGAACGCTTTTTACCTCCGGGAGATGCTGTCTATGTATGTGGTGGTGGAGCAAATAACACGGCCTTGATAAAAATGTTAGACAACGCACTACCGGATGGTAAAGTCGCGACGACCGCCGATCTCGGTATCAACCCTAATTGGGTTGAAGCGGTCGCTTTTGCCTGGTTGGCCAAACAAACGTTGGAAGGGAAACCCGGCAACATCCCATCGGTAACCGGGGCCAGGCACGAATGTGTGTTAGGCGCGGTGTATCGATAGGGCGTTCGGCTTTTAGCAGTCAGCTATCAGCGAAAACCATAAGCGGAAACTCGGACTGTGAACTTTACTGAATGCTGAAAGCCGATAGCTAAGAGCTAAAGGCTAAATCCCAAACGACGAACCGCAACCGCAGGTGGTGGCCGCATTCGGGTTGCTGACGGTGAAGCGGGTGCCTTGTAGATCGTCTTTGAAATCCACTTCCGCGCCCATCAAATACTGGAAGCTAATTGAATCGACCAACAACGTGACACCGTTTTTTTCGATACTCATGTCATCATCGTTCCGGCTTTCGTCGAACTGAAATCCATACTGGAAACCGGAGCACCCGCCGCCTTGCACGTACACACGCAGCATCAGGCCAGGATTATCCTTTTGCGCGATCAATTCGCGCACGCGAGAAGCCGCGCTCTCGGTAAAATTTAGCAGTTGCGTACTCATCAAACGGTGTTTCCAGAATAATTTACCATCTTAATCTACATTATATAGGATCGAAATCGACTAAATTCAATCACACCGCGCGCCAGGGAAACCATTTTTCCAACGGTTTTTTTGCATCCTTAGGCAGCACACGTACGCGAATACGCTCCGGGCGAAAGTTCGTTGGTAATACGAACGCCCCCTGAAAGGCCTGAAAATAACGAAACGCCATCTTGTCAATGTTGGTACCGGTATCCGCCAGCTCGACAATTTTACGTTCACTTCCTATTAACCCCTCTACCCCCAGGTTCACATTGCCGGTGACTTCTTTTTTGCTGTCCGGCGGCTGTCTTAACACCAAATGATACTGGTACTCATTGACACCGGTCGCGTGACGAATACTTAAATCGTAAATTTCGAGTTTCGCCGCGTCACCTACGGGCGCCAGGATGTTTTGATAAAAATCGATTTGCTCGCGTAGCTGAGTAATGGTTTCGGTCGACTGATCCAGCGAACGCGACAATTCGGTGTGCGTTGTTTTGTCGATTTGATTTTGCTGTTTTGCGCGCGTGAACTCCGCCCACAGTTCATCATAACGTTCAATCGAAATTGTGCTTTGTTCACGCAACCGGGCAAACTCGTTTTCCATTTGCTCGACATAACTCGCTTGCGGATTGAATTCGGCCAATCCTTTTTGATGACCCAGGTAATACACACCGAGATAACTCAGCAACAATGCGAGAAACACGGCAACTACCAGCCAATACTTGACCTGCCAAGATAACGCGTTGAATTTATTGATAATCAAACCGAACTTTGGACCGGCAATCCAGTGTTCTCAGCCACATCCAACGTCAAATTCAAACTTTGTATCGCCATACCTGATGCGCCTTTGCCCAGGTTATCCAGAACTGCCATTAGTAAAACGTGCCCACTGGCATGAGCGATGACAAATAAATCGATTCGATTGGTATCGTTACACGCTTGCGGGTCAAAGGTCAGTTCATCGAAGCCGGCTTGGTCGATTAACGGTCGCACATTGACGAAATACTCGTTGTTATAACGCTCACTTAAAATATCGTGTATGTGCGAGCCGTCGATCTGCGATCCAAGCATCGCCGCATGCAGAGGAATCTGCACCCGCATACCGCAACGAAACGGGCCAACCGAAGGTTCAAACTGGGGTTCCAGTTTTAAACCCGTGTATTTCATAATTTCCGGAATGTGTTTGTGCCGCGCGGTCAACGCATAAGGCGCTTCATACGGTAGATGGCTTAACTGCCCGTTCTTGTCTTCCCAGCGCTCGATTAGACCGCGGCCGCCACCGGAATAACCTGACAACGCGTGAATCATAATTACGGCGTCATGCCCGATAACACCAGCATCAACCAACGGACGCAACAGCAAAATTGTCGAAGACGAATAACAACCTGGATTGCTGACTAATTTCGCTGCTTTAATCGCGGATCGTTGGCCAGGCTGCAGCTCCGGCAAACCAAAAACCCAATCGTCATTGACCCGGTGTGCAGTGCTAGCATCAATCAAACGCGTCGAACCGTCCTCAACCCATTGTGCAGCCTCTCGCGCTGCCTCGTCCGGCAGGCACAACACCGCGATGTCAGAGTCCAACATGCAATCACGCCGAGCATCATCATCTTTGCGCGTATCGTCCGGCAGGGTAATCAACTCGATATCATTACGATCAGCCAGCCACTCGCGTATGCGCAGACCCGTCGTACCGGCGTGACCGTCAATATAAATTCTTGGTAAAGACATAGTTGTTCTTTCAGATGCTTACCTGTCGAATGTATCAAACTTGCACTACGTGTAATTAAACTGTCGCAGCATAGTACCTACTTGTCTTTTCGTCTAACGAGGTTGAGTCTTGTATTCGGATAGCGCGATACGACCAACGGCAGTGCGGCATTAACACCTAGCCAACAGAATCCCTGAATAATATTGTTTGCATATTACCGACTCTCCGTGATCTAACCCGCATTTGCCGCCTTCACCTCCCGTCGGCGGGCATGCAATACCGGTTCGGTATAGCCATTGGCTTGCTCACGGCCGGTGAATACCAGATCCAGCGCGGCTTGAAAGGCAATGCTATCGTCAAAATCCGGTGCCATATTGTGATAACTCGCGTCACCTGAATTCTGCTCATTCACCACGGCGGCCATTTTTTGAAATACTTCGATAACCTGTTCCCGTGTAGTTAAACCATGATGCAACCAGTTGGCAATATGTTGACTGGAGATACGCAGCGTCGCGCGATCTTCCATCAAGGCGGTGTTGTTGATATCCGGCACTTTTGAGCAGCCTACGCCCTGATCTACCCAGCGCACGACGTAGCCCAGAATGCTTTGGGCGTTGTTTTCCAGCTCGTTTTGTATGTCGTCTGCATTCGGCATGTGATCCTGCAAAACCGGCACGGTCAGAATATCCGCAAGATTCGCGCGCGGCGTATGGCGTAACTCACGCTGACGGGCGGAAACTTTCGCTTCGTGATAATGAATGGCATGCAACGTAGCGGCCGTCGGTGATGGCACCCATGCAGTGTTGGCGCCCGCCCGCGGATGTACGACCTTGACTTCCATCATTTGCGCCATGTTGTCCGGCGCCGCCCACATGCCCTTGCCGATCTGCGCGTGGCCGGGTAAACCCGTTTCCAGACCGACATCAACATTCCAGTCTTCGTAAGCCAGCAACCAGGGTGTGGTTTTCATACTGTTTTTACGCAGCACCGGGCCTGCTTCCATGATGGTGTGGATTTCATCGCCGGTTCTGTCAAGAAAACCCGTGTTGATGAAAATGACACGTTTCTGCGCTGCGCGTATGCACTCCTTCAAGTTCACGGTGGTGCGGCGTTCTTCGTCCATGATGCCGATCTTAATAGTGTTGCGTTCCAACGCTAACGCATCCTCCACGCGCTCGAACAATTCCACCGTCGCCGCGACTTCTTCCGGGCCATGCAGTTTTGGCTTGACGATGTACACGCTGCCGGTACGGCTGTTTTTATATCGTCCCTTGCCCAGCAAATCATGCTTGGCGGCCAGCACGGTCACCATGGCGTCGAGAAATCCCTCGGGCACTTCCTCGCCGTCGACCGTCATCACGGCATCCGTATACATGTGGAGACCGACATTGCGCACCAGCATGAGACTACGACCATGCAAGACTAACGGCTCGCCAGTCACGCTAACGTATTCGCGATCGGGTTCCAACACACGCTCGATAGTCTCCCCATCTTTGGTTATGCTGCGTTTCAAATCGCCTTTCATCAAGCCGAGCCAGTTACGATAAACGCGTACCTTGTCTTCGGTATCCACAGCGGCAACGGAATCTTCGCAATCCATGATAGTGGTGATGGCCGCTTCAAGCTGTATGTCATAAACATGGGCGAGATCGCCACGGCCGATAAAATAGCCTTCGCCAATCCTGATTTCGAAGTGCAGATCGTTGTGCCGCAGCAGGATAACATCCGGTTTGTCCGGATCGCCGGCGTAACCGACGAATCGTTCCCGATGACCGAGTCCGGTGCGTGTACCGTCCCCCATGATGGCGAGCAGCTTGCCGCCTTTGACTTTGTACTTGACGACATAGCTGTGGCTGCCGACTTCCAGTGGCACGGATCGATCCAGAAAATCACGCGCATATTTGATGACTTTCGCACCACGCACCGGATTGTATTTGTTGGTTTTCTTGCAGCCCTCTTCTTCGTGAATCACATCCGTGCCGTACAAGGCATCGTAAAGACTGCCCCAGCGCGCATTCGCCGCGTTCAGCGCATAACGCGAATTATCCACCGGAACGACCAGTTGCGGGCCGGCGATGGTGGTAATTTCCTTATCGACGTTTGCCGTCGATACCGAAAAATCTTCACCTTCAGGAATGAGATAGCCAATATCGGTCAGGAATGTCTTATATTCCTCTACATCGATAGTCTGGCCTTTGTGCTGTGCGTGCCAATCATCGAGTTTGGCTTGCAAATCGTCGCGTTTTTTCAGTAATGCACGATTTTTGGGTGCTAAATTCTGCACGATTTTCGCGAATGACGACCAGAATGTGTCTGGGTCGATTCCAGTACCCGGCGCGATTTCATCGTTCACCAGATCGTGTAAAGGCCGTGCAATATTCAAGCCATGTATCTCAATACTGTCACTCATTCATTGTTTCCTGATTGTTTTGTAAAACGGTGGCAAATAATCTTGCGTTACGTAAATATGAACTCTCATAAGCAATCCGCGCCCACGGCAGCAATCTGCGCTTGCGCACGTGCAATACCCTATCTCTTTGAATATACTCGAAGTTTCAGTGGGCGGGATTACCAACTAGCGTAATGCCCCGGCCTTAACATGCCGGGACTCAAACCAAAAACAGATAGCGATAAAGCCAAAGGCATTATATTGATAATTAACAATTATGGAACCGGCACCGTATTGCGCCGCCGTGCGAGTGACATCTAAGCGCGGATGAACGATCAAAAAACCGCCATTATCATTGGCGCCGGCCCAGCGGGACTCACCACTGCGTTGGAGCTGTTAAGACACAGCGATATCAAACCGATTGTACTGGAAGCTAGCAATGACAATGGCGGCATATCGAAAACCGTCAACTATAAAGGCAATCGCATCGACATTGGCGGACATCGTTTTTTCTCCAAGTCCGACCGGGTGATGGACTGGTGGCAGGAAATTCTTACGATTGAAGCTCCCGCAAACGGAGATGACCGTGAGATCGAGATCACCTATCAGAATAAACACAAGACGATTTCCCCAAAACAGGAGTTGAAAGCCGGGCGATCACCCGATGATGTCATGCTGGTTCGGCAACGGGTTTCGCGAATATTTTTCGGCGGCAAGTTTTACGATTACCCCATTTCGCTCAGCGTAAATACGCTACTCAACCTCGGCCTGGTTCGAACGATAAAGATTGGCTTGAGTTACATCTATGCGTCCCTTTTCCCCATTAAAAACGAAAAGAATCTGGAAGAGTTCTTTATCAATCGTTTTGGACGAGAACTCTATGCCACCTTTTTTCGCGACTATACCGAGAAAGTCTGGGGCGTGCCGTGCACACAAATTACGGCTGAATGGGGAGCGCAGCGTATTAAAGGACTGTCTATAACCAAGGCCATTAGCCACGCGTTTAAATCCATGCTGCCCAAAAGCCGGTCAATCAGACAAAAAGAGATCGAGACATCGTTAATCGAACAATTTTTGTATCCAAAATTCGGCCCGGGCCAGATGTGGGATCGGGTGGCTGAAGATATCGTGCATTTGGGTGGGGAAATTCACTATCAATGTGAAGTAAATAAACTCGATTGCACCGATCGCGCGATTTCGTCGGTGGGTTACACCAACACACAAACCGGAGAAAATCATGATCTCGCCGGCGACTATTGCATATCGAGCATGCCGGTTCGCAACCTTGTCGCCGCACTCCACCCGCCCGCGCCCGAAGCTACTCGCTCTCTTTCCGACGGGCTGGTCTACCGGGACTTTCTCACCGTTGGTCTGTTGGTAAAGAATCTGAAAATAAGCCGCAAAGGCTCTGGTAGCAGTGACCTGATACCCGATAACTGGATCTATATCCAAGAGCCTGAGGTGAAACTGGGCCGGCTACAGATATTTAACAATTGGAGTCCCGCGATGGTGGCGGATCCGAATACCGTATGGTTAGGTTTAGAATATTTTTGTAATGAGCACGATCCCTTCTGGAACAGCAGCGATGAGGAAATATATCAGCAAGCTGTAGACGAGCTATCGTCCATCCAGATCATAAAAAAGCAAGACGTACTCGACCACGTGATTATCAAAATGCCCAAAGCATATCCGGCTTATTTTGGAACCTACGAAGAATTACCGGCGGTAAGTGCTTATCTCGATAAGATTGAGAATCTTTTTCTGGTTGGGCGCAACGGTATGCACAAATACAACAATCAGGATCATTCAATGCTGACCGCAATGACCGCAGTGCAAAACATCGTTAACGGCATCTCAACCAAAGACAATATCTGGCAAATCAATACGGAAGAGGAATACCACGAATCGAAGTAATTCCAGATTAGGTTTGGGATTTATTTACCTGACATTTCTTGGCAATTCCTCATTCTGCGGTGGTTTGATTTGATTGACTATCTTGCAGGGGCGCCAGCATCCATACGATATACAACAACACAATAGGATAAATAACATAAAGCGGCCGCACGACGTTCCAAAGTGTGATTTTTACGAACGTCAACATCGCTAGAACAGACAAGCCGCCGCCAAATAATATTATCCCAAACACGGGTTGAAATTTTAGCCGCTTTGAGAATAGCGCTGATAACAGCATGCGTGCATGAAAAAAAACTGCGACCAAGAAAAGAAGTGGAACAAGGTAACGGAAAATCTTTCCGATACGACCCAATACGTATTCTTTCATAGCCGTCATTTTTCTTTCGAAGTCCGGTACCTGGATATTCGTGTATTTGCGTTCCGGATGCTCTCCGGTTACATAATCATACATAAGAAAAAAATTTCTTCTCATATCCGTGGAGAATTTCGAAGAATCGGCATTGAACCGGTTAAAATTTACCGCGCGCGATGCCAGCTCGAGGAAGGTTGGCAACACTAATTCGTTATACTCCTTGTACCACGGTGGTCTGAGGGTTGGTTTTCGCTCCAGACAATCCAGTTCTCCCGACTCGCAGGCGCTCGCGATCTCGTCGCCGATACGCCGGTAGAGATCGAGTGCGGGTTTTGCATCGTCTTCTAGATCGTAATACCCGGACTTCGAGGCGGCAGAACGAAATTTCCATATATAAAAAGACGCCGGCCACTTAGACTTTCCCAGAAAAGGCTTCAGCTCCGCCAGTGACGGGCTTGCCTTGATGGCTTGATTTTCGGCATACAGCGAGACGACGGTGTGACGCTTATTAACTTTGGGTTTGACATTCATCAAACCACCCAGCGCAGACACAAACTCTTTCGACTTCAACTCGTTTACGACACGCACTCCATAATAATGGTAGTTAAGCGCGGCTATCGATGAATAGACTATTGCATATAAAACCAGGGGAGCGGCAAACAAACACGCCCTCAGCTTAACACTCAACCCCGCGTTCCAGCTCCAGGGCAAGATATAGACCAGACCAAAACAGATATAAACGGGCACAAACCAGATCATCTCTTCACGTGTAATCCACAACATGGTGAACGACAGCGAAAAGAGTAAGGCCCACTTTGCCGCACCCCACGCTGAACGCTGACTGCGATGCCACAGTCCGATCATGGAACCCAGACAAAGCAGTGTCATACTGACGTATACACTAGCCCGCATGGTTGAACTCATCAGCGGGTAGCTGTTTGAAAAAGGATTAAACAAAAGAATCAAAAACAAAAAGACAAGATACGACCGATTGCGCACCAGTGGCTTTACCGCGTACACCACCGTCAGGCAAACAAAAGTATAAAGTAACTGGTAAGCCGTCAACAGAGGGATCCCCAGCCAGTAGGCGGTGGCGATAAACAACGGATTGCCTATCCCTTTGATCAGCGTTTTGTCATTGAAGCTTCCCAACCAGTTTCCATCTAACAGGTTGTAAGCCTGAAACGCGAACAGCAAACCGTCATGAGGTGTGCGATCCGCGTAAATCTCGTGTGCTTCGACCAGCCACAGCTTGAGCAGTACCGCAACCAGAAACGTAATGGCAACCTTTCTACCCAGTTTCTCCACTTTATATGCCGGCGTGTAATTGGATTGGGACAATATGGCTGTCACCTTATAATTTCATGCGTAATAACACGCCGGCCTGAGTGGGGTTTATTTTCGAGCGTCTGCTTTGCCAGTGAAACAGCTGTACCATTAGGCGCATTATTTGAAAACGCATTAAATTTAAAGTGTATTGGCTGGGGGACCAGGATTCGAACCTGGGCTGGCGGAGTCAGAGTCCGCAGTCCTACCGCTAGACGATCCCCCAGTGGGTTCAGCTAAGCACGGGAGTATCGAGCGGCGACGGTTATTCGTCAAGTTATAGCCCGGGATAAATTACACATAGAAAAAACGCCGCTGATAGCGGCGCTTTCTTGAAAACCAATCTCAAATTTATCGCTTTGAGTACTGTGGACGTTTGCGCGCCTTGTGCAGACCCACTTTCTTACGCTCAACCTCACGTGCATCGCGGGTAACAAACCCCGCTTTTCGCAACGGACTCCGCAGTGTTTCATCGTATTCCATCAACGCCCGGGTAATGCCCAGACGAATCGCGCCGGCCTGACCGCTATTGCCACCACCAGCCACATTGACCTGAATATCGAACCGATTCGCTAACTCTGCCGTTTCTAATGGCTGGCGTACCACCATGCGCGAGGTTTCGCGGCCAAAATAGTCGTCCAGGGCTTTCTTATTGACTGTAATAGCGCCACTGCCGGGTCGTAAATAAACTCTTGCAGTCGATGATTTGCGCCGTCCGGTGCCGATATAAGTATCTTGTGAAGCTGCCATGTGTTTTTAAATCTCTACTTTCAAATTTCTATGGGTTTTGGCTGTTGTGCCTGGTGCTGATGATCGGCCCCGGCATAAACACGCAGTTTTGAAAACATCGTGCGGCCCAGCGAATTTTTCGGCAACATGCCTTTAACCGCCGTTTCGATAATTCGTTCCGGATGGGTAGCGCGCACCTTGTCCAGAGTGACGGATTTAATGCCGCCGGGAAAACCGGAGTGACGGTGATACACCTTGTTCCGCTCCTTGTTTCCGGTCACGTGGACCTTTTCTGCGTTAATGATCACCACATAGTCGCCGGTATCGACATGGGGGGTGTATTCAGCTTTATGCTTGCCACGAAGACGGCGTGCGACTTCGGTTGCCAGACGGCCGAGAACCTTGTCCTGGGCATCGACGAGCAACCATTCCCGGCGCACGTTTTGCGGCTTGGCTACGAATGTTTTCATGGGTATTTCGCTGGAACACATCTAAATTCGAGGACGGCGGATACTACAAAACACGCGCCCTGGTGTAAAGAAGAACAAGGATTTATCCTGCATTTACTTTGGACTCGGTGGCGATCAGCGTACAAAGTACGAAAACCCCGGGCAAAAAAAAGGCGTGGCAGAGTGTGCCACGCCCAAACCACCAAAGGAGGATGGAGGAGCCTTAAAGTTCAATCACGTGCCCGAATCCGTTCCAACACATATATTAGTAAATTCTTATTCTCTTATATTGAGACGATTCTGTCAACCTCAGATGCACGCATTTTACCCTAACCTACCCTAAACACAGCCTGAATTAACAATGTTTTACAAGGCATAGTAAAACGACATCTTAATATCTGGGAACGTCACTGCCTCCCGAAGTTTAACGGACTCTAATGATTTCCCCCGATAAAGGAGCCGCACGCCCTGGCATGATTGAGAGCGAAAAACACCGCAGACGGTCGTCGCAGCGTTGACGTACATGTTGACTGAAGTGTCAGCTTCTGCTGTTCCTGTTTTATGTCTTTACTATAAGACGAACTGGCAACCGCCCCAGTGTCTCGTGCGCCATGCCGACGGAGCCGTGCACATATCTAAAATTGCTCACTGGATACCCGGTCTGGCACTGCTGCATTGCCAAATCAATAAGGCATAATGTATTTCTAGCGAACGTTTGATCGCACCATGTATCCATTCACGGCGATCTTATAGCGAATGCCCGCAAATTTATTCTGATTTCACAACCTAATAGGCCGATGATTAAACGCATTGTTAACCAAACGCCATTGATTGGCAGCGCCATCATATTAGGTTTTTTGTTTTCAATGACGACGCTTAATTGGCCGCATGCGCTACTGCTGGTTATCGTATTTGCATTGTTTAACGCTTTCATTGCTTACGGCACGCATCAGCGTTCTTTTCTGAGAAACTTTGTACGCATTATCGCGTATATAGCCTTCGCCTTTATGACAATCGCGTATTTTGTTGCTAACTATTTCACGAGTGAAGGCATTACATTCGACGTACTCACGCATTTAAACAGCCACTCTTTCTCCGCTGCGTTCTACTCATTTGAGAATTACCAGAAAGCAGGTCTACTGCTGATCGTACTATTCATTGTCATCTTCTTTTCGACAAAACAACATCGAACAACTCGTTGGGCGGGCAAACAAAAACTCATTTACTCAGTTTGTTTGATACTGATGCTGGCATTGCACCCTTTTGCCATTACCAGTGCGAATCTGATTTATCGCCTCACTAACTCAAACTCTTCAGAGCTTGTCCTGCAAACCATCGACGACAACTATTACTCCGACCAACAAATCAGGCAGGCTAAACAAGCAATTAGCGCGTTACCCAATGTCCTGTTGATATACCTCGAGAGTCTCGAGCGCACCTATTTCGATAGTCGCTACTACGAGAATTTGATGACTGAACTCGAAGATTTATCGAAACAGGCTTTGGATTTTACCGATGTCCGAATGACCTGGGGTGCGACGCACACCATCGCGGGAATGATCGCCTCGCTTTGCGGTGTACCTATCAATTCGCCGGCGGGAGGTCTTGAGCAAAGCGGCAACAGCGATGTTTATATGCCAAAAGCCCAGTGCCTCGGTGACATTACAAAAAAATTGGGTTACTACAACATTTTCTATCAAGGGGCGTATTTATCCTTCACAAACAAAGGCGGATTTTTGCGTTCCCATGGTTTTGACGAGGTAAACGGGCGCAAGGAGCTTTACGATCCGGGTTCGAATGAATCTCACTACGGCCCCTGGGGATTGCACGATGACAAACTACTGCAAAAAGTTGAAGGTCGACTTGACGAGCTGATGGAAACCGGAACTCAAGATCCGTTCTTTTTCACCATGCTAACCCTGGATACGCACGATGCGTTTGGTGAAAACCGGGTTTCGAATTGGTGCATCGAAAACAATTTCACCAATTATCCGGACGCCGATCACAAAATCCAGCATGCGGTCTATTGCAGCGAAAAATTACTCGCGCGATTTATAAAACGAGTAAAGGAAAAATGGGGCGACGAGCTTGTCATTATTATGATGAATGACCACGCCGCTTACCCGTTTAATGTTGGAAAACGGCTAAAAGAAGCTGATAAACAAAACCATAGACGTTTGTTGTTTTCTATCTTCGACGGTGATCGAAAACCTGAAACTATGTCACGCCGGTTTTCCAGTCTTGACCTCGGTGCCACGGTACTGGGCTACATCACTGGCAACAAATTAAACAGAATTGGCCTTGGCACGAGTGCGCTGGACCCCCGGCCCAACTTAATCGAACAACAGGGCGAAGCAAAATTAAACGCTATGCTTCAAACCAGCAACCTTTCAATAGGTAAAAAATTGTGGCAAATGCCATCATTCAAACATCGCGCCATTGAAATTAATTTATCGTCGAAAACTATGGTTATTGACGAAAATGTTTATTCCATACCAACCGCGTTGGTTTTGGACAAACATTCTAAAATAATTGATTTTTACGGTAAGGAGGCGGCGAAAAACATCGCACTGCTGAAGGTATCACCACGAGTGGTTTGGGTCGATCAATGTATAAACATGAACGGTTTGGTTGGAAACTCGAACAACGAAGACGAGATTTGCCTGCTTGCTGGAAACCTGGGTAACCAAAATTACTATTCCAGCTCTATAAAAGAATCCACGACATTACATTATCAAGACTATGCCACGTTTTTAGAAAAGAAAACCGATCCTGGGTTGCTAAACGACCGTCTGTATAAACAGCTACTGTCACAAAATAACGATACACTGATCGAATACCTGCCGGCTGATTCCATAGGCAAATATGCCATTGTTGATATTCATTCCACCATGAGCGTTAAAGCGAGCCTGTTTCACTACACAACGCTGCCCACTATGGCACAACGACTGACCTTGAAGGGCCTCAAAAGGAATAAATTCGGTTATCCAAGCGGCAACGGGTTCTACTTGTTCGATATCAAAGACGGAATAGTCAATCAGATTTACCACTGGAAGACTTGCATTAATAAAAAGGATTATTTAACCGTCGATGAAGTGATTGCGCAACACAAACACTCACGCTCGTTTATTCTCGTTTCGGCACGACAAGTGAAGTGCGAAAGCGATAATATAAAACAATACTTTGATAACAGTCCATTTCAATCCGCTGGTTCCGTGCTCAGCATTCAGCCCTATGTCGGGTACTGGAATCGCAAAGCTAAAAAAGCTTTTGAAATAAAAGGCCCGATAAAAAGCAATGTTAAGCTTCGTCTTATCAATGATGAATTACTAAACAAAAAAATGGGTTGACCGCGTTTAAACTTACGCTGGCGCAAAACGTGATAAACCGCCAGCAAAACAAAACAACCACTTAAAAAAACTAAATCAGTAGACGCTTGACGATCTTTCCCTTAATCAGGTGTTGATCAATGATCTCGTCGATATCGGTCTCGTCAATATACGTGTACCAGACTCCTTCGGGATAGATCACAACCGTCGGTCCTTCCTCGCAGCGATCAAGACAACCGGCTTGATTGATACGCACACCATCTTTGCCGTGAATCCCCAGCTCTTTGGCTTTCTGTTTGGCGTAATCGCGCATGGCTACCGCATTTTTATCCGCACAACACTCTTTGCCGGTAAGCCGTTTGTTGATACAGAAAAAAACGTGGTATTTGTAATAATGTTCTTTACTCATTGTTTTGTCGTTGTGCGAGCTTGTGTACGTGTTTACATTTAAATATCGAGCAGTTCAATCCAGTGTTTTACCGGAACCCGAGTAACTGGTTCAATATGCAACAGGCAACCGATGTTAGCCGTAGCAATCACATCCGGTGTATCGCTGGTCAGTGCGTTTACTTTTCGCTCGCGCAGTTGACCAGACAGTTTACTTTGCAGGATCGAATAGGTACCTGCCGAACCACAGCACAAATGCGCGTCCGGCACGTGGGTTAGAGAATATCCAGCCCGCTTAAGTATATCCTCGACTGTACCGCGAATTTTTAATCCGTGTTGCAGTGTACACGGCGCCTGGAATGCAACGCGTTGATTGCGCGAGGACACCGGTTGAGCGTTCCCGTACTCCTTCGCAATGACTTCGCTTAAATCTTGGGTCAAAATCGAAACTCTATCGGCTTTCTCCGCATAATTTACGTCATGGGACAACAATTCGCCGTATTCTTTTACCGTCACACCGCAACCGCTGGCCGTCATCACAATTGATTCAAAACCTTGTTCCACATAAGGCCACCAGGCATCGATATTACGCCGCATATACTCGAGCGCTTCGTCGCGCGCTGACAGATGCAGACTTGCCGCGCCGCAACAGCCCGCGTCCTCCGCCTCAATCAGACTGATACCCAGGGAATCCAAAACCCGGGCCGCGCTGGCGTTAATGTTGGGTGCGGCACCGGATTGCGCGCAGCCTGCCAGTACTAACATCCGGCGCTCATGCCGTGCTTGTGGCCGTGCCTTCGCAACGCGCTTCGGCGGCACGGTCTTGCGTAGCGCTCCCGGCAGCAGGGGTCGCACGGTTTGCCCCAGCTTCAACAACGCGGAAAATCGTTTCGCGTGCGGAATAACCGAGCGAATACCATATCGCATCAGCTTTTCAATTACCGACCGTTCAACGCGTTGCTCTACGACTTCACGGCCGATGTCCAACAAACGCCCATACTCAACGCCTGACGGGCAAGTAGTCTCACAGGAGCGACAGATCAAACAACGATCCAGGTGCAACTGGGTTTTTTGCGTGCATGGCTCACCCTCCATCACTTGCTTCATGAGATAAATACGGCCACGCGGCCCATCCAGTTCATCGCCCAACAATTGATAAGTCGGGCAAGTCGCCGTGCAAAACCCGCAATGCACACACTTTCTCAGGATGGAATCCGCCACATCACCCTGTGGCGTGTCCTTGATGAAATCGGCGAGCGAGGTTTGCATTGTTAGCTATCGGCTGTCAGCGGTCGGCATATTTATACAATCACACAACTGCTGCAAGCTGATGGCTGATCGCCGAAAGCAGACCGCATTTAAAAATCATACATTCTCCCGGAATTCAAAATTCCCTTGGGATCAAAAGATTGTTTCAGGTTGCGGTGCAGTTGCATAATCGTTTCAGGCAATGGATGAAATACATCATCGCTGTTTTCATGGTTACGAAAACAGGTCGCGTGACCACCTATGTCGGTAACCGATGCGCGAATTTTTTTAGCGTCTTCGTCTGAACAAACCCAACGTTGCGCTCCGCCCCAGTCAACAATCGCATCGCCATCAAGCGCAAGTTTTGGCGTGGCAGGCGGAACAGATAAGCGCCATAGCGGTCGATTGCTACTAAAAAATGGCAGCATTTGTTCGCGTAATTCCATCCAGAAACTATCGCCTTCACTAACAAGTTCACCGCCAACTTTTCGCCGGGCAGCGTTTACGCCTTGTTCGGTGCCGGACAGGCGCAGACGCACGAATCCATCGTGCCAACACGCCGCACTCAATGGAACAGGCTGGGCCGCCAACTCGTTCATGCGGTTAATGGCGAACTGTTGTTCCGCCTCAAATTGCAATGTGATTTCCGTTTGTGATTTCGGCAATACTTTGAGTGACACCTCGGTAATAACACCCAAGGTGCCGAGCGCGCCGGTCAATAAACGCGATACGTCGTAACCCGCCACGTTCTTCATCACCTGTCCACCGAACTGCAAGTGCTCGCCTCGCCCGGTAATACAACGAACGCCAAGCACGAAATCCCGCGCACTACCCGTGTAGGGTCGACGCGGGCCGGAAAATCCGCACGCTATCGTGCCCCCCAAGGTTGCCGCATCGCCGAAATGCGGTGGCTCAAACGGCAACATTTGGTTTTGTTCCGCCAAAACACTTTCAAGTTCGCTAAGACGCGTTCCCGATCGTGCGGTAATTACCAGTTCCGTCGGATCATAGTTGACAATGCCACTATGTTCCCCGGTGGATAGTTCCTGGCCATCGCATTGACTGCCGTAAAATGCTTTTGTATTCCCCCCGACAATTCGCAGCGCCGTACCGAATTCCTGTGCCTGCTGAACCGCGCCACACAATTCTGTGACTTTATCGCTATCGGGCATCAGTCAAAAACGTTCGAGTTCAGGATGCGGTAATTTTCCACCATGCACATGCATCGCACCGAACTCCGCGCAACGCGCCAGTGTCGGTACTGCCTTGCCGGGATTCAACAATGCTTCGGCATCAAACGCCGATTTAACTAGATGAAACTGCTCCAGTTCCGCTTCTTGAAACTGGATACACATTTGATTGATTTTTTCCACACCAACACCGTGTTCGCCCGTGATCGTACCGCCGACTTCGATACATAACTCAAGAATCTTTCCACCCAGCTCTTCGGTACGTTCCAACTCGCCCGGTTTGTTGGCATCGTAAAGAATTAACGGATGCAGATTGCCGTCGCCGGCATGAAAAACATTAGCCACACGTAAATCATATTGTTCGGATAAATCCGCAATACCTCGCAATACCTTGCTCAAATGACGCCGCGGAATGGTTCCGTCAATACAATAATAATCCGGCGAAATACGGCCAACCGCTGGAAATGCATTTTTGCGACCCGACCAGAACAGCAGGCGTTCGTTTTCATCTCGTGCAATGCGAATTTCCTGCGCGCCCTTTTGCTTGAGCAACTCCGAAACCGTTGTGATCTGGTCGTCGACTTCTTCTGCCGTGCCATCCAGCTCACACAACAATATGGCCGCCGCCTCAGTCGGATAACCCGCCTGCACAAAATCTTCCGTAGCACGTATAGCGGGATTATCCATCATCTCCAGACCACCCGGGATAATTCCGGCACTGATAATGGCGGCGACCCCATCGCCAGCCTGTTCGACATCATCGAATACACCCATAATGGCTTTGGCAGTTTGCGGTTTGGGCAATAATTTGACTGTCACTTCAACGATGACACCTAACATGCCTTCCGAACCCGTCATCAATGCTAGCAGATCGTAGCCGGGAGAATCGAGCGCCTGGCTGCCAATGGTTACCCGCTCACCGGTGACTAAAATCACGTCCAGACTCAGAATGTTGTGTACGGTAAGGCCGTATTTTAGACAATGCACACCGCCGGCATTTTCCGCGACATTACCACCGATACTACAGGCGATCTGCGATGATGGATCTGGTGCGTAATACAAACCCAGGTGCGCGACGGCTTCCGATACAGCCAGGTTTGTGACACCGGGCTGCACCCTTGCGGTTCGGTTTGGTTCGTCGATATGCAGGAGCCGATTAAACCGCGTCAGACTCAACAACACGCCATTGGCTAACGGCAATGCGCCACCGGACAGGCCGGTGCCGGCACCACGCGCCACCACCGGCACCGACAACTCTGAGCAGATACGCATGACCGCCTGTACCTGTTCCACGGTGTAAGGCAGGGCAACCAGCAACGGCACCGAACGGTAGGCGCTGATACCATCGCATTCGTAAGGCGCCAGTTCTTCGTTTTCAGTTAGGATGGCATCGCGCGGCAACTGATCGCTGAGCCGTCTAATCAACTCTGATCGATCCACTGATTGCGATGCCGGTTCGAGTGCAAGATTCATTGTTCTATTTGAAAATGTGCAGGTCTCATAATGTTACGATGTCGTGACCTATTGTATAACCTTAACACGTCCAGACGACTTTGATGATATAGAGTCATGCCCAAGTTCGCCGCCAATCTGACATTACTCTTTACTGAGTACGATTTCCCTGACCGCTTTGATGCGGCGGCCAAAGCGGGTTTTGGTGCTGTCGAGTGTCAGTTGCCCTATGCGTTCGATAAAAACGTAATCGCAGACCGGTTATATAAAAATAGACTCGAAATGGTGTTACACAACATCCCCGTCGGCGATTGGGCGACCGGAGAGCGTGGTATTGCGTGCTTACCCGACCGAATGGGAGAATTTCAGGATGGAGTTGAGTTAGCGATCAGCTATGCGAATGTTTTCGATTGCAAACAACTCAATTGCCTGGCGGGAATTCCCGATCCTGAAACTGACGAAGATGTGACAAAACAAACGCTACTCGACAATTTAAAATTTGCTGCGCAGGAACTTGGCAAGGAAAATATTCGCCTGTTGACCGAACCGGTAAACACGAACGACAACCCCGGATTCTATTTGCATACCATGCGACAAGCTTTGGAAATTATTCGGCTTGTAGATTCGCATAATCTTTTTTTGCAATTCGATATCTACCATATGCAAATCATGCAAGGCGACCTGGCGCGCACGATTGAAAAGCATATGAATAAAATCAAACACATGCAAATTGCCGATAACCCAAGCCGGCATGAACCCGGTACGGGAGAGATCAACTTCGAATTTCTGTTTTCTCATATTGATCAGATCGGTTATGACGGATGGATTGGTTGCGAGTATTTTCCCAAAGCTGACACGGAATCGGGACTGGTTTGGATTGACCGGCTAACCGACGCTGCGTAAAAGGAGAAATTTCGTTGGTTGACAGCGCAGATCCATTGGGATTTTTACGTGAACTGTTTCGTACTGCTGTCCAAGCAGTGTCTCCCGATCACCTGTTTGATAACCGAATGCCACCGTTGCCTGCTGGCAAAACATTAGTCCTCGGCGCGGGTAAAGCTGCTGCCAGTATGGCGCGTGTATTCGAAAAACGGTGGCCCAAACCCGTAAGCGGACTCGTCGTCACGCGCTACGGTCACGCGGTGGAATGCGAGAACATCAAAGTCATCGAAGCCGCACACCCGGTACCGGATGCTACGGGACAGGAGGCGGCAAAGGAAATGCTGTTCCTGACCCAAGGTTTAACGGCGGATGACCTGGTCGTTTGTCTCATGTCCGGTGGCGCATCCGCCCTGCTCCCACTACCCGCGCCCGGGCTCACGTTGCAAGACAAACAATATATCAATCAGGCCTTACTGCGCAGCGGCGCGAACATCATCGAAATGAATTGCGTGCGCAAACATTTATCCGCCATCAAAGGCGGTCGACTGGCTGCGGCTTGCTCGCCGGCGCGCGTGGTGACCTACGTGATCTCCGATATTCCCGGAGACGACGTGACCATGGTCGGTTCTGGTCCGACATTGCCGGATGCAACGACTTGCGACGACGCCATCGCGATACTCGAAAAGTATGCAATACAGTTACCGGACTCTGTATCGGTTCATCTGAAATCCGATGTGGCGGAAACGCCTAAACCGAGTGACGCTATCTTTGATAGCAGCGAAGTCATTTTGTTAGCCGCCGCGAAAGATTCTTTGGCCGCCGCAGAATCACGCGCGAAAGACGCCGGATTAGCTGTGTTGAATCTCGGCGATGACGTGCTAGGTGAAGCACGCAAGGTAGCAAAAGAGCACGCTTACTTCGCGCTGGATATCACTAGCGGAAAGAACAAGATCACACCACCTTGCATTGTGTTGTCCGGCGGTGAAACCACAGTTACTATCAAAGGTAACGGACGTGGCGGGCGCAATGTGGAATATTTATTATCTCTTGCGATTGCGCTTAACGGACATCCGAACATTCATGCCATCGCGTGTGATACGGACGGCATCGATGGAACCGAAGATAATGCGGGAGCTTTCATAACACCGGAGACTTTACAAAGAAACCAAGACCACGGTCTAAACGCGCAAGATTTTTTAGACCGAAACAATGCTTATTCTTGCTTTAAAAAACTAAACCAGCTAATTATTACTGGCCCCACACCTAACCAATGTGAATGATTTTCGTGCGATTTTGATTTTGTAGTCTTGTTTTCGGTGCAACACGTTGCACCCTACCTCAACCCACCTTACGTGTTCTTGCTAAATTTCGAACTCAATTCAACCTAACGACGAGTAGTGATAGCCTGGATGTGGCGTAGCGAAATTCAGAAATGCAACGTGCCTAGTATTCCCGGATTCCATTTCATTCGATCCCGATTATGGATCCTGCTAATTGTTAGGGCGCTACACGTCGCGCCGAAAAAGGTTTATCGCTAATAATCAGATTTATGCCGCACGGTTTCCTGCCACCAGGCAATCCAACCCATTGGCAAAACGCATAACACGATGACCCAGAACGGTGTCTGGCTGATGGAATTGGCCAGACCCAGTAAAAATGCGCTGACAATAATCATGGCAATAGCGCCTGCGATTCGTTCGTTCATGTGGTTATCCTATTTCGCATTTTAGGATTGTGCAATGGAAATTCAGATTAATTCAACCCTGTCATTTCGACCGAAGGGAGAAATCTTAAAGTGAACTGATGATTCGATTTTTAAAGATTTCTCGCTGTGCTCGAAATGACACATTCATCAGATTCTATCTATCTCATTTTGCAGCCAACGTGCGGTGCGAAGCAAGCGTCCGTCGTCGCCATATTGACCTACTAACTGCACACCGACCGGCAAACCCGACTCGCCTTGCAACAATGGCAAAGTCAGTGCAGGAACACCGCAAAACGTCCAGGGTGTGCAAAATACCGGATCACCGGTGTGATCCAGACCTTTCGGTGCCTCGCCCGTGGCGGCAGGCGTAATCAGTGCATCGTAATCCTCAAAAATTTCGTCTAGACATGAGTTTAACGCTGCACGTTGGGATTGAGCATGCAAATAGTCAACGGTTTTTGTCACACGGCCATTTTCAATTTGACTGCGCAAGGACGAACTAATCTTGTCCATTCCACGCGCACAAAGAGCGCCGTAGTTCGCCGCAATATCGGTTTCGTTGACTATTTTTTGCCAATCCCAAACGGCATCAAAAATCGGTGGCAAGGTAATTTCATCCACCCGCTCGCCTAACGCTTCGGCAACTTGTTCGAAACCCGCTTGCGTCGCCTCATCCGCTTGACTCCAGCGCGCGGTGCGTACGAAGGCGAAGCGGGGTGGCATGGGTGGTTCTTCATTGCAGATACGCAACAAGGGCGGCTTTGGTCTGCTGACTCCTGCAACGTCATCATCGGGATGTGAGCCGATAATGATTTCCGCCAACAAAGCGGCATCGGGAATCGATCTTGTGAACACGCCAACCTGATCCAGAAATGGCGATTGCTTTAAAACGCCTTGCGTTGAAATGAATCCATGACTCGGTTTAAAGCCTATGACGCCGCAATAAGCTGCTGGGCGAATCACCGAACCGTTAGTTTGACTGCCAACCGCGCCCGGAACCATAAATGCGGCCACACTGGCCGCGCTGCCGCTGGAAGAGCCGCCCGGTGTATGGTCCGGATTATGCGGATTACGCGTCTTACCCGGAGCAAAGGTCGCCATCTCAGCGGTGACAGTTTTGCCCATGATCACCGCGCCTTCGTCACGCAGTTTTTGCACCAACCAGGCGTCTTTCGTCGGTATACGTCCCGAGAATAATTCACAGCCACACTCGGTCGGAACACGGGCAGTATCGACGATGTCCTTAATCCCTACCGGCACGCCATGTAATCTACCCAGTGCGCGGCCACGACGACGCGTCTCATCCCGCGAACGCGCCTGCTGTAATGCCGCCTCGGGATTTAGATGCGCCCAGGCCTGGGTAGCGGGTTCAAACTCATCAATGCGCTCAAGACAATCGGCAACCAGATCTTCCGAGGATGCTTCGCCACGGACAAGAGTATCCACCGCATCGGTGATTCCAAGGGAATGCAACGACATTTATTGCCCGCTATTCAGCAACGAAAACTTAGCGACGAAAATCTAGGACGGCAACTTGCCGAAGAAATAATCCGGCAACCACAGCGCGATTCCAGGGAACATGTATATCAACACCATGCATAAAATTACGATAGCGAGATAAGGCATGATGCCTCGAAAAATTTCAACTAACTGTATGTGTGGCGGTGCCACGCCTTTCAAATAATACGCCGACATTGCCATGGGTGGTGTCAAAAACGACGTTTGCAAGTTTAATGCGATCAACATGGCGAACATGTACGGATTGACGCCGAAGGTATCCAGCATGGGCAAAAATATCGGCACGAAAATAATCAATATCTCCGTCCACTCCAACGGCCAGCCGAGCAGGAAAATAATCACCTGGGCCAAAATCAAAAATCCCACTGTGCCGAGACTCAAAGCGAGAATCCACTCTTCGATCAAGGCATGCCCACCCAGATAGGAAAATACCGACGCAAATGTCCACGAACCGACGAACAACCAGCACACCATGGCCGATGTTTTCGCGGTTAAAAATACGGATTCCTTAAACCGCTCCCAGGTCAGGGAGCGATAGGCCAAAGCCAACACCAAACCGCCCAAAGCGCCGACACCGGCGGCTTCGGCAGGCGTCGCCAGGCCAAACAGAATACAACCGAGCACCGCGAGTATCAAAACCGCCAGAGGAATCACCGAAGTCACTACCTGAAAAACAATCATTGCCGTCGGTGGTACATCCTCTTCCCGCGGTTTGGGCGCGAGTTTGGGATTTATAGTAGAACGCACGACCACGTACACCATGTACATGCCTGCGAGAATCAAACCGGGAAACATGGCCGCAGCATATAAACGCAACGGCGACAACTCGGCGATGGCTGCGTACACAATCAACATAATGCTGGGTGGTATCAAAATCCCCAAACAACCACCGGCACAAATAACGCCGGATGCAAACTTATTGTCGTAACCTGCCTTGAGCATGGCCGGTAATGCCAGCATGCCCATCAAGGTCACCACCGCGCCGATAATGCCGGTGGCTGTGGCGAAAATTGCGCATGTGGCTAACGCCGCCACCGCCATCGAACCGGGTAAATGGCGCGCCGCGAGTTGCAGGGAAAAGAACAAACGGTTAACGATGTTCGCCCGCTCGACGATATAACCCATGAATAGAAATAGCGGAATCGCTACCAACACATCGTTGGACATCACCGAGAAAGTGTTCTGCACAGTAAGATCAAAAATACGATTGTCGAAAATCGTATCCATGCGCAGCGCGTCGTAATAGGCGTAATAGCCAAACGCCAAACCCATGGCGAGCAAAGTAAAGGCAATGGGGAAACCCAGCAACACCATGCCGATAAACAACACCAGCATGACGATGGCGATTTGCGGATCGGTCATTGTGTTGCCCCCTTGTTTAATGCTTTCTCATCCTCGGCTTCATGCATCAACATGGTTTCCGTTTCCTCAACGTCATGCATACGCGGCGGCCACTTGCCATCTCGGATGCACATAACACAACGGATAGACTCCGCCAAACCCTGTAACATGATCAAAACACCAGCAATGGGAATAAGCGTTTTGAAAAAATAAATCTGAATGCGAGCGGGACTACTCCAACTCACTTCTTTATAAAACCAGGAGTCTTTTGCAAAGCCGTAGCCGTACCAAGTCAGGGCAAATACGGCGGGGAGCAAAAAAACGATATACAAGGTGAGATCGATCGATGCCTGGGTGCGCGGCGACATCAAACGGTACAACACATCGCCACGAACGTGCGCGTCCTGGGCCAAAGCATAGGCGCCCGCCATGACGAACAAGGCACCGTACATTTGCACACTCATGTCGAAGGCCCAGACCGTCGGCTTATTTAGCACGTAGCGCACAAAAACTTCATAACAGGTAGCGAATGTCAGCACGACGATACACCACGCGAAGGCCTTACCGACCCAAACACTCAGACTGTCAACAAAATGCAGAAATCGATTCATAAGATTTAACCTGGCGGCTTCGGTTTACGCACTTTAAGTCCGGAGCCACGAGCTTATACTCGCAACCCCTTCGGTGCCGATATCGATTATCCCCTCGTCCATCGCGTCGCTAAAACGCCGCGGACTTTCTTGATTTAATGGCGCCAAAAGATGGCATTTGGCATTTCAAACGAAAAACCGGGCCGGCGTATACCGGCCCGGTGCGCAACATTGAACCTTAAACCATTTCTCCAAAGTAGTGCTTATAAGCACCCGCATAATCCGGAGCGTTGAGTGACTCGTAGCGAACCACGCGCTTGGCCCATGCTTTTTGCGACTCGACAACTTTCGCAAAGAACGGATCAGCTTCGGACAATCGCGCGGTAACTACATCCCACGCGTTTAATTGATCCTGCATGACCGAATCCGGTGTACGATGCACGTTCACACCTAGTTCTTCCAATGCGATCAAGTCATTGGAGTAACGGTCCTGAGACTTCCAGGTAAAGTCAGCAGAAGACGCTTCAGAAGCATATTCCAGAATCGCCTGGTGCTCTTCAGGTAACTTGTTAAACAGGCTCTTGTTAAAAATAATTTCAAATGCTTCTTGACTCTGGTGAAAACTTGCCAAGTGGTAGTCTTTCGAAACATCCTGCATACCGAAGTCTTTATCCGAAGTCGGATTGTTGAATTCGGCTGCATCAATGAGACCGCTTTTCATCGCCGGTTGAATTTCACCACCGGGCAACTGCACGACTGACATGCCCATTTCCTGCAGTACATCCGCCGCCAAACCGACGGTTCTGTATTTCAACCCTTTCATCTGTTCCGAGCTGGTAATTTGCTCTTTAAACCAACCTAAGGGTTGTGCCGGCATCGGGCTGTTAAAGAAACCAACGATATCCAGTTTCAGCGCATCCATTAATTCATAGTACAACTCGCTACCGCCACCGTACTTAATCCAGCCTAACAGTTGATTAGCATTCCAACCCCAGCACGGACCGGTACCGAACAAAGAAGCGGCGGCGCTTTTCGAATACCAATACGCCGGTACCAGATGCGCGCCGTCGAGTACGCCTTTATGCACAGCGGTTTGCATCTCGGCGGTTTTCACTACTGAGTTCACCGCCAGCAAGTCGATCTTCAGCGAACCGCCGGACATGGCGTTTACTTTATTGACGTAGTCTTGTGCGAACTCGAGAAAGATTCCCCCGCCCCAGGCCGCTTGAACCTTTAAAACAGTTTCAGCTCTGGCGACGTAAGGTACAGCAACAACTGCTGCGGTTGCGCCCGCGCCGGCTTTCAGAAAATTCCGGCGTCCTTTGGTTTTATCCACGGACGTAGTTTTATTATCTGATTTCATCGCATAACTCCTCTTAAGAGAGATTTGTATTAAGTAATTATTCTTGTACTGACCGGCAAGTGGTCGTGTACCCCTTTTCCCGATCACGTACTTAAACGCAGAATCGGTCAAGAACCTCATATCCTAGCATGTTACAGGTCTTTTGCTATACCACTTGCTATACCAAGCGATTGGGCGGTTCCTGGCCGGCAAAGATAGCTTTGAGATTGTCGACCACCATAAAACCCATTGCATTGCGTGTTTCGTGTGTGGCGCTGCCGACATGAGGCATTAAAAACACATTGTCCAATTCGCGCCATGCAGGATCGATATTTGGCTCATTGTCGAATACATCCAAACCGGCCGCTGCCAATTTGCCCGATTTTAGTGCAGCCATCAGTGCCGTCTCATCTACAACGCTGCCACGGGCGGCGTTCACGACAATGGCACCGTCCGGCAACAATGCGATACGTTCGGCGTTCAATAACCGGTGTGTTTCAGGCGTGGCCGGACAATGCAATGTGAGAAAGTCACATTGCGGCAAAAGATCCTCGTAGCTTTCATGATATATCGCGTCTTGTTCGATTTCTGGCGCTAAACGCATGCGATTGTAGTAATGAATCTGCATATCGAATCCACGGGCGCGTTTTGCAACCACCTGTCCAACGCCGCCCATGCCGATAATGCCCAGGCGCTTACCCGTCACTTGGACGCCCAGCATAAAATTCGGACTCCACATATTCCAGCCACCGGAACGTACCAGACGTTCGCCCTCACCCGCCCGGCGGGCCGCGGCGAGAATCAGTAACATGGTTAACTCGGCAGTTGCGTCCGCTAACACGCCGGGCGTATTGGTAACAATAATGCCACGTGATTTGGCCGCATCCAGATCGACATGATCAACACCCACGGAGATGTTGGCGATGGCACGGACGCTGTTCGGTAAACGGCGGATGACTTCTGCGGAAAATTTATCGGTATGGCAAGCGTATATAGCATCCACACCCCGGGCTAACTCAAGCATTTCATCGGTTGTGAAAGGATGATCATGCGCATTGAATTTCGCATCAAAGTTTTCCTGTATCCGTTGCTCGACAGCTTCTGGCAGTTTGCGGGTAACAAGAACGGCGGGTTTTTGGTCGGTCATTTGTTTTATTTCTATAGTTGGCTTTACCCAATCTAGCACAAATAAAAGCTTGTCGTTAAAGGATGCAGTAACCAACGCGGCATTATAAAATAGCCAGTGGAGATTAATGCCATGACTAAAAAATCATTAGTAGACAAACTCATCTTAAACGCCGACCAGGCGCTGCGGACTGTATGTGGCGCACCACGCACGACCGGACGCATCAATCCATCGGCAGATGTTGATGAAACTGACTTATCCGACTTTGAGCGCCGCGAGGCCGGGCGACTAATGCGGGTCAATCATGTCGGCGAAGTATGCGCACAAGCCTTGTATCAAGGTCAGGCACTCACATCGAAAGACGAAAATGTTCAGAAATCTTTGGAACAGGCGGCTGCGGAAGAAAACGATCACCTGGCTTGGTGCGAACAACGCCTGGATGAACTTGGCGCCCGCAAAAGTCTGCTCAATCCACTTTGGTACGCCGGTTCGTTTGCGCTTGGTGCGGCGGCGGGTCTTGCGGGCGATAAATGGAATCTTGGTTTCCTAGCGGAAACCGAACACCAGGTCGCCGATCATTTACAAGGTCACTTGGAGCGTTTGCCGGAGCAAGACGAAAGAAGCCGCGCCATTGTCGAACAAATGAAAATCGACGAGAGTGAACACGCCACCACCGCGATTAAAGCAGGCGGCGCGGAATTACCGACACCGGTTAAAGATTTAATGAAGCTCGGTTCGAAAGTGATGACCCGGACAGCGCATTGGGTTTAGGTTTTAGTAGCAGTCATTCTAAGTACAGTGGAGGCAAGAATTGTTTCCGATGGTCATCTTGCATTTTCACCTTCCCTGGCGGTCATTCCAGTTAAGACCATTCGCGACCAAGGTCGCTCCTACCTGAAAGCATAAAATGTCTTCCGTATTTCAACCACCATCTCTAATTTAAAGGACTGATCGCCGAAAGCTGACAGCCACCCTTAAAACGGCTCCACATCCACCATCTTCTTCGATTTCCATAAAAACCAGGTAAAGACTACACCCGCAGTCAAGCTGCCGTTCTTCAACACTAACGGGCTGTCTTCGAAGTCCGCGCCATCGATATAATCATAGCGTGCGAATAAACTAATCCAGTTTTTTTCATTGATGCTTTGAAACGATACGGTAAAACGCGTACCGGCATAGCCCGCGTCGGCGTCATACAACGGCCGGTCGGGACGAACAAACTCTGGCTCGACGGTATAGTAATAATCATGGTACTCGTTATCGCTAAACTCCAAACCGCCGGATAAACCTAAACGCCATGAACGACCGAGCCATGGCATATGCCGGTAATAGGTCACGTGCGGTGAAAAGGTAAACCCGATGTGTTCAATGCCGGAATTCACCGCAAAAACACCTTTCAATGCCGCGTTAAATATGAACTCCTGACGCGCGCGCGCCTCGTCCCATAGTGTAATTTCAAGTGACGGCCCGAGCTGAAAAGTCGGATCGAGATCGGGCATGTCTTCACGAATATCGATGCGGTCGCTATCGACGGGAACACTGCCATCGGCGCTGAAGTCCAGTTTCGCGCGCGGCCATTTGTACAGCAAACCATGCAGGCCTTCATCGTCCAGTTGGAAAATTTTTCCACGATATATCGGATAGATCACGGGAATGAAATAACCACGCTCTTCTTTCGCGCCGCGATAATCCGGCAACACCAGCGCACCGGGACCAAGACCGAGCTCGAACAAGGGTTCTTCTTCAGCAAAGCAAGCGTGAGAATAAAACAGCATCGCTACGCAACTCAGCTCAGCTATGAATTTAATTTTCTTGGGTTTCATATTTTTGGTTTTTTGAATTTAAATCAACTCTTAAGAACGCATGCAAAACAAAAATGGCTGCCGCAAACAACAATAACGCCCCTGCTTGATGCATTGCCCCGAGCGAGACAGGCACTCGCAACAACAATGTACTAATACCCAGTACAAGCTGCAACAACACAGCGGCTACCAACAACCAGACAGCCAACTGCCTTGCACGCTTCACCTGGTTTAACATTACATAAACCGCCAGTTTGATAACACCGATGAAAACCAGCAAGGCTCCACAGCGATGAAAAAACTGAACAGTGACCGTGTTTTCGAACAAATTACGCCAGGCTGGGGACAATGCGAATAAATTATCCGGTAACCACTGTCCATTCATGGTTGGGAATGTATTCATAATGAATCCCGCGCGCGTTCCTGCGACAAAACCACCACTGATAATCATCAACGACACCAGGACAAGCAATATAAGCGCAAATAGTGCCTCTTTGGTTACTCTGAAACTCGATGGCCTGATCAAGTTCAGCGCAGTCCAGAATATCAATCCATAGATCAATACCGCCAACCCTAAATGCGCGGTCAGACGATATTGACTCACGTGCGGGTTATCTACCAAACCACTTTTAACCATGTACCAACCCATCAATCCCTGCAAACCACCGAGCACAAATATGGCAAACAGTTTCCCGGTCAATGGGCGGGTAATCATTCCGCGCACCAGGAAAAATAAAAATGGGACAATAAAACAAATACCAATCAAACGGCCCAACACTCTATGGGCGTATTCCACTAGATAGATTCGTTTAAACCCCGGTAGAGTCATTTCCTGGTTTACATATTGGTATTCGGGAAATTGCTTGTATTGTTCAAATGCCTGATTCCATTCGGCATTGTTCAATGGCGGAATCACACCCATAACCGGTTTCCAGTCCACCATGGACAACCCTGACTGAGTCAAACGCGTTACGCCACCCAACACCACCATGGCGAAGATCAGTGCGCAGCAAACAAATAGCCAGGTCACCACGACATGGTGATTCCGCCCTGTATGCCCCTCAATAGTCACCGGCGGCACAGCCTTATTCGCGGTCACTCCAAAACTCGACATTGGAGAATAAAGGTCAGGTAAGGCGCTGAAATATCAAGCTCGAATTTGCGCCACCAAAACCAAAACTATTCGACATAACGGTGTTCAGTTCGATATCGTCAATGCGTTCGCGTACAACGGGATAACCTTGCGCTTTTGGGTCAAGGTTTTGGATATTGGCCGACGCCGTCACAAATCCCTCCTGCATCATTAACAAACTGTAAACGGCTTCGTTAACACCAGCCGCGCCCAGTGCATGGCCGGTCAGCGATTTTGTGGAGCTGATGTGCGGAATATTATCGCCAAACACTTCACGAATGCATTCCAGTTCCACCATGTCCCCCACCGGCGTGCTGGTGCCGTGGGCATTGATATATTGCACGGGCGTATCAACTGTAGACAAGGCCTGCTGCATGCAACGCACCCCACCCTCACCTGATGGTTGCACCATGTCGGCACCGTCCGCTGTAACGCCGTACCCCACCAGCTCGGCGTAAATTTTTGCACCGCGCTTTTGCGCCTGCTCTAACTCTTCCAGCACCAAAATGCCACCGCCACCGGATATAACAAAACCATCGCGGTCAACGTCGTAGGCACGGGAGGCGGTTTGTGGTGTGTCGTTGTATTTGGATGACAAGGCACCCATGGCGTCGAACAACACGCTTAAACTCCAATGCACTTCTTCACCACCACCTGCGAACATGATGTCCTGCTTGCCCCACTGAATCAATTCCGCCGCGTGACTTATGCAATGCGCGCTGGTCGCGCATGCGGAGCTGATTGAATACACCACGCCTTGCACTCCAAACGACGTCGACAAACACGCGCTGTTGGTGCTGGCCATGGTCCGCGGCACCATGTACGGGCCGACTTTGCGCAGGCCTTTTTCGCGCAATAAATCCGCCGCCCGCACCACATTTTCTGTCGATGCACCGCCGGAGCCTGCGATCAATCCGGTGCGGGGATTTGAAATTTGATCGTCGGTGAGACCCGCATCGTCAATCGCTTCTCGCATGGCAACATAATTAAACGCAGACGCATCGCCCATAAAACGTTTCAGTTTACGATCAATTAACTCGTCCAGATCGATATCGACTGACCCATGCACGTGACTGCGAAAACCCAACTGTTCATATTCACCGCAATACACAATACCGGAACGCCCTTCACGCAGTGCATTCGTCACCTCAGTTTTGTTGTTTCCGATACTGGACACAATTCCAATACCTGTTATTGCTACCCGACGCATGACTACCTCACCTCGATTTTTTGGGTTCAAACAAACCGACACGCAGGTCTTTACCGGTATAGATCACCTCACCATCCGCTTCAACCGTGCCGTCCGCGATGCCAACGGTCAGTTTTCGCATAATCACACGCTTGAAATCGATACGGTAAATCACCTTTTTATTCTCGGGTGTTATCTGGCCGCTGAATTTAATGTCACCGGAACCCAGCGCGCGTCCCTGACCTGGCCGGCCCCGCCAACCCAGATAAAAACCGACCAACTGCCACATCGCATCGACACCCAGACAACCCGGCATAACCGGATCGTTTTCAAAATGACACTGAAAAAACCATAAATCGGGATTTACGTCCAGCGATGCCACTACCAGCCCTTTGCCGAACTCACCACCGTCTTGCGTGATCGAATCGATGCGATCAAACATAAGCATGGGCGGCAACGGCAACTGCGCGTTACCGGGACCGAATAACTCAGCATGCCCGCATGCGAGCAACTCGTCGTAGTTATAAGCGGATTGTTGATTCATCCAGGGCGTCTTATTTTGCTGGCACTGCCTGCCTGCGGAAGGCGAAGTTTACAATTTCACGCATAAGAACAAAACTCAAATAGCGGTTGACAAATGATTCAACGCGACTACCAGCACGATCGGCAACGCTAGCAAGGCGAACAAGTTCCCGACCATTACTATCGACGCCACTGCTTCCGGTTGCTGTTTATATCGCTCGGCTATCAGATAATTCATCACTGCAGGCGGCAAGGCAGCAAATACCAGTAGTTGCGAATAATATTCCGGCCCTAAATTCACGACGCGCGCATAGGTCAAAGCCGCGGCTACCCCAACGACAGGGCAGGCAACGGCGCCGATAACACTAATTTGCCAATTCGTGATCTTGACACCTTTTAAACGCGCACCCAATGAAAAAAGCACCAGCGGTATCGCAATCTGACCCAGCATATCCAAAGGGATAGCGATGAGTTCAGGTGGACGCCATTGTAATAATCCGGCGGCGAGACCGGCGAAAGATGCGATCACCATGGGTGCACGCAGCACATCCAGCAAACCTATGTGGTTAGCCATCATGCGCACGCCCAGGGTGTAGTTCAAAAGATTGGACGTGATCATCAATATAACCGCCGCAGTCAACGCCTCTTCGCCGAAGGCAAAAACGGCAATCGGCAATCCCAGATTGCCGCAATTGTTAAACATCATAGGCGGCAAAAATACCCGCCAGTCAAATTTGAATATTCGGGCGACGGGGTAAGCCAGCAAACCTGAACCCAATACGACAGTTACGGCACCACCTGCTAGTAATTTCACATCGTTTAAATCATACGCGTGTGTAGATAGCGCACTGAAAATCAACGCAGGAAAAAATACATCGACGTTTATACGATTAGCCGCTTCAAAATCCACCGAACGACGACCAGCATAGAGGTACCCCACCAGCACAATGGCAGCAACCGGAAATATTATGGAAAGAACCTGGAAAAACATTGGTTGTTGTTATTCTCGAAACGATTAAACCACACTCGACTGAATGCCGATGTGGGGCAACAATATGACACACTAGCAAACGGCTCTCGGCATTCGGCGTTCAGCTTTTTCATAGTCGCTCTGACCGCTGAAAGCCGAATGCTATAAACTATTTGTCCACCAAAATAACATGCAAACGCCTAGGCCCGTGAGCGCCGTACTGAATGGTTTGTTCCACGTCGGCGGTCTTGGACGGCCCGGTGATCAAATTAACTGCACGCGGCATGCCTCGACCCGTGCGTAGCTCATCCCATACATCCTCAAGATAACGATACACCCTGGGAGCCTGCACAACGACGAGATGATCGTCCGGCAAAAAATTGTGACTGGTCGGCGTTGCTTTATCCGAAAGCAATACCAGCGTACCGTTCTCGGCAATCGCCGCATAGGCCGATGATAACGCGACTGTGTCTTGTTTCCCGGCGGGACGATTTTGTACCGTTACATCGTCGGGCCAATCGACCGTACTGGCAAGATCATCGCTAATCAACAATGTTTTGGGGAAATCTTTCCCGGCAAAATATTTTTTTACCGCCGACGGCAGCTCCGATGAATTTGATACACGATCAACAGTAGTGTGAACCGCCTCGAGTTTTTCAATAAAACGCTCTATCGGGTCTTGTTCATAGGCCGGTTGAACGTGTTCGGGATGACTGGTGAGACGACTCTCCAACGCCTCGCCCAGAGTTGGATTCAACTCGCCGTCGCGGCGTAAAGAACGCCGAATATCAGCCAATATTGTTTCGCGCGCGCTCAATGTCGTTTCACTCATGCTTCGCGCGCTCACGTTGTTTCCATTGCGCCTGAAACGTCCTCCCCTGCGGTGCGGGCAAATCCCGTTGCGATGTCCAGCCGCCGGCAAAAGGTACTTTTCTGAATCTACCGCGTCGTTGACCCAGCCTGGCCATTGCGCCGATGCCCAGTTTAGTGAGTTGTTGGTACAAACGCGGGCGTTTGGCAAGATACGCCCATACCGATAACGCGAGACGTTGACGCGCTCCATTGAGTTTTTGTTCGAACTCCCGCATGCGCAATTGCCGCAGCATTTTTGGCAGCGGTATTTTCATCGGACAGACTTCCTGACAGCGTCCATTCAGTGTGCACGCATTGGGTAAATCCCGTGCATGTTTTAACCCGACCATCAACGGCGTCAACACCGAACCCATCGGACCGGGATACACCCAGCCGTATGCATGCCCGCCAATGGAACCATATACCGGACAATGATTGAGACACGCGCCGCAACGAATGCAACGCAGCATCTCGTGAAACTCGTTACCCAACATGGTTGCGCGGCCATTGTCGAGCAACACGACATGGTATTCCTCCGGGCCGTCCTGGTCTTCTTCACGGCGCGGGCCGGTAAACAAGGTTGTGTAAGCCGACATTTCCTGACCGGTGGCACTGCGTCCCAACAAGCGCAGGAATACGCTCAAATCTTCAAGCGTTGGAATCACTTTCTCGACACCCGCGGTCACGATATGCACACGCGGTAAACTGCTGGTGAGATCACCGTTGCCTTCGTTGGTGACAATGACATTGGAGCCGGTCTCGGCAATTAAAAAATTGGCGCCGGTGATTCCCACATCGGCGTTGACGAATGCATTGCGCAATACACTGCGTGCTTCGTCTACGATATCTTCGCGCTCGGTGACGCGCTCGTTAAACCCGAGTCGTTGATGATGCGTATGAAACAATTCGGTAATCTGATTTCGTGTTTTATGCACCGCCGGCGCGATAATATGACTTGGCGGCTCATTGGCGAGTTGAATAATGTACTCGCCCAAATCCGTTTCCATGACTTCCATGCCCTGGGCCTCCAGCGCATCGTTGAGCGCCATCTCCTCACTGACCATAGATTTGCCCTTGGTTACGCGCTTGACGTTCGCTTGTTTGCAAATATCCACGACAATTTTGCTCGCCTCTTGTGGCGTCCTCGCCCAATGCACGTGGCCACCGGCGGCGATGACACGTGCCTCGTATTTTTCCAGATAAAAATCGAGATGGTTTAACGCATGCTCCCTAATCTCTTTACCGGTGGTGCGCAATTTTTCAAACTCAGGCAACTCATCGATAGCGTTTTGACGTTTGTCGATAAATCCGCCTTTGGCTTTTTGCAAAGCGCTCTGCAACTCGCTATCACGTAACGCGAGTTTTGCCTGTTGTTTGAATGCGCCGGTACTGAAATGCATTTAACTGTCCTGACCTTCGCCGATAGACGCTACATCGGTTTGACCAGCCAGCACCTCAGCGATGTGATAAACCTTTATGTCGCAGCCTTCGCGTTTTAGGCGTCCTGCAATATTCAGTAAACAACCCATGTCACCACCCAACAATGTGTCCGCGTTGGAGTCGCGCACATGAACAACTTTATCTGCCACCATGCGGCCCGAGATTTCAGGATATTTGACGCAGAATGTTCCACCGAATCCGCAACACACATTAGATTCGCGCATCTCGTTAATAATCAGCCCATCGACATTCGCCAACAGATCACGCGGTTGTTGTTTAACACCGAGTTCCCTTAACCCGGAACAGGAATCGTGGTAAGTACACGTGCCAGCGTATTGCGCATCGAAACTTTCAACTCCCAGCACGTCGCGTAAAAATTCGGTCAACTCGTAACAACGTGCCGCTACTGATTGCGCGCGAGCACGCCATTTCGTATCTGTTGAAAACAAGTCCGGATAATGTTCTTTAATCATGCCAGCGCACGAACCTGATGGGACAACGATATAGTCGTATTGCTCGAAAGCCAAAATAACCTGCCTCGCAATATCCGCAGTATCCGGCACATCGCCATTGTTGTACGCCGGTTGCCCGCAACAGGTTTGCTGCGGCACCTCGACTTCGCAACCTGCGTCTTCCAATAATTTGACCGCGGCAAAGCCGACGTTAGGTCGAAACAGATCCACCAGGCAGGTGACAAACAAGCCGACGCGCAGTATTTTCTTATCAGTCATGAGGTAATTTTGTGCAAACTCGTTTAAATGCGCAAGACAGGACTACCTTAACTAATACCATCATTTCCAACAAGCAAAACTAATGCGAGACATTAATCAAAATACTTTGTTGCTGCGCCCAATGTCTGCGATACTGCACTACTCATAGATTAAATCGACGACCAGCCCACTCCACTTGCGCAGATGTCACTCTCGATAACCAAGGACACATGGCGACGACCCGAGATACTGCTCATGATCATGGCAGGAGCGGTGCCGTTGAGTTTCGCTACCTGGCAGGCATTACTGAATAATTTTGCCGTCGAACGCGCTGCGTTTACCGGCGCTGAAATTGGCATGTTGCAAAGTCTGCGGGAGATTCCCGGCTTTCTCGCCTTCGCCGTCGTATTTTTGTTACTGGTAATGCGTGAACAATGGGTGGCATACGTGTCGCTATTGTTGTTAGGCGCAGGCACAGTCATTACCGGTTGGTTTCCGAGCGTCATTGGTTTGTATATCACCACGGTCATCATGTCGATTGGCTATCACTACTACGAAACCATTCAGATCTCATTGTCGTTGCAGTGGATAGACAAGAAACGTGCGCCTGAAACACTGGGACGTATCATCGCAGTGGGTTCGTTCACATCCATCGCGACCTTCGGTCTGATTTGGCTCGCTTTCGATAGGTTAAAACTCGATTTTCATTGGGTATATCTATTGGGCGGCGGCTTAACGGTCGCGGTTGCTGTCGCTTGCTGGATACTGTTTCCGCATTACCCGGAAAAGGTACGTCAGCACAAAAAAATGGTTTTACGCAAACGCTACTGGCTTTATTACGCGTTAACTTTTATGTCCGGCGCACGGCGGCAGATTTTTATCGTATTCGCCGGTTTTCTGATGGTGGAAAAATTCGGCTTCAGCGTCGCCAATATTACACTGTTGTTTCTGGTCAACGCCGCACTCAATGTTTTTCTCGCGCCGCGTATCGGTCGTTTGATTGGTCAGATTTGGCGAACGTAACGCGCTGGTATTCGAGTATATTGGTTTAATCGGTGTGTTCACCGCTTACGCTTTCGTCAACAACGCTAACGTTGCGGCTGGTTTATACATTGTCGACCATATGTTCTTCGCCTTGGCTATTGCCATAAAAACTTATTTTCAAAAAATTGCCGATCCGGCAGATATCGCCGCCACTGCCGGTGTTGGTTTTACTATTAACCACATCGCCGCGGTCATTCTGCCTGCGGCTTTCGGTGTGTTGTGGCTGGTCTCCCCTGCTGCGGTATTTCTGTCCGGTGCGGCGATGGCGGTAGTGTCCCTGATATTATCGCTGAACGTACCACATCACCCGGAACCGGGTAACGAGGTGGTTTTCGGAACGCGATTTACTGTTGCCGCCGAACAGACTTAGACCGTTTATCGGATAAATTCCTCCAGCACTACAAACAAACGATCAATATCGTTGGTGCTATTGTAGACATTCGGTGTCACCCGCAACGACTCACCACGTTGACTAACATAGACTCTTTGATCCCGTAACCTTTCCGTTAATCCGTCTGGAAACCCATCGGGAAAACGCACACCTGCGAAATGATTAACGCGTAGTTCGTTTGGCAATGTTTGCAAATCAAGGTTACTGGCGCGTTGCGTAATTTCGTCGGTCAATACTGCCAAATATTTCGCAATGCCTTCGGGCTGCCATTCAAGTAATTGTTTCAGCGCCGCAATCGCACCAGGCAGCAAGGTAAAGTGTGCGCGTTCTCCCATATCGAAACGGCGTGCGCCCACCGCATATTCGTCGGTAGGAATGTGCATACGTGGAAAATCAGGGCCGTTTACGCGATTATGCGGCGATTGCTCCAACGATTGCCCTTCGTGCCATTTCGGATGAGCATATAGAAAAGACACCGTGTACGGACACATCAGCCATTTGTAGCCGGAGCACACCAAAAAATCGGGCTGCAATGTCCGAACGTCCAGCGGCAACGCGCCGAGCGACTGCGACACGTCGAGCACGAATCCAGCGCCGACCTCGCTGAGACGATGACGAATTGCAATTAAATCCAACAACGCGCCATCCATCCAATGACAATTCGGCAATGTAGCGAAAGCGGTTTCATTGTTGATCGCCGACAGCACCGCTGGAGTCCAGTCGCCATTATCGGGTCGTTCAACGACGCTTAATCGAATGTCATTGGCTTTCGCCAGTTCGCGCCACGAATAAACATTCGATGGATACTGGTCCTGCAACATGACGACCTCCTGCCCCGCTGTGACCGGCAAATTGAGCGCGGCTGTAGCAATGCCGTAGCTGGCCGCGGGAACAATTGCAATATCGTCGTTAGTTGCGTTGATAAGTTGAGCGAACAGCGAACGCGCTTGTTCAACCGGCGCAAAAAATTCATCGGATGTAATCTTCCAGGGTTGCGCTTCCAGCGCCATGCCCTCTTGAATGGCGCGTTGCACTGAATCCATCAGCGGTGATATATAAGCGCAATTCAGGTAGGTCACCTCATCCGGTATATCAAACCGGTGACGCTGGCATTTGAGTTCGCTGTTCACTTCGACCTAAGCTTGTTGACCCACTTCTTCGTGCTCGACGACTTCGACTTCCGCCTTCGCGTCCGCCAGCCATTCCAGATAAACGAGGTCGTTTAATACCGTATCGACATAGCGACTTTCGATTTGCTCCAGCGATACACCATAGGTGCGAAAGCGGCTCGCCACCGGCGCGTACATGGCGTCGGCAATACTGAATTCACCAAACAGCCATGGATCCGATGTGTCATTCGTCTCGCGGCATTCGCGCCATATTGTGCAAATACGATCAATGTCTTTTTGTACCGCTTTATCGGTATCCACTTTGCGTCCCGATGCACGGCAATTCATGGGCATAGCGTTACGCAAGGCACTGAACCCCGAAATCATTTCACAGGAAATGGCGCGGGCGTGTGCGCGTCTTGCGATATCTTTCGGCCACATGGTTTTGTTCGGATATTTTTCCGCCAGATATTCGCAAATCGCCAATGATTCCCAAACCGACTGTCCGTCATCGACGACTACCGGCACTTTTGCAGCGGGTGAATACTTTTTAAGTTCTGAATAAAACTCCGGCGTATCGAACAACAAACGCACTTCTTTGAATTCAATGTCGAATTTTTTGCATAGGTACCAAGGCCGCAACGACCAGGACGAATAATTTTTATTTCCTATAACGAGTGTGAACATGATCGAATTTGAGTTTAATTTAGCAAGTGCGATTATGTTACCGTTTTTAAACTCAACAAGATAATGGCCCTGCTACAAAATCGTTCGCGAGCAGGATCGCTCTTACTAGTCTGTTCCGTTAGCTTGACGGAACACATTGCCAACAGCCAAAGAGCCAGCGAGCTGGCGGCGTTCTAACCGGATGCCTGTCTTGGAAAGCAAGATTACAGAATTGGTAGGGCGGATAAATCGCGTAGCGATGCCATCCGCCAAGCGAAAGAATATTATTTACGCTGACTCACCGCATCCGCCACAACACACAAGATTTCAAACATCATTGTCGCACCGACCAGCGCGGTGTTACCCGATGGGTCGAATGGTGGCGCGACTTCCACAACATCACCACCGATTAAATTCAAACCCTGCAATCCACGAATCATCATCTGTGCTTCCAGTGTCGTGAATCCACCGACCTCCGGTGTGCCGGTACCGGGAGCGAACACAGGATCGAGTCCATCCACATCGAAACTGATATACGCCGCACCGTCACCAACAATTTTGCGTGCTTCTTCAATCACGCCTTTCGGCCCTAACTCGTAATACTCTTCTATATAAACAACCCGCATACCCGAATCGTGACTGAACTGCCATACATCCGGGTCATTTAGCGAACCGCGAATCCCTATTTGAATAGTACGTTTCGGGTCAAGCAGTCCTTCCTCAACCGCACGGCGAAACGGTGCGCCGTGATGAAAACGCGATCCCAGATAATCGTCGCCGGTATCGCAATGCGCATCAAAATGCACCATGCCGACCGGCTCGTCTTTCGCGATAGCCCGTAAAATCGGCAAAGTTATTGAATGATCGCCACCCGCAGTAACCGGCACGACATTGGCTGCGTGGGCGCGCGCATAAAAATCAGCGATCTCATCAAGGCTGGACTCAAGCTCGAATGGTTTTTCAACCCAGGCATCGCCAAGATCGGCGACCTTGCATAAATCGTAAGGACAGATGCCGCTGGCTTGATTTATTTTTCGCATCAAACTGGATTGATTGCGCATCTCGCGCGGGCCATGCCGCGCGCCGGTGCGATTGGTTACACCTCCGTCGAAAGGAACGCCTATCAACCCAATATCAATATCTTGCCAATCCTTTTCATCGTCCGTGTGTGCGCAACGCATAAACGTCGGCACACCGGTGTACCGCGGCCGTGTTTGCGGGTCGGTCTCATTTCTCATGCTACTTTCTCCAACCTGTTTATGAATTCGACTATGAATCACTGTAACCAGTTTTCGGCCGGTCGAATCTCACCGACAATTTTGCCGACCACATTGGCGATGGGTTTATGACAAATTTGATTCAAGTAATCGAATGCCTTGCCGTCAAGGTAGCGCCGCAATAAAGCAGCGGTCGCCACTTCGGACGCGCGGGTATGGCCGTCGTCTATTTTAAGCGCAATACCGATACGCTTGGCTGGTACCGCCGCCGCGAACACCCCCTCGGCGCCGGTTTTGACAATGATCTCGCCCGCCGCGGCCCGCATAACATGCGTACAGAAGCGGTCACTACCGGCTACCATGGCAGGTTCAGTCACCATCGCCTCGCGAATACGTTGCGCGGCCTCGGCGCGTGTTCTATTCATGCCCTTGCCTGTACCCAGACAAGCCATGCCAAAAGCAAAAGAACGCAGTGGAATCGCGTAGGTAGGTACGCCACACCCGTCAACACCAAGCGGGCTTCCCTCGAGTTCGTGTCCAGTCACCTCCGCAATAGTCTCACGTACCCACACTTGCACCGGATGATCCGTTTCAATATAACCCGCTGGATCGACATCGGTATGCACGGCGGTACACAGAAAACCGGCATGTTTACCGGAACAATTATTGTGCACGGCACGGGGAGATTCCTCAGCCTGGCGCAAACGTTCCCGGGCGTTTTTGTGTTTGGGTGCGTGCGCACCGCATTCCAGGTCAGCGTTGCTGAGACCCAGGTCATCCAGCCAGCGCAGAACTTCACTCACATGCTGCGGCTCGCCGCTGTGCGAGGCACAGGCCAACGCGATGCGTTTATTGCTTAACTTGAAATGATCGGCCGCACCGGTCTCAATCAAAGGCAATGCCTGAATAGGCTTAATCGCAGAGCGAGGATATACGGGTTGTAAAATGTCTCCCCATGATTCCAATACCTGGCCACTGTCATCGACCACAGCTACCGTGCCTCGATGCACGCTTTCCACCGCATCGCCACGGCTGACTTCGACCAATACTGGATTGTTATCTGGATACACTATTGCGGAACCGGTCTGTTTTCACTCATATAAACCCGCGATACTACTACAGCAAATTTTGAGCTTGCCAAACTTTATTTGGGTTTTATACTCAAAGTAGTTGGCCTTTCAATCGAAGCGCGATAAATTAGCCTTTGATATCTTAGTAAACCTGAAAACCATGAAAGCGACACCGTTACTCGAATTGCACAAAGAACTCGGCGCCAGAATTGTCCCCTTCGCCGGATATCAAATGCCGGTGCAATACCCTAACGGCATTATCAAAGAACATCTGCATACGCGTGAACACGCCGGCCTGTTTGATGTCTCGCACATGGGTCAGGTCAAGATTACCGGAGGCAATGTGGCCGCACGACTAGAGTCGCTGGTGCCAATGGATGTAATCGGTCTTGGTGAGTACAAACAACGTTACGCTTTTTTCACTAACGACCAAGGCGGCATCCTGGATGATTTGATGATCACAAACGCAGGCGAATACTTTTTCCTGGTAGTCAACGCTGCGTGCAAAGAAAATGATTTTGAACATTTGTCTGCTAATTTGTCCCCGAATTGTGATGTTGAGTGGATAGAGAACCGATCTTTGCTTGCCTTGCAAGGCCCACGTGCAGCAGAAGTTTTGTCCGAGCATGTTCCCGAACTCGCAAGTCTGAAATTCATGCATGCACTGCGTACAACGATTGCCGGTATCGATTGTTTTATGACGCGTTCTGGCTACACCGGCGAAGATGGTTTTGAATTATCGATCCCGGATAGTGACGCCGAACTACTTGCGCGTATGCTGTTAGCACACGACGCTGTGGAACCTATTGGTCTCGGTGCACGCGATTCCCTGCGTCTGGAAGCAGGATTGTGTTTGTATGGTCACGATATGAACGAACAAACAACACCCGTGGAGGCGTCACTGACCTGGGCCATCTCTAAAAGCCGGCGCAAAGATGGAGAACGTGCTGGCGGTTTTCCCGGCGACAGCATTATCTATGAACAATTACAAGACAGCGCGAATCGTCGCCGCGTTGGCTTACAACCACAGGGCCGCGCACCGGTTCGCGAGGACGCTGTCATTGTCGACAACTCCGCGAAAACCATCGGCAAGGTCACCAGTGGTGGATTCAGTCCCAGTCTCAGCAAACCTATCGCCATGGGTTATGTCGATGCGGACTATATTGAACCTGGTACGGAGATAGCCGCAATCGTGCGCGACAAACCGCTGCCCATAGAGGTAGCAAAACTGCCATTTGTAAAACAACGTTATTATAGAGGATGAGTTTTTTACTGACAGCTGAATGCTAATAGCTGATAGCAAAACCAAAAACCGAGGATCAAACAATGAGCACAATAAAATTTACCGAAGACCACGAATGGGTACGTATCGATGATGATGACGACGCGGTTGTTGTCGGCATCACCGATTACGCGCAGGAGCAACTGGGAGAACTGGTGTTCATCGAACTACCGGAGGTAGGGGCCGATATTACCCAGGGTGACGAAGCAGCAGTCATCGAATCGGTTAAAGCCGCCGGCGATGTCAAATCCCCGGTCACTGGCAGCATTCTGGAAGTTAATGAAGCACTGACCGATGAACCGGGAATAGTAAACGATAACCCTGAAACGGAAGGATGGTTTTTTAAAGTCAAAACCGGCGATCTTTCCGAACTGGATGACTTAATGGACGAAGAAGCCTACCGTTCTTTTGTAAAGAACCTGGCATAACTATCTCGCATTACTATTTCGAATTTAACGGGAGCAAAATTCATGTCTGAAGAACGCCGGTCGTTGGAACAACTGGAAATGCGAGGCGATTTTATTCGCCGGCATATTGGACCGGATCAACCGCAGGTTGATGAGATGCTCGAGAGCCTGGGCTTGTCATCGCTGGATGAAATGATCGACAAGTCGGTGCCGGAAAATATACGCACCGACAAACCACTGGACTTGCAAATAGCAAAAAGCGAACGTGCGACGGTCACCTATTTACGCCGTATGCGTGAACGCAACAAGATTTTTATTTCCATGATAGGAATGGGCTACTACGGCACCATCATGCCCAATGTCATTAAACGCAACGTGTTGGAAAACCCGGATTGGTATACCGCCTACACGCCCTACCAGGCTGAAGTCAGCCAGGGCCGTTTGGAAGTGTTGTTGAATTATCAACAAATGGTAATGGACTTGACCGGTATGGAACTGGCCAACGCATCGTTGCTTGACGAAGCCACCGCGGCAGCCGAAGCCATGGCCATGTCCAAACGAATCGCAAAAAGTAAATCATCAACTTACTTCGTACACCAGGACTGTCATCCACAAACCCTGGCGGTCATACAAACACGCGCTGGTTACATGGGCTTTGATATCGTAGTCGGTGACGCATTCAGCGAACTGGATAAGCATGATTTTTTTGGCGTGTTGCTGCAATACCCAGGTTCCACCGGTGACGTAAAAGATCTAACCGAAGTTATAAACAAAACGCACGAAAAGAAAGCGCTTGCCACTGTTGCGTCAGACTTATTGGCATTGACTATACTTAAACCGCCAGGCGAGATGGGCGCCGATATCGTCGTCGGCAGCACACAACGCTTTGGTGTGCCCATGGGTTACGGCGGGCCGCATGCCGCCTTTTTCGCGACCCGGGAAAATTACAAGCGCTCGACGCCCGGACGCATTATCGGTGTCTCTATCGACTCCCAGGGTAAGCCTGCCCTGCGTATGGCGTTACAAACCCGCGAGCAACACATTCGACGTGAAAAAGCGACCAGTAATATTTGCACATCACAAGTACTGTTGGCGGTTCTCGCAACCCTGTACGGCATGTATCACGGCCCTAAAGGCATCAAAACGATAGGCACGCGGGTGCACCGGGTCACATCGATTCTGGCTGAAGGTCTGCGACGTCTGGGTTTTGAGATTACCAATGAAGCGTTCTTCGACACCATTTGCGTGCATGTGCCGGGCCTGGCCAATCGTATTGCGGCCAAGGCGCGCGAATCACGCATCAACTTGCGTGTTATCGACGCCGACCACGTAGGCATCAGCCTGGACGAAACCACACGACGCCGAAACATCGCAGCCTTGTGGCGTGTGTTTGACACTTATGCCGACGACAAGATTGAAATTTTTGATCTGGATAAAACCGTTGAAGAATGCTTACCGGAACCGCTGCGCCGCACCAGCGACTATTTAACCCATCCGTTGTTTAACAAGTTTCATTCCGAAACCGAAATGATGCGCTACCTGCGCCGGCAGGCGGCTAAAGATATTACACTGGGGCAATCCATGATTCCGCTCGGTTCGTGCACCATGAAATTGAACGGCACGACGGAATTACTGCCGGTGTCTTATCGCCAGTTCAGCGCCATGCATCCGTTCGCGCCACTGGATCAAACCCAGGGCTTCCAGCAATTATTCGAAGAACTTGAAGACATGTTGTGCGAGGTCACTGGTTTCGATGATGTATCCCTGCAACCGAATGCCGGATCCCAGGGCGAATACACCGGCTTGTTGTGCATACGCGCATATCACAAAAGCCGCGGCGAGGAGCAGCGCGACATTTGTTTAATCCCCTCTTCCGCACACGGTACAAACCCGGCTAGCGCAATCATGGCCGGATTGAAAGTTTTAGTCATCGGATGCGATGACGACGGCAACATCGATCTGGATGACTTACGCACCAAGGCGACCCAACATCAAGCCAACCTCGCTGCGCTCATGGTTACCTACCCGTCCACCCACGGCGTGTTCGAAGAAAGTATTGTCGAGATCTGTGAAATCATTCATGACAACGGCGGTCAGGTTTACATGGACGGCGCCAACCTCAATGCACTGCTGGGTATTTGCAGACCCGGTGAAATCGGCGCCGACGTTTCGCACATTAACTTACACAAGACCTTTGCTATTCCTCACGGTGGTGGCGGCCCTGGCATGGGGCCCATTGGCGTTAAAAGCCATCTCGCACCATTCCTGCCGGATCACCCACTGGTCGACGGTGTTAACCCGGCATCGCGTGGCCACAGTACCGTAGGTGCGGTCGCGGCAGCACCCTGGGGTTCGGCCAGCATCCTGCCGGTGTCCTGGGCTTACATTGCGATGATGGGCGGGCCGGGACTCAAGCGCGCGAGCGAGATTGCCATTCTCAATGCAAATTACATCGCGCAACGGCTTAATCCGTACTACCCGGTCGTTTATACCGGCAAAAACGGTATGGTTGCGCACGAATGTATTGTCGATCTTGCGCCACTTAAAGAATCATCGGGAATATCCGTTGAAGATGTGGCCAAACGCTTAATGGACTATGGTTTTCATGCACCGACCATGTCCTGGCCGGTACATGACGCCTTGATGATTGAACCGACGGAAAGCGAATGTAAGGATGAACTGGATCGTTTTTGCGACGCCATGATCTCCATACGCAAGGAAATCGAAGACGTGGAAAACGGCACGACGGATGCAGAAAATAACCTGTTACGCAATGCGCCGCATTCATACGAGCTGCTGGTCAGCGACGACTGGGGCCGGCCTTATTCTCGTGAAGCCGCGTTCTTTCCCAACGACGCCGTCAGACACAATAAATACTGGCCACCGGTTGGACGCGTCGATAATGTCTATGGCGATCGCCATGTGGTATGCAGTTGCCCGCCGATGGAATCGTACATGGAGGATGCGGCTTGATTAGCTGTCAGTGCTCAGTACTTGGTTGTTGACTTTTGCGGGAGCGACCCCTGCCTTCGCAGGAACAAGCTTGGTCGCGAATCGTGTTAAATATGGTTGGTGGTTCGCGAGCAAGCTCGCTCCTACAACTGACTGCTGACCGCCGAAAATTGGTAACTAAAAGAAATTGCTTCGCCCCTTTACTCCTCGCGATAACACGAAGTTAGAAACGAGCCGCTGTGCAACTGAATGCTGAAAGCCAACAACCAATCGCCAAACACGATAAAAAATACTACTACCGACTCACCTGCCTGAGTAGGAAACTGAAATTAGAATCCTGGCCTGCTGTGCTTAAAGCTTCCAGGTGACAACCCATACAGGTGCCATTGTGAATCCCTTGCTCAAAGGTTTCCATGGTTGAATTGGTCAGAAAACGCGGCACCTCGCCGGCAAGAAAATAACCACCTCTGCGTGCGCCCTTCCATTGCGTCGACAACAAATGATAATTCGCCCATACCGTGCCCGCTAATTTTTCGCGCCATTTGTCGCTGATGTATTGCGTGCTTTCGAAAATACTCCAGCAACGCACCACCTGAGCGCCCTGCTTTAAATCCGCTCGCATAGCGTAAGGTGGTGTCTGCGCCCATTTCATGTTCGCAGGTGGTTTTACATTAGTCGGGCAGTTCTGGCATTCGCTATCATACAACGCATAGTTGGCCTCAACCGATTCCGGTGCATGACAACCGTCGGGAAATAACACGTCGGCGAATACCTGATTAGGCCGGCGTGCGTTCGCCGCAATGGGCGCTGTATCGACATGCTCAAACGTCGTCCATATCCAATCGCCGCCGTTGCCGTTTTTCGTGCGGCGCATGACATGCATGCCGATTAAACCCAGTTGTTCCTGCGCGCAAAAAGACTTTCCGTTTTCACTCATATCCGCCGGCACGGAAATATGACCGTTCACCGTGTAATAACGCGTTGGGTCATCACCCGCTTGCTGGTCAATTATTTTCCACGCGGATTTGACGGCAACCGAACCGACTGCACCGCCGCTTCTGGTTTCGTTGTTCTGAAAATGTCCCTGGGGAAATTCGATCTCTTTTCCCGAAACCTTGAACGCCTGTTGCCCACTTAGAGTATCGAAACCGTTCGACTTAACGTAATCAACCACTTCGTCGTTGACACGAATATCGAATACGACGTAGTTCAGATTCTTGTCAATCAACGGTAGTCCGATGGATTGCACCAGACTCGACGGCCTGAATACGGCTTCGTCCGTTATATGAGAGCAGGCATCGTTCTTGTTATCCGGCGAAAAAAGTTCCGTTGGCGACACATAGGATTGCCACACGCGAGGTGCATCCGGCGCCGTGCCAATTTGTTGATCGAGGGGTACTCCGTCGTCGTCGGTGGGCCAGTTTAAAGCGACAAAAGTCTCCCAGGAAAAAATATCGAACGGCGTTTGCGCATTTTTTTCCAAAAACCGGTAAACAAAAGAAGCATCGAAATCCAATATATCGTGGGGCAATTGAGCGCAAAGTTCGTTGAATGGCGGCTGGATGCAATAGCCCTGCTCAACCAAATCGCCAATCTTGGCAGTAGGCGGAGCAACACCGACCCCTATCAACTTCTCGTTCATCTCCACCTCCAAATCAATAGCGCCGGTTTGAGCGATGGATTGATGAGAGCAAAAGCCAACTATCAGCAGACAAATACAGGATTTGATTTTTCGGATTCGCCACATGTTACGACCTCCGAGACTGGATGTACTTTAAAATATTCGACAATATGATAGCCTGTACACCATTGATTACAAGCGAATATGCACGGGTAGACAAAGATTACGGTGATTGCCGAAAACTGACTGCCAAACGCCAAATTCAATTAAGCTGACCAATTGACAATGACGGATAACTCTACCGCAAGCAAAACAAAACCTGTTATTCGCGGCGAGAAACTGCGTGGCGCTGACAAGATGGCGCGCATTCCGGTCAAGATTGCGCCGACCACGCGTGAACAACGCTTGCGCAAACCACCCTGGATTCGCGCCAAGTTTCCCGGTACACCGGAAGTCGCTCGATTAAAAGAAATCCTGCGGGATAATCGTTTACACACTGTTTGTGAAGAAGCGAATTGCCCGAACCTGGGCGAGTGTTTTGGTCACGGCACGGCCACGTTCATGATCATGGGTGATATTTGCACACGACGTTGTCCTTTTTGCGATGTCGCCCACGGCCGTCCCAACCCGCTCGATACGGAAGAACCGGCGAACCTCGCGAAAACCATCAAAGCTATAGGTTTGCGTTATGTTGTTATCACGTCAGTCGATCGCGACGATTTACGCGACGGCGGTGCGGGTCATTTCGTTGACTGCATTAAGCAGGTGAGAGATATTTGCCCGGATATTAAAATAGAAATACTGACGCCCGACTTTCGCGGTCGTATCGATGTCGCGCTGGATATTTTGCAAAAAGCGCCACCCGACGTGTTTAATCACAACCTCGAGTCCATTCCACGACTGTATAAAAAAATCAGGCCCGGTTCGGACTACGCGTATTCATTGCGCCTGCTAAAAGAGTTCAAGGATTTGTACCCGAAAGTAAATACCAAGTCGGGTTTGATGCTGGGGCTGGGCGAAAAAATCGGTGAAGTCCAGGAAGTCATGAAAGATTTGCGTTCGCACAATGTAGATATGCTGACCCTGGGACAATACCTGCAACCCAGCGCACATCACCTCGCGGTCGAACGCTATGTCACCCCCGAGGAGTTCGAAGAATTGCGAATTTACGGCGAAAACATGGGGTTTTCCCACGTGGCCTCCGGCCCCATGGTGCGCTCTTCTTATCATGCGGATCTGCAGGCCCAACAGGCTACTGCCTGACAATACCTATCCTCCACGTTTATCCTGTCGTACTCGTCACGCGGACAAGGGGTAGCCGATTGGTGCAAAATAGGGTTAATATCGCCTCACCGTTGTGTCCGGGGTGAGTCAATCCGGGCATAGCGCTTTCGAATGACAATCTCAAATTAGAGGGTATATGTATGAAGTTGATTAAATCCGCAGCCGCAACCGCGGCTCTTCTTTCCATTGCTACCACCTCGGTACAAGCGGGTACACTTGAAGATGTCCGTGCCGCGGGCTTTTTAAAGTGTGGCGTTTCGACCGGTGTTGCTGGTTTCGCATTTACCGATGATGCCGGTAACTGGCAAGGCTTTGACCCTGCATTCTGTAAAGCAGTCGCCGCTGCCGTGTTGGGCGATGCGTCAAAAGTTAAATACACCCCGACAACGGGTAAAACGCGTTTCGAAGCGTTGAAATCAGGCGAAGTGGATCTCCTTGCACGTAACACAACCTGGACTTACAGCCGTGACGCTGATCTCAAACTGACATTCATTGGCGTCAATTATTATGACGGCCAGGGCTTTTTAATTCCGAAGGAAATGGGTGTCGAGTCGGCCAAAGATCTTGATGGCGCTTCCGTTTGTATTCAAACAGGAACCACCACCGAGTTAAACCTCGCGGAATTCTTCCGGGTTAATGGCATCGGCTATGAACCGGTCGCTATCGAAACCAACGCCGAAGGCGTGAAAAACTACTCCGCCGGACGTTGTGACGTGTACACCACAGACGCATCTGGTTTGGCTGCAACCCGTGCCGTTTTAGAAGATGCGTCTGCACATGTCATCCTGCCGGAAATTATTTCCAAAGAACCTTTGGGTCCGCTGGTTCGTCATGGTGACGATCAATGGGCGGATATCAATCGCTGGGTATTGAATGCTTTGATTATTGCCGAAGAATTAGGCGTTACCAAAGCCAATGTTGGTGAAATGGCCGCAGCAGCGGGAGACAATCCTGAAATTAACCGTTTACTCGGAACTGAAGGTGAGTTTGCGGCGATGGTGGGTCTGGAAAAATCCTGGGCCGCCGATGCCATTGCAGCCGTGGGCAATTACGGTGAAATCTTCAATGAGTTCATCGGACCCGATACCGACATCGGGCTGGAGCGCGGTTTAAACGCGCTGTGGACCGAAGGTGGCATTGTTTACGCGCCGCCATTCCGGTAACAAGGTAAAAAGGGGTGTCACAACGACACCCCTTTTCTTTGCACGCAGACATCGCGCACACTTAGATTGAATACATTAGCAATTTATAATCGAAAGGATTCGAGACAACACGCAATTAGTTAAGCCTGTCACTATAAATAACAACTGATCCGGGGAGTCTTGTTTATGGCAGAAAACGTATCGGCAGCAAACGTGCCATCATCCAATGGTTTTCAGCTATCTTCGTTGTGGCTGGATCAAAAGTATCGCTCAATCACCTTACAGGTCATTGCCGCGGTTTTGCTCTTGACGTTTATTGGCATGATTGTCAATAACACAGTAAAGAACCTGGAAATATTAGGCATTGATCCAGGTTATGATTTTCTTGCTGACCCATCCAGTTACGATATTAGCCAACATCTGATTGACTACGACTCCACCAGCCCGCACTGGAAGGCCGGCGTAGTCGGATTATTAAATACACTCCTGGTCGCCCTTTTCGGCGTTGTCACGGCGACGATACTGGGATTTGTAGTTGGCGTATTTCGTCTGTCCAAGAACTGGCTGATCAGCCGTATTTCTTATGTCTATATCGAATTCACACGCAATGTCCCATTACTCCTGCAGATTCTTCTGTGGTACGGCATTACCGTACACAGCCTGCCAAAACCAAAACAGGCGCTGGAACCAGCTACTAACTTCTTTTTGTCCAATCGCGGTCTATTCATGCCAAAACCCGTGTTCGAATCCGCCATCTGGCTGGTCGTAGCAGCATTTGTCATAGGCGTCGTCGCCGCCATCTGGTACGCGAAACGTGCCCACAAACTACAGGACGAGACCGGAAAAATTTCTCCAGTATTTACCGTGGGTACAGCCCTGATACTGGGTTTGCCATTGGTTGCATTTTTTGTCAGCGGCATGCCGGTCAACTTCGATATACCGGAGTTGAAAGGTTTTAACTACAAGGGCGGCATGGCAATCAAACCGGAGTTCATAGCCTTGTGGTTTGCATTGTCCATTTACACCGGCGCATTCATTGCTGAAATTGTAAGAGCCGGCATCGTTTCTATCAGCCATGGTCAAACCGAAGCGTCCTACTCTCTCGGCATCAAGCCATCCTGGACTATGCGGCTGGTGATTTTGCCCCAGGCTTTACGGGTCATTATTCCGCCTTTGATCAGTCAGTATTTGAATCTGATCAAGAATTCATCACTGGCCATTGCCGTGGGTTACATGGATGTGGTGGCTACCATCGGTGGTATCACATTGAACCAGACCGGCCGGGCACTCGAATGCATGTCCATCGTGTTGACGACTTATCTGCTGATCTCATTGTCGATATCCGCCGTCATGAACTGGTATAACAAACGTGTCGCGTTGGTGGAGAGGTAAAAACGATGACTGAAACAAAAAAATATGCACCTGGCGCCCATCCCGCCATGCCCGCCCCGATGGCGACCAGTGGTCCGATCAAGTGGGTAAAAGACAACCTGTTTTCAAGTCCATTGAATGTAGCCATTACACTCGTGGTTGCTTATCTGCTGTTTAAAATCATTCCCCCGTTACTCGATTGGTTCATTTTCGATTCCGTAGTCGACGCAAACAGCAGAAACGAATGCGAAGAAAAAGGTAATGGAGCCTGCTGGGCGGTTATTAAGGTTCGCTTTTCGCAATTTTTCTATGGCTTCTATCCTGAAAATTTGCGCTGGCGGGTCAATCTTGCATTTATCTTACTCTTTGTCGCTCTCGTCCCCGTTCTGTTTGACAACGTACCGCACAGAAACAAGGCACTGATTTTCTCGGCTTTATTCCCCGTCATTGCCTTTTTTCTGCTTTGGGGTGGCCTGGGACTCGAACCCGTCGAATCGGCAAAATTTGGCGGCTTTATGTTAACTGTTACCATCGGTGTGGCAGGTATCGTGTTGTCGCTTCCCTTAGGCATACTACTTGCGCTGGGCAGGCAATCCACCATGCCCTTAATCCACTGGATATGCGTGATATTCATTGAGTTCATTCGTGGCGTGCCGTTGATTACGCTGTTGTTTATTGCCTCAACCCTGTTGAATTACTTCCTGCCTCCGGGTACCAATTTCGATCTGTTGTTGCGGGTCATCATCATGGTGACGCTGTTCGCTGCGGCTTATATGGCGGAAGTTATTCGCGGTGGGCTGGCAGCCATCCCCAAAGGTCAATATGAAGCCGCCGATGCGATGGGTCTTAAATACTGGCAGGCGACGCGGTTAATCATCATGCCCCAGGCGCTGAAAATATCTATCCCCGGCATTGTTAATACATTTATCGGGCTATACAAAGACACTACGTTGGTATTGATTATCGGTCTGCTTGACCCTCTGGGCTTTAGTCAGGCCGTGTTAGCGGATTCCAAATGGCAAGGCCTGTCCGATGAAATCTATGTATTTATTGCAGTTGGATTTTTTCTTTCTTGCTTTGCAATGTCTCGCTACTCTCTTTACTTAGAGAAGAAGCTTCACACCGGTCATTAACTGGGGAGAATAAAAAATGAACGAGCAAACGACAAACGGTAATGGCACCGATAACGAGTATGCCATTCAACTGATTGGCATGCACAAGTGGTACGGGGATTTCCATGTGCTAAGAGACAATAACCTGAATGTAAAACCCGGTGAAATTATTGTTATCTGCGGGCCGTCTGGGTCCGGCAAGTCCACCATGATTCGCTGCATCAACAGACTAGAAGAACATCAAAAAGGACGAATCATTGTTAACGGCACCGAGCTGACTGGTAACCTGAAAAATATTGCCGAAGTTCGCAAGGATGTTGGCATGTGTTTCCAGCATTTTAATTTGTTTCCACATATCACCGTTTTGGATAACCTGACACTGGCGCCAATTTGGGTAAAAAATACACCAAAAGCAGAGGCGCAGGATATAGCGATGAAGTACCTCGAGCGGGTGAAGATTCCCGAACAGGCCAACAAATATCCGGGTCAATTATCAGGTGGACAACAACAACGAGTCGCTATCGCCCGTTCCCTGTGCATGAACCCTAAAATCATGTTGTTCGACGAACCCACGTCAGCGCTCGATCCGGAAATGGTTAAAGAAGTACTGGATGTCATGGTGGAACTGGGACAAGAAGGTATGACCATGTTATGCGTAACCCACGAAATGGGCTTCGCACGAAAAGTCGCTCAGCGCGTTATTTTTATGGATGAGGGTCAAATTATTGAGGAAAACAATCCACAGGATTTCTTTGATAATCCGCAAAACGACCGCACTAAGCTGTTCTTGAGCCAGATTCTGAATCATTAGGGCTTATTAGGCATGCTCTTCCTCTGGCCGTGTCTGCGTAGACGCGGTCAGGCATCGACAATTGTCCCGCTGGGAGACTGAACCCGGTGGGTTCATGTGTTACCATAGATTCCAGCACTGAAACAAGCAGGGTTCTATCATGTATAGCATTGCCATTAAATATTTCGTTGCTGTTGTAGTTGCGTCCGCGACTATCGTGTATTTCGAAAGCCGAGATATTGATTATGGTGTCGCCGTTATTCAGGAACCTGCGAGCAAACCGCAACCCAGTCCTGCCACCCCACCCTCTATACAAATACAAGACAGCAATCAGATTGAAACCCTGATTGCGGAGATTTCCCTGTCCGATGAACTACTGGAAGAGGAAATAGCGAACCTGCTACGTCAAAGTGAATTCAAACTCGCGCGTGCGCGTTTGATGCAACTGGCCGCCGACGCAGTGGAGGACGACAACAAAAGCCGGCTCGGCCATGTCATGACGTTGTTAGGACAAGTCGCCATTGAAGAGCAAGACCTAGACAATGCGGAAGTCTATTTGCTGGAAGCGCTCGACGTTTATAAAAATATTGGGGACGATGTAGGAACCGCACATGTTTATGTTCAATTGGGTAAATCACATCTCAAATCCCGCCAACTGGCACGCGTAGCGGGATACGCCTATGACCGTTTATTGATTGCACGCTGGCAATTGTCGCAAAAACGGTATGGGGAAGCGGAAGATAATTTGCAGCGTACTATCGAAGACAATATTGCCATCAATCGTTTTGGCGCTGCCGCCAGCGCCTATTCAACGCTGGTAAATTTATACACCGAGCAAAACTTTACACATCAGGCGGAAACAGCAGCCGCTGAATCCGCAACACTGTATGCGGCTTCGGGACAAATGGACAAGGCCAAAAGCATCTTGCGCGAATTGGAGCAGGCAGGTATTGAACCCAATTTATTACTGTCTGTCGAAGAATCGATAAACAACGGTTACGCCGAGTTCAATGCCAGTATCATGCAAATCGAACGGGCTAAAGATTACAAGCGGCTGTATAACCACTACAGCTCAAAGGGCGATACAGAACGTGCGTGGAAACTGCGCGTACAGGCCAACCGGTCGCTGGCTAATGTATCCAAACGCGCGATGTATCATCGCCAACCGGATGTGCTCGCGGTGCTGCACAATTCCAATACTGACATGGAACAGGCAGGAACATACTTAAGTCAAGCGCAGGTGTTGTTCACAAAACAGGGGCTTGCCGAAGACTCTATGTACTCACAGGGTCTGACCGAACAGATCTACTGAACAACACTTTCAGCGAAGTGCTGCCTGCAAACTTCTACGAATGCTCGCGCGCGCCGGGTAAAATGGATACCCGCGTACCAGGCCAGGCACACTTGTAACGGCTCCAGCTTCTCTTTTATTTGCACACAGGCAACCTGCGTTCCATCATAGGTCGTATTCACGGCCGGCTTTAAATTCAATAAAGAATAACCGTGGCCGTTAGCCACCATACCGCGTATAAGTTCAAAACTGCGCGTGCGATGTTGAATTCTCGGCTCTATACCGAGTTGCAAAAACAGAGAACGAAAATAGTCCCGGCTGTGGGGCAGATCAATCAGGATCATCGGTTCCATCGCAAGTTCTTTTAACGAAACCGTTTTTCTTTTAGCCAAACGATGGGCTTTTGGCAGCAAGGCATAGGGTAGGATTTTCGCCATGACCTCGCAGTCGATTCGCTCATCCATATCGAGGCCATACAACAACGCGACTTCGCACGTTCCATCGAGCAGATGCCGCTGCAGTGTGTCCATCGCACCTTCGTGCACGGTTACACCAATATCCGCATACTGTGCGTTCATTTGCTTGAGAATGGATGGCAAGTAAAACGGAGACAGCGTAACAAAACACCCAACGTCCAAGGAGCCACGCAAAGATTCACCGAGTTCACTCGATTCCAGCGATAGTTCATCCGCATGGGTTAAAAGCTGACGCGCTTTAACCAGAAAGGCGCGACCTGAAGATGTCAGATCGACACCTTTTGCCTGATGACGAATCAGCAACTGTACGTCGAAAATCTTTTCCAACTGTGCGACTGCGGACGATATAGCGGGCTGCGATACGTGTAATGCGTCCGCCGCCCGGGTAACGCTGCGATGTTCCGCTACCGTCACGAAGTAACGCAGATGCTTCAATGTATAGTTCATTAATATTTTTTATTTACTTGTCATATAAATAATATTTTACAAATTTTTCTACTCGCGTGATAGTGACACTCAGCCCCCACAGCTATCGCTACACAAGGAGAACGCAATCAATGATTCGTACCGGCATGAAATGCCCGAAGAGGAGCTAGAAATGTCGACTGAAAAAATAGACACGCTGGTTGTTGGCGGTGGCCAGGCCGGCATTGCCATGAGCGAGCATCTGAGCAACTACGGCATCCCTCATCTCGTCCTGGAACGGCACCGGATTGCCGAACGCTGGCGCTCGGAAAGGTGGGACTCTTTGGTTGCCAACGGCCCGGCCTGGCATGATCGGTTTCCCGGTCTGGAGTTTTCCGGTGTCGATCCCGATGCCTTTGCCCCCAAGGAACGTGTCGCGGATTATTTCGTCGAATACGCAGAAAAGATCAGCGCCCCTATCCGCTGTGGCGTGGAGGTCAAAAGTGTGGAACGGAATACTGGCCGTCCCGGCTTCCGTGTCGAAACGTCGCAGGGCGTGATCGAAGCCAACAACGTGGTTGCCGCTACCGGACCATTCCAATGCCCCGTTATTCTAGCCGTGGTGCCGGAAGATGCGGGTATCACGCAGATCCATTCCAATGCCTACCGCAGCCCCGGCCAGTTACCTGAAGGCGCCGTGCTGGTGGTCGGAGCCGGATCTTCCGGCGCCCAGATTGCGGATGAGCTTTTACGCGCGGGTAAGCGTGTCTACCTTTCGGTCGGCCCACATGACCTTCCACCCAGGAGCTATCGCGGACGTGACTTTGTCTGGTGGCTTGGCGTTTTGGGCAAATGGGATGCCGCGGCTGTGGAGCCAGGCATGGAACATGTCACGATTGCGGTGAGCGGCGCCCGTGGCGGTCATACCGTCGATTTCCGGCGTTTGGCCGCAGAAGGTCTAACGCTGGTTGGTCGGACGGAATCTTTCAAAAATGATGTGATGCACTTTGCGGATGATCTTGCGAACAACATTGCGCAGGGAAACGCGAACACCCTGTCAGTGCTGGATGAAGCTGACGCGTACATCGCCCGCAACGGTCTCGACTTTCTGCAAGAGCCTGAAGCTCGCAATATCGGACCGGATCCCGTATGTGTAACCGACCCCATTTCAGAATTGAACCTAAAGGAAGCGGGAATCACTGCCATCGTCTGGGCAACAGGCTTCACTGTTGACTACGGCTGGTTGAAGGTTGATGCGCTTGATGAAGAGGGTAAGCCGAAACATCAACGCGGCATTTCGGTTGAGGCTGGTGTTTATTTCCTGGGATTGCCATGGCAGACATGCCGTGGATCCTCATTCATCTGGGGTGTCTGGCACGACGCCAAATTTCTGGCAGATCACATCGCCACACAACGCGCGTATCTGGAGTACCGCAATCCGGCGGAACGCAAGAATGAAGGCTCATAGCCGTAAGGTGCTAGTATTAGTTCGGCGCGAATGATTTGTTGAGATATACCACCGCCGTGATTCCCGAATAAAGGAGGAACTATAAACATGTTAACCCAAGAACAAAAAGATCAGTTCTGGAAAGACGGTGTATTGACCGTCAATAATGCAGTGACCGACGATCAACTAAATAAACTGCGCAACGAATTTTCTCAGTGGGTCGAACAAAGCCGGGAATACAACTCGGCTTACGGCGAGACTGTCGACGGGAGGCCACGTTTTGATGTTGAACCGGGGCACTGCCCCGAAAAACCAGCATTACGTCGGGTGAACGCGCCCACTGACATTTCTGAAATATTTTGTGAGGTCATGGCGAACAGCCGTATCACCGACATGGTTGCTGACTTGATTGGGCCTGACGTGAAACACCATCACAACAAGATCAATTCGAAACTGCCGGACAGTGCGACCAAAGTAAAATGGCATCAGGATTTTCCATTTACGCCTCATTCCAATACAGATTTAGTGACGGCCTTGTTGATGCTGGATGATGTCACAGAAGAAAACGGTCCACTCAAAGTCGTTCAAGGTTCGCATAATGGTCCGCTACACAGCTTGTGGCAAGATGAGGTGTTTACCGGCGCCGTAAACGAAGAATTAGCAGAAAACATGGAAGCGACTGCCACAACATGTCTCGGATCAGCAGGATCTGTGTGTTTCATGCATAGCTGTGTTGCTCATGGTTCTGCACAGAACCTATCGAACAAACCCCGCACCCTGTTTATCATAGTTTACACCGCGGCGGATGCCTTGCCGTATTGCGCTAACCCGGTACCGGGGAGACATGAAGGATTGATTGTGCGAGGAGAAAATCCAGACACCATCCGTACAGCAGAATTTCAACTGCGACTACCGGAATTCCCAAAAGGGGCGTCGTTCTTTACTCAGCAGGTACGTTCGGATACAACAGTTTCGGCGTAACATTCTCCGCAAATTCAGCGTAGAGAATCATGCCATGTGATCCTAGATATGACGTTCCGTTTGAACCAGTAAAGATCGGCTCCCCTACCGCAAAGAACCGGTTTTATCAAGTACCGCATTGCAACCGTGGTGGTTTTCACGATGGCTCCGCTGCCCCTTGTAAATGACTAAAATCTATTTAGGGAAGGTCTGATCAATTGGTGAATTTACCGGTTTTCAAAAGATAAAATGACCGTTATGCGATTTGTTGTATACAGATCAGAGATTCATCCATGAGTTGCCTGATGTTTTGCTTTGATCTATCGGTGTTAACGACGACTGGGTTCATTTAGACGCAACTGGCCTATGGCGATGCCGCTAATCGGTTCTTCGACATCACCAAATTGATCAAGGTGCATTGCATAAACACCCAGTTCGCATTCTTGTCTAGTCCACGATACCGGACCTTGCGAAACCCGAACTGTCGTTTCATCACATGAAACGTGTGCTCCACCTTCGCGCGTACTTTCGACTTGGATCGGTTCTTTGACTTCTCCTCATCACTCAACTTGTCATTTCTCGATCCCTTCTTCTGGGTATAGTCTTTGGCATTCGGGGCCTGTTCTTTCAGCACCTCTTTTTGTCCACTATACGCCGAGTCCCCCCAGACCTTCGTCTCTTCCCCGTGCAACAGGTCTTCCAGTACCTGTGAGTCATGGGTATTGGCCGAGGTTACCGCCACCGAGTGAATCAGCTTGCTTTGGCTATCCACCCCAATATGCGTCTTCATCCCAAAGTACCATTGATTCCCCTTCTTCGTCGAATGCATGTCCGGATCCCGCTCCTTCTCCTTGTTCTTGGTCGAGGTCGGCGCTTCGATCAAGGTCGCGTCCACAATCGTCCCCTTCGACACGAACAATCCGTTCTCCGTCAAATACGCATTGACCAGATGAAACAACCGCTCTCCCAGATCATGCTCTTCCAGAATATGACGAAACTTGCAGATCGTCGTCTCATCCGGTGCCGGCTCCCGTCCCAGATCAATATGGGCAAACTCCCGTAACACCGGCATATCGTACAGCGCTTCTTCCATACCCGGATCAGACAGATTAAACCAGTGCTGCATAAAGTGAATTCGCAACATCCGTTCAATCCCAATGGGGCGCCGGCCACTGCCTTGAGGCTGCGGATAATGCGGCTCAATCACTTGGCTCAGCTCCTTCCAGGGAATGATTTCATCCATCTGGGACAGAAACTTTTCTTTCCGGGTGGCCTTGTTGTACTTGGCAAACGTGCCTTCGGCTAATGTCGTCTGGCGCATGAAATAAGCTTCTCTTAAAACAGGAATCTTATTATCGCAAATTTCGTGTTTTAATCAGAGTTTCCTTAGGCAACCTAAATCGTTAATTAACAGGAACGGAGTGGTTTCCTCATTTTAATGACATCACTTTTTGACCTGTTATGATTGCACGAAATACCGTCAACATTCAAAATTCCAGCGCTAACCGATTTGTAAGTTGCTTAAAATGCTTCTTTGACGAGACGAACCGTTAACAATTAATCAAATGTCCGACAAAAATAAATTTTGGAATTTTACTCTGGCCGCCTACCCTGCTGATGGTGTCCAACAATCAGTCATTTATCTGCAGGACAACTGCGATGCCGATGTAAATCTTTTGTTTTACTGTTGCTGGATGGGATCTCGGGGTTGGCTGTTGTCGGTCGACGATCTGAAACAAGCGGACGCTGCTGTTAACACATGGCGTGAGCAAGTCACAAAACCGTTACGAACGATTCGCGACAAAATCAAAGATAACGAGAAGTTGAGCGAACCTGAAGGAGCAATGGACGTGCGCGGCAAAATACTGGGCGCCGAGGTTGATTCTGAGCGCATTACCCAGGGGATTCTTGAATCACAATTGCGCGGCGATCAGGATGATTCTGGTAACGAGCCTTGTCAACTTGCAGCGAATAACTTACGTCGCTATTTTGAGATCTTGTCCCGGGATATCAGTGGACAGAATTTCAAGTCAGTTGCAAACCTGCTACACGGAACATTTCCCGGCGCAACAGAAAAACAGATTAACGCTGCATTAACGAACTCATTCTAAGATTTGAAACTGGAGAATAACAATGATACGAACTGGATCTGAATACATCGAATCCATTCGCGATGACCGCGAAGTCTGGATAGACGGCAAACGCGTAAAAGACGTTCCGACCCATCCCGCATTTAAACCATTGGTCGATATCCGCGCCCGCATCTACGATATGGCCCATGACGCGAAAACCCAGGACGCCATGAGTTATGTGGATGATGAAACCGGCGACCGGAATCCCATCGGCTTGAAGTTACCTTTTGAACAGAAGGATTGGCACGATAAACGTAACGCCGTTGATGCGGTAATGGATGATATCGGTGGCGTGGTTACCCGTGTCGGCGATGAAACCATTGGTGAGATGTGGTCGCTGTATGACGGCAGCGATGTTTTATCTGAAATAGACCCGCGTTTCGCCGAGAACATTGAAAAACACATTTACCGTGCGTTGCGTGAAGACCCGTTTCACGTATCCGCCAATACCGACCCCAAAGGCGATCGATCAAAACCACCCCAGGAACAAGACCCAGACATGTTGTTGCATGTGGTCAAGGAAACCGATGCAGGCATTGTGGTACGTGGGGCCAAATACGAGACTGCCGCGGCCTACGCTAATCAGGCTTTTGTCAAACCGACTATTGCCAATTGGGGTGATCAAAAACTGTCCGATTACGCCGTTGGGTTTGTTGCGCCAATGAACACGCCCGGCATGAAACATATATGCAGGACGGGGTTTACCGGACGCCGACCGCAGAAGGATTACCCGTTGGCGAACAAGTTCGACGAAGTGGACACGTTAATTATTTTCGATAACGTGTTGGTGCCCTGGGAAGACATCCTGTTTTATCAACACACTCGCGCAGCGACTTTCATCCGGGCGACCTTGCATCGTTACAGCGCATTCTCCTTTGTGCAACGTATTCAAAAAATGGCCGACATGATGATTGGTGCGGCAAAATTTAATGCTCAACAAACCGGCCTCGATAAACAACCCGCAGTACGCGAAAAACTCGCAGCTCTGGCTTGTTACCGCGAAGGAATTAACGCGCATTTGACTGCGGCTATTGCGACTGCCGAACGCAGTCCGAAAAATCTGCTCATGCCGAATCAATCCTTGTTATTCACTGGTCGCGTGTTAGCTTGTTCGCAATTACACGACATGATGCATTTAACGCGTGAGTTGTGCGGCGGACAAATCTGCGTCACACCGGACAGTGCATCCTTCGAGGCAGCGGAAATCAAACCGTGGATGAACAAGTTCTATACCATAAACGAACAATGGGAATCCGAAGACCGGCGCAAATTGCTGGCCTTCGCCCGCGACCTGGTCAACTCGGACTATGCCGGTCACAGACTTACTTTTAACTTGTTCGCGCAATCGCCACCATTTGCACATCTCAACGCGGTATACATGAATTTTGATTTTTCTGAGCCGCTGAAATTTGTAAAAAACGCGGCGGACCTGTCCGATAAAGTAATGAACACAAATTAAACACGAGAAAACAACATGACCGTACATCAACGCATTCGTCCTTTTAATACCAAAGATACTTATCCCGAACAAAGCCTGGACAACGACTTGTGTCAGGCTGTACGCGCCGGCAACATGGTGTTCCTGCGCGGACAAGTCGGCAGCGACTTTGACGGCAATGTTATCGGTGCCGGCGACGCTGCCGTGCAAACCGAACAAGCCATGCAGAATGTCAAACAATTGCTAGAAGAAGCCGGCAGCGAGTTATCGCACATTTGCCGTATCCAGGTCTATCTGACTGACCGCGCCTATCGCGACGACGTATACCGTGTCATCGGCAAATGGCTTAAAGGCGTGTTTCCGGTATCCACCGGTTTGATTGTCCAGGGTCTGGCCAAACCGGAATGGGTAATGGAGATCGAAGCGACCGCAGTCATTCCGGAATAACAATTATTGGCTGTCGGCAACCAGCTTTCAGCGATCGGCGCTGTTTCATAACTCAATTACCGACTTTTCTTAATGCTTCTAGCTGAGCGGAACATCGGAACAAGCATCTGTTCAATTAAAACAAAAAAACACAACCAGAGAATCCTGCAAACATGATAACCATCTACTCCGACAAACATTACAAACACAAACCTGAAGGCGAATTGTACGCCGGCAAACTGGTACCACCATTCGAATGCCCGGAACGCGTGGAATATGTTTTAAAACGCATTGAAGAAACCAGATTGGGCGAGATCATTGAACCGCAGGAATTTGATGAGTCACATTTCAGTAAAATTCACACAGAAGACTTTCTTACTTTCTTGAAAACCTGCTGGCAGGAGTGGACCGAAGAAGGGTTCGATAACCAGATCCTGCCAACCGTATGGCCGGCACGACGACAACGACAAATCCGACCCGATCACATTGATGGTAAGGTAGGTTACTACGCATTAGCCGCTGAAACGGCCATAGTCGCAGGCACTTGGGAAGCCGCGAGAAGTAGCGCCATGTGTGCGTTGACCGGTGCGAACTTATTGAACGACAGCAACGCCTCAGCGTTCGCCCTGTGCCGCCCACCCGGACATCATGCTGCCAAAGATATGTATGGCGGATATTGCTTTCTCAACAACGCCGCCGTCGCCGCGCAGTATTTGCTGGATCAAGGCGCAAAGCGCATCGCCGTACTCGACCCCGATTTTCATCATGGCAACGGCACCCAGGATATTTTTTATGATCGCTCCGATGTGTTCTATTTTTCCCTGCACGGCGACCCTAAAGACGCCTTTCCGCATTTTCTTGGCTATGCCGACGAAACCGGTGAAGGCCACGGCGAAGGTTACAACGCTAATTACCCGATGCCACCCAATACACCATTCTCGGTATGGGGCGATGCCATGGCGGATGCCCTCAAACGTATTGGTGAATACGCACCGGATGCACTGATCGTTTCTCTAGGCGTCGATGCTTTTGAAAAAGACCCGATCAGTTTCTTCAAACTCACCAGCGATGATTTCACTACTTATGGCGCAATGATCGGCAAACTCAATCTACCGACCTTGTTTTTAATGGAAGGTGGTTATGCTGTTGAAGAAGTCGGTATTAACACGGTGAACGTGTTGCAGGGATTTGAAGGCTAACACCAAAAATCTGAAAGCCTACGAGCGCAGTAATTAGATGGAATTTCCACTCGGCGCAACACGTTGCACCCTACCGGTTCGCGATACTTAATAAACTCTCTATCGATTACTCATCTCCCGGCACACCATAACTCGGTGCTGATGCAGGATCGATGGCGCGGGTGACATAGTCCTGCATTTGTGGTGCGTAGGCTTGCCAGATGGTTTGTAATTCTGCGATTGGATCTTCGTCATGCCAATCTACGCGCAAATCGACGAGCGGCCAGGCATATTCGTCAGCTACCAGCAAGGCAGCGGAATGTGTCGGCCCCATTTCGCCACCGGCTTCCTGCCCGGCTTGTAACGACAGCAATAACCGCTCCGCCAAATGCAAATCAGGGTTTTCCTGAAAATAATCTGTCATTGCCGCAGGCACACCCTCATTTTGCAAAAGATTACCCGCGGCAACACAATCAATACCTGAAGAAACATTATTCGTACCGAGGATTTCGCTGCCGGTAAAATGTGCGGTGTTGCCGTCCTTATCAACCACGGTCAATTGACGATAATCCGCATGCTCCAACCCGGTCATTACTTTGTCCAGCGCCTGTTGCGCACTCATGCCGCTCTCAATTGCATCCAGCACATCGTTACCCAGACTCGGCAGCGTCACATTCTGCGTGGCAACGGCGCCGGTTTTGGCACGCACCCAGGGACAACGGCTGCCGACACAAATACTGGATGTGGTAATGGCGATACCCACCATACCGGTTCGGGCGCAACGCCCGTTTACAGAAAAAGTCATTGGGTTTAAGAATCAGTCTATGAAAATACTTTACTCAAATTTGTGACGGTAAATCCTGTGATCGCATACATAAAAAATCCAGAATCAAACTCGCTCCAGCCAGCGCAGTAATCTGTGCATGATCATAAGCAGGTGCGACCTCCACTAAATCCATGGCAACAAAATCAATGTCTTTCAAACCACGAATAATTCTTTGCGCCTGCGCCGTCGCCAACCCACCGACCACCGGCGTTCCAGTACCTGGAGCATAACTCGGGTCGAGACAATCGATATCGAATGTCAAATAGGTTTTGTTGTCCCCGACAATACGATTTACTTCAGTAATTGCTTTGTCTGTTCCATTTTCGCTTAGCCAATTGGGGTCTAGCCAGGTAAATCCGAGTGGGTCGCTGTTATGGGTACGAATTCCGATTTGAACCGAGCGTGACGGATCGACAATGCCTTCTTTTACTGCATGATAAAACATGGTGCCATGATCGATTCGGCCCGATTCATCCGACCAGGTGTCCGAGTGCGCATCAAAGTGTACCAGCGACAATGGCCCGTATTTTTTTGCATGGGCGCGGACCAAGGGCAAGGTAATGAAATGATCACCGCCCAGAGAAATCAGTTTTGCATCGCTTTCAATAATGTTTGTCGCGTACGCTTCGATCTCGTCTGGAATATTCTGTGGCCGGCCAAAATCGAAACTACAGTCGCCATAATCAATCACCGCCAGACGGTCAAACGGGTCAAAACCCCAGGGCCAGGGCGGACCCCAGGAAAGTTGAGCGGACGCAGAGCGAACAGCGGCCGGCCCAAAACGTGTGCCCGGACGATTAGTCACGGCAAGATCATATGGTATGCCTGTTACCGCATAATCCACCCCGGATAAATCCCTGGTGTACTTGCGCCGCATGAAACTCAGTGCGCCGGAATAAGTATGCTCAAACTGCGTACCGTATAGTGAATCACGTGTAACCGCGCCATCGCTACCGGTAAATTTATGCGTGTGTTCGATTTTCAACCCTCTAACTCCGATTTCTATTTAACATTTTTCAAAACGACGCCGAGACTTTACGCCTTAAAGATACAAGAATCAGCTTGGAAAAACGTGACTTTTGGGTTTTGCGATTAGTTTCCCGCCGACTGCATGCCGCCTTTCGCAGCGCGCTGTGCAAGAACATTATCCATCCAGTCCGGATCCATCTCAGGCACCGATGACAATAATAACTCGGTGTACTCATGATGGGGTGGTGAAAAGATTTCTTCTTTTTCTCCCTGCTCGACGATCCGGCCTTGTAGCATCACGATCACTTCATCGGAAATCGCCCGAACCGTGGCCAGATCATGGGTAATAAACATATAGGCCAGATTAAGTTCCTGCTGTAGTCGATCCAACAACTTCAATATGCCTTCTGCAACCAGTTGATCGAGAGCTGACGTCACCTCGTCGCAAATAATAAATGTCGGCTCCGCCGCAAGCGCACGAGCTATGCAAATTCGCTGCTTTTGACCACCGGAAAGCTCGCTTGGAAACCGGTCAATAAATTGACCCGGCTCCAGTTCAATCATGTTTAACAATTCACGCGTGCGTTGTTCGCGTCGTTCGCCTTCCATACCCAGATAAAACGATAACGGACGACCTATGATTTGACGAATGCGATGACGCGGATTGATCGCCGTGTCCGCCATCTGATAAATCATTTGCGCCTGACGCAGTTGGTCTTTTGTGCGTTGACGATAATCCCTGGGTAATGCCTCGCCATCGTAGTAAACCTGCCCATCGCTTGGCGGTAACAAGCCGGTAATGACCCGGGCCGCCGTGCTTTTGCCACTGCCGGATTCACCTACCACAGCAATGGTATGACCACGATGAATCTCAAAAGAGATATCGTGTAACACCGGAACGGCGCCATAGGCTGCGGAAACCTTTTCCACCTTTACCAGAGGCACTTTTTCCTTGGCGGGAGCATCAACGTGTTTACGAAATGTTCGTACCGCCCACAGCGATTTCGTGTAATCCTCTTGCGGCGCGGACAGCATTTTGCGTGTCTCTGCCTCTTCCACCAACTCGCCATAGCGCAAGACCATAATCTTATCAGCCATCTGCGCTACCACGGCCAGGTCATGCGTTATGTAAATCGCCGCCGAATTAAACTGTTCTACGATGGTGCGCATAGTCACCAGCACTTCAATCTGTGTAGTGACATCAAGCGCTGTGGTCGGCTCATCAAAAATAATCAAGTCCGGCCGACACGCCATCGCCATAGCCGTCATCGCACGCTGTAACTGTCCACCGGATACCTGGTGCGGATAACGAAAACCGATGGTGTCAGGATCAGGCATCTGCAGGCGTGCATACAGATCCTTGGCATCGGCATAAGCCTGCGCCTTGGTTCCTTTGCCATGTTCAACCACGGTTTCGGCAAACTGATCAATCAACTTATGCGCGGGGTTAAACGATGCCGCCGCACTTTGCGCAACATAGGCAATGCGTACGCCACGCAATTCACGTTTTTCAGCTTCCGACGCTTTTGTCAAATCGATGCCATCAAAAACAATCGAGCCGCTGGTAATACGACAACCGGGCTTGGCATAACCCATAGCGGCGACACCTATGGTGGACTTACCCGCGCCGGATTCGCCGATAACGCCGAGCACTTCGCCACGATTCAACGTGAGATCGACACCTTTGACAATACTGTGCCATTCTTCATCGCGAAAACCATCGATATACAGGTCTCGCATTTCCAGCAACAAGCCGTTTTCGGCCTTAGTGCTCATCTTTCAATCCACTGGTCTTGTGCAGGAACCAATCCACCACAAAATTAACGCCGATAGTTAACAAGGCAATCGCGGCTGCTGGAAGTAAGGGAGTAATGTCACCATAAGTGATCAAACTTGCGTTATCACGCACCATGGAACCCCAGTCCGCCGTCGGTGGTTGAATACCCAAGCCGAGAAAACTTAGAGCGCTAATGGTCAGGAATACAAAACAGAATCGCAGTCCGAATTCCGCAATCAATGGCGGCATAATATTGGGTAAAACCTCGTGAACGGTGATCCACCACATACCTTCACCACGCAACTTGGCGGCCTCGATAAAATCCATCACCACGATATTCAAGCTCACCGCACGGGCAAGACGAAATACCCGCGTTGAATCAAGTATGGCTATGATGATGATGAGCGTTGGAATAGCCGTACCAAAAATCGTAAGCAGCAACAGCGCAAAAATCAGTTGCGGAATAGCCATCAGGATATCGACTACGCGACTCATTATCTGGTCGGTCAGGCCACCAATCGCCGCTGCCAGAATACCCGTTACACCACCGATCAAAAAACACAAACACGTGGTAAGAAATGCGATACCGACCGTATTACGGGCGCCAAAAAATAATCTAGTCAGCATATCCCGGCCCAGATTATCCGTACCCAGAACATGTTCGTTACTCCATTCTTGATAATCCGGCCCCACCACCTCGGATTCCCCGTACGGCGTTAACCACGGCGCGAATAATGCGACCAGAATATACGTAACAATAACAAGCAAGCCGAATTTTGCGCTCAACGGAGATTTTTTCAACTCACGCCAGGCAGAGGACAGTTTGCTGTCATTGCGCAGCGGTGGCACAACAGCGTCAACGGATTCAACCAGAGGGGTTTTCGGATCCGTCATCGTGGGTGAAGTAACCGTGGGTTGGTGACAATAGATAGAATGTCTGCGGTTAAATTCAACAAGACATAAGTTGCCGCAAAAATCAGACTACAGGCCTGCACCACGGGAAGATCCCGTTTGCTCACCGAGTCGACGATTAACTGACCAAGACCGGGATAGACAAATACCACTTCTACCACGACTACCCCGACAATCAGATAGGCAAGATTGATGACGATAACATTCACGATGGGCGCCCAGGCGTTGGGCAGCGCATGTCTTAAAATAACATGGGAACGCGACATGCCTTTGAGGTTTGCCATTTCGATATATGGACTTGCCAAAAGATTGATTATCGCTGCCCGTGTCATACGCATCATGTGTGCAACCACAACCAGCGTTAAAGTCAGCGCGGGCAAGACACAGCGGTAAATGCGTTCACCCAGCTCGACCTCCGGCCCGATATTCGCGAGACTCGGAAACCAGGGTTTGGTCACCGCGAGAAATAAAATCAGGATATAAGCTACAAAAAATTCCGGGAATGATATCGAAGACAAGGTAACAACATTGACTGTTCGATCGTAGATTGAATTTCGATACAGCGCAGCCAGTATTCCCAGAATCAATGCAAGCGGCACCGCAATAACCGCGGCCATCACCGCAAGAAAAATAGTATTGGCAAAACGCACCCGAATGAGTTCGGAAATTTCGCGACCGCTGGCGATGGACACACCGAAGTCACCCTTAAAAATCCCAGTCAGCCATTTTATATAGCGCTCATGCGCCGGCAGATCGAGACCCATTTGCCGCTCCAGGGCTGCGACATTTTCAGGTGTTGCCGCTTGTCCCAGGATAGCTTCTGCCGCACTGCCTGGCAGCGCTTCAACGCCAAGAAAAATAATCAGCGAAACGACAAATAACGTCAGTAAACCCAGCCCTAAACGCTGAGCCACCATTTTTATTATTTTATGCACAACGAGTATCTAGTGAATTGCTGTTATGGCGATCACGACCCCTGTATTTAATTTCTCATATTGCCACGATTTGCCCAAAATTGTAAGAGTCGAGCAGATTGAGCGGCTATCGACCCTTCCAAATCGGTTTGCGTTTTTCAGCAAACGCCGTTGGCCCTTCTTTGGCATCCTCGGAATGCAACATAGCCTCATAAGCCGGTAACTTTCGACTATGCAACAGTGCGTAACAATCTTCAATCGACAAGCCATGAGTTTCACGCACGATCTCTTTAACAGCCGCGACTGCGAGTGGCGCCGCGCTGACAATCGCCTGTGCCAATGCGCGTGCTTCGTCCATGAGTTTATCGGCTAAACACACTCTATTAATCATGCCCCATTGCATGGCCTCGGTAGCAGACATGTGGCGACCTGTCATCAACATTTCCATGGCGATTTGACGCGGTATTCGCTTTGGCAATCGAAACGAGGCAGCATCCGCCACGATGCCAACAAATACTTCCGGCAGAAAAAACTCGGCATGTTCGGCGGCAACAATCATTTCCGTAGACAACGCCAACTCCATCCCACCGCCAACGGCCATGCCGTTAACTGCAGCAATAATCGGTTTATTGCAATTGTGCAATTCCGTTATCCCGGCAAATCCGCCGGCACCGTAATCGCCATCGATAGCAGCACCTTCCGCTGCTGCTTTCAAATCCCAACCGGCGGAAAAAAACTTATCACCGCCGCCAGTGATGATCGCGACGCGCAATTCGGGATCGTCACGGAAACTACAAAACACGTCGCCCATCTCGCGGCTGGTTGCAGCGTCGATAGCGTTCGCCTTTGGCCGGTCTAAAGTAACTTCAAGAATTTTTCCGTTACGAACGGATTTAACATTGTCGCTCATTCTTTCTCCGCATTTTCGTGCAAAATTGTTATGTTCTTAAGGTTTCACCATGACCATCAACGCTGATGACCTGACCGGAAATTTTACGGCCCTTTTCCGAACACATAAACACGACCATGTTAGCGATATCCTGCCGGTCAATAAATGTCTGCATTGACGCCTGGTTTTTGTAAGCCTGTCTGATAGCGTCTTCGGAAACCCCCTGGGCTTTTGCATCCGCTGCGATCACGCGATCCATGCGTGGCCCGTCCACCGAACCCGGACACACCGCGTTGACACGAATATTAAACCGGCCAAGTTCCATTGCCAGGGACTTCGTTAACCCGATAATGCCCCACTTCGAGGCGGCGTAAGGCGTGCGCAACGGAAAACCCATAATGCCGGCGGTGGAGGAAATATTGACTATAGACCCCGTTGTATTTTGTTTGAGCAACGGCACCGCCAACCGGGTGCAATAAAACACGCCATTCAAATCCACCGCAATCGTTTTATCCCAATCGCCAGGTGCAATGTCCTCGACATTCGCTGTAGGCCCTGCAATGCCCGCATTGTTAACTAGGACATCCAAGCCACCGAAATGTTGCTGTATATCCTTGAATAGAATTTCTATTTGCGCAACATCAGACACATCACATTGGGTTGCCGACAGTGATGGCGATTCACTCAAACAATCCTCGATACTCTGCGCAGAGTTATCGCAAATATGCACACGATGACCCTCCTGCACAAAAGTATCGGCAATACTCCGACCAATACCGGTTGCGGCACCTGTGACTAGGACACGCAATGTCATATTAATTTTCTACCATTCGTATCAAAACATCCACCGCGACCACGCCTTCGCCTTCGGGCAAAACCATTAACGGATTGACATCCAGCTCTAATAAGCGATCCGCATTTTCTCCAGCGAACTCAGCTATCGTTGTGATCGCACGGACGCAGGCATCGATATCGCCGGCCGGTTTGCCGCGATAGCCTTGCAACAAACGCATTACACGCAACTGCTGCAGTCCTGCAAAAACATCATTACGAGTTACCGGTAACAACAATGTCACCGTGTCCTTAACCAGTTCTGTCAACACACCGCCACTGCCGATGATCATTGCCAATCCATATTGATTGTGACGCGTTATGCCGACGATGATTTCGGCCACAACATCGCTAATCATCTGTTCCAGTAAAAACCGCTCTGAAAGTTGGCTCAAATCCTTTACAACATCGGATACTTCCTCAGAACTATTAAGATCGAGTCTTACCGCATCGAGTTCAGATTTATGCTGAATGTTTTCCCCTACCGCTTTTATCACGACTGGAAAACCGATTTCTTCAGCGACCCCAGAGGCGTTCTGTTGGGTTACCAATTCACCTTCAGGCACCGGTATTCGATGTTGTTGCAACATTTGTTTGCTGTGCCATTCATCGAGAACGATTTCACGACCCAGGCGCAATTCAGTGTTGAGCACGCCCTGGACTTGGTCTGTAGCGCGTTGACGTTGACCAGCGAGTACCGCTGCTTTCACCGCTACCAAACATTCGTTCAACCCCTGCATGGGTGCGACACCGCTTTTCACCAGGTGCTCGCGGATACTCTCCGACAACGTTTCCGGCAAGGTGCTAACAACAACCCCACTGCTACCGGTTTGTTTCAGTGCAGAGATAAATGCATCTATGGTTTGCACCCAATAGCCTTGTGTGTCTTCGTGCGGAAAATCAACAATCTTGAGTGTTAAATCTTGTTCGCCCTGGGCCATGGCCGCAAAACAGCGTTGTTGGGCTTCGCCATCCCCCCATATATAAGTGTGGTAATCGAGCGGATTGGAAAGCAGCACGCGCTCGCCCAACACATCTTCCAGGTCATGGCGTTGTTTGTCGTTTAACGGCGGCATGTCCAAACCGAGACCGTTAGCAAGATCAGCAGTCAATGCGGCTTCGCCACCGGAACAACTGATGGATGCGATTTTATTTCCGGGCAGCGTTCCGTTGACTGACAATAACTTCAACGTTTCCAGAAACTCCGGTATGGTATTAACGCGTGCAACACCCAATCGTTCGAACAGCGCATCCATAATATCGCTGGACGCTGCCAGCGAACTGGTATGACTGATGGTAGTTTCACGCCCGAGTTCAGAACGTCCGGTAGCCAACGCAACAATCGGCACACCCTTGCGCAATGCCTTTACCGCTGCGTCGCAAAACGCATTCACATTGGGAATGCCTTCGATATGCAAACCAATAGCACTGATTCGATCATCTTCGCACAACGCGTCGATATAATCGTGCATACCGAGACACGCCTGGTTGCCGATCGAAATCATATAAGCCAGCGGCAGCGAACGCTGTTGCATGGTCATGCTCACGCCCATATTGCCACTTTGCGTAACGATAGCGACGCCGCGATCGACAACTCGACCACCGTGGTTGTCCGGAAACAGAGCGACACCGTCGAGATAATTTATCAGGCCATAACAATTCGGCCCGACCAGCGCCATGTCACCGGACGCTTCGACTAATTTGTCCTGCAACTTGGCGCCCTCTTCACCCATCTCGGCAAAACCCGCGGCAAAACACACCACACCGCCTGCATCGTGTTGTGCTAATTCCTGCACGTATGAAATTGTTGGTTCACGCTGCACAGCGATGAAAGTCGCATCCGGCGCCTGGGGTAAATCGTCAACCGAGGCAAAACATTCCTTGCCGCCCATTGTCTGGCCCATTGCTTCGCGTTTTGGATTCACCGGCCACAATTCACCGGCGTAGCCCATCATTTCACACTGCCTGACAACTTCTTCCGCCCAGTTACCGCCGATTACCGCAACATGACGCGGCCGCAACAAACGTTGCAGAGCTGCAATACGACTCATGAATTTATGCTTCGTGCGGCCTTAATAGTGACCGTGAAATGATATGCCGTTGAATTTCGCTAGTGCCTTCCCAAATGCGTTCAACCCGATGGTCACGCCAAATACGCTCCAACGGCAAATCCGCCATCAAACCCATGCCACCGTGAATCTGGATTGCGTCGTCCGATACCTTCGACAACATTTCCGTTGCGTACAATTTCGCCATGGCCGCAACCTGATCGGACATCGCACCTTGATCATGCAACCATGCCGCTTTGAGTGTCAACAACTCCGCCGCCTCCAGCTGCACCGCCATGTCCGCCAGCTTGAATGATACGCCCTGGAACTTACCGATTGTTTGGCCGAACTGTTTGCGATTGACAGCCCAATCGATACTCAATTCCAATGCACGATGTGCGCGACCCAGACACATTGCGGCTACCTGTAAACGCGTTGCGCTAAGCCATTCGTTGGCGACATCGAAGCCACGATGTTCCTCACCCAGTATGGCCGACACCGGCACACGGCAATTATCGAATTCCAGAATACAATTATGATATCCGCGATGGGAAACACTATGATAACCATCGCGCACCGAGAATCCCGCAGTGCCTTTGTCAATAAGAAAACTTGTAATCTTTTTCTTCTTACCCCTTGGCGTCTCTTCCTCGCCACTGGCCGCAAACAGAATGACATAATCTGCAAGATCGGCATGACTGATAAAATGTTTCGTGCCGTTGATAATGTAATTATCGCCATCGCGCACGGCATTGCATTTCATTGAGCGCAAATCGGAACCTGCATCCGGTTCCGTCATAGCCAGGCACTCGGTGCGTTCGCCGCGGATCGTCGGAAGTAAATATTCTTCGACTTGGGAATCTGCGCAGGCCTGTAAGATATTACTCGGTCGTGCCACAGTGTATTGCAAAATAAAGTTAGCCCGACCCAGTTCGCGTTCCATCAACGTCAACGAAACAGCGTCGAGACCACCACCGCCCAGTTCTTCCGGCATGTTAGCCGCGTAAAAACCCTGCTCTTTAGCCCGTTGCTTTATCTGAGCAATGAGTTCAGGCCGAACGCTATCGGTTTTTTCGACCTCATCCTCATACGGATACAGTTCTTTCTCAACGAAAGCGCGTACGCTTTCGACAATCATTTTATGTTCTTCGGTTAATGCGAAATCCATGATCTTATCGACATCACTAATATATCGTTAAACGGCGCTTGTTATACTGGATTCCCGCCTGCGCGGGAATGACTAATGAAAAACTATTGTGCCAATATCGTCATGCCTGCGCAGGCAGGCATCCAGTCAAATGCTTTCTTTGTATAAACCTTTCCATTCCGGGTTGAACTCTTCAATAATTCAGATTTTCCATGCTCGTTTCCATTTCTTGATTTGTTTCTCACGAGTAATCGCGTTCAGCATGGAGGCATGTAATTCATAATAGACGAGATTGTGCACTTTATACTTTCTGCAAAACCCTTTAACTGAATCGTTTTTGTGCTGCCAGATCCTCCCGGGTAAATCCGAGGTGACACCACAATATAAAGTGCCATTGCGTCTACTCGAAAGAATGTAAACACACGGGTTCAATTTGATACTGAAAACAGCCCTTTCTTAACAACATATCTTCAAAGCGCAGTCATTTTGAGGCGGCCTGCCGACGCTTCTCGTTCTCGGCTAATACCTGCCCCGCACCGACTTTATATTCCTGCAAGGCCTGCATAATACTGATTAAACAATTGTCGCGCAGTTGCTCCAGCTCCTTAATTGAACGTCCAGCAGCTTGTTGCTCCGTGCCGGTGGCCATTTTATCGATCAGCTCTGCGGTAATTTTTGGTGGCTCCAGCTTTGTCCATGGAAATAATGATGGATCAAAATGCTCGAGCATGTGTCGCATGCCGCCTTCGCCACCGGCCAAATGAAATATCAAACACGTACCCCAGATGGACCAGCGTAAACCCGGCCCGTAGGAAATAGCAGCGTCCAGTTCTTCCGTCGTAGCCACATCGTCATTGACCAAATGCAGGACTTCACGCCACAACGCTTCCTGCAACCGGTCGGACAAAAACCCACCGATTTCCTTGCGCACTTTCAATGGATACATGCCGACGGATTTATAAAAAGCCATCGCTTGTTCGATTGAAGCATCCTCTGTTTTATCGCCCCCCAGCACTTCAACCAGTGGTAGTAAGTAAACCGGGTTAAACGGATGACCGACGATGACACGCTCGGGTTTTTTGCAATCTGCCTGAAAACCGGTTGGTAACAAACCCGATGTACTCGATGCGATAATGGCGTCGTCCCGCGCCGCCGCGTCAATTTGCGCATGCACCTTGCGCTTTAAATCCTCGCGTTCAGGAGCGTTTTCCTGAATAAAATCCGCATCCGCACAGGCATCTTCAAGACTCGATGCGAAATGCAGGCGATCCAGGCTTGCATCAGGATACAACCCCAACCGGGTGACCGCAGGCCAGGCGTTCTCGACACTGTCGCGTAATGACTTTTCTGCACCCGGTGCCGGATCCCAGGCCACCACGTCGAGACTGTGCGCCAGACAACGCGTCGCCCAACCAGCACCGATAACACCGGTTCCGACAACGGTAAACTGTTTTACCATCATTAGCCGCGCTTTCTGAGATTTAGTATTTCGCGTGTGCGTTCCGGCGAGGTAACAGATGCGCCCATCAATTCAACGATATTGCGTGCCTTCTCTACCAGTTGTGCGTTACTCGCAAACACGCCGCGCTCGAGATAGAGATTGTCCTCCAGACCAACACGTACATGTCCGCCTAACAATAAGGACTGCGCGACCCAGGGCATCTGCATTCGGCTGATAGCAAAGCTGGTCCAGAATGCACCTTCCGGCAGCATATTCACCAGACTTTGCAACACGGCAGGTTCGGCCGGCATTCCCCAGGGGATGCCGTGACAAAACTGCCACATCGCACTGGCATCGGTTAGTCCTTCCTCGATCATGCGCAAGGTAAACCAAAGGTGACCGGAATCAAAAATTTCCAGCTCCGGTCGCACACCCAGTTCGTTGATCTTTTGTATGCCGGTACGCAGTTGATTGGGCGTGGCAATGTAAGTGTAATCACCATCGCCGAAATTCAGCGTGCCGCAATCCAGTGTGCAGATTTCCGGTAATAGCTCTTCAACATGAGCAAGACGTTCTATGGGGCCGATCAAATCCGTACTGGAACCAAATTCCAGCGGAGTACTGCCCGAACCAATTTCGAGATCGCCACCCATGCCTGCAGTCAAATTGATCACGACATCGACACCGGAGCTGCGGATACGATCGACAACTTCTTTGTACAAGTTCACGTCACGACTGCCCACACCGGTTTCAGGATTACGCACGTGGCAATGCACGATAGATGCGCCGGCTTTCGCAGCGTCGATTGCGGAATTGGCGATCTGCTCCGGCGTGACCGGCAACTCAGGATGTTTGCCGAACGTATCGCCCGCGCCGGTGATGGCACAGGTTATGACTGCTTCGTTATTCATAAGTGCAAGCCCCTTAAGGTTTCGGCGTATTGTTGGTCAGATTGCGCGCCGGTTGCAATAGATTTATTCATGTTTTTTTGTCGCTGTCGAGTGCTATCATCGCGGTCGATACGAAATCAACCACGATCAGATGCCGTTAACGGCAGCCACAACCAGGGGGCGTGTCAATGCAATTTAGTCATTTTCTTTCCAGCTACTACCCGGACACTACCTACCCGGCGAAAAATCTGTTCAACGACATGCTGGATCAGGCCAGGCTGGCGGAAGAACTCGGCTATTGCGGCGTCACCTTGCCGGAACACCATTTCATGAACATCCTCATGAATCCTGCGCCGCTGCAAATGGCGGTGAAAGTAGCCAGCATCACGCAACGCATTGCGATTACTACGGCGGTTTTAGTGTTGCCGTTTTATGACTTGAAACGTCTGGCGGGCGAAATCGCGGTAGCGGATATTTTGTGCGACGGCCGGCTGGTACTGGGTGTCGGACGCGGTGCATTCGCCTACGAATTTGAACGCTTTGGCGTGCCTGAGGACGAAACGCGCGCGAAGTTCGATGAAGCAATGCAGGCGCTGAAGTTATTACTCACGCAAGAAGAAGTCAGTTGGCAGGGCAAATATTTTCAATTTGATAAGTTAACCATCATGCCGCGCCCAATGACCCAACCTATGCCCGCCATGATGATCGCCGCGTTGGCACCGGAAGCTATTTACCATTGCGCCAAACGCGGTCTGCACGTGCAAACCACACCTTTGCAAGGCTCCGCAGATTTATTACAACAACAAGCCGATGCCTTTAAACGCGGGGTGCAGGAACACGGTGAAGAAGGCAAATCACAAAGATTATCGCTACTGCGCGTAGCGTTCGTGACGCGAGATGAAAATGATGCGAAGGCCAAACAAAAACTTGCTTATGAATACTACAAACGATTCGACAATGTATTCACTGGCCCGGGCGAGATTGCAGAAGGAGCAATCAAACCGCTGCCGCGCCAGCAAAGCGTCGAAGAACTGGCCGAAAATCTGTTGATCGGCACAGCGGAACAATTGATTGAAAAGCTAAAATCATACGAGGCGGCAGGCATTCATGAGGTCAATTTAAACATGAACATCGGCGCCGAACCGCAAGAAACACTAGAATCCATGCACCGCTTCGCGCAAGAGGTGTTACCGCATTTCGATAGCGCTTTAACCGAGGCAGCCTGACTGGGCAACATGAGTAACGTCGAAGCAATCGATTGCGAATACATCGTCGAAGGTAGCGGCCCGGATTTAGTTTTAATCCATGGCATTGGCGCATGCTACAACACCTGGGACGGCGTAGTTCCTCTGCTGCAAGATCGATACCGCTGCATACGTTACGACTTGCGTGGACATGCGCGCTCGCCTATGCCTGCAGAACCGTTCACACTCGATCATCTGGTCGCCGATCTTGAACGCATTTTTGAGCGGCTGAACATTCAACAGGCCCATGTTGCCGGTCATTCGCTAGGCGGCATGATTGCACCGATGTTTGCACTAAAACATCCTGAGCAAACATTGTCCATGGGCCTGCTCAGCACTGCGGCTGGGCGCACGGACGAGGAAAAAGCAAAAGTCATCGGTCTGGTCGAAGCAATGGAACAACAAGGTGTTGCTCCGCTACTCGATCAACTGGTCATACGCTGGTTTACCGATGAGTTTATTGAGAGTCATCCCGAAGTGGTTGAAGCACGTCGCCAGAAAGTACTCGATACGGATGAAACGATTTTTCTCAATGTGTTTCGAATTTATGCGGAAACCGAAATGGCTCCCGTACTAAGTAAAATTAACACGCCGGCACTGGTCATGACAGGCGAACTCGATGGCGGCTGCAATCCGCGCATTAATAAATTTATCGCCAGCGAGCTGTCGAATGCGAAACTCGAGATTTTACCCGGTCTTAAACACGCCATTTTTCTGCAAGACCCCGCACGCGCAGCCACACACATGGGTGAATTTTTAGATGATCAAGTTCGTCCCGGGAAATAAAGTATCAAACCAAACCGCCGCGGGGTGCGCCTTCTACAACGACATCAATGGTTCAGTAACAATCCTTTGTACGAGCTTGCTGTAACTCCCAAGTCACCACTATTCGCCAGCAAGCTGACTCCTACACGTTAATTTCTCTCGCGACTGATGCGGCGCTGTATTCATGAGGTTCATCTTTTAGCACGTGTAGAGCGCAACTGGTTACATTGAAACAAACTACTGCGATGCCGGATTCTCGAAGAAAACGTAGAATGTCGAATAATCGCTAATTTCGAAGTAGACTTTTTTCTCGCCGCTGTCGACTTCGAAATTTTGATTCTCATCCAGCACGCCATAACCAAAGCGATAAGGTCGTGGAATATTATCGCTGGTGCCTATAGCGGTGGACAGTTTATCGATTCTCATAAACCGTTTAATCAGTTTTTCGCCGGCATAAATTTCCAGAACACCATTCGTTCCAGTCCAGTTTTGCACCGCACGTCCGAACTTGTTTTGCACTTCCTGGGTACAACCTAATAATAAAACCGGTAACAGTAAGATTAAATATTTACGCATGATTATCTCCTTAAGTTTATTCGTCGCTGTCGTCAACATCGAGCTGACCGGTCATTCGCCGGCGTATATGGGACCAGGAAATACCGGCCGCCAGCACACCGGACAAACCGCCTAGAACCAGATATGAAACGGTGCGAACACTGCCCGCAACTATCCAGCCCCAATCGACCACCAACCATAACAACATGGTAAAAAACGCAATGGCGAGAATGGTACCTATTGCTCCGAGCGATCGGAAGGTGGCGCGCAAGAAGATCGACCAGGCGATGATGAGAACCACTCCGATAAAGCCCTTGAACACTGTAAAAGTAGCAACATCTTCGGCCAGCGGTTTTAAACGCCCAGTAAAAATACGAATACGGCTTTTCCGGGTTGTAGGTCGAAAACACCAGCGCCAGTGCCGCGATCAGCCGTAACACAAAGCCTGCAAAATTAAATTGTTTAGCAGCCAAAACTATTCTCCTAAAATCTATTCGAACATGCAGAAAAACGTCATGAGCGCAGCGAAGACAAAGCGGAGTTTACATCCAATTTGTTCTATCATAGCCCCGCATTTCGAGCGACTATTCAAAACAATATCATCGCGCGCAATGGTTTTTCTGTTTAGTTTACCCAAACCCGTGCATTACGAAACATCCTCATCCACGGCCCCTCTTCACCCCACTCGTCCGGATGCCAGGAATTCGATACCGTTCGGCACACCCGTTCCGGATGCGGCATCATTATAGTAACCCGGCCATCGTGGTTGGTTAAACCGGTAATGCCTTGCGGTGAACCGTTCGGGTTATACGGATAGTTCTCCGTAGTGGTACCATAGTTATCGACATACTGCATGGTAACCAGTTTGTTCTGAACCAGCGCTGAAATATCGCCAGCATTACTAAATTCCGCTAACCCTTCGCCATGCGCTACGACAACGGGAAATCGTGACCCGGCCATGCCCTCAAATAGTATTGAGCGATTGTCAGGAATTTTTGTCATCACCAAACGTCCTTCAAATTGCTCGGATTGATTGCGCATAAATGCCGGCCAATGGGTTGTACCGGGAATGATTTCCCTGAGCGCGGCCATCATCTGGCACCCGTTACAAACACCGAGTGCAAAGCTGTCCGCGCGATCAAAAAACGCCGCGAACTGATCGCGCAGTCCGGCGTTAAACAATATGGACTTTGCCCAACCCTGTCCGGCTCCTAAAACATCGCCAAAGGAAAAGCCGCCGCAGGCAACCAGGCCGCTAAAATCGTTCAGTGTTACCGCGCTCGGTTCGATATCACTCATCGTTACATCGACCGCGGCAAAACCTGCGCGATGAAACGCATAGGCCATTTCGACTTGGCCGTTGACACCTTGCTCCCGCAACACGGCAATGCGTGGTTTGACCCCGGTATTGATATAAGGCGCAGTGACGTCATACGCCGGATCAAACGTCAGTTCGGCATGAAGCCCGGGGTCGCTTGTATCCAACAATGCATCGTACTGTTGTTGCGCGCACTCTGGGTTATCGCGCAGTGACTGCATGCGCCAAGTGGTTTCTGACCAGATACGATGCAGCTCCGTGCGCAAGCTCGCGTAAATCGTGGTTTGATTTAAGGTAAAAACAATGCTGTCTTCGTTGTTTACCGCTCCCAACACGGACACCAGATCGCCTAACCCGAACTCTTTGAGTTGCCCGAGCACCTGATCACGCTGGGCGCAACGAATCTGTACGACAGCCCCCAATTCTTCGTTGAACAGTGTCGAAACGGCATCATCGCCTAGTCCATCCAAACGAACATCAATTCCGGCACGCCCGGCAAATGCCATTTCGCACAGGGTAATAAAAAGCCCGCCGTCGGAACGATCATGATAAGCGAGTAACAAGCTCTTGTTATTTAAAGTTTGAATCACCTCAAAAAATGCGCGCAGTCGTGCGGCGTCAATATCGGGCGCCTCATCACCTGTTTGTCGGTAAGCCTGCGCCAATGCTGAGCCGCCCATTCGATTCCTTTTTGCGCCGAGATCAATCAGTAACAACTCGGTCGGTTCGTCCGGAAAAGCCAATTGCGGCGTCAGCGTTTTTCTGACATCCGTAACCGGCGCAAACGCCGTGATCACCAAAGACAACGGGGTGGTAACCGATTGCTCTTTGCCGCCCTCCCGCCAGCGGGTTTGCATGGACATGGAATCCTTACCCACCGGAATCGCGACGCCAAGCTGCGGACAGAAACCCAAGGCGACAGCCTCGACCGTGTCATACAGCGCGGCGTCCTCGCCCGGATATCCGGCAGGTACCATCCAATTAGCGGAAAGCTTTATTTGTTCAATTGAATCGATGTTTGCCGCAGCGATATTGGTTATGGCCTCGCCGATAGCCATGCGACCACTGGCCGGTGCATTAATCAACGCCAGCGGCGGCCGCTCGCCCATGGCCATCGCCTCACCACACAACGTTTCATAACCCGCAAGAGTGACCGCAACGTCCGCTACCGGCACCTGCCACGGCCCCACCATGGGATCGCGGTGCACCAGACCCGTAACACTGCGGTCGCCGATAGTAATCAAGAAGGTTTTATCGGCGACTCCGGGAAGACGCAATACGCGTTCGACGGCATCGGTTAAATCAACATTGGAAGTATCGAATTTTTTACGCGGAATTATTTTATGTTCGACTTGCCGTTCCATCCTTGGCGGTTTGCCGAATAACAATTCCATGCTGAGATCGATCGGTTTGTCATAGCGTTGTTGCAGTGTCTTATCGTTCGAGGTGTTGACGAATTTTTGATCCCGCAAAATAAGTTGTTGATCTTGCGTAGCTGTTCCCACTACGGCATACAAGCAACGCTCACGCTCGCAAATTTTCCTGAAGGCTTCCAGATTCTCGCGCGCGATGGCTAAAACATAACGTTCCTGCGCTTCATTACACCAGATCTGCATGGGACTCATGCCGGGATCGTCAGACAACACCGCACGCAAATCAAAACACGCGCCGCTATCGCTGTCGTGTACCAACTCCGGCAAGGCGTTGGACAAACCGCCAGCACCAACATCGTGTATTGACAGAATGGGATTGGCATCACCCAATGCCCAACAGGTATCAATGACTTCTTGCGCGCGCCGCTGCATCTCCGGATTACTGCGTTGCACGGATGCGAAGTCCAGTTGTTCGCTACTCGCTCCGGTTGCCATACTGGAGGCCGCACCGCCGCCCAGGCCGATCAACATGGCCGGGCCGCCTAATACGATAATCGCGGCTCCTGCGGGTATGTTGTTTTTACCGATATGAGATGCGCGAATGTTGCCCAACCCGCCGGCAACCATGATGGGTTTGTGGTATCCGCGTACGCCGTCGCCTTCAATATGTTGCTCAAAGGTTCGAAAATAACCGCCGATATTCGGGCGTCCAAATTCGTTATTAAAAGATGCGCCGCCAATCGGGCCTTCGAGCATGATTTGCAGCGCACTGGCAATCCGCGCGGGTTTCGATTCTTCTGTTTCCCACGGGTGCAATGCACCGGGGATACGGAGATTGGAAACCGAAAATCCGGTTACACCTGCTTTTGGTTTTGCACCGCGACCTGTGGCGCCTTCGTCACGAATCTCGCCACCCGACCCGGTAGCCGCACCGGGAAACGGCGATATGGCAGTCGGATGATTGTGCGTTTCGACTTTTGCGACAATGTGCACCGGCTCCTCGCAATTTTGATATTCGCGCGTTCCGGGATGTGCAAAAAAACGCCCGTTCCCCGAGCCTTCGATCACCGCCGCGTTATCGTTATACGCAACCAGTGTTCCATTTGGGTGTTGCCGGTGCGTCTCACGAATCATGCCGAACAGGGAATGCGCTTTTGCATCGCCATCAATAATCCAGTCCGCATTGAAAATCTTGTGCCGACAATGCTCAGAATTAACCTGCGCAAACATCATTAACTCTACGTCGGTAGGATTGCGTTCCAGTTTTTGAAACTGGTCAACCAGATAGTCAAGTTCATCATCCGATAGTGCGAATCCGAACTCGGCGTTGGCTTGTACCAACGCCTCTCGCCCACCCTGCATGACATCGACACATTGCAATGGCTCAGGTGGAGCGGGTTGAAACAAACGCGCAAGATCAAACGACTCGGGCAATACGCTTTCGGTCATCGGGTCGTGCAGCAACGATTCGAGCAGGGTCCAATCTTTTGACGCAGAATCAGACGAATGTTCGAACGTCCACAAAACGCCACGCTCGGCACGTATAACTTGGGATAATCCGCAGCGATGAACAATATCCGTCGCCTTGGTTGACCAGGGCGAAATGGTGCCGATTCGTGGAACGACTAACAATCCGCCGTGTCGTGCACTGCTTTCGTCACAGGCAACATCGAGTAGTTGGTTAAGAATCGAACGCTCACGTGCATCCAGTTTCGAATCCAGATGCGCGAAATACCTGTATGCAGCGTCGACATCGACAATGGTCGCATCCACAGCCTGGACACGATCAAGAATCGCTTTCTTTCGGAACCGGGAGATTGCGCTGGTGCCGATCAGCACCAGGACTTCACCGTTCCCGGTCAATGCACCATATTTCCGACAATGCGATTACGTGAAATTAAAAAGTTCCAGCCAGAATTTATTCACTCGGCGACTTGCAGATGCGGCATCTCCATACCGAGTCGCAGGGCAATCTCTTCGTAAGACTCGACCACGCCCCCCATTCCTTTGCGAAAACGGTCCTTATCTAGCTTCTTGCGCGTTTCCTTATCCCACACGCGGCAGCCATCGGGCGTGAATTCATCGCCCAACAGGATAGCGTCATCGTAACGGCCAAACTCGAGTTTAAAATCAACCAGCAACATGTCCGCATCTGCAAACAGATTTTTTAATACTTCATTCACCGCGAAAGTCTGTTCCTTCATCGCCTCGACTTCATCAGCTTTCGCCCAGCCAAACGAGCGAATGTGATACTCGTTAATCATGGGGTCATGCAATGGGTCATTCTTTAAAAAGAACTCAAAGGTCGGCGGATCAAGGTCAATACCTTCTTCAACGCCAAGACGTTTGCATATCGAACCGGCGGCAATATTCCTTACTACACATTCCACCGGAATCATGTCCAGACGTTTGACCGCGGATTCGTTCTTTGAAAGTTCTTTTTCAAAATGCGTTTTAATACCCGCCTGTTCGAGCTTCTGCATGATGAACGCATTGAACTGGTTATTCACCATGCCTTTACGATCCAATTGCTCGACCTTCTCGCCATCGAACGCAGAAGTATCGTCACGAAAATGCAGGATTAAACGCTTGGGATCGTCGGTTAAATAGACCGACTTTGCTTTACCGGAATAGAGTTGTTCGCCTTGTTGCATGAATTTAAGTTAAAGTGATGAAGGTTAAATAACACCGGCATGACGCATGGCGTCACGCACCGGTTCGTGGTATTGCCCGGACAACGGAATCAGAGGCAAGCGAATGCCGCCTTCGATCAGGCCAAGCTCTTGCAGTGCCCATTTGCTCGGTTGTGGATTGGATTCCAGAAACAATGCCTTGTGCAGTGGCGCGAGTTTATCGTTCAAGTTGTTCGCCGCTTGCACATCGCCCGCCACGGCTGCCGTACACATCTCGTGCATAAGTTTCGGTGCGACATTGGCAGTAACGGAAATCGTGCCCTTGCCACCGGCCAACATGAGTTCCATCGCGGTGCCGTCTTCGCCGGAAACCACCATAAAATCATCGCCGCAACGTTTGATCAGATCGACACCACGGCTGACATCGTTAGTCGCGTCTTTGATGCCGACAATATTGGGGATTTTTGACAACCGTTCGGTGATGTCGTTTTGCATATCGCAACTGGTACGGCCGGGCACGTTGTACAGTATCTGGTTAACGGGTACCGCCTCGGCAATCGTTTTGAAATGCTGATACAAACCTTCCTGGGTCGGCTTGTTGTAATACGGCACGACGACAAGACAGGCATCCGCACCAAGCTTATGCGATTCCTGAGTAAGTTCGATGGCTTCGCTGGTTGAATTTGCACCACTACCGGCAATAACGGGAATGCGTTTGTTTACGCAGGCAATGGTTTTTTCCACAACTTCCAGGTGCTCGGCAGGACTTAAAGTCGCCGATTCGCCGGTCGTGCCAACGGAAACGATGGCGTCGGTTCCGTTTTCAATATGAAACTCAACCAAACGCGCCAGAGCGTCGGAATCGACGGAGCCATCTTCGTGCATGGGAGTCACCATTGCGACCATGCTGCCTGTAAACATTTATAACCTCTTGGAGAGAAACCGCGTTTGCAATAGAGTCAGCGATGGTACCCGTGGCGCTACTGGCTTTACAAGATCAGGCCTGCGATAAATCGGTTAGCCGCAATCATTTTCCGTTAATCAGGTCGTGACTAAGCCCGCTATTCGTACTCAGGCTCATACCAAACTTGCGAGATCACATTAACTGATCGGCCTAATTTACCGTCAAAACTACATCTTGTATTTCAAGCGATATTTTACCCCAATATATAGGGTTGACGCCTCCTTTTTTCGGAATATAGGATAGCGCCCGGCCCTGTTCTCTTACCCACCACCGAAATACCGGGAGATCACCTATGCTTTGTCGTTGTTGTCGCTCATTGATGGTTCAAGTTCGAAGCCAAAGTAGTTCGTCCAGCCGTCAGGAGTGGCGTGAGTGTCCCGTGTGTCATCGCGTCGGCATGACTTCCACACCGCAACGGCAAACGGACACGCCGACAAACCGGCAAGCCACCGCATCCAGTAACAACGCATACCGTCGCGCACTCTAGTTCCCACCGTACATTCCAGACACTGTTCGTGGCGGTATATCCGCCACGCCGGTGTATTGCTAAACTGACAAGCGGAAAGATTATTCGAGTAACTGCAGGTTAATCAATGGGCAACCGCTTATCGAAAATTTATACGCGAACCGGCGACGAGGGTACGACCGGTCTCGGCGATGGTTCGCGTGTGGAGAAAGACGATCCGCGTGTGGAGGCGATGGGCGCTGTTGATGAGCTTAACAGTGTAATTGGCTTGTTGATGACCGAACCGCTGCCCGACGACATTGGTGATGGCCTGCACGATGTACAACATACGCTGTTTGATATCGGGGGCGAACTCGCCATGCCCGGATTTTCCATGGTGGATGCGCAAAAGACAATCGTACTCGAAAAAATCCTCGATAAACTCAACGACGACCTCGAACCGCTGAAGGAATTTATTCTGCCCGGTGGCACCAGGGCAGCGGCCTATTGCCATCTGGCGCGCAGCGTTTGTCGTCGTGCCGAACGCCGTGTGTATACTTTATCTAAAACGGGCGATGCGTCGGACAATTCGCGCAGTTATCTCAATCGATTGTCTGACTTGCTGTTCGTCATGGCCCGCAGTCTGAATAAATCGGCGGGTGAGCAGGACGTGTTGTGGAAGCACGAACGCAAGCCACGCAAAAAGAGTGTGGATTAAATGCGATTTAGCGCTCCAAGATAGACACCCCAGTCGAAATATGGCCCCGGATCGGTTTTACGACCCGGCGCGATGTCACTGTGGCCAAACAGACGATCTGTTGAAAGATGAGGATATGCTCTGAAAAGACTTTGCGTTAACGCCACCAGGGCATCGTACTGAGTTTGTCCAAACTCTTGCTCGTCACAACCTTCCAGTTCGATACCGACTGAAAAATCATTTACCTGTGGTCGACCAAGACAGATCGATTCGCCTGCGTGCCAGGCGCGTTGGGTAACGGGAACAAATTGCACAATTTCACCATCGCGACGAATCAGGAAATGGGCAGAGACTTTTAAATCGCATATTTCTTCGAAATACGGATGTTGTGTTGCGTCGAGAGAATTACAAAACAAGTGTTCAATTTCCGGTCCGCCAAAACAACCGGGGGGTAAACTGATAGCATGAATAATAATGGCATCGATATCGCAATCCAGTGGACGCTCGTCGTGATTTGGCGATGCAACAAAACGAACGCCTGGCAACAAGCCAGTAACCGGATCGATAGTTTTCTCGCGTGTGTCTTCGATTTGCACGACTAACGTATAACACAGGAAACCTTACAACAAAACACTATGAACACGCCCAGGGATAAATCGGTAAGCGGTGTGATGTTTGCCTTAAGCGCCTACGGCTTCTGGGCGTTTGTGCCCATCTACTGGAAAGCCGTCGGGCATGTTTCGTCAATGGAGATGCTTGCGCATCGCGTTATCTGGTCGGTTCCCGTACTGGCAATTTTACTGTTACTGACCCGCCAGAATAGCGATGTCGTCGCGACCATGCGCAATCCGCAGTCACGCCGATTGCTCATACTTACGGGTATTTTACTCAGTGCGAACTGGCTGATTTTTATCTGGGCGATTCAGGTTGGCCGGGTGCTGGAAGTCAGTCTGGGTTATTACATCAACCCGCTCATCAATGTCGTTCTTGGAATCGTTGTGTTGCATGAACGACTGCGCCGATGGCAAATGGCCGCTGTGCTGTTGGCTGGAATTGGCGTTGCCTATCAGACCCTACAACTGGGTACAGTACCTTGGGTATCACTGACACTAGCATTATTATTCGGCGTTTATGCACTCTTGCGCAAACAAATCGAAGTTGGCTCATTGCCCGGAAGCGCCGTCGAAGTCGTGTTCATGCTTCCGTTTGCGGTTGTTTATCTAATCTGGCTTTGGTTTGACGGCACACTGGCATTCGGGCAGATCGACTTCAGAACGGATTGGTTGGCCGCGCTTTCCGGGCTAATCACCGTCCTTCCGCTGTGGTGGGTCATTATTGCGTCCAAACGAATAAACTACACTACCCTGGGAATATGCCAGTATCTTGCGCCTAGCGGACATTTCCTGCTTGCAGTCTTGGTGTACAAGGAGCCGTTTGGCTCGCACCAGTTAATCACTTTCGCCTGCATCTGGACTGCATTGATTATTTACACCATCGATTCAGTCGTGGATGCGCGACGAAGTCCAGCATCAACCTGATGGGATGCAACCTCAGGTTGTTTTAAGTAATATTGTAATTGGGGTCATTCCCGCGAAGGCGGGAATCTAGTTAAAAAACTCGTGCTCGAAGAGCACGCCTACTAAAAAGGTTACTAATTTAATCGGCCTACGACTGATTTCTCCAACTGGATACCGGACAACGCCTTTGGCGTTTCCGGCATGACGAAAAACTCAATTATTCTTTGTCAAAACAAACAACCACATGAACTCAGCCCCCCAACAGTGGCAATTCTGGATTGACCGCGGCGGCACATTCACCGATGTCGTGGCGCGCGCGCCCTCCGGCGAACTTAAAACGCTCAAGTTGTTGTCAGAGAATCCGGAACAATATCGCGATGCCGCGCTGCAGGGTATTCGTAGCGCGTTAAACACCGCTTCTGACGAAGCTATTCCCGCGCAACAGATCGACGCTGTAAAAATGGGTACGACTGTCGCCACCAACGCATTGTTGGAACGCAAGGGTGACCGCACCGTTTTAGTTATCACGCGTGGATTTCGCGACGCGCTGCGTATTGGTTATCAAAACCGGCCGGATATTTTTGCCCGGCATATTGTTTTGCCAGAATTATTGTACGAACAAGTGATTGAGATTGATGAACGCTATAACGCAAATGGCAATGAACTAATCGAAGTCGATAGCGATTCCGCGCGCAAAGGACTACAACAAGCATACGACGACGGCATACGCGCATGCGCGATAGTATTTATGCACGGCTATCGATTCCAGGATCACGAAAAAACCGTAGCGGCGATGGCACGCGAAATCGGATTTACCCAGATTTCCATCTCCCACGAAGTCAGCCCGCTGATAAAACTGGTCAGCCGTGGCGATACCACCGTGGTCGATGCCTATCTTTCTCCCATACTGCAACGTTACGTCGATCAGGTCGCCAGCGAATTACAGGGCGCGCGTTTGATGTTCATGCAATCCAATGGTGGATTAACCGACGCGCGTTTGTTCAAAGGCAAAGACAGCATTTTGTCCGGCCCCGCGGGCGGTATAGTCGGCGCTGTGGAAACCGCCGCCATGGCCGGTTTTGACAAGATCATCGGCTTCGACATGGGTGGAACCTCTACCGATGTCACGCACTACGCAGGTGAATACGAGCGCGCTTTCGATACGCAGGTCGCAGGTGTGCGCATGCGTGTCCCTATCATGCGCATCCATACCGTCGCTGCGGGCGGTGGCTCGATTTTAAAGTTCGATGGCTTGCGTTATCGTGTCGGCCCAGACTCTGCCGGGGCCAACCCGGGTCCGGCATCGTACCGTCGCGGCGGACCGCTTACAGTAACCGATTGCAATGTCATGCTGGGTAAGTTGCAATCCGATCTTTTTCCGGAAATATTCGGAGCAAACGGCGACCAGTCATTGGATTACGACGCTGTAAAACAACGCTTCGATGTAATGGCTGATGAGATTGGCGAATCGACGGGCGAACGACCCAACGTGCATGACGTCGCGGAAGGTTATTTGAAAATCGCCGTTGAGAACATGGCCAATGCCATCAAGAAAATCTCAGTGCAACGTGGCTACGATGTGACCGAGTATACGCTGTGCTGTTTTGGTGGCGCCGGTGGACAACACGCATGCCTGGTGGCCGATGCGCTGGGCATGAAGACCGTATTTATCCATCCACTCGCGGGAGTGTTGTCGGCTTACGGCATGGGTCTGGCAGACATACGCGCTATGCGCGAGCAATCCGTCGAGTTGCGTTTGCAAGAATCGGCTGTCAATGCCATCGAGGAGAACTTCATCGCGTTAGAAAGACAGACCCGTGATGAAATTCTTGATCAAGGCATTAGCGACGATGCGGTGTTTTTGTATCGCCGTGTTCATATTCGTTACGAAGGCACCGACTCTGCGTTGATTATCGATGCTGGATCATTGCAGGGCATGACCGAGCAATTTGAGGACACTTACCGCGAACGCTTTGGTTTTGTTATGCAGGGCAAGGCGCTTGTCATTGAAGCCATTTCCGTCGAAGCCGTTGGCAAAACGACTGATGTTTCGCGGGAAACCACAGGCGCAACTCCGCGCGATGGAACGCTGGAACCAGTCACAACCGTCAACGTGTTTTCAGCCGGCCAATCGCATTCCACACCGGCATACAATCGCGAGTCGTTTCAAGCCGAAGACAGGATTGACGGACCCGCCATCATCGTTGAACAAAATGCCACAACCATTGTTGAACCGGGCTGGCAGGCGACGGTGAGCGCACAAGATCATCTCATACTTAAACGTATTGTTCCTTTACCCAAACGCCAGGTCATCGGCACCAACGCAGACCCGATCATGTTGGAAGTATTCAATAATTTGTTCATGTCCATCGCAGAACAAATGGGTGCGGCACTGGAAAACACTGCTTATTCCGTCAACATAAAAGAACGGTTGGATTTTTCCTGCGCGATATTCGATACCGAAGGCCAACTCATTGCCAATGCACCGCACATGCCGGTGCACCTGGGATCGATGGGCGAATCAGTGCGAACGATAATTACTAACCGTACTGACTCGATGCAGCGTGGTGATGTCTACGTTCTGAACAACCCTTACAATGGCGGTACCCACTTGCCCGATGTGACCGTCATTACGCCGGTATTCGATATCGATAATGACGACCTATTATTCTTCGTCGCATCGCGTGGTCATCACGCAGACATCGGCGGTATCACACCTGGCTCCATGCCGCCGGACAGTCATCATATCGATGAAGAAGGCGTACTCATCGATAATTTTAAATTAGTCGATCAGGGTCGACTCTGCGAAAACGAAATATCAGAATTATTGTCTTCCGGAAGTTATCCCGCGCGCAACGTCCAGCAAAATATCGCTGACTTGAAAGCACAAATCGCGGCCAACGAAAAAGGTGTGCAGGAATTGCGCAAAATGTGCGAACACTTCGGACTGGATGTGGTGAAAGCTTACATGGGTCACGTGCAGGACAATGCCGAAGGTGCGGTTAAACGGGTGCTCGGTGCATTAAAAGACGGTCATTTTCGTTATCCCATGGACGACGGCAGCCACATCGAAGTCACCATATCTATCGATCACGACAACGAAACGGCAGTGATCGATTTTACCGGCACATCCCAACAGCAAGAAAGCAACTTCAATGCACCTTCTGCCGTCGCGCGGGCTGCGGTGTTGTATGTGTTCCGCACGTTAGTGGACGACGACATCCCGATGAACGAGGGTTGTTTAAAACCACTGAAAATTATTATTCCGAACGGTTGCATGTTAAGCCCGCAATATCCCGCTGCCGTTGTCGCCGGAAATGTTGAAACATCTCAATGTATTACCGACACGCTTTACGGAGCGCTCGGCGTCATGGCCGCAGCCCAGGGCACCATGAACAATTTCACGTTCGGTAATGATAGGCACCAATATTATGAAACGGTGTGTGGCGGCTCCGGCGCCGGGCCGGACTTTCCGGGCTGCGGCGCCGTGCATACCCACATGACCAACTCGCGGCTCACTGACCCGGAGATTCTGGAATGGCGTTTTCCGGTTTTACTGGAAGATTTCGCGATACGGCGAAACAGTGGCGGCGAAGGAAAATTCAATGGCGGTGACGGCACCACACGGCGTGTGCGTTTTCTTGAACCCATGACCGCCGCCATTCTCTCCGGGCATCGCAAGATCGCACCTTATGGCTTAAACGGCGGCAAGAATGGCGCGACGGGACGCAATTGGGTCGAACGAACCAATGGCAGCACACAAGAACTCAACGGCACGGACAAAACCGAAATGCAGCCTGGAGATGTTTTCGTTATCGAAACGCCGGGCGGTGGCGGGTTTGGTGCTTGATGTTTTGTTGGTTCAGAAATTCACGATTCCTCATACAGCGAATCCTCACAACGAACAACTTTCACTGCTCCATGAACATTTCGTAGAGATCAACTTCGTCCTCCTTTTCCAATAAAAGTTCATCGTCTTCCGGGTAGTACTTCGCCTTGTCTGGCACATCACCTGCAAATTTCATTACCGCGTCCATTGAATCCCATAGTGTGAGTAGCAGGAAGTGACTCACCTTTTCTTTATCTTTACGCAAGAAATAAAGTTTCTGCAGACCATCTACTGAGCTGTAGTCGGGTGCCGCACGCTCCCGCATAAATTCCGCATATCGGTCACCATCCGAAACACGTGTTCGCCCATGCCATATTCTCATTATCATGATGAATCTCCTCTTTCTATAAACGATAGTGCACTTTGGTTACCAATGTGAGAACCATATCCGTCTCAAACTGAAAGCACATTTCTAAGCAACCACACGACTGCAATACCGACACTCATCGTCAGTAAAATGTTTTTAGTACGAATCCCAACCATCAAGGTCACAGCGATAGCAATCAATTCAGCGCTACTACTCGACACCACGATTGGCGCTATGAGTGAAACGAGTATGGTCCCAGGAAGATGGTTCAACCATTGCTCCATCCGCGGGGATACGGTCACCCTGTTGATCAACCACAATCCTCCCGCGCGGGTGAAATAGGTGGCGAGCGCCATGCCGGCAAGGGCGAGAAAAGCATCAGGCCCGATCATTGACAAGTCCCACTGTGCTACCGGCGAGTCCGCCCAGCACGATGTACCACTTCCCAGGCAGCCACCGTTCAGCGAGGATGGCAACGCCGGCTGCAACAAGCCACGGAAAAACATTGGACTTACCTTTCCACATGCTTGTGAGTAGTGCGAGGAATACAGCGGCAAACGCAAAATCGAGTCCCCATGCAGCCGGATCGTGGATTTGACTGCCCATTAGATAACCAACGATCGTGGCGCATAACCATGCGAGATAAAGCACCAAACCTGCCCCTATCAGAAAAGCCGCGTCCTTACCGCCGGACTGAAACTCGTGCATGGACAAGGCCCAGTCTTCGTCCCCCATGAAGAACACGGAAGAATATGCGTGGACAGGTTTGACGCTGAAAAACCAGGGCTTCAACGCAGCGCCCATCAACAGATAACGTAGATTGATAATGAGCGTGGTAATCACAATGGTCATTACCGGTAAAGGCGATGCCCAAAAGTCCAAAATAATCAGTTGGACGGAACCGGCATATACAAACAAACTCATGGATGTGGCCTCAGCAAAGGTCATACCGGTTTGGCGTGCGAGTACTCCAAAAACAGCCCCGTAGGCAAACACACTCAATGCCAGGGGCAGACTACGCCGCGCTCCACGCAGTGCACCAACGGACGTAAATTTGATGCCATATTTATTCATTTTTTATAACCATAATGATGGTTAGAAACAAATTTATGCTAAATGATTTATAATGTCAACCACTATGGTGGTTAGAATAAACAGGACCGAAGTCACGTCATATGCGAAACGTTCCCCGGACCTGGTGGCGGGTGTGTTGTGTCTGGACTTTGTGAATACAGTTACTTGGCGCAACGATTCAATCGATCGAGGCGAACGGTTGACCAGTTACAAGGAATTGTTGTTGTGGTGTGAAGCAGCCCATGTACTCACATCCAAAGAAAAACGTGCTGTTGAACGCGCAGCTAAAGTCCAACCCGAAGATGCAGTTAATGTCCTAAATAGTGCAATCGCGCTACGAGAGGCGTTGGCAAACTTGTATTTAAAGAAACCGCAGCAAAAGGCGAGCCTTGAGATTGTTAATAACTGGTTAGAACGGGCGCCGGCACGTCATAGGCTGACATGTTCCCCCAATAACTATCAGTGGCAAATGGATCAATCGACGGATCCGCTTTTTCAGCCGCTTTGGCCTATTCTGTGGAGCGGCGCAGACTTACTAGTCTCAACGCAACGTGATCGTGTCAGCTCGTGCGCTGGACCACGTTGTGGTTGGCTGTTTTTAGATTTGTCACGCAATCGTAGCCGGCGTTGGTGTTCTATGGCGGATTGTGGAAACCGCGCCAAAGCGCAACGGCACTACGCACGCACGGCAAAAGGAACAAGTCACTAGCGGAATAAGAATTCCTGCAAATACATGATAAGAACTACTCGAAACTCCTGTGGCTTAATCGGTAGAGTGCAATACTGAAACGTACTGGACCGAGTGGTTTAACGCATCAGCAATTGTTATGGTGGGTTACGGCTCACGCTTAACCTATCTACATTTACTATTCTCTGAGTCCCATGCTCCAGAAACCTACTTCAAGGCGTGTGGCGGTTTCAAATGTTTTTACGAGATCGGGCCAGCGCGGTGAGTTCATTGGATTTGACCCGAGTAACCGACTTGTAACATTGTCCAGCAAACCTCCAACGTTATTACAAACAGCTTGATATTCTTCTCCGGCATAGGTGCTTATCCAATCTTGGTATTGATTGCCTGAAAGTCCATTTGGTTGTGACGCTAATCGGGTGCCGATCTCACCGTAACCAAAAACACACGGGGACAAGGCAACCAGTAAATCCAGCAAATCTCCTTTGATACCGGTGTCGATGACAAAACGCGTGTACGCCAGGTTCTCCGGTTCTTCAACTGTAGCGGTCAAAGCAGACTCGTCGATGCCTTCAGCGGCACAGGTTTCAATATGCAATCGCATCTCCTCGTCGATCAGTGAGAGAACCGTTGCAGCACAGATTCGCATCTCATCGATACGGTCCGACTTGAATACCGCCAGCGCCCAGGCCCGGGCGAAGTGAATGAGAAAAATGTAGTCCTGTTTTAAATAATGCAGAAATGCTTCGCGCGGCAGGGTACCGTCGCCGAGTTTTTTAACAAAGTCGTGCTCAACGTAAGAATTCCAGCTATCGTTAGCCTGTGAACGCAATGATTCGAAAAGTGTTGAACCGTAGTTTGTCATTATTTGCTTTGCGCTGTTTGCGGATATGGGTAGAGTTCATTCAACGGCACCGATCGTCCTGATGGGGTAACGATACGCGCATGTTCGCGACGTAGTTGGCGCGGCTCGCGTGCGCCACAGGAATGGGCGATGATTTCCACTTCATGCACCAGGTTTTTGATGTAATGCTCGACACGTCGCGCTTTTTCCTGTGCCACCAGACCTTTTTGTAAATCGGTATCGTGGGTTGTGATACCGGTCGGACAGGTATTTTTATTACACTGCAACGCCTGAATGCAACCGAGCGCAAACATATTACCGCGCGCGGAGGCGACGAAGTCCGCGCCCATGGCATAAGCCCAAGCCACTTCCACGGGCGTAATCAGTTTACCGGAGGCGATAACTTTGACACGCTCTTTCAGGCCGTGTTGCTGTACCGCATCGACCAACAACGCTAGGCTCTCGCGCAACGGTAATCCGACATTATCCATTAGCGGCATGGGCGCTGCACCGCTGCCGCCATCGCCACCGTCGACGGTGATAAAATCCGGCGCATGTTCTACCCCGCGGTTGATAATGCGCTCACACAATTCATTTAACCAGCCGTAGCCGCCCAGCACAGCCTTAAAACCAACGGGTAGTCCGGCAACGTCACGCAATCGATTAACAAAATCGAGCAAATCGTCCACAGAGTTAATTTCCGTATGACGATTAGGACTGTTCGAGTCCTGACCAACCGGAATACCGCGTATAGCAGCCACTTCTTCGGAAACTTTTATCCCTGGCAGTATTCCGCCCTTGCCTGGCTTCGCTCCCTGACTGAGTTTCAACTCAATCATCTTGACCTGATCGTGAGCCGCTACATCGCGCAGCTTATTATCGTCAAGACGTCCGTCCAGCGTGCGCACGCCGTATTTGGCTGTACCAATTTGAAAAACGATATCCGCCCCACCTGATAAATGGTGCGGTGCCAAACCACCCTCGCCGGTGTTAAGCCACGCTCCGGCTTTAGCGGCGCCGTTAGACAACGCCTCCACCGCCGGGCGGGATATCGCACCGTAACTCATCGCGGAAACGTTAAACAACGATCGCGTGGTATAGGGGCTTCTGGCATACGGGCCAACAACGACTTCAGCCGGCGGTATTGCTTCTTCGTCACGCACGGGAAAGGGCGAGTTCACGAACAACACCGTGCCGACCCGTCGCAAATCGCGTGTTGAACCAAACGCGAGCGTGTTATCGCTATTTTTTGCCGCCCGGTAAGCCCAGGAACGTTCCGCCCGGTTAAACGGCAATTCCTCACGATCCATGGCGAAAAAATATTGCCGAAAGAATTCCCCCAGATGCTCGAAGAAATAGCGAAAACGCCCAATGACGGGGAAGTTACGTCGTATCGCATGTTTCGTCTGGGTAACATCGATGATGTAAAGAACAATGACGGTTAGGATGACGACCCCAACCGCAAACACAAACAATGCCGACATCACTTCGAGAAAAGTGACTAAGAATCCATTTGATTCACTGAGCATTTGATCGGTACCTGCTTAACTCTTCAGAGATTACTTCTGGTCTTGACCGCTTAAAACTTCTCGCTGCCACGCGCTCGATGTGTGTCGGGGAAGTCGCGATACAAAGCGAAACTGACATCCTGCACTTTGGAGTTAACCGCGTGGTGAAAACTTTCAACCGGGTCAGTGCGCGATGATACGTTGTTAAAAGCGTCATCTAACTGGGCCAGGGATTCGAATTCCAGCATAATATGAAACTCGGCCAAATGCGCAGGACTCAGGCCCAGTTTGCGACGTGTAATGCGATACGCGACAAGCTCACCGTTGTTCTTGAAATGATCCAGATAAATTTGCGCTGCGTCGCTAAAATCGGTGTCTTTAACCCCCGGCTTCAAGTTGCACCAGATATGGTAGATGTTCATCGTTGTTTTAACAGGTGGTAATCTGGAAAAGGTTAATCATACCGTTAAATAAAAAAGGCCTGCCACCGTTTATCGATAGCAGGCCTGACTAATTGATTAGAACCGTTGAGCTATTATGATTAGTCTTCGGCTTTCTTCTCCTTGGTTGCTGCACTATCAGCTTCATCCTCAGAGTCCACCGATAATCCACCCGCCGGGCCGTCGACCAATTGCACATACGCCATTGGCGCTTTGTCTCCTGGCCGATAACCGCATTTTAAAATTCGCAAATAACCACCTGGCCTGTCTTTAAACCGCACACCCAGGTCGTCAAACAATTTTCCGACGATAGCTCTATCGCGCAGTCGTGCATATGCAAGCCGGCGATTAGCCACGGATGGCGTCTTGGCCAGTGTGATCAATGGCTCGGCTACCCGGCGCAGTTCCTTCGCTTTCGGAACAGTTGTCTTGATTTGCTCATGATGAAACAGTGAGGCCGCCATATTGCGGAACATCGCAGCACGGTGACTGGACGTGCGATTAAGATGACGGCCTGATTTTTGGTGACGCATTACTGGATACCTAAAGTTTCACGACGTTCGCCGATACCGCTATCGCGTTGTAATGACGGTGGCGGCCAGTTTTCGAGTTTCACACCCAAAGACAATCCACGTGTCGCCAAAACATCTTTAATTTCGGTCAGAGACTTCTTGCCCAGGTTAGGCGTCTTCAATAGTTCCACTTCGGTACGTTGAATCAAGTCACCGATGTAATAAATATTCTCCGCTTTCAAACAGTTAGCTGAACGCACGGTAAGCTCGAGGTCATCGACCGGACGCAACAGAATCGGATCAATGGCCGGCTCTTCCCGTGCCGGGGACTCCGCCGCCGACTCTTCCAGGTTAACGAAGACTGCGATTTGCTCGTGTAATATGGTTGCCGCACGGCGCACGGATTCTTCCGGATCGATCGCACCGTTGGTTTCAATATCAATAATGAGTTTATCCAGATCGGTTCGTTGCTCAACACGGGCATTCTCGACAGAGTACGATACCCGTCGAATCGGGCTGTAGGACGCATCGAGTTGCATGACACCGATGGCTTTTGTTTCTTCTTCGTCTTTACGCAGGTCAGCAACCTGGTAACCGCGGCCACGAGTTACTTTCATCTCAATGTCGAGAGAGCCTTCTTCGGTCAGATGTGCTATGACATGATCGGAATCAACGATTTCAACATCGTGCTCCAGTTCAATGTCCGCCGCGGTAACGATACAGGGGCCTTGTTTTTTCAAACGCAATATCGCTTCCTGGCGCGCATGCATTTTCAAAGCCAGTGTTTTCAGATTCAACAATATTTCAATCACATCTTCCTGCACGCCGGTAATGGCTGAGTACTCATGCAACACGCCGTCCATACGAACTTCCGTAATCGCGCAACCGGGCATGGATGACAACAGGATTCGCCGTAGAGCGTTCCCCAAGGTGTATCCATATCCGCGTTCCAACGGCTCGATGGTGATACGTGCGTTTTTGTCGTCCGCCGATGTGACATCGACCAAACGGGGTTTTAAAAATTCAGTAGTGGGATCCTGCATTACTAAAGGTTCCTCTAAGTTAACAGTTGGCCAGGTTGTGGCCGTTATTTCGAATAAAGTGCGACGACCAACGACTCGTTGATATCGGGTGGCAGTTCGTCACGGTCAGGTAGCGCTTTGAACACGCCTTTTACTTGCTTTACATCCACATCCACCCAGGGAACAAATCCGATTTGTTCGGCTATCTCCAATGCTGCTTCTATACGCAGTTGTTTTTTACTCTTCTCCCGGATTTGAACTTCATCACCCGGCGTTACGCGATACGAGGGGATATTTACCCGCTTACCGTTGACCTGTACCGCGTTATGACTCACCAATTGACGTGCTTCCGCACGGGTCACGGCATAACCCATGCGATAGACGACGTTGTCCAAACGCCGTTCCAACAGCTGTAACAGGTTCTCACCGGTGGAACCTTTAATACGCGCCGCTTCAATATAGTAGTTACGGAACTGTTTTTCCAAAATACCGTACATACGACGTAATTTTTGTTTCTCACGTAACTGCGTGCCGAAAACCGTAATCCGGGGTCGTCGTGCACCTGCCTTGAATCCCGGGGCGCGTTCAAATTTGCATTTCGAATCAATCGGGCGAACCGGACTTTTCAGGAATAAATCCGTACCTTCGCGCCGCGCGAGTTTACAAGTGGGTCCTAAATATCTTGCCATAATATTTGTTCGTCAATCAGTCGTTAGGTCAGACGCGGCGCTTTTTCGGCGGGCGACAACCGTTATGTGGAATCGCCGTGGTATCGGCAATCTGTCCGATCTCAAAACCAAGCGCGTTTAATGCCCGCACCGCGGATTCGCGTCCTGGCCCAGGGCCGTTAACTTTAACGTCCAGATGTTTCATTCCCATATCCATGGCTACGCGACCACAGTTTTCCGCTGCCACCTGCGCGGCAAACGGTGTGCTTTTACGCGAACCTTTAAAACCGGCGCCACCCGAGGTCGCCCAGCACAATGCATTGCCATGACGATCGGTGATAGTAATGATGGTGTTGTTAAAAGAAGCGTGGATATGCGCTATACCTTCAACGACGTTCTTTTTAACTTTAGATTTTTTGGCGCCTGGTTTTACCATGGATTAAATGAGTGCTCCCTTAAATTTCAAACTCGTTGTTTCAAACTACAGGTTATCTTTTGACCGGTCGCTTCGGCCCCTTGCGGGTGCGCGCGTTGGTCGATGTGCGCTGGCCACGAACCGGCAAACCACGACGATGACGCATGCCGCGATAACAACCGAGATCCATTAAACGCTTAATATTCATGGAAACATCGCGACGCAGATCACCTTCAACCTGAATCTTGGCTACTTCGGCGCGCAGCTTATCAGCATCCTGTTCGGACAACTCCGATACTTTGACCGATCGACCGATACCCGCTGAGTCGCAGATTTGCTGAGCAGTATGACGACCGATGCCGTAGATCGAAGTTAACCCGATCTCGATGTGTTTCTGGTTTGGAAGGTTTATACCTGCTATACGTGCCACGTGGTTGTTCCTGGTTTTGTCTTAACTGTGTCTGGCTAGGTGTTGAAACCCTGAATTGCCGCTCCCCATCGTCATGGGGCGCCGGATAATACGTTGATTTTTCACGGATTTCAACCACATAGCTTGTCGATTACTGATCTAGCCCTGGCGCTGTTTGTGGCGTGGGTCTTTGCAAATCACCCTGACTGTGCCATTACGGCGAATGACCTTGCAATTGCGACAAAGTTTTTTAACAGATGCTCGTACTTTCATATGAGTTCCTTAACGCGGCATTCCAACGCCGCCGGTTAATGACGTCTTTTTCATAAGACTTTCGTATTGCCGGGACAACAGATGGGACTGAATCTGTGACATCAAATCCAACATGACCACGACGATAATTAACAAAGATGTTCCGCCAAAGTAGAACGGTACGCTGTACTTAACAATCAAAAATTCAGGTATTAAACAGACAAATGTGATGTATAACGCGCCGACCAAGGTTAAGCGTGTCACAACTTTGTCAATATAGTTGGTCGTTTGCTGGCCGGGCCGGATACCGGGTAAAAACGCACCGGATTTCTTCAGGTTATCGGAAATATCTCTCGGATTGAACACTAAAGCCGTGTAAAAGAAGCAAAAGAATATGATCAAACTGGCGTATAAAAACGTATAAATCAATTGACCGGGGGCCAGGGTAGTCGAAATATCACGCAACCAGCCCATACCTTCCGCCTGCCCGAACCAGCTACCGATACTGGCTGGAAATAAAATGATACTACTGGCGAAAATCGGCGGAATGACACCGGCCATGTTCAGTTTGAGCGGCAAGTGACTTGTCTGCCCGGCAACCATGCGTCTACCCTGCTGGCGTTTAGCATAATTGACCGTCAGTCGTCTTTGCCCGCGTTCGACAAACACAACAAAGCCGGTGACGGCTATCGCACCGGCGCCGATGATCCACACGAACAACCAGCTATATGTTCCAGTGCGCGCCAATTCCAATGTTCCCGCAACCGCCGATGGCAGGCCCGCGACGATACTGCCTAATATAATCAACGAAATACCGTTACCGATACCACGCTCGGTGATCTGCTCGCCCAGCCACACTAAAAACATCGTGCCGGTGACCAGTGTTACGACGGTGGTAAATTTAAACCCGATACCCGGCGTTAATACGACGGGTCCACCTGAGACCACTTGCGGTTCGATGGCAAAAGTGATGCCCAAGGCCTGAAACAAGGCCAGCGCCACTGTACCGTAACGCGTGTACTGAGTGATCTTGCGTCTGCCGGATTCACCTTCTTTCTTTAGCTGCTCCAGCGAAGGCACGATGGCACTCATCATTTGCATAATGATGGAGGCCGAAATATAGGGCATCACACCGAGGGCGAATATCGACAACCGGGACAAAGCGCCACCAGAAAACATATTGAATACGTCGATGATGGAACCGCGGGTCTGGTTAAACAATTCAGCCACCGCCGACGGATCAACTCCTGGAATGGGCAAATGCGTGCCAAAACGAAAAACCACCAGCGCACCCAACACAAACAGGATGCGTTGACGCAGCTCGGTCAGTTTTCCTGCGCCACCAAGACTGGCTACACTGGGCTTAGCCATTGATTACATCCTGAAACATTAGTCCTCGATCGTACCGCCCGCTGCTTCAATTGCGCTGCGCGCACCACGAGTGACGCCGATACCTTTTAAGGTTACGGCGCTTTTAATTTCACCCGACAAAAATACTTTTGCTCGTTTAACCAGGCTATTGGCGAGTCCCGCCTGCTTCAATGCCGACAAGTCAATCACGCCCGCACTGCTGATTTTTTCCAATTCATGTAAACGAATCTGTGCACAATCTCGCTGTATACGGGAGCGAAAGCCGCGCTTCGGCAATCGGCGTTGCAACGGCATCTGGCCGCCTTCAAAACCTACCTTGTGATACCCGCCGGAGCGGGATCTTTGCCCTTTATGGCCACGCCCCGCAGTCTTGCCAACACCGGAACCCATACCACGGCCGACGCGTTTGCGTTCGCACTTCGAACCCTGTGCCGGTTTAATCGTATTCAGACGCATTATTGGACTTCCTCACATTTAAGCAAATACGACACCGTGTTTACCATGCCACGCACGGCGGGTGTATCTTCCACCTCCACCGTGTGATGCAGGCGGCGCAGACCCAAGCCACGCACACAGGCTTGATGTTTCCTGCCACGACCGATAGTGCTTCGCACCAGCGTCACTCGCAATTTGTTCTGTATATCGGCCATAATGTCCTCTAAAGCGACTAGCTTATCCCGTTATCTCTTCAACTGTTTTGCCACGCTTGGCCGCGACCCGTTCCGGGCTGTATATCGCGCGTAAACCGGCGATGGTGGCGCGTGTCACATTCACCGGATTGGTTGTACCAATCACTTTGGCCAACACATTGCGTACACCCGCTACGTCAAAAACCGCACGCATGGTACCGCCGGCGATCACACCGGTACCTTCGGAAGCCGGCCGCATCACCACTTGGGCAGCGCCGTGACGACCGATTACCGCGTGGTGCAACGTGCCATCAACCAATTCGATTTTAAACATGTTACGACGCGCATCTTCCATCGCTTTTTGCACCGCGACCGGCACTTCACGCGCTTTACCGCGGCCCATTCCGACACGGCCATTGCCGTCGCCGACCACGGTCAAGGCGGAAAAACCGAAAATTCGGCCACCTTTTACGACTTTGGCGACACGACGCACATTCACCAACTGCTCCTGCAGCGATTCACCACGCTGGTCACTAATTGTTTCGGTTTGTATTGCCATATAAATATCTATTCGATTTCTGTTTTGAAGTTACCCGGTAGGCACCGATCAGAAGCGCAAACCGCCTTCACGCGCCGCGTCCGCAAATGCTTTAACCCGGCCATGGTATTTAAATCCGGATCGATCGAACGCAACCTTTTCAACACCGGCGGCTTTCGCTTTTTCGGCAATACGCGCCCCTACCATCTTGGCTGCATCTATATTTCCACCGTTTTGCAACTGCGTGCGCACCTCTTTTTCAACAGTCGATGCGCTGGCCAGAACTTCACTGCATTCACTGTTAATGACCTGCGCATAAATATGGCGCGGTGTGCGAAACACGCACAAACGGTTAGCTTCCTGGCGTCGAATCTTGCAACGCGCTTTACGCGCTCGTCGCAGCCGGGTCGTCTTTTTTGCACTCATGTCTGTATCTTAAGTTCGTTCTGTTAAACACTACTTCTTCTTGGCCTGCTTGCGCACCACGTACTCATCGGCATAACGAACACCTTTACCTTTGTACGGCTCGGGCGGGCGGTACTGGCGAATTTCCGCCGCCGTGCTGCCGACCAATTGCTTGTCCGCGCCACTCACCACGATCTCCGTCTGGGTGGGCGTTTCAATCGTTATCCCATCGGGCACATCGTACACAACCGGGTGCGAGAACCCGAGGCTCAGATTGACTTTTTTACCCTGCGCCTGGGCGCGATAACCCACGCCGACAATATTGAGACGCTTTTCAAAACCTGTAGACACGCCAACCACAAGATTGTTCAACAACGCGCGCATGGTTCCCGCAACGGCCCAGTTGTCTTCGCCCTCTGATTTGACACTCAACGTGTCACCGTCTTGAACGACGGATACGGCCGGGTGCAGATCGAGCGCCAGCTCACCTTTAGGACCTTTGGCAGACACACGCTGATCCGCAAGGTTAATGCTCACCCCGCTGGGAACGCTAACTGGATTTTTTGCTACCCGCGACATTGTCTTAGTTAACCCTGCTTAATAATTAATAACTGAATACCTGATACCGATCTACCCGTGGACCACTAGTAAACCGAACACAATACTTCACCGCCGGCACCCGCAGCGCGCGCGGCCTTTTCGGACATGATGCCTTTAGATGTCGAAATAATGGCAACACCCAAACCACCGCGAATCGATGGCAACTCGTCTTTGGCAACATAGACTCGTCGACCCGGTTTGCTGATGCGTTGTAACTCTTCGATCACCGGGCGTCCTTCATGATATTTCAATTCGATTTCAAGATTGACAAACGGTGTCCCGGCCTCGGTTCTGAAATCCGAAATATATCCTTCTTCTTTCAGTACTTTTGCGATTGACGTCTTGACACGCGAAGAAGGCATAGTGACTGTCACTTTTTCCGCCAACAAGCCATTGCGCAGGCGCGTTAACATATCGGCAATGGGATCGGACATACTCATAAATTGAAAACCTGTTCTCTACTCGCTTGCTCGTTTGTGGACTACCAACTGGCTTTTACAACGCCCGGCGCATCGCCTCGCATGATGACTTCACGCAACTTATTGCGCGACAAGCCAAATTTTCGATAAAAGCCACGTGGCCTGCCGGTCAATTTACAACGATTACGCACACGGCAACGACTGGAATCCCGCGGTAATTTCTGCAAGGCCATCATCGCATCCCAACGCTCGTCATCGCTGGATGAAGCATCGATAATCCGCTTCTTTAACTCGATGCGTCGTGCACCGTGCTTGTCGATTTGTGCGCGCCGCTTTACTTCACGGGCAATCATTGATTTTTTCGCCATACCAACCGATTCTTTCTGCTGTTAATCCTAATAATGAGTTCTGTCTAACTGCGCAACGGAAAGTTGAATTCCCTTAACAATGCTTCCGCCTCTTTATCGTTACGCGCCGTGGTTGTAATGGTAACGTCCATGCCACGCACGGCATCCAGGTTATCGTAATCGATTTCCGGAAATACGATTTGCTCGCGCAAACCAAACGAATAATTGCCACGCCCATCGAAAGACCTGGGCGACAATCCGCGAAAATCACGAATACGTGGAATCGCGACCGAGATCAATCGATCAAAGAACTCGTACATGCGCTCACGGCGTAATGTCACTTTACACCCGACAGGCCAGCCTTCTCGCACCTTGAAGTTCGCGACCGATTTGCGCGCATTGGACACAACGGCTTTTTGGCCCGTTATACTCGCCAGTTCGTCCGTTGCCGTCGCCAATACATTCTTATTGGTCAGTGCTTCGCCCAAACCCATATTCAGTGTGATCTTGGTCAACCGCGGAATCTGCATGACGTTTGCATAGCCAAACTGCTCCTTAAGATTTGGAGCGACGCTGGTTTTATAATGTTCTTCTAAACGTGACATAAGTCGTTTTCTATCGTCGTACTTTTATATATCAATTACTTCGTTGTTGGATTTGAAATAACGCACTTTCTTGCCGTCTTCCAAAACCTTGATACCGACGCGGTCGGCTTTATCCGTCGCCGGGTTATAAATCGCCACATTGGAAATATGAATCGGTGCTTCCTTTTCAACGATGCCGCCGGTCTCGCCCTTATTCGGGTTTGGCTTGGTGTGCTTCTTGACCAGATTCACATCGTCTACCACCAGGCGATTTTCATCCAACACCGACAAAATTTTTCCACGCTTACCACGATCACGCCCGGCCAACACAATAACTTCATCATTTGTTCGCAGTTTACGCATGGTCTACAACACCTCCGGCGCCAACGAGATAATGCGCATAAAACGCTCGGTGCGTAATTCACGCGTCACCGGTCCGAAAATACGCGTGCCGATGGGTTGCAACTGCGGATTCAACAATACTGCCGCGTTGCTATCGAAACGAATCAAAGACCCGTCGGGGCGTCGCACGCCTTTTTTAGTGCGTACGACCACCGCGTTGTACACATCGCCTTTTTTCACCCGGCTATTCGGTATCGCCTCTTTAATACTGATGCGAATAATGTCGCCAATACCCGCATAACGGCGCTTGGAGCCTCCCAACACTTTTATGCATTGCACGCTCTTGGCCCCGCTGTTGTCGGCCACGCTCAGGTTACTCTGCATCTGAATCATCGTTACGCCTGCCTATTCCGCTCGCTCTACTACTTCAACCAAACGCCAGCTCTTGCTCTTGGATATCGGGCGGCATTCTTCAATTAGAACCTTGTCACCCTGATTGCACTCATTATTTTCATCATGGGCATGCAACTTGGTCGAGCGTTGTATGAATTTTTTATACAACGGATGACGTACACGGCGTTCTACCAGCACCGTGATGGATTTATCCGCTTTGTTCGAAATCACCGTACCCGGCAACCCACGATGGCGGGAACTTTCGTTGCTCGAACTTGTGTCAGCTTCAGTATTCATTAACTATTGATTTCTATCCGGTCGTTGTCTGCTCGTGCATCTATTGTTTAGCTGGTTGCTGCTTTTTCGGTCAGCACGGTCTTGATCTTCGCAATGTCTTTACGCAACGCATTAAACCGCGCCGGGTTTGCTAACTGTCCGGTGCTGCGTTGCATACGCAAATTGAATTGTTCGCGGCGTAATTCAATTAATTCCTTATTCAGTTCTTCGCTGGACATAGCGCGAAACTCCGATGCCAACCTGCCCTTCATCAAATCACCTGTCGTTTTACAAATGTCGTCGATACGGACAATTTAGCTGCCGCCAAACGAAAGGCTTCACGCGCCAATTCCTCGGACACACCTTCCAACTCGTAAATCACCCGTCCCGGTTTGATCTGCGCAACCCAAAATTCCGGATTACCCTTTCCTTTACCCATACGTACTTCAAGCGGCTTTTTCGAAACCGGCTTGTCCGGGAATACCCGAATCCAGACCCGTCCACCACGTTTGATGTAACGATTAATCGCTCGCCGTGCTGCTTCGATCTGACGCGCGGTCATACGACCACGCCCGGTCGCCTTTAAACCGTACTCGCCAAAGCTGACTTTATTGCCACGACCGGCGTTGCCACGATTGCGTCCCTTTTGTTGTTTGCGGAACTTGGTTCTCTTAGGTTGCAGCATGTTTGTAAATCTAAAATTCTATATCTTAAAGTTCTAATTCTCGATCCTTTTTCCGAATCCTGTAGTCGCTCAAGCCGCAGCAGCACTCTTTGCATCAGCCGCTGGTGCTTCTGCGATTTCTTCATCGTCAAATACTTCGCCCTTGAAAATCCAGACCTTTACGCCGATAACGCCATAAGTTGTATGCGCCTCCGCCATACCGTAATCGATATCGGCACGTAAGGTATGCAGTGGCACACGACCCTCGCGGTACCATTCCGAGCGCGCGATTTCAGCGCCGTTCAGACGACCACCGACCATCACCTTGACGCCTTTGGCGCCCAAACGCATGGAGTTTTGCACCGCACGCTTCATCGCGCGACGAAACATGATGCGTTTTTCCAGTTGTTGGCAAATGTTTTCCGCCACTAAGGTCGCATCCAATTCGGGTTTTCGAATCTCTTCTACCGCAACCTGCACCGGTGCTCCGTTAATTTTGGTTAATTCGCGACGCAACCGCTCGATGTCTTCGCCCTTCTTGCCAATGACAATACCAGGCCGTGCGGTGTGTATCGTGACATTCATATTCTGCGCGGGCCGTTCAATCGAAATCTTGCTCACCGCGGCATTGGTCAGACGTTTTTTCAGATAATCACGCACCTTGAGATCATTGGTCAGATTATCGGCATAGTCAGCCTTGGAGGCGTACCACTTAGCACTCCAGTCTTTTACGATACCGAGACGAATCCCGGTTGGTTGTACTTTTTGACCCATTATTTCTACTATTCTTTAGTTTCTACTAACGCTTTAGTGGTTACGGTTTCGGGTTCTCTACTCGCCGCCCGTAATGTTCTAGTCGTCACGTTCATCGTCTTCTACCACAACGGTGATATGACACGTGCGTTTCATAATCGGTGTGGCACGGCCTTTTGCCCGTGGACGCCATCGTTTCAACGTTGGCCCCTCGTCTACCATGACCGCTTTGACTTTCAGTTCATCGATGTCAGAACCTTCATTGTGTTCTGCATTAGCAATGGCGGATTCCAATGTCTTTTTGACTGGATGCGCTGCTTTTTTTGTACTGAACTGCAATATTTCCAGCGCACGGTCAACCGGCTTTGATCGAATTTGATCAACCACCAAACGACACTTTTGCGGCGATAATCTGACGTATTTTGTAACGGCTCTGACTTGCATCGTAATAAAAATCGTTTCCTACTTCACCTTGCGATCCGCGATATGCCCCTTAAACGTGCGGGTGGGCGCAAATTCGCCAAGTTTATGACCGACCATGTTTTCCGTCACCAGAACAGGTATATGGTGACGACCGTTGTGCACTGCAATGGTTAGTCCTACGAATTCCGGCATCACCATGGAGCGGCGTGACCAGGTTTTGATCGGACGTCGCGAGTTTTCTGCGCGTGCTTTTTCGACTTTGGCCCACAAGTGATAATCGACAAATGGCCCCTTTTTAACTGAACGTGGCATAGTTACTTCTTGCGCCTGCGAATAATCATAGGTGATGTGCGTTTGTTGTTGCGTGTTCGATATCCCTTGGTTGGAACGCCCCAGGGCGATACCGGATCACGCCCACCTGACGTTCGGCCTTCACCACCACCGTGCGGATGATCAACCGGGTTCATGGCCACACCACGCACGGTCGGGCGAACACCACGCCAACGCTTGGCGCCGGCTTTACCCAGTTTGCGTAATGAATTTTCAGCATTGCCGACTTCACCCAGGGTGGCACGGCAATCCAGATGAATACGCCGCACTTCACCGGAACGCAAACGCATTTGCGCATAGTCGCCTTCACGCCCGAGAAATTGTACGGAAGTTCCCGCCGAACGTGCGATCTGCGCGCCCTTACCGGGTTTCATTTCGACACAATGCACGGTTGAACCCACTGGAATATTTCGCAATGGCAGACAATTCCCCGGCGCAATGGGTGCGTTGTTACCGGAAACAATCTGATCACCCGCTACCAATGATTTTGGCGCGGGGATGTAGCGGCGCTCTCCGTCGGCGTACAACACCAAAGCAATGTGTGAACTGCGGTTAGGATCGTATTCGATGCGTTCAATGCGCGCAGGAATACCATCTTTATTGCGTTTGAAATCGATAATTCTGTAACGGCGCTTGTGCCCGCCGCCACGATGACGAACGGTAATACGCCCGGCGTTGTTGCGCCCGTCTATTCTGTTTTTGGTTTCTACTAATGGTGCGTAAGGCTCACCCTTATGCAATCCAGGCGTCACGACCTGAACGGTACCGCGTCGCGCCGGAGAGGTCGGTTTTAGTTTTACCAGTGCCATTTAACTATGCCGTGTCTACTTAATACTTCTCTGATGTTATTGACCAACTAAGCGAGTCCTGCAAAATCGATATCGTGTCCGGGCTTTAGTTGGACATAAGCCTTCTTCCAATTCTTTTGCGCACCAAAGGATTTACCGAAGCGCTTGAATTTTCCGCGTATGTTAGCCACCTGCACCGATTCCACTTCAACCTTAAACAGCAACTCGACCGCTTGCTTGATCTCTTTTTTATTGGCATCGGGCAACACGGAAAATACGACCTGACGATCGCTGTCTGCCAGACGTGTACCCTTTTCCGTCAAATGCGGCGCCAATAAAATCTGGCAAAGGCGTTCTTCATTGCTTCATGACAACACCTGTTCAATTTTTTTCAATGCGGCCAGCGTACAAATGACTTTTTCGTATGCTATCAAACTCGCCGGGTCGATCTCCGATGCCGCACACACATCGACACCCGGCAGATTACGCGCCGACAAAGCGACGTTGTAATCAAACTCTTCGGTAATAAGCAACGCGTTCGCGCCATTCAACGTATCCAGTTTCGACGCCAGTGCTTTGGTTTTTGGCTCTTCCACGGTCAACTCATCGACTACCGTCAAGCGTTCCTGGCGCACTAATTCGGATAAGATTGAACGCATCGCAGAGCGATACATTTTACGATTTACTTTTTGTGAAAAGTCCTGGGTCGTCACCGGGAATATTTTACCGCCGCCGCGCCAGATCGGACTTCTGATCGAACCCGCACGGGCGCGACCCGTGCCCTTTTGACGAAATGGCTTGGTGCCGCCGCCACGCGCGGCAGAACGGTTTTTTTGCGCGCGCGTGCCGGAGCGCGCGCCCGCCTGATAGGCAACTACCACCTGATGAATCAAGCCTTCATTAAATGGTGCAGCGAACGTGCCGTCTGCCACGTCTACATTGCTGCCAGGCAATCCATCTGATTTAACAACGTCTAATTGCATCTACTTTAGTAATCGTTCGTTTCTATTTCGTTCTGGTTAACCTTCACTCGCCGGTGCAGGGGCATCCGCTTTCACCGATGGACTGATAATGACATCGTGACCCCGTGGTCCCGGAATCGATCCTTTAATCAAAATGAGATTGCGCTCACTATCAACTCGCACGACTTCAAGATTCTGTTGGGAACGTTGTACGCCTCCCATTTGACCCGCCATCTTCTTACCCGGAAAAACGCGGCCCGGATCCTGGTTCTGACCAATCGAACCCGGTTTGCGGTGCGCCTTAGAGTTACCGTGAGTTGCGCGCCCGCCACCAAAACCATGTCGCTTCATTACACCGGCAAAACCTTTCCCGATAGTGGTGCCGCTCACATCCACTTTCTGCCCGGCCTGAAACAAGTCCACATTGATCTCGCCACCTTGCGAATAGGATTCGATTTCCGCATCTTCAATGCGGAATTCCCATAAACCACGTCCAGCTTCAACATTCGCGTTAGCGAAATGCCCGCGCATGGGCCTGGTTACACGATTCGGCCGGCGTTCACCCGCGGTGACCTGTATCGCACTATAGCCGTCGCGCTGCGGCGTCTTTACCTGTGCTACGCGATTAGGTGTCGCCTCCACTACGGTTACCGGTGAAGACACTCCTTCATCATTAAAGACGCGTGTCATTCCGATTTTCTTGCCGATAATTCCGATAGTCATGGTTATGCCAATTGTGCTTGTGCGCTATTTCACTAATCAGTTAAGTTTAATTTCAACATCGACGCCGGCGGCCAGATCCAACTTCATCAAGGCATCTACGGTTTTATCCGTTGGCTCAATAATGTCCATGATGCGTTTGTGCGTACGAATCTCGTATTGGTCACGCGACTTTTTGTTTACGTGCGGCGAACGCAACAGGGTGTATCGCTCAATCTTGGTGGGCAAAGGAATCGGGCCACGCACTAGTGCGCCGGTTCTTTTCGCGGTATCCACAATTTCCTGGGCAGAACGGTCAATCATGCGATGATCAAACGCTTTTAATCGTATCCGAATTTTTTGACCGTCTATTTTCATCTGTGCCTTGTTTAAAGGATTATTACGCCTTGCTTGCTTGGTTTAGATTCGTTTTGTTAAAAAGGTTATTCAATAATCTTCGCGACGACACCGGCACCGACAGTGCGTCCGCCTTCGCGAATGGCGAAGCGCAGGCCGTCTTCCATCGCTATCGGGTTGATCAGACTCGCGGTGATCTTGACGTTATCCCCCGGCATAACCATCTCGACCCCTTCGGGCAGATCAACACTGCCGGTCACGTCGGTGGTTCGAAAGTAGAATTGAGGACGGTAGCCGTTGAAGAACGGGGTATGACGTCCACCTTCTTCTTTGCTTAAGACATACACTTCGGCTTCGAATTTAGTGTGCGGGGTGATGGAACCCGGTTTGGCCAGTACTTGACCCCGTTCGACTTCTTCGCGTTTGGTGCCACGCAGGAGGATACCGACGTTATCGCCGGCTTGGCCTTCGTCGAGCAGTTTGCGGAACATTTCGACGCCGGTGCAGGTGGTCTTTTCGGTGTCTTTGATGCCGACAATCTCGACTTCGTCGCCGACTTTGATAATGCCGCGTTCGATTCTGCCCGTTACGACGGTACCACGCCCGGAGATGGAGAAGACGTCTTCAACCGGCATGAGGTAGGCGCCATCGACGGCGCGTTCGGGTTCGGGGATGTAGCTGTCAAGGGCCGCTGCGAGTTCCATGATGGCGGGTTCGCCAATCTCGGAGGAGTCGCCTTCTAAGGCCTTTAGGGCACTGCCTTTGATAATCGGGGTGTCGTCGCCGGGAAAGTCGTATTTGTCTAAGAGTTCTCTGACTTCCATTTCAACCAGTTCTAAGAGTTCTTCGTCATCGACCATGTCGGCTTTGTTTAAGAACACGACGATGTAGGGCACACCGACTTGGCGGGCCAAGAGAATATGTTCTCGGGTCTGGGGCATGGGGCCGTCGGCTGCCGATACGACTAAGATGGCGCCGTCCATCTGGGCAGCGCCGGTGATCATGTTTTTGACGTAGTCGGCGTGCCCCGGGCAGTCCACATGAGCGTAGTGGCGCGCATCGGTCTCGTATTCGACGTGGGCGGTGGCAATGGTGATACCGCGTTCGCGCTCCTCGGGCGCATTGTCGATCTCGTCAAACGCTTTGACTTCACCGCCGTGTTGGGCCGATAACACTTTGGTCATCGCCGCCGTCAGTGTCGTCTTGCCGTGATCCACGTGACCTATCGTCCCCACGTTCACATGGGGCTTCGTTCGCTCAAATTTCTCCTTCGACACTTCTTGTTACCTCTCGCTTTCTAGTTAACTGTGTTAATTGACCAAATAAATTATGCTGCACCTGTGGTACTGCCAGTACCCTTCGGCGCCGGCAAATATTTTGCAAACTCCATGGAGTACGTGGCCCGGCCTTGAGTCGCTGATCGCAGTGAAGTTGCATAACCAAACATCTCGCCCAATGGCACTTCGGAACGAATCACTTTTCCGCTCGGCACTTCTTCCATGCCTAAAATCATGCCACGACGACTGTTCAAGTCCCCGTTGACCGGACCCATGTATTCTTCCGGCGTGACGACCTCAACCGACATAACCGGCTCCAGCACTTGCGGATTTGCTTTTTGCATGGCTTCACGAAACGCCATCATGCCCGCGGTCTTGAATGCAAATTCCGATGAGTCCACTTCGTGATAAGAACCGTCGTACAGAGTCACTTTGACATCGATAACCGGATAACCGGCAACTACGCCGGACTCCATTGCATCGACGATGCCTTTCTCAACCGCCGGTATGTATTCACGCGGCACCACGCCGCCTTTAATCGCATCGACAAATTCAAAACCAGCACCACGTTCCTGCGGCTCTACCTTGATATACACATGGCCGTACTGACCACGACCACCGGTTTGTTTGGAGTGTTTGTGTTCTTGCTCAACCGCTTTCGTGATGGTTTCGCGATAAGCCACCTGTGGTTTGCCGACATTCGCATCGACACTGAACTCGCGCTTTAAACGATCAATAATAATTTCCAGGTGCAACTCACCCATGCCGGCAATAATCGTCTGACCGGACTCTTCGTCTGTACGCACGCGAAAAGACGGATCTTCCTGGGCCAGCTTGTTCAAGGCCACACCCAGTTTTTCCTGGTCGGCTTTAGTTTTAGGCTCCACCGCCTGCGCGATAACCGGCTCGGGGAATTCCATCCGTTCCAGCACCACGACATTTTTCGCATCGCACAGCGTGTCGCCCGTAGTGACATCTTTAAGACCTACCGCCGCCGCGATGTCGCCAGCGCGTACTTCTTTTAATTCCTGACGTTCGTTGGCATGCATTTGCAATATGCGACCAATACGCTCACGTTTGTCTTTGACCGGGTTATAGATAGTCGTACCGGACTCGACTACGCCGGAGTAAACGCGAAAGAACACCAACTGACCAACAAATGGATCGGTCATGATCTTAAAACCTAAAGCTGCAAAAGGCTCGCTATCGTCGGCTTTGCGTTCCACGGTATTCTCCGACTCGTCTAGACCCTTGATAGCCGGGACTTCAGTCGGATTCGGCATGTAATCGATGACCGCATCAAGCAGCGCTTGCACGCCTTTGTTCTTGAATGCAGAACCGCACAACACGCATACGATCTCGTTCGCCAGGGTGCGCATACGCAGACCCCGCTGGATTTCCTCATGCGACAATTCACCGTCGTTGAGGTATTTTTCCATCAACTCTTCATTAGCTTCCGCCGCAGCTTCGACCATTTGCTCGTGCAGCGTATTGCACTGGCCCTGCAAATGCTCAGGAATATCACGCTCTTCGAAGGATGCACCTTTGGTGGAATCGTCCCAGTAGATCGCTTTCATCTTGACCAGATCGACCACGCCTTCAAATCCTTCTTCTGCACCGATAGGCACTTGAATGGGAATTGGGTTACCACCCAACCGGGTCTTCAACTGGCCGACGACCCGGTTAAAATCCGCGCCTGTGCGATCCATCTTGTTGATAAAAGCCATGCGCGGCACCTGATATTTGTCCGCCTGGCGCCAGACCGTCTCCGATTGCGGCTCCACACCGCCGACTGCGCAAAACACGGCGACCGCACCATCCAGTACACGCAGGGAACGTTCGACTTCGATAGTGAAGTCAACGTGACCGGGCGTGTCAATAATATTGATGCGATGCTCAGGATAGTTTTGATCCATACCGCTCCAGAAACAGGTGGTCGCCGCGGAGGTAATAGTAATACCGCGCTCCTGTTCCTGCTCCATCCAGTCCATGACCGCATTACCGTCATGCACTTCGCCCAGCTTGTGCGAGATACCGGTATAAAAAAGAATACGCTCAGTCGTCGTCGTTTTACCGGCGTCGATATGAGCCATGATTCCGATGTTACGGTATCGTTCGAGTGGAGTTGTTCGAGCCACTGTTAATCAGTTCCTGAAAAGCAAATAAGTTAATAAAATTCTTTCAATTAAAAACGATAGTGCGAGAACGCTTTGTTGGCTTCCGCCATACGATGTACATCTTCGCGCTTTTTAGCCGCACCACCGCGATTCTCCGCGGCATCCATAAACTCTCCCGCCAATCGATGGGTCATGGATTTTTCGCTGCGTTTGCGTGCGGCATCCACCAACCAACGCATGGCTAATGCATTACGCCGGGTAGCACGCACTTCCACCGGTACCTGGTAAGTCGCACCACCGACACGGCGGCTTTTCACCTCGACCAGCGGACGGACATTTTCCAATGCCGTGTTAAACAGTTCGACGGGGTCACCTTTGCCACGCTCATTAATGACGTCAAATGCACCATAAAGAATTTTCTCGGCAATCGATTTCTTGCCGTCATGCATCAATATATTGACGAATTTCGCCACCGTCTGATCCTTGTACTTAGGATCGGGCAAAATGTCGCGCTTCGGTACTTCGCGTCGTCTTGGCATTAGATTTTCAGTTCACTACCCATCAAGTTCTAATTAAACGTCATCACAAGAATAAAGCGCGTACGATGCCCGCACACGATTCATGGGATGACGGTTCTATCCTTTGTAAACCGGTGTTCGTTAGACCCATATCCTTGCGGGCCATAAATAAAGTATTGCAGCCAGCGCGAAACGATTAACTTCCGCGCTAAAACCGGAAACGAATCAGGACTTTGGCCGTTTCGCGCCGTATTTTGATCGCCCCTGGCGACGCGCACTGACACCCGAGGTATCCAGCGCGCCGCGCACGGTGTGATAACGCACACCAGGGAGGTCCTTGACCCGGCCACCGCGAATAAGCACGACCGAGTGTTCCTGTAAATTGTGTCCTTCACCGCCGATATATGTCGTTACTTCATAACCGTTCGTCAAACGTACACGGGCAACCTTGCGCAAAGCCGAGTTCGGCTTTTTCGGTGTGGTCGTGTACACGCGCGTGCATACCCCCCGCTTTTGCGGGCATGCTGCCAACGCAGGCACATTGGATTTCTTGACCTGCTGTTTGCGCGGTTTTCTGACTAATTGATTTATCGTAGGCATTTGATTTCTAAGTAAATATTGCCGGGACGGCAAATCTGTCCCGGCAATCGCAAAGGGCGGCGATTCTAGGCCCCGGACGCATCCCTGTCAAGCCAGTATTTTCAATGCTTTCGTGGATTTTGAGCGGTTTTTCACTAGCGCATATTGCACCCTCATTTTCAAGCCCTGAATCCTTATGCATTGACTGCTTCATCGCCCGCCGGCGCATCCTGATCGGTCGGCTCCGCTGCTGCAGGCGTTTCGCCCAACAACTCTTCCAGTTCGCGCGATTTCCCGAGGGATTCGCTGCGTTTACGGCGTCGTTCCTCATGGTAAGCCAGGCCCGTGCCGCCGGGAATCAAGCGGCCCACGATGACGTTTTCCTTGAGTCCACGCAAATGATCAACCTTGCCATTTACCGATGCATCGGTCAGAACGCGCGTGGTTTCCTGGAAGGAGGCGGCTGAAATAAACGACTCCGTGGTTAACGATGCCTTGGTAATACCCAGCAGTATCGGCGAATACACCGCCGGCTTACCGCCGTCGGCGATGATGGCTTCGTTGTCTTCCAGCAAACGCGCACGCTCAATCTGCTCGCCACGCAGGTGCGCGGTATCACCCGGTTCGTCGATGCGCACCTTACGCAACATTTGACGAATAATAACTTCGATGTGTTTATCGTTAATTTTCACGCCTTGCAGACGATAGACGTCCTGTACTTCGTTAACGATGTAGCTGCATAACTCCTCGACGCCACGCATTTCCAGAATATCCGATGCAATTGGCGGGCCTTCCACAACGACTTCACCCTTGATCACGTTCTCACCTTCGAACACGGTGATCTGACGGGTCTTGGCAATAAGTTGTTCATGCGCTTCGCCGCTGGAATCGGTAATCACCAGGCGGTGTTTGCCCTTGGTTTCTTTACCGAAAGACACCACTCCGGATACCCATGCCAGAATGGCAGGGTCTTTCGGCTTGCGCGCCTCAAACAGCTCGGCCACTCGTGGCAGACCACCGGTAATATCGCGGGTTTTCGACGACTCCTGCGGTATACGCGCCAGAACGTCGCCCGCTCCAATGGTGATACCGTTTTCCACCATGATAATGGCGCCGGCAGGCATGTTATAGCGTGCCGGCACGTCGGTACCGGTCAGCTTTAGCGGCTCGCCGTCGTTATCGACCAGGGTAATGGTGGGACGAATATCCTGCGCCGTACCGCGGCGTTGCTTGCTGTCCAGAACAACATAGGTGCTCAGCCCAGTGTACTCGTCGGTTTGTTTGTTCACGGTCACGCCTTCGACCAGATCGGCGAACAATACCTTGCCATCAACGTCAGTGATAATCGGGTGAGTGTGCGGATCCCAGCTCGCGATCATTTGCCCAACCGCCACCTTGTCGCCGTCATTCACTTCCAACAGCGCGCCATAAGGCACTTTGTAACGTTCGCGATAAACGCCATGCACGTCTTCGATAACCAGCTCGGCAGAACGTGTGACCACAACGTTTTTCTTGCTGGAATTGGTAATCAGTTTGACATTTTGAAAACGCACCGTGCCGTCGTTTTTCACCTCGATGTTACTGACTGCCGCTGCCCGCGATGCCGCGCCACCGATGTGGAAGGTGCGCATGGTTAACTGCGTGCCCGGCTCGCCAATACTTTGCGCGGCGATTACGCCAACCGCTTCACCGCGGTTAATCAAGTGACCGCGACCGAGATCGCGTCCATAACACATGGCGCATATCCCGTAACGCGTTTCACAGGTAACCGGCGAGCGCGTTGTCAGCTCGTTAATATTGTGCTGTTCAAGACGCTCGACCGCCTGCTCATCGATCATCTCGTTGTTTCTGAGCAATACCGTTCCGTCTACAGGACTCTCGACATCGCCAATCACAACACGTCCGAGAATACGATCACGCAACGGCATTACGATCTCACCGCCCTGCACCAACGCTTCACGATGGATGCCATTAGTGGTTCCGCAGTCATCTCCGGTCACAACCAGGTCCTGACACACATCGACCAGACGTCGGGTCAGATAACCCGAGTTCGCCGTTTTCAGCGCCGTATCCGCCAGACCTTTGCGCGCGCCGTGGGTGGAAATAAAGTACTGCAACACGTTCAAACCCTCACGGAAGTTCGCCGTGATGGGCGTTTCGATAATCGAGCCGTCCGGTTTGGCCATCAAACCACGCATCCCGGCCAATTGACGAATCTGTGCGTGACTGCCACGCGCGCCGGAGTCAGCCATCATATAAATCGAGTTAAATGATTCCTGCGTGACCTTGTTGCCTTCGCGGTCCACCACGTCGTCCACACCCAACTCATCCATCATGGAATTAGCGACACGTTCACTGGTACGTGTCCAGATGTCGACTACTTTGTTGTAGCGTTCACCGTCGGTCAGTAACCCGGATTTGTACTGCTCCTGAATGCTTTTAACTTCGTTTTCTGCGCCACCTAAAATGGTTTCTTTGTTGTCCGGGATCACCATGTCGTCAACGCCGATAGAAATTCCCGCACGGGTCGCCATGGAGAAGCCGGTATACATCAATTGGTCGGCGAAAATAACCGTGTCTTTCAAACCGACGCTACGATAACAAATGTTGATGGTTTCTGAAATCGCCTTCTTGTTCATGTCACGGTTGATGACACTGAAAGGCAATCCAACCGGCAACACCTCGGATAACAATGCGCGACCCACTGTCGTGTCATATAACGTGGTGCTGGACTCGATTTCACCGTCTTCACCCAGCGTTTGCTCGGTGATACGTGCCTTGATCTTGGCATGCAGATCGACGCCGCCGGTGTAATAGGCGCGCCGAATTTCATCCACATCGGAAAAATACATGCCTTCGCCCTTGGTGTTAATGCGCTCGCGCGTAATGTAGTAAAGACCCAGAACAATGTCCTGCGACGGCACGATAATCGGCTCGCCGTTGGCAGGGGACAAAATATTGTTGGTGGACATCATCAGGGCGCGTGCTTCCAGTTGCGCCTCAACCGATAGCGGAATATGCACCGCCATCTGGTCACCATCGAAATCTGCGTTGTACGGGGTACACACCAGCGGGTGCAATTGAATCGCCTTGCCTTCAATCAGCACCGGTTCGAACGCCTGAATGCCCAAACGGTGAAGAGTCGGCGCGCGATTCAACATCACCGGATGCTCGCGGATAACCTCTTCGAGGATATCCCACACTTCAGCACTTTCCTGATCCACCATTTTCTTCGCCTGCTTGATGGTGGTCGCCATACCGCGCAGTTCCAGCTTGCTGAAAATAAACGGTTTAAACAGTTCCAGCGCCATTTTCTTGGGCAGACCGCATTGATGCAGTTTCAACGTCGGCCCGACCACGATGACCGAACGGCCCGAGTAATCGACCCGTTTGCCCAGCAGGTTTTGACGGAAGCGGCCTTGCTTGCCTTTAATCATGTCGGCCAGCGATTTCAACTGCCGCTTGTTCGCGCCGGTGATGGCTTTGCCACGGCGGCCATTGTCCAGCAGTGCATCGGTGGCTTCCTGCAGCATGCGTTTCTCGTTACGCACGATAATATCGGGCGCATTCAAATCGAGTAATCGCTTCAAGCGATTGTTCCGGTTAATTACGCGGCGGTATAAATCGTTCAGATCCGAAGTCGCGAAGCGGCCCCCATCCAACGGCACCAACGGGCGCAGATCCGGCGGTAATACCGGCAACACCTCGAGAATGACATTCTCGGGTTTGTTATTGGAATGAATGAATGCTTCCAGCACTTTTAAGCGCTTGGTGAATTTTTTGATCTTGGTTTCGGCATTGGTCGCAGCCAGCTCTTCACGCAAGGCCAGAGCCTCGGCTTTAAGATCGATACCACGCAGCAATTCACGCACGGCTTCGGCGCCCATGCGCGCATCGAATTCGTCACCGTATTGTTCGATGGCATCGAGATAACTTTCCTCAGTTAGCAACATACCGCGCTCAAGCGGTGTCATGCCCGGATCGACGACCAGATAGGCTTCGAAATACAACACGCGCTCAATTTCGCGCACCGTCATGTCGAGCAACAACCCAAGCCGGGACGGCAACGACTTCAAAAACCAGATGTGCGCAACCGGCGTGGCCAATTCGATATGTCCCATACGCTCACGCCGCACTTTGGACAAAGTCACTTCGACACCGCATTTTTCGCAGATAACGCCACGGTGTTTTAAACGCTTGTACTTGCCGCACAAACATTCGTAGTCGTTCATGGGGCCGAATAACTTGGCACAAAACAGACCGTCCCGCTCCGGTTTAAACGTGCGGTAGTTAATGGTCTCGGGCTTTTTTACTTCGCCGTATGACCAGGAGCGGATTTTTTCCGGTGACGCGACACCAATACGAATGGCATCGAAGTCTTCAATTTTGCCGGGTTGCTTAAACAGACTAAACAGGTCTTTCATCGGATTACCTCGGCTGGTAAGTCTAAAGATTTAAATTCATTAATATTCATTTACAAATATCTGTCGGAGCCTAGTTCAAAATAGTCGAGCGCAGGCGAGACGAGACGAAAGCGGTCGAAAAAGTGGAGCGTATTTGAAAATTTACGCCTGCGGCGCCCCGCATTTTGAGACCGGTTTCAACGACGTATCGGCAAAGCGCAGACATTTTGACCCTCAATTATCGTGCTTGAGTTCGATATTCAGACCCAGGGATCGAATCTCCTTAATCAACACGTTAAACGATTCAGGCATGTTCGCTTCCATATGGTGATCGCCCTTGACGATGTTTTCGTACATTCGGGTTCGACCGGCGACATCGTCGGACTTGACCGTCAACATCTCTTGCAAGGTGTACGCCGCGCCATAAGCTTCAAGCGCCCACACTTCCATTTCACCAAATCGCTGGCCGCCAAACTGAGCCTTTCCGCCCAGGGGCTGTTGCGTGATAAGACTGTACGGGCCGGTGGAGCGCGCGTGCATCTTGTCGTCAACCAGGTGGTTTAATTTCAGGATATACATGTAGCCCACCGTCACCGGACGATCGAAGGCTTCGCCGGTGCGCCCGTCAAACAACGTCGTTTGCCCGGATTCGGGCAACTCAGCCAGACGCAACATGCCTTTAATCTCGGCTTCTGTCGCCCCGTCAAATACCGGTGTTGCCATCGGCACGCCACCACGCAGGTTGTCCGCCAATTCAATCACTTCGTCATCAGAGAACGACTTGATATCTTCCTTGTGGCCGGTTTCGTTGTATATCTTCTCGACATGTTTGCGCACCACAGCAACTGACTTTTTCTGACGCAGCATTTCATCCACTTGTTTACCCAGACCACGCGCGGCCCAACCCAGATGGGTTTCCAACACCTGTCCGACGTTCATACGCGAAGGCACACCGAGCGGGTTGAGCACGATATCCACTGTGGTGCCGTCTTCCATGTACGGCATGTCTTCTACCGGGATGATTCTTGAAATCACGCCTTTGTTTCCATGCCGGCCGGCCATTTTGTCACCGGGTTGTAGACGCCGTTTCACGGCGACAAACACCTTGACCATTTTCAACACGCCCGGCGCCAGATCGTCACCGGCTTCAAGCTTGTCTTTCTTTTCCTGGTACAAGGCATCGAACTCGCGGCGTTGCGCTTCAATACGATTACGGATTTGTTCCAAATCCTGGTTCGCATCCTCGCTGCGCAACCGAATATCAAACCACTGGCGCCGGTCAAGATCGGTCAAATGCGCCTTGGTGACCTTGTCACCGGCTTTCAATCCCGGTCCGCCTTCCGCCACGCGGCCGATCAACAATCGTTCGATGCGCTGGTAAGTGTCTTCTTCGAATATGCGGAATTGATCATCCAGATCCTTGCGGATACTGGCCATCTCATCGGCATCGTTAGCCTTGGCGCGGGCGTCTTTCTCAACCCCGTCGCGGGTAAACACCTGTACGTCGATCACCGTGCCGGACATGCCAGAAGGCATGCGCAATGAAGTGTCTTTAACATCCGATGCTTTTTCACCAAAAATCGCACGCAATAGTTTTTCTTCCGGCGTCAGTTGGGTCTCGCCTTTTGGCGTGACCTTACCGACCAGTACGTCACTTGGTTCAACTTCCGCGCCGATATAAACGATGCCGGATTCGTCCAGCTTGGACAGGGCGGCTTCACCTACGTTTGGAATATCCCGGGTAATTTCTTCCGAACCCAGTTTGGTATCGCGCGCCACACAGGACAACTCTTCAATATGAATCGATGTGTAGACATCCTCTTTGACCAGACTCTCGGAGATCAAAATGGAGTCTTCGAAGTTGTAACCATTCCACGGCATGAACGCGACCAGAACGTTGCGCCCCAGAGCCAACTCGCCCATGTCAGTTGACGGGCCATCGGCCAATACATCACCGCCGGAAATACTGTCACCCACCTTCACTAGGGGACGCTGGTTTATGGTCGTATTCTGGTTCGAGCGGGTGTACTTAACCAGGTTGTAGATGTCGACACCGGCCTCACCGGGTTTGGTTTCGTTATCATTGACTCGCACCACAATTCGCCCGGCGTCAACCGAATCTACTTCACCACCGCGGCGCGCCACCACGGTCACACCGGAATCGACTGCAACCTTACGCTCCATGCCGGTACCCACCAGCGGTTTTTCGGTTTTAACGACCGGTACCGCCTGGCGTTGCATGTTAGAACCCATTAGTGCGCGGTTGGCGTCGTCGTGTTCCAGGAATGGAATCATTGACGCGGCGACTGACACAATCTGCGAAGGCGCGACGTCGATAAAATCGATTTGATCCGGACTCGACAAAGTGAATTCGTTTTGATGCCGGCAAGACACCAGTTCGTCTGTCAGCTTACCGTTTTTATCGACACTGGCGTTGGCCTGGGCAATAACAAATTTCCCCTCTTCAATGGCCGACAAAAACATGATCTCGTCAGTGATTTTGCTCTTTACGACCTTGCGGTAAGGCGTTTCCAGAAAACCGTACTCATTCGTGCGCGCGTAAACCGCCATCGAATTGATCAACCCGATATTCGGCCCTTCCGGCGTTTCGATCGGGCATACGCGACCGTAGTGCGTCGGATGCACGTCACGCACTTCAAAACCGGCACGCTCACGCGTCAAACCACCCGGCCCCAGCGCGGATACACGGCGTTTGTGCGTCACCTCGGACAGCGGATTGGTTTGGTCCATGAACTGGGATAGCTGGCTGGAACCAAAAAATTCCTTTACCACCGCAGAAACCGGTTTGGCGTTAATCAAATCCTGCGGTGTCAGTTGATCGGTTTCGGCCAGACTCAAACGCTCACGTACGGCGCGTTCAACCCGCACCAGACCGATGCGAAACTGGTTTTCCACCAACTCACCCACCGAGCGCACACGCCGGTTACCCAGGTTGTCGATATCGTCGACTTCACCATGACCATTCTTGAGCGATACCAGAATCTTCATGACATCAATGACGTCCTGCTGACTCAAGGTGCCCGGGCCTTCGTCGGTGTCGCGACCGAGACGGCGGTTGAACTTCATGCGTCCGACCGCCGACAAATCGTAACGGTCGAGATTAAAGAACAGATTGGTAAACAGGGTTTGCGCCGCTTCTTTTGTCGGCGGCTCGCCGGGGCGCATCATGCGATAAATCTCAACCTGCGCTTCCAACTCGCTATTGGTCGTGTCAATACGCAAGGTGTCCGAAATAAACGGGCCACGATCGAGGTCATTGGTATAAATCGTTTCAATGCTGGCGATATTCGCTTCGATAAGCTGTTCTACCAACTCCGCGGTAATGATGTCATTGGCCTGAGCCAGCAATTCGCCGGATTCAGTATCAATGATTTCTTTGCCGAGTACCCGGCCAATCAAATATTCGACTGGCACGGTCAGTTTTTTGATAGAGAGTTTTTCGATCTCGCGAATATGCCGGCCGGTAATACGCCGGCCCGTCTCGACAATGACCTTGCCCTTGGCACCGGTAAAGTCGAAATTCAACTGCTGACCACGCAGGCGTTCCGGCACCAGATCCATTTCAATCTTGTCGGCACTCAAATGAAAGGTGTCGTTCTCGAAGAACATAGCTAGAATTTCCTGGGTGCTGTAACCCAGGGCGCGTAACAGAATCGTCGCCGGCAATTTACGTCGCCGGTCAATACGAATATACAACAAATCTTTCGGGTCGAATTCGAGATCCAGCCAGGAACCGCGATAAGGAATCACACGCGAGGAAAACAACAACTTACCGGAGGAATGTGTCTTGCCGTGGTCGTGCTCAAAGAACACACCCGGCGAACGGTGCAGCTGTGACACAATCACACGCTCAGTTCCGTTAATAACGAACGTTCCATTGTCGGTCATGAGCGGAATCTCACCCATGTAGACTTCCTGCTCGATCATGTCCTTGACTGTCTTGGTCTTGATTTCCTTGTTGAAAATCATCAAGCGCAGCACGACACGTAACGGTGCGGAATAAATCAATCCGCGCTGCTGACATTCCTTAACGTCAAACGGCGGCACACCCAAACGGTAGCTGACATAATCCAGCGTCGCGGAACCATTATAGCTTTCAATTGGAAATACCGATTTAAACGCGGCCTGTAAGCCTTGATCGATACGTTGTTCCGGCGCCATATTGGCCTGCAAAAGATTGCGATATGAATTCTTTTGCGTCTGCAACAGATACGGAACCTCCGGAATCTCGGTTCGTTTGCTGAAACTTTTGCGAATACGCTTCTTTTCAGTGAATGAGTAGCCCATTAATTGCCCTCGGCATGAATTGGATAGAGCCGCACTAACGATAGTGATAGTGACTGCGCCCTGGAATAACCAACCCGGCGATTTAACATCGCCGAATACTTAAAAATTTTCTCTAAAACACTCTCTGGCACATGGTGCGCCACGGCAAAACGCTTCGCTGGCGCGCATGCCAGCGAGGCGTTTTCACCCAGCAACTTAGAAAACAGAAACACTAAGAAACTGATTACTTCAGCTCCGCGGTACCGCCTGCTTCTTCGATCTGCTTCTTGATGTCTTCTGCTTCCTCCTTACTTACGCCTTCCTTGACCGGAGCGGGAGCGCTTTCGACCAGGTCTTTGGCCTCTTTCAAGCCAAGCCCAGTGACCGCACGCACGGCTTTGATGACACCGACTTTCTTGTCACCAAAACCGGACAACACAACGTCGAACTCGGTTTTCTCTTCCGCGGCAGCTTCGCCGCCACCGGCCGCCGGAGCGGCTACCGCAACTGCGGCAGCCGCGGCGGATACACCGAATTTTTCTTCCATTTCCTTGATCATTTCTGACAGATCAAGCACAGACATCTCAGCGACAGCGTCGATAATTTCTTGTCTGGATAAAGCCATTATTAATCTCCTGAATTAAAATTTAATCTTTGACTGACTTGCGTCACGCATTTAATACAGCCCGAATGCCTTACTCCGCCGGTTTTTCGTCACGCACCGCCGCCAAAGCACGAACAAAACTGCTCGGCACTTCGTTGAGGGTTTGCACGAATTTTTGCGTCGGCGCCTGTAAGGTACCCAGCAACTTGGCCAACAATTCATCTCGACTCGGCAACTTCGCCAGAGCCTGAATTTCACTCTGATCCAGTAACGCGCCGTTCATTGCGCCGGCTGTAATGTTCAGTTGCTCGTAGTCTTTAGCGAATTTACTCAAAACCTTGGCTACTGAAACCGGATCTTCGGAAGCCGCCAGCATCACCGGGCCAACAAAGTGTTCTGACAAACATTCAAAGTCAGAATCCTTGATGACGCGTTTCGCCAACGTGTTTTTAACCACGCGTGCGAACACACCGGCATTGCGTGCTTCAGTCCGCAAATCCGTTAGTTGCGACACGGTCAGTCCCCGATATTCGGCTAACACCGCCGCCTGGGCCGAAGATAGTTTTTCGGTTACCTCGGTAACGACTGCCTTTTTTTGCTCGAGACTTAAGCTCATGTTTACACAATCTCCAACATATCGGTGTTCACCATCCGGAGACGAATGACTCCATCGGGTCCACCATCTGCGCAGGCACCAACTGAATCAAAAATCGATTCGGCCAACTATTAAGCGACACGGAATGTGTCGCACCTGCGGTCTTTGACACCTTCATGTTCAACTTAGCAAACAACATCGAAAAAACTTCGTTTTGTTCAGTTAAACACGAAGACCCAAACTGTTACTACTGCACTACCGACGCACGGTCGACCCGGATACCGGGACCCATGGTGGTCGATAGTGTCAGCCGTTGTATGTATTGCCCTTTTGACGCCGCCGGCTTTGCCTTTTGCAAGGCCGTGAGCAACGCCATCAGGTTTTCTTTCAATGCATCGGGTTCAAACGATGCCTTGCCAATCGCACAATGGATAATGCCGGCCTTGTCGATACGGAACTGCACCTGACCGGCCTTGGCGTTACTTACCGCTTTGGTTACATCCGGTGTGACCGTACCCACTTTGGGATTCGGCATAAGTCCGCGCGGGCCTAAAATCTGGCCCAACCGTCCAACCACCTTCATGGTGTCCGGCGTGGCGACACAAACGTCAAAATCGATTTCGCCTTTTTGCACTTTCTCGGCCAAATCGTCCAGCCCGACAATATCCGCGCCGGCCTCACGCGCCGTATCCGCTGCTGCACCGTCTGCGAATACCGCGACGCGCACGGTTTTACCCGTGCCACGTGGCATCACCGTCGCACCACGTACATTTTGATCAGACTTGCGCGCGTTGATGCCCAGGTTAACCGCAACATCTACCGACTCGTCAAATTTCGCTGACGCGGTCTCTTTAACCACTTTAAGTGCTTCATCGATAGGATAAAATTCTTCGTGATTACGCTTTTCAGCGCTGGCACGATAACGTTTACTCGATTTCGCCATAATTAAACGCCCTCCGTCTCAATGCCCATGCTGCGCGCACTGCCCGCGATAATACGCACCGCCTGATCCATATCGTACGCGTTCAGATCTTCCATTTTTACCTTGGCGATTTCTTCCAGTTGCGCGCGCGTCACCGTGCCAATCTTGTCACGGTTGGGCACGGCACTGCCTTTGTCTGTACCCAGTGCTTTCTTTAACAATACCGATGCCGGCGGTGTTTTCCTGATAAAGGTAAAGCTTTTATCATTGTAAACCGTAATCACCACGGGAATCGGCAGGCCTTGCTCCAGACTCTGGGTTTCCGCGTTAAATGCCTTGCAGAACTCCATGATGTTCACGCCGTGTTGACCCAGGGCCGGACCAACTGGCGGACTTGGTTTGGCGTCACCCGCCGGTACTTGCAATCGTATATACGATTCTATTTTCTTTGCCATTTTTTACTCCGTCGGGTGCAGGCGTCAGATTCAACGATCTGACTCCCCGAGATTTACTTACAGTTAACTAACTACAACCAGCGCCCAAACCTGTATCACAAATAGACGAATACAACTATTTTGAGACAGGTTTTAGCCCTTTTCGACCTGACTAAACTCCAACTCTACGGGCGTTGAACGGCCAAAAATCGATACCGCCACGCGCAATTTACTCTTCTCAAAATTCACATCTTCGACCGTGCCGTTAAAGTCCTGGAACGGCCCATCGATAACCCGCACCAACTCACCCGGCTGAAACGAAAACTTGGGCCGTGGCTTATCGGCGCCGGCTTCGACCTGTTCGATAATAGCCGCGGCTTCTTTGTCGCTAATCGGTGTCGGCTTGGAATTGGTGCCACCGATAAAACCCGTCACTCGCGGAACCGATTTGATCAGGTGCCAGGTTTCATCGTTCATTTCCATTTGCACTAACACATAGCCTGGGAAAAATTTACGCTCACTGGTGCGTTTCTGGCCGCCCCGCAACTCGACAATTTCCTCGGTCGGCACCAGGATATCGCCAAAGAATTCTTCCATACCCGCGCGCTGGATATGCTCCTTGATCGATTGCTGTACGTGTTTCTCGTAACCCGAGAAAGCGTGCACCACATACCAGCGTTTTTTTGCCATCTAAATCGTTAACTCAATCAATTAAGTATTACTGGTACCCAGAATCAAATCGTAGATAACCAGAAAAGACATTCTGTCCAAAAACCACAAATACAAACCAACAATTATCACCATGACGATCACCATCAAGGTGCCTTTCCAGGTGTCCGGCCATGTCGGCCAAACCACTTTACGACGCTCGAGATTAGCGCCCTTGAAAAACTCAATGGTCTCACGCCCAAGTTCGGTGGTCGCGGCCAGCGCAGCAGCGGCAGCCAAACTGAGTAACACACCGCCAATGCGCAATACCAACGGTGCATCGCCGAAATAATAAAAAGCCGCAGCTCCGGCGACAACAATTGCCGCCGAAATGATAAGTTTTATCCGGTCCATGTAATGGTAAAGAGTTTGCGTTCTACCCGTCGTTAATCGTTGGCAGGCCAGGAGGGAATCGAACCCCCAACCTGCGGTTTTGGAGACCGCCGCTCTGCCAATTGAGCTACTGGCCTAATTGCCGTCAATCGTGAAGGGTGTTGAGACCGCTTTGACCCGTTATTTATCCGTCCCTATTCAATAATCTTCGCGACGACACCGGCACCGACAGTGCGTCCGCCTTCGCGAATGGCGAAGCGCAGGCCGTCTTCCATCGCTATCGGGTTGATCAGACTCGCGGTGATCTTGACGTTATCCCCCGGCATAACCATCTCGACCCCTTCGGGCAGATCAACACTGCCGGTCACGTCGGTGGTTCGAAAGTAGAATTGAGGACGGTAGCCGTTGAAGAACGGGGTATGACGTCCACCTTCTTCTTTGCTTAAGACATACACTTCGGCTTCGAATTTAGTGTGCGGGGTGATGGAACCCGGTTTGGCCAGTACTTGACCCCGTTCGACTTCTTCGCGTTTGGTGCCACGCAGGAGGATACCGACGTTATCGCCGGCTTGGCCTTCGTCGAGCAGTTTGCGGAACATTTCGACGCCGGTGCAGGTGGTCTTTTCGGTGTCTTTGATGCCGACAATCTCGACTTCGTCGCCGACTTTGATAATGCCGCGTTCGATTCTGCCCGTTACGACGGTACCACGCCCGGAGATGGAGAAGACGTCTTCAACCGGCATGAGGTAGGCGCCATCGACGGCGCGTTCGGGTTCGGGGATGTAGCTGTCAAGGGCCGCTGCGAGTTCCATGATGGCGGGTTCGCCAATCTCGGAGGAGTCGCCTTCTAAGGCCTTTAGGGCACTGCCTTTGATAATCGGGGTGTCGTCGCCGGGAAAGTCGTATTTGTCTAAGAGTTCTCTGACTTCCATTTCAACCAGTTCTAAGAGTTCTTCGTCATCGACCATGTCGGCTTTGTTTAAGAACACGACGATGTAGGGCACACCGACTTGGCGGGCCAAGAGAATATGTTCTCGGGTCTGGGGCATGGGGCCGTCGGCTGCCGATACGACTAAGATGGCGCCGTCCATCTGGGCAGCGCCGGTGATCATGTTTTTGACGTAGTCGGCGTGCCCCGGGCAGTCCACATGAGCGTAGTGGCGCGCATCGGTCTCGTATTCGACGTGGGCGGTGGCAATGGTGATACCGCGTTCGCGCTCCTCGGGCGCATTGTCGATCTCGTCAAACGCTTTGACTTCACCGCCGTGTTGGGCCGATAACACTTTGGTCATCGCCGCCGTCAGTGTCGTCTTGCCGTGATCCACGTGACCTATCGTCCCCACGTTCACATGGGGCTTCGTTCGCTCAAATTTCTCCTTCGACACTTCTTGTTACCTCTCGCTGTTCATAATTGTCAAAACAAACCGATGACAAATCAAATGGTTATAAAGATTAAAAATTTTTGCGGATTCCATAAAATAAATATGGAGCCCACAACCGGATTTGAACCGGTGACCTCTTCCTTACCAAGGAAGTGCTCTACCGACTGAGCTATGTGGGCCCAACATGCTCACCTGGAGCGGGTGATGGGAATCGAACCCACATCATCAGCTTGGAAGGCTGAGGTTCTACCGTTGAACTACACCCGCGACGAAGTCTTAGTTCAATAATTTCAATTCCTATTGTCAAAAAAACCGCGGGCTAGCGTTCCGATCCTCCGGGTAACTTGCCTCACCATTAAATGGTGGAGGGGGGAGGATTCGAACCTCCGAAGGCTGAGCCAGCAGATTTACAGTCTGCCCCCTTTGACCGCTCGGGAACCCCTCCTGAAAAATCTGCGTAAACGGTTAATTATCTCCTGATAAACTATTGTGGTCAATAAACAAATCGGTCGTACTGTATGCAAATCTGGAGCCCGCAGAGGGATTCGAACCCCCGACCTGCTGATTCTTACCCACTACTGTTTTCACAGCCCCGATTATCGCGATTATCGGGTTTGGAGTCTGGACTTTCTCTTCGCCTTATCGAAAACTCGACTTAGGTGGGTGGTGTAAAGTCTCTACACTCCCCCGTTTGGTTTGTTCCGCTCTCAAATCAGCAAAACAACCTGTCAGGGTAGCACGGGATTGCCATCACCGCACCGGTACGCCACTTAAACTGCCAGTCAACGCATTTACTCCGGAGATTCGCGGGGGAAGGTTTCCCCGTTTTAGCCACCTCCACTTGGTAAATTTCTTTACGCAAGGTGCAACAACTCTACAAATCAGCTGCTCTAGCCAGCTGAGCTATGCGGGCGCTGCCCGGACGCCACGCGCTCGGGGGCGCCGATTGTAGGGAAACTCATGCCTGGCCGCAATCAATTTTCGTGCCAAATGCAAAAAAATTTCGATTCGGGAGTAATAATTTGAATTGACCGAAAGCCTTGCACCGGTCAACGCTGCGAATTCAGGCTAACCCCGCCCCTCGTCCGTTTTCTCGCAGGCTTCTGAATGCACCTGAACACCCGGCTCACCCCAGTCCGTTGCACGCAAGTCCGTCAGCGTGCCGGATTGGCTGTACGCGGCCTCAAGCCAGCGAAATGGGCCGAGCGAGTCAATTTCCCTGCTGATGCGCGCGTCAATACCTTTACCAGCCAGTTCGGTAACCAATTCCTGCGCCGCGCTTTCCTGCGGGAACAGCTTCAATGTGATGATGTCCTCGTCCTTTGAATTTTGTATCAGGTAGGCATCGATGCCCTGGCTTTGTAATTCGGCAATCCGGGCTTCGGCGGCAGCCGGGCTGTCAAACGGGCCGGTTTGGACCCTAAAGCGCTGCACCTCGCGCGCGTTCACGGTCTGGCGGTCATAGCTTAAATCGAGACTATCGAATACTTCGGTGGCTTTGTTAAAGGTCTCATCCTGTTCGAAAGGCCCGACACGAACGCATTGTTCTGCCAGCAAAGCCGACAATTCAACTGTTTCCTGCGCGGCGTCACCTAATGTCACTTCGCTCAACAAACGCATGCTTTTTTCATTTACCGCCGGCCGGCTGCTGCCGTTCGCGTCAGGCTTATGCCGTTCCAGTCCGGATGCCCAGAGATACAAAGCCATGTTGGCCAACACCAATAACGCGAACAGCCATTTCATTCGCCGGTCTCCACCGCTGCCTGGTTGGACGATCTGATAATTCGCGCTAAACCCTGTAACACCAGGTCGGGTATGAGATCAACCGGATGGTTAAGCCATTGCTGTACGCGACCCGCCTGTCCGCCGGTTAATAATACCTTCAACTCGTTACCCATTTCATTTGTGAATTCCCGCAGCACCCGTTCCAATCCACCCACGACGGCAAATTCCACTCCCGCCCGTACGCACTCACCGGTTGACCGGCCAAATACGTTTTGAAGTGGTGATTCTATCTCATTAATAAATTGCGTGTGGTTGAGTAATGAATGTCGCATTAAATCCATACCCGGAAAAATAACGCCTCCGACAAACTCGCCATTAGCGTTAATTACATCAACGGTTACAGCAGTTCCGCAATCCACCACTGCCAGCGGGACTTTGTGTAATCCCCATGCGCCAATCAACGCCGCCCAGCGGTCACAGCCCAATTGCGCCGGGTCAGTGTAGCCGTTGATGACGCCAAGCTGCTGCGACTGTGATTCAATAAACTGTACCCGCCGGTGCCAGATACGCGAACAATAATCGCTGATCGCATTGCGCACTTCGTCACTGGCAACGTTTGCGACACAAACCGCCTCGGGCGCAGGCAGTTGAACCCAACTGGTTGATAAATCTAACGAATCAATGGGCGCACTCGCGTTGTGACTGAGTGTGCTCCCGTCGTCCACCGCCCATTTTATAAACGAATTACCGGCATCCACCAATAAAAAACGATTCGTCATAGCAGGAAGATCATACCAAGCGCAGGCTGACTTCGCCGCTGTTTACAACCTTAACCTCACCATCGTCGACTCGAATCTGTAATCCGCCGGACTCGTCAACGCCAATGGCCACACCTTGGATCGATTGATTGCCCTTCGTTACGTTAACGACACGATTCCGATGTGCGTGGTATTGCAACCATTCAACACGAAACGCCGCGAATCCTTGATTTGAGAATTGCGCAAACATTTTGTCGAGATGAATAACAATATTTGCCGCCAATCGATTTCGATCACCTAACTCGATTTCAGTTTGTTGTTGAATTTCCGTCAAATCCGTCCAGGGTTGGCCAATGCCAACCGCATGATTTTTGTTCAGCCGAACGTTCAAGCCCATGCCGGCGATAACCCGCAATACTCCATCGTGGGATTGACTCGTCTCCACCAGAATGCCACCGAGTTTTCGGTCCGCCCACAAAACGTCGTTCGGCCATTTTAATTGAATATTTTCAATACCCGCTTGGTGTAACGCGCGAACAATAGCGACCCCAACACACAAACTCAAACCACTCGGTTTTTGCCCTGAATCCAGCAGCCATGCGATGGATAACATCACACTACCACCCGGTGAATCATGCCAGTCTTTACCCCGCCGGCCACGCCCGGCGGTTTGATGTTCAGCCAGGCAAACCCGGCCATGCAAGGTGCCGATGTCCGGCCAGTCAAGCAAATAACAATTGGTCGAATCGATCTCGTCGAACACGTGCAGGCGATCACCCGTTACCACGTCTGCGTCCGCGAGGTATTGTGCAATTACGTCTTGATCAAGTGGTGCAGACAAACCTAGTGGATGGCTCACCCGTTTGCGATCACCGGGTGTGTCAATTCCAGTTACAGTGGACTCTCACTCGTCGGTCACGCAACCCTGACTGGCATCGCGCACATTTTTTATGTACTTATATAAAGTGCCGCGTGTTGCTTTATACGGCGGCGCACTCCACGCATTCTTGCGCGCCGCCATTTCCTCATCGCTGACGGCTACCGACAGCTCGTTGTTTTCAGCATCGATAGTGATTTGATCACCGTCTTTTACCAAACCTATCGGCCCGCCCTCCTGCGCTTCCGGGACGACGTGACCGATAATGAAACCATGAGAGCCACCGGAAAAACGCCCGTCGGTTATCAACGCAACATCGCTACCCATGCCCGCACCCATGATGGCCGATGTCGGTGTCAGCATCTCCGGCATTCCCGGCCCACCTTTGGGGCCTTCGTAACGAATAACAATGACATCGCCTTTTTGAATCCTGCCTTGCTCCAATGCGCGCAACATATCTTCTTCCGCATCAAATACTCGCGCAGGCCCGGAGAAACGCTCGCCTTCCTTGCCGGTGATTTTTCCGACCGCTCCACCCGGCGCTAGGTTACCCTTCAATATTTGAATATGACTGGACGTTTTGATGGGTTTATCCAGTGATTGAATGATTTCCTGGCCTTCCTGCAAATCCGGTACATTGGCCAGATTCTCGGCGATAGTTTTGCCGGTAACGGTTAAACAATCACCGTCGATAAGATTGTTTTTCAATAAGTATTTCATTACCGCCGGGATGCCACCGACGTTATGCAAATCTTCCATGACATATTTGCCACTCGGCTTGAGATCTGCAATGTATGGTACCCGGTCACTGACCGCCTGAAAGTCATCAATGGTTAGGTTCACATCCACCGCCCGCGCCATGGCAATCAAATGCAATACGGCATTGGTAGAACCCCCCAAGACCGTAACTATCACCATGGCATTTTCGAACGCCTCACGTGTCATGATATCGCGCGGCTTGGTGTCTTTCTCCATCAAACTCTTAATCGCTTCACCAACACGCAAACATTCATCATGTTTTCCATCGTCTAATGCGGGTGTAGATGAGCTGTAAGGTAACGACATGCCCATGGCTTCGATCGCACTGGCCATGGTGTTTGCCGTGTACATCCCGCCGCAGGCGCCGGCACCGGGGCAGGCGTTCTTAACAATTTTTTCGCGCGTATCATCGTCAATTTTTTTGGCCACATACTCACCGTAACTTTGAAACGCAGATACGATGTCGATAGTCTGACTGTTCATTCGTCCACCACGAATAGTGCCGCCATAGACCATGATCGATGGCCGGTTGACCCGCGCCATGCCCATGACACAACCCGGCATATTTTTATCGCACCCGGGAATCGTGACACAGGCGTCATACCATTGCCCGCCCATGACAGTTTCGACAGAATCCGCAATCAGGTCGCGCGATTGCAACGAGTAACTCATGCCTTCGGTACCCATGGAAATGCCATCGCTAACACCAATGGTATTGAATCGCATGCCCATTAATCCGGCTGCCTGCACGCCTTCACGCACTTTGGCCGCGAGATCATTCAAATGCATATTGCACGGATTGCCTTCCCACCACACACTGGCAATGCCGACTTCCGCCTTGTTCATATCCTCGTCGGTCATACCCGTGGCATACAACATGGCCTGAGACGCGCCCTGGGATCGCGGCTGGGTAATACGACGACTTATTTTGTTTAATTCGTTTGTGCTTTCGGACATTTAAATTTTCTCGCTAACACTTTATCAATGAATTATTCGGTTGTAGCGAGAATAGCAGAATGAGAAGGCAGCCGGAATATGCCCTGACAGCAATCAGTTTGCAGCACTTGTGCGCCAGCTTGCTGGCGCCTACAACTACCTTTTAGAAACTTTGAGATTAATTTTGTATTTCAACGTCATCCTCGGACGTTTGTTCTTCCGTTTCCTCTTCTTCGGCTTCTTCCAGCAACTCATCCATGGGCTTGAAGATATTATTCAGTTCAAAATCCGGCAGTCGATATGCCCATCCTGTCCAACGTGTATTTAGTGTCGCTACTTCTTGTTGGATTTCGTCCGCTGACTTGAGTGCCGGACTTGGTTGCTCTTCAACAACCGAAGCGCTTTCCGTATCGCTGCCAGTATCTTGTTTGATTTCCGTGCCGGCCTCTGAATCGTTCTTATCCACTGACTCAGGATCAAATTCAGCCTGCAAACGTGCGTAGGTGGAACCATCTTTTTCAGCGGCTTCCAATGTGATTTGCAACCCGTCAAAGCTGCGCATCTTAGCTTTTTTAGCATTGGTGAAATCGATCTCGCCAACTTTAACCACATCTTCCAGATTTAAGTTGGCAAATGCGTTGGCGATATCGTTTACCGCGAACTCGTATTTTAATTTTCTGCCTTCTGGAATATTGGAAAGCACAAAGTTTGTTTCCTCAGAAGAATCGCGTTGCACTTTTACCGTCGTGCCGTCTTCGTGAGTCACTTCGGCAGAACGTATACGCGATTCGTCGACCGCGAGAACTTCTTGCGGCAACCATTGCGATGCATCCTTTACTAAATCAAAGTCCGATTGCACCAGCCAGGATTGCGGATCGTCACCAACACGGACATAGTATTCACGCTGCGCGGGATCGGCTTTGGCCGCTTGACTTTTCCCAAAAACAATATCGGCGAACGAATCGTTTTTATCGTCAAGCAGGCTGACCAGAACAGACTGCGAACCTTCTTCTTCAACATCTTCGAGTTGCAGTTTTTCGTATAAATCCGGGTTCTTGGTCTTTGCTTCGAGACGTTTTGTACGTGCCATACCCAACAAGAGAGAACGTACTATTTCAGTATCTGCCGGGTAACCGTCTTGCTGATCAATACTCCAACCAGCGCCGGACTTTTGTACCGAGAATGCAGCGTCAGCCGTTTGGAGTCTGATTGTGGAAATGGAATTAACATTGTCCATCAACTCCGGCAATAACAAATCATTCTCCGGCGTCGCTGTTTCAGGTCTCTCGCGCGATAACATGGCGGCAGCAACCAACACGATGGCCACGATAGCGAGAACAATAAGTGACTTACCACGCATGGTTATGAACCCCGTTGGCTGTTCTTGCGCCGGCCCAGTTTAAACATGCCGAACAGCATCGCACCGATACCTATTATCAACGGCATCAAACCAATGTTGGCAAACTTGGTAACACTAGCGACACGCTCGATGTCTTTTTGCAGTTCGTGACGAACATTACGCAGGTCTTCTCGAATCCTTACTTTTTCCTCACGAAATCGTTCGATTTCCTGCTGTTGCTCAGCGCTGAGAATTAAATTCTCATTGCCGCCTTTTTGTTGATCCAGCTCCACCAGTTTTTGTTCGGTGGCGGTCAACTCATCCAGCAGGCGTTGTTCGGTTTGACGAAAACGCAGTTCAGCGTCCTGACGAATCGCCTGCACCAGGGTAAACGGCCGCGAGTAGCTGCCGCGGCTGCGCACACTGATCAAATCATTGCTGCCGACCAGATTATCCAGCGCGTTTATCACGAAGCTACCGTTGCCCGCCGTCGGAATCGCCATACGTGAACCGAGAAAATTCTGCACCTGCACCCAAAAACGATCCTGCAAAAAATCCGTGTCCGCGACAACGACCAGGTTCACGTCTTCTTTCGATTCCGTCAAATGCTCCGCGTCCTGCGTCTTTGTTTTTTCTTCTTCTAATTCTTCGCTATCGGTTTCGTCAGTAGGCGCCTGTGCCGCCGGCGCGCCATCAGGAAATGCCGTTTTAATCTGACCGGTGACCCGCACAGCCAGATTCAAAGCCGTTCCACCGGGTTGATATTCGCGCAGAATTTTTTGCGGATCACCCCCGAATCCGAGGTTCGCTTTATTGACTTCAGCCGCATTCGGCGTGGTTTGCACCAGCGGCGTGATTTGCGTACCCGCCTCATTGTTTGCAGCCAATTGCCCCGCGCTGGCAAACATCAAATCGCCGATATCAGCGGTCACAATGTCATCGCTATTGATTTGATCAGGTTGCACCTGCATCCAGACGGGGTATTCGATCACCACAGCACGCGAATCGGAGGTCGTTTGCACGCGGGCTGCGGTTTGTAAGTCGCCGACGACATTCGCCGTTGGCAGATCGACACCCCATTGCTTAAACAACACATCGAGATTCGATGCGTTGTTACCACCCATGCCCAACGCGCTACCCGCCTGATCTGTTTCTGCATAGGGATCGACGAATACCAAGGCGCGCCCGCCGCCTAACGTGAATTGATCGATGGCATACAACAATTGATTATTGAGTTCCTTCGGGTGCACCAGCATCAGCACATCGACGTCGTCCGGAATCGACGTTTCCTGCAATTCAATCGATCGCACGTCAAACAACTGTCGCATTTGTTCAACGATTGTCCACGGTGGCTGCATTCCCTGCATACCTTGCATGGACATGGCGTTGGGATTCATGCCGCCCGCAATGGGCAAGCTACTGATCAATCCGACTACGGGTAGTTTCGGATTAGCCAGTTGATGTACCAGCTTGGTTAAGTCGTATTCGAGAAACTCTTCGCGATCAACGGCAAAAAAAGGAATGACCTGCTCGTCATCCGTCGAACTGGTACCGACCAAACCAAAATACAAAACGGTGTTCAAGTCATCCAGCGGCACACCTTGCAGTCCGTAACCGACTGCTCGATCTTCCTGCTCGGAAAACGGCTCAGGATCAATGATCTCTAAATCGATGTTACCGTGCGCAGCACGCTCGTACTCCTGCAGCATCTCACGCACGCGATTGGCATAGCTGTTGATACCCGGCAAACGCGTTACCGCGGCACGGGACAGGAACAAACGCAATGTGACTGGCTCATCCAGGTCCGACAAAATATTGCGCGTGCCGTCAGACAAGGTGAACAATTTGTTTTGCGTTAGATCAAGACGCGCGGATTGAAAGACGGAGTTACCAATAATATTGACCGCCAGCAATATCACGACGCCGACAATCAAGCCGCTAATGGTTAAGATGCGTGTATTCATCGTTGTAAATTCACCCTTGCCAACTTCTGCATCAATCCGCTTTTTTCCATTCAATCAGGATCGCATTAGCAAACAGAAAAAATCCAATAATCGATACGAAGTAGATAACATCACGCAAATCAATCACTCCTTTGCTGATAGCGCTGAAGTGAGTCAGAAAACTGAATGAACTGATGGTTTCAACAATGACATCCGGCGCCCAAGCGGCGAAGAAATCCAGCACCAGCGGAAATCCACTCAGAATGAAAATCAAACAAATGACGACACTCACTACAAACGCAATGACTTGATTACGCGTGGTTGCCGAAACACAGGAACCGATTGCGAGATACGCACCGGCCATAAACAAACTGCCGATATAACTCGCAAGAATGACGCCGTTATCAGGATCACCCAGAAGATTCACGGTGATCCATATTGGAAAAGTTAACGCCAGCGCGATCCCGGTAAACGCCCAGGCGGCGAAAAACTTCGCCAGCACTGCTTGTGTCATGGTGACCGGCAGTGTGAGCAACAATTCGATGGTGCCGTTTTTACGCTCCTCCGCCCACAGACGCATAGCAAGCGCGGGAATCAGAAATAAATACAACCACGGGTGGAATGTAAAAAAAGGAATCAGATCCGCCTGGCCACGTTCGAAATAACCGCCCAGATAAAACGTCAGTGCGCCACTCAAAAACAAGAAGATAACGATGAACACATACGCTATAGGTGTTGCAAAATAACTGCGTAATTCGCGTTTAAACAAAATTGTAATATTACTCATGCACGCACTCCATTTAACTGATGGACTGCACGTCCTGAGTAATGTGGCGAAATACATCGTCCAAACGGCCACGATCAAGTCGAATTTCCTGAACGTCAATATTGTTGTCCCGCACACATTGATTGACTTCGGCCAACATGTTTTTTCCGTTCTTTGGCGTGAGTCGCAGTTCCGATGACACGCCATTCACGCCTTCATTGATTGTTTCAACTTTGGCGATATTCGCGAGGGATTTGAACCTCTGCTCCGCTGTCGCACGGCTGGCGTCAGGCAAACTAATACTTATTGCGTTATGCAATCGCGATTGTGCTTCCAGCTCTGACGGCGTACCGTCTGCTACCAGCTTGCCGCCAGCGATAATCACCGCACGCGAACACACGGCATCCACTTCTTCCAGAATATGAGTCGACAATATGATGGCTTTCTCCGCGGCCATATCCTGAATCAATTCACGCACTTCATGTTTTTGATTTGGATCGAGACCGTCCGTTGGTTCGTCCAGGACCAGCACTTCCGGGTCATGCAGAATAGCCTGAGCCAACCCAACCCGCCGCTTGAATCCTTTGGACAGGGTATCCATGGATTGATCAAGCACCGACTGCAGATTGACTTTGTCGATTACCGTTTCGATTCGTTGGCGTTTGCCGTCGCCGGAGAAACCCCGAATGTCAGCAATGAAATCCAGGAAAGCGCGTGGCGTCATATCGGAGTAAAGTGGCGCGCCTTCCGGCAAATAACCCAAACGTTTTTTTGCGGCCACCGGCTTGTTTAAAACGTCATCACCACAAATCGACACGCGACCGCTATCCGGCGACAAAAACCCGGTTATCATTTTCATGGTGGTGGACTTGCCGGCGCCATTGGGTCCGAGAAACCCCAGCACTTCGCCCTTGCCGACCTTGAACGAAATATTGTCGACAGCGACGATGGTGTCAAATCGCTTGGATAGACTATCTACATCAATCATGTTACTTCGATCATGCCGTTATCAATGTTTTGATAAATTGCCAATCAAAATAAGTATTTTTTAACCGTTGTCTTTTCTGTTTTGATTTCACTGAAATGATCTGCAGTAAAGACCGAGCCTTGCGCCACCAATACGCGTGGTGACGTGCAGGGCGCAAAATATATTCACGACAAATTGTGTCGTCAATATTCAGAAAACAAAAAAATATTAACGTTTTGTAATTGCCGTATGCATCGCTAAAACCCGTCGCGCCTGCGCGACATGCAAGTGTTCAATCATTGCGCCATCGACGGTAATAACACCAACGCCCTGTTGCGAACTTTGCTCCCAGGCATTAACTATTTTCTGCGACCAAACAACAGATTCTTCGTCCGGACTAAAAATTCGATTAGCCGTTTCGATCTGATTCGGGTGAATTAATGTTTTGCCATCGAAGCCCAGCGTGCGTCCTTGTTCGCAGCTCTTGCGCAAACCAATCGGGTCATCCAGTTGCGTGAAAACGCTGTCGAGAATATCGATGTCATTAGCGCGCGCGGCGAGCACACAAGTTGTTAAGGCACTCAACATACCGAGACGACCAGGACTGAATGGAACCCGCATCGCTTTTCCCAAGTCTTCTGTGCCGACCACAATACAATCGACCCGTGGATGTGATGCTGCAATACTGTCAATATTTAAAATTCCACGTGGCGTCTCCGCCATGACCCAGATCGACTTCGCCTCGCCGCCGTTCGCATTCAGGCAATCCGACACCGCTAACACTTCTTCCGCCGACTCGACCTTTGGCATCATCACCGCGCTGATTTCAAGACCGGCAACAGCCTCGACATCTGCCCGGCCCCACTCGGATTTAATCTGATTAACCCGAACCACCAATTCACGATGACCGTAACCATTTTGCTCCATCGCGGCCTTAACACCCTCGCGTGCTTCGGCTTTTGAGTTTGGCGCCACAGAGTCTTCAAAATCCATTATCGCCACATCGCAATCCAGCGAACGTGCTTTTTCCAGCGCACGCTGGTTATGACCGGGCATGAACAACGCCGAACGACGTAGCCGTATTTCAGCTTCTGACAATTTTCAATGTCTTCAATTTGAAATAGTACAGTTGATCAAACAATGGGGTTCCAAAAGGAGAAGCACAACTCTCCTTTTTTGAAAACAAACCCTAGCCACCTAAACTTTCAAGCAGCTTCTTTCTTCTTTCTTTTCTAAGTCGTTTCTTTCTTTCCTTTTTTGTCTCTCCTTCAATCGCACCTTCGTCTTCGGAATCGGAAGATTCAATACCCAGCTTTTCTTGCAGTTTTTCTTCCAACTTTGCCTTTGCCTCGGCCTCTTCCGCTTCCAGTCTTACTTTCGCCGCCTCTTTTTCTGCTTCAAGCTTTGCTTTTGCCGCGGCTTCTTTCAACTTCAACTCTTCTTGTAATTTTTCCTTTTCTGCAGCCAGTTGTTTGTCGACGCGGGATTTCACCAACTCCTTCATATCCACACGAAACCTGGGATCAGTCAAAGCGCCTTTGACCGAAATAGGAATTGTCACACCTTCAAGTTCTGACAAATCTTTGCCGCTCTGACCTTCAATAGTATCCGCCACCGTAACCGCCAGCAAATAATCAACCGTTTGATCGATGATATTTGCAGACCCATCCCCGCCGACGCGAAAAATCGGTGCTTTCAATGATAAATCCTCGTTACTGGCAACACCGTTGTTAAAGTTGATTGTGCCATTAAGCTCGGTAAATTTTGTTTCATCCGCGATTTGCGCTTCAACATCCATCTCCTCATCCGTAAGTTTGTCCAATATGCTGCGTGCATCCAAAACCATTTTTTGCAAATCAAAACCTTTCAATGCACCATCACGAAATTCGAATCCAATCGTTCCATTGTTCGACGCCATCATCGCTTTGTCGGTTTCGCCTTGGGCGCTCAGATCAATATTGAAACTGCCTTTGCCTTCCAATTTGTCCGATATTTCCGCATCCTGTAGCAACGCGCCGATATCGATACTGGTGAACTGGTTATTTACCTTGAGTACAGGCGTATTTCCTGTCGCATCCACTACCGTGCTTCCACTAATGCTCCCGGAATAAAGATTCGCATTTAATGGTGACACTTGAATCAAACCGTCTTTCGCGTTCAATCCGACCTCAACATTACTCATATCGATGCCACTGTAACGTAAGGCGCCGATTTTCATCTTTCCATCCGCATTCAATCCGCGCAGAGTTTCGACAGGAATCTGTGTCGCCGCGGCTGCCGGAGCCACTACGGCGCCAGTTGACTCAGACGTGCCGCTGTCGCCAGTTGTTTGCGTTTCAGCATCACCGGTCGTTTCCTTTTGCTCGGCTGTCTCCGATTTCGCCAACAGCTTATCCAGGTCAAGCCGGTCGATGGATAAATCGAAACCGTAGGCTGGTGCGGCAAACCCGTTTACGGCGACTGAACCTTTAATTGAACTGTCATCGACGACTGCGGACAGACTCGACAAATTCACACTATTCGTTGTGGCGTTGAATTTCGTATCAAGTCCGACTTTCGTCAGGGCGTCAGGCGATAAGGCATCAACGACAATTTCGAATTCATCCAACAGTTTGCGCAGGTTGAACGGCTGTGCTGATAGTTGTCCTGAAAACGCCGGCGCATCGACTACTTGTTCACCCTGTATGCTGGCCTGCAACGTTGCATCGGCATGCGTAACGGTGATCTGCGGGACAGATACCGTTTGCGAATTCAGATCTGCCGTTGCGGTTGGAAAGGTCAGCGTCGCGGCTTTACCATCCAGATCGGCATCAACCGTTGCGCTAGTCGTTTCGAATTGCTTACTTGTCATATTCGCTTGCAATTCACCCAGCGCCATGTCCGCCTGCAACGGGCCTTCAACAGCTTCGAGCGTGCCGTCAAACGATAACTTCATGTCGCTGACCGTAGCCGCCTGCTGCGCTATGTTTGATTGCACCGGCCCGGAATCCAGCGATACTTTCATCGGCCCACCGACACCTTCCAGCGCGCCGTCGAATGTAACTTTAAGGTCAACCGCATTAACCAATTGATCTTTTAGCATGGCATCCACGGCCGACGAGTCAATCGACGCTTTGAACGGCCCACCGACGCCGTTAACGACACCATCAAATATTCCGCTTAACTGCGCAACGACCGCTTTTTGATTAGCTAAATTAAAATCCAGTTTGCCGAGTTTAAGAGCCGAAGTCATCGGTCCAACCTGCCCATCAAGACTGCCTGATGCGTTCAGCGCGATTTCACCCGCTGCTAATTGTTGCGCATTCATATCAAAGCTCAGTGAACCGAGAGACAAGTCCGCTTGCATCGCTTGATAAGTTCCGGCTAGTGCGCCCGACGTAAGATTGACCAAACCTTTGCCGCCATCGACCGAAAGATTCGGGGCTTGTAACGACGCATCGATGCCTTCGCCTTTTGCTGAAAAATCAACATCATCCAGAATAAAGTTTTGAGTATTCAAATCTGCGGTCACGGTTGTGTTCAATGCAATGGCTACTGCGTCCGGTATGCCATCGCCGCTCACGGTCAGCGCCGTTTCAAACCCAACGGGTTTTCCTTTTAGAATGTCACCGGTTTTTAACGTCAGCTCACTGATTTGATAATTCTGGCCGGAGGAAGCGTCGCGCCAACTCACGTCACCGTTGGTAATCTCGACACCGTTTAGCGCCAACGCACCAGCACCCGCCCCGGCGTCTTTCGCGTTAGACTGCTTATCGCCACTCTCCTTCGGTACCAGGTCACCCCAGTTAGGTTCGCCTTGCTCATTCACCTGCAAATCGATTTTAGGCGACTCCAAAACTATGGTATCCACTTCGATTTGTTTCTTGAGTAACGGCAACAACTTTGCTCTCACCTTGGCGCCATCGATCTGCAACATGGGTGTATCGCCAAAACCTTCTCGATTCGCCAACACTACTTTCCCCGTGGACAGACCGAGCCACGGGTAATAAGTCAGTTCAAGATCGCCTTCGATACTCAAGTCCCGGCCCGTTTGTTTTTTCACGGCACCCGCGATCTCGTCACGAAAATCATTCGGGTCGACGAACACCGTCAACGCAACGACTAATCCTATCGCCAGCAACACCACACATACGACTAACCAACCTAAAATCTTGAACAACGTCTTCATTACGATTTACAACTCCTTAAAAAATCATCAAACCGCCATCGCTGTCTGCTGTAGCGCAACGGTGTTCATTTGTATTGGCTCCCGAGCATATTTGTTTTTAAGCACGTGACGTGCGGCCGCTCGAATAACTTCACAACCTGCATCCTTGTGATATGCATTCTCACTGATTGACCTGCGCCAGGCTTTTGCACCGGGCATACCTTGAAACAATCCGAGTAGATGACGCGACATATGTTTCAAATAGATTCCCTGGACCAATTGTCGTTCGATATAAATCAAGTAGTCTTCTAAAATTTCTTCGCGGCTAGACGTGGCTTGATTACTATTAAAATAACGAGAGTCAATCTCGCTTAAAAAATAAGGATTGTAATAAGCCTCGCGGCCAATCATCGCGCTATCCACTCGTTTTAAATGCTCATCAATTTCATCGAGTTTGCGAATACCACCGTTAATGCCGATATGCAGATTCGGGAAGTCTTGTTTTAAACGATAAACGACGTCATAGCACAGCGGTGGTATTTCGCGATTTTGCTTCGGACTCAATCCCTGCAGCCATGCCTTGCGCGCATGAATAGTGAACACGTCACAACCGGCCTGCGCCACCTGATCAATAAAAGCGCACAATTCTTCGTACGAATCTTTATCATCGATACCGATGCGGGTTTTGACGGTCACTGGAATGCTTACCGCCGCGTTCATGGCGGCGACGCAATCGGCGACACGTTGCGGCTCCGCCATAAGACATGCACCGAAAAACCCGGACTTCACCCGATCACTCGGGCAACCAACATTCATATTCACTTCGTCGTAACCGTCTTCCTGCGCCATGCGTGCGCATTGCGCCATCTCGTTCGGCTCCGAACCACCGAGTTGCAAAGCGAGCGGATGCTCTGCTTTGTCGTAAGCCAAAAATCGCGCACTGTCGCCATGCAGCAACGCGCCGGTTGTAATCATTTCCGTATACAGCAACACGTGTTTGGAAATCAGTCGCAATAAATAGCGGTCGTGACGATCCGTGCAGTCCATCATCGGCGCTACACAGATGCGCCGACCGAATGAATCGGTTAGTGACTTATTCGCCATTTATGGTCACCGTGATGCGTCGCGTGTGCGGCGAGTACCGATGCTCCCACAGGTAAATGCCTTGCCATGTGCCTAACACCAGCCGGCCTGCACTGACAGGAACCGACATACTGGTTTCAGTCAGCAGAGTGCGCACATGGGCTGACATATCGTCCGGGCCTTCTTGCGTATGTTTATACAGCGGATCGCCGTCGGGGGTAATACGTTGCATGAACGACTCCAAATCCGAACGCACAACGGAATCGGCATTCTCGCAAATCATAATGGATGCGCTGGTATGGTGAATAAACATGTGACATAAACCCGTCGATACACCGCTGCCCTCCACGACACGGCTAATGTCCTGAGTGATGTCATAGCTGTCCCGGCCATGGGTTTGAATGTCCAGTTTGTCTTGATGCCACATCGTCAGAGTCTAGTTCGCGCCAATGAATGCAAAATGAATAACGTGCGCGCCCCCATTGTGGTGGCAGGCGTTACAAAACCCAATAATACCAGACTGCATCAGGGCGATTTGGAATCATTGTGGTTTCGTCCGGGCGCCGGCGCCGTTACAATGCACGCGCCTACTACACGCACTACGGATAAAAACAACGTGACTGACACACTCGAATCCAACTTGCACCACATGCATGAGAGCGGCGCCGCCGACTCTCTCGACGCCATCCGGCGGGGTGTGGAAAAAGAGAGTCTGCGCATCGACCAGGACGGCATTCTCGCGCAAACCCCGCATCCGCTCGCGCTCGGCTCTACCCTGACTCACCCACACATAACCACGGACTACTCCGAAGCCTTGTTGGAGTTCGTCACGCCAGTGTCGAGCAGTATCGAAGATGTTTTGCAATGCCTCAATCGCATTCACACCTTCGTCTACCAGAATATCGGCGACGAGAAGTTATGGGTCAACAGCATGCCTTGTATCGTACGTGGCGAAGACTCCATTCCTATCGCCGAGTACGGTTCATCTAACATTGGACGCATGAAGAACGTCTACCGCCGTGGACTGGGTTATCGCTACGGCAAACTCATGCAGGCCATTGCCGGCATTCACTACAATTTTTCATTACCGGATACATTTTGGGATGCCTGGTTGCCCTGGGGTATGCGTAAGGAACAACGCCAGGATCGCATTTCCGAACATTACTTCACAGCCATACGCAATTTTCACCGGCATAGCTGGTTATTGTTTTATCTATTTGGCGCATCGCCTGCTGTTTGCAAATCGTTTGTTGCCGGACGCGATCATGGCCTGGAAAGTTTCGATGAAGTCACTTATTACGCACCCTACGCCACCACGCTGCGCATGAGTCGTCTGGGCTATCACAACAGCGCACAAACCCACATCAATATTTGTTACAACAGCCTGGATGAGTTTGTTGATTCATTGCGAAATGCAACCGACAAGTCATTCGCGGATTACGAAAAGATCGGCGTGAAAGTCGATGGCGAATACCGTCAACTCAACACAAATCTTTTGCAAATCGAAAATGAATACTATGCGGCGGTGCGTCCAAAGCGCGTCATTCGCTCAGGCGAGCGGCCGACAACGGCGTTAGCTACACGTGGTGTCGAATATATCGAAGTGCGTTGTATCGATTTAAACCCATTCGTTCCCGTCGGTATCGACGCAGACACCATGCGTTTTGTCGATATGTTTTTATTGTATTGCCTGTTTTCGCCCAGTCCGCAAATCACCGATGCAGAAACCGATGCAATCGACTTTAATCAAACCGAAGTGTCGTTTCGTGGACGCGCGCCCGATCTGAATTTAAGAAGCAACGGCAATACCGTTTCATTTCAGAATGAGGCATCGAAGATACTGGACGAACTCGACGCCGTAGCCGAAATGTTCGACGACAAACTAGGTTGTAAAGACTACAGCGCGTCTCTAAAAAACCAGAAAGTGAAGCTCACCGAACCGGACCGTATCCCCGCGGCTCAAATTATCGAAGAAATGCGCCGCGATGACGACTCTTTTGTCGAGTTCGCCCTGCGCAAAGCGAACGAACACGAAAACTATTTCAAACAACAACCCTTAAGCGAGAAAAGCAAAACACTATTCACCGAACTCGCGGAGAGGTCACTCAACGACCAAGCGGAGATCGAAGCCAACGATAAAGCCAACTTCGATGAATTTCTAGTGGAATATTTTTCAGATTAATCAACGCTCATTCGGCGCAATACATTGCGCCCTCCCAGGCCTATGCCCTTCGTTGATTGATGGCAATCTCACTTCACTGAATCGCATGCAATTCAAATTCCCTTGAAATTCGAGCTTGCCCTCTTTTACAAGCTTTCGAACTCGTTGCGCGTAAAAACTATCGGGTACCCCTTGATATTGCGCGTTAGATTTCCGCTTATTCAACTAAGACATTAATCATATCCCAAAACCATCGCATCTTATGGCGACATTCGACGGAACGCACTAGCAACAACTTCGACTCATTTCGATAAGACACTAATCTGATTCATCCAACCGCCCTACAATTTCAATCTCTTCAGGTGTAAGTGGTGGATCAGGAATTGGTTCTTCAACCATCGTTTATAGAATTTTTCTATCCATCCGGCGCAATATATTTCGCCCCATCAGAGCCACCCAAAGTTTCACGTGAACAACCATTGAAAACCCAGGTGCAATACCCCATAAATGCCCTACACAAATAATGAACCTAGTATGATTATGTCTAATATAGAATTTGAATTTGAATGTAAAATCGACCCAAATGAACGAAAACTCCTTTTCTTAGTTCAATATCCGCATTCTCCTTATACCTTTAACATATTTGAGGTTACCCATTCGATAGCAACCTTGTGGCCTGGCCCCCCTAACTTAAGGCTTAATTCTATTCTCTCAGATATATAGTAACGATGTCGCAGTAACACTTTGTGATTTGGTTAGCTAATTTACTTCGTCCCGTACATCCGGTCCCCCGCGTCACCGAGGCCGGGGACAATATAGCCGTGATCATTGAGGTGACTATCGAGTGATGCGGTGTAGAGTTCCACATCGGGGTGGACATCGTTAAAAGCTTTGACGCCTTCCGGTGCGGCGAGCAGGCATAAAAACTTCATGCGTTTAGCACCTGCGTCTTTTAAACGTTGCACGGCGGCAATGCCAGAGTTGGCCGTAGCTAACATGGGATCAACTACGATGACCAAACGATCACCGAGATCGTGTGGTGCTTTGAAGTAATATTCCACAGCAACCAAAGTTTCCGGATCGCGGTATAAACCGACGTGGCCGACTCTGGCCGAAGGCAATAAATCCAGCATGCCGTCGAGTAAACCATTGCCCGCGCGCAAAACGGAAACAAAACACAGTTTTTTGCCCTTCAACACCGGCGCCGCCATTTCCTCAAGCGGTGTTTCGATTTCGCTTTCGGTCATTTCCAGATCGCGTGTGACTTCGTAAGCCAGCAACAAGGCGATTTCACGTAGCAATTGCCGAAACAATGCAGTCGGCGTTTCCTTGCGGCGCATTAAAGTCAACTTATGTTGAATCAATGGATGGGTTACGACGTTGATTTGAAAGGTCTTTTTGTTTTTTTGCGGCCATTAAGACACTCCAGTTCTTGATTAACGAACGTGCGGTTTCGTTTTTATTGTTTGTTTTAAGTTTGAAAGTATACCCGTGACTCGCTATCAGATGTAAGTTTCCTTCTTAATCCGTATTCAAACTTTTGTCATTGCGAGGAGTGAAACGACGAAGCAATCTTTAGTCTACATCAAATGTAGTTATAGATTGCTGCGCTTCGCTCGCAATGACAATTTTTAAGATGACGTTTCATAGACCTTAAAAAACCGTGCCTTCGTTTTTGAGCCGGATTGGCGGCGTGCCGTCTTCCCGGAGTCTTTTCGCGATCTTGCGCCCCGCCGTCCAGGTACCGCCTTGTAATATCTTTACCAAAGGTAATTCATCCACACTTCGATTTAATTTTTTACGAATAATTGTCGCAAGCTCATCCAGCAAACAAACAGTAAGCGCACGCCACTCGACGATGGGTTCGGCGGTGGCAGAATACGTTTCTTGCAATACTTTTTTTTTTGCTCGCAACACGCCCATGTCAATCAAGTAATCCGCCGTTACGGTATTCCGGCAACCCGGTCATTTGATCCAAATCAGTGACAGCGACACCCGCCCACTGTAACGGCTCGACTAATGAATAAGACAACCATTGCGACAACTTATGAAACGGCACGAGATTATTTGTCATGCCTTCGCCGACGATTTTGCCGTGCACGCCAACATCGCCCAAACATTGATTATTGACTACCTTGCCATGCGGCCACATTTCTACAAAGTGACGCAAAGTTTCGTGCAACAAACTTCCTGCGGTCAGTGTTTTGTTGTATTTGTTTTTTAACGTTTTAAGCAATACGGACACACGCGGACCAGGGTATGATTTGCGCTTACCAAAGCGTCTGATCGAGTTGCCGACCGAGACGATGCAACAACTGCAAACGATTTTCGAAACCGGACAGCGGATTATCTTCAGATACCTGAAACCCGATTGCCAGCGTTTCTTTATTCAATTGCATTAACCCTTTTGCATCCGCTTGCCAGGGGTTGTCATTATCAGATGAAAAATCGCCACGTAGAAACATGTCCAGACTGGCGATGGCCAGACCTTCCGAGCGGGCAAGTGTTTCGCCGGAATTGCTGTCTTTATAAGTCCATACATCACCGGCGCCTGCGTCAAGCAAAACGCTGACGAAAACGAGATCGAATCCGATGCACGCTTTTTCGTCATCCTCAATTTCCGGATGCTGCGCGCAAAAAGCCTGCCAGCGATCTTTACCGTTTACGGTGAAGTGCCGCCAGCGGCTGTGAAATGGTATATCCAGGTCAGGATAGTTCTCGCGCGTTGTTTCAAGGACAAAGTCGGCACACGCGTCGAGTTTATCCGTATGTACCGAGAAATGATCGAGCTGGCCGGAAAGACCGAGTCGATAGATTTCCTTGCAACGCTCCCGAATAGCTTCAGCGGACAGTAGCCAGTCGATGGAATTAGTCATTCGGCCGGGTTGGCTGCCTGATCGCGGCGAAGGCGCCGCTCCTACAAAAGAAAGTCGCTGTCATCGCGAACGCATTAGGCGAAACTCGTTACCCCTCACCCTAACCCTCTCCCGATGGGAGAGGGAATGTTTTGACTCCTTCCCCTTCGGGGGAAGGTTGGGATGGGGGGATAAAGACGCGTGCCTCTCATTCTTCACAGTGTTCTATATGCGAACTGGATTGCTCCACGCGCTTCGCGCGCGTTCGATAATGACAATCCATTAACTCCTCCCAGAATACCGAATCTAGTAATCCGTCAGAGTGCGGCCACGCACATTAGCAAGATCATCTTCAGTGGGTGCGATTTCTTCGGTGTAATAACCCGCGGCTTTCTTGGCTTGCATCTCGACCTGCGCATCGGGTGGAATCATGTGGTCGGGTATCGGAACGCGATTGACGATGTCTATTCCCTGTCCATTGAGCGCATCGTATTTCATATCACTCATGGAAACAAAATGATCGATGCGTGTAATGCCCAGCCAATGCAAAGGATCGGGCATCAGTTCCTGAAAACGAACGTCTTGCACACCGGCTACGCATTCAGTGCGCTCAAAGTAAGCATCAGCACGATCACCGCCCTCTTGGCGTTTGCGCGCGTTATAAACTAAGAACTTAGTGACCTCACCCAAGGCACGACCTTCCTTTCGGTTATACACAATCAAACCAACGCCGCCTTGCTGCGCGGTTTGAATACAGGTCTCTATGCCGTGAATCAGATAAGGTCGACAGGTACAAATATCGGAACCGAAAACATCGGAACCGTTGCATTCGTCATGTACGCGGCAAGCCAGCTCACGCTTGGGGTCAGTTATACCGGCGATGTCACCGAAAATGTACATGGTCACGCCACCAATCGGCGGCAGAAAAATTTTAAGGTCGGGCCGCGTAACCAACTCCGAATACATACCACCGGTATGTTCGAATAACGTACGGCGCAAGTCGGTTTCTTTTGTGTCAAAACGTTCGGCGATACCGGGCAAATACCAAACCGGTTCGATGGCAACCTTGGTGACGTTGGTCTCGCCGGTCTCCAATAAAATGTCACCGTCCGGCTTTAAGATACCTCGTTCAATATGCCGACTAAACTCGGGCACGGTCAAACGCGCCTTGGTCACCGCAATGGTCGGACGAATATCGAGACCGTCGTCTATATCATCCGCAAAACATTCACTCACTATGTGCCCGTAAGGGTCGATGGACACAATTTTGTCTTCGTTTGACCACTGCGGAAACGGCCCGATGTTTTCCGCCGGAGCGGTGTTGGTTAAGTCCGGTTTGTGCAGGGGATCGAGGCTGCCTGACGCCACCGCCAGAGCACGATAAACGGAATACGATCCTGAGTGCGCGCCAATAGCATTGCGTTTACTTTGCGCGGAAGGCGCGCTCACTACAGGACCCCGTGATTTGGCGTCCGCAGCACCCCAGTTCAACGCGATCGGCTCTTGCCCACCGGTCAGGTGGGAATGCAAAATAATATGTCTCTTATTGTTTCCGCTTTCGCTCATAATCTTTCCTTCCCCCACGCGATAAAAACGCGTGACACTAAGAACGTATTCTAAACGCTATTATTGCCTCAAAAGATAAATATTTTTCCCCAGCCAGGATGCCCACAATGACTTTTCAGGCCGAATATCCAGCGCATCGATTTCGCGTTGTTGTTTTTGTATCTTTAATTCTACACCTTGTTCAGTTTCCACATACAACGTCACCACTGACCCGATAAATTCCTCGCTAATCACCTGACAACGCACTTCATTCGAGTGTTGCGTAGCCGTTTCCGATAACACAATGTTATCCGCACTCACTATCACGCCGACAGATTCGCCAACTTTTATCTTTGAATCTGCGACAGCAACTGCTTGTAACTGGCCGACGGATGATTCAATCACAACCTCCTCGCTTTCTATCTTTGACACCGTTCCGTCCAGAATGTTGTTACTACCGATAAATTCGGCGACAAAACGCGTAGCGGGCGCGCGATAAATCTCTTTAGGCGTTCCAATTTGCTCGACACGGCCTTTGCTCATAATAACCACGCGGTCGGCCATGGCAAAAGCTTCAGACTGGCTGTGTGTAACGTATACAAAAGTAATACCAAGTTGTTTCTGCAATCGTGACAACACGCCTTGCATACGCACAACCAAATTGGCATCCAACGCACTCAACGGCTCATCGAGCAACAAGATTTCTGGCTCAGTTACTAATGCACGTGCTAGTGCGACACGTTGTCGCTGACCACCTGAAAGTTGGGAGATGTCGCGTTCGGCAAATTCTTCAATTTCGAGTCGCGCCAACCATTCTCGCGCTTTTTTATTGCGCGTCGCCGCACTCATGCCACGCATCTTGAGACCGAATTCGACATTTTTTATCACATTTAAAAACGGAAACAATGCCAGCGTTTGCCACACCATCGGCGTGTCGCGTTCCGATGCCTTTACCTCATTCATGCGTTGGCCACTTAACCTGATCTCGCCTTCGCTCGGCGCATCTAAACCGGCCAGCATGCGTAAAGTCGTAGTCTTGCCGCACCCGCTAGAACCCATGATAGCCAGAAACTCGCCTTTTTGAATTTCAAGTTGCATACGCTCGACCGCGGTCACATCGCCAAAGCGTTTGACGACTCCATCGAACTCAACCAGGCATTCAGACATCAGCATTAACCTGCACGGGATTTTTCTGTCGAGTCACAAAGAATAATTGCGCAATAATTACCAGTGTCATTGATGTGATAAAAACAATACTCCCGATAGCGTTAATTTGCGGATCAATATTGCCCTGCAGTATTTCAAGAATAATTACCGGAATGGTTTTATTCAGACCGGACACAAACCAGGCAACCGCAAACTCATCAAACGAAACCGCCATAGTCAAACATAAAGCTGAAATGATCGCAGGCATGACAAACGGAATCACAACATGACGCATGGCACCCCACTCACTTGCACCGAGATTCCAGGCCGCCGCTTCAAGACTGCTGTCCATTTGTTGCAGGCGCAGTCGAATTACCGCCATGGCGAACGGCGAACACAACACCGTATGCGCAATAACGATAGACCATATTTGACCGGATGCGCCGATGCGGGAAAACCAGGCCAACATAGCGAGCGCCATGATAATTAATGGAATAGTTGGCGGTAATAAAGCCAATGCAAGATATGCGTTCTTGAAACGAAATCGATAACGAAAATCCGTGTATGCCGTACAGAAACCAATAAACGTCGCCAGCACCGACGTACACACCGCAACGATGACACTGGTGCGAGCAGCGTCCCACACATCCGGGTCATTAAATATGATTTCGTACCATTTCCAGGTGAACGAACCCAACGGAATCGTTGGAAAACGATCCGAATTAAATGAAAAAATCATGCTGGTAAATATTGGTGTAAATATAAAAATAAATATGCACACCAAGTAGATGCGCAAAAACCAGCGAGTTGTCGTATCGGAAGTCATCAATCAGGTCTTCTTGCGATAGGCGGCCACGATGGCGGCAAAAGCGACAATCATTAACGTTGCCATCATCATGATGGCAACGACTGCAGCACGCGGCCATTGTTGGCCGGATTTCGTAGTATCGATAATCATAATCGGCATGGTCGGCGGTTTTGACCCGCCCAAATAATACGGCGCCACAAAATCACCAAATGACAAGATAAAGCAAAACACGGCACCAATGATTAAACCAACTTTCGCTGCCGGAACAATCACCGTAAAAATAGTTCGCAACCTTCCGGCGCCAAGATTTTGCGCTGCCTCGATTAAATTTTTATCGACGTTTGCCAGCGACAATGTTTGCAAAACGATGACCAAAGGCAAGGTCAGGGTCATGTATCCGACCAGCGTACCGAATTTTGTATTCAACATGGTGTAAGGCCCGAGACCGATATAAGCCAACACCGAATTCACCACGCCCGACTCTGCCAGAATCACATACCACGAAAACGTGCGCACCAGATAACTGGTGAAGAACGGAATAATTAGAAAAAAGATGGCCCAGCGACGAGTGTTCTCGGATACCTTAAAAGACAATGCAAAAGCAGCAGGAAAGGCCAGACAAGTCGCCACAACCGTTGACAATGCCGCCAATCCGAGGGTAAGAAAGTAGGAATCCCAGAAATAGCCACGCGTCAGCATCTTGATCCAGTTCTTCATTTCAAATGCTTCGACCATGCGGTAGTTTTTCACCAGAAAAAAACTCATCGCGATCATAAAAATGAGAGGGCCAATAAAGAACAGACATTGCCAAACGATCATGGGCAAACGCCAGGTCAGCGCATATCCATCAAATCGCTTTTTATTTTTATCTGGCATGGTTGAACAACATCCGCATCAAAAGCAAAAACACAAAGCGGGCAATAATTGCCCGCTTTGTTTGAACACGCATCACGCGCATTGGAAAATTACATGCCTACGCGTTTTTATATTCCGACCAAAAATCATTCCAGTCTTCAAGGGATTGTTGACGTGGAATGTCGCGATAGTGAATACGCCCTTCCTTAATCAAAGTTACCGGGTTATTCGGTACGCCTTCGATTTGACCGGTACGTTCAGCTTCTTGCATGTTCGCTTCGCGCAACGCTGCTACACCGCTTTTGGTTATACAAAAACCAGGATAAGCCGCCATTTGCGCGGAACGCACCTGACCTGCCGGCGTCAACATGTACTGAATAAACTTGTTGACCATGTCTGCATGCTTCGAGCCTTTGCCAATGCAATACGACTCAGTCCACTGTATGCCACCTTCTTTGGGTACGACCGACGCTACCGGCGCACCATCTTTTTCCAGCACGCCGGTAATCCAATCACCGATACCGCACATCGCCAGCATTTCACCATTCTTTAGCGAATTAAAGGTTCCGCCGTAATCGAAAAATCCACCGACTTGCGGACGCAGACTCATGGTCGTTTCTTGCACCTTATCCCAAGCGTCACCGGAAATATCAAACGGACTTGGATCATTATTGCCGTTATACAAACTCATCATGCCAAGACTCGGCAAGTGCCAGTCAAAGTGACCTACTTTGCCGGTTAACTCGGGTTTCCAAAAACTTTTATAACTCATGGCCTCTTCTGCACTCACAGCATTCTTATTGTAGGAAACACCCAAGTGACCGAATCGCACCATGGTCGAGTACAACTTGCCGTCTTTCCAGTGACCTGGAAATTGCTTGAAATCGTCGTAGATGAAATCGTCGAATGGATAATCGTCCGCATTCAACTCTTCAATATAACCCGCTGCGTTCAACTGCTGTACGAACTCCGCGTCGGAAAGAATGACATCGTAAGTACCCGGTGGTGATTGCGCGATCAGTCCCAACATATTGTCACCACCTGCATAATATTTGGGCTTGAACTTAACGTTGTTCTGGGCTTCGAACTCCTCAACGATGTCCGGCTCGCCATGCCCGTACCAAGCCAGCATGTTGATTTCCACCGCCTGAGCCATAGACTTTCTTGAAGTTATAATCATGGGCGCAGCCGCGACTGCCACAACAACGGAAGACGATTTCAAAAAATCGCGGCGAGTTAAAGGTTTCTTTTCGGTGTTCTTGTTCATTTAGTTGTTCCTCATTCAGCGTGGATAAAACCCGCAGTTGCAGTTATATTTAGCCATTCGGGGGTGCCGGTTATATTATCAAAATCCGGCCTGTTGTCTGTAGTGAAGGATTTGAAATTTATAAGTAGGTAAAATTCCGGATAAATCCCGGTTAAAACCCCGGACAAAACAATGAATCGAAACGAGTTTAGAAAAATATTCAAATCGATCGGACCCGTGGTACTGCCGGTCATCCACGTCCTCAATCACGACCAAACCGAATCCAACGTGCAAGTTGTCATCCGTGAAGGGTGTCGCGGCGTATTTTTGATAAACCACGATTTCGGCCCGGAAGAAATGCTCCCTATTATCCGTAAGATCCGCCGCATATACCCAAGCTTATGGATGGGTATTAATTTTCTCGGCGTCACTGGCCTCGGTGCATTTCCGATACTTGCCCAGCTACAAAACGAAGATATTATCATTGACGCGTATTGGGCGGATAATTCTGCGATTGACGAAAACAAATCCATTGAAAATCAACCCGGCGCAAAAGCCATTGCCGATGCGAAATCTGAATACAATTGGAACGGCATGTACTTCGGCGGCACGGCATTTAAAAAACAGCGCATGGTAAGCGAAGATAAATTTGAGTACGCTGCAAAAGTTGCCGCCGGGTTTATGGATGTTGTCACCACTTCCGGAGTGGCTACCGGTGAAGCAGCGGATACAAAAAAAATCACGGCGTTTCGCCGTGGAGCGCAAGATGCGCCTATTGCGTTAGCATCGGGGGTAACTCCCGGTAACGCAAAAGTTTATGCAAAAGACGTCGATTGTTTCATGGTCGCGACCGGCATCAACATGCCCGATGATTTTTATAACATCGAGCCGGAACGTCTGCGTCGCTTGTTGTTTATGACCAAAGAATTTGGCCTCTCCGGGTTAATTTAACGCCAACAGTTAACGCGACATGCCTGAGTCAAAGCCTGATCGCTGGTATCTATCGTATATGGCACCCAACAACAAGGGTGACAAGTTCGCGTGGCTCGATCCATCGTCTTTATACATCAATGCGGAAATATTTCACGCGTTGCTGGATGATTTGATTGCGCCGTTCTCAGCGAATGATATTGATGTGGTTGGCGGTCTTGATGCGATGGGTTTTGTGCTGGCAAGCGGTATTGCCACTCGATTAGGCAAAGGCATGCTACCCATTCGCAAAGCCGGAAAAGTTCCACTGGACACCGATGCAGTAGAATTCACCAACTACTCCGGTCGTACCCAGGACATGGAAATGCGTAGACCCGCTTTCGCCCCCGGTACGCGAGTCCTGCTCGTTGACCAGTGGATCGAAACCAGCGGCACGATGGGCGGCGCGATAAAACTGGTGGAACGGCAGCAAGGCGTTGTCGCCGGCATCGTTGCCGTATGTATCGAAGAAAACAAAAAGACACTTTGGTTGCGCGAAAAATTTAAATGCGTGTCCGCTGTGGTGCCCGGCAGTGACATACAAGACCAATGCAATCGTAAAACTCTCGACAGTTTCAAAAACTACAGACCGAAAATGGTGTTTCCCGCTACCCGTTAGCCGGGAATCCATCTGCCGCATTTTCAATTTCTAATAGACAAAAAACATGGCGAAAACCGTTGTTAATTCGTGGAACGATTTTGATCCGCTTACTCATGTTATTGTTGGGCGTGCAGATCACACCTGCATTCCGCCAACCGAACCCGCCACCGAAGCAAAAATTCCCGAAGACAGCGACATGCGCGGCATGTGGGGACCACGGCCATTGGAAACGGTGGAAAAGGCCAACGAACAACTCGATCATCTCGCGAAAATTCTGCAAGAACGCGGAATTCGCGTTGACCGGCCTGCGCCGATTCAATGGAACCAGGCAGTCCACACACCGGATTTTTCCACCGGCTCGCAGTTCGGTTGCATGCCGCCACGCGATGTATTACTCACAGTCGGCAATGAAATTCTTAGCGCACCCATGTCGTTTCGTTGTCGCTATTGGGAATACCTCGCCTACCATCCATTGATGCAACAATACTTCGACGAAGACCCGAATTTTCGCTGGGAACAGGCGCCACGACCGCGCTTAACGAATGATTCTTATCAACACGGTTATTTCGACGAAATTACAATCGAAGAACGATTGCGTCGCACCGCAGCGTTGGATTTTGTCACTACGGAACACGAACCGCTGTTCGATGCCGCAGACATTCTTCGCATCGGCAAGGACTTTTTCTGTCAACACGGGCTGACCACCAATCGTCGTGGTATGGAATGGCTGCAACGGCATTATCCCGACCACCGTATTCATGCCGTTAATTTTCCCGGCGACCCTTATCCGATTCATATTGACGCGACCTTTGTGACTTTGCGTCCCGGTTTAATTATTAACAACCCGAACCGACGTTTACCGGAAGCGCAACGCAAAATCTTCGAAGCCAATGATTGGGAAATAGTCGATGCAGCACAACCGGCGCACACATCGCCACCTCCGTTGTGTTATTCCAGTGTGTGGCTATCCATGAACTGTCTCATCATCGATCACAAAACCGTCATTGTTGAGGCCAGCGAAAGTAACCAACTGGAACAAATGGACAAACTCGGCATGAATGTTATCCCCATCCCCTTTCGTGACGCGTATCCGTTTGGCGGCGGCCTGCATTGCGCAACCGGCGATGTTACTCGTGAAGGCACGTGCCAGGATTATTTTCCCAAACAAGTTCCGGGCACGCAGATTAGATCAGACTAATTGGTAATTATTTTGGACAAAGACTTGTGCACTATAAAAAACAATCGTACGAATTTGTTAGTGTGTCTTTGGAATAAAATTATTCAACTGTATTAGGAGTATGATTTCGCCTATACGGCGAGCAACTTTTGTTTCGCCAAAAGTTGCCAAAAGCATGTTTCGCGCTCGCTGCGCCATTGATTTGTTTTTAGGAAAACAAATCAATGGTTCCCTCCTTGGTGCGGTGTTGTTCGGGGGTTGCCCTACGGGCACTTCCTTGGTGTCCGCAGGGCAACGCACGCCGTCCACGGCGTGCCCCTGATCGGGCTTATACCTTCACAACACACGCACTCGTCGGTTTGCTCGGACGCGAGAGAAGAAAGAAACAACAATGTTGATTGTTTGCAATACGCGCGTGGACAGACATCCAGTTAAAACAATTCGCGGTTGAGCCTGCCCCTGTTAAGGCAGAGGGCCACTCCTATTCTTGTCTTTATTGCCCTTTGCGTTCTGCCGAGACGAAAAACGGTTGCAGGGACAAATCAACAAGGAAGTTGATTTGAGGTTCGCCGAATCAGGATAGATTCGTCGAACCGACCCGTCGCCACCGATATTCGGCGAGGGCAGTTCCTTACAAAGGAACCAGAACGCAGGGGCGCGCTTTCTTTGGTTACTTTCTTTGCGCGACAAAGAAAGTAACTCGTCCTAAGCGCTGACAAGCGCGGGGCGAAACTAATTTATAAAATCCAATACGCTATAAAACACCAAATCGTCGAACGTCAGCTTCCTATACTTCTTTATTGCCCGCAATATCCTCGAACCAAATGTCGGGTCGTTCTTTAATAAAACGCGCCATCAGATCGATGCATTCTTGATCTTCAAGTAAAACAACATCGACTCCCCGGTCAGTTAAAAATTCGATATTACCCGGAAAATTTTCATCCTCGCCAATGATAACGCGCGGTATGTCGAAGTGGACTATCGCGCCCGTGCACATCATGCACGGACTCAGCGTTGTGTAAAGATGAATCTGCTTATAATCCGCTCGCACGCCGGCGCTGCGCAGGCAATCCGTTTCGCCATGCATGATCGCGTCGCCTTCCTGCACGCGTTTATTTCTGCCGCGAGCAACAACTTCGCCGTCTTTAACCATGACAGCACCAACCGGAACGCCACCTTGATCGAAGCCTTGCGCAGCTTCGTTGTACGCTTCGCGAATAAATTTATAATCTTGCTCGGTAGCAGCGGCGAGTTTCATGCAATTACTATCTCGACGGATACGTTTTTTTTAGTCAACAGGTCAATGATTTCGTTATCCGATGGTTGCACACCAATCACAACACGACCAATACCAAACTGCAATATCGTGCCTGCACACATCATGCAAGGGGCTGATGTTAAGTAAAGCGTCAATTCAGGATAGTCGATTCGTCGTCCCGCACGCCGAACACAATCCATCGCCGCATGAGCGACGGGATCATTGTTTGACTTAACACGGTGGTGACTAGCAGCAAGCAATTCATCGCCTTTTACCAGGACAGCACCAACCGGTTCTTCACCTGTTTGCGCAGCGGAACGTGCTTGTTCAGCAGCCAAATCAAGTAGCGAAGGCATTTTTTTTAATCACCCGTTTCATCTGTTCTTTGCCCATAGGTTTTGAACTGTTTTATCACTTTTTTCATCTCCTGACCGGACAATAATTTTACCTGACCCATTTGGCGAACATGCCAGTATTGCCGCGCCAGCGTCTCCACTTCAACAGCCAACCCCAAAGCCCGATCAAGACCGGCGCCGAAACAAATCATACCGTGATTCGCCAGCAAACACGCTTTACGATCCCGCAAAGCCTGCAACATGTTATCGGATAACTTTTGTGAACCAAACGTTGCGTATTTCGCGCACCGAACATCAGCGCCACCTGCAACCGCGACCATGTAGTGAAACGGCGGAATATCCGTGTGCGTGCAGGCAAGCGTGGTGCAAAATGTCGGATGCGCGTGGACTACCGCGGCAGCATCTTCACGTTCAACATAAATATCGCGATGCATGCGCCATTCGCTGGACGGTTTGACATCCCCATCCCACTCACCCTGCAAAGACATGGCCACTATTTGATTCGGTCTTAATTTTTCGTACTCGATACCGGATGGCGTGATTAAAAAACCTTCCTGTGTACGCACACTGATATTGCCCGCACTACCCTGATTGATTCCCTGCGCGTTCATACGCAAGCATCCGGCAACTATGGCATTGCGTGCTGCGCTGTGTTTTCGTGATGACACCTTTGTGGAGCGAATTAGTAGAGTTAGATTCGCCTGAGCATAAATATCGCTAACATCGCAAATGCGGTCACAGGTAACAACGCCCCTAGAAACGGTGGAATATCGTACACCTGCACGACGTTGCCAAATCCGCGCTCGACGACATAGAAGCCAACCCCCAACATGATGCCGATAAACAAATTACGACCCAGTCCGCCGCTGCGTAGTTGTTGAAACACAAACGGAATCGCCAGAATAACCATAACCGCGGTCGACAGCGGTAAAAACAACTTGGACCAAAAGGCTAATTCGTAACGCTCGGTATCCTGGCTGTTGCTGCTGAGATGGGTCACGTACTGACTGAGCTGCCAAACAGAAAGCTGATCGGGTTTAATCAAAAACACCGACAATATCTCCGGCGTCACATTTGTGCGCCATACCGCCGCATCAACAAATTGCGGACTGGCATTACCTTCTTCATCCACCAGGGTCTGACGCACGTCGATCAAGCGCCATTCGGGATTATCAAACTCGCCACGCTCCGCATACGCGAAAGCGCGCAAACGATCATCCTCATCGAACTCAATAATGCGCAAGCGCAAGAGCGTTAAATCGGGCAACACTTCGCCCACATTCACATAAGTCCTGGCGTCTTTCATCCATAAGCCGAAATCCGTTTGCTGCTTGATATGACGTTGCAACGCCTCTGCGCGCCCGCGTTGGGCCATAGTTTCGGTGGTCGGCGTGACAAACTCACCCAGTAATACATTAAGCAAAGCGAAAACGATGCCGACTTTTAAAACCGCCCCCGCGATCTGAAATACCGAGAGTCCGCTGGCGCGCATCACTGTCAGTTCCGAATCGTTCGCCAGCATGGACAGACCGAGCATGGAACCCAGCAAGGCTGCCATAGGAAATAATTCATATATCGTACGCGGAATGGTCAACAGGACATAACGAAGCGCATCAGCAATGCCGAATTCGTTTACCCCAAGATCGCTCAACTGATCGATAAACGTAACGAAAACGAATAAACCCAGCAACACTGCGAATGCCAGCAGGGTTTGCTGGATAATAATTCGCGCGATATAAAAATCCAGAATGGAAATCATGTTGCTGCCGGACTCGGAAATAACGCTCGAATACGGGGCCAAATACGCGGTAACAATGTCTTATTGCGCGCACGACGCAAAAATAAATATACCGCCATCGCCAAAAACACGGCATGTACTGTCCACAAGCCAAGATGCGGATTGAGCTTGCCGCGGTTCATCATCGCCACCGCCAACCCGAGCAAATTGGTGTATGCGAAATAAATTAGAAACGCGATCAGCATATTGGTAACCCTGCTTTGCCGCACATCGACATTACTCAAGGCCATAGCGAACAAAATTAATACGGGAATAGCAAAGGGTTTGGCAAAACGCCAGTGTTGTTCAGACACAAAACGACGATGCTTTCCGGCGGACAATTCGAGTGTCGGTATACCGGCAACCGGAACTGCAATTTCTTTTTGCGCGCGCTGCTTTAGACGTATTGCGTAAGACTCAAATTCCACGACAGTGTAGTCTGGGTCGCCGGGGTTGCCTTCAAAACGTGTGCCGTTTTTTAACACTAAAAACTGGTCGTTAGTATTTTCGTCGGTTTGTTTGAATCCGCTTTTAGCGATTACCACACCCTCACGGCCTGCGGACACGCTGTATGCAAACACGTTTTTGTAGCGATCCTCGGAACCATCGAAACGCTCAATAAAATAAACGCCTTCACCACCCCGGGTTTCAGTGAAAACGCCCGGCGCGATGCCCGAGACCTCGCTGCGGTTGTCATACTCGTGCTGAATACTCTCGGACACCCGCACCGCCAACGGTGATAAATACAATGAAAAACTGCCCACTAGTAAAACCATGACTATCATCAGTATGGTCATTGGGCGAAGAAACTGCGGAATTCCAATACCGCTGGCGGCAATAACCGTCATTTCGTTATCGCGGTTCCAGCGATTGAACACCATCAGGATAGACACAAACAGCATCAACGGCAAAATCACATCCATGTAGGTGACAAGTTTAAGCAGCAGCAACTCCATCAGGCTATCGACGGGAATATCGCCATCCGCCGCCTGACGCAGGAAACCCACCAGCCGCACCACCATGAATATGCTCAGCATCACCAGCGTGACTGCGCCGCTGGTCTGCAATACCTCACGCATCAAGGCCCGGTTAAGAATCATGCGGGCCGGCGCGGCAACGGCGCTTTGACACCTTTCATACAAACGAAGGACAATGTGTTTTCAAATGAAATGGATAGTTGAACAAGCCTGCAAACGCCCACCATGATTTTTATGCCTGGGCGCACCCCGCAGCCTGCTAAAACTGTAATAATGCGAGTTTATCTTAAATAACGCACAATTTTACTGGGAGTTCCATGCAATATTCTGTCAAAAACGGTCAACCTCACTCACTGGCGACTGAATGTCTGGTGGTGGGAGTAACACGCTCCGGCAAATTCTCGCCTACCGGCGCAGCGCTGGATAAATCCACCCGCGGCATGTTGAAAAACGCCGTCAGCAATGGCGATATCAGCGGTGAATCAGGCAGCGCACTGATGTTGACCGCGCCTAAGCGGGTGAAAGCGAAACGTATCCTGCTGGTCGGTATAGGCAAAAACCTGACGCTGGAGGTTGATGAATACCGCAAAGCCGTTACCGGTGCGGTTAAAAGCCTGGCCCATACCAAAATCAGGGAGGCCGTTTTCGCGCTGGCGGATGTTGCAGTCAAAAACTGTGACACCAACTGGAAGGCAAAGCAAATTATCGAGAGTGTCGAAGACACGGTTTATCAATTTGACGAATTAAAAAGCAAAGCGCCGAATAAACGCGCACTAAAACGGGTCGGAGTCTATGCGAACGAGGCGGATGAAGACCAGGTCAGGGCCGGTGTCAGACAGGGCAAAGCCGTCGCGGCGGGCGTGGCTCTGGCGAAACACCTCGGCAACCGGCCCGGCAACGTGTGTACCCCGACGCATCTGGCCGAACAAGCAACGGCGTTGGGTAAATCCCACGAACTCAAGATCACGATACTCGACGAGGCAAAAATGCAGAACCTGGGCATGGGTTCGTTGTTGTCCGTATCCCGTGGCAGCCGGCAACCGGCGAAGCTGATTGTGATGGAATACAACGGTAGCACCAAAGGCGAGGCACCCATCGCGCTGGTCGGTAAAGGTCTGACATTCGATGCCGGCGGCATCTCACTCAAACCAGCCGCAAAAATGGATGAAATGAAGTATGACATGTGCGGTGCAGCCAGCATATTTGGCGCGCTGCGTGCCGCGGCAGAAATGAAATTGCCCATCAATATTGTCGGCGTTGTACCGAGTAGTGAAAACCTGCCCGACGGCGATGCCAACAAACCCGGTGATGTTGTCACCAGCATGTCCGGCCAAACCATCGAGATTTTGAATACGGATGCCGAAGGCCGTTTGATCCTGTGTGATGCGCTGACCTATACCGAACGCTTCAAACCGTCCGTAGTTATCGACATGGCGACGCTGACCGGCGCATGTGTTGTGGCACTGGGCGCCCATGCCAGCGGATTGTTTTCGAATGACGATGACCTCGCCCGGGAAATTCTGCAAGCCGGCGAATCCAGCGGCGACCGCGCGTGGCAATTGCCCCTGTGGAAGGAATACGACAAACAACTGGAAAGTTCTTTCGCCGATATGGCAAATATCGGCGGGCGCGAGGCCGGAGCGGTTACCGCCGCCTGTTTCCTGGCGCGTTACACCAAGGACTTTACCTGGGCGCACCTGGATATCGCGGGCACGGCCTGGCGCGGTTCAGGCCCCAAGGGCGCGACCGGCCGCCCGGTGCCTTTGCTGACGCAGTTCCTGATCAATCGGTGCTCGTGAATAAATTAAATGGCAAAGACGACGAAACCTGAACGGGTCGATTTTTACGTGCTCAGCCGCCACGTGGCGGATGGGCAATTGCGCTTTGCCTGCCGCTTGACGGAAAAAGCATATAAATTGGGCCACACCGTTTTTGTACATGCGCGCGATGCCGAACAAACGCGCAAAATGGACGACTTGTTGTGGACTTATTCGCAAGGCAGTTTCGTGCCCCATGCACGCGCGGATATGCAAAACGCAGATATAAACGACTATCAGGTAATGATTGGTGATTCAACGCCACCCGATGGCCTCAACGGTTTGCTCATTTCACTGCGCGACGAAGTCAGTCCGTTGTGCGCCCAATTCGAACGTGTTGCCGAGGTGATTGACGCCGATGACGATGGCAAGAGTAAAGGCCGCGCTCGTTATCGCGCCTATCAGGAACAGGGATTTGACCCACAAACGCACCAGGTGAAAGTTTGACAGGGATAAACCGTGGCCAAACGTAAGAAGAAAACAAGACCGACAAAAAGACCGTCCAATATTGCCAGCGATCAACTTATCGATGAGTTGGCAAAGATCGAAGATTTAATCGCGGACAGCGATCTGGACATCGATTCCATCGTTTCGGGTGACTACGTCGAACCCGGTGACGGTCACGTCGATAACGATTCGACTACTAAGTCAATGCGTCCCCCGAATGAATCCGAGAATATCGACGACGGCATTCCGGTGCTGGATGATCTGGTCATGGTTCCGGAGCAGGATACTGCGCTCTTTGTACCTGCTCCGCAGGAGGCCGAGTCGGTGCTGGATGATCCCTCCATGATTATGCGTGTGGATCCAGTCAAACCCGAACCCAGCGTCGTGCTCCCGCCACCATCGGTGGTAACGGAACAAGTGATGGAAATTATTGAATCAATCTTACAAAACCAGTTGGGTAGTGGTCTCGAAACCCATGTCGTGGAGGAATTGCGCGAGCGCATTCAACAGGCGCTAAGTGATTGGTTGAATCCACTCTAATGCTTGCAGGACCGTATCGAACCGTTCCCTGATCCGTCTGCATCGTTCACTCACGTAGCTCAAGCGCATTCTGGCGTGACGAACTGTCGTATAATCGCGCCCGCCAAACGATTTGAAAAAGTTTATACATGACGGATACCAACATCAGCAGCACCTACGAACCACAGGCGATAGAGCAGTTGATCTATAAGCGCTGGGAAGATGCAGGCTATTTCGCCGCATCCGGCGATGGCGATCCTTATTGCATCATGATTCCGCCGCCTAACGTTACCGGCAGCCTGCACATGGGTCATGCGTTTCAAGACACTATCATGGATGCGCTGATTCGTTATCATCGCATGCTCGGACATCGCACCTTGTGGCAGGCAGGCACCGACCACGCTGGTATCGCTACGCAAATGGTAGTGGAGCGACAGTTAGAAAGCGAAGGCAAAACCCGCCACGATCTTGGCCGCGAAGCATTCGTCGAACGCATCTGGGAGTGGAAAGAACATTCCGGCGGCACTATCAGTCAGCAGTTGCGGCGAATGGGTGCATCCGTCGATTGGACGCGCGAACGCTTTACCATGGACGAAGGTTTGTCCGCAGCGGTGCAGGAAGTATTTGTGCGCTTGTATGACGAAGGGTTGATTTACCGCGGCAAACGCCTGGTCAACTGGGATCCGGTTTTACACACCGCTATTTCCGATCTCGAAGTGATCGCAGAAGAACAAAATGGTCATTTATGGCATATCCGTTATCCATTAACCGATGGCGGCGGTCACGTGGTTGTCGCCACTACCCGACCCGAAACCATGCTCGGTGATGCCGCCGTCGCTGTGCATCCCGACGATGAACGCTATAAACATTTAGTTGGCAAGACAGTGACTTTGCCGTTGGCCAATCGTGAGATTCCAGTCATCGCGGATGACTATGTTGAAATGGAATTCGGTTCGGGTTGCCTCAAGATTACACCGGCACATGATTTTAACGACTACGATGTTGGACAACGTCATGAGTTGCCGCTGATCAATATTTTAGACCCTAGCGCAAGTATCGAGGGTTCGGGAACAGAGTATGACGGTCTCGACCGGTATGCCGCGCGTAAACGAATTGTCGCTGACCTGCAGACGCAGGATCTGATTGAGAAGATCGAAGATCACAAACTGATGGTGCCCAAGGGTGACCGTTCACAGTCTGTTGTTGAACCCTATTTAACCGACCAATGGTTTGTAAAAATTCAACCGTTGGCTGACCCGGCGATTAAAGCAGTCGAAAACGGTATCATTCGTTTCGTTCCAGACAACTGGAAAAACACTTACTACGAATGGATGCATAATATTCAGGACTGGTGCATCTCACGACAGTTGTGGTGGGGCCATCGTGTACCGGCATGGTATGACGCGGAAAGCAATATTTATGTTGCGCAAGACGAACAAGCCGTGCGCGAAAAATACCAACTCGATGAGGGTGTTGAACTAAAGCAAGACGAAGATGTGCTGGACACTTGGTTTTCGTCCGCACTATGGCCATTCTCCACCCTGGGTTGGCCGGATAAGACAGAAGAGTTAAAGACTTTTTATACCACCAATGTTTTGGTGACCGGTTTCGACATTATTTTCTTCTGGGTCGCGCGCATGATCATGTTCGGACTCAAATTCACTGGAAAAGCACCTTTTCACGAGATTTACGTGACCGGCCTGGTACGCGACAAAGATGGACAAAAATTTTCCAAGTCTAAGGGCAATACCTTGGACCCACTAGACTTCATCGATGGCATCGATTCTGAGGCGTTAGTCAAAAAACGTACAACCGGACTGATGCAACCCCAATTGGCCGAACGTATTGAAAAAGCCACACATCAGGAGTTCCCTAATGGTATCCCCGCATACGGCACCGATGCCTTGCGTTTTACTTTTGCCAGCCTGGCAACTCAAGGACGAGATGTACGTTTCGATCTTGGCCGGATCGAAGGCTATCGAAACTTTTGCAACAAGCTTTGGAACGCTGCGCGTTTCGTTTTGATGAATGTGGAAGGCAAAAACTGTGGTGCTAACGGCGATTCGTACGAACTCGGTAGTTCGGAAAAATGGATAGTTTCTATAATGCAGCAAACCGAACAGGAAGTCGCGGACGCATTCAAGGAATACCGTTTGGATCGTGTAGCACAGGCAACGTATTCGTTTGTCTGGGACGAATACTGCAGTTGGTATCTGGAAATCAGCAAGATTGTTTTGAATGACGATGCTATCGATGAAACACGCAAGATTGGCGTGCGCAAAACCCTGCTGGGAATTCTGGAAACGTCTTTGCGTTTGTTACATCCGGTAATGCCTTTTATCACGGAAGAAATCTGGATCAAGGTCGCACCGCTGGCAGGAAAAACCGGGGATACCATCATGTTACAACCCTACCCGGTCTCTCAACTGGATCGATTAGACCAGAATGCCATGCAAGAAATGGAATGGCTAAAGTCAGTGGTCACTGGCGTGCGTAATATTCGCGGGGAAATGAATATCGAACCGTCGAAGCGCCTGCCCGTGTTAGTACAAAGTTATTCTAAACAAGACCAGGAATACTTATCGAACAACGAATCAATTCTTATGTCGCTGGTGCGGCTGGAAAGCGTTACGCCGCTGAGTGATAAAGACGAAGCGCCAGAAAGCGCGGCTGCCCTTGCCGGAAATATGAAACTATTAATTCCGCTCGGAACCGCCATTGACCGCGACGCGGAATTAAAACGCTTAACAAAAGAACATGAAAAATGTCAGGCCGACTTCGACCGAGCCGATGCAAAACTAAAAAACCCTAATTTTGTTGATCGCGCACCGACCGATGTTGTCGAAAAGGAAAAACAACGCCTGACCGAGCTAACCGGTACTCTCAGCAAACTCAAAGATCAAATTGAAGCCGTCGAAAGATTAAGCTAATTCTCTGGTCGACCTAAACTGTATAGTTTTTAGTGACTGGCTTTTTAGCTGTCAGCGTTCTTCAGAACGATCGTTTAACACAAATTTATCAAAATACTTGTAGGCGCGTCTCGCGGCGACAGGGAGTTTCGTGTGCCGTGATAAACCGTCATCGCGGCGAGGGCGCCACTCCCACAAGAATAATTGAGAATGTAATCAGCAAAAAAGAATTGTAGGGGCGACTCCCTGCCTTCACAGGGACAGACTTGGTTGCGAAAATTCTCATTAGTGATCAGTTGCCAGCAATCAACGTTCAACTGAATTTTTTCAACCCATTTCGCTATATCTCACGACAAAATGGAAACCAGCAGTACCGCAGCGGTTTCAACACGTAAAACATTATCGCTAAGACGAATCAAAGCAACCTTATTTTTTCGCGCTGAATCAATCTCCGATTCAGAAAAACCACCTTCCGGTCCTACCAGGAGCAGATTAGAGACACTTGATGTGCCTTTGTTTTGCAGGTAACCGTCCATCGCATCACCATTCGCATCAGCCAACCAAATTTGTTGCTCGTTTCTACCGACGTTTTGCACTAGCGTTTCCAGTTTTTGCGCTTCATGAATCTGCGGTAAAAACAACCTGCGTGACTGTTTGCACGCTTCGATCACGATGCGTTGCCAACGTTGTTGCGCAGCTTCGGTAATGCGTTCATTCAATCCATGCTCACTAATCAATGGCGTGAAGTCCGTCATGCCCACCTGGGTTGCCATATCCAGCAATACGCCGACACGATCTCCTTTTGGTATCGGGCAAGCGAGATGAATGGATTTTCTTGCTAGCTGGTGTTGTTCACGGGTCAGTACGTCCAGACGTATTCCTTTTTTTGATTTTTCTACAAATGCCGTTTCGGCGAGCACGCCTTTGCCATCAAACAGGTTTAGTTTGTCGCCAGGGCGCAAACGTCGCGAACCACCGGCATGACGGGATTCACGCTCATCCAATACTAGCTGGAAGCCAATCTCCGGAATATCTGCACAATAAAACCACGGTTCGCCGGTGTTCATGGATTCATTCCCCGATACACATCAAAACGCACCAGCTTCCCGTTGTAACTCGCAATGGGATTTTTCTGAATTGGTGGCGCTTCCGGCGGACGTTTTACCACGACCCGATTGACATGCTGCCGGGCGCAACTGAGCAATTCATTTGCATCGGAATCGTTACCCACAACACCACGCAACATGCGACATTCTTTTCGCGCCAAGGCAGATGTTTTGCTTCGTGAGGGATACATCGGATCCATATACACGACGTCAACTTCAAACAAGTTGGCCTCCTGTTTATCCAATACATTTTTTGCATCCGCGTAAATCAGGTTCAAGTTTTGGCGGATTTTGTCGTTCTGGCACCGTTTTAATGCGTCGGAAAGTAATGCGGCGCAAACAACGGAACGCTCAACGGCGATGGCTTTAAAACCCATGTGTATAAACATTATCGTATCCGACCCAAGACCCGTGGTTGCATCCAATACGACCTTCACGTCTTTACCGATAGCACGACGCAGCGGATCGTTTCTTGCAATTTGTCCTACCGGCTTGTCAAAATCAATTGTTAAAGGTTTGAATTTTGGATTAGCGCAATCGACCAGGCTCAAACAACCGTCGTCAAAACGCAGCAGCCAATCGATATCTTCATCGTCGGCACTCGCTTCGGTCAAATTAAACTTTTGTGCAAGCTTTTGCGCCTGTGTTGCCCATTCGCTATTGCAACATACGGCGACGCGGTTTTTTTCACCAGCCATTATCTAAGGAAATACTAAACCGAATTCGAATCAAGCATAAAGATGACAGGCGACCTGCCCTGCATCGTCTGAACGATTTCGTAACTCCGGCGCGACCTCACGACACTTGGGCATCGCCTGGGGACAACGGGTATGAAAGCGGCAACCGGATGGCGGGTTCGCGGGTGACGGCACATCACCCGAGATAACATGATCGGGCGCGGCAACGGTCGGATCGGGCGTTGGATTAGTTTGAATCAAGGCCTGGGTATATGGATGCATAGGCGAGCGAAACAACGCCTGAGTGCCTGCGGTTTCGACAATCTGACCGAGGTACATGACCGCAACCCTGTCGGCCAGATAACGTATCACGTTGAGATCGTGAGAAATAAAAATGTAGGATAAATTTAATTGTTGTTTCAGGTCGGTGAGCAGATTGATGATTTGCGCCTGAATGGAAACATCCAAAGCGGACACCGCTTCGTCACATACAATCAACTCCGGCTGCAGCGATAGTGCCCGGGCGACACCGATACGTTGGCGCTGTCCTCCGGAAAATTCATGGGGATAACGATAACGATGCGACGCATCGAGTCCCACCGTTTCCAGCAACGCGCACACTTTTTCTGTCACATCGCTGCGGGTGGCTTTGCCATGCACACGCATGGCTTCTCCCAGAATGCGTTCAACCGAAAGGCGCGGATTAAGCGAACTATACGGGTCTTGGAATATAATCTGCATGCGGCGGCGAAAGGCTTTCAGCTCAGCGGCTTTCGCATGGGTGATGTTATCGCCGCCAAACTCGATGTCGCCGCTGTCACTCTCCTCCAGACGCAACAGCAAACGCGCCAATGTGGTTTTGCCACAACCGGATTCGCCGACCAAACCGAGTGTTTCGCCGCGTCGCACGTCGAAGCTGACATCGTCGACTGCTTTCACCCAAGCCGAAGCATGTTGCATCAAGCCGGAACGCACGGGAAAATACTTACGCAGTTTTTTCACCTGCAACAACGCCGGGGAAGTTGCGCTCATGAATTGGCTACCGGCGTTTGATCACTCCAGCACGCGGCGTAATGATTATCTTGCCGTTGCGTCATCGCCGGAACGGATTGCGAACACTGCTCCAACACAACTGGACAACGGTTGGAAAAACGGCAACCGGCCGGGAACTGATCAGGAGACGGCACCGCACCTTCAATGGAATAAAGCCGCATGTCACGCTCACCGGTGCGGGGAATAGATTTCAACAACCCCTGCGTATAAGGATGACACGGCTTGGCGAATAAATCGTCAACCGAAGCGGATTCGGCGATTCGCCCTGCGTACATGACCATCACCCGGTCTGCATGCTGGGCGACAATTCCGAGATTATGGGTAATCAACAATACCGCCATGTTCATGTCTTTTTGCAACTGGTCGATTAACCCCAAAATCTGGGCTTGCACGGTGACATCTAAAGCCGTGGTCGGCTCGTCGGCGATTAACAACGCCGGTTCGCACGCGATAGCCATGGCAATCATGACGCGTTGCTTCATACCGCCGGACATCTCGTGCGGATATTGATTGATTCGTCGCGCCGGATCGGGAATGCCAACCTGATCCAATAGCTCGAGACACTTTCGTTCAACACTGTCACGGCTTAACGAGGTATGCCGCGATAAGACTTCGCCGATTTGATCACCAACGGTAAACAAAGGATTCAACGCCACCATGGGTTCCTGAAAAATCATGCCGATGCTTTTTCCGCGAATGTCTTGTAGAGCGGATTCGGGAAGACCGATCAACTCCTGACCTTGCAGTGTCACACTGCCGCCAGTTACGCGACCGGGCGATTCAATCAAACCCATCAGCGCCAGGGCAGTGACGGATTTACCGCAACCGGATTCACCTACCAGGGCCAGGGTTTCGCCGGTGTTGATATGCAAACCGACTTCATCCACAACTGTCGTCGAGTGACCTTTGATATCGAATGCGATCGACAAGTTGGAAACTTGGAGTACCGGATCCATCAGCGACTGCGTAATTTGGGGTTAAGTGCTTCGTGCAAACCTTCACCGAGCAAGGTTAAACGCCAACACCACAATGACAATGGCAAAACCGGGAAAGAAAAACAGCCAGGGCGCATCGAAAATATAAGACTTACCATCGGACAGAATATTGCCCCAGGTCGCGTTTGGTGGCTGCACACCAAAGCCAAGAAAACTCAATGCCGATTCGGTCAGGATTGCACCGGCAACGCCGATTGTCGCCGACACCAACACCGGTGCGATCGCATTTGGCAACATGTGAATAAAAAGGATGCGCCATGTAGGCAAACCTAATGCCTTGGCTGCTTCAACAAAATCCTGCTCACGCAACGATAAAAATTCGGCGCGCACAAAACGCGCTGTCCCCATCCAACTGGTCAGGCCAATGATCGCCATGATGTTGTAAATACTCGGTGGCAACAACGCGACCGCGGTCAATATCAAAAAGAATGTGGGGAAACACAACATCACATCGGTGAAGCGCATGATGAGCGTATCGATCGAGATAAAACCCAGCCGCTTGTCGCCGTAGTAACCGGCCAATGCACCAAAGAAAATACCGAGCACAGTAGCGATGCCCACCGCAACAAAGCCGATGGTTAGCGACACTACCGAACCTTGCAACATGCGTGATAATACATCGCGGCCAAGATCGTCTGTGCCCATTAAATAAAAACCTAGAGCGGGATGCTCGTCGACAGGCACCAGATCGGAAACAGGCGACATGGGCGGTCGCAGTTTATCCACCAGGCGTACGGCCGCTGGATCGAATCCAGCCTGATTATCCGTTAACCATTTCCCTGCGATTGCGATCAAAATGAGAAGCGCGAGGATAACCAAACCCGCGCTGGCGAGCCGATCGCGCTTCAGAATACGCCATGCCTGACGCGCAGGGGATTGCGGCGGTGAGTGCGCGGTCTCAGTGTATTCCATTGAGATTGCAGTATGCGCCATGCTTAACTCAAGCGAATCCGCGGGTCGGCCATAGCATACAATACGTCGGACAAGAATGTTCCGGCGAGGGTCAATACCGCTGCGAAAAAATTGATGGTCAGCACAAGCGGAAAATCACGCGCTAAAATCGCCTCGTAACCCAAACGACCAATACCGGGCCAGGCAAAAATCTGTTCGAATATGACCGAACCACCGATGAGTGCGGGCAACATCAACCCAAACATAGTGATAAACGGCAATAACGCATTACGCAACGCGTGACGATAAATCACCGTGTCATTGTCCAACCCTTTAGCGCGCGCCGTGCGTACATATTCCTGTTGCAACACATCGACCATTTGCGAGCGCACGTAGCGTGACAACACGGCAATGCCCACTAACGCGGACATCAGCGAGGGAATCACCAGATGCCAGATGCGGTCCATGAAACGCAACCAGGGTTGTGCTTCACTGGTGCCGAATGTGCGCATGCCAATCACCGGAATACCAAATTGTTGTACCACCCAGAGAATGACCAAATAAGCGAGAAAAAACCCCGGGATGGATATAAGACCGTAGGCGACAAATGTACTGCCCCGGTCATAAAAAGAACCGCGCCTGACCGCTGCGTGTATACCGGTCGGGAAGGCCAGTGTCCAGACGATCAATGTGGCACAGATGAAAATGGGCAACGAGTTCATAAACCGATTGGCGATTTTCGGCAATACCGGTTGGCTGTCCTTGAACGACTTGAGTTCACCGGTGAACAAATCGCGCATCCAATACACGTATTGCAAATGCAGGGGTTCATCAAGATGAAACGCCGCACGAATCTTGGCAATGTCCTCCGGTTTCATACGCGGGTTGGCGGGATCGACCTCGCTCGGTTCACCCGGTGCGATATGCACGATGGCATGGGCAATCACAGAAACAAAAAACAGCAGCAACAATCGTTGCATGAAATTTCGAATTAAATAGGCACGCATATCAACTAAAAAGCTGGAACATGTTCAAGCTTGCGCCATCGATCAAAGTAATAATACAAATCCCCGCTGGGAGCCGCTTTTACCGGCATGTATGAATTGTCGTCATTTACCATGACAATTTTTTTATCGAGAACACGCGTGCCTAATGGTGCGTACAAAAAAGTGTACGGTTGTTCTTCGGCAATCAAGGCATGCAGTTGATGGGTAAGTTGTATTTGTAACTCCGCATCATAAGTACGACGTATGCGCTCAATCAGTTTATCCGCTTCGGCATTGTTAAACCCGACAAAATTAAGTTGCCCAAAACCGGACTGGCTCGAATGCCACAATTGATACAAATCAGGGTCGGGGGTCATTTGCCAACCCAGGATTACCGCATCGAATTTCCCTGGATTGATAAAATCTTCCAGGAAAACCGCCCATTCAAACAATTGCGTGTTGACCTTGACACCAATCTTTTGCCAGGCGTTCTGTGCGATGGTCAAGACGGCTTTTCGTAATGCGTTACCGTTATTGGTAATTAAATTAAACTCGAAAATTTCTCCATCTTTTTCCAGCCAGCCGTCGCTGTTCTTTTGCCATCCCAAATCGTTCAGAATCGCGGCAGCCGCCTGCGGGTCGTAACTCATCGGTGCAACGTCATGGTCATACCACAAAGTATTTTTTGGATACGGACCGGTTGTGTACTCACCCTCGCCATACAAAACATAATCGATGATTTCTTCATTGTTCAGCGCCATACCCAAGGCCTGGCGTACACGTTTTTCGGCAAACAGGGGTTTTCGATTGTTGTAACCGATATAGGTATAGCCCATGGATAAACTGGAAAATACCTGGTAGCTGGTTTTGTCGCGAAACCGATCAACCTGATGTGGCTCCGGTTGATAAACATCCAATGCACCGGCACGAAATTCCATCTCCCGCGCCAGCCCATCCGGCAAGACCCGGTAGTAGTAATTTTCATATCGTGGCACACGGCCCCAGTAGTCTTTGTTGGCGCTTAGATGTATTAACTCGTCGCCTTCCCATGATTGAAAAATGAATTGACCCGTACCGACGGGATTCCTATTAAATTCGCTGTCACGCATGGCGAAATTTTCCCGCGCCTCACCACTGATTCCACGCCTGTCCATCTCCGCCTGCAATGCATCGTTATTGAGCAAATGCTCAGGCAAAATGCCCATAGTCCATGCATTCACCGCCGGGGAAAATAATCGCTTATAAACAACACGCACGGCGTGATCATCGATTACTTCAACGGCTTTTATCGGTTCAAAGTCCGAAGTACGTGGCGACAGGTTGCGCGGATTCATAATGGACTCATAAGTGAACGCTACGTCACCGGCGTCGAACACGTGGCCATCGTGAAACCTTGCATCGTTACGCAATTGAAACGTGATTACCGGATTGTGTTCCAGCAGCGGTACAACCTCGTTCAATTGATCTGACAGTCTGTTTTTTAATTCCGGTTTATCGACCTGAACCCACAGCATACGTGGCAGATCTTTTTCGTAGTCACCCCCTAAAATCGAAACGAGTTTTGTGTAGAAATCCTCGTCTACCCTATCCAGTTCGAACTGGATGACTTCGGGGATTTCGATTGTGACGTTGACCGACACCGGCTCGGTCTGTCCCGCGTCGAGTTTTACTGTCTGCACCCGCGGCTCCGGTTTGATCCGACTGATCGATTGGATCGATTTCTCCCTGGAGCCAGCAGCATCAGAAAAATAATCCGTAAATCGTTTTTCCAGTTCCGCGCCGCTCACCGGAACACCGTCAGGAAATTGCGCGTTGGGATTGACCGTCAAATAAATCGTTTCGCTGACTGACCACTCGCTGGCAAGATCGGGACCAAGTTGCAAGTTCTCGTCGAGTTTTAACAAACCATCGAATATCAGGCTCGCGATGCGCGCACTGGCCGAATCTGCATTCAATATGGGATTGAGTAACTTAGCATCACCGATAGAACCTTCGACGAACTGTAACAGACGCTTGGGATTGCCCCAGGCCTGGGACTCATAGCCCGGCACCCACAAAACCGATTGCAATAAAACGACAAGCAGCACTGCCGGAATCAATAACAGTAATCTTTTAAGAATCATTTATGCTGTACTTGCAAACTAAACCTAAACCAATGCTTCCAGTGAGAACAAATAAGTTTTTTGGTGACAAGTGCTTGCTATAATCATCCCATAAGCAAGCCTGTTAAAACCAGACACAAAAATTTTTTACACCAAAGAATACGAGGTAACAAAAATGGGATTTCTGACCGGTAAGCGCGCATTAATCGTCGGTGTCGCCAGCGAACGCTCTATTGCCTGGGGCATTGCCAAGGCCATGCATCAACAGGGCGCGGAACTGGCGTTTACTTATCAGAACGAAAAGCTGCAACCCCGTGTTGAAAAGTATGCGTCCCAGGTAAATTCCGATATTGTGTTGCCTTGTGACGTCGGCAACGACGAACAGATTGAAGACGTTTTTTCGCAACTGGATAACTACTGGGATCACTATGACATCCTGATTCACTGCGTCGCTTTTGCCCCGCGGGACGAGCTGGAAGGCCTTTACCTGGATGCGGTAACACGGGAAGGATTTCTCACCGCACACGAAATCAGCTCGTACAGCTTCGCTGCCCTGGCTAAAGCCGGTCGTGACCTGATGTCGGATAGAGCCGCATTATTAACCCTGTCCTACATCGGCTCGATGCGTTCTATGCCGGGTTACAATGTCATGGGTTTGGCTAAAGCAAGCCTTGAAGCCAATGTGCGCTATCTCGCGCAGTCCCTGGGGCCGGACGGGATACGCGTAAACGCGATCTCTGCCGGGCCGATAAAAACCCTGGCCTCAGCCGGTATCAGCGGCTTCAAAAAGATGATGAGTTTTTACGAAAAAGTCGTACCGCTCGGACGCGGCGTCACCATAGAAGAGGTCGGCAACACTGCAGCATTTTTATGCTCGGATCTAGCATCGGGTATTACCGGAGAAATCACCTATGTCGACGCTGGATTTAATATGGTCGGTATCAGCGACCGCTTCGTCACTGAGGACTAACCTGCAAAGCGATCGTGCCCGGATTCGGTTACAACTGATCCGGAAAGGTTTTAATTTCTGCGCTGTTACGCAACTCCTGCTGGTACAAGGCATAGCTTTCCTGACCCCAGCGTTGCACCATAGCTGCTCGAATCTGTTCTTTGCGTCCCTCATCAACCGTCTCGGGATCGGCATCGACCACACCGGTTAAGCGATACAAGGCATACTCGCCATTATCCAGTTCCACGCCGCCGTAACCCGGTGAGTCTTCACTCGCTGCCGGGGCGGCAAATACCACTTCTGAAATCTCCTGCGCAGGCGGTGCTCCGGCTTCACGTTGCAAGGCAGGCATTGCTTGCGCCTGCAATTCGGATTCTTCGATGATGTCATCCCATGCACTGCCACCGTTTAACTTTTCCAATAATTGCCGACCGAATTGCACCGCCTGCTCTTTGGCTTTTTGAACCTTCAAACTACTCTCAATCTGTTCGCGAACCTCATCCAGGGACTGTAAACGCGAATCCTCGTAATCGAGCTTATGCAGCGCGACAATACGGTCATCGGAAACTTCTATCGCGTCGCTGTTTAAATCATCCGCCAACACATCGTCGCTGAACGCAGCGGCCCGAACAGCCGGGTTTTCAGCAATGCCACTACCTTGATCGGCGGTAAACCAATCGCTTTCCTTTATCTCCAGATCCAACTCACCGTCATTGGCGGCTACTTCCAGACTCTCAGGATTTTCATACACCAGATTTTGAAAAATATCCGCCAACTCCACAAAACGATTTTCCGAACGCAGTCTTTTCTCGTTTTGCTGTAATTCCTCGCGCGCATCTTCGAAGGGTTTTTGTTTTGCTTCCTGGTAACCCGTGAGCTCGATGACATGATAACCAAAACGACTCTTTACAGGATCGCTGACTTGATCGAGTTCCAGTGCAAATACGGCATCTTCAAATGGTTTGACCATTGCTCCGGGTGAAATCAACCCCAGATCGCCACCATTCGCGGCAGAACCCGCATCCTCCGAATGCTCCTTCGCCAATTCGGCAAAGTCGGCACCTGAGCGCGCCTGCTCAGCCAGGGATTCGGCTTTTTCCAGCGCGGCTTGCTGGGTCGTTTCGTCAGCATCCTGCGCCAGCTTGACCAGGATATGACTGGCGCTGCGTTGTTCCGGCTCGGTGTATTGATCGCTGTTCTCGTCATACGCACGGCGCAGGTCTTCTTCTGTCAATTGGATTTCATCGGTCAGCGCATCAACAGACAATTCAATATAACTGACTTTCATACGCGCCGGCGCGCGGTAGCTATCAGGGTTATCGTTATACTCTTGTTCAATTTCCGCATCGTCGACGGTAACATCTTCAAGAAAACGCGCATGATCGATAATGGCGTAATCGGCGGTACGGGTTTGCTCAACCAGTTTTAGCGTTTCATTTAAATCCTGGTCAATCACAAACGCTGTCTCGGCGAAACTACGTTGAATTTGATTCAGCGGAAGTTGTTGACGTTGCAATTGTTCATATCCATCTATGGTGTAATTCGCAGAACGCAGAGCCTGTTCGTATACTTCAGGATCGAATCGGCCATCGCTGTGAAAAAACTCCGTTTGCTGAATGGCCGCGGCCAACTGATTGTCACTGATTTGATAGCCCTGTTCCCTGGCGTCGTTTGACAGCAATACCTGCCCGATCAGATCGTCCAATACGCCCTGGCGGAAAGACGGTGTCGATAACAATGCCGGATCTATATTCTGGCCAAGCCTGCGGCGCAGATTTTCCTGACGTTGATTCAACTCGTTTTGATAACGGTACAAATCGATCTCGGTACCATCAACCACCGCCACGTTGACGTTGCCCTGTTCGGTAAAGAAATTATTGATTCCCCACAAACCAAAGGCGCCGACAAACAGTATGATCAGTGCCTTGGCAAACCAGGTCATTGCCTTTTGGCGAATTTTAATCAGCATAGGTTTTCTCTTTTACCTCTGGCTCTAATTCACATTAAGTAACAATAGGACAATTCGATCGCACGAACATTTCACCGTGCCGTTAACATTTTAACAATGCTTAATTGTAACGCCACTTACTCGAACAACCTGCTCGTACTCGTTAGCAAAGTCCAACCATTTGTGTAAAACATTAAATAAAAAAAGCGAGGTTTAAACCTCGCTTTTTCGAATACTTGGCGGAGCGGACGGGATTCGAACCCGCGACCCCCGGCGTGACAGGCCGGTATTCTAACCAGCTGAACTACCGCTCCGGGTGGTGGGTGCTGCGGGGCTCGAACCTGCGACCTTCGCCTTGTAAGGGCGACGCTCTCCCAACTGAGCTAAGCACCCTCCTGCTCAGCTACCCACTGAGGGCGCGCTAGTTTACGGCATCCTTTAAGCCTTTGCCAGCTTTGAATTTCGGCGCTTTAGATGCGGCAATGGTAATTGATTCGCCGGTACGCGGGTTGCGTCCGGTGCGAGCAGAACGGGCGCTAACGGAGAAGGTTCCAAATCCAACCAGGGTTACGGTGTCACCACCTTGCAGACTTTCGGTAATACCGTCGAAAACGGCATCCACGGCCCGGGCGGCGGCGGCTTTGGATAAATCGGCATTATCGGCGACCATGTCAATCAGTTCGGCTTTATTCACTATTAAATCCTCTTGTCGAGTTCAGGTTACGGTGTGTATTTATTGAGTTCAGCGTTTCGTCATTGATACACTGCTCTCACGGGCGACCTTATACCAAGCAAAAAAATCGACTGTCAAGGAAAAACGTAGTGTTTATGCGGCTTTCAGCGGCATCAATTGCTTACTTACCGTTACGAAGCAAGCGCTTGCACGGCATACCGAAGTGAATTATTTAACTAATTGGATGAAGTGTAAAAGCAACGCGCGAGCGCGTTTAAGCAGATTTAATGCCTAAACGCGCCGGCGAAAATGCTTGACTAATGCGTAGTGACGCCCTCGGATTGGGTTTTATCGTCTTTGTCGTCAGGCGACTTGGAACGACCTGATTTGCTCGAACCCGTGGATGCGCTGGGCACACGTTCCATGGCCAGTTCAATGACCTCTTCGATCCAGCGGACGGGATGAATGTCTAAATCCTTTTTTATATTTTGCGGAATTTCGGTCAGGTCTTTTTCATTTTCCTTTGGAATAATGACCTGCTGAATACCGCCACGATGGGCCGCCAGTAGTTTTTCTTTTAACCCGCCGATGGGCAAGATTTCACCACGCAGGGTTATCTCACCGGTCATGGCAACATCGGCGCGTACCGCAATACCGCTCAATGCAGACAGGATTGCTGTACACATTCCGACACCGGCGCTGGGACCGTCTTTGGGTGTCGCACCTTCAGGCACGTGAACGTGCACGTCCTGCTTCTGATAGAACTCGCGATTGACGCCATACTTCCCGGCCCGGCTGCGCACCACGCTGATCGCAGCCTGGATGGATTCCTGCATCACGTCGCCCAGCTTACCGGTGTATATCTGTTTGCCTTTACCCGGCATGGCGACGGCTTCGATGGTCAGTAACTCGCCGCCCACTTCCGTCCAGGCCAATCCGGTGACTTGTCCGATCTTGTTTTGCTCTTCCGCGCGACCATAGCGAAAACGGCGCACACCGAGGTATTTATTGAGATTACGTGAAGTCACGCTAATCTTTTTCCGGTCTTTGTTCAGCACCAATTCCTTGGCAACTTTACGAAAGATTTTGGAAATCTCACGCTCAAGACCACGTACACCAGCTTCGCGCGTGTAGTAACGCACAATATCCACCAAGGCTCCTTTTCCGATGGACACTTCTTTTTCGGTCAGTCCGTTGTTCTTAAGTTGCTTGGCGACGAGATAACGGGTTGCGATATTGATCTTCTCGTCCTCGGTGTAACCGGAGATACGAATCACTTCCATACGATCCAGCAAGGGCGCCGGAATGTTCAGTGTATTCGCCGTCGCGACAAACATCACTTCGGATAAATCGTAGTCCACTTCCAGGTAGTGATCGCCAAAGGTGTGGTTTTGCTCGGGATCTAACACCTCAAGCAAAGCGGATGACGGGTCGCCGCGAAAATCCATAGACATTTTGTCCACTTCGTCCAGCATGAATAATGGGTTTTTCGATTTCACCTTGGACAGATTCTGAATAATCTTACCCGGCAGAGAACCAATGTAAGTTCGGCGATGCCCGCGAATCTCCGCTTCATCGCGTACGCCGCCTAACGACATGCGAATAAATTTACGATTGGTCGCCCGTGCTATCGACTTGCCCAGGGACGTTTTACCCACACCCGGCGGGCCTACCAAACATAGAATCGGGCCTTTGATTTTTTTCACGCGCTGTTGCACGGCAAGGTACTCGATAATGCGCTCCTTGACCTTCTCCAGACCATAGTGATCCTGATCGAGTATATTTTCAGCCGCCGCCAGATCCTTACCAATTCGGGTGCGTTTTTTCCACGGCACACCCACTAACCAGTCGATATAGTTACGCACAACCGTCGCTTCGGCTGACATCGGCGACATCATTTTGAGCTTTTTCAACTCGGCATCGGCCTTCTCGCGCGCTTCCTTTGGCATACCGGCATCTTCAATTTTCTTGGTCAACTCATCCACTTCATTGGGCGCATCTTCCATATCACCCAATTCCTTCTGGATGGCTTTCATCTGTTCGTTTAGATAATACTCGCGTTGGCTTTTCTCCATTTGCTTTTTAACGCGTCCGCGAATGCGTTTTTCCACCTGCAGCAAATCGATTTCCGATTCCATGACACCGAGGATATGTTCAAGACGTTCGCGAATATCGGACATCTCCAGCATTTTTTGCTTTTCGTCGATACGCAAATTCAAATGCGCAGCCACGGCATCCGCCAGACGACCTGCGTCTTCGATGCCTGCCAGCGATGTCAAAATTTCCGGTGGGATTTTTGAATTCAGTTTGACGTACTGATCGAACTCTGCCATCACGGTGCGGGTTAGAACCTCGCCTTCGCGCTCGTCCAGTGGGTCAGTCAAGACCTGGGCCGTTTCCGCCATGTAGCAATCGTCAATTTCGGTATAACGCAGAATGGCGGCACGCTCCTCGCCTTCAACCAACACTTTGACTGTGCCGTCCGGAATTTCAGGAGTTGCAGAATATTGGCGATGGTGCCGACTTCGTAGATATGTTCCGGTGTAGGATCTTCGTCACCGGCATCTTTCTGGGTGACTAACAGAATGTGTTTGCCGCTTTCCATCGCCCGTTCCAGCGCCTGAATGGATTTCTTACGGCCGACAAACAATGGAATTACCATGTGCGGAAAAACCACCACGTCGCGTAGTGGCAGTAATGGAAAAATCGTATCCTGGGTATGGTCGTCTGACATGGCGTTTTTGTCGGTCATGATAATTCTCTGCTTATGGCTAATAATGCTGGATAAATCAAGGTTTGTTCAGCGGCTGTAACAAGTAAATATGGTTGTAGCCGCCCCGTATTTCAATACCGGCCAGGTTTAATTGGCCCAAACGAATTGCCGATGGCGAGAGGGTAAATAGATTAACTAGCTCGATGTCGCAGTCTTTTGCTCACTGTCCTCATAGATATACAGCGGTTGCGCGCCGTCGTTTATCACGCCCGGCATCGACGATTGCTTTTATTTACCCCTTGCATGGACGGTAATTCGTACATGGTTTTCCAGTAGTGCATTTTCCAGAATCGAGCGCAACCCACGTGCTCCGGTTTTGCGCTCCATGGCCTTTTTCGCCACTGCGCGCAACGCGTCTTCGCGAATCTCGAGATCCACGCCTTCGAGTTTGAACAATTTGTGGTATTGCTTGACCAGGGCATTGCGCGGCTCCACCAGGATTTCCACCAGTGCGTCTTCGTCCAGCTCGTTAAGCGTCGCCACAACCGGCAGACGGCCAACGAATTCTGGAATCAATCCGTATTTAATCAAGTCTTCAGGCTCCAGATCGAGCAGTGTTTCGCCGACCTGCTTATCACTGGATTTACTGCGGATTTCCGCACCGAAACCAATACCGGATTTTTCCGAACGATCCTGAATCACTTTTTCCAGACCGGCAAAGGCACCACCACAGATAAACAATACGTTGCGTGTATCCACTTGCAGAAATTCCTGTTGCGGATGCTTGCGCCCGCCTTGCGGCGGCACGGACGCAATGGTGCCTTCGATCAATTTAAGTAAAGCCTGTTGCACGCCTTCACCGGAAACATCACGGGTAATGGACGGGTTGTCCGCTTTGCGGGAAATCTTGTCAATCTCGTCGATATAAACGATGCCGATTTGCGCCTTCTCAATATCGTAATCGCACTTTTGCAATAATTTTTGAATAATGTTCTCGACGTCTTCGCCAACGTAACCGGCTTCGGTCAAGGTCGTAGCATCGGCAATGGTAAACGGAACATTCAGTTGCTTGGCCAGCGTTTCCGCTAATAAGGTTTTACCCGACCCGGTCGGGCCAATCATTAAAATATTACTTTTCGAGATATCGACGTCGCCGACGGTCTCCTGATTCTCAATGCGTTTGTAATGGTTATAAACGGCGACCGCTAAAACCTTTTTCGCCTGGGACTGGCCGATAACGTACTCGTCCAGAATGGCACGAATATCATGGGGTTTTGGGAATTTGGTAGCGTCGCTTTCGCTATCCGTGGTTTCGCTGACTTCTTCACGGATGATGTCGTTACATAATTCAACGCATTCATCGCATACGAACACGGACGGTCCGGCGATGAGTTTACGCACTTCGTGCTGGCTTTTACCGCAAAAAGAGCAGTACAGCAGTTTTTCGCCTTTGCCATCACGTTTGTCGTCAGCCATTGCGCCTCCTACAGTCTTGCGTCGTCAATTCAAATGTTTACCCGTACCGCTTTATTTCGGGGCTTTGACCACCCCCAACAGCGGCGTTTCATCTGTCCGGCGCCTGCCTATTGTACATGATCCGCATCGAACAATTGATTAAGCCTTTGAGGATTGCGACATCCGATACTATTCGCTTTATTTATCAAAAATTTAGCTTACTGGCGGCGTGATTTTACAGACTAGCTCTCTAAATCGCGTTGAGTGATAACGGAATCGATCAAGCCGTATTCCGCTGCTTCTTCACCCCCCATAAAGTGATCGCGTTCGGTGTCTTGTTTTACTGTCTCAAGATCACGTCCACTATGATTGGCCAAAATGGCATTCAAGCGTTCGCGGATACGCAGAATCTCCTTGGCATGAATATCGATATCTGTCGCCTGCCCCTGAAAACCACCCCAGGGCTGATGAATCATGATGCGGGCGTGGGGCAATGAGTGCCGCTTGCCGGCGGCTCCACCGGCCAGAATGACCGCGCCCATGCTCGCGGCCTGCCCGACGCAGACCGTGCTGACATCGGGCTTGATGAATTGCATGGTGTCGTAGATGGCCAAACCGCTATTCACCGCACCACCCGGACTGTTGACATAGAGATGAATGTCCTTTGTCCGGGTTCTCCGATTCGAGGAACAAAAGCTGCGCCACGACCAGGTTAGCCATGTGATCTTCGACCGGCCCAACCAGAAAAATAACGCGCTCCTTGAGCAGGCGCGAATAAATATCGTACGCACGCTCACCGCGTCCCGTGGTTTCGATCACCATTGGCACTAAACCCAGGCCATTAATTTGACCATCGATTTGCGGGGAATTGTGTCCCACGGGGTCGCGATATAAATTATTTGACATTATCTACTCCAGTCTAAAAAACCAAACTATGACGATGTGTCGTCATCAGGGACATTCGCCCCCGCCGCCTTATTCATAAAATCGTCCAGCGGCATAGGTTTTTCTTCGATGCTCGCTTCGGACAATAATTTTTCAACTACTTGTTCTTCCAGCACCATGGCCTGCACCTGATCCAGACGACTCTCATCGGAATAATACCACTGCACAAATTGTTCGGGTTGCTCATACCCCGCCGCCATCTCTTCAATACGTTCACGCACCAAACCCGCATCCGGTTGAAGATTATGTTTTTCGACAATAGTGCGCACGACCAAACCAAGCGTGACCCTGCGCTTTGCCTCGTCTTCAAACAAACCGCGATCGACATCCGGTGGCGCCTGAATACCCTGCTGAGCCATCATGGCGCGGTTGTTCTCGATTGCCCGCGTGATTTCCTCTTCCACCATCTGCTTGGGTAACGGTATGTCATTCGATTCGAGCAAACCCTTCATCACCTGATCGCGCAGGTGTGTGCGCAATCGGCCGTCGAGTTCGCGTTGAAGATTTTGTTGCACTTCATCGCGCAATGCTTTCTCGGTACCTTCTTCAACACCGAAAGATTTGATAAATTCTTCATTGATTTCAGGTAGTTGTGGGGCTTCGACGTTTTTTATAGTGACCTCGAAAGTGGCTTCCTTCCCTGCAACTTCACCACCGGGATAATCTTCCGGAAAGGTGAGTGAAAACGAACGTTCATCTCCATTTTTTCCACCCTGCAACTCCTTTTCGAAATCCGCCAGCAAGGCACCGGCACCCAACACGACGGGATAATCCTTACCTTCGCCACCGGGAAAAATTTCACCATCGATCTTGCCGGTGAAATCGATGGTAACGCGATCTTCATCTTTTGCACCTTCCGATTTTGCGACCCACTCCACACGGCCCTTGCGAATACGCTCTATCGTTCGGTCAATGTCTTCCTCGGTAATCTCGCATTGCGGTTTTTCCACTTTGTAATCCGTCAAATGCGGATTGGGAATTTCCGGAAACACGTCAAATGTGGCGACATATTCCAAATCTGCGCCACGCTCCATTTTTGTGGTTTCAATCTCCGGGGCGCCCGCTGGGATCAAACCTTCCTTGCCCAACGCGTCACGGTAACTGTTGTTAATCAAGTCGCCCGCCACTTCTTGTAACAACTGGCTGCCGTAGCGTGATTCCACCAGATGTTTAGGCACTTTTCCGGGGCGAAACCCCGGCAATTTGACGCTCCGCGTCAATTTGACCAGTCGCGTTGCAATTTCACTTTCCATCTCGTCTGCCGGCACAGCGACAGTCATACGCCGCTCAATTTGTCCGGCGTTCTCTACCGATACTCGCATTCAAATACTCTTGGGATTGATAAAATATTGATTCAGTTTGCTCGGTTTCCCGGCAATTCACTGCTGGGATACTATTATATATAACTGTATGCATAAACTGGTGCGAAAGGGGAGACTCGAACTCCCACGGGTTACCCCACTGGAACCTAAATCCAGCGCGTCTACCAATTCCGCCACTTTCGCTGCCTGGACGCGGAAACTATCCGGCCTCGGCGGCGGATTCTCGCAGAAACACGCACGAAGTTCGAGCATTCATTATCCAACTGGACGACCAATGGCCTACTATGGCGATTCTAAACGCGACAACAAAAAACATTAACTTGACGGAGACCGGAATCAATTGAGAGGCGCTGACCTGATAACCAACACGCTACGTAGCGCAGGTGTTGAAAGGATTTTTACGCTTTCGGGCAATCAGATAATGCCGGTTTTCGACGCCTGCATCGATTGTGCAATCGAGCCGGTGCATGTGCGTCACGAAGCGGCCGCCGTGTATATGGCCGATGCCTGGGCGCAACTCAACGATGATATCGGTGTCGCCCTGGTCACCGCCGGCCCCGGATTAGTCAATGCATTGTCACCGCTGTATTCGGCCATGGCAGCGGAAAGTCCTGTGTTGTTGTTAAGTGGCGATTCACCGGCGGCCCAGGATGGCATTGGTGCATTTCAGGAACTAGCGCAAACCGCTGTGTCGGCGCCACTCACCAAGGCAGCTTTGCGTTGCAATAATGCATCCGAACTGGGCAACAACATCGCCAATGCGATTCAAATTGCCAAATCCGGCCGGCCCGGTCCGGTGCATCTTGTCCTGCCCTTCGATCTACTAAACCAAGAAGTCAATCAACCCGATCTGCCGATGGCCCATCAGTTTGTTCCTGAAGTCGTAACGCTTGGGCAGGGAGTTATCGATAAGGTTTTGCGGACTATCGAATTGTCAAACCATCCATTGATACTAGTGGGGCCTGCACAAAACCGTTCGCGCGCGGGAAACGTTTTGCGCAAACTGGAACATAAACTCGGCATCCCGGTAATCGCTATGGAAAGTCCACGCGGACTAAACGATCCTGCGCTCGGATCGTTGAATAAAGTTCTACCCGGTGTAGATTTGGTGTTGTGCATCGGCAAGAAAATTGATTTCACCATTAACTTTGCCAAGTCACCACCATTCGACAAGAACTGTAAGTTTGTTGTCATCGATCCTGACGCGGACACTTTAAATCGCGCCAGGAATACCCTTGGAGATCGTTTGATTATCGGCGTATTAGCGGATGCGAAGCCAGGCATTAATCAATTAATCAAAACAAATATTGTAACCGCATCCAATCGTCAATCTTGGTGCGACACAGTGAACAAAGAGATTGCAACACGTGCCGACATCACTAAAGGTTCGACAGCTAACAGAATCCACCCGGTAAAACTTTGTCAATCGATACAACGGTTTTTACGCGCAACTAACGAACCAATACTGGTTGCCGACGGTGGCGAATTCGGTCAATGGGCGCAAGCCTATGTCAACGCACCAACACGCATTATCAATGGCCCGTCCGGTGCTATCGGTGGAGGTTTATGTTACGCGCTCGCCGCTAAACTGAATCGCCCGCAGGCAACAGTCATCGTAATGATGGGTGACGGCACTGCTGGATTTCACTTGAGTGAATTTGATACCGCCTTACGTTACGACGCACCCTTTGTAGCTATTATTGGTAACGACGCACGTTGGAATGCTGAAGTACAAATTCAGTTGCGCGACTACGGTGCCGACCGTTAATGCTTGTGAGCTAAATCCTACGCGTTATGACCTAGCGGTCAAAGGTCTGTGGACACGGCGAGTATGTCACTGAAACAAATGAACTCGATCAGGCGCTTGAACGAGCTTTTGCCAGTGGACTACCGGCCTGTGTCAATGTTGAAGTTGAAAGTCTTGCCGCCCCCAGCTTTTAATTGGTCAATTGTTAACACTAAGCAACCTCTGATTATCCAAGGTTGTCATTTCGACCGTAAGGAGAATCTTATAATCGATTGAATATCTTGACTGATTTTTAAGTAAGATTTCCCGCTTTGCTCAAAATGACATATTAATCAGAGGCTCACTAACAAATCAGATTCGCTGATAATCAATTTTATGATTCATGAAGTTTGGAAAAATCAACCACTCCGAGAGGGAGAATTTATTCTGCCGATCGATCACCCCGACACCGCCACACAACTACAAAAGAACGAAGTTAGTTATAAGAAAGTCGGTCACAGACCCGAGATTTATGTGGGATGCGCTAAATGAATGCTCAAGATCTTAAAAATTTCTATCCACCGGGAACCAAGGATGAATTGTCTTATTACAGCACCCAAATTTATTCTATAGAACTGAACGCGACATTTATCGTATTTTTCCTGCTTCCGTTTTCGCTGGCTGGAAAAGCAAAACTCCGACGACTTCGTTTTCTTTCCTAAAATTCCTGAAGCCATAAGTCATCGGAAACGGTAAACGGCATGATCGATATGTCGAAGAATTTCTGTTTAATGCGTCGTCTCTGGATAGCAAGTTAGGAACGATCTTCCTTCAGAATGAAGGATAACTTCAGCCCAAAGACAATGAATTGATTGGTGAATTTTGTTCAACGTGGGACAAAACGTTTTCATTAGCGATTGAATTAAGACATACCGAATGGTTTAACGACCCAACTGTCGCTTCAGAGTAATATCAACTATACGAACAATACGCTATCCACAATGTCATCACGTCAGGGGGCCGCAGGGACTTGTTGCACATGCGTTAACCACGCCCATCGCTTTCATTCCGCTACGTCGGCGCCAATCATGATTCCGACTATGGTCGGCTTGATGATTGGATTAACAGACTCAAGCTTTGACGGAACAGGTCTAAGCCAGATTTGCTTCTTTGTCCACCACAAATCACGAACTGGATCGCCATTGCTCGCGCAATACTTCATCGAAATGGTCAACGATAAATTGGGCTAAGGACCTTGTGGTACCGAGAATCCTACCCAACAGCCATATTTGTTTTAACGAGGCGAACTACTTCAACTTAGCGGCTTTGGGTAATGCATTATTTGTGGGCCGTGTAGGGCTCGAACCTACGACCCTGATTAAGAGTTCGACCCTGACACTTCATTTTTCTTTTTTATTCAATAACTTGCAAACGCTTGCCGCTCTCAAAATACGTAAAATCGCCGAAAATGCGGGTATCGTGACGACGTTTACGTCACCAATTACGTCACACCAGAAAAAGTATTGAACAAACAGCGATCTGAGATGGTCATACTATTGCCGCCGACAGGCGCTAATACTTCAACTCAACGCTGGTTTGACACTGTTCTGCCTAAAGCTCGCATGGGTCAATTATCTGACCCATGCGTTAGTGCTACACGATACAGTCTATGGTTTGAGATATACGTATACCCATCGCTTGTAACTTGGCCACTTCGGCCACGCCGCTCGGTACGATATCGCTCTGATCACGTCGTATAAATCGGCCGCCACATCTACCTTTCTTCCGTTAACCGTGGTTGCCACAAACATTAAAGGCAACCCCCTGACTCTTTAGGCCAGGAGATCGTCGCAGTCATCTCATCGGTAGCGTTCGCGTGCTTGAACTTAGTTAACTTTTCCAATGAACTCGGGTTCTAACACATCGCGAGACCGTTGCCATGTAACCACAACTTTCAAATCGAGATTATCGGAACCGACCGCATTAATGTGATTTTGGATGTTACGCAGGCGCCCTTTTGTGCTTTCGGGTCGTCATAGTTGACATGGTAAACAACCTTCTGCTTACCATATCCTCATCCGCCGTTACGACACCTGAAACAAGGGCTAGAACAACTGAAAGTGCGCAAACAACATACCGTTTAATGGTTTCATATCTTATCTCCTGTTGGTTTTTCGTGGGTGGATTCGACACAGTGGACCGGCCATGTCCACAACATACTACGACATACTCGAATTCCACCCACAATATCCCCATTCTGATATGTCGCAAAACCTTTAAATTGACTTTCGACTATTCAAGAATCTGGATTGATTTCATAGTTTCAACAGGAGGCCGCACACACCAAGACTTTGGTGATGTACGAATTAGCACTTAGCGAATGAAGATAGTCGTTTAGACGGGAGATACTTAGATTTGATAATGCAATTTTCAACCGTATATTAGTGTATACGATCCCAAAGCCGCTTGATAAAAAATGATCGCACCGTTGTCTATGAATCTTTGATATCACAAATTGTGACCTCAAATACCGCATAAGCTCTAGACACCTCCTACGAAGTCAATTAGTAAAATAAAAATTGTTCATGCTATCGACGCTGATAGTGTTAATAGTTTTGACACCGAAGAATTATCGCTGAATCTGCGAGCCGCAGGCGTCTCTCTAAGAAAATGGACAAGTAAAATTGTGTGTGATAAATTGCATCAATAGTATGAATATTTCACATACCCTATAGAGGCCTTTTTATGAGCACCACACGCAAAACAATCACCGTGACCGAGCAGCAAGATAGCTGGATTAAAGCGCAAATTGTGGCGGGGAAATTCACAAATGACAGTGAATATATCCGCGACTTGATCCGCCGCGACCAAGCCAGCAACGCTGAAATTGAAACGATCCGTGCCGCTTTGATTGAAGCTGAGGAATTCCGGTGAACCTCAACCCTTCGACAGCAACCAATTCAAGCGTGACATGAAAGCGAAGCATGGCTGAGTATCGTCTTGCACCAAAAACAACGAGACGATATGGAGGCCGTATGGTTGTATACCTTAACCGAGTGGGGCTGAGCGACAAACAGAGGGTTATATTGACAGCTTAACGGACGCATTTGCGTTCCTAGTAGATAACTACGGGAGCTGGAGCAACCTGTAATCAAATTCGTGAAGGGTACAGGCGATACCCTGTGAAGCGTCACAATGATTTATTACCGCGAAACTTCTTACGGGATAGAAATTATGCGTGTTTTACATGATCGCATGTTGGCATCGCGACATTTTTAGGCGGCGCGACTGCCATAAAGAAATGAACACCGAGAACAAATCATTCAACAGAGAATAAATCTCAATAGTATTTGTAAGAAATTAGCGTTCGAATTTGAACGGATCACAAAAAATTGTGAACACACCACGGGCACCAAAATTTTTTCTTTTCAAGGCTTACCTTTTGGTAAGAGTGAAATGATCTCAAAAGCGCTGAATCGGATGCAATCGGATATGCAGGCGATTGGAGTTGGCAAGAAATCCAGAGCAAAATGATAATATGCCAATGGGCCTGTTTTGCATAGCATGATCTTCTCTCATCGACCCTTTGCAGACTTTAGAGGTTGCCGTCATACGGCATGATCGCGTCCTCCAGATATTCGGCAGTTCGTTGCTGTACATTTTCTTTCCAGACCACCATGAATTCAGCTCGATCCCGGTTTAAAGCCACCTTGAATCTCCGGTGGTGCGACGCTGTCTTCAATGTACTTTTCGCCCCACTTTGAGAGTTCCATAAGAACCGGTAGCAGTTCAAAACCCTTTTCAGTAATTTCGAAATAGGCCTTTCTTTTGTTGGTGGGATGGGGGTGTTTGGTAAAGATGCCCCGCCTTGACCAGTTTACCGAGGACGATCTGCGAGCACATTGGTTGATATTCCTTCCATCATCTTTAGAAAGTCGCCGTACTCTCGCCGACCCATGAATACGCTTTCACGAATAAGCAAAAGGCTCCAACGGTCGCCAATCAGCTCCAATGCTCGGGCGCTGGGACATTCACTCCGACAGATTTTTCCTTCTTTACTCATCAAAGAGACTCTATTAAATTTACTTGCAAAGCGCAATTTACTTCCCTATAGTAGAGATAACTTGCATAGTGCAAGTTAAAACACAGAGGGAGGAGTTTATGCTCACGCTACACGGCTTCAAGACCCAGAACACACTCAAAACCCTATATGTGCTCGAAGAACTTGCTTGCGACTACGATTTTGTATTTGTCGATCTATTTCATGGCGAACAGAATGCCGAGCCATTTATCAATCTAACGCCGGTCCGCAAGGCACCCGTCCTGCAGGTCGATGATGATTCTATCTTCGAATCCGGTGCAATCTGTCGTTACCTTGCCAACGTGGAAAATTCTACGCTGTATCCACAGGACGCAATGAAAAGGGCCAAGGTTGATCAGTGGATGGACTTTTTCAGTTGCCACCTCGGCCGATGGATCAATGAAATGTACTTCGAGAAGTGCATCAGACCGGAAATTGGAGCTGGCGATCCCGACGAGAAAGCGTTAGAGGAAGCGTTGAAGTGGACTGAAAAACAACTTGCGATCGTCAACGGTGTATTGGATGCAAGCGAATATCTTTGCGGCTCGTCGCTAACCATCGCAGACCTTTTTGCTTTCGCCTATGCAGAACAGCTGGACGCTCTTGAGTATTCACTTGATGACTACCCGAACGTTAGACACTGGTTGGCCAAGATTGAATCCAAAGACTCAATCTCAAACGGGCGAGGCAAGTTGTCTCTGACTGAGGCTGCATAGGGAGTGGAGACGTCAATCTTTATGGTGACAATTATTTGCAATACAGTAACTCAAACGAATTCATGATCAAGATTTTACTGTCCTCGGCAGCCTATGTAGTGATCGTCTTCCCGCTCGCGGTTGGGTGGCACCTCGGTCTTTTTAAAGACAAGTACTGGAGTTACCCCGCTTCCGTGGACAGTTTAGGGTTTGAGATTTCAGTAGTCACTTTTATTTTCCTTTTCATAGTTGATCGGTGATAAATAATCGATCGAGGAATGGCGTCGATGTGGATTGTACCAGCCTTCGATGAACTCGAAGATCGCCAACTTCGCCTGAGCATGGGAGCGAAAAGTGTTGCGATCGATGAGTTCGCATTCGAGGGTTGCAAAGAAACTCTCGCACATCGCATTGTCGTAGCAGTCACCGACCGATCCCATCGACGGTCGCACACCCGCTTGCTTGCAACGCCGCCCCGAAACGCGATGGATGTGTATTGTGTCCCCTGGATCCGAATGATGGATCACATTGGTTGGCTGACGCTGGTGCAGCGCCATGTTCAGTGCGTCGAGCACCAACTCGGTGCGCAGGTGATCAGCCATTGCCCAACCAACCACTCGCCGAGTGCATGCGTCGATGACAACAGCCAGGAACAGAAAACCCGCCCAGGTCGGAATGTACGTGATGTCTGCGACGTATAGCTGATCCGGTTCCTGTGCCGTGAAGTCACGCTCGAGCAGATCCGGCGCCGCTCGTGCATCGGGTCGTCGTTGTGTCGTACAGGTCCATTGGCGCCGGCTCACGCCCTCAAGGCCTGCCTCGCGCATTAGCCGGGCCACGCGCTTACGGCCGATACGCCATCCTTCGTCGAGCAGCTCTGCGTGAATGCGTGGCGCTCCATAGGTGCCCCTCGAGATCCGCTGTGGATCGTCTCGAATCCGCTCAAGCAGTACGCCTCATCGATCAACACGCCGTGCCGACGGGGTACACGATTCAAGCCAGGCATAGTAGCCGCTGGGGGAGACACCCAGAACTCGGCACTGCGTGGCCACCGGATAACAGGCCTGATTCGCTTTCACGAACTCGAAGATTTCGGTGGCACGGAGTCGGTCTCCCGTGCGAACCAGGCCGCGGCTTTTGCCAGTATCTCCCGCTCCTGGCGCAAACGCTTATTCTCACGTCGTAGTCGACGCAGTTCCTCGCGTTCGGCGCTCGTCGCTCCGTCGTCGCGGTGGCCATCGTCTCGATCGGCTCGTCGCACCCAGTTATGGATCGTCTGCGCTGTCGGCTCAAACTCTCGAGATAGCGACTCGGGTGTACGGCCAGTGCGTACCCAGTCGATCATCTGTTGCCGGATCTCCGGCGCATACGGTGGTTTTGATTTCGGCATCGTGGATTCCTCCTATCCAAAGATTCACGTATCCACGAAAACGGGTCAACTCCAGTACCAGACCTTCGGCTATTTCGAGGGGGAGCCAAACGTCCCAGTAGGCTTGGCAACGGTTGTCATACAAGGTCTGGTGTTGGCATTGATCTATCCACTGTTTCAACCGGGCAGTACTGGTTTTGTTCGCGCCTTCCAGTTCGCAGGCCTTATGGGGGCGTTCTTCTGGACGTCACATGTTTTGGCTCTGGTCGCAAAACAAAACGTACCAAACGCTGGCGGCTTTATTGCGTTGGAAACCGGTTACTTGATCGTGCAGTTCGGCCTGTTCGCATTGGCGCTTGGATTGATATATCGAAGCGTAAATTGAAAGTCCAGAAAATCGCACTAATGTCCGCTGCTGGCCGAACTCGGCTGGAAGTAAATTGTGCGCGTCACTATGGAGTCTTTAACCATAGTGACGCGCTGGGAAAGCGAACAGCCACGCGGTTTTCAAATGGAATTTCCGTGTGACGATGGGGTGACGATTTAGATATTGAAGTTTTGACTAGGGTCTGTTGACAATCAGATGAGCCAGATGAAAGAAGCGACGATGGCGATGAACGATGAGAAGCGCACATCCAATTTATCATACCGTGTGGCGATACGTCTGAAGTGTTTGAGGCGACAGAAAAATCGCTCGATCACGTTACGGTCTTTATAGGTATGGATGTCGAACTCGCGGGCCACCAATCGGTTCCTTCTCGGTTTGATTACGGGGTAGATATCGTGTTCGATGAGAAACGCGATCAGTGGATCGGCATCATAGGCGCCATCGGCTACCAGATCACCGCCTTGGCGCTGTTCGAGCAAGCTTTCGGCCTGGGTGACATCATGGGTTTGTCCCGGTGTCAGGGTCCAGTTCGACAAACACCCCAGGCCTTCCACCAAAGCATGAATCTTGGTAGTCAACCCGCCGCGCGAGTGCCCGAGCGCTTGTGGGCCGTTTTTTTTGCCGCCCCGGCGCCATGTTGATGGACCCTAACAATGGTCGAATCGATAAACATCTGTTCAAAATCGGCATCCTTAGCGAGCTCCTTAAACACCTTGTGCCACACACCACTGTCGGACCAGCGGGCAAAGCGTTTGTATACACTGTTCCAAGGGCCAAACTCCGTCGGCAAGTCACGCCACGGCGAACCGGTACGGGCAATCCACAACACCGCTTCAACGAACTGGCGGTTATCGGCGCCCGAGCGACCCGGATCACTCACTTTGCCCGGTAATAATGACTCGATACGACACCATTGGTCATTGCGTAAACTCTTTCGTACCATTGATCCCACTCCATCTATAGGTTGGACCGGTAGTTTAACTCTAAATGTCAACAGACCCTAGAAAGGCGCACAATTTTTCGCGAAAATGATGCAAGGAGCCTGCCTCCGCTTGAGTGTAGTGTCACACCAACCACAGCAGGGGAGCAAGTCCAGTAAGTCTGCCTGGGAGCTGGACACGGTATGCAAGTTGATACCGACAGACGTGGCTATATCGAAGGATATTTGGCCGACTTTGAGTGTCGTAAGGATGCGATGCGCGGTGATGAACCCTACCTGACATTTATTCATCACGTAACCAGGAGGAGAACAAGGAGTTCTCCATGCTGTATCGCCTGGATTTATTGCCAGCCGCTCAGAAGGAGCGGCGTACCGGGTAGCACAGTGCGTGCACGCTCGGAATATAGATAGGCCGGAGGCCGCAGCGCGGGTTGCGCGTCAAAACGATAACTTGTTGTCGATGCCCTTCCCTCGTCCTTTAAGCGGATCACTTCAAAAACAGAACCTGTAATTGGTTCTACCCTGTCCCGACGTGATAGGGAGATTGACAACCGTGAAGTGTGCCTTTGCGGTTGGGTCCATCAGGACCATCGCTGTCCGGCGTGGGCAGCGACGTGCGAATCCGCTCACTTTGAGCATGACTTTGGGTACGCCCCATATGTCATCGGCGGATAAACACTAACCGAAGTAAACCACGCCACTGGCAATAAACATAGCTTTTAGACACGGAGGCTACAAGGATGAATACATTACAGCGTGATATCGTCATACTCTGCCGGCGTAACCGCGACGGCAGTTTCGCTACCCAAACAGCCAGGCGCAAATGCCTGAAGTTATGTGCCGCCCAACTAAAACAATTGGGCCACAAGGTAGCACACACTCAGTTTCTTAAACCCAAACACATATGTGCACTGGTCGAGTTGTGGCAACAGGGCAATCCGAAACTCGGCTATAAGCCCCTGTCCACTGGTACGATCAAGAATCGTCTCTCCCATTTACGTTGGTTAGCGGAGAAGATCGGCAAACGAAACATTATTCCCCGCACCAACCAGGAACTCGGTATCGGCAAAAGAGCGTACAAGACCAATTGCTCACGAGCCATTACCTTAACCCCAGCAATAGTCGATCAAATCCAAAGCCCCTATGTGAGATTGAGTTTGAAATTGCAAGCGGCATTTGGACTGCGGCGCGCGGAAGCGATGTTGTTACAACCAACGCTGGCGGATCAAGGAAGCCAGTTGTTCTTGAAATCCACCTGGTGCAAAGGTGGACGCGAACGCACAATACCGATACGCACCGAGGAACAACGTCAGCTACTTAATCAGGCCAAAGAACTCGCCAACGGCCACTCTCTGATTCCATCGAATCAATCCTATCGCCAACACTTGTATACCTGGGAATATGAAACCCAACGGGCGAGTATCTCCAAGACGCACGGCTTAAGACATTGCTACGCCCAAACACGGTATCAGGAGTTGACTGGATGGAAAGCACCGGCTGCCGGTGGGCCGTTACATGTTGCGCTTTCTGAACAAGAACAACACAAAGACCAGCAGGCGCGAATGCAGCTGACCGAAGAACTCGGTCATGGGCGTCTGGATATCACCAATGTGTATTTAGGCCGGTAATTATGACGATGAAATCTGAAATTAAATCACTATCGTCGCGTAAACCCGATTTGACTAAAACACTCGATCTGAATGAAGCCGCCCGTTTCTTACGTATGTCGCCATCGTCTCTCAGAGAAAAGACCAAGGCAGGTCAAATCTGTGGAGCGAAACCCGGTAAGAAATGGGTTTTCTTAGAATCCGACCTTGTCGCGCATCTGCGTTCGCTTTATCCTGATACGCGGCAAGCGTTGCGAGTGACAACGACGCATAAGGAGGTCAACTTATGTCACTCTACAAACGTAAAGGCACGTGGTGGATCGATTTTGCCACGCCAAACGGCCAACGAGTACGACGCTCTGCTGGGACTCGCAACCGGCGCAAAGCGCAGGAGTTCCACGATCAGCTAAAAAACGAGGCTTGGCGAATTGCCAATCTTGGCGAGAAGCCGAAACGGCTGTGGCAAGAAGCAGCTGTTAGATGGCTGAAAGAAACCAGCCATAAGACAACGCACCGCCAAGACGTTTCGATTCTGCGCTGGTTGGATACGTTCCTGCGTGAATTGACGCTGGATCAGATCACGCGCGACGTGATTGACGAGATTGTGGTAACGAAACAAGCCGATCAAGTCAGTAATGTCACGGTGAATCGCATCCTTGCGTTGCTGCGGGCGATACTCAGACGCGCAGAACACGAGTGGGAATGGTTAGAGCGCGCACCGAAGGTGCGCTTACTGCCGGAACCCAAACGGCGTATCCGATGGCTGACACACGAACAGGCAGAACGGCTACTCGCCGAACTGCCACGCCACCTCAAGGCGATGGCGCGTTTTTCTCTCGCCACCGGCTTGAGACAAGGCAATGTAAAAGGCCTGCGTTGGTCACAGGTGGATCTGGAACGCAAAGTCGCCTGGATTCATCCCGACCAAGCAAAGGCCCGACGAGCAATTGCAGTACCGCTAAATGAAGATGCCATGACAGTTTTAATGGAACAACAAGGCCGAAACGATGACTTTGTCTTTACCTATGGTAAACGACCGATTAATCAGGTGAACACCAAGGCTTGGCATTTTGCATTACAACGGGCGGGTATCGAGGACTTTCGTTGGCATGACCTTCGTCATACTTGGGCGAGTTGGCATGTGCAAAACGGAACCCCGTTACACGTACTGCAAGAACTCGGTGGTTGGGAGACCGTGGACATGGTACGACGTTATGCACACTTCTCTGCTGAGCATACGGTGCACTACGCGGAACGGATTAACTTCGACCGACTCGCGAACAAGGACGCTCACGTCACAAATACGTCACACGCCAGTATTGGCGATGCTTGAAATCAGGTGTAAGTGCTTGATTAGATTGGTGGGCCGTGTAGGGCTCGAACCTACGACCCGCTGATTAAGAGTCAGCTGCTCTGCCAACTGAGCTAACGGCCCGCGCGGTAAATAAGTCCTGGAAGTAAGAGTTTGCGACAGTGACGCAATTCATGCAAGCACGCATGGGAGAGCGAGAGTGCGTTTTCAAACTGTGTGCGCCGCCTTTAAGGTGGAAGTCGGGTGCTTACGAGGTATCGCGGTTACTGCAATTTCGCTCAAGCACTTCACAGACGCCACGGCGGCAATAGAACTTACCACATAGAAGATGTTTCCAGGCGGCGGCTCCACATAGAAAAAAACAAATGACAGGCCCGCTAACACGATATAGCCCCAACTGTGTTTTAGGGCTAACAGGAACATCACAGCCATCGCGGGTACTATAATCCAAAGAATACCTGCGATTTGCGCCCTGAATATGTCCGATGCGAATATGTCGAAATACACCGCAATGAACTTACTATGGTTGATCAATTGCCCCATGGAGGCAAATAGAAATATAAAACCTGCAAGCCACCAAAGCCAACCCTGCCAGTCGAGTTTCAAACAATTGCCTTGATGTATGCAGTGGACAAAACCCATAAAAAATACAGCAGACGGAAACCAGCTTAACGGCGATCCTCGACCAGAAGTGGCGGGATCAATATCCATAGATATCGTAAGTGTTATTTCCAGCATCAATCCGAAAAACAGGATGTGTTTAACAAAACCCAGATCGTTGACCTGCATTCTCCCCAGTAACGAACCGGAAGAATTGTGCGATTTTAAGTTTAACTGGCGATAACCCGCCACAATGAACAAAAACATTCCCAGCAACTCCACACCTTCTTCGGCAACTGCACGGACGCGTCTCATGTAGCTCGAAATGTCGACGTTATGCTCCACGAATTCGAGTCCCGCTACGCCAACGAATATCCCCAAACCAATCAATACCAGAAACGCGCTAACTCGATACTCCGGAACAATAACCAGGCGCCAGAACGAATACAGTGTCGTGCCGATACCGGCAATACCAAATGGGGCCAACAACCACCATCCGCCGATAAGGCTCAGTCGTTCGTGCAGCGAACCGATTTCATCTAAAGATAATCCCGCCATAATGAAAGCCAACGTCGCCCACATTATGCGATCTCTATTGTCCCTCCATTGCAGTGACGCCAATCGATAAAAAAGCAAAGCCGCTATCAATAAACACATACCCGACCACCAGGCTGCGTAATTTCGTTCATGCGATAACACAAACAAATGAAAGAATCTGTAATACCGGTGCGGCATGGAACCCATAGTGAAATAATAGAAATACACAATAAACAATACGCTCACTAAAACAATCCACAACCACCAGGGAGCGAATCGTTTTGAAGAATATGGATTTTTCATTTCCACTATGCTCACGTTCTGTCGATCTGTTTACCAACAATAGATCGCCCGTAAAGCGGACACAATTTGAGGAATCCAAGACACACTAATTGCCATACAAAAAGCGCGGTTAAAAGCAGCGGGATTGTCGGACGGACAACTTCGAGGCGTGGGATTTTTAACCACACCGGATCATCGCTTTTTATCGGAAGAACCAGAACCCGGACGGGGCGACGATCAATCAACGACCGTTGATGAGGAAGCGCCGCCTCAATAATATGTAAATCGGTCTTGCGCAGTCGCTGCAATCTGAATGTGGACATGCCTATTCCTGCACCGTAAGACAGCGACAAAATGTTAATACCGCTTTCACGGTTCACCGCGACTCGAATGAAAATATCGTTTTTATCTGTACGACCACCCGGGGCGCATAGTGTGAACGTTTCTTCGTTAATTGAAAAATTGACGTAATACTTGACCGTACAGAGCAGTCTGGAACGCGAATCAGTAACCTCCTTTTGCCATGAAAAATGTGTCGGAACGGCGACCTCTTTAAGCTTCAAGGTGATTCGATTGACATCCGGAGTAAAAAATAACAACAGGATGGAGATCGTTATATTGACGATCCACCCGTATTGGCGAAAGTGATAGGGTGAGTTTGAAACATGACCAACAACGAGATAGGCCAACAACAAGTAACCGCACCCAACGATTAACGCGGTGACAAAATTTCCAAAATATATAGATGTCACTATCGCGACTAACACGGCCAACCCCCAAAGAACAAACAAGCGATTCGGTGCACAGACAAATAGTTTCTCCTGGGAGTAACCGACAACTACAATTGAAATAGACAACCACGCAACCCAAAGCCATTGCCTAGGATTTCCTGGTGGGTTCATCCAGACCAGCACTAAAAACAACAGCGCTGCGACTGCAATGAGGGCATAGCGCTTTTGCCGACTCATACCAAGCTTACCGGCTGACGGAAAACAAATGCGGACGCATTAGTTGTTGCTGCGCTTTAGTCGATAGATAAAAGCCGGACAACACCCTGGCAGGACGAATTCAAAACGCTGTTTTAATGTTCGTACTCTTAACGATTTAACGCGACTAACACGCGCGAATCTGGAAAATCCATTACCCCTGGAAACTGGGGTGAGCGATGGGGCTCGAACCCACGACCGCCGGAATCACAATCCGGAGCTCTACCAACTGAGCTACGCTCACCATTTGTTAATTTTATAACTGCCATCCCTAGCGAAGCTATATTACTTCGTTACTCACCGGCCCGGCCATCCTGCCCGGGCGCTCGCCGGGAAAATTGATTCACTGGATCAATTTTCCGTCCGTCTCGCCCAACTGAGCTACGCTCACCATTCGTTAAACCTGCTATTGCCATTAACCAAGACAATCTGGCACGCCCGACAGGACTCGAACCTGTAACCTACGGCTTAGAAGGCCGTTGCTCTATCCGGTTGAGCTACGGGCGCTTGTCAGAGGACGAAGACTGGATACAGATGACTGAGCGAGCAATGTAACTCTGTGCCTGCCCTTAAAGCTCTCTGTCTTCAGTTTTCTGTCTTCCGATTCGGTCCTCAGTCCTCTGGAACTGGTCGGGGTAGAGGGATTTGAACCCCCGACACCCTGCTCCCAAAGCAGGTGCGCTACCAGGCTGCGCTATACCCCGATATATCGGACTTACAAACCGCTGCGAGACCATCCGGCGTCCAGGGCGGCGACTATACGTTTCAGCCCATGCAACGTCAACGCGAATTCGGCGAGGGATGCCTTGAAATCCGCGCACAAAGACTTATGTTATGGGCACAATCGATTAATCTTAAAATTCCAGCCGTTCCAAGGAGCTATTACCAGATGAGCGACAAGTCCCAAACCGAATCCCTGAGTTTTCAAACCGAGGTGCAGCAAATCCTGCACCTGATGATCCATTCGCTCTACAGCGACAAGGAAATCTTCCTGCGCGAACTCATCTCCAACGCGTCCGATGCCTGCGACAAGCTGCGCTTCGAGTCGCTGACCGACGAGAATCTACTTGAAACCGGGGACGAACTGGCTGTCCACGTCAGCATAGACAAAGACGCGCGCACTGTAACGGTTTCCGACAACGGCATCGGTATGACACGTGACGAGGTGATCGAGAACATCGGCACCATCGCCCGCTCCGGCACGAAGCAATTCATCGAAGCCATGACCGGCGAAAACAGCAAAGACGCCAATTTAATCGGTCAATTCGGCGTCGGCTTTTACTCCGCTTTCATTGTCGCGGACAAGGTATCTCTAACGACTCGCAAGGCGGGCCAGAGCGCAGATAACGGTGTCATGTGGTCATCCGACGGTAGCGAACAATATGAAATCGGCACGATTGAGCGACCCGAACGCGGCACCGAAGTTACTCTGCACTTGCGTGAAGGCGAAGACGAATTTCTGGAAGGCTACCGCTTGCGCAGCATTATCAGTAAGTATTCAGATCATATTTCCCTGCCGATCAAAATGCTGGCGGAGAAGGCAAGCGACGACAAGGATAAAGAAGACGATGACGCCCCCGAATGGGAAGTGGCCAACAAAGGGTCGGCATTGTGGGCGCGCTCGAAGAAGGACATCACCGAAGACGAGTACAATAATTTTTACACATCCGTCGCCTATGATCCGCAACCGCCCATGTGCGTCATACATAACCAGGTAGAAGGCACGCTGGAGTATATTTCACTTTTGTACATCCCCTCTAAAGCACCATTCGATCTGTGGGATCGTGAACAGCGCCACGGCGTGAAACTTTACGTGCGCCGTGTTTTCATCATGGACGATGCGAAATATCTGATGCCGTCGTACATGCGTTTTGTGCGCGGCGTGGTGGATTGTGCGGACTTGCCGCTTAACGTATCGCGGGAGTTCCTGCAAAAGAACAAGGAGATCGACAAGATTCGTGCAGGGTCAGTCAAAAAGATATTAGGCGAGTTAAAAAAGCTCGCTAACGACGACGATCAGGAAAAATACCAGAGTTTCTGGAACGAATTTGGCAAGGTATTGAAAGAAGGTGTCGTCGAGGACATGGAAAACCAAAAAGCGCTGTCAGAGCTGTTGCGCTTTGCTACCACCCATAACGATAGTAAAAAACAGACTGTCAGTCTCGATACCTATGTGAAACGCATGCCGCTGAAACAAAAAGCGATCTACTATATTACAGCGGAAACTCACGCAGCGGCCGAGTCGTCACCACACCTGGAGATTTTTCGCAAACACGGCATCGAAGTATTGCTACTCAGTGACCCAATTGACGAATGGGTGGTGAATCATTTGACGGAATACAACGAAAAGCCATTGCGATCTGTTGCTAAGGGTTCGCTGGACTTGGACGATTTTGAAGAAACCAAGAAAGATGAAAAGCAGGAAAAAGAATACAAGGACACTATCGGCAAAATAAAAAAAGCCCTAGGCGATTCAGTCAAAGAAGTGCGCGTCAGTCAAAGGTTGACCGATTCACCCGCGTGCCTGGTCGCTGACGAAACCGACATGGGGGGCAATCTTGAACGCATGCTCAAGGCAATGGGCCAGGACGCGCCCACCGCCAAACCCATTATGGAAATCAATCCCAATCATCCCATTATCGAGAACCTGAAAAATGACGCGTCACGGGTCGATGACTGGGCGCACGTCTTGTTCGACCAGGCCGCGCTGAGCGAGGGTGCAGCACTTAAACAACCTGCCGCCTATGTGAGGCGGGTTAATAGTTTGTTAACGGAAACGGCACAGACGCCGACTCAGGAAGCGAATACATGATACGTGCAAGAATGTTCGCACACGTACGTCGTGTAAGCATCTCCACGACTCTTACATTGAACGGTACGGGGGTGAGTCTGACAGTAGCACATCCCGATTAGCGAAGCGTGCCGGGTCAAGCGCTCGCCGCGAGGCGCAGCTCCCACAGATCGAAGGAAATGCAACCTCAAGCGTTTACCACCGCAGGTGGTTGCGGTAAATCACGCGCATCGCTGACCCAATCGAGGTGTTCAAGATCGCCGTTGCGCAATGGCACGCCGTCTTTATCGACACAGTTGCGGCCAAACACCACGGCTTCATCCACCACGCCTTTTGAGCCGATACGCGAATGCTCGAACAAGATACTCTTGGTGATACGCGCACCGCTTTCAAGATGACAGCCATGACTGATCCAGGTCGGCCCGACAATCTCGCAGCCTTTTTCAATATTCGAATACGCACCAATATACACCGGGCCTTCGATACGAATGTTTTCCCAATCAACGTTAACATTCAATCCCGTCCACACACCCGGCATCACCTCCGAACCCGGCATGCGAATATCGCGCATGGAACCACGCATAAGTTGTTGATTTGCAAGCCAATAATCGCTTAATTGGCCGATGTCAATCCAGTTAAACGGCATGCGTATCGCGTTGAACGGCAGGCCCTGCTGCAGAATACGCGGAAATAACTCACCACCGATATCGTAATCAACACCGCTTGGAATCAGATCGATGATCTCCGGTTCAAAAATATAAATCCCAGTATTGACCAAAGTTGACTTGGCTTCTTCGATGGAAGGCTTTTCCTGAAACGATGTGATCTGACCATCGTCGTCGCATACCACCACACCGTAACTGGATACTTTTTCCAGCGGCACCTCGGATGTGACAATGCTCGCTTTGGCACCGGATTGCCAGTGTTGTCGCACAGCCGCGGTCAGATTCATGTCAATCAACGCATCGCCGCAGACAACCAAAAAAGTATCGTCGAAAAACCCGCCGAATTCCTGAATGCGTTTGATACCACCGGCGGAACCTATCGGCATGGAGACAATCTTGCCGTTTTCGATATGCCCCTCAAAGGAGTATCCGATATCGACACCCCAACGCCGTCCATCGCCAAAATAATTTTCGATGTGATGTGGCAGATGGCTGGTGTTAACCATGATTTCATCGAAGCCATGACGTGCCAGCTCTTCGACTAAGAATTCCATTACCGGTTTCCCCAGAATAGGAATCATCGGTTTCGGCAGTTCGTAGGTCAGCGGGCGCACACGCGTACCCTTGCCAGCCGCAAGAATCATTGCTTTCATAGATTATTACACCCCATTAAATTCACCCATACATGCACAGTTGACTCCGTTCCACTACCCGTTTTTCAATTAAACAGGATCCCTTGTTTATAATATTTTGACCTGTTTCCCTGTCAGAACTTTAACTCAGAAAACCGGCTATTTCAATGCGATGAACCTGCTGCGAGCAATCCTCTTATGCGGTCTTCGCCTGCGGCGCAGCTTGTTTCTCGAAAGTGAATGCGTTATCACGCACATCGCAGACAATGGTCTCACCGGTTGTAAATTCACCACCGAGAATCGCCTGAGCCAGCGGATTTTCAACTTCGGTTTGAATCGCGCGCTTGAGCGGCCGCGCGCCGTAGACCGGATCGAACCCGACATTGGACAACCGCTCCAACGCAGCGTCGGTAAACTCCAGTGTCATATCCCGGCTGGCCAGCCGTTTTTGCAAAAATCGTACCTGAATGCGCGCAATAGCTTTTAACTCTTCCCGATTGAGTGGATGAAATACCACCATATCGTCAATACGATTGATAAATTCCGGGCGAAAATGACCGCTGACGACTTCCATCACCGCCGCTTTCATCTTGTCGTAATTGGCCTCGCCTGCCAGGTCCTGAATCTGGCTGGAACCGAGATTTGAGGTCATGATAACGACGGAGTTGCGAAAATCCACCGTGCGGCCATGCCCGTCGGTCAGACGCCCGTCGTCCAGCACTTGCAATAAAATGTTAAAAACATCCTGGTGCGCTTTCTCGACTTCGTCCATGAGAATGACCGAGTAAGGTTTACGCCGCACCGCTTCGGTTAAGTAGCCGCCTTCTTCATAACCAACATAACCCGGCGGCGCACCGATGAGTCGCGCGACCGAATGTTTTTCCATGAATTCCGACATGTCGATACGCACCATGGCATCGTCTGTGTCAAACATAAATGCTGCCAACGCCTTGGTGAGTTCCGTCTTACCTACACCGGTCGGGCCGAGAAACAGGAACGAGCCGTAAGGCCGTTTCGGATCGGACAAGCCCGCCCGTGAACGCCGAATGGCATTGGACACCGCGGAGATCGCTTCGCTTTGACCAATCACACGCTGACTCAACTCTTCTTCCATGCGCACCAGCTTTTCGCGTTCGCCTTCCATCATTTTCGACACGGGTATACCCGTCCATGCGGAGACCACTTCGGCGATTTCATCTTCGGTTACTTTGTTACGCAACAAGGTGTTTTCTTTCTGCTCAACCTGGTCGATGGACTCCATTTGTTTTTCCAACTCGGGGATGCGTCCGTATTGCAATTCGGATAAGCGTGCGAGGTCACCGGCGCGGCGCGCGGCTTCCATTTCGATACGCGCCCGATCGAGTTCCTCTTTGATATGTTGCGTACCCTGCACGGAGGCCTTCTCTGCCTTCCATTGTTCTTCCATGTCGGCGTATTCGCGTTCGAGTCCATCGATCTCGTCCTGCAACACTTCCAGCCGTTTACGCGAAGCATCATCGGATTCTTTTTTCAACGCCTCGCGTTCAATTTTCAGTTGAATCAAACGGCGATCAAGCTTATCCATGGACTCCGGCTTGGAATCGATTTCCATGCGTATACGACTGGCCGCTTCGTCCATCAGATCGATGGCTTTATCCGGCAAGTTTCGGTCGGTGATATAACGATGCGACAATGTTGTCGCTGCGACCAATGCGGGGTCGGTAATCTCGACGCCATGATGCACTTCGTATTTTTCCTGCAAACCACGCAAGATGGCAATGGTGTCTTCAACGGTAGGCTCGTCAACCAGCACTTTTTGAAATCGACGTTCCAGCGCGGCATCTTTTTCGACGTATTGACGGTACTCGTCCAAGGTCGTCGCGCCAATACAATGCAACTCGCCACGCGCCAATGCCGGCTTTAACATATTGCCTGCATCCATCGCGCCTTCGGCCTTGCCTGCGCCGACCATGGTATGCAATTCGTCGATAAACAATACGATCTGGCCTTCTTGTTTCGCCAGATCGTTAATTACGGCTTTCAATCTTTCTTCAAACTCGCCGCGGAATTTCGCGCCGGCTATCAGAGAACCCAGATCCAGCGATAACAGCCGTCGTCCTTTCAAACCTTCCGGAACTTCGTCGTTAATAATGCGTTGTGCAAGACCTTCAACAATCGCAGTTTTACCAACGCCTGGCTCGCCGATAATCACCGGGTTATTTTTCGTGCGCCGTTGCAACACTTGAATGGTGCGGCGGATTTCATCGTCTCGCCCGATGACCGGATCGAGCTTGCCCTGCTCGGCGCGCTCGGTCATATCGATAGTGTATTTCTCCAGCGCCTGACGATGCTCTTCCGCATTCGGATCATCTATATTCTGCCCGCCGCGCATATCTTCAATAGCTTTTTCGAGACCGGTTTTTGAGGCACCGGCCTTGCGCAGCAATTTCCCGACTGCACTCTTGTCGTCTACCGCTGCCAGCACAAAGAGTTCACTGGAGATATATTGATCGTCACGTTGTTGCGCGAGTTTGTCCGTGACGTTGATCAGGCGATTAAGGTCGTTGGATAGATGCACGTCGCCGGCATTGCCCTGCACCTGGGGCAGATCTTCCAGCGCCTCACCCAACTGCGAACGTAACAAATTGACATTAACGTTTGCCTGGCTCAGCAAATGACGCACGGTGCCGCCTTCCTGATCCATCATGGCCAGGAGCAGGTGTTGCGGTTCAATGAATTGATGGTCGCGGCCAACGGCAAGACTTTGCGCCTCGCTCAACGCCATCTGAAATTTCGATGTCAGTTTATCCATTCGCATGTCTGAATTTCCCTCAACTACGTTTACTCATTTTTCACTACTGTCACTTAAATAAGGCTTAAACGGCCGTTTATCAAGCGCCTGGATTCTCCACTATGACTGTTTTTCGGCGATGTGCGCGGTAATAAATCGGGTAATAGTGTGCAAACAATCTTTGGCTGTATCGTTGTCGCAGGTCAAGGGCGAAGCTGCGCTGACATGCACCTTACTCGGCACCAACACAGCGCTCAGATGCAGGCGTTTCCCCCGGATTCCTTCCAGTCGCAATGGAAAAATAGGCACTTGTGCCAGGCTCGCCAGGATAGTCGCACCGCGTTTTAAACGTACCTTGGGTTTGTCCGCGTCCGGGATACCGCCTTCCGGGAAAATCGCCACGATCTCGCCCTCATCCAGCGCTTTGCGCGCCGCGTAAAACGCTTTTTCCGGTTGACTGCTGCGATTGACCGGGATCGCACCCACCGCGTCGAACAACCAGCGCAACCACCAGCGATCGTATTGCTCTTCGGCGATGACAAATCGCAACGGCCGATCACACGCTGCAACGAGCAGCAGTGGATCCAGCCCGGATATATGATTGGACACCACGATAGCACCACCATCGCCTGGCAACGGAACCGGCTGCGCTTGCAAACCATGAAAGCTGCGACAAAACCACCGGTTAAACCCATCCAGCCGATTCAACCAGACATGACCCCAGTCGGCCACCTGATGGGTTTCGCACCATTTGGATAGCCAGCGCAGCAGGAATATCGCAACTACAGCGAAAACTATTACTAAAACAATTATAGGAACGGATTCAGACATGGATGGAAAGTATAACAATCCGTGGCGAAAAAACTTTTCATCCTGCGCTTTCAGCGCTTTGTACGCGTGACTTTCTTTTACGCGAAAAGAAAGTCACCAAAGAAAGCGCGCCCCTACGTTCTGACCCTAGCGGGTTTCCCTCGAATCTATTCTGATTCGGCGAACCTCACCAACATTCTTGTAAATTGTCCCAGCAATCGTCTTTCGTCTCGGCAGAACGTAAAGAGTTTAGAAAAAAATGTAGGAGCGACCTTGGTCGCGAATTATTTAAAACTCTACGTCACTTCATTCTCGGCAAAAACATCGCCTAACACACTCAAGGCAATCTTGCCCAATGGCGTGCGGGGTAATTCGTCTACCAATGCGAAACGCGTAATTTGGTTATGTTTCGAAACGAGTTTGTTGAATGCCTTTAAAACATTTTTGGCGCCTTCTTCGGGGTCGTTTCCTTCCATTGCCATTAACGCCGCGGGTTTCATGTCGATTTCAATGACCGCCGCTTCTTTTACTGTCGGATCGCGTTCCAGCAGGGTTTCCAGTTCTTCCGGGTAAACGTTTTTTCCGGCTTCGGTCACGATCAGGCGTTTACTGCGACCGGTCAAGGTAATGTTACCGGCGGCATCGGTGCGGGCGATGTCGCCGGTTTTAAACCAGCCGTCTTCGATAACGTCGCGGGTTTGACCTTCGTCAACATAACCCAACATGACGTTCGGGCCCTTGACCCATAGCTCACCGCTGCCTTCGTTATTGGGTTCATTTATTCGAACCTCTACACCATGAACCGGCTTGCCGACACTATCGAGCACGCGATCGAAATCCTCCTGCACCGCCACAACCGGCGAAGTTTCCGTTAAACCATAACCCTGACGCAAAGGAATTCCGATGTCATGAAAAAAACGCGTGATCTCGGGATCGAGTCGCGAGCCGCCGCTCATCCAGCATTTCAATGGGCCGCCAAAATGACGCCGTATGGGAAAATTAATCAGCCGGCGTAACGACAGGGGCAGGATTTTTAAGACCTGCCGGTAGTACACCATTGCTTTACCACCCTCGGTAAAGCGTTTTTCCAAGCCGATCATGATGTTGCGGAACAAGCGCGGCACCGCAATGATAATGGTGATTTTTTCTTCCGCCATGGCCGCTAGGATTTCATTTGCCGCCAGCACTTTGGGCAACACCATGGTTGAACCGGCATACAGGGGTAATAACAAAACACCGGTCAGCCCCATGGCGTGCGAGAACGGCAATAACGATAAAAACCGGTCCTGGCTTTCAAGTGTTGCCATTTTCGAACCGGCTATCACATTGGACGTGATATTCCGATGCGACAAACGCACCATTTTGGGCACGCCCGTGCTACCGGATGTGTAGATACGCACGGCTTCATGGCCGGTGTCTTGCGGAATTTCAAGCTGGCGTTCCGCGCCGACACGTGCGCTGTCGGCTTCAAGCTCTATTGGCGCGGAGCCTGCCGGCGGGTCTTTTATTTCATCAAACAAAATGAGTTTCGGCTCGACGGCTTTAATTTGTTGCTCGATTTCATGGTCGCTGTTGCCGACGTGAACGGGTGCGACAATGGCACCGATTTTCCAAGCGGCCAAAGCGGCGACCGTCCAATGCGGTCCGTTCGGCGCCATGACACCCACCATGTCACCCTGCCCCACGCCTTGTTCACGCAATTTCGCAGCCTGAGTCAGCGCGAAGTCATGTATTTGACCGTAAGTGTATTGGACGGAGTCCTTGCGATTTTGCCGACAAATCCATGCCAGGTGATCCGGTTGCTTTTGAAATGATTCCCCAACCAATAACCAGATGTTGTTCTGGTGTTCGCTCATTATTTTTACCCTCGGCGGTGTTATTCGTTCTCTAACAAGCAAAGAATAAAGCTATTCAAATCGCTGTCAATAGGCACGCATCAGTCTGTTTGGCGAACCGCCAGCCAAATTAAAGACGCCATGCGCCCGCATACACCATCCCGCCGATGCGAAAAGAAACTACCCGCGTCGGATTTAGTGCATGCCTTAGATTGGCCGATAGAGCGCACGCCTGCCGCTTTTAGACTCATGCGCGTCAGCCCGTATAAATCGGCCAGCCAGTGTCCCGGCCTGCCCGATGGTTTAAACGCGTGTTCAGCGCCGTTATTCTTCGCGCTCAGCCGTTCGCGCACATCGCCGCCAATCTCAAACTGATCCGGCCCGATCGCCGGCCCCATCCAGGCGAGTGACTGCTCAGGTCCAACGCCCATTTTTTTGACCCCCTGCTCGACAATGCCCGCAGCCAATCCCCGCCAGCCAACATGTAAAACACAAACTTTGGATCCAGCTTGATCGCATAAGAACAACGGCAGGCAATCCGCCGTCATGATTGCGCAAACAACGCCCGGCGCATCGGTAATCGCACCATCCGCTTCATCACCAGCGTAAGCGTGTGTCGCTTCGACAACACGAATACCATGTATTTGTTTCAACCAAAGCGGGTCGTTGGGCAGGTTGAGAAATTTTTTTAAACGCTTTCGGTTTTGCAAAACCGCTTCGGCATCGTCACCCACATGCGCGCCTAAATTAAGCGACCGGTAAATCCCCTTGCTCACGCCACCATGACGTAACGTTGTACAGGCTTTGACGTTGGCAGGGCAGTTCCACTGCGCCCATTGCACCTGTATCGAGTCCGCGGCGTTCATTGTTGCTGCATTGCCTGTTGTTGCGTGTCATTTTTCAACACTTCTATAAGGCGACGCAGGTCTTCGGGCATAGCCGCTGTGTAACGCACGGATTCGCCGTACGCAGGATGATCGAACGCAAGCCTGCTGGCATGTAATGCCTGACGGTTAAAAGAACGCAAAGCATCGGTCAAGTCAGGTGTGGCATTCGGCGGCAGGCGTAAACGACCACCATAGACCGGATCACCAACTAAGGGAAAACCAATATGACTCATGTGCACACGTATTTGATGCGTGCGGCCGGTTTCTAAAGACACCTGAATCTGAGTGTGTGCGCGATAACGGTCTGCCACACGATAATGCGTCAGTGCCGGTTTGCCCATATCGGTCACCGTCAAGCGTTTACGGTCACGAAAATGACGGCCTATGGGTTCTTCCACGCTGCCACCGGAAATCATGCTGCCGAGCACAACAGCGATGTAAGTACGTTGAATGTTGTGATCCTGCAAGGCCTCGATCAAACGTTGGCGTGCGGCTTCATTACGTGCAATCACCAACAAACCGGATGTGTCCTTGTCCAGCCGGTGCACGATACCGCCACGCGGCAGCGTTGCCAGCGTTTCGTCGAAATGAATCAATCCATTCAGCAACGTGCCCTGTGCATTGCCTGCACCGGGATGCACAACCAACCCCGCCGGTTTATTGATAACCAGAATGTGCTCGTCCTGAAACACAAGATCCAGCGGAATATCCTGCGCCACCCAGTCACCGGACTGCGCTTCGGGTGGCTCTATGGTAACGGCCTCGGCGCCACTGACACGGTCACGTTGACGCGGCAACTGTCCATCGATCAACACCCGGCCGTCACGAATCCATTGTTGCAGGCTGGAGCGTGATATATCAGGAAACATACCCGCTAGCGCCTGATCGACGCGTTTTCCGGCGAATTCATCCGGCACTACCGCCTGCAACACACGTTCGTCGCCAGGGTCGTCAATGTCATCTACTTCAACCGCAATCGGTTTCAAGGTATGCTCTCGTTTTGCTTAATTATGTAACCGAATTATGCGTGTTTGTTGTTCAATTTTCCGCCCACAAATGCTGAAACTGGCTTTTGTCGCCGTGCTGACGGCACTTTTGCTAACCGGCTGCGGATCGGGCAAGAAAAAACCGGACGAAAACGAGAATCTGTCGGCGCAACAATTCTACAGCATTGCCAAAGATGAACTGAATAGCGGTAACTACAACGAAGCCATTCTGAATTATCAACAATTAGAGGCGCGTTACCCCTACGGTCGCTATGCTGAGCAGGCGCAAATCGATGTTGCATACGCGCACTATAAAAACGATTCGCCGGAATTGGCGCTGGCAGCGGTCGAACGATTTATTCGCCTGCACCCGACACACGAACGGGTCGACTACGCTTATTACCTGCGCGGTCTGGCCAGTTTCACGGAGGACGATTCCCTGCTGAGCAAATTCGCCGGCACGACAGAAATCAGTGAACGCGATCCGAAATCCGTCCTGGAAGCATTCAATTCGTTCAAAGAACTTGTCACACGCTTCCCGAACAGCCGCTATGTGGATGATGCCCGACAACGCATGGCCTACCTGTTAAACGGGTTGGCGCAACACGACATAAACGTCGCGCGCTATTATTTAAAACACGGCGCTTATGTTGCGGTGCTGGGGCGGGCAAAATACGTTGTTGAAAATTACCAAACAACACCGTCTGTTGAAGAAGCGCTTGGTTTAATGGCGACGGCCTACCGCGAAATGGGAATGCGTGACCTGCAGGCAGATACATTGCGCGTATTGAAAGAGAATTTTCCCGATAGTATTTATTTGTCGCAACTCAGCAATTAAAGCTCGCACAAGCCTGCGTAACACCACGCAAATTTGAAAATCCCCGGGATGATAAAATCATCCTATGCAAACGCGATCCATCCATGCGATTGACCAAGTTCCAGCCGCAAGCTGGAACGCATGTGTTGACGGCGATGCGCCGTACTTTCGCCACGAGTTTCTAAACGCGCTGGAGCAAACCGGTTGTGTTCGCAAAGACACCGGTTGGGATCCGCGTCACGTGGTGTTGTCCGATGCTGACAGCCCGAATCAAATTTCGGGGATTGCTCCGGCTTATTTGAAATACCATTCTTACGGCGAATACGTATTCGACTGGGCCTGGGCCAACGCGTATCACCGCTATGGTTATGAGTATTATCCCAAGCTGTTGATCGCCGCGCCGTTTACACCGGTGACCGGGCCGCGCATGTTGATTCACCCCGATGCGGATGAAAAGATTGTGCGTCAGCAGCTTGTCAACGGCATAAAGCAATGCGCTGACGAGAACGACCCCTCATCGATTCACTGGCTATTCACTACTGCCCAGGACAATGCTGCCCTGACAAAAAACGGCTACATGCAACGCGTCGGCAATCAGTTTCACTGGCGTAACGAAAATTATCCTGACTTTGACGATTACCTGCAAAAATTCTCGTCCGCCAAACGCAAGAAAATTCGCCGCGAGCGCCGACGTGTGCGCGAGCAAGGCGTTGAGTTTGAATGGATTACCGGAAGCGACCTGAACGAGAATCACTGGCGGGTTTTTTACCGATTTTATCGCTCGACAATAGAAATGCGCGGCGCGATCCCCTACCTATCGCTGGATTTTTTTATTCGACTGGGCAAAACCATGCCACAACAATGCCTGCTGGTTCTGGCCCGGCAACATGAGCAATACATCGCGGGTTCGTATTTTCTGATCGGGTCGGAAACGCTGTACGGGCGATACTGGGGCGCCGCGCGCTGGGTACAGGATCTGCACTTTGAGGCCTGTTATTACCAGGCGATTGAGTATTGTATCGCTCATGGTTTGCAACGCTTTGAGGCCGGCGCCCAGGGTGAACACAAGTTAAATCGCGGGTTGCTACCGACACCGACCTACTCCGCCCACTGGCTCAAGCACCCGGAATTCAGCAACGCTGTCGCCAATTTCCTGGAACGTGAACGCAGCGATATCGATGAATACCAGACCGTTTTGGCCAATCATTCACCGTTCAAGAAAACGGCGTAAAAAGTCGGGTTAAAATAGCTGTCGAGAGAAAAACACATGCGCGAATTTCAAACCGACAATGTTTATTTTTTTCCACCGGTAGACGATGCGTCGCCGGAAGGTCTGCTCGCGATTGGTGGCGATTTGAGCGTTCAACGGCTACTACAAGCTTACCGGCAAGGTATTTTTCCCTGGTATAACCCTGGGCAACCGGTGTTGTGGTGGGCGCCGGATCCGCGCATGGTTTTGTATCCGGGTGATTTTAAAATTTCACGCAGCCTGCGCAAGTCGATTAAAAACCGGGCGTACACCATCACACTCGATAAAGCCTTTGCCGAAGTAATGCATGGCTGCGCCATGCCGCGACGCAATGAAGTCGAAAACGGCACCTGGATTACCGCCAGCATGTACGACGCCTATTGCGAACTGCATCGTTTGGGTTACGCACATTCCGTTGAAACCTGGTCCGCCAACGGTGAGTTAGTCGGCGGATTATATGGTGTCGCTCTGGGCCGTATGTTTTTTGGTGAGAGTATGTTCAGCCGTGCCACCGATGCCTCCAAAGTAGCGCTGGCTGTTTTGATCGCACAGCTCAAAGCCTGGTCGTTTCATTTAGTTGATTGCCAGATCGCATCGGATCATTTAATCCGTCTGGGTGCGCAATCCATTAGTCGTGACCGGTTTACGATGGAACTGGAACGGTCGTTATCGTACGATGATCGTAAGGGTGCGTGGCAACTTGATGCCGATTTGACTATCTCCACCTGACGGGCAAAACTTCAAAATCAATATTCAGCCGCCATGGCCGTACACGATAAAGTACCCACGCTGTATTTATCGGCGCCACACGCGTGCCCGTATCTGGAAGATCAGATTTCAACCACACTGTTAGTCGATCCGCACTTCACCGTCACCACATCACTTTACAGCACACTCATCAAACAGGGGTTTCGACGCAGCGGTTCGTTGTTTTACCGCCCGCATTGCGAACGTTGCTCGGCCTGCGTTTCAGTACGTATTCCAACCAGCGCGTTTCAACCCAGCCGTTCGCAACAACGGGTGTGGAAGCGCAACCGCGATTTAAAAGTACAAATCACGTCGCCGGATTTTCACAAAGAGCATTTCGATTTATACCAACGCTATCAAAGCACGCGTCATACGGGCGGCAACATGGATGACCCCGATCCAGAAAAGTACAACGAATTCATGGTGGAAAGCGGTGTCGATTCGTTCTTTATTGAAATGCGTTTGCAAGAACAACTGGCGGCGGTCGCAGTATGTGACCGTGTCGCCGACGGCATATCGGCGATTTATACTTTTTTCGATCCGGCGGTGTCCCAACGCAGTCTGGGCACATTCGCGATTATGTGGCAGATCGAACACGCCAAGACCTTGAAGCTGCCCTGGGTATATCTCGGTTATTGGATAAGGAACTGTAACAAGATGAGTTATAAAGATAATTTTCGTCCGTTACAGGGTTTCAAGAACGGCCGCTGGCTAACGCGCCCGGATTGAGGGATTATTGTTATAAGTGAGGGTTTACTAATAAGGGTTTACCCTGCCCGGCGCTTGCGGCATGATAGGCTGTTTATATTTTGAGGTATTAACAGCAATAACGTGGCAAAAGAAGAACATATTGAAATGGAAGGTACGGTTACCGAGAACCTTCCCAACACCCAGTTTCGAGTGGAACTGGATAACGGGCATGAAATCATTGCCCACATCTCAGGTAAAATGCGTAAAAACTATATTCGAATTCTCAGGGGCGATCGTGTAACGGTCCAACTGACACCCTACGACCTGAGCAAGGGACGCATCACCTACCGGGCAAAGTAACTCCCGCGACGTACAAATCGATTAAAGCGCAACACATTTAAACGCAGTTGGCTTAAATACAAATGGTGAGTTCTCAACCCCGCTTTCGTAATTTACTTTTTCTTTGTGCATTTTTGTTGATGCCTGCAACTGCAGCCGCAGGTGAAGCCGATGTCGTCAACGTAACAGCGTCGTGTAACAACAACTTATGTGACTTTAGCGCAACCGTCGCCCACGATGACCAGGGTTGGGATCATTATGCCAACCATTGGCGTATACTGGATGCGGGCGGTAACGAACTGGGACGCCGGGAACTGGCACATCCGCATGAGAATGAACAACCCTTTACCCGCAGTCTTGGTGGTGTCGAAATCGCAGCGGATATTACGACTGTTGTAGTGGAAGCACATGACAGTGTGCATGAATATGGCGGCAAGACTTTTTCCGTGGAACTGGATCGAAATTAATTCAACATTTAAAATCAAACCAACTAATCACAATGTTGTGGGGATACTACATTGATACTTGAAGCATATATTTCTTTACCCTGGTGGGGATACGTACTGGTTGCACTCGGTCTGACCCATATTACTATCGCCGGCACGACGTTATACTTGCATCGATGCCAGGCGCATAAGGCGATCACCTTGCATCCCATTGTGAGTCATTTTTTCCGCTTCTGGTTGTGGCTCACCACCGGCATGGTGACAAAGGAATGGGTCGCGGTGCATCGCAAACATCACGCGTACGTTGAAACGGAAAACGATCCTCATAGCCCGCAGATATACGGCATTAATCGTGTTTTGTGGACCGGCGCATTGCTTTATCACACCGAATCGCACAAACCGGAAACGTTGGAAAAATACGGCCACGGTTCACCCACGGACTGGCTGGAACGGCATCTATACACGCCTCTGACTTACATGGGGCCGATTACCATGCTTTGTCTCAATGTACTGTTGTTCGGCGGCGTGCCCGGGTTTTTAATCTGGCTAACGCAAATGGTGTGGATCCCGATGTGGGCCGCGGGTGTGATTAACGGAATCGGTCATTTCTGGGGTTATCGCAATTTCGAGGTCACTGACGCCAGCCGTAACATCGTGCCCTGGGCATTTGTTATCGGCGGCGAAGAGTTACACAATAATCACCACGCCTACGCCAGCTCGGCGCGATTTTCCATAAAACCCTGGGAGTTTGATCTCGGCTGGTTTTACATCAAGATACTACGAGCATTGGGTCTGGTCAAAGTGAACAAAACGCCACCGGTGATCGTCAGCGAGCCGGGCAAACGTCGTTGTGACCTGGAAACGGTAAAAGCGGTAGTAGAAAACCGTTTTCAGGTGTCGGCGAATTACATTAAAGAAGTGCTGCGCAGCGTTTGCCGGGAAGAAATGCAAAAGACCGATCGCGCGAACAAGAAACAATGGAGCCTCACAAAAAAAGCGCGCTATCTACTGTCCCGCGAGCGCTTAAACGCCACGAATCGCATGCGTTTGAATCAACTACTCGATATCAATCCGCGCTTGCGTGAAGTATACGCCATGAAACAACGCCTGCAGGACATCTGGACTCGATCAGCGGCGTCTCAGGAAAATCTGTTGCAGGCACTGGAAGAATGGTGCAAAGCAGCGGAAGCGTCCGGAGTGCAGGCACTGGAAGAGTTTTCCTTGCGCTTGCGCGGTTATAGATTACAACCGACTGTATAGCCGAATCGAAGGAGGCCCGGGTTTAACATTAACCCGGCTTTTTCGTTAAGAAGCAAGTTTCAACCTGTCGTGTAACGGGCTGGTGCGCGGAAAATGTGTCGCCAGGAATTCCATTTGATCTGCCAGTACTTTGCGACCGCGTAAGAACACATATTCCGCGTGGGTCGGCATGAAGGGTACCGCCAACAGACTCATATTCGCCTCCTCCGGTGTATGGCCCGCTTTGTGGTTGTTACAGCGTTTACAAGCGGTTACGACATTGTTCCAGACGTCCTCACCACCTCGACTGATGGGCGTCACATGATCACGCGATAAATGACTTGCACGTGGCCGCTCACCGCAGTACATGCAAATACCTGCGTCACGTGCAAACAAAGCTTCGTTGTTCAAAGGCGGAACATAACCACGACTGTTTTTGCGCGTGGCCTCGCTGTGACCCCGGGTGGCAATGATGGAATTGATCGCGAGCTTGCTGCGCAACCCAGTTTTGGCGTTGATACCACCGTGCACTTCGTACATCACTACGCCACAGGCGTACATAACTTGATCGAGATGATACAGACGCACCGCATCGCGGTAGCTGACCCAGTCTAGCGGCATGCCAGCCACATCTGTTCGCAAACATCGTTGATTCAAACCGTACACAATCGACCACCCTGTATAAGTCGAGCGGTATTAAACCAGACACGCCAACAAAAAACACCCCGTTATGTGAACACGGGCTGATTTCTGATGGAAAACTTACAAATGAGAGTTATTTGCAGGGACGGCCGACTATCTGCGCCAACGCTGCAAAAGACGACAGCTTATGGCACTAACCTGAGTTGCGGCGTGACTGGCGGCTTGCGGAGAAACCGGATACTGCTAACTGATAATTGACGGCAGAAAACTGAAAACTATTTTATCTTCGCTTCCTTATAGATGACATGTTTGCGCACAACTGGATCGTATTTGCGCATTTCGATCTTTTCGGTAATGGTCTTTTTGTTTTTAGTCGTCGTGTAGAAATGACCGGTGCCGGCACTGGACACCATTCTAATTTTATCTCGCATACTGCCTCCGTTAGACTTTTACACCGTTGCCGCGTAGATCCGCCAACACGGTATCGATGCCTTTTTTATCGATAATGCGCAACCCCATACGCGATACCCGCAGCCGCACCCAGCGATTCTCGCTTTCCACCCAAAATCGGCGATAGTGGATATTGGGCACGAATTTTCTCTTCGTTTTATTATTCGCGTGGGAAACGTTGTTGCCCGAAGTAGTGCGTTTTCCCGTAATCTGACAAACCCGTGACATGACTCGCTATTCTCTAGTAAATACTGGACTTTCTGCAAAATGGGGCCGCGCTTTATACCAGATTCGCGTCGAATATTGTAGTCAATCCGCATTTTTTCATACCAATCCTAGTTCATTCAGCGAAACGCACTCGCCGTCACCCACGATTAAATGATCTAACAGGCGAATATCGATCAGAGCCAACGCCTGTTTAAGTTTGGTGGTCAGGGTTTCGTCGGCCCGGCTGGGTTCAGCCACGCCGGACGGATGGTTGTGCGCTGCTATCACCGCCGCGGCATTCAACTCCAATGCCCGTTTGACCACTTCGCGCGGGTGCACCGTCGCACCATCAATGGTGCCGGCGAATAACTCCTCGTAGGCTAAAACGCGGTGACGGGTATCAAGAAACACACAACAAAAGACTTCGCGGTTACGATCGCGCAACTGCATGAGTAGATAAGACTGTGCATCTCTGGGGGATGACAATGGATCGCCACGTTGCAGTTGCTCGGCCAGGTGACGCCGCCCCATTTCAAGCACGGCCTGCAATTGGGCATATTTCGCAGCTCCCAGACCCTGTCCCTCACAAAATGTATCGAGATTTGCGTTCAGTAGCTGGCGCAAACCACCGAAGCGTTGAATCAGCTCGCGCGCTAAATCCACCGCGCTGTAGCCCTTGGTGCCGGTACGCAGAAAGATGGCCAGCAACTCCGCATCGGACAGTGACGCCGCACCTTTACTGAGCAATTTTTCGCGTGGCCTGTCGTCACTTGGCCAATCCTTTATCGACATAAGCTGAATTTACCGGTTTTGTCAGTTAAATGAATGCGTTATGCTTGTGTGCCAGAGACTTTACAGCATGCTTAGTTTAAACAACAAACGTATTCTGGTCGGGGTAAGCGGCGGTATTGCTGCATACAAAAGCCCGGATCTGGTGCGCCGTCTGCGCGAACGCGGTGCCGAGGTGCGCGTAGTGATGACAACCAACGCAGCTCAGTTTATTACACCACTCACCTTGCAAGCGGTCAGCGGCACACCGGTGCATTTGCAGCTCTTGGATGCCGAGGCCGAATCCGGCATGGGTCATATCGAGCTAGCACGCTGGGCCGATGCCATTGTCGTCGCACCAGCGACGGCCAATCTCATCAGTCGTTTGACTCATGGCACGGCGGACGATTTGTTATCGACACTGTGCCTGGCCAGCGATGCGCGTATTGCCATTGCTCCGGCCATGAACCGGCTGATGTGGGATAACGCTGCGACACAGGAAAATCTCGAAATATTGCGCAAACGTGGCGTTTGCGTCCTTGGGCCGGGCGAAGGCGATCAAGCCTGTGGTGAAACCGGCCCGGGTAGAATGCTGGAACCGGAAGTCATTGCTGACGAAATCAACGCCCTGTTCAAAAGCGATAAATTGAATGGCGTCAGTATGGTCATCACCGCCGGTCCAACCTGGGAAGCACTGGACCCGGTGCGGGTGCTGACCAATCACAGTTCCGGCAAAATGGGTTACGCCGTCGCCCAGGCGGCCATCGATGCAGGCGCTGCAGTGACTTTGGTTACCGGACCGACCGTCTTGACTGCACCCGAACGCGCCACGGTGGTTAAAGTCAAGTCGGCGCTGCAAATGCACGATGCGGTACACGCTTGCATCGAACAGGCTGACGTATTTATCGGTGTCGCCGCGGTTGCCGACTACCGCCCGGCCGAAACGCAACGGCAAAAAATAAAAAAACAGGATGACACTATGCACCTGGAGCTGGTTAAAAATCCTGACATTCTTACCAGTGTGGCGGCCCTGCCCAAGAAACCGTTCACCGTCGGCTTTGCCGCCGAAACCAACGATGTGATTAACCATGCGCGCAAAAAACTGGTTGCGAAAGGCGTTGACTTAATTGCTGCCAATAAAGTCGGTGCTGAAGAAGGTGGTTTTGGCGATGACAATAATGCGTTGACACTGGTAGACCGGCAAGGTATTCAGGAATTAGCGTCGGCACCTAAAACAAAACTCGCCCGTCAACTGGTCTCGTACATCGCCGATCAACTCGATGCAAAAAATACAACTCAAAATACTCGACAATCGTCTGCACGATGAATTTGGCCTGCCGGAACACGCTACCCCGGGATCGGCGGGAGTCGATATTCGTGCCTGTGTCGATCAGAACACGACCATCAACCCCGGTGAGTGTGAGCTGATCCCCTCGGGCATGGCGATCCATGTCGAGGACCCGTCGTTGGCTGCCGTTTTGCTGCCACGCTCGGGTTTAGGCCATAAACACGGCATTGTCCTCGGTAATCTGGTCGGTTTGATTGACTCCGATTATCAGGGCCAGGTATTCGTGTCGGTATGGAATCGCGGCACAAAGGGTTTTGTCATTGAACCCGGTGACCGCATCGCGCAGATGGTGTTCATACGCGTCGAGCAAATCGCTTTTGATGTGGTGGAGGACTTTACGCAAAGTGAACGCAGCAGCGGTGGATTTGGTCACACTGGAAAACAATAACCATTTAGTTCCTGGTTCGGCATAAATCAGCTAATGTGTGAGGAAATTTACCCGGGTGTTGCCTATAATCCACTCAAGGGAACCGTTCGGTGATGGTGTGGATTACAAACAGGTTTTAGTCTTTCAACTAACAGCGTAGTGACGCAGCGATGACTTCTAATTCATCAAACAAAAGTTCTACTGGTCGTGGAGATACCTCTTATCTGGCAGGTGGCAATCTCAGTTATCTTGACCAACTCTACCACGAGTATTTAAACGACCCTGCCAGTGTGGGTGAGAACTGGCGCAAACATTTCGCTGCCATACCGTCCGCGCAAACCGGTATACCCAAGACTTCCCGGTCCGGTGAGTTTGATTACCGATCGAAACCCTGGTCTCCCGAAGCCGCGCAAAAACAAAGTTCGGTACTGCGGCTGGTAAACGCATTTCGCACACGCGGCCACCAGGTCGCCAATCTCGATCCGCTGGGTCTGACCAAGCCCCAGCCTATTCCGGATTTCGACCTAGACTTTAATGACTTGACCGAAGCGGATATGGACACTGTATTTAATACGGGTTCATTCGCCGCGATCGATGAATTGCCGTTGCGTGAGTTTATCGATTTATGTCGTGAAATTTACTGCGGGCCGGTGGGTTCGGAGTACATGTACATTACCAATACTCAGGAAAAACGCTGGATTCAGGCGCGACTGGAAACCCTGCAGGTTCGCGCCCCGCGCACAAACGAAGAACGCCGTCATATTCTGGAACGCCTGACCGCATCCGAGGGTCTGGAACGTTATCTGCACACCAAGTACGTCGGTCAAAAACGTTTTTCACTGGAAGGTGGCGAAAGTCTGATTCCCATGCTGTCGGATCTGATTCAACGCTCCGGCGCCAGCGGCACCCGCGAAATTGTCATTGGTATGGCCCATCGCGGGCGTTTGAACGTATTGGTAAATACGCTCGGTAAACTACCTTCGGATTTGTTTAGCGAATTTGAGGGGAAATATTCAACCGAAGATGATGATACCGACACCGGTGACGTCAAATATCACCAGGGCTTTTCATCGGATATTCTGACACCGGGTGGGCCGGTTCATTTGGCCCTTAGCTTCAACCCGTCACACCTGGAAATCATCGATCCCGTAGTAGAAGGGTCGGTGCGCGCACGCCAGGAACGGCGTGATGACCGCGAACGCAGCATGATTTTGCCTGTTCTAATTCACGGCGATGCTGCCTTTGCCGGACAAGGTGTGATCATGGAAACATTCAACATGTCCCAGGCACGGGGTTATGGCACCGGCGGTACCGTGCATATTATCGTCAACAACCAGATCGGGTTTACCACCAGTAATCCGCTGGATGCGCGTTCGACACTGTATTGCACCGAAGTCGCCAAGATGGTGCAGGCACCGATTTTTCATGTCAACGCGGATGACCCCGACGCGGTTATTTTCGTGACCGAACTGGCACTGGACTTCCGCATGCAGTTTCATAAAGACGTAGTGATTGATCTGGTCTGCTACCGGCGCCACGGGCACAACGAAGCGGACGAACCCGCGGTCACCCAACCGATTATGTATCGCGCCATTCGCTCGCACCCGACAACGCGACAAATTTACGCTGAACGGTTGATTACCGAGGGCGTAATGACAAACGAAGAGGTCGAACAATTAGTCATCGACAACCGCGACGCGCTGGATGAAGGCCGCGTTATAGCGGGTCAGATAATTGACCCCAACAAAGCACAATACATGGTTGACTGGACACCGTATATCGGTGCCGAGTGGACCGACGAGGCCGAAACCAGCGTCAGTGCCGAACGATTACAAACCATCTGGAAACAACTGGAACAGTTACCCGAGGACTTCGAACTGCACCCGCGTGTACGTAAAATAATGGATGACCGCGCCAAAATGGCGGCCGGCGAATTACCCATGGACTGGGGTTTCGCGGAAACCATGGCTTATGCGACGCTGATCGATGATGGTTATGCCGTACGCTTGTCGGGTCAGGACTCCGGACGCGGCACATTCTTTCATCGCCATGCGGTACTGCATAACCAAAAAAACCGCGATACCTATGTGCCGCTGCGTAACATCGAAAAGAACCCGGATAAATTTCTGGTTATCAATTCGTTGCTATCTGAAGAAGCGGTGTTAGGTTTCGAGTACGGTTATGCAACAACGGAGCCGAACACACTGGTTATCTGGGAAGGTCAATTTGGCGATTTCGTCAACGGCGCGCAAGTGGTAATCGATCAATTTATCAGTAGCGGCGAGGCAAAATGGAAACGCCTGTGCGGTCTAACCATGTTGTTACCGCACGGATATGAAGGTCAGGGGCCGGAGCATTCATCCGCAAGACTGGAGCGTTTCCTGCAACTATGTGCCGAACACAACATGCAGGTTTGCGTGCCGACCACGCCTGCACAAATGTTTCATATGATGCGCCGTCAAATTGTGCGGCCTATGCGCCGGCCGTTAATTGTAATGTCTCCGAAGAGTTTACTGCGTCACAAACAATCAGTATCGCATCTGGAAGATCTGACTCGTGGTGAATTCCAATCGGTCATTCCGGAAATCGAATCGATCAATTCGGAGACAGTCAAACGCATTATTCTATGCACCGGCAAAGTGTATTACGACATTCTGACTGAGCGCAGTATGCGACAACAAGATGATGTCGCCATCATCCGCATGGAGCAACTGCATCCGTTTCCTAAAGATTTGTTGACTAATCAGTTGAATGTTTATCCCGCCGCCAAGGAGATCGTCTGGTGTCAGGAAGAACCCAAGAACCAGGGCGCGTGGTATCAGATACGCCATCATGTACGCGATTGTTTGCGCGCCGACCAGGAACTCAGTTACGCTGGAAGAGAAGCGTCGCCTTCTCCTGCCGTAGGCTATCACTCGCTGCATTTACAACAACAAACCGCCCTGGTGGATCAGGCCCTTACTCTTACCGATACCCATAACGTCGAAAGGATTAACGCCCATGTCAATTGAAATAAAAGTTCCGGTGCTGCCGGAGTCGGTTGCCGATGCCATTATGATGGAATGGCACAAAAATCCTGGGGATTCGGTCAGACGGGACGAAAACCTGGTCGATATAGAAACCGAAAAAGTCGTACTGGAGGTGCCGGCGCCGGCTGACGGCGTGTTGAAAGAGATCAAGCATAATGCAGGCGATACGGTACTCAGCCAACAGGTAATTGCCGTGCTCGAACCAGGCGAAGTCGCAGCGCCCGCCGCCGAAGCCAAGGCTGAACCCGCTGCAACAGAGGCCTCCGGCGAAGCCGACGACAGGCTCAGCCCGGCAGTGCGGCGTTTAATTGAAGAACATGGTATCGATGCCAACGCCATTACCGCGACCGGCCCGGATGGCCGGATTCTCAAAGAAGATGTGCTGAACTATTTCGCCGAGCAGGCCAGCCCGAAACCTGACACGCCGGCGGCTGCACCCAGCCACGCACCCGCTCCGGTCGTATCGACGGGGGCGCGGGAAGAACGCCGCGAACCCATGTCACGTCTGCGCAAAACCATTGCCTCACGCCTGGTCGACGCCCAGCAAACGGCGGCTTTGTTGACGACGTTCAATGAGGTCGACCTCTACGAAGTTAAAAATTTACGTTCTGACTATCGTGATGCCTTTGAAAAAAAACACGGTGTACGACTGGGCTTCATGTCCTTTTTCGTCAAGGCCAGTATCGAAGCGTTAAAACGCTTTCCTGCGGTCAATGCGTTTATTGATGGCGGTGACATTGTTTATCACGACTACTATGACATTGGTATCGCGGTATCTTCACCGCGTGGCCTGGTGGTTCCCATTTTGCGTGATGTCGATCAAAAAAGTTTTGCGCAAATCGAATCCGACATCAATGAGTTTGGGCGCAAGGCCAAAGACGGTGCACTGACCATGGACGAACTAACCGGTGGCACATTTACTATCACTAATGGCGGTGTGTTTGGTTCAATGTTATCCACGCCGATTATTAACCCACCGCAAAGCGCAATCCTGGGTATGCACAACATTCAGGACAGACCAATGGCAATCAATGGCGAAGTTGTAGTCCGCCCCATGATGTATTTGGCCTTGACCTACGATCATCGAATTATTGATGGTCGCGAAGCCGTGCAATTTTTAGTCACTATCAAAGAATCTTTGGAAGATCCTGCACGCATGTTACTTGGGGTATAACACTATTCTTTGATTTTATTCTGGCACGGACGCCCACCTATAAACAGTTTCTAATAACGGAGGATCTATGTCCGATTCGTTTGACGTTGTAGTTATAGGCGCGGGACCTGGCGGTTATGTGGCCGCCATACGCTGCGCTCAACTCGGTTTGAAAACCGCTTGTATTGATCGATGGATTAACAATGACGGCAAACCAGCTCTTGGCGGGACTTGTTTAAACGTAGGTTGTATCCCATCCAAAGCCCTGCTGGATTCGTCCGAGCAATACCACAAGATCAACCATCAATTCGCCGCTCACGGTATCAGCGTTGACGGTGCAAGCATGGATGTACCCACCATGATTCAGCGCAAGGAAAAAATTGTTAAAGCGCTGACTGACGGCATCGGCATGTTGTTCAAGGCGAACAAGGTCACCAGTATTCATGGTCATGGTCGTTTGCTGGCAAATAAGAAAGTGGAAGTACTCGACGTAAAATCGAGCGAGGTCACGCAGACGCTGGAAACGAATCACGTGATTATTGCCAGTGGCTCCGAACCCATGCCGTTGCCCAATGTACCATTCGACGATGAGTTTATTGTTAGTTCCACCGGTGCACTGGAATTCGAGGAAGCCCCCAAGCGGCTTGGCGTAATCGGTGCCGGCGTTATCGGCCTGGAACTGGGCAGCGTGTGGCGGCGTTTGGGCGCAGAGGTCACACTGCTTGAGGCGTTGGATGATTTTCTTGCTGCAGCAGATAAAAATGTCGCGCGAGAAGCGAAAAAACAATACAAGCAACAGGGTCTGGATATTCGCCTCGGTGCATTAGTGCAATCGGCGCAAGTGAAAGACGGTGTTGTGGCCGTAAATTACACCGACAAAAAAGGTGAACAAACAATTGAATTCGACCGGCTGATTGTTGCCATCGGCCGCCGGCCTTATACCGAAAACCTGTTGGCACCTGACTCAGGTGTAACCATCGGCGAACGTGGTTTTATCGAAGTGGACGATCATTGTCGAACCGGCGTAGACCGTGTTTACGCAGTCGGCGATGCGGTGCGCGGCCCGATGCTGGCGCACAAGAGTTCCGAAGAAGGCGTCGCCGTTGCTGAAACCATCGCCACCGGTATCGGGCATATCGATTTCAACACCGTACCCTGGGTTATTTACACCGCACCTGAAATCGCCTGGGTGGGAAAAACCGAGCAAGAACTCAAAGCAAATGGCGAGTCGCTAAAGATTGGTACCTTTCCCTTTGCCGCCACCGGGCGGGCGCGCGCCATGGAAGAACCGATAGGATTCGTAAAAATTATTGCCTCGGAAAAAACCGACCGTATCCTCGGTGTACACATGGTCGGCCCCCATGTGTCGGAGTTAATCAGCGAAGCCGTTCTGGCGATGGAATACAAGGCAAGCTCCGAAGATCTGGCGCGCACCATTCACGCACACCCAACTCTGGCCGAGGCTGTACACGAAGCCGCGCTGGCAGTCGACAAACGTGCTATTCATAAAGCCAACTAAGCGGTTTACAAAATAAATAATGGAAACAAGAGCGGAAATTTTTAAGGCTTACGATATTCGTGGCATTGTCGATGATTCGCTGACCGAAGCATCCGTCACCGCTATCGGGCGCGCGATTGGCAGCGAGGCACAACGACGAGAACAGGACACCATTGTCGTCGGACGCGACGGACGCTTATCCGGCCCGTCGCTGAGCCAGGCGCTGAGCGACGGTATTCGCTCTGCGGGTTGCGATGTTGTCGATATCGGTTGCGTCCCGACACCTGTTGTTTATTTTGCAACTCATCATCTCGGTACGGGTTCCGGTTGCGCCGTCACCGGTAGTCACAACCCACCACAATATAACGGTATCAAGATGATGATCGCCGGTGAAACCTTGTCCGGCGATGCCATTCAATCCCTGCGACGACGCATTGAAGAGAATGACTTTAGCGAAGGCAACGGTGCATTCAAATCGGAAGATGTCGTCGATGCATATATAGAACGTATCACCAGCGATGTAAAACTCGACAAGCCGCTGCGGATTGTCATCGATTGTGGTAACGGCGTTGCCGGTGGCATTGCTCCGCGTCTGTTCAACGAAATCGGCTGCGAAGTGCATGAATTATTTTGCGAGGTCGACGGCAACTTCCCCAACCATCACCCCGACCCGAGCCAGCCTGAAAACCTGCAGGATGTCATTGCCAAAGTAAAAGAAGTGAATGCTGATGTCGGTCTGGCCTTCGACGGAGACGGTGACCGTTGCGGCGTAGTGACTCCCGACGGCGACATAATCTGGTCAGACCGTGTGATGTCATTGTTCGCGCAAAGTATCTTGAAAGAACGACCGGGAGTAGAGTTTATCTACGATGTTAAATGCTCACAGACACTACCTGCCGCGATTCGTGCCGCCGGCGGCAAACCTACCATGTGGAAAACCGGGCATTCATTGATAAAAGCGAAATTAAAAGAAACCGGTGCCGCTATGGCCGGAGAGATGAGTGGTCATTTCTTTTTCAATGAACGCTGGTATGGATTCGACGATGGACTCTACACCGGCGCCCGTTTGTGCGAACTGCTTGCAGCGGATTCACGCTCATCCCGTGAGATATTTGCTGACATACCCAATACGGTTAACACGCCTGAGCTGCGTCTTGAGATGAACGAAGGCGAACATCATACTTTGATAGAAAAATTGGTAGCGACAGTATCATTCCCCGACGGCGAACTCAACACCATTGATGGTGTCCGGGTCGATTTCGACAATGGATTCGGCTTAGCCCGCGCCTCCAACACGACACCGACTATCATCTTACGCTTCGAAGCGGATAAACAGGAAAACCTTGCCAAGATCCAGAATCGTTTCCGTGATCTGTTTGAACAAACCCAACCCGGTTTGGAGTTGCCTTTTTAGACTGCTTTATGAATTAAACAAGTTCGTTTCCACTAAGAATTTGCGTTTAGAAGTATTATTAAAGTCATTTGGCAATAACATATTTGTAGTCGTTCGAATTTCATGATTTCGCCTTGACGGTGAGTGGCTTTTGTTTCGGCAAAAGCCACCAAAATCATGTTTCGCACTCGCTGCACCCTAAATTTATTTTCGTAAAAGCAAATATAGGATCCCCTCCTTCCTGGTGTTGTTTCGGGGGTTGCCCTAAAGGTCTATTCCTCCACAACACCGGCGTCAGTCGGTTTGCTCGAACACGAAGGAAGAAAGAATAAATTCAATGATTCGTCATGCCTGCGAAGGCAAGCATCCAGTCAAAACTATTCGCGAGCAAGCTCGCTCCCACCAGTGTCTTTTTGCTCCTTTGCGTTCTGCCATGACGAAAGAGGATTGCAGGGATACATAGACAAGAACGGCGGTAAGGTTCACCGAATTAGGATAGATTCGTCGAGCCGGCCCATCGCCCTGGTAAATTAACAAAGGGTTTTTTTCGGTGAGAAAGTTCGTCACCAGGAACCAAAATGCAGGGGCCACCAAAGATAATAAATTCGGCTTTTGGGTACTTTATTTTGGCCGTCAAGAAAAGTACCTCGTCTTAAGCACTGTAAGCACGGGATGAAATATACTCTAACCTGAGAAAAAAGAGACCTGAAACATGACGTAAAGGCTCTCCTTACTCTACCACCCCAACGCTCTTTACCTGCCGTAACCCGCGCGGTAAAAAGCGTCCGCGTTGAGCACGTTCACCGACATAGTTATCGAAATCGGCAGGTTTTAAATTGAGATGACGTTTACCTGCATGCACGACGAGGCTGTCGCCTTCGCCGAACACGGTAACGCCAATAACGAACTCTTCGCCGGATTTGAATTTTGCAGCGGGAATATTGATCAACTTTACACCTTTTCCTTTTCCAAGTTCCGGCAATTCACCCACGGTAAAAATCAACATGCGTCCCACGTTGGTCACCACTGCAAGCCAGTCGTACTCGACGTCGGCTACTCTCGGCGCGGTCAATACCGACGCGCCTTCCGATACCCGTAGCAGGGCTTTACCTGCTTTATTTTTTGTCACCATATCGCCAATTCGTGTAACGAAACCGTAACCGGCGCTGGTGCTGACGAGAAACTGATCGTCTTCGCGTCCCATCATGACGGATGCGAAAGTTGCACCGGCGGGAGGATTCAAACTGCTGCTGAGTGGCTCGCCAAAGCTACGTGCAGAGGGCAAGCGATGAGCGGCAACGGAATAAGTACGTCCGGTGGAATCCATGAACAACAAGTTTTCGTTGGTTTTACCTGGTGCTGCCTGTAAAAACCCGTCACCGGACCGATAACTCAACGAATTCGGGTCGACGTCGTGGCCTTTGGCCGCACGCACCCAGCCCTTTTGCGACAAGATAATCGTGACCGGTTCCGATGGAATCAAGGCATTTTGGTCAAGGGCTTTTGCCGCCTCACGTTGTTCAATGGGTGAGCGTCGATCATCACCATACTCTTCGGCATCGGCAATCAATTCATCACGCACCAAGTCCTTTAATCGTTTCGGCGATTTGAGAATTTTTTCCAGATTCGCCTTTTCTTTCGTTAATTCGTCCTGCTCGCCACGAATCTTGATTTCTTCAAGCTTGGCTAACTGACGCAAACGCAGATTGAGAATGGCTTCGGCTTGAATCTCGCTCAACTTGAAGCGCTTCATCAAGGCTTCTTTGGGTTTGTCCTCGGTACGAATAATCTTGATGACTGCGTCGATATTGAGAAAAGCGATTAAGTATCCATCAAGGATATGCAGTCGGTCGACGATTTGATCGAAACGGAACTGGGTTCGGCGACGGACGGTTTCGGTGCGAAACTCAAGCCACTCGGTTAACAGGTCGCGCAGATTAAAAACTTTAGGTCGACCATCGAGACCGATTGCATTGAAATTAACCCGGTAGCTGCGCTCCAGATCCGTGGTCGCAAACAAATGATTCATCAACGCATCAACATCCACGCGATTGGAACGTGGTTCGATAACAAGACGTGTTGGATTCTCATGATCGGACTCATCACGAATATCCACCACCATGGGCAGTTTTTTCGCCGTGATCTGCGTCGCGACCTGCTCACGCAACCGTGCACCGGATACCTGGTACGGCAATGCGTTCAAAACAATGTTGCCGTTCTCGCGTTCGTACACTGCACGCTGACGCACCGAGCCATTGCCGGTTTCGTACATGCTTACCAATTCTTCACCCGGCGTCACAATCTCGCCTTCGCTGGGAAAGTCCGGCCCTTTAATGTGTTTGCATAGTTGTTTGACCGTGGTCTTGGGTGCTTCCAGTAAACGCACACAGGCACTCACCACTTCTTTGATGTTGTGTGGCGGGATGTCCGTCGCCATGCCGACCGCGATGCCCGAACCGCCGTTTAACAAAATATTCGGCAGACGTGCCGGAAACGCTTTCGGCTCTAGATGCTCGTCATCGTAATTCGGTTGCCAATCGACCGTGTCTTGACCCAATTCGGATAAAAACACTTCGGCATATTTTGTGAGCTTAGCCTCGGTGTAACGCATGGCGGCAAACTCTTTCGGATCGTCCGTCGAACCCCAGTTACCCTGCCCGTCCACTAACGGGTAGCGATAACTGAACGGTTGTGCCATCAACACCATGGCCTCGTAACAAGCCGTATCGCCGTGGGGGTGGTACTTACCCAGCGCATCACCCACCGTACGTGCAGACTTTTTGTAATTTGCACCCGCGTTCAGACCCAGTTCGGACATGGCATAAATAATCCGGCGCTGTACCGGCTTGAAACCGTCCGCAACCTGGGGCAGCGCCCGGTCGAGAATGACGTACATCGAATAATTCAAGTACGCATTTTCCGTGAACGATGCCATTGGCACGCGTTCCAACTCGGCCTGGAACATCATACGTGACTGGCCGGAGTCTTTATCCGATTTGCGTTTTCTGGGCATTGATCAATTCTCTAGTTCACATTTCCTGAGTGATTTACTATTTACGCGGCCACGTCAACTTGATCGCCTTTCTCACCCAACCAGGCTTTTCGGTCCGCCGCACGCTTTTTAGCCAGCAACATATCCAGGGTCTTTTGCGTCGCGTCACCTTTCTTAACTTCCAGACGTACCAGGCGACGTGTATCCGGGTCCATCGTCGTTTCCCGCAATTGAGGCGGATTCATTTCACCGAGACCTTTGAATCGACCTATATTGACCTTGCCTCGAATTTTCTCGGCCTCAATACGATCAAGAATGCCTTTTCGTTCACCTTCATCCAGCGCGTAAAAAACATGCTTGCCTACGGTAATTCGAAACAGTGGTGGCATTGCGACGCACACACGTCCATCTGCTACTAATACCGGAAAATGCCGCACGAACAAAGCGCAAAGCAAGGTTGCAATATGCGCGCCATCGGAGTCGGCATCCGCCAGGATGCACACCTTGCCATAACGCAGACCGCTTAAATCCTCAGAGCCGGGATCCACACCCAAAGCTACGGCAATATCGTGTACTTCCTGGGAAGCTAGCACTTCCGCCGAATCGACTTCCCATGTATTCAAGATTTTTCCACGTAGCGGCATGATGGCCTGAAATTCGCGTGAGCGCGCCTGCTTGGCGGAGCCGCCTGCAGAATCGCCTTCCACCAAAAACAATTCGGTTTGATCGACATCCTGGCTGGTGCAATCCGCGAGTTTGCCGGGCAACACCGGACCGGTAGCGACCTTTTTACGTTCGACCCGTTTACCGGCACGCAATCGTTTTTGCGCGTTGTCGATAGCCAGTTGCGCAACCCGCTCACCATCGGCAACGTGTTCGTTCAACCAAAGGCTTAGCGAATCTTTCGCTACGCCGGAAACAAAAACAGCGGCATCGCGCGACGACAAGCGATCTTTAGTCTGACCACTGAATTGCGGGTCTTTCAGCCGAATAGACAAAACGTAGGCGCATTGCGCCCACACGTCTTCCGGTGTGAGTTTTACGCCGCGTGGCAATAAGTCACGAAACTCACAAAACTCGCGCAAGGCTTCAGTCAAACCGGTGCGAAAACCGTTGACATGAGTGCCGCCTTGAACCGTGGGAATCAAATTGACATAGCTTTCCGTAATGAGTTCGTCCGCATCGACAGCCCAAACCAGCGCCCAATCCGCTTCTTCGTCATTGCCTTTGAAATGGGCGATAAACGGATCTTCGGGAATGGTTTCCGCGCCACCCAGCTCTTCCAGCAAGTAAGCTTTTAAACCGTCTTCAAAACACCACGACTCGTTGTTCGCTTCGTCATTTTCATCGGCGAAGTTGATTTCAAGCCCGGAACACAATACCGCTTTTGCGCGCAATAATCGTTTGAGCCGTGGCACATTGAATTTAACGCTGTCAAAAAACTTGGCATCCGGCCAGAATCGAATGACGGTTCCGGTCACCCGCGCGCTGACTTTACCGGAGACTTTTAACGCGGTCTTTTTATCGCCATCACCAAAACGCATGTGGTACTGCTTACCTTCGCGCCGCACCCACACTTCCAGCCGTTTTGACAAGGCATTCACAACGGATACACCGACACCATGCAAACCACCGGAATAGGTGTAATCTTTTTGCGAGAATTTTGCGCCGGCGTGTAAGCGAGTCAAAATTAACTCCGTTCCGCTAATTCCGTAATCTTTACGAATATCAACCGGCATACCGCGACCGTTATCCGCCACGGTCATGGAACCGTCGTCATGCAACACGACGTCGATGACTTTTGCATAACCAGCGATGGCTTCGTCGACGGCATTGTCGACAACTTCTTGGGCTAAATGATTCGGTCGCTCGGTTTGGGTATACATGCCCGGGCGCTTGCGCACGGGTTCCAGACCGGTTAGGACTTCGATAGAAGATGAATCGTACTTACGCGGCATCGTTTACAAACACGTCAATAACAAAATTCCAGAACTAAAATCTACATGCAAACGTGGCTAGGGCCGGTGAGATACCGGCCCTAGAGAACAACTTCAACTTGTCTGTTGCGAGAGATAACTAAGCATCCAGTCCATCTAATGCTTTCTGAAACCGATTAGCATGCGAACGCTCTGCTTTGGCCAGGGTCTCGAACCAGTCGGCAATTTCATCGAAACCTTCGTCACGGGCGGATTTGGCCATGCCCGGGTACATGTCGGTGTATTCGTGGGTTTCGCCGGCAATAGCCGCCTGCAGGTTGGCCGAGGTCGTACCGATCGGTAAGCCGGTGGCCGGATCGCCTACGGCTTCTAAGTATTCCAGATGCCCGTGGGCATGACCGGTTTCGCCTTCGGCGGTGGAGCGAAATACGGCGGAGACGTCGTTATAGCCCTCCACATCGGCTTTGGATGCGAAATACAGGTAACGTCGATTGGCCTGGGATTCCCCGGCAAATGCGTCTTTCAGATTCTGTTCGGTTTTACTGCCTTTGAGTTCCATGGTCGGACTCCAATTTGGTGGTTATAAATGGATACGGTAAGATGCGGGCGCCATTAAAACCGGCTCACCCGAATGCGCCCGTATTCTAGGTTCAGGCCAATAAGGTGTCAAACAAACCACAGACTAACGTTCATTATTTTATGGCGACGACAAAGAAAAAGACTGCAAGCAGGAAAACGAAAACACAAACTGTGGATTTCGAAAAAGCACTTGGCGAACTGGAAAAAATTGTCGAACGCATGGAGCAAGGTGACCAGACACTGGAAACATCACTCAAGGATTTTGAACGTGGTATGGAATTATCGCGCTCCTGCCAAAAAAGTCTCGAGGAAGCCGAGTTACGTGTGGAAAAACTGGTCAAAAAACACGGTGGCTACGAAACCGAACCCTTCGAGGAAGACGAGCTGGATTGAGCACTTTCGAAAGTCGTTGGCACGAATGCCGGGAGCGTGTTGAATTCGCATTAGAACAGCGACTTCCGTCACCCGAAGATGAATCGAGGCGCCTGCATGAGGCCATGCGCTACTCCTGTCTCGATGGCGGCAAGCGTCTGCGCGCGATGCTGGTTTATAGCACGGGCGAGTTGTTCGGTGTTGAACCGGGCATTCTCGACACGCCGGCCTGTGCGGTCGAAATGATCCACGCGTACTCGCTGATTCACGATGATCTGCCGGCCATGGATGACGATGAATTGCGTCGTGGCAAACCGACCTGTCATAAGGCGTTTGGCGAAGCCATGGCCATTCTCGCAGGCGATGCGTTACAAACCCTGGCCTTTGATATTCTGGCGAGCGACAAAACGCTAAGGGTTAACGATCACCAACGCAATGCAATGATTGCACGGCTTGCTCAAGCCAGCGGCGCGTCAGGCATGGCGGGCGGACAAGCCATCGATTTCGACGCTATGGGCAAATCGCTTGCGTTAAATGACCTGGAAAACATGCATCGGCGCAAAACCGGTGCGTTAATACGCGCAGCGGTCGCGTTAGGTGCGCTCTGTTATGACAAAGTCGATGAAACGAGTTTAAACGCGCTGGACGACTACGCGGCTGCGATCGGCCTGGCTTTCCAAGTGGCGGATGACATTCTGGATGCGACAGCGGACACGCAAACTCTGGGTAAAGACAGCGGCTCGGACGCAGAGTTAAATAAACCGACCTATGTCAGCCTGCTGGGTATTGATGGCGCACGCGCGGCGGCAGAAAACGGGTATAAACGCGCCACTACCAGCCTTGATAAATTACCTGGAGACACCCATTTATTAGCCGAACTGGCGAGTTTTTTGGTCAATCGAAGCTACTAACACCGAAAAAGCGGGCGGATAACAAAGGTTTATATGCGGTTACGGCGATTATCCGCTTGTTCTCAACGCACAATCTACTTACACTTTTATCCCGTAACCCGCTTGTGTCAATTTCCAATTCAGCGACTTAGTCAACGTTAAACCCGATGGACAACACCAACCCGATCAAAGATGATTTTATAGCCGACGTTCAGGGCAGCCCGGACGCGCGTAATATCGCTATCGACAAGGTCGGTATCAAGGACATTCGCCACCCGCTGCATGTTTGCCAGCGTGACGGGCAATCCCAGCCTACGGTTGCCACGGTCAATATGTATGTCGCCCTGCCCCATCATGTCAAAGGCACACACATGTCGCGCTTTATCGATATTTTGAGCGAGGAACCCGAAGCCTTGTCCATCGCGTCGTTCAAGCAATTGCTGGTGGACATGTGTAAGCGACTGGAAGCGGAACAAGGCTACGTTGAAATTCGCTTTCCGTTTTTTATCAAAAAAGCGGCACCGGTTTCCGGAATACGGAGCGTGGTGGATTACGACGTGACATTAAGCGGATCAATCGTCAAAGGTAAAACCGATGTTGGAATCAACATCGTGATACCGGTTACCAGTCTTTGCCCTTGCTCAAAAACGATTTCCGATTACGGTGCGCACAATCAGCGTTCGCATATTACGCTCAACGTCCGCGCGAATGCGTTTGTATGGCTGGAAGAGCTAATCGAAAAGGTAGAGCAGCAAGCCAGCTCGGAGATATACGGTTCGTTAAAACGCAGCGACGAAAAATATGTTACCGAGAAAGCGTATGACAATCCCAAGTTTGTCGAAGACGTGGCACGCGATGTCGCCGCCGTTTTCGATCAGGACCAACGCATAGAAACCTTTACCGTGTCGGTCGAGAACTTCGAGTCCATCCACAATCACTCGGCATTCGCTCAGATTTCGCGGGATAAACGCGCAAGGGTTTAGCTTTAATCGGCAACTAAAAGCTTTTCTTTAGCTCCAGCTTCTCCCCCGTGCGCGTCATATTCAGACGCTCGAGAAATGTCGCACCCAGCAGTGGTTCGGTTGGAAACGAACCGATGATAACGCTGGCGTCGATGTTATACAGTTCGATGTTACCGATCGATACCGAATTCAACTTGACTGCAACCATTTGTGCTATACCGCTGGCCGTTTGCGCAATGCCTGGCGTGCCCTTGGAATAATCCAGCCGAATGCGATCCGCTGTCGCACTGCTCATCGCGATAGAACTGGCACCGGTATCGACCAGAAATCGCACCGGTTGGTTATTGATTTTTCCATCGGCGAAAAAAAAGCCGGAAGCATCGGCGTAAAGCGTCACCGTAGGATCGCCCGTCGAGCTGCTGTTTTTATGCGTAATCGGAGTGACCACCACACCCAACGGAAAAACCTCTTGTTGTCCGTCGATTTCGACAACCGCCTCGGCACTGTTCGAATCAATCAAGGTAACCCCTTCAGGGCTGGTCTGGCCGGTTTGCAAGACCCGACGCGCACCGTTTATATTCAAAATCGCCTTGTCCTTGGTCAGTGCCAATACCTGAATCTCAACGGCAAACGTTGCACTCGATAAAATCGACAGCCAAATAGCCACAATCGCCATCGTAAGTATCCTGATCATGCGACTAATCGTATTAGAAGATGCCGGTTCGTGCCAGTAAACTAATGTAATTTTCGGGCTGTTATGAGCAAAATAACAAAATGCGCATAGGTATTGATCTTGGCGGCACCAAGACAGAAGGCATTGTCATGAGTGAAACCGGCGAAATACTGCATCGGATTCGCCGCAAAACACCTTCCTCGGAGGGCTATAGCGCTGTTTTAAGCAATATCACCGACCTGGTGCACGAGTTGGAACAACTTGCCGAGCAATCCTGCACTGTCGGTATCGATACGCCCGGTGCGATCTCTACCGTCACGGGGAATTTGAAAAATTCAAATACGGTTTGCCTCAATAACCAGCCCGTACAACAAGACCTGTGTCAAATGCTGGCACGGGAAATCCGAATCGAGAATGACGCCAATTGTTTCGCGCTTTCCGAAGCGATGGATGGTGCCGGTCAGGGCTACGATGTTGTTTTTGGAATTATTATGGGAACAGGCGTCGGCGGCGGCATCGTTGTAAATCAGCAACTGATTTCAGGAGCGCAACACATCGCCGGGGAATGGGGTCACAACGTTTTAGAGGCCGCAGGACCAAAATGTTATTGCGGGCGCAAGGGTTGTGTGGAAACTTTTCTCTCCGGCCCCGGTTTAGCGAATCAATACATCGTCAATGGTGGTTGCGACGGCGTCAATGCAAGTGAGATTGTGCAACAAGCAAGTGAAGGCGACACCATTGCAAAAAAAACCATGGCGGATTTTTTCAACCGATTTGGTCGTGCTGTTGCAACGGTAATCAACATCCTCGATCCTGATGTCATCGTTATTGGCGGCGGACTGTCGAATATTGATGATTTGTACTCACGTGAGCGTCAGTGCATTGAACAACATGTGTTCAACGATGAGTTACGAACTGTAATCGTTCCGAACAAACACGGCGACAGTTCCGGCGTGCGTGGTGCGGCGTGGTTGTGGCCGGCAGGTGGCTCATGAATGGGGCAATCCGCAAGTACCTGCGCGCTCGCTTAACAGAACTTTTACCGCAGTCCCTGCTTGTTGTTGGAATCGAGTCGGGAGAAATTGATCTTCCTGCAAGCCTGGAACACGATGTCGAGGTGTATTACTTACAATCAAACGACATCGTTGCTGTCGAAAAGCGTTACGACCTGGGTGTGATTTTGCTCGATGAAATGACGCAAGAATGCTGGTCAGCTTTAGCGCTGACACGTGACGTCTTAACTCGCCGTCTGATCGTTATTGTTAGTCATTCAATCGATACACCGAACAATGACTTTATTGCTTTAGGTATGCAAAGAATTAAACAAAGCGACTTGGTGGAACATGCGATTTACGAATACGACATTGCCACCTATAAACCCACGCCGGACTGGTTAAGCGCAGAAAGCTGGGCAAACCCGGAACAATGGGAGAAGAAAAGGTGGTAGCCAACAAATAGCATGCGGCTGGCAGAACGATGTTAAACACTCTAATTACCACCATCTAACATCATCCACAGGCAATCCGTGCCATCCAGAAACATATGAAGTAATAACCCAATGCCGATTAATCGCAAGCGCGGGAAAAACAATAAGACAATATACAGTCCGATCGCCGGAATGCTGTGCAGTGGATGAAAACCGATGCCGCAACGATTCGGATCGTAGATAGGATCGGCAAGCAGGTGATCGAGATCAACGGCCATGGTCGCAATCATGATAAGGAATGCCTGAAACCAATGTGGCCGATACCACACTTTCGCTACCGCCGCGGGTACAAGAAAGTGCAGCGCTAAATGAATAACAGCGCGCATCAACGCTTAAAAAAGATTAATGGCTTGTTGAAAAAGTCTGAGGTGAGTGCAATACGAGGCGAGACCTGGCGAAAAAGCGGAGTGTATATACAAATACATGAGCATTTTGAGTCAGGTCTTAACGAAGTAGTGTGCCGCATCAGACTTTTTCAACTGCGTTTATATCCTGCCGGCGGCGCGACATTATAATCGTTGGCCTGCAACCAATCCCAATCGGGACCATGCCAGGCAGCTTCGTCGAAGTTCACTCTACCGCGTTTGTCAAAAGCGACGCCTTCATCCTGTAACAACTGTCGCTGGTCCGTGCTCGGTGCACCGTCGGAACGCACGCTCACTTTACCCTGACTATTGATTACTCGATGCCAGGGCAGGTTTAGATGTTCGGGAACCGCCGCCATCGCGTACCCCACCACACGCGGTGAACAGGTCACCATTTCAGCGATTTGCCCGTAGGTTGCAACCTGCGCGCTGGGTATCAACTCAACCAATGCATAAATACGTTTATACAGTGGCGATAATTCATTTGTCGTTTCAACGTTACTCACAAGATAAAAATAGTTATAACTCAATACCACCTGAATTCTTGACAGATATCGGCACAACGCCGTCCGTCATCCAGCATTGTTCGTAGGGCGCTTTCGATTGACGGGACAATCGAAAAACATACCCCACTTTTTCACCGTCTGATGCGGTAATCAAAACCGGCACCTGAGCCATGCCTTCTTCAATATGGACAGGGCCGAATTCCACATGGCTATGGTTTATCATTTTTACATAAGCCGGGCTACGCACAATTCCAACAAAATGCGGCAACGGACCTGTCGTTAATTTGTTTTGCGGTGATGCAAAACGAAACGTGATTTCTATGCCGGCATCTTCGTAAGGCTCATCGTTCTTTCCCAGCGCATCGATCTGGATACGCACCACCTCTTCCGGCGCATAAACCGGGTCCGGTTGCAGTTCGGGTGACGCACTTTCATAATTTTGCACCGCAAACGCACCACCAGTAACAACAACCGACGCGAATAACACTACGGTGAATACATTCTTAGTCTTCATAACATTACCCTTTTGAACCACGCTCGCGTGTGAACAAGAAATAACATCATCCCATTTTGCCCTGCTTCGGGCAATCTGTACCTGTCCAGGCTAATGATTTGCAAAGACACACCGCGCTGTCCGGGCACAAATGCGCAAACTCCGCTGTTTGCACAATCTCCCGCGGCACGTTACTCCTGCTCGTGAGCGAGTAATTTAATCGTCTAAAGAAATTCTCCGCAGTCGTTGTCAGTAAATATAACGATTCAATACCCGAAGCTCTTGCGCTACTCTCCGCTCGCGCTACCAGTTCTTTGCCCAAACCGCAATTACGCGCTTTTGGGTGTACAGCCAGTGATCGTAGCAATCCATGACTTGCATATTTTTCCAATCCGACCACACCCATCAACGCACCGTTGTCATCGATAGCAAGCAGGAAATCTTTGCGTGCTTGTGCATCAATGTCCGAGGTTGGCAATCCTGATGCATCGAGGAGTTTGCAAACATCATCCAGGTATTTGGTTGCGCAGATCTCAAATCGAAACACAGGCCGTTGCCCTATCACGTATTGGTATTGAGGTATTATTGCAGACTTCAACTCACTTTCGAACAATACCGTGATACCACTGCGTGACGACAATCCGACAAGAATAACGCCGGTCGTCACCATCGCCCTGATTATTGTCTGCGTTGTCGTTTTCGTATGGCAGGTCGCGCACGATGCCGAAGGCCAACAACTCCTTGCCTACGGCCTGGGCGCCATTCCCGTAACTCTGTTTGGTGAACGTCAACTCGCGCCGGAGATTGCTATCGTCCCGACATACGTTACTGTTTTCACATCCATGTTTCTGCACGGCGGCTGGATGCATTTGATCGGCAACATGGCGTATCTGTGGATATTCGGCAATAACATCGAAGACGCTATGGGTCATGTTCGCTACATTATTTTCTACGTGGTCTGTGGAATCGTCGCTGTATTCGCCCACGCTCTGCCAAACGCAGATTCCGCTATCCCCATGGTCGGCGCGAGCGGTGCTATATCCGGCGTGCTCGGCGCCTATCTATTACTTCATCCGCATGCGCGCGTATTGCTATTTATTCCTCTAGGTTTTTTCGCGCCGTTAATTCGCCTCAAAGCCATGTGGGTATTGGGTGCCTGGTTCTTGATACAACTCGTCAGCCCTTTGATGAGCAGCGGCAACCAGGGTGGTGGTGTCGCATTCGGCGCGCATATCGGTGGCTTTGTCGCCGGCGTTGTATTAATCCCTCTTTTCAAATACCGAAACGTACAACTGGAAAACCCATTCAAGGGCTGGACACGTTAGAATCGACTTTTCGAAAACAATATTTAATTAGAAATGCGCACCACTCAATTCTTTCTTGCAACGGTAAAAGAAACTCCGGCCGATGCCGAAATTATCAGTCATCAACTCATGCTTCGTGCCGGTTTGATCCGCCGCACCGCCGCCGGCATCTATAGCTGGCTGCCTATGGGCCATCGTGTGTTGCAAAAAGTCGAAAATATTGTCCGCGAGGAAATGAATCGCGCCGGTGCATTGGAAGTTTTTCTGCCCGCGGTGCAACCTGCTGAATTGTGGCGTGAGTCGGGCCGCTGGCAGGACTATGGCCCCGAGTTATTACGCTTCCAGGACAGGCATGAACGGGATTTTTGTCTTGGCCCCACCCATGAAGAAGTCATTACCATGATCGCTAAGGGCGAAATTAAAAGTTATCGCCAACTGCCGGTGAACATGTATCAGATTCAAACCAAATTTCGTGATGAAATACGGCCGCGCTTTGGCGTCATGCGTGGTCGCGAGTTCATCATGAAAGATGCATACAGTTTTGATATCGACACCGACGGTATGGAAGCCTCGTACAAGGCAATGTACGAGGCCTATGTGCGCATCTTTAACCGGCTGGGCCTGGATTCGCGCGCGGTGCGTGCTGACGGCGGCACCATTGGTGGTAGTTTCTCCAATGAGTTTCATGTGATCGCGGATTCGGGCGAAGATGCTATTGCATTATGCGAAGACTGTGGCTACGCGGCCAATGTAGAGATGGTACCGACGCCGGCGCCGAATATGGATCGCGCGGATGCAAGCGAAACCATGACTACGGTCGATACACCCGGCGTGCACACCATTGAACAACTATGCGACTCGTTAAAAGTCAGCGCCGATAAAACGGCAAAGACTCTGATTGTCGAAGGCGAAGAAAGTCTGGTCGCATTGGTGTTGCGGGGCGACCATGAACTCAATGCGGTAAAAGCGGAAAATCTGCCCGAAGTCAAATCACCGTTAAAATTCGCCAGTAATGCGGATATAAAAGCCGTGGCCGGCGCGGATGTGGGTTCCATCGGCCCGGTAGGTTTGTCCATCCCGGTCATCGCCGATAACAATGCTGCATTATTGACGGATTTTGTTTGCGGCGCCAATCAAGATGAAAAACATCTATGCGGTGTCAACTGGGTACGTGATTTGCCCGAGCCAAAAGTTGCAGACCTGCGCAAAGCCGTGGCTGGCGACCCCTGTCCTCAAACACCTGACAGTAAACTCATTGTGAAACGCGGCATAGAAGTCGGCCATGTATTTCAACTCGGCACCAAGTACAGCGAATCCATGGAAGCCACCTGCCTGAACGAACAAGGCCAAAGCGTACCGTTGCACATGGGTTGTTACGGCATCGGTGTTACCCGGGTGGTAGCGGCAGCCATAGAACAAAACCACGACGAGAACGGTATCATCTGGCCCGATCCCATCGCACCGTTCGACATTAGCATTGTTCCGATTGGCTATAAAAAATCGGAAACAGTACGCACGGCCGTGTCTTCCGTTTATGACAAATTAATCGATGCAGGTTATGAAGTCCTGCTGGATGATCGCGACGAACGACCCGGTGTGATGTTCGCCAACATGGACTTGATCGGCATTCCACATCGCCTGGTGATCGGCGAACGCGGCCTGGAAAATGGCGTGATCGAATATCGCGCACGACGCAGCGGTGAAACGCAGGAGATCGCGCTGGCGGATTTGGTCGGAAAACTAACGAGTTTGATTGACTATAAAAACTGAGATGTGAACTGATGCCTAGTAATTTCTAATTTAGCTATTTCAGGCTACTGTAAGTGTTAAAATTTTTGCGATTTGAGAGTAACTTTTAGGGGCAACGAGTTTTTCAACAGAATTTCGCGGATACGCCGACGGATACTTAGCATCGCATTATGTTCGTTATTGGCCGAAATGCGATGACTATAAATAGGTCTCAAATTTTTCGCATTCCAATTAGCACTCAAGTTAAATACTAACTTGAGATAGGTGTTAGATTTAGCAACATTGAAACAAAATTAAAAAGCCGGAGGCGATATCAACCGACTCCGGCTTTGTTTGGATCTGTAAACTCGTCGTGGGAGAACGATTTATCGCCCGTCGCCTATTGATCTTGCTCCTGTACGTCGGGAACGTTCTGTCCACTTTCCATTTGTGCGGCATAATTGTTTGGATCGAACATCTTAAACCAGTCGTTCCAATCGACGCTGTCTGTCTGAGAGTCCTGACCCATCGCTAGGCTATAAGCGTTTGGATTCATCCATTCCATGTAAGTCATAGGATTCATGAACGCCGTATAATTTGTCGGATTCATCATTTGCATGTAATTGTTCGGATCCATACCGTGGACATACGCTGTCGGTGTCATCCACCACATATAAGTGGCCGGGTTCATAAAGGTTGCATAACTCGCCGGATTCATCCAAGCCATCCACGTATTGGGATTTAAGAATTGCATATAGAATTGCGGATGCATGAATTGAGCGTAATTGGCTGGGTTAGTGAAGGCCATGTGCCAATCGACGTGAGTTTGGGGAGAGATGATTTTGGCCCAACTGGCGGGATGTGCCGGGTTAAAAGGCATTAGTGTGCCGGGTTGCGAGACTACCTTACCTTGAGCACCCCATGTGGCGGGATCGAACCAGTTAGTGACGGCATTTTGATCCGGATTACTCGATGGCATATTCTCAAGTCCATCATGCGTAGAAGCTGCGAATACGCTAAATGACATCACTAAGTTAACGACTAATGCTACTGCTAATGATTTGATGTACATAGTTACCTACCTTTGGGTTGATTGAAATTTGTTCGGGTATCTGAGACTAAATCGATGTCTAGCATACCGGCTCATAATTTTTAATATAATTATGTTATTATATTGTTAAGTATATATCCCTCTAGAGATAACCACTCGGGAAAATTGGTCAGGTTAAGGGTAGCTTGTAGCTCGGGGGGTTACTTGTGCGACTCCAAAAGCGGATGACTGGAATACACCACGAAAGCAGACCTGATGTTGCAGTTCAGAAATTGTCTGTTCTTTGCCGTTAGCACGCAGTCAATAAATGTGTAAGAGCGGTTTCTTATTAGGCGTGCTCTGGCATTCGTAATTTCGCAAAGTTTTTCATCGTTCATATATACAGAATGACCGTTTTATGCCCGCAGTGTAACGATTATCACCAATTTTGAGTATGGCTGGTAAGGGCAAATTGCAGCCGCATATAAATCAGACTAGAACGTAAGATGTTCTCAAAATCTGTATCTTGAATTTGCAAAAATGTCTGGACCCGATTGACACTACAACCTTAACGGATTTCAAAATCACCGGTTACCGACTCATCCGACGGTTCACGTTTTACTTTGGCTACTTGAGCAAATCGCGGGCCGCGTTGTAGCCATAATTCCATCTGCATTAATTGTTGCTCGTCGCCTTGCGCAATCACCTCGACATCACCGTTGGACAAATTCTTCACCCATCCGCTGATGCCGAGACGAACCGCTTCCTGCATGGCCGAGTAACGAAAACCAACACCTTGCACCCGGCCCGACACTTGAAATCGAACACAAGGTGTCGATTCAGTCATACTTAGCCCCGGTTGTGACGCGGGGTTTGGCTAACACCGGATCACGCACCACTTCCGGCAGGGCTGCTGCAACGTGCGCACCAACCAATACCATCAGCCAGGAAAGATAAATCCAGATGAGAAAAATGGGAATAGTCGCGAGCGCGCCATAAATGACTTCGTAGGAACGAAAATTCAATACGTAAATGGCGAAACCTTTTTTTGCGCATTCGAACAGCACCGCAGCCACGATACCGCCAGCCAGCGCATCGCGAAAACGCACCGTGCAGTTGGGCATGGCCATAAAAAATATAACGAAGGCGACGGTTTCAAGCACAAACGGCAGTACCGGCAAAAAATGCGACATCAATCCGCGATAGGTTCGTTCATCCGGCAAAAACGGCAACGTCAATATATAGGAACTAACCGAGAGGCTGGCGACGATGAGCAACGGTCCGAGGGAAATCACGGCCCAATACACCAACAGGCGTTGAAACACACTGCGCCCCTTATGCACACGCCAGATTTCATTGAAATTGTCTTCCACCGTGGCCAGCAAAAATAAAGCGCTGAGCAATAAAACAACCAGGCCAACGGCGGTCAGTTTCCCTGCCTGTCGGGTGAATTGAGTTAGGTTTTCACGCACGACGTCACCCGCCGCCGGCACAAAGTTACGGTACATGAAATCTTCAAATGCAACAGACCATTGCTCAAAAACCGGAAACACAGACAACATGGAAAACGCCACCGTAATCAGCGGCACTAATGCCAGCAAAGTGGTAAAAGACAGTGCGGCTGCAACCCGCAAACACCGGTCCTCGCGCAACCGTCGCACGACAATTTTCACGGTGCTGAGTACCGCACGTAACAAACGTTGAATTCTCACTATATTGCTATTGAGTCTTGCGAAGAATTTTTTTGCAACCTAACATCGCTGCTATAAAAGGGTCAACAAACCGGAAAAGCCATGTCTTTCACCATTTATCATAATCCGCGCTGCTCGAAATCGCGCCAAACCCTGCAATTGTTGCAGGACAACGGCATTGAACCCACTATCGTGGAGTATTTGAAGACACCACCGAGCCAATCTGAACTAAAGAATATTCTGGATTTGCTTGGCAAACCGGCCAAAGACATTGTGCGCACTAACGAGGATGCATTCAAACAATCGGAAGTCTCGCTTGATTCGCCGGACAATGAATTGATCCAGGCAATCGTCGAACACCCGGCGATACTGCAACGGCCTATCGTCCTCGCCAACGGAAAAGCCGCTATCGGCCGGCCACCGGAAAGCGTATTGGGGATTCTTTAAACGTGGCCGAAATTTTAGTGTTGTACTACAGTCGTTACGGCGCGACTGCGCAGATGGCACGTTATGTTGCACGCGGCATTGAACAAGCCGATGGCTTCAACGCGCGAATTCGGACCGTGCCACCGGTTTCGACCGTGTGCGAAGCTGTTGAAGACGATATCCCCGAGTCCGGCGAACCTTATGCGTCGCTGAACGATCTGGAAGAATGCGTTGGGCTTGCACTCGGCTCGCCAACACGCTTTGGCAACATGGCGGCGCCGCTGAAATACTTTCTCGATCAAACCGGCGCACAATGGTTGTCCGGCGCGTTACAGGGCAAACCGGGCGCGGTATTCACATCCACCGCGAGTCTGCATGGCGGACAGGAAACCACCCTGCTGTCGATGATGCTGCCGTTGTTGCATCACGGCATGATCCTGAGCGGTATTCCTTACAGCGAAAGCGCTTTGCAGCAAACCAAAAGTGGCGGTACGCCTTATGGCGCGAGTCATCATGCAGGGGCCGATAGCCGGAATCCGGTTAGCGACGATGAAAAAGTATTGTGTATTGCCATGGGCAAACGGCTGGCGGAAGTCGCCGCGAAACTAAGCGCTTAACTCCAGTTCGCGGATCAATGGAATAGTGACACGCCGCCCCTTTGTTAACGAAAGATCGTCTATTTGATCGAGCAAGCCGAATAGACTGTGTGTGTCACGCGGATAGCGTTTTAAAACATAGGAAATAACGTCTTGCGGTAACTTGATGCCGCGTGTCTGTGCGCGCAGTTTCAAAGCCTGACTTTTTTCGTTATCCGTTAACGGCATGACACCATAGCTCAGTTCACTCGCCAAACGTGATTTCAAATCCGCGAGCGACAACGGCAGGTTTTCCAATGACTGGTCTCCCGCCACGATCATATTGCCGGCGCGCGCACGGGATTGTTCGTACACATCCAAAATTGCGCGTTCCCATTTTTCTTTGCCGGCAATCTTATGAATATCATCCAGGCAAACGACATCGCTCACTGCCATGTCTTCCAAAACATCCAACGTCATGTTCTCATCACCCAACGGAACATAACCGACGGACAATCCGGATTGATTCGCCAGCCGGCACACGGCATGTAACAAATGCGTTTTCCCGCAGGCGCCATCGCCATAAAAGTAAATCATGTGTGCGGATTGTTTATCGTTCGACGCGACCTTAATTAACTGTGAAACTAGTTCCAGGTTTTGACCCGGGAAAAAATTCTCAAACGATGCAATATCGTGTAACCGAACCGGCAGTAACAATTGACGCGGCATATCAGACCTGGTCTGAAGAAATGTGACGCTTACCTTCCCTGTGTTTTTTTTCGCTATTTTTATCGTCATCTTCCTCGGGTGATTCACGTTCGACACCAAATACCCATGCGTAGTGCACGCCGCTCCAGATGGTTGTCACACCCACAGCCCATACCAACATGTTTATCAGACCCGGTAGCGATAACCATCCAGTCAGATCCAGCAACACTAGACACACCAGGGAAATAAGTAAAAACGTATTCAGTTTGCTGACAAAACTCGGCCGCATGTGAACGTTGCCGTGTAACGCAACCAGCATGAGGTAGCCTCCGACAATCAAAAGGTCGCGAAAACCGACCGCGACGAGCAAGGCAAACGGCACCTGATCCTGCAGGGCAAGCATCACAAACGCGCTAATAATCAATAGCTTATCAGCGACCGGGTCAAGTGTCGCACCGAGACGGCTAACCCAGTCAAAACGCTTGGCCAGATAACCATCGAGACCATCGGAAATACCGGCGAGTAAAAACACCAGGAATGCGGCTTGATAGGATTGGTCATTGAGAAGCACCACCATCACCGGCGCCGCCGCGATACGCAGCAAGGTTAATAAATTAGGAATTTGCGATAACACGAAGTAAGCTGAGGCGGCGCCCGGTTAATCTAAAATGTCCAACTTTCCGATGCGATAAGATACCATAGGCGCATCAACATATGCCTTCCCTTGCAGTTGCCACAACATTTATGAACAAACGTTCTTTGAGTTATCGCGATGCGGGTGTCGATATTGATGCAGGCGATGCACTGGTCGATGCCATAAAACCGATTGCCGAACGGACTCGCCGGCCCGGGTGGATGGAAAGTATCGGCGGGTTTGGTGGCATGTTCGAAATACCACCGGGACGATTCAAGGAACCGGTTCTGGTCTCCGGCACGGATGGCGTCGGCACCAAGTTAAAACTTGCAATAGAAATGAACAAACACGACACCGTCGGTATCGACCTCGTCGCCATGTGCGCGAACGATATTATTGTCTGTGGTGCGGAGCCATTATTCTTTCTCGACTATATCGCCACCAGCCGGTTACACAACGAAGTCGCCGAACAAGTCATTGCAGGAATCGGGCGCGGGTGCGAGTTGGCCGGTGCGGCTCTTATCGGTGGCGAGACTGCTGAAATGCCGGGAATGTACGGCGAAGACGATTACGATCTCGCCGGATTTTGTGTCGGCGCAGTGGAAAAATCCAAGATCATCGACCACAGCGGTGTCGCTGAAGGTGACATCATTTTAGGTGTGGCCTCCAGTGGCGTGCACTCCAATGGCTTTTCACTGGTGCGTAAAGTTATCGAGTCCGGCGACCATAAACTCAGCGACTCATTTGCCGGATCGACACTCGGCGATGTATTGCTCACACCGACACGTATTTATGTGCGTTCGTTATTGGTGCTGACAAATAAGATCGAAGCCTCAGCGATTGCACACATCACTGGTGGCGGCTTGCCGGGAAACATAAAACGTGTCATTCCCGAAGGTTTCGGTGCTGTTTTGGATAGTCGTCAATGGAACCAACCGGAGATTTTTGACTGGCTGCAAATACATGGCAACATCGAAACGGATGAAATGCAACGCACATTTAATTGCGGTATCGGCATGGCGATCATCGTTAACAGCAATGACGAACAAACAGCGACCACGATTCTCGAAGATCACGGTGAAACGGTTTTTACAATCGGGCATATCGAAACCAATCAAAACGATTCGCCGGATGTCGTTATAAAAACATGAGTCTACGCATCGTCGTTCTGATTTCCGGGAGCGGCACTAACCTGCAAAAAATAATTGATGCAACAAACTCAGGCGACATACCTGCAAAAATAGCTGCTGTCATCAGCAACCGCGCCGACGCCTTTGGATTGGAGCGAGCAAAAAAGGCAAACATTCCGACTTCCATACTGGATCATAAACAATTTGAATCGCGATCAGACTACGATACCGCGCTGATAAAACTTATCGACGAACATTGTCCCGGTCTCGTGGTGCTGGCCGGATTTATGCGCATTCTCACAACGGAGTTTGTGCAACACTACCGTAACCGTTTGATAAATATCCACCCCGCGTTACTACCGCACTACAAAGGACTTAATACGCATCAACGCGTGTTCGATGACGGCGCTCAACGACATGGTGCAAGCGTGCACTTCGTAACGCCCGATCTCGACAGCGGACCGGTTATTATTCAGCGCGGATTCACCGTAAATCCGGATGATACAGCACAATCCCTTGAACAACGCGTGCATAAAATCGAATATGACATTTACCCCATCGCCATTCGCTGGTTCGCCGAAAACCGCTTGTCCGTCAGTAGCGGACGCGTACTGCTGGATGGAGAACGCAAACCGGAACAAGGCATTAACCGTGTCGTTTAACGACAAAACAAGGTTCTCGTTCGCTGAAAGTGGCATGATCGTATTCCATGCGATTTTTTTCTGCTTGCTGCTGTTGTTAGCGAACAGCAGCCGGGCGGCCGATATCCCGCCTAAATTAACTTTGACCTATTCAGTGGAAAAATCAGGTTTGGGGCGTGGGCAGTATGAAATCAACTTCGAAAAACAAAACGGACAACTCGTAACATCCTCTAAAGCCGTTCCCATCGGTGTTGCCGCCGCGTTTTCCAACGACGAATCGATGGAAAAAGTAGTGTACAACATTTCAAACCGAGATTTATTGCCGATACGTTATGTGCAATCGCGCACCGGGAGTAAAAAGTACGTTCGCTCGGCAAATTTGAATTGGGATAAGCAAAAAGTCAGTTTTAGCGAAGCAGAAGACAAATCTTTACCCAACGGTATTACAGTAGACGCGGGCAGTTTCCCGGTGAGTTTGATGTGGCGGCCATTACCAAAACTTGCGAACGCCACGGGCTATATTGTCGGTAGTAAAAAGATTCGCGCCTATCGTTATGCCGAACCGGTGGGTGAATCACTTGAAACACCTGTCGGCACATTCGATACGCTGCGCATCGAAAAAAACCGCGTCGATAAAGAGAACCGCCAGTTTGTCGTTTGGGTTGTTCCTGAATTGGATAATTTACCGATAAAAATCGAAGATCGGAAAGGCAATAACGTCACGCGGTTTTTACTCGAAAACGCCGAAGGGATAGATTTGAAGTAATAGATGATCGTTTTGCAAGACACTGGCAGTGAGTGGATCCCGCCTCCTTGTATTGACAGAAAGACACCGTTTCGTCATGCCGAACTTGTTCCGGCTCCCCGGTTAAAACAATTCGGCCATAGGCCGACAGCTTACCAACTTAAGCCGGTACCAGCTCCTTGTCCTTGGTATGAATCTCAAAAGTCAACTCGCCGTCTTTTTCGCTGACAGTCACCTCGCCACCGCTGGCGAGTTTGCCGAATAAGACTTCGTCGGCTAGTTCTTTCTTGATCTTGTCCTGAATCAAACGCGCCATTGGCCGCGCGCCCATGGTCGGTTCATGACCGTGTTTAGCCAGCCACTTGCGTGCTTTCTCGTCCACTTCTAGTTGCACATTCTTTTCCTGCAACTGATGTTCCAGTTCAATAACAAACTTGCCGACCACATGCATGATGGTGTCTTCATCCAATGATTTGAAGCGGATGACACTGTCCAAGCGGTTACGAAACTCCGGCGTGAACATTTTTTTGATCGCTTCCTTGTCATCGGCCGTGTGATCCTGGGCAACGAAGCCAACGGATCCGCGACTCAGTTCGGTAGCGCCTGCGTTAGTGGTCATGACAATAATCACATTACGAAAATCCGATTTGCGTCCGTTGTTGTCAGTCAGGGTTCCATAATCCATCACCTGCAGCAGAATATTAAAAACATCCGGATGAGCTTTTTCGATTTCATCCAGCAATAAAACGGCATGCGGATGTTTGTTGATCGCCTCGGTCAGCAAGCCACCCTGATCAAAACCGACGTACCCCGGTGGCGCACCGATTAAGCGCGACACGGTATGCCGCTCCATGTATTCGGTCATGTCGAAACGAACCAGTTCGATGCCCAGGGTGTAGGCAAGCTGTTTTGTCACTTCCGTCTTGCCGACGCCGGTCGGACCGGAGAATAAAAACGACGAGATTGGTTTTTCAGGATTCGCCAGACCCGACCGCGCCAGTTTTATTGCGCTGGCCAAGGCATCGATGGCTTCGTCCTGTCCGAACACTACCATTTTCAAATCGCGTCCGAGATTACGCAAGGATTCCTTGTCCGACCTGGACACTGTCTTGGGCGGAATACGCGCCATCTTGGACACGATGGTTTCAATCTCATTCACGCCGATAGTTTTTTTGCGCTTGTTTTCCGGCTGCAACCGGGTGTGCGCGCCGGCCTCATCAATGACATCAATTGCTTTATCGGGTAAATGCCGATCGGTGATATAGCGATCCGATAACTCCACCGCACTGCGTAAGGCGGGTTTAGTAAAACGCACATCGTGGTGTTCTTCAAAACGCGACTTGAGACCACGCAAAATTTTCACCGCTTCGTCGACTGAAGGCTCGGTCACATCGATTTTTTGAAAACGCCGTGACAACGCACGATCTTTTTCAAAAATGCCGCGGTATTCCTGATAGGTTGTAGAACCAATACATTTGACTTCACCGGACGCAAGCATGGGTTTTAAAAGATTCGATGCATCCATAGCGCCACCGGAGGCAGCGCCAGCGCCGATAATGGTGTGAATTTCATCAATAAACAGAATTGCGCCCTCAGTGGTTTTCAGCTCATTAAGCACGCCTTTCAGTCGTTGCTCGAAATCACCACGATACTTCGTACCTGCCAACAACGAACCCATATCCAAAGCGTAAATCGTGCTATCCCCCAGCACATCGGGCACTTCGCCTTCGACAATTTTTTTCGCTAAACCTTCAGCGATGGCGGTTTTACCTACACCGGCCTCACCGACAAACAGCGGATTATTTTTGCGGCGCCGGCACAGAATTTGAATGGTGCGCTCGACTTCGTCTGCACGCCCGATCAATGGATCAACTTGTCCGGTCTCCGCCAAGGCATTCAGATCAACGGCAAAAGACGCCAGCGCACTCGCCTCTTCGCCTTGTTCGCCAGCGACAGCTTCGGGGTCACCATCCGGCGCCGGTAAGCCTGCGTTTTCGCCGGCCACCTTGGAAATACCATGGGAAATATAATTCACCACGTCAAAACGTGTGATGTCCTGCTGGTGTAAAAAATAGACGGCGTGCGAATCACGTTCCGCAAAAATCGCCACCAATACGTTTGCGCCAGTAACTTCTTTTTGGTTACTGTGTTGCACATGTAAAATCGCACGTTGCACCACGCGTTGAAATCCGGCACCAGGCTGAGTTTCGTCTTCACTGCCTTCCGGCAGCACCGGAATTTCTTCAGTTAAAAAATGCGCCAGCTTTTGGCGCAGCGCATCGATATTACCGCCACAAGCACGCAGCACTTTGACAACAGATGAGTTTTCCAACAGCGACGCCAACAAATGTTCGACCGTAATAAATTCATGTCGATGCTCGCGCGCACTTTGAATGGCGACGTTTAGTGATGCTTCAAGTTCGTTGGATAACATTATGCTTCAGGCTCCATAGTGCATTGCAACGGATGTTGGTTCTCACGCGCAAAGTCCATCACTTGATAGACCTTGGACTCCGCGATTTCATAAGTATACACGCCACAAACACCCTTCCCTTTTTGATGCACGTGCAGCATGATTTGTTCCGCTTGCTCAGCGGTTTTATGAAAAAATCGCATCAACACGATCACCACGAATTCCATGGTCGTGTAGTCATCGTTCAATAAGACTACTTTGTATAACTTTGGCCGCTCTAGCTTGGGTTTGGTTTTCTCGACAACCGCGCCTTCCGGGCGGCTAATCTGCCGCTCGTCGCTCACTCACTACACCTCATTTCAAAATCGTTCAATAAATTCACTCTTTACACAGCTTATATTATGGGTTATCCAGCCGGATTCTCAAGGGGCTAAAGACCTTGACAACCCGAGTTCGTGCAGTCAATTGACGAACCGCCTATTGCAAAGCAGGCAAGTGATACCGAGACAAGGCAAAACGTGGATTTTCGCGGCATAAAAAAAGCGGTGTCTGGGAAAAACCCGGACACCGCTTAAATGAGGAGGAAATTACTAAAAACTAGGCTTGTTTTGCGGTATCAAACTGCTCTTCTTCCGTCGAACCTTCCATCGCCTTGACTGAAGATTGTCCGCCCTGGATGACCGTCGTCACGTCGTCGAAATAACCTGCGCCGACTTCGGCCTGATGGCTGGCGAAGGTGTAACCGCGTGATTCTGCGGCAAATTCCTTTTCCTGCACCATGTCGACATATGCCGACATGCCGCGCTTGAGGTAATTTTCGGTGAGGTCGAACATGTGGTACCACATGTTGTGAATACCGGCCAGGGTAATGAATTGATATTTATAACCCATGGCACCGAGTTCACGTTGAAATTTGGCAATGCTGTCGTCGTCCAGATTCTTTTTCCAATTAAACGACGGCGAGCAATTGTAAGCCAGCAATTGTTCCGGATACTGCTTACGAATAGCTTCGGCAAACCGGCTCGCTTCATCCAGATCCGGCACTGCGGTTTCACACCAGATCAAATCGGCATATTCTGCGTAAGCTAAACCGCGCGCAATAGCCTGATCCAGTCCGGCACGGGTGACGTAAAAACCTTCTGCCGTGCGTTCGCCGGTGACAAACTCGCGATCACGCTCATCAATATCGGAGGTCAACAACGCAGCCGCATTCGCATCGGTACGCGCCAGGACAACCGTCGGCACACCCATGGTATCCGCAGCCAAACGCGCAGCGACCAGTTTTTGCACCGCCTCCTGGGTCGGCACCAAAACCTTGCCGCCCATGTGACCGCACTTTTTGACTGAAGCCAGTTGATCTTCAAAGTGTACCGCTGCAGCACCCGCTTCGATCATACCTTTGGTTAATTCAAACGCATTCAACACGCCACCAAATCCAGCCTCCGCGTCCGCCACAATAGGCACGAAATAATCCGTCGAGCCGTTTTGTTTCGCGGTTTGAATTTCGTCGGCTCGTTTAAACGAATTATTCATGCGCCGAATGAGTGCCGGAACCGAATTTACCGCATACAACGATTGATCGGGGTACATGGTTTCGCTGCTATTCGCATCCGCCGCCACCTGCCAACCGGAAAGATAAATGGCTTTCGCACCCGCTTTAACCTGTTGCACGGCCTGGCCACCTGTCAATGCACCCAAGGTTGGAATAAAATCATCGGTGTTCAGGCGGCGCCAGAGTTTTTCCGCTCCCATGCGCGCCAGCGAATGTTCGATTTTTACCGAACCACGCAGTCGCGTTACATCCTGCGCGCTGTAGTCGCGTTTAATGCCTTTCCAACGCGGATTGTCCGTCCATTCGCGTTGCAGATCGTCTGCTGTTTGTTGCCAGGTCATTGCTATTGCCTCGTAAGTTGTTAAATCGTGATAGCCGCATGGATTGCGCGCTATATATGACGTGATTTTATGAGCATTGCCTTGTATTTCCCTAAACAATTATTTTAATATTTACCATTGGATTTACTTATTTTATGTCTTCCTCGCCCCCTGTCTACTATAAACGCAACCGACTGAAGCAGTTACGTGCGTTCTGTTACACCGCGAAATCCGGCAGTGTATCGCGTGCGGCCGAACAATTATACCTCAGCCAGCCGTCCGTTTCCCTGCAAATTCAAGCACTTGAACGTGAGCTGGACAGCAAGCTATTTGAACGCCGCGGGCCGGTTATCCGCCTCACGGCGGAGGGAAAAACCCTGCTGGAACTGGCCATGCCCCTGGTTGAAGGCATGGACGGGCTGGCCGACAGTTTTGCCGCGCAATGCGGCGATATGCAAAGCGGCGAGCTGAATATTGCGGCGGGCGAATCCACCATTTTGTACATTTTGCCCGATCCGATTAAACAATTTGCCAAAGAATACCCCGGCATTCGCATCAAATTGCACAACGTTACCGGACGCGACGGTATGACCATGCTGCGCGCGGACGAAGCGGATTTCGCCGTCGGCTCTATGCTGGAAGTGCCGGACGACGTTACCTATCAGCCAATTTTCACCTACAATCCGGTATTAATCACGGCCAAAGACCATCCTCTTGCACGAAAAAAGAATCTGAAACTCGAAGACATCAGTCCGTATGGCTTGATACTGCCGCCGCGTCACTTGAGCACCTGGCGTATCGTGGACCTGGTATTTCAGCAACACAAACTCAACTATAAGGTTGCGCTCGAAGCAGGCGGTTGGGAAGTGATTAAAAAATATGTAGAACTGGGACTGGGTGTTTCCATCGTGACGGATATTTGTCTTGGTAATAACGAACCACTGGCGCAGATTCCGTTGAACGAATACTTTCCGACTCGCAGTTACGGTGTCGTGTTGCGTCAGAGTAAAGTGTTATCACCTCAGGCGAAAAAATTTATCGAGATCATGGCGCCGCATTACTTTGACCGCATGGACACCCATGAAGGGAATAGCTTGAAAACGGCAAAATCGAACTAAGCGATTGAAATTGTTACAAGAATCCATACAATTCGTGCAACCCAACCCGCTATGACTCCCGTATGATTAAAAATCACTGTGTTAGCGCTTTACTGAAAATAACCGCTGTTGGCAGTTTGGTTTTAAGTTCCTTTGCAACACATGCGATCCAAAACGAGGTGAACTTGAATGCGATACCGGTGTGTTATGACTTTGGTTGTAAAAAACAAGCGACTGTCGCGTTGCCGCACGATGAATGGGAATCGGTAGCGAACTGGTTTAAACCCATCGCGGCAGATCCCAAAGCAGAGCGTCAGCAGATTCGTCATGCCATTGGCTGGATGGAAGCGGTCATTGGCAACCACACACCGACTTACAATGACATCGGTCAGAACCTGTCGGAAGATGCACAGTTTCCAGGGCAACTCGATTGTATCGACGAGTCGCTCAATACGACGACTTACCTCAAACTGTTTGAGCAACATGGATTATTGAAATGGCATCGCGTTACTGAGCGCGCCCATCGCAAAGCTGTTATTGACCAGCATTGGTCGGGGCAGATTGAAGACAATACCAGCGGCAAACGTTACGTGGTCGATTCCTGGTTTCATCCGAACGGTTATTTGCCTTACGTGCAGGATGCGGAAAGCTGGACCGATATCCCCTGGTTTACTTCGTACGTCGATAATTACACCGAAACCGAGTAAAAAAGCGCGCTCTAGTGAGTCCCGAAAAACCCAAAGTCGTGATTGGCATGTCTGGCGGTGTGGATTCCTCCGTTGCTGCTGCCTTGTTACTGGAACAGGGATACGTCGTCGAAGGCCTGTTCATGAAGAACTGGGAGGAAGACGATGATGCGGAGTACTGCGCGGCAGCGGAAGACTTAAGCGACGCCGAACAAGTGTGCGACACGCTCGGAATCAACTTATCGACAGTTAATTTTTCCCACGAATACTGGGAACGCGTGTTTGAACATTCGCTGGCGGAACACCGCGCCGGTCGTACCCCTAACCCGGACATTCTGTGCAACAAGGAAATTAAATTTAAGGAATTTTTTGAACATGGCGGAAGACTGGGCGCGCAACATGTCGCGACCGGACACTATGCACGCGCAAACAAAGCGGACAACCAATTTCGTTTACTCAAAGGCAAGGACGCCGGCAAAGACCAGTCTTATTTTCTTTACACGCTGCAACAAGATGTTTTGTCGCGCATCTTGTTTCCACTCGGTGAATTGAAAAAAATGGAAGTGCGACAACGAGCACGCGAACTTGGATTTGAAAACTTTGACAAAAAAGACAGCACGGGCATTTGTTTTATTGGCGAACGTAAATTCAAAACGTTCTTGTCTCAATATCTGCCACCCGAACCGGGTGAAATTCGTGATCTTGACGAACAAGTCGTAGGGCAACACGATGGATTGATGTTTTACACCATTGGCCAACGGCAAGGCCTGGGCATTGGTGGCGAAGGCGAAGCTTGGTACGTCGCACGCAAGGATTTAACCAACAATGTTTTGTCCGTCGTGCAAGGTCACGACCATCCCGCATTGTTCAGTCAATTCGTTTTTGTGCATGACTTACATTGGGTCTCTGGAAAACCACCAGCGAGCGAATTCAAATGCCGGGCAAAAAGTCGCTACCGCCAGGCCGATCAGGCTTGTACAGTGGAGACACTAAACGACAAACAGATTTTTGTTAGCTTTAATGATCCGCAACGCGCCATCACCCCGGGTCAATCTATGGTTTTATATGACGACGATGTTTGCCTTGGCGGTGGGGTTATCGAACGAACTGAAATGGATCATTCGCAATGTGCGGCTTAAAAACAGATGTAGTCCAGTTCCACCTCATTTCTTAAGTGTTGACCGGTGGTTTCTGGCAAAACGTTTTTGGCGAAGTTGTAATCACCAAGAAAAATTGAGACAATATGCACATGACCAGCACATGCACCTATTGGGAAGTATATCGATGGCTGTAGCGACGGAACGTGTTCCGGTGTTGATGACACCTGCGGAGAAAAAACGGATAACCGCCAAGGCTAAAAAGGCTGGCATTACGACCGCTGAATATATGCGGCGTGCGGCACAATCGTATCAACCCACGGACGACAATCAGGCGTTGCTACTTATAATTGAAGCAATGAATAAGGCGACGGAAAATGCCGAAATAGCTATAGACGATGCGATATCTTTTGTTGCGGCTTCAAATAAGCGAATTCTGGCAATGGAAGCCAAGGCGAAAAAGAGCGCGGCCTGATGGGCGTTACCGATAGGGTATTGGACGGTATTACCCGTGTAATTCGCATGGATGCGAAAGTTGAAGGTATGGCAGCACTTATCAAAGAACAGCAAGCTAAGATTGAGGATTTAACCGGACGCGTGATTCGATTGGAAACAGCGCTGGAGATTGCGATGGTTTCCCAAGGAAACCGATCAACCAGAAAGAAATTAGCGAAAAAATAATATTCGCAATCGATTAGGCTTGTATTGTGGAGGCCCGCGTAGATGCGGTGAGGAACGCACCGCATCTGTCAAGCAAGCATTAACAACACTTCATCGCGAACGATGCGGTTCCAAGCTCACCAGCATCCTACAACCGATGTCATTGCGAGGAGTGAAACGACGAAGCAATCTCCGTGGTGGTTGTCGGTTGTTAGCATCAAATTTGACAACAGGATATTCGATTATTCTTGTGGTAGTGGCGCCCTCGCCACGACAGTCGCTTGCGCAGAGTTAAAGATTGTATCGCCGCGAGGCGCGCCTACAAATATTCCGATATATCTGCACAAAACGATCAGCCTGAGTGACATTGATGGAATCCAGAAAAACCGTTCGCGACCAAGCTTGAACGGTTAACGTACAATTTGGTGAGTTACAATGTTCATGCTAAGTTAACAAATTGGTCATCACTCAACACCCGGCGGGGTCTTAGTATAACGAGAACTTTTATGACAGATGAAAAAGAGATTCTAGATTTTCATGAACCCGGGCATGACCTTCATTTAGAACATGAAGATGCCACTATCCGCATCCTTCACAGAATTATTCGAATTGCTGTCAAAATACTTGCTGTATTGATGGTTCTTGTAATCGTGTGGGGGATGGGAGATGTAATGTTTGTGCTCTATCAACGTCTTGTTGAACCGCCGTTTTTACTACTGCAAATCAGCGATATTCTAGCGACATTCGGTGCTTTTCTAGCCGTGCTTATTGCGATCGAGATTTTTATTAACATAAGCATGTATCTGAGCACCAACGTAATTCCTGTACGATTGGTTATCGCTACCGCCTTGATGGCTATTGCACGAAAAGTCATTATTTTCGATTATGAGCAGTTGACGCCCCCATACATTTACGGAACGGCTGCTGTCGTGCTTTCGCTGGGTATCACTTATTGGCTTATAACCAAGCGATCCTGACTGGAGTTCAAATAGATACAAGAATACATTCCGCGCAGCGTACAGTGAGAAATAAATTGTATCTGTATCTGCTCTGGTTATAAGTTACTGACATCCAAACATTACCTGAGGATAATTATAAATTCTTGTGGGAGCGGTGTCCTCGCCGCGATGGCAGCTTATCACGGCACAAAAATATTCCCGTTGGCGCGATACGTGAATCCTAAAAATTTCGATAAAATTTTCTGAACCAACGGAACCGAGATTGCTTCGCTACGCTCGCAAAGACAGAAACCATGTCATTGCGAGGAGTGAAACGACGAAGCGATCTTTTTTGTGACCGGAGCGCATTGCCGAGTGGCTAGCGTGAGTAAGGGTCACGAAGACCGGCGAGTAAACAATAATCGACTGATATTGCGCACTGTTACACCGAAGCCTCTTGCTGCGCGCTCTAAAGCGGAATTACTTTGCAGTAATTCTTTCTCGGTATCGTTTAACAATTCCGGCGCATAGCGCATTTTCAGTTTTGCAATAGCGCTTCGGTCTACCCGGCGAAAGCGTTTAAACAACCATCGGCTGATTGGATGCCAGTTGCGGCCACGAAAAACGCAGGCGACAAAGTCCACCAGATACGGGTTGTTGTGTTCGTCTACCAGGACATTGTTGGGACTACGTAAGTCGCAATGCGCCACGCCTTGTGCGTGCATCTTCTCCACTAACCCCGACAAGCGCGGAAAATAAATATTCCAGTCCACTTCATCGCGCCGTTGCTTGACCGGTAGCGCGGGAACATAAGCCATTAACAATGCACGCCGGTCAACGCGCTTGATCAATGTGGGAACGCCCAGAAGTTCTTGCAATTCCCGCAGCGCCCCTGTCTCGCGCCAAACCAGCAACGGCCCCAGTATAAATCCAAACAACGGATCGCAGCCGTTGTGATCTTTCAGCACGGCTTGCTCGCCGTCTTTTTCAACCAGTAATACATCGGGGCGCGAACCCTGACCGACACGAAAGGAACGGGTCGACAATTCACGAATCGCCGTTAAAGACAATGAATCGAATGCAGACACGCAGGTATTGTGGAATTAGTAATTTGATTTAAACCCGATGACGGGCGGACACACGATAGGTTAACAAGCCTATGATAAAATTCGCATCACAATCAACATGAATTCACTTCACCGCTGTATAAATGACCCGTAACCCCGATAAAACCACAGCCACACTTAACGAACTCACCGCATTATCGCCGCTGGACGGTCGCTATCGCGCCAAAACTGCCGAGTTGCAACCGATTTTCAGTGAGTTCGGCTTAATTCGTTATCGGGTTTTGGTCGAGGTAAGGTGGTTACAATGTCTGGCTGCCACACCGGAGATTATCGAAGTGTCCGCCTTTTCCCAGGAATCGACGAACATTCTTGACCAGATTGTTGAGCACTTCTCTATCGCGGATGCCGAACGGGTCAAAACCATCGAACGCACCACCAACCACGATGTGAAAGCGGTCGAGTATTTCATAAAAGAAAAGATTCAAGACCATGCCGAACTAAAGCAGGTCGAAGAATTTATCCACTTCGCCTGCACGTCGGAAGACATTAACAATTTGTCTTATGCCTTGATGCTGAAAGCCGGACGTGACGAAGCATTGAGTTCGGTAGTCGATGAATTAATTGACGGACTAACCGGCCTTGCGAACCAAGGCGTAGATACGCCGATGCTGGCGCGCACGCATGGTCAGGCGGCGACGCCGACGACAATCGGCAAGGAACTTGCCAATGTGGTTTACCGTCTTGAACTGGCGAAAAAGCGTTTAGATCAAACTGAAATCACCGCGAAAATCAATGGCGCAGTGGGAAATTTCAATGCGCATATTACTGCTTACCCCGACGTAGACTGGCCATCGCTTGCGCGGGAATTCGTCGAATCGCTTGGACTGACCTATCACCCCATGACCACACAGATCGAACCGCATGATCATATCGCCGAAGTGTGTCATGCCTTGATGCGGCTCAACACCGTATTGATCGACTTATGCCGTGATTTATGGAGTTACATTTCCATCGGTTATTTCAAACAACACATGGTGGCGACTGAAACCGGCTCTTCGACCATGCCACACAAAGTGAATCCGATTGATTTTGAAAATGCCGAAGGCAATCTCGGCATCGCCAATGCGTTGCTTGCACATCTGGCTGAGAAATTACCCATTAGCCGTTGGCAACGTGACCTCAGTGATTCGACGACCATGCGAAATCTCGGCGTCGCTCTCGGTCACTGCCTGATTGCCTATCGCTCAGCAATAAAAGGTCTGGGAAAACTTGACATCGATGCGAATCGTATGCAGAAAGACCTGGATACTTCGTGGGAAGTGTTGGCTGAGGCGGTGCAGACGGTGATGCGTCGTTACAACGTACCCGAACCTTACGAAAAACTCAAAGCGCTGACCCGTGGTCAACAAGGCATTACCCAGGCGAGTTTGAAAACATTCATTGAAGATCTGAAAATCCCCGACGATGCCCGGCAACGTCTGCTTGCATTAACACCCGCGAGTTACACCGGCAATGCAACAAGCGCGGCGGAAAATTTTTTATCTGACTCATCAAATTAAACCCTGTTCGCAATTCATTGAACCTGGTTCGCGTTTCCAAGTTGTTGGCTGAGCGCGGCATCTGTTCACGCCGTGAAGCAGATACATTTATTGAACGTGGCTGGGTGACTATCGACGGCAAACCGGTATCGTTGGGTGAAAAAGTCGAACCCAATCAAGTCATCGACCTGCACCCACGCGCCCAACGCCAACAGGACAACCGCGTTACGGTATTGCTGAACAAGCCGATAGGTTATGTCTCCGGGCAGGCTGAAAAATCTTATCAACCTGCTGTAACTTTGATTCAGGCAGAAAATTGCATCAATCCAAAAGACAGGCCGGACAGGATCCGAAATATCACCAACGGCTTGGCTCCAGCCGGGCGTTTGGATATCGATTCACAGGGGTTGTTGGTGCTAACCCAGGATGGCCGCATTGCGCGTACTTTGATAGGCCCGGATAACAGGATTGAAAAAGAGTATATTGTTCGCGTTCATGGACACGTTAATGACAAAAAACTCGCGCTGCTTAGTCATGGTTTGAAGCTCGATGATCGACAATTAAAACCCGCCAAAATTTCACAACTCGAGTCCGGTGTATTGAACTTTACTCTACGTGAAGGACGCAAGCGGCAAATCCGGCGCATGTGTGAACTGGTCGAACTCGACGTAATTTTTTTGCAGCGTGTCCGCATCGGCAATATTCGACTTGGGAGTTTACCGGCAGGGAAATGGCGATTTCTACGCCGCAATGAGCGATTTAATTAGCTGGTGTCAGATTTATATCAAATTCTAAAATCAGCATTGTTTCGGATGGATGCCGAAACCAGCCATGACCTGACGATGGGCGTCTTATCAGCAGCGTCTCGATCAAAATACCTGTGTAACCGCATCGAGGGGCAGTGGGGCTGTCATGTGCCCAGGATACCGACAAAAATCATGGGTATCGATTTCCTTAATCCTATTGGACTTGCTGCCGGGCTGGATAAAAATGCATCCTCCGTAGATGCTTTTGCAGCGATGGGGTTTGGCTGGCTGGAAATCGGCACGGTAACGCCATTACCACAACCCGGCAATCCCAAAAAACGCATGTTTCGCATTGCCAGTCACGACGCCATTATCAACCGCATGGGATTTAACAGCTGTGGACTGGAAAAATTTTTACAAAATCTTAAACGACGACACACACAAATCCCAATCGGCATCAATATTGGTAAAAACGCAGCGACACCACTGGGGAACGCTGCGGACGATTACATCACTTGTCTGGACGCTGTGTATCGTTATGCTGATTACGTTACCGTTAATATTTCATCTCCTAACACCAAAGACCTGCGTTCATTGCAAGACGATGAAGCACTAGACGACTTGCTGGACAAAATTCAAACCAGGCGACTGGAATTGTCTGACGAATTGCAAGCTCCATTACCTGTTGCGTTAAAAATTGCACCGGACCTGGATGGAGAGCAAATCGATAAAATCGCGCAACTCGTAGAACACCATCGAATCGATGCCGTGATCGCTACCAACACGACGACACAAAGACCGCAGGTAGAGTCGTCGACTGTTGCAGCACAAAGCGGTGGCCTGAGTGGCGCGCCGCTGTGTGACCTGTCTAACACGGTGGTAAAGAATCTACGTGAACGCCTTGATTCTCAAATCCCAATTATTGGTGTTGGCGGAATCCTCAACGCTGATAACGCTTTGAAAAAAATCGAAGCCGGTGCCAGCGCAGTACAAATCTATACAGGTTTGATTTACCGTGGCCCGGCGCTGATCGCTGAAATCGCTGAACGCTTCGCCTACAAAACACACAAACACCAACTACACGAATTCAATGAGTTAGTTCGTTCAATCCACAGTTAACCTTTTCTCCACCAAATAGAACGATTATTTGCCGGCATTGCCACATCGCCTTCCAGCATTAGCACAGCGTTACCCGCCAACTCATTAACAGCTTCAAAATCCCGTACGCCACTCGCAGAATCACGCGCTTTCAACCACCGGTCAAATTGCTCGTTGCTGGACTCCAACGGACGATCCGCATATCGATAAGGTCCATAGACGTAGAATAATCCGCCATCATCAAGAACTCGTCCAACACCAGCAAACAAATTTTCGACCGCTTGCCACGAAACAATATGAATAGCGTTTATACAAATCACCACATCGGCCTGGGTGACCGGCCACTTATCCGGACAGCAAATCAAGAACCAAGTGGCTCGTTACTGATTTTCAACAGTTCGGATTCATCACGCCAAGCGCGTATGCTGTCCAAATTTTCAGGCAAATCCGTTGGTTGCCAGGTCAGGTTTAGGAAATTGACTGGCAAAAAAAGCGGCGTGTTGACCCGTGCCACTGCCAATTTCGAGCACCAGTCCTTGCTCAGGCAATATGTCGCGCAGGACGGTAAGAATCGGTTCCTGGTTACGCTCGCAAGCAGGCGAATATTGTTTCATTAAACTTTAAAATACTTAAAACGGATAGAATAAACTTAAAGCATAACTCATTTGAGGAACATTCATGGAATACCGCCGCTTGGGCCGCACTGAAATCGAAGTCAGCGTCATCTGTCTTGGCACCATGACTTTCGGCGAACAAAACAGCGAAAGCGAAGGCCACGCACAATTGGACATGGCATTCGATCACGGTGTGAATTTTATCGATACCGCAGAAATGTATGCGGTGCCGGCGCGCGCCGAAACTTACGGTGCAACCGAACGCATTATCGGCACCTGGTTAAAGAAACGGAATAAACGCGATGACGTTGTCATTGCCACAAAAGTAGCCGGGCCATCGCCAATGAAACATATTCGTGGTGGCAAATCGAAACTGGATCGTGCGAACATCATGCAGGCAATTGACGGCAGCCTGCAACGCCTGCAAACAGACTATATCGACCTGTACCAAGTGCATTGGCCGTCGCGCAAGGCTAACTATTTCAGCAAACTGGGTTACGTGCATGATGAAAACGATGAATCAATTGCGATACAGGAAACATTTGATGCTTTGATTGAATGTATGGATGCTGGAAAAGTAAAAACCATCGGTGTATCCAACGAAACGCCTTGGGGCGTGATGCAATACTTGAATCTAGCGAGGTTGGAAGGTCAGCGCATTGTCAGTATTCAAAACCCGTACAACCTGCTAAATCGAACCTTTGAAGTAGGACTGGCAGAAATAGCACATCGCGAATCAGTCGGACTACTGGCTTACTCGCCTTTGGGTTTTGGCACACTCACCGGTAAATATCTCGACGGTCAATGGCCGGACAAAGCGCGTCTGACCCGATTCAAGGAATTTAAGCGTTACTTGACCGATCGCGGGCAACAGGCGACGAAAGCTTATGTTGAGTTAGCAAAACAGTACGGACTCAATCCCGCACAAATGGCGCTGGCATACGTCAACAGCAGACCTTTCGTGACCAGCAACATCATCGGTGCAACCAACCTGGAGCAACTCGAAGTCAATTTGAAAAGCATGGAGTTAAGTCTCGACGACACGAAATTGGAAGAAATAGAAAAAATACACACCGCAAACCCAAATCCCTGTCCTTAACATTTCGCGAAGACTCTTTACTATGCGAGTATTAATTCTTGGTCAGGGCAAGAGCGGCACCACTGCCCTGCTCTATGCCATTCACGACGCGCTGAATCGAGCTACCGGGCGCGAACATACTGTAATTTTCGAACCACCCGACCTTAAAACCGTCGGCAGATTTACCCGAGACATTGTCGTCAAGAAACTTATCGGCACGATTAAGGAACACGAATATAAATTACTGAAGCAATTCAAATACGTCATCTGGATTGAACGCGACCCGCGCGATGTCGTCATCAGCCGCTTTCTTTATAATTTTCGGCATCGACCACTAAGCAAAAATCCCGAACAACTCAAAATCATGCTGGATTTGTTGCGCAAGAAGGAAACCGACCCGTTGTCAATCAGTTTTTGCGAACTTGTTGAAGCCGGCAAACAATTTGACGGAGTCGATGTAATCGAAAGCACGGTTACTGATCAGAAAAAAGCACAGTCGGTGTGGGATAGTTTTAAAAAGAGTCCCATCGTGGTTCGCTATGAAAATTTTGTTGCCGGTGAAACATCGAATCTGGAAAAACTATTAGGTGTTCCAATCAATACTGCCGTGGATATCCCACCACCACGAAACCGCGTCGTACGCACCAAAGGCGCGGGTGACTGGCGAAACTGGTTCACTTCGGAAGATGTCGATCAACTAACATCCCGACTGCGGTGCACAGCAAAATTTCCTGACGACTGGGATTCCTGGAACATTAGCGATAGTCCGAAAATTGATGTTACTTTCTCGTCACAGTATATCGTCGAATTGTTAGGACGAAATTAACTATCCCGTGTCCGACATCACTCATTACTGTTCAAAATAAATCGACCAAAGCTGACGACTTGTTGATAACATTGTAAAAGCTTGTCAGACGCGCCCTTCTAGCGCGGTGTTCTTGACTGGACTTGCGCCTTGCATCCTTAGCTCCGTTAACGGTATATCCCCGTGCCACTTGTCGCGGGAGTGATTATCTTTGACATTTTGCTGGATCGTAGAATAAGTTTCACCGACCCTCTTTGCGGAACGTGTTCCGTTTGGCGGGCTGTAAGAACTTGAAAATATGTCATATATGACATATAATTAAAACTATGAGTCCTTCGGATAAACCGTTGGTCTGGCTGTATGGAGAAGTCAAATCACCTCCCTTCTCCGATGGCGCTCGACTGGAAGCCGGTTATTTAATCCGTCGGCTTCAAAAAGGCGAAACTTTGACAATGCCTCATTCAAGACCTATGCCCGGCATCGGTAACCGATGCCATGAGTTGCGGATCAACGATGAAAATTCGATCTGGCGAATAATCTATCGAATTGACCCGGATGCAATAATTATTCTCGAGGTTTTCGAGAAGAAAACAAACAAGACTCCAAAGAGAGTAATTGACACATGCAAAGACCGAATAAAGATTTATTACCATGAAAGCAAATAAACGAAAGAAACTTGAGAGAACAGGGTGGAAAGTTGGGAATGTTGGTGACTTTCTAAGTCTTTCTCCTGCGGAATCTGCATATATTGAGATGAAACTGGCACTAGGCCATTCTTTAAAAGAAAGAAGAATTAAGAAAAGACTGAGTCAATTGGCCTTCGCACAAAAAATTGACTCTAGTCAATCCAGAGTAGCCAAGATGGAAGCTGGAGATCCAACTGTCTCGATAGACTTACTGATGAAATCCCTCCTCGCTCTCGGTGCTTCTAAAAAAGACGTTGCGAAAGTTATTTCTGCCCATTCTGAATAATGTTAGTCCGTTCGGTGGAACGCGTTCCACCCTACGAAAACTTATCGCGCAATTTCACCCGATTTCTACCGCCGATCCGCGATAAACCAGAACATATCGGGCCGGTAAATCCCAAAGTAGGAACTCGGTTCCCAGGAATAGATGCCATCTGCAGGAACATTACGCAAATCGTTGTTCACGACAATCGGTTGTTTTGCACCGCAGATAACGCCGATATTGAATATCTCATCGCTGTGAATAGCAAGAATTTCCTGCCATGCTTTGATGCGCTGGTCGTGGGACACTGAGGTACGCCAGAGGTTATTCAATTCGCCTAACCGGGTTACGCTCGCCATGTCCGGTGCCTCGCCAGCGCTGCCGCCGGTCTCGTAAAACTGTCCCCACTTGGGCCATTGCAATTGATTTTGCGCGGTCGGTACGAATTCATGTGGACTCATATCGGCATTGGCAATGCCGTTATCCACACCGGACCAGACCGACATCATGGCTTCGCCGGAGAACACGCGGTTACGAAACACTTCACGTTGTGACGGTTTGGTATACAGCTTTATGCCGACATCCAGCCAACTATCATGAATGAGTTCGAGCACGTCCGTCTCTTCGGTACTTTCGCCAGCGGTATGCACAATCACTTCCAAAGGTTTACCGTCCGGACGTAGCCGCACGCCGCGATTATCGCGCGCGGTTAACCCCAGCTCGTCCAAATAGCGATTCGCCGCATCAGGATCGTAGATCGCCCACTTGGTCTGGTACTCCGATTCGGACAAAGGACTCTCCGGCAACAACGTGTTATTGCTTTCCAAAACCAAGCCGTAGTAAATCACCTGGTTTATTTCATGTCGATTGATGGCCAATGACATGGCGCGACGAAAACGCACGTCCCGAACCAGTTCGCGCCAAACTGGGTCGGCGCTGTTAAAATTCGGAAACAAGGCGATTTGCGCACCGGTCGCTTTTTTCCACAAATGCACGGTAAAGTCGTTTTGCTTTTCTCCTGCTTTTAAAAACGTGTAATTATCCAAACGAAGATACCGGCCTTGTAGGTCCGACTCACCGGCACCGGTTTTCGCCGGAATCAGATCGCCGCTGACAATATTCATTACAACGCGATCGATATAGGGCAGCTGTCTGCCTTTGTTATCCACACGATGATAGTATGGGTTGCGCACGAAGACGAACCTGTCCGACGGTGGCGCAACGGTATTGACCCAGGGTTGGAGAGAAGGCAGTTCCGGGTTGTCTTGTTTGTATTGCTTGCTTCGTCGCAGATGCAAACCCACCCAATTACGCGTACCCACCTCCTCGACCAAGGCGTTTAATTTTTCCGCATCTACGTAGCGCTGATGAAACTGTTTTAAGTAATGCGCCGGAGTGTAAATGTACAAAGGGCGTGGTCCGGCCAACGCGGACAGAAAATAAGGGTTGGGCTGGCGCCAGGTATAACGAACTGTGTGTTCGTCGATTATTTCAAAGTGCGGCAATTCATTATCGACACGTAAAGCTTTTGCAGGACCAAAAGGCGACAACTCTTCGTTGTTCGCAACATCTTCCCAGTAGTAACGAAAATCTTCCGCGGTAAAAGGATGACCGTCAGACCATTTATGCCCCGGACGCAAGTGCAGGGTGAATTCGCGATTTTCGACAACATCGAAACCGGCCAGAATATCAGGAACGAATTCTAAATTTCGGTCAAAACCGACCAATCGCGCATAACCGTACACCGTCATCATACGAATGTCCTTGGCCTTGCCCATTAACATGCGCAAGTCGCCACCATATTCGCCCGGGGTTTGATCCGGGTGATCGAACGATATGACAAACGGTTTGTCCGGCAGGCGCTCAGTTACAGGAGGCAACGAACCTGAGTTCACTTGTTGTTGCAAATACGGAACTTCGGGTGGCGTTTCGAGTGCGTGGATAGTACCCGTTAAAATAATCAGCGCGAGCGCTGCAACGCGTAATAAGACCAATCGCCGAACAAATTTAAACACTAATTCACCAGCTCAGTTATTTTAAAAATCACGCCGTCGATTCAAAAACCAGAAAGCGGCGCAACGTGTACGGAGTATCCATGTCACTATTGGAACTAATATCCATATCAATTTGCAACACTTTTTGAGCTTTTATTCGGTCGCGCATGGCCGTGAAGTTGTCCGCTCCTCTACGCCAGTCAGTAGCGTATTCCAGCACAGTGATCGCCGCGCTATCGATCAAATGGATAAGTTTTCGCCATTCACTCTCGCGCTCAACGCCATCCGCGCTGAAGTGTTTAATTGAGCAACCCAAAATAACCAGTGCGTAGTTTTTATCGGTTAGTTCAAATTCCCAGTCCTGAAACTTCGCTTTTACATGCCGAATATCACAGGATCGTCCTAGAAAGGAATCCGAACTGAAGGCGGGCATTTTCGGGTCCAGCACCAGAATGCTTTTAGGCGTCCCGGTTAAATATTGGGTTATCGGTGTATATCGCCCTCCGATTTCAACAATGTGGTCGCAATATCGAACGTAGTGGGCCGCGAGAATGTAACGGGCTTGCGCGGCAGGAGTCAGTAAATAACTGATCCCAGATTTGTCGTACGACCGCTGAATATCCGGATTCGAGTTGGGTAACTTCATAATGAAACCTTACTCGAAAGTCGAATGCTAGTTCACGCTTTGTCTTGGCTGATATTGTCCGTCGGCATATTCACCTAACAACGCTTCGACAAGGGGATGATTTATTGGCAGTGTCGTAGCGTCTTTTTCCAGATGACGTTCCGCGACATAGGTTTGATGAGTCGCATCGTCAACCAACACGTGATACCAGGGTTTATTTTTTGGCGGGCGCGAACGAGCCACCTGTTCATACCATTCATCACTGCCTTGAAAGCGCGGATCGACATCGACAATCACACCACGATAGTCAAACAATTTATGGTGAACTATCTGACCGATCGAAAACTGCGCCCAGGCGTTTTTTAAAACAGACTCGGGCTGCTTGTCAGACTGTTGACTATAAACCCACCCTGAAATTTTCACGCGACTACCCGGCTTAAAACTTCAATCGCACCGGTGGAATAGTGATCAATCAACATTACGGAAAATAACATAGCGAGGTATTGAATCGAATAACCAAAAGTCTTTTTTGACAACGCATCGGAATAATCCACATACAAACGAACGGCGTAATACAAAAAGCCTGCGTTTAAAACCAGCGCGCCTACAAGATACATCCAGCCGGACATGTGTGTCGCAAACGGCATGATACTGACCGCAGTTAATAACACGGTATAAAATAGAATATGCAGTCGGGTAAATTTTGCGCCATGAGTGACCGGTAACATGGGAACACCGGCGTTCGCATACTCCTTGTGCCGGTACAAAGCCAACGCCCAAAAGTGTGGCGGTGTCCAACAAAAAATAATCAAAAACAACAGCAACGCATCGGATGACACCTCGCCTGTGACCGCGGCCCAACCCAGCACGGGTGGCATTGCGCCTGATGCGCCGCCGATAACAATATTTTGTGGAGTCGCGTGCTTGAGAAACACGGTGTAAATAACTGCGTAACCAACCAGAGAACAAAATGTAAGGATAGCGGTTAAGGTGTTAACCCACGCTACCAGGATTATCATGGACACCAAGGCCAGACCGATGGCGAATAAAAAAGCCTGGGTTCGGTTCAAATGTCCGGTTGGCAACGGTCGGTTTTGCGTGCGTGCCATCTTGGCGTCGAGATCGATGTCCAGTAAATGATTAATCGCCGCGCCGGATGCCGCCGCCAGACCAATGCCCAGCGTGCCGAGGATCAAGGCTGACAATGGCACCATACCGGGTACCGATAGAAACATGCCGACAATAGCAGTGAACATAATCAATGCCACCACACGCGGCTTAGTCAGTTCGTAATACTGTCTGAACTGTTCTGGCCAGCCACTGGTCGCCCGATCAACAGTTGTTGCTTGTGATTTCAAAATCGTTGTCCTGAGAAACCCGGGTTATCCTATTTGCGAGACCTTTAACAGTCGTTTTAAATCTTTAAGCATATCGAGTGGATCCAAATCTGCAGCGAAAGTCATCATCAAATTGTTTAAAGGATCAACCAGATATAGACGACCACCGCCACTAAACGCATCACCGAAGTCAGTTGAAAATTGATCGGCTACCGCTTCAATTTGTGCGAATGAACCCGTCACCACAATCATTCGCGGATGATCACTTCTCACCGACTCCATGGCAGCCTGTTGCGGTTCGCGAACCACCATCATTGTGCGTACACGATAAGCATTTTTACTCTGACCGAGACGTACCTGGCGCATAGTATACAGGCTTTTACGACAGGTCTCGTTACACCCTCCCTGATCGAAATACACCAGCGTCCACTTCCCTTCCAGCGCATGCAAATCGAAATCCTGGCCGTCCAGCGTGTGTAAATTCATCGGCTGTAACAAACGTGGAGGTTGAATCAAATCCCCATGATTGCCAAACCCGGTAGGGCGCCAATATGACCACGTCAGAAAAGCAAGAATGATCGGCGCTACAAATATCAGCACCAGCAAAACAAGCGTCTTGCGACCATGCGATTTTTTCGCTTCGGCAATGTGTTGCACTTCACTCATGATCTTTTCGCGCGCCAGTGACGGATAATGAATATCGCCCAAATGACAATTAGCAATATCGCAAACGAGAACCATTGAAATGCATAACCACGATGGCGTTTTATCCAGAAATCGTTGGAATTGGGCCATGCACGCACAAATCCTGCACTCGCACCTGCATCCAATTGAATCACTATCGGATAGATTGGAAACGGTAAACGTGACTGGATTTTCTTCATGTCCAGATTCTGCCAAAGTGGTTGCCATTCAACACTTTGACGATCTTCGCCTTCCAAAGTGAAATAGTCGGTCGCTGGCGAAACAGCACGACCAGCGACCTCTATAGCACCTTCAGGTGTTTCAACAGTCGGCAGTTGCTCCCGGGTTTCACCCCACGGAATCCAGCCACGATTAACTAATACACGTGCTTCTGTAGACGGCATTTTCACTGGCGTAACGACATGATAACCGGCTTGCCCTTGATGAATCTGATTATCCAATAAAATCTGATATTCAGGTTCAAACACGCCGGTGAATTTATAGTGATAGTGCTCAAATCGCGAAGCGTCATTCGCTTCAGCAGGTAATTCTTGAGCGGTAGTTTCACTTCGTTGCATGACTCTATCTTTTATCGCTTGCCTTTGTTCCGCACGATCCAGCTGCCACAATCCCATTCCAATAAACACCGGCAACAAAATGACTGAAACTATTATCGGAACAATACGTTTCACATTCGTACGCAACCGTCATTCTGATATGATGCTTACGAACTTAACTCAGCGAAAATTCGTGTGATATCAAAAATACTACTCACATTCCTGATCGTGGCCATGGTAGCCAGCTTGTTCTCGGCACTTTGGTTCATGATAAAAGATCGTGGTGAAGGCACACGAACTGTCAAAGCACTGACGATTCGTGTTGGAATATGGGTATTTCTATTCGTGTTACTTGGAATCGGCGTCTATACGGGTTTGATAGAACCAAGCAATTCACTAATACCGGGGAATCAGACCGAACAACAATAAATACACGGATAACAATGCGCGTCGCTAAAATCGCTACGCGAAAACAGCCAACAGAGTTTCGTTCTTTCCTAAAGAATATAAACCAGGAAGAACAAGCCTACCCAGACCGTATCCACGAAGTGCCAATACCAGGCACCTGCTTCAAAGGCAAAATGGTGTTCCGGGCGAAAATGGCCGCGAATACAACGAATCAATATGACGGTCAGTATGATTGCGCCAATAGTGACATGCAGGCCATGAAAACCGGTCAACATGAAAAATGTTGCACCATAAACACCTGTGCCTAATGTCAGACCCAAATGACCGTATGCTTCGACGTATTCGCCGGCCTGGAAGTAAACAAAAATAAACCCAAGAACAACGGTCACTGCTAACCAGAAAATCAGTTGCGCCCGTTTGTTTACTTTTAATGCCCAGTGGGCAATGGTGATAGTGACACTGGAGGTCAACAAGATCGCAGTATTTAAAAAGGGGATTTTCCATGGCGCGATGGTAGAAAATTCAGTAGCGGGGTCGATGTGTTCCAACTGTTCACCGGCAAAACGCTGACCTTCCGGTCCGGCGGTCGGCCAGGTACCATCGTAGCCGGGCCACAATAATTCCGTATCAGCAAGCCAGGGCACGGCATAGTTACGTACATAGTACAGCGCACCAAAAAACGCGGCGAAAAACATGACTTCGGAGAAAATAAACCAGCTCATGCTCATGCGAAAGGATACATCGACATCGTCGTTATATATTCCGCCTTCGCTTTCCCGTACAACCGTACCGAACCAGCCAAACAGCATGTAGATCATAACTAGCGCACCCACAATCATGATCCACGATCCCGATGCGGCATCATTCAAAAACATCGCAAACCCCAACAGTAATGTAAATAAACCGATGGACGCGGTTATCGGCCAGTTGCTGCCGTGGGGAATGTAATAACGGCCTGCTGCTTCGCTCATAGTTGCCTCGTATTAATCAATATATTTTGGTGTTTGATCAGGACTCATCTTTTTCATGCCCTGCCGCGTCGAAAAACGCATAGGACAAGGTAATTGTGTTCACCTTTTTCGGCAGGTTACTGTCAACCACAAATCGCACCGGCATTTCCCGCGCTTCACCGGGTTCTAACACCTGGTTGGAAAAACAAAAACATTCGGTTTTATTGAAGTAACGTGATGACTCCATCGGACTTACACTGGGAATCGCCTGCCCAACCATGCGCTGATCGGTTGTATTCCGGACATAGTAGTTTATCTCTGACACCTCGCCCGGATGCACACGCATCTTATCAACTGCGGGATTAAATTCCCAAGGCAAAGTGCCGCTAACGTTACCGGTAAATTCGACAGTCACCCAACGTTCCTCATCAACCTGCGAGGAATTCGCTACTTCGGCTGACACAACACCGGTATTGTTCAGCCCCACTCCGGTCAATTCGCAAAACAAACTGTACAGCGGCGGCAACACAAGGAAACAGAACGCAAGCATCGCCACGGACGCCATGCTCAAGCCTATAACCAACCGACGATTCGACTTTGTTTTACAAGTGCTCATCGCACGCTCTCCCAAATTGCAAAAACAAACAAGGCAAATGCTATACCGCCAATAATCAAGGCTAAGCGTATATTGGCCGCACGGCGTCTGTCGTTTTCCACCACCTGGATCACGTATCTAAATACAGCTACGAATGGGCATCAGCAGCTGTTATCTGAGGCGGTGTCTCGAAAGTATGATGCGGCGCGGGCGACGGTACTGTCCACTCGAGACCATGCGCGCTTTCCCATACTCTGTCAGTTGCTTTTTCACCGCCCTTAACGGTCTTGTACATGATGTACACGAAAAGTACCTGTGACAGTCCCAATCCGAAAGCGCCAATACTGGAAATCGCATTGAATTCGGTAAATTGCAAGGCATAGTCGGGGATGCGCCGTGGCATTCCAGCCAAGCCGAGAAAATGTTGTGGGAAAAACGTTATGTTAAAAAAGATTGTAGTCAACCAAAAATGGATTTTGCCCAGTTTTTCATCGTACATGTGGCCTGTCCATTTAGGTATCCAGTAGTATGCGCCACCCATCATTGCCATTACGGAACCCGAGAACAAGACGTAATGGAAGTGTGCGACCACGAAATAGGTATCGTGGTATTGAAAGTCGGCCGGAGTAATAGCCAGCATCAATCCAGAAAAGCCGCCGATGGTAAATAAACACACCACGGCAACAGCAAACAGCATTGGCGTTTCAAACGTCATGGAGCCACGCCACATCGTACTGACCCAGTTAAACACCTTTACGCCAGTCGGAATCGCGATCAACATAGTGGCGTACATGAAAAACAGCTCACCAGTTAACGGCATACCGACCGTAAACATGTGGTGCGCCCAAACAATGAAGGACAAAAATGCAATAGCAGCTGTCGCAAATACCATGGACTCGTAACCGAATAAGGGTTTACGTGCGAAAGTCGGAATTATTTGCGAAATAATTCCGAACGCTGGCAAAATCATGATATACACCTCGGGGTGCCCGAAGAACCAAAAGATGTGTTGGAACAAGACCGGATCACCACCACCGGCGGGATTAAAAAAGGCCGTACCAAAATGCCGGTCGGTTAATAACATGGTTACCGCACCGGCGAACACCGGCATGACTGCGATCAATAGAAATGCTGTGATTAACCAGGTCCATACGAACAACGGCAACTTCATTAGATCCATGCCCGGCGCGCGCATATTCATGATAGTCACAATAATGTTGATGGCACCCAAAATTGAAGAGACACCTAACATGTGAACGGCAAAAATAGTGAAATCCAGACCCATCCCCGCCTGAATGGACAACGGTGCGTACAGCGTCCAGCCACTGGCCGGGCCACCACTGCCAACACCAAACCAACTCAGCACTAACGGTAGCATCAACATGGTCGCGGCAAACGGGAGAATCCAGAAGCTAAAGTTATTCAATCGCGGCAAAGCCATATCCGGAGCACCAATCATCATGGGGATCTGCCAGTTGGCAAATCCGACAAAGCCCGGCATAACCGCACCGAAAACCATCACCAGCGCGTGCATGGTAGTCATTTGATTAAAGAAATGGGGATCGAACGTCAACCCGGGTTGCAACAACTCGAAACGAATGAACATAGCCATCAAGCCACCGACCATGAACATTACCAGCGAAAAAACCAGATATAAGGTTCCGATATCCTTGTGGTTGGTCGTCGTTATCCAACGCATCAAACCATGGGAGTGGTGTTCGTCGTGATGTGCTTCAGCGGTTGCCATATTTACTAAATCTCCTGAATCTTGAATTCGTTACTTGACTTGCGAAAATCAGCGCTATCTTGCTGCTGCGATGTCGGCGGGTTGGACAGTGTCACCAGTATCATTGCCAAAGGCATTTCGTTGGTAGGTAATTACCGCGGCTAAATCAGCGTCGTTTAATTGACTCTTGAACGCCTGCATCGCGGTGCCGGACTTACCATTCATGACGAGGTCAACATGCGCACTCAGTGGACCGGTCGCCACCGCACTACCCGCGATGGCTGGAAATGCGCCCGGTAACCCTTCCCCGTTCGCGCCGTGACAAGTCGAGCATTGCGCGTGCACTTTCTCACCCTGTTGCATAAGTTCGTCCATGCTCATTTCACTGCTTGCGCTTTCGTCTATCGCTGCAACCTGGACTGCATCTGTCTGTGTGCCGGTGTCCGCCGCAGCAACCTGGGTCCCCTGGTCTTCGAGCCAGGCTTCGAAGTCACTCTCTGACAAAACATCAACCACGATGGGCATAAAGCCGTGATCCTTGCCACATAACTCGACACACTGCCCACGGTAAGTTCCCGTCTCCTTTACTTTCATCCACGCCTCGTTAATAAAGCCGGGAATAGCATCCTTTTTGACACCAAAAGCAGGAATCCACCAGGCGTGAATAACATCGTTTGCCGTGAGCAGAAGTCGCACTTTTCGATTGGCCGGGATCACCATGTGGTTATCCACTTCTAACAAATAATTCTCACCTTTAACCTCTTCATCTTCTATTTGTGCCCGTGGCGTCGAAAGTGTGCTAAAGAAATCAATGTCGTGATCCATGTATTCGTATCGCCATTTCCACTGATAAGCGGTGACCTTGATGGTGAGTTCGGACTGAGTGGTGTCCTCCATTGCGATCAGCGCCTTGGTTGACGGCCATGCCAACGCTATTAGTATCACGGTTGGAATAACCGTCCATAAGACTTCCAGCTTAGTGCTGTGATGAAATTTGGCGGCTTCAAAACCTTTGCTCTTGCGATGAGCATATAAGGAATAAAACATGAATCCGAACACGATAATGAATATAACCAGGCACACCACCATGATTGCATTGTGTAAATCAATTATTGTCTCTCCGACATCGGTCACCGGTGGCCGAATGTTCAAACCCCATTCCGCATGAGCTGCGCTTGCCGCTATGCCTAGAAATATCGCACTACCCAGTTTCGCCATCAGGCGCAGTGTTTGCCGCGTTACGCGCATGTACACAATTCTCCGAAGTAATTATTCTGTCGTTTACGTATTTACTCAGCGGTTTTTTTAACCACTTTCAGGCCAGCGCGCAATGATACCGCGCTTTGACCGCTTTTTTTAGTTGTTTGGTTAAATCCTGTCTGGCTGATTCCGTTAGAAACCGTCCTATCTGTACAAATTGCCCGTGGGATCCGATCGTCAATGTTGACGGATGAAAACGGGAATTACCCGGTGTCAGACGCACTTGCGTCCAATACCGTTGATAACAATGCTCCCTTTCAAAATGCGGCGACGATTGCTTCAACCGGACATAGTCCGCATCGACCGATAGCTCTTCACTATAGCGTGCACCGCGTGTTACCAGCTTCAAACACCCGATGAATAGCAGGATTTCTAACCCGGCAAAAGGCAAAATGGGCCATGCACCAACACTCAGAAACCCGACACCGACGATTAACGGCGGCACGCACAACCCGGCCGTAAATAATCTGGCCTGAACTGCAGTCAAAGAACAGTTCGGTCGTAACACGAGTGACAGTGATGGATTATCCAACAAGAACGCCCGTTATCCGTTAATTTAATGGTGCATCTACTGGCCGACGCACGGTAGCATATCGGCGCGAAAGTTCGCAATACCGAAGTCTTATGCAGTCATCAACTTACTACTCGGCTTGTCAAATTTTACCGGGGTTGCACTGCATCCAGAGGTATCGTCACCGCCGCGGAATCTGGCTGGCCGGGCGCCCAGGCATGACCGTATATAACCTCATAAGTCAACGGTATTCGGCCATCGGTGTCGCGCAAGGTGTCTAATTCGCTTAAAAAACGGTGAAAGCGCCTTTTCCCGGTCAGAGTCGTACGCCGCCGCGGGTGAATATTAGTTGCACCGCTGGCTTTTAACTCTGCGATCATCGATTCAGCCGACGCATAGGTGACGGTTACACGGTCAACATCGACGATGGGTTCAGCGAACCCGGCATGCAACAGCGCATCGCCGATATCGTGCATATCGTAAAAATCATGCACATGGGGCAACTCGTCTACTTTTGCCCACGCTTGACGCAATTCGATAAGCGTGTCCGGGCCAAAAGTTGTGAACATTAAGCCGGCACCAGGGCGCATAACGCGCCGCAACTCAACCAGCGCCGCGCCGATATCGCACCAGGGCAGCAGCAGGTTGGAAAAAATCAGGTCAAATGCGCCATCTGCAAACGGAAGCCTCTCAGCATGTGCCAGCGAGAATTCTGCGGGCATGACTCCCCGGCTCGAGGCCGCACATAACATAGCCTGAGACAGATCGATGCCGATCAGGTCGGAATCCGGATAGCGATTACGCAATGCATCGGCGCAATATCCGTCGCCACAACCCGCATCCAATATTCGCTGCAGGTCTGTGTTAAGCAAATCCAGCCGCGCCAGAAGTTCGTCCGCCACGCTATGATCGAGTGCTGCGGCCGCACTATAAGTGTGCGCCGACCGGTCGAATACCTGCCGGATAGCCTGCGTGTTCACGGTTCTGTTCGCCAACTGATTATGGTGTTCACGTTATGAACGCTATGGATTTATCGGGTGGAAAACGTCTATCGCTAAATTAAACGACACAGGATAAGGCTTGTTTGTAATAATTGCTCGCCATGCATGCGCAATTCAGTCAACCCGGCACGCCAACGGTACTCAATCGCGTCTTGGAGTGGGCTTTCCCACGAATTTGCCTAGTTTGTGGTGAGAATAGCCCAGAATTTTCAGACATTTGCACAAATTGCGAAGACTCTTTGTCAATAAGTAGCATTTTTTGCCCTGTTTGTGGGATTTCATCGAAAAATACTCTGATTTGTGGCAACTGCCAAAAGTCCTCACCGCAGTTTGACGCCACATATTCGGGGTTCGATTACGCCCCACCTGTCGACGGTTTCATTAAACGGCTGAAATACGGCAAACAGCTGGATTTTGCCCGCACCCTGGGAGAATTGATGAGCGCGCGACTGGTTGCACGTTGAGTGCGCCCCTGCCGGATTTAATCGTTCCCGTGCCGCTGCACCGCCAGCGCCTGCGCGAGCGCGGTTTCAACCAGTCGCTGGAAATCACCAGGATAGTTGGAAAAAGCCTGAACCGCAAAATTGACTCAACATCCGTGGTTCGGATTAAACCCACGCCGCCACAAACCGACCTGCCGCTAAAAAAGCGTCGCGCCAATGTGCGAAATGCATTCGCGGTGCGCAAGCCCCTCACTGCGGCGCATGTGGCTATACTCGACGATGTCATGACCACCGGCAGCACCGCCGACGAACTCGCCCGATGCCTGAAACATTCTGGCATCAATCGAGTCGATGTGTGGACGGTGACACGGGCTAACTGAAAATATTGTCATTAAATACATTGATCGCATTAACTCCACACTGCAGCCGCAATTTCAATGCTGCGCGCTGCTAATTTGCGGAGACGCCGCTTCAATACTTATCGATTTGGCGATTTGTATGGATAATATACGTCGTTAAGGATAAATTCCCACGTCAACACACTCCTTACTCCAGTAAGAGGCAATTAAAAATCATGGGTGATGCAGCAAAGCTTGATGAATTTGACGAACCAATGGACGAGTTTGTCGAAGATGATACCGGCCGCAATCAGTGGCAGCCGCTTTATTATTTCAATGTCTATCGATTGGTATTGGCCGGTATTTTGCTGGTCAGCGTCCTTACGAGTGACAGATTTGGCATTCTTGACTCGCGCTATCCGCTGCTGACACTGATCGCGACTGTCGCGATAGCCATCAGTTGTATCGTGAATTTCTACACCATCAGTATTACCAATCCGCGCTATACCATCCAGGCCAATTATCAGATAGGCATCGACATTTTATTGCTGGCCCTTTTGATATTCGCCGGTAACGGGGTCAATGGCAGCCTGGTTATTTTATTAATGGTCTCTATTGCCGCAGCGGCAGTTTTGCTATCCACAAAAATGACACTGTTTTACTCTGGATTTGCGTTTGCGCTGCTTCTTGCGCAACAAGTTCTCGCGTCCATGGGCAGCGCCGATCTACTCAATAGTCTTCTCCGCGTCGGTGTATTCGGCGCCGCTATATTTACCACCGGTCTTGTCATTCGAACCGTTGCACAGCGCATCCAGTCAACCGGTGCACAAGCCGAGGCGCTGGCAGAACAACGCGGGGTCGACATTGAAAACCTTGACCAAATAAATCGCGGCATTGTTGACCGGCTGGAACTCGGCGTGTTCTTTATAGACCAGGACAATGTCATACAAACGGTAAACGACAAAACCCGGGAATTGTTTGGAGTCAACAAGAAGTACGAAGGCATTGCGCTACCTGGAATATCGCCGCAACTGTACGATATGGCCCGGCAGTTCGGCTCCCATCCGGACGCGCACTTGCCCCAGATCCAACCCGATCCCGACGGCCCGATACTGCAACCGTCCATTCAAGCTATTGGCGACAATCGGGTCATATACCTGGAAAACGTATCAGAGGCGAAACAACGCACCGAAGACGCTAAACTGGCGGCGTTGGGCCGGTTAGCGGCGGCGATAGCGCATGAAGTACGCAATCCGCTAGGCGCAATCAGCCACGCCGAGCAGCTACTGCGTGAATCGCCCAATTTTTCCGATGAAGACAAATCGTTACTGGTCATTATCGACGAACAAACCAAGCGCATTAACACCGTTATCGAATCGATTCTCAAGCTCAGCCGCTACAGTAGTGGCAATACGGTATTCGGCATTCGCACTTGGTTAATCGCATTCCGTGACGCTTTCGTGCACTCCATTGGCTTGTCTAAAGCTGCAGTAAAAGTTGACGGTCCCGACGTTAAAATCGACATGAATGCCGATCATCTTAACCAGGTGATTACAAATTTATGTGTTAACGCCGTGCGACACAGCCCACCTTTTAGTGGTCAGCCGGTTATCCGCATGCTGATACGCGTCCCTGTTGACGGTTCTAATCCGACACTGGACGTCATGGACACCGGTGAGGGCATACCGCCCGAGAACGCAGAAATGATATTTGAGCCGTTTTTTACCAGTTCGCCTGCTGGCATCGGTCTAGGTTTATTCATCGCACGGCAATTGTGCGAAGCGAACAATGCCAGGCTGGATCTGGTACCCAGCCAGGGCGAAACACGATTTCGTGTCACTTTACCCGCAGCACGGGATCAGGATGATGAATTCGACGCCTCCTAATGTTCTAATCGTCGACGACGAGCCGCCGATTCGCGATCTGCTGACGCTGACGCTGCAGAAAATGGATATCAACAGCGGCGCGGCAGAGTCCGTCACGGCTGCACGGCAGTTGCTGGAAAAAGACCAGTTCGATCTGTGCTTTACCGACATGCAACTGCCGGACGGGAATGGTATCGAATTAGTAAAACATATTCAGAAGTATTTTCCACATATGCCGGTGGCTGTCATTACAGCCTACGGCAGCATGGAAACCGCCGTGGAAGCATTAAAAGCCGGCGCGTTCGATTTCGTCTCCAAACCCATTCACCTGGAAAACCTGCGTAACCTGGTCAATACGGCGTTAAAACTGCGTGATGTTGAAGAACAACCGGAAGAAGTCGCCGAAGAGGAAACCGGCACATATAAACTTCTTGGCGACTCCGAACCGATTCGGGAGTTACGCGCTTTCATTAATAAGGTGTCACGCAAAGACGCTCCAGTCCATATTCGCGGCGAATCTGGCACAGGTAAAGAGTTGGTCGCGCGCTTGATTCATGAAAAAGGGCCGCGCGGCGATGGACCATTCGTACCGGTTAACTGTGGCGCCATACCCGGCGAGCTGATGGAAAGCGAATTTTTCGGCCATAAGAAGGGCAGCTTTACCGGTGCGGTGACAGACAAGGAAGGTCTGTTTCAGGCCGCCAATCACGGCACCTTGTTTCTGGACGAAGTGGCAGATCTGCCCCTGGCCATGCAGGTCAAGTTGTTGCGGGCGATTCAGGAACGCGCAGTACGACCGGTCGGCACCACACAGGAGAAACCCGTTGACGTGCGCCTGGTTAGCGCCACCCATCAAAACCTGGAAAATCAGGTCAAGGAGCATAAATTCCGCCAGGACTTGTATTACCGCATTAACGTCATCGAATTGCGTACGCCATCGTTGCGGGAACATCCGGACGACATCGCCGTGCTTGCCCGGCATGTGCTTAAATCGCTGGCTGGCGAGGGCGAACCCGCGCAAATTGACGATTCTGCGATAGAAAAACTCTCGCACTACGCTTTTCCGGGGAATGTTCGGGAACTTGAGAATTTGCTGGAACGGGCTTTGGCCCTGTGCGATGGCAATGCCATAACAGACGGCGACCTGCTCCTGCCTAGCTCCGGTGCAACGCCGGCTGAAGTGACGGACGCGCAAGGCATTACCGTTATCTCATCGGATGCGGGCGATACAGGCCCCGAATTGGGCGAATCGCTGGATGACTATATAGCACGGATTGAACGAGACGCAATTAAAAAAGCGCTAAAAGAAACCAACAACAACAAAACGGAGGCCGCCAAGAAACTGGGCATCAGTTTCCGCTCCTTACGCTACAAGATTCAGAAGCTGGGGATTGGTTAGCCATTTTTGTCGCACCATACACATTTTTCAGGTAAAAAGCGCTTAGTTTTCAATACTTAAGACACATTTAGACACAATCGACAATTCCTGTCGGCCTGACAATTTTTGGTATGTCTAAATGACAATTTATGGCATTACAACGGAATACCGTTAAATTATTGGTATAATTATGTTTTGGTGCTGGCCAGTAGTCCTTCTAACCCATTGTAATCACTGAATTATTTATTTTTCTTGTAATGCCAATCATTTTTGGCACGCTGCCTGCATCAGTCCGGGTGCGTTTCACCGGGTTAACCATTCCGCAGGGATGATTTAGCAGGTGCGGAATAATCCGGCGCAATAATTCTTAACTTAACTCAATTGAGGTAAATGAAATGAAACAAAAGGGTTTTACACTTATCGAACTCATGATCGTTGTTGCGATCATCGGCATCTTGGCCGCTATCGCGATCCCGGCGTATCAAGACTACACCATTCGTGCGAAAGTCTCAGAAGGTATGAATCTGGCCGGCGGTGCGAAAGTGGGTGTTTCCGAATACCGTGAGTCCCTGGGCTCAATGCCGGGTAGCAATGACCAAGCGGGTGTTGCTACCAATACTAGTATCAGTGGCGACTACACGCAAAGTGTGACTGTTGGCGCTAGTGGCGTGATCACCGTTGCTTATAGCGATCCAGACATCCCAGGCAGCATGGTGCTGATTCCGACCCATACTGGTGGTGCGGTAACTTGGGATTGTACGACGAGCTCGACCGTGACTCCGCGTCATCGTCCGCCCAATTGCCGTCCGTAAGATAGTACAGACGAAAAAAAACCCCGGCTTGGCCGGGGTTTTTTTTGCCTTTTCTAACCGCTACTGCGATAAGCTCGCCTCATTATGACCAACACTCGCGAACTGTCTCATTTTTCACCTCCGTTGGTTTGTTTATTCGCTGTGGCCTTTTTTCTAGTTTGCTTAGCGACTCTGATTATTTATTGGCCGGGGCTTGCGGGTATCTTCCTGCTTGACGATATACCGAACCTAAAAAGCCTGAATCAAAATCTCACCGTAGAAACCACTGAGCGATTAAAGCAATTCGTGTTAGGAGGGAGTTCTGGACCCACCGGCCGCCCTCTTTCCTTATTGTCGTTTTTAGTTAACGACTTTGGCTGGCCAAGCGAAGCTAAAACATTCAAATACACTAATGTGTTTATACACCTCTTAAATGGTGCACTCATCACTTGGCTATTCGTGCTACTACTCTCATTACGAGCTAACTTATCTCGCCAACACGTAATATTAATATCCACTACGTTAGCTGCCTTCTGGTTACTACATCCGTCGCAGGTTTCCACGACGCTCTACGTGGTGCAAAGAATGAATATGTTAGCCACATTATTCGTTCTAGCTGGATTGGTGTGCTATGTGAAATGGAGATGCATGGAAAGACCCAACTATATTTTGATGTCGGCGGGCATCTCTGTTGCTGGAATCCTAGGTGTACTATGTAAAGAAAATACAATATTACTCCCGCTTCTGATAATTGTTGTCGAGTACACTCTTATTCGTACAGCTGGCCTGACCAGCACCAGAAAGTGGAGAATATGGGCAACGATATTTTTATTCGTCCCTGTCGCTTTGCTAATCGGGTGGCATATCTTTAACTTCGAGGGCATCCATAGAAGCTACATATCCCGGGAATTTTCACTGATCGAGCGACTGCTCACGCAACCCCGGGTTTTAGTTGACTATGCGTTCAACATAATCATCCCTGTTCGTACAGGAACAGGGGTCTTTGGAGATGACTTTACTATTTCAACCAGTATATTTCGACCCTATTCAACTGTAATCGCGTTGTTTGGCTTGTTTGTATCTCTATCGATAGCAATCATTTTTCGAAAACGTATACCGATATTCAGCTTTGCAATACTCTGGTTTGTTGCTGGGCATTCTTTAGAAGCGGGAATAATTCCGTTGGAAATATATTTTGAACATCGTAATTATCTTCCCATGGTTGGCCCGCTATTTGGTATTGTGTATGGGTTGTATCATTTGCCAACAAAAATCAACCGAATTGGAATTGCCACAACGCTAGGACTGATTGCAATCTCTAGCCTGGCTACTTGGCAAAACACAACATTGTGGGGAAATCCTGCGTTACAAAGCCAAGTGTGGGCAGAAGAACATCCTAAGTCCATTCGTGCACAGCAATTTGCCGCCGACTATTGGTTTAAGTCTGGTTTGCTTTCGGAGGCCGAAAAGTACATACAACAAATAGTCGACACCAAACCCGAAACTATTAGCGCGCACTTAACATTAGTTCAAATAAAGTGCTTACAAGGAATCCCGCACACCAACAAAGTCCATAACCATTATCTAAACATAGTGAGTAAGGGTAATTTTGACCTGGCCGTTCCTGAAGTAGTTGCGAATATTATGCAACTCCACTTTATCAATAAGTGTAAAGGATTCACAAAGCAAAAACTAACTGATTTCTTTGATCTTTTGTTAGCCAATCCTAATTTGAAAGACGGCAAAACAAGGGCTGAGCTTTATTACCGTCAATCGATATTTTTTCAGGCATATGGCGAATTGGACAATGGAATTGATGCGTTAGAAAATGCAATACGATACGATAACAACGTCGATTTGGCACTTGTCCAAGCAAACATGTACATTGCCTTACAGGATTACGAAAATGCACTCAAAGCCGTATCAAAAGCAGAGAATATGGATCGAAACGGACCATTGAAGATTAGATTGCGTACTGATGAACTTAGAGAATGGCACGATTTTATTGTTGCAAAAATTGAAAAGAAGAAACAAGAGGAATAGTCATTGACACCAAATGAAAAGATCAGTGTAGTTATACCCAGTTTTAACGAACATGAAGCGCTACCCGTACTACTAGACAATCTAATTCAAAAATTACCGGGAGCGGAGATAATTGTTGTTGATGATGGTTCAAACCCACCGATCAAAGATAAGAGCAATGTTACTGTGTTACGCCACCCATACAACATTGGCAACGGCGCAGCAATTAAGACGGGCGCCCGGCACGCATCTGGGCAGTGTGTGATTTTCATGGACTCCGATGGTCAACACGACCCGGACGACATCCCGCGATTCATTGAGCAGCTCGATAACGGTTTTGATCTCGTCATAGGAGCTAGGATATCAACTAGTCAAGCTTCCCACGGACGGCGTGTCGCGAATGCGATTTATAATCGTCTAGCATCCCTTCTAACAGGATACCGTATCGATGATCTCACTTCAGGATTTCGTGCAGCAAGAACAGAAGTTTTTCGCCATTTTTTGTATCTATTACCAAACGGGTTTTCTTATCCTACCACGAACACAATGGCATTTTTTCGCTGCGGCTATTCCGTAACTTATATTCCAATAAAGGCAGCAAAACGGGTAGGAAAAAGCAATATTCGATTATTACACGACGGATTTAAGTTTTTGGTTATTATTCTACGCATCGGCGCGCTGTTCTCACCCATGCGTTTTTTTCTACCGCTAAGCGCGATTATATTCGCTATCGGTACACTGTACTACGGCTATACGTTCTTTTCTATGGGACGGTTTACAAATATGAGCGCGGTTTTGTATTTATCATCACTCTTTGTATTTCTGTTCGGCATCGTATCGGAACAAATTTCTTCTCTTCACTATCGGTATTCCGAAGAGACGCGATGGGACAATAAGCGACAGTGAACGCGCCAAGCTGTTGCTCGGCCGATTCCCATATCCTCCTATTCAAGAAAGCACGAGAATTCAAAAGCGAGCGGCCTCTCGAATCTCACCTAATCGCTCGACAAGTTCAGCGCTGGGACTACCCCCGCCAAGCTTTTCCTCGCATAAATAGTCACGATAGTTATTAATAAATTCTGATACCTTATGTTGCTCTAGTTGCGATAGACATACATTTTGCCCGATCCCCTCGTGTCTTTCAGTACCTTTTCTCAATAACAAACATGGCGTACCAAGATAGTAACTTTCTTCTTGCACGCTGCCACCATCCGTCATAATAAATGCCGCACCTCGCATCAAATGCAGGAATGCCACATGACTGAGCAAAGGCAATGTTTTCACGCCCGCGCTCTCAAGCGACGATTCTAACCCGTACGCAGCCAAACGTTTTAGTGTTGGAGGATGAAGGACAAACAGCACTGGGACAACCTTGTTCGCATTGACAATATAGCCAACGATTTTTTCTAAAGAGGAGCGACTGTAAATGGTTTCCATTCGATGAATCGTCGCGATTGCATATATTTCAGGCACATCAAACAAAATTTTCGATTTTAAATCTAAATGAAGTTTTATTGTATCTTTTATCGTGTTATCCGATAGCAAATACGAATCCCCCTTAAGATTCATCTTTTCAAGATTGTTAAAAGATTCTTTTGATGGAGCGAAAAGGTAGTCTGATATTCGCATCACCATGATTCGAATCAGCTCCTCCGGAAACGGATCGAAAATTCTCCAACTGCGCAACCCTGCTTCGACGTGTGCAACTTTCTGTTTACCCAATTTGGCGAGCAACGTTGTAACTAAGGTTGATGCCGTGTCTCCATGCACTAAACAAACGCCGATTTGATTTTCAAACAACTCGGTGCGAACTCGTTTAGGTCGCAATAGATAGCACCAAAACAGTCGCGTTATCCATACGCCAGCCCCAAATATTGTGGAGAAACCGCCCTCGCTACCAGCCAACTTTACATCTGGCGAACGGATTTCAAAATCACCCGCTATTTCTGCAATTAGCTCGGCGTGTTGCCCTGTATCAATCAATTGATATCCATAGCCTTGCTTCTCTAACTCGATGATAATTGGCGCCATTTTGATTAATTGCGCTTTGGTGCCGTAACAAACTGATATCAAATGCTTTATTTCCTGGGGTTATAATTTGAAGTCAATCTAAATCGTTGGCCGTGCATCGAAAAAGCATACTGTGCAACGTTCCATCTCCAAAACTCTAGTAGCTTCCCAAATAAGGGCCATTTAGGACATGTCACTTGAGCGCTGAAACGCCACCAATTCTCATTAAGAGACGAATTAAATCTGAATGCAGTTTCACTATTTCGAGGATCAGATCAGTATGAAAATCTTTCGTTCTTGAATCGCCATCATAGATGAAATCCAGATACGGTCCACGGTGAAGAAAATTGAATTTTAGCGTGGGATCAGAAGCCATACCTACTACACTGTGATTTCTTACGGCCCGAGTCCTGTACGGGAAGATGCACGATATGCGTTGGCGCTTTGAAACATACTGCATACAAGCAATAAACACACGAGGCAAATACGGTAAAATGTCTCCGTCTCGAAAAATAACTTCACAGGATCAAATTCCTGAACTTCGATGCCATTTCGTTCGCTTGGGCTTTCCACGTTGGAATCGGTAATTCAGGCAAGATTGGATTATTGAGTTGTATTCTAATTTTATACTCAAGATCTAAATGGTCACCAGGTCTATAAAGATTGTTGGGGAATCTAGCGAACAGCCGATGCATAACACCGACATCGGCGGCAACTACTGGGACACGACAGGCCAACATCTCGTAAGCCTTTTGCGGGAAACAGTATTTTCCAAAATCAGAGTCCTTGTTACATATGACGCCTACATCCAACGCATTGTATAACCTCGGAATATCGGAGTAATCCAATTCGCCCAAATAATGAATGCGATCATTCTCATGTAGTTCTACATCTTTTGAAAGTGGACCGGCCAAAACAAGATGAATATTTTTATCCAACTGCGTCAGCGATTGGAACGCTCGAATGAGATCACTGATACCTCTACTAGAATCAAGCGCTCCCGCCGTGCCAATATACTTTACTTCGTCTGTAAACCCTAGCATCGTTCGACTGGTTGCTTTCTCTTCATTACTATGAAACCCTTCCGGCACCGCGTTTTCAATTGTGATAATTTCTCCCTTGGGCCGATACCGTTGCTTAACCATTTGGCTTAATTCAGGACTAATACAAGATATTAATTTTGCCTGCCTTATTGCACGACGAAAAAGAGGTAACACCCCGGGAATTTTGCATTGGCCATAACTCTCAAAATTATCGTACAAATCGACCACGAGAGGCTTTTTAAGCCTTCGAGCCACAACACTTCCAAGAATTACTTGTATTGCATCGGACCAAGCCAAAATCACATCGGGTTGAGGAGGTTTGTGTACTCGCATTATTTGATGAACATACGAATAAGCGTTCCAGTATGAGGCGGTACACAGACCGAAACAACACCAAGCGATGTTGTCCGTCTCGACTCTTCCATACAAACTAGTATCAATTCTTTGATAACTTAAACAGTACACTTCAATATTCAATGCGTCTTGCACCCAATATTTCGGCAACTCATAAAACCTTCCGTACCTGTCTAACAAAAGATCTTTACTCATGTATTTTCGCTTCGTTAACATTCTTATGCGCATGACTTTGATTTTACAAGATAAATGATGGTAAGTTTGCTCGCTTTGTAATCATCAGTTATTCTCTTTACAAATGCTTTCGTGTGGCCAGGAATCCAAATTGGTACAGTAGTTAATCGTGCATTACGTTAATGTTGAACAACTATTAGTTAAGAGTTACGTATCCAGAGACCTTATTCTCAACCGAATAAACTGAAATCACTCTGGGTACTATTTTTTTGTGTCGATACACAAACTGGCGGGCACTATTAGCGATTAAACTTGGTTCGTACTTGTCTTACACACTTTCTGTGCACGTTAAATTTGTTTTGACCAACTAAATGACTGTTTGTGCAATTGTTCTGAACTACCATGGGACACGAAAAACACGTATATGCTTAGAGTCACTTTTATCTGAAGAAATAGAATGTGTATTTATATTAGATAATTCCGAATCTGACGCTGAATATGAATCCCTGTGTAGAATGATAAACGAAGTTCGAGGACATACAAATCATACGGAAATAGTCCTTGAGAAAATGAAATTCAATCGAGGTTTCGCCGCTACAGTTAATCACGCCGTCGAACGGATAAAATCTTGGGGTAACCCATTTGAATATTACCTGCTAATGAATAATGACGCGAAAATGTTAAGTGGCACTTTACAAAAGCTTGTTATGTTTATGGATAACAACAACGTATCTGCAGTAACTCCGACAATAATTGTTGGTGAAGAAATAACAAAAGCCTTGTGGTACAACCGCCTTGTCGGTGCAATCACTCGATCAAGGACACCATTTTCTTTCCCTTACATAACTGGCTGTTGTATGCTAATTCGAACGGGTGATATATCACAAAACAATGAACTGTTAGATGATTCATTCTTTATGTATGGAGAAGATATTTTCTTTTGTTGGACTGTGGAACAACAAAATGGCCAAGTTGCTTGCTTAGATAATATATTTGTTTCACACGCGGAAATGGGATCATCGCGAGGTAAAGGGGACCTTTTCGTAGAATACCACCTTGCACGAGCAAGGCTCCTTATCGCAATAAAAGCAAGATGTTACATCTTAGAAATACCATTCCAGGTTGTCGGGCATTGCCTTTACCTGTTATTTCGTGCCGTACTACGAACATTTAGATATGGTCACTTGGACCCTCTAATCGCGTTCTCGCTAATGTGGTTTCCATTGGCGATTAGACCGAAATCACGGCACTTATCAAATTCAGCCGGCAACAAACTTAACCGGTTTCAATGATCACACCAATTAAACAGTTAGTTGCAAACAAAGAACTTGTATTTCAGTTAGCACGCAGAGATATCGTCTCCAGATACAGGCAGTCAATTCTGGGATATGTTTGGGCCATTCTACCAGGCGTTGTCGCAGTGATCATATTTACTTTCCTCACAAGTAAAAGGGTATTACCAATTGGCGACCCTCCAATTCCTTACCCGTTGTTTGTGATATGGAACATTACGATTTGGCAATTTTTCAGCTCTATCGTACTTACCTCTACAACTTGTGTGACGGATTCGGACTCATTATGTTCGAAAGTGAACTTTGCAAAAGAATCTCTCGTGTTCGCCTCTTTGGGTCAACCTCTTTTTGATTTCCTCGTTCGCCTAACTAGCGTTTTTGCGATATTTTTGATTTTTACTTACTCACCACCGCTAAGCGCAATATTCATTCCGTTAACTATACTACCTGTAATATTACTCGCAATTGGATTAGGTTTCATTTTTGCGCTTATGAATATAGTTCTTCGAGATATTCACTCGGCTGTTGGCGTGATCTTAACATTGGGTATTTTCGCGGCTCCGATCCTCTACCCGGCTCCGACGCAAATGCCTTACGCGTTGATCAATGTCTTAAATCCAATTAGTCCGATACTAATAGCGAGTCACGACCTTTTGTCTACGGGAACAATTTCATCCCCACTGAGCTTTATAGTTGCATGTACTTTTTCAACTGTAATTTTCCTCGTTGGATGGCGGCTTTTTACAAAGTCCATTGGTAGGACAATTGAGCGAATGTAGAACTGTTGTTTTGGATACCAATATGACTAATCCTGTCGTTTCATTAAGGAATGTAAAGAAAAAGTACTGTAGATCTATGTACTATTCTACTGTTTACGGATTAAAAGACATAGCAAGTGATTTTTTCGGCGTATCGACAGATCGAGATGCACTTAGACGGGATGAATTCTGGGCAGTAGATGATGCGAGCTTTGACATCGAGAAAGGATCGTGTCTGGGCGTTATTGGAGCTAATGGATCTGGCAAATCCACTTTAATGAAAATGATCACTGGTGTTATCACCCAAGATAGTGGAACGATAACGACTAAGGGCCGAATATGTGGCTTAATAGAGATTGGCGCCGGATTTCATCCCGTTCTAACGGGTAGCGAAAACATCTTTCTATTGGGCACCATCTTGGGTTTAAAAAGAAGTTACATTTCAACCGCCTTTGATAAGATAGTGGAGTTTGCTGAACTCGAGGATGTTATAGACATACCAGTTAAACAATATTCGAGTGGAATGTATGCTCGTCTTGGCTTTTCTGTAGCAGTGCATTCCAGGCCAGATTTATTGATAATCGACGAAGCCCTTTCTGTAGGTGACGCTGCCTTCCAGTATCGCTCGTTTAACAAAATACACGATATGAGGCAGGACGGCGTCACTATAATTTTTATCAGCCACTATCAGAATCAAATAGAAAGAATCTGCAGCGAATGTGTATTCCTTAGCGCCGGGCGCGTTGTTAAAAAAGGAGATGTACATGAGTGTTTAGACAAATATAATGCCGAAATGTCAAATTTGAGTGGGTTACAACAGGAGCGTCATGGCGAATCTCAGATTATAAAAAATATAGAGTTCTATAATGACAATGGGGAACCCTCACGAGTATTTAATACTGGTTCCGAATTGGTGATTAAGGTTACTTTCAAATCGAATTTGTACGATATGAAGGAGCTACAATTCGATCTTATATTTTGGCACGCCTTAAGTCCGGTCTTTTCCATTAGCTCTAGAGATAGTCTAGATTGGACAGAAAGTCTAAATCCAACAAGTCAAGTTACTATATATATACCAAAGCTACTATTAGCTCCAGGGTACTATCAAGTCGCTTATGGCTTCCTTCATAGGACAGGATTTAAATTGATTGATTGGTTCCCCCGTCAATTTGAGATAAAAGTTATAGGTAGTCAACGTAAAATTGGAGTGTTGGAGATGCCTCACACATTGTCTTTTGAAGGTCTAAGTTGATAAAAAAAGGATGCTTGAAATGGAGTTGATCGTAACAGGAATGCATCGTAGTGGAACATCAGCCGTAACTGCGGCACTTCACAAACTAACTGAATCCCCGACACATCAAGAGCTTTATTTTAAAGGAGATAAGTTTAATCGAGACGGATATTATGAATTACGTGATGTGGTCATATGTAACGAGAAAATACTGTCTCAGGTTGTACTCGAAGAATACAACCATTTAAGGGATATCACTTTATTCAAGGATTTTGAAACGCTTGATCAAAGCGGTTGGTTCTTCGGCGCATTTGCCAATTTCAACACCATCGAGAATCAGCAATGCTTGAAATTGGCGAAAAAAAGTTTTGAAGATATTAAAGTCAACGGGAATTGTATAATCAAAGATCCCAGATTTTCACTCACACTACCTGTCTGGTTATCGGTATTTAGAAAACCAGTAATTCTGATAATGATTAGAAATCCAATCGAGGTTGCTCAATCATTGTTTCAACGAAATGGAATACCGAACAACACTGCTTTTCAACTCTGGGAAAGTTACTCATTTAGAGCTGAGTGGAACTCCAGGGCCTTCCCGCGAATATTTGTAGACTATGGCGCACTAACCTCTGATCCATCGAATACTATAGAAGAGATTCGCGAATTTCTAGTCAATAACGGAATTGACTCAAAAACTGAGTCAACAAAAAAAGCCATCGATATGATCAAACCAGAGCTGCGAAAACAACGGGGCAACGAGGACACAAACGATGACTCGGGACATATAATGCGTCAGTATTATCGTCTTAGGAGCTTGTGTAAAACCAGTTCAACCTTGACGAACCACATGCATTATCCGCACGAAAATTTACTTGAGAGCACATGCAATATTGGTATTTCTTTAGCTCTACAGCAACAACTTCGCATGTCTCAATTTAACGAGAATGAGAGAATCCGTGCGGTCTCCCAGTTAGAGCGCCTAAATCAACACATAGTAGTTGGATCAATAATACGTTTGTTTCGCTTTCTAAAAAAAGACCCCACCTTTGGCGAGACCAAACTGTGAACACGCTTAAAAATTTATATCACCAGTCGTTACATAGTTACTCGGCCATGCTGAATCGAGTCTTACAAGAACCGGGCACTGTTTTAGATGTAGGTTGCGGAGTTTGCTCACCGTTGCGACACGCAGATAAGATGGGAACGTGGATTGGAGTCGATGCACACTATGATTCGGTAATTCAGAGCAAAAAAGAGCGAATTCACGATAGCTACTTAGTTGCAGATATTCGCAGTACAAGAAAGATTTTCGGTGACCAATCTTTTGACTACGTTGTACTGCTAGATGTACTCGAACATTTAAGTAAAAACTATGGTCGAAAACTACTATCAGACCTTGAAAATGTTGCTCGAAAGGCAGTAATTGTTTTTACTCCTAATGGGTATGTTCACCAGGAAGCTATTAACAATAATCCTTGGCAGCGTCATTTATCGGGCTGGACGTATAATGAAATGCGATCACGTAGCTATCATGTTTGGGGCGTGCATGGCTTAAAAGGTCTTCGAACCGAGTTAGCTCAAATGAAGTTCAAGCCACAGATAGTTTGGAGAGTATTGTCCGATATTTCGCAGGTATATACTAAATCCCACCCGCGCTACGCGTTTCAAATTCTTTGCGTTAAGGATGTCTCGTCCGCAAAAACGAAGGAACGATATTTCAACTTGGGTCGTGAAGAAATGGTTAAATTCATTCCCAAAAACGTGACTCAAGTTCTTGACGTTGGTTGTGCTACAGGCAATTTTGGAAAAGCGATCAAGGAAAAGCTTAATGCTGAGGTATGGGGAATTGAGTTAGATGGCGAGGCTGCGAAGTTGGCGTCTAGCTGTCTAGATAGAGTACTTCACGGAGATATTAGATTATTGTTTTCGGAATTACCAAACAATTACTTCGATTGCGTCGTTTTCAATGATGTACTAGAACACGTAGATTACCCCAATGAAATATTGCAAGGCATCCAATCAAAACTCACCTCTAATGGCGTTATAGTAGCCTCCTTGCCAAATATAAGATACTATCCAGTGCTAATTGATCTGGTACTACGAGGAAACTGGGAATACACTGAATCCGGGGTCCTCGATAGAACTCATCTTAGATTTTTCACACAAAATTCTATAGAAAGCTTCTTTCGAGATTGCGAATATGCTTTAGAGCACATTTCGGGAATTAACGAACTTCAATCATGGGCACTTACTTTGTTAAACATCTTGTTTTTTGGGAAATTCAAGGATTCGAGGTACATTCAGTTTGCTTGTGTTGCAAGGCCGTCATCACAAAGTTAACAACTAAATGAGAGCGAGGACTATAGCGTTCTATTTGCCGCAATACCATGAGATTCCAGAGAATAATGAATGGTGGGGGCGCGGATTCACCGACTGGGTTAATGTTAAGAAGGCCAAACCAGCGTTCAGTGGGCACATCCAACCGCGAGTACCATTACATTCTAGTTATTATGACTTGAGTACAATCAAATCTCTTCAGTGGCAAATTGACTTAGCAAATCAATATGGACTTTACGGTTTTTGTCACTATCACTATTGGTTTGACGGAAAACAATTGCTGGAAACCCCAACAAATATTTTAATCCAAAACAAATCACTCAATACGAAATTTTGTTTGGCGTGGGCCAACGAAACTTGGTCAAAGCGCTGGGATGGACGGGATCGAAAAATACTCCAGCTACAAACGCATGCTGTTGATACGAAACTTTGGCAAAAACACTTCGACTACCTTATTAATGCGTGGACGGATGATCGGTATATTTGCATTGATGAAATGCCATTATTTCTAATATATCGCCCTCACAAAATAAATGAATTGCATGGTTTGCTCGATTTCTGGAGAGAGAATGCCCACAAAGCGGGATTAAAAGGCGTCTATTTTGCAACTCTTAAACAATATGAATTCCCAGACCCATCTATTTCAGAGAACTTTGATGCGATAGTTGATTTTCAACCATTTGAATCAATGTATTCGCAAAACCCCAAACTGAATACCGACACAAGGGTATTTAGTAATACGTCACGTCGACGGTTTTCATCCCTTGCGCCCGAATTCGTTAAAGATGTAATAGCGGATTTTCGTGCTCGATTCGGTAACCCGACTTTTTACGACTACGATAACATCTGGTCGATAATCATCGATAGATGTTTAAGAAATGAAGGTCGCGCAAGGTTTTGCGGCGCATTTGTCGACTGGGACAACACCGCACGTTATGGTAAGCGGGCGCTGATTTTTAAAAATGCTTCTCCTAAACGATTCGAGTTTTGGATGAGTAAACTCGTTGACAAGCTAAAAACCAACAACGTGCGGCATGATTTCATATTTATTAATGCCTGGAATGAGTGGGCGGAATGCGCTTACCTTGAACCTGATGAGTACCACGAATTTGCATACCTTGAGGCTCTTAGGCGCGTCATATTGGAGTAACGTGATGATCTTATGTATTCTAAAAAAGGATGTTATAGAAATTTTCAAGAGAACCCGCCTCCGGCATACTTGCGTTAGAGGTGATACGTAAGAATGGCATAGCCAATGACACTTTTTGATGCTGAACACATCATCAACTACGGGAAAAACCACTACACTCGGCCGGACCGCGCAGCCATCGAAGATACAAACTACGGGCGCCTTGTCGCCATGATTCCATCTCTCAGCCATTGGCTACCAATTTAGGGGAAATCAAAACAAGAAGGAAGCTAGGTGCTTTATTGCAATCTATTGATTTTTAAACGAAAATAGTTGTGATTCTTGAATTTTCTGCCGATATTTGATCAGAAATTATCGGATCTAGGTATTACAATCGTTAACAGTTTCTTACTGTCTGAGGGCGTCAAAGCAGAGTATGATTTCCAAGTGGGGTTACATCTATAATGCATTGGTTAATTGGTTATAAGTCGATACTGACGGGATAAATGGCTACACCTAATATTTCACTCAATTTAAGCGGGTTTGCGCGGCGTCTGGTTGTTGGCGGCCTTGTCAACGAGTCTGACGCATTTGAGGTCTCAAATCGAGCGCGCGAAGAAGGCAAATCGTTCTTGTCGGAGCTTTTGGC
>CBDCFT010000002.1:0-8854 GCA_965216365.1 Arenicellales bacterium | reverse complement strand
ATGTTTTTCTTTATACCCGTGTCATGCGTTGTTTCAGAGCCAACGCTTATTGCCGTTCCGCGGCCGCTTTTTCGACAAGATAATCGATTAGTGCAAACAAACGTTCGTTGCCGCCGGCCATTTGTCCGGATGTACGAAACTTGCCATCGACAATAACAGCGGGTACGCCGGTTATACCGTACTCCCGGGTTAGCAGGGCGGCCTGCCGGGATTTGGTGTCCACCGCGAACGAATCGTAAGCCTCCAGAACGGTTTGCTCGTCAACACCTTGCGCTGCCGCCCATTTCGCTAAATCTTTCGGCGTGCGAATAACTTTTCTTTCTTGGTGAATGGCGTTGAAAAAGGGAGTGTGTAGTTTGTCCAGCATTCCCAGGGCTTCGAATGTAAAAAACGCCCGCGCCTGCGGTTCCCAGTTTTGCGATAACACTGCAGGAAATGGAACATAATCGGCGTTTTTAGGTTTGCGTTGCAACCAGTCGTGGATGAACGGTTCGAGGGTGAAACAATGCGGACAACGATACCAGAATAATTCGCGTACTTCGATTTGTTCGCCGGTCTGTACCGCCATCGGTTTGGCTAATCTTTCGTATTCAACACCTTCTTTGAACTCCTGCGCGTATGTCGTTTGTACGACTAGAAATGCGAGAGCGAAATAACACCACTTTTTCATTGTCTGCTCCTGAAAAGTTAACTGACTTAGTTGAAAACCGTTTTGCCCATTCCAGCGATTGTTTGCTTCGACGTCAATTGACGTATAAGGTTTCTGAACAGTATTACAAAATATTAATATTGTTCAACTCGCAGCGCTGGTAGTGTCCATTGAAAGCCGTTCCACCAGACGCCGCGGCAGGCCGCCGAAATCACCGTTGGTCATTATCACGATGACATCGCCGTTTCGTGCCAGGGTTGCCAGGTTTTCAATAATCCTGTTTATATCGTTGAGCACCTGAATAGCGCTTGAATTCTGATCGGTTAACGTGGCAGCGTCCCATGCGAGATTACCCGGATCATAGAAATACACCACATCGGCATGATTGAGCGCGGACTTCAGTGTATTGCCGTGTACTCCCATTTTCATGGTGTTGGAGCGAGGCTCCAAGACGGCAACCACTCGCTCGCTACTACGTTGTGCCGTCTGTAGTGATTCGAGAGTGGCCTGAATCGCGGTGGGATGATGAGCGAAATCTTCGTAGACAGTTATTCCGTTGAACTCGCCCAGAAACTCAAGCCGGCGTTTTGCCGGTTGAAAAGTTTCCAGCGCCGCACAGGCTTGTTCCACCGGTACGCCGACGGCGTGGGCTGCGGCAACAGCGGCCAAGACCATTTGACATGTTATGCCGACCGATCAGTGACCAGTTTACCGTTGCGGCATAATTACCGTGAAGGTGGACATCGAAGCAAGCGCAGTCCGGCCGCAGTGGCTTTGTAAGCCAGTCGCGTGACACGCTTTCTAATGGGTTTTCAGGTTCATGCGTGAAAATGTACTCGGTTGGTGTCCAGCAGCCCATGGCGAGTACTTTGTGGATTTCCTTGTCCGCACCGTTGGCGATTATCCTGCCGTTACCCGGCACAATGCGCAACAAATGATGAAATTGCCGCCGGATATCGGCCATGCCGTCAAAAATATCCGCATGGTCAAATTCGAGGTTGTTCAATACTAAAGTCGATGGATAGTAGTGAACGAATTTTGACCGTTTATCAAAAAACGCGCTGTCGTATTCGTCCGCTTCTACGATGAAAAATTTCGATTCACCCAGTCGCGCGGAGCAGGAAAAGTTTTCCGGTACGCCGCCAATCAGAAAACCCGGCGCCAGGTCGGCGCATTCAAGGATCCAGGCAAGCGCACTCGCAGTCGATGTTTTGCCATGAGTACCGGCGACTGCCAGCACATGACGGTCACGTAAAACATGGTCGTGTAACCAGGCCGGACCGGATACGTAGGGGATGTTATGGTTAAGCGTGTATTCAACCGCGGGATTGCCGCGCGATAAGGCATTGCCGATGACAATCAGGTCAGGCGTCGGTTGCAGATGGGCTGGGTTATAACTTTGTTTAAGCTCAATGCCCATGCCATCGAGTTGTGTACTCATGGGCGGATAGACGTTCTGATCGGTGCCACTGACCTGGTGGCCGAGTTCCCGTGCCAGGCGCGCGACACCTCCCATGAATGTGCCGCAAATGCCGAGAATATGAATGTGCGCCATGAATTGATTTATCTGGGAACCAATATGCTGGGGATAATGTTACTGACAATAAAGAGTGATATGGTTAATGCCAATGCGCGTGGCCATGTGGTTTCGAAAGTTATCCGCAGGATATAGATTGCCACCGCAAAGGACCAAAAAGCGAGCATTGCGGCGACAAACAACGGCAATGATGGGGTGAAATTCTCGTCGAATACTAAACCGCCGGCTAAACGGGCGTGCCAGCTAATCATCGGCATGGTCAGTAACGTGAGCAACGCCTGTGTGCCGTACAATGCGGTAATCGATTGATACCAGCGTTCCGCTAAACCTTTGTTATGTAGCACCAACCAGACGAGCGCCCCAAGCGTAATTACATGAGCGAAGGAGAATAAGGTCATGCTGCCGGTGTCGATATTTTCATCCAGACTGATATTGCCGCCAAAAGCACCGATCAGAGCTAACACGACGCCGCTCGCGATAGCGAGCTGTTGTGCAGTCGGTAAATCCTGAGGTTTTGCCTGGAAAAGGCAGATACGGATCAATATATTAATTAAATTGTGCATACGTCTAATGATAACATTCGCCGGCGCAGCGCAAGATAAATAAAAAGACGAATGAATATCCCCAAACTCATTTCAGATACAGCATCGCTCGCGGTTGTGTGCAAGACGCTACCGCAGCAGGGCGTGGTTGCGCTGGATACTGAATTCGTTCGCGTGGACACTTACTACCCCAAGTTGTGCTTGATTCAACTGGCTGCGCCGAAAAAAGTAGTGTTGGTAGATCCGTTAGCGGTGGAATCACTCGAGCCTTTGCGTGAGATGCTGTTTGACACTAATGTTGTCAAAATCCTTCATGCCGCCAGACAGGATTTAGAAGTGTTGTATCAATTGTTTGGCGATTTGCCGCAACCGGTATTCGATACTCAGATTGGTGCCGCGTTTCGTGGCTTAGGTGATCAGTTGGGCTACGCTTATCTGGTCGAAAAGATTTGTGGTGTAAGCCTAACTAAATCACAGACACGCACTGACTGGTGCGCGCGGCCACTAAACCAGCAGCAGATCGAATACGCTGCGGACGATGTGCGTTACCTGTATGAATTATTTCTCAATCTGAGCGGGCGTTTGAAACGCGACGGTGTCTGGGACTGGGCGGAGGAGGAAATGCAGTCCTTGCTGAATCCTGAGTATTACCGCACCAACCCCGAAGAGGCTTATCTTAGAATTAACGCGGGCAAGTCCTTGAGTCCGCGCAACCAGCACGTGCTTTGGGCGTTAGCGGATTGGCGTGAGCGGCGCGCGCAACAAAAAAATCTGCCCCGTGAATGGGTGGTCAAGGATCGCGTACTCGTCGATGTGGCAAGGACCTTACCGACGGACCAGGCGTCGTTAGCGCAGATCAAAGGCATCGGCGCAAAGACGGTACAACGTTGGGGCAAGGAACTGTTGATGATTGTCAGGGCGAATACAGGGATTAAAAACGCTAAAGCATTGTGGCCGACGCTGAAACGTCTGACACCAAAACAAAAGAACATAACCAACGAACTATTCGATCAACTGAAACGTCGCGCATCCGCTCTGGGCATTTGCGCGAGTCTATTGGGGCCACGCCGTGACATTAGTCCTTTGGTTGTCGGTGAAGACAGCCCGTTACTGCGCGGTTGGCGTTACAACGCCGTCGGGGCGGAGTTGCAAAAGACATTAGCCAGACTCACTAAGCCGGCTAATATATTCAACTCAACTTCGTAATAGAACATTCAATTGGAAAACAATTTCAATACCGGCGGGGGTTATCATTATTTCGGTAACAGCGCGAAGATTATTCCTTTTTGTTTCATTTTTCCCGCCATTTCCTCGGCGCGCTCGCCATCACCCCAAAAAATATCCGCGCGTATCGCGCCTTTGATCGCGCCACCGGTATCCTGCGCAAACATCACCTGGTGAAACGGCGAGTTTCTTGAGTCAGGTAAATCCGTTTCAATCCACAGCGGCGTCCCCAGTGGTATGGCGGCGGGGTCCACGGCAACACTGCGTTCCGCGGTAAGCGGCACGTTGAGAGAGCCGATAGGCCCTTGACCTGCGCTATCGCGTAATTCAAAAAAAATGTAACTGGGATTTTCATTCAGCAATGATTGTGCTTGTTCAGGATTTTGATCCAGCCAATTACGAATAGTGAATAACGAGACATCTTCTTTTTCCAATTCACCGCGATCAATCAGGATGCGTCCGATGGAGACATAGGGATGGCCGTTTTGATCGGAATAACCAACATTGACGATGTCGCCATTGGGCAGTTGAATTCGACCGGAACCCTGAATATGCAAAAAGAACAGTGCGTCGCGATCGTCCACCCAAATTATTTCGTTACCTTGTAACGGGTTGCCCGGTCCGTCAATTTCGCTGCGCGAATAAAACGGCACAACACGCTGGTCCTGCAATCGCCCGCGTGTCCGCTTTCCTTTCAAGCCGGAATAAAGACCGTCGAGATCGACGATTAATAGATTTTCCGGTCGTTGGTAAATAGGATGCTTGAACTGATCTGTTGGTTTAAAACTGCCTTGCAGCAAAGGTTCGTAATAGCCGGTAATTAAACCCTGTTTTTTCCATTTGCCACTGTTGATTCGATACGGTTCAAAGTGGCGCTCGAAAAATGATTTGACCTGTTCGTTAGTCGGGTTGTTTATGTTGTGAGCATCTGCACAGATGTTCGCCCAGGTTTCCGTTTTTTTGGCCAAAACATCACAGCCGCTTATTAAGGCAGGCCAGGCCTCGGCATGTCTGTCATTTTCCCAACCGGATAGTTTTGACCAGGCGACCGCCTTGCCGATACCGGGTGGTTTGACGCAAGCGCAAAACATCAAACAAAGAAACACTAAAAAGTAATTGAGTGGAGTACGCATCGTCGAGATAAATGAAAAATTTTAGATAAGGTATCATCAAGTACGCTAACTATCTAAAATTTTTCTGTCAAAATGGCAGTGGAAAAAGTCAAGTTTGTAACCCCGGCTTAGAGTCAGCGCTACTGGTTTTGTACTATGACGATTGCTGGTTGACTGGATTGCAAGATCGTTACCGTGTCAAATCGTATATTTATTGGCGCTAACTCAAGCGCGTTCGTCATACATTTGAGAGGATTAGCTATTTTCGTTAGGATAACGGACATACAGAACAGAAGACCTGGATTATTATGAAAACGATACTTCTTCCGTTCAGTGGCAGTGATGCTGCCACCGCAGCGCTGGATACCGCACTTGTCGTAGCCCGTGATTTTGACAGTTACATCGAAGGGCTGTTCGTGCGTCAACTACCACCGATTATTGCGGGCGAGGGTATTACCCTGCCCGGTGACTACATGACCCAATTGGCGGAAGAAAGCCAAGCACAGGCCAAGTTCGCCAGGGAAAAATTTGAACAGACGATGAAAGGGCGTGGCGTTTCGGGTGGCAATATCGAAACCGCGGGTGTCAGTTATGGTTGGACGGAAATTGAAGGTACGTTGACCCAGGCCATCGGCGAATACGGCCGTGTATTTGATCTGGTGATGGTCGCGCGGGACGAACAACGCACTATTGACTGGAAGGCGGCGTGTGAGACAGCATTGTTTGAAAGCGGGCGGCCGGTTATGGTGGCCGGTGCCAGCGTGCCACAAACTATCGGCTCCAATGTGTTAGTTGCTTGGAATGGCGGTACCGAGACATCGCGTGCGATTGCCATGGCCATGCCTTTTTTAGTGCGAGCGAAAACAGTGAAAGTCCTGTCGGTCGAAGGCGGTAATGTCCCTGGTCCGGATGCCGATCACGTTGCAAAGCAAATTGCCCGTCACGGAATTGATACCAGTGCCGAGACTATCGATCCACAAGGCGTGGCGGTGGGGCAGGCATTTCTGGATTACGCACAGACCATGAACGCCGATCTCATTATCAAGGGCGCTTACACCCACAGCCGTTTGCGTCAAATGATTTTCGGCGGTGCGACGAGTGAGTTATTAAATAATTCCACCATACCGGTAGTTTTTTGTCATTAGCAAAGTAGGGCGCAAAGTACATTTTTTCTCTTTTGAAAGTCTAACCGCTCAAATTGGTCTGCTCGACGTTCGATTTGTCGTTGAAACCATGGACTGATATGCATGGACGGCATCGACACACTATTTGAGTCGAATGTATTATTGAAAAACAAAAATTGGACTACTCCAAGCCTGGAAGCCGTCTTCGGTAGTCACACAAATCCATAGTGGATTGTCGACATTTGTTTTCAAAGGAATGCGCAAGCTATGTGTGAGTTCGCGATGAGGATTTTTGCCGGGTAATCGGAATACACGAATTTTGCGTTCGAGACCGCCTGCATGCAGGGCTATGTCTTCGAGACCTATTTCGCCAAGCGAATTCTTGATTGCGCCGTGGTTGGATGTTAAGTCAAGCGCAGCGTTTTCCGTTTCATCCAGCCAAACGTCAAAGCCGCCAAAGTTGCCGGTGGTGATGGCATTCCATTCGATTGTGTCGCTGCCACGTTGTTCCAGCAAACGTTCGTGATTCCAGGCATTAATTTTTCTCATTTCAAGAATTGAACAATCTTTGAAGCGGGCGCGGCCAATCCAGGTGCTTTGCCGGCCGCGACCGCGATATTCCGCACCACTCCAGATGACACGAATGCGATTACCGAGGTCATCGCCGGTATAAGGCCGCACGGTTTCGATAACCTGGGTACCGTTGCGCACTTCGATACGCTCAATCGGCGCATGCGCGGCAATATTAAGTCTCAAGTCAACATTGTCAGCATTGCTTTGCACGATATCGCCCATCATGACTTCATTCACCTGCCATGTGTTGGTATCGGGAAAAGCATTCGGGTCACGCTCAAACAAGGTCGCGGGTTCATCAAAATGCGCGGTGACATCCATGTGCATGCGGCAACCGGTGGTGCCATAGTGGTGACGTCGTCGCAGGCACTCGAAAATGCCATCGCGTGATAGCTCGTTAGTCAAAAAACAGGTCAAGCCGCCATACGCGCCGAAGGTGGCAGCGCCGGGATAACTGGCGCCGGGTCGGCCCTTGTGGCCATCGCTATTGCAGACCACGCCGCAGCGATGGCCGAGTGCAAAACCGTCAGTCAACATCCATTCGAACGTTCCCCACGCGGAGTGAATCTCCATGGCAGTTTCAAGTTTAGGGTCATGCGCCTGGGCGATGTCCGCGTAACGTCCGCCCACATGGGCGTACACAACGCAGCCCTCATCTTGCAACGCTTCGAATAGCCTGGTGGCGGTCGGTGCATCGGTATGAATGTCGGAACGATCAGTGATCAAGGCATGAGACGAACGGCGAATCTGCCGTCCTTCGTTACGAAAAAATACATTACGATCGCCGCCGACTGCGGTGTTGCCTGACCATTCGTAACCAGGAAATACGACGAAGCGTCCGTCTTCATGGTATTCGGCGGTCAGTTCATTCAAATATTCCCAGAAAGCATTGTTTACCTGGAAGTCGTTGGCCTGATGGCCAGTAACATCGAGGAAAGATTTGTTGCGCGCGAAGTCGAAATACTGGCGCGATGTGGTGATGCCGATGGATTCACCGCTTTGTCCGTGCAGGTCGCCCCAGTAACCGGAAAATTTCCCATCTCGAATAATTAACGGCCCGGCTTCTGCAACGCAATGATCGTTTTCATCGAGCACCCGAATGCGCAATAGGCCGGGTCGCTCGACGGTCAGATCCTCAAACATTATCGATTTTTCGCCTAGCGGATAATCGACCAATTCTGGTAGTCCATCTACTGGCAAACTGCATTCGAATTTGAATCGACCTTGCGCCAGCGGTGTCGGGTTACCCCAGGCGTCTTCCGCTTTTAATCCGAAATGAAACTGTTCACCGGGCTGGCGCAAACTGGGTAATACCGCTTTCCATTCGTGTGCCTCACCGGGAACAATGGAGATGTATGGCGTATCCGGTAACGGAACGTAGTGACCAACGGCGCAGACATCGGCCAGCACTTTGAATTCAAAACCCGCTTCACAGAAAGTTTGCATTTGCATACCCGGCGACCCTTGCGAGGTATCGCCGAAGATGACAGTGATAGTGTCACCTTCTTTGAGATAACCGCCGTGCAAACGAACGGTTAATGAGCGAAACCACGGTCGCTGATGCGCGGTTTTGCCATAGGCGAGTGACAGCCGCGATTGAGTGCTGGCATGCGCGCTGACAAAGTTGTAGGCGCGCGGGTCGCTGGTTTGCAAGTCGCCCTGATCGCCCATGAAACGAAACACTATGCGAATGCTGCCGGTGTCGTCGATGCCGTAACGCCCGACGGTGTAAACTAATTTAAAGGTCTGCAGGCTGCGCGCTTCGAATGCGCCACGTGGTTCGAGTTCGACATGACCATACAACACAGGATCTTCGCCGGGTTGAGTCGCCGGCCAAACGGCGCCGACCAGTTCGTCTGCTACAACATCGTTATTCATTATGACTTTACAACGTTAGGGTGGGGTTGCGTGACATGCCGATGCGTCCGATGCCTGGCAGCTTCAAAGCCGGTCGAAAAACGTCGATGCCAAATACAGCGCCGAGTAAATTAATTTCGATACCCGTGTTTTTGCTGATAGCAATTCCGGTATAGCCCGCAAGAGAAAACTGAAAACCATCGCCACTGTTGGTCTTGCCTGTCATTTTGTTGTCG
>CBDCFT010000001.1:0-39809 GCA_965216365.1 Arenicellales bacterium | reverse complement strand
GGCAATAGTGCGCGCAATGTTGTAAGCCATAATCAACATACCGCCGAGATATAAAATCCCACCCAGCAGGCGAATTAGGTAATAGGGGTGCATTGCCTGAACGCTTTCTACAAAACTGTAGGTCAACGTGCCATCGGTATTAACCGCACGCCACATCAATCCCTGCATAATGCCTGAGATCCACATCGCGGTGATGTACAACACGATGCCGATTGTTGCAACCCAGAAATGCGTTTCAATGAGCTTCTTGCTGTAGATTTCACATCCGAATAAACGGGGCACGAGATAGTAAATCGCGCCGATGGACACGAAACCGACCCAACCGAGTGCGCCGGAGTGGACATGACCGATAGTCCAGTCGGTAAAGTGGGACAACGCATTAACCGTCTTTATCGACATCATCGGGCCTTCAAAAGTTGACATGCCGTAGAACGATACGGAAACGATAAGAAACTTGAGTATCGGATCGCTGCGCAGCTTCTCCCAGGCGCCGGACAAAGTCATGATACCGTTAATCATGCCGCCCCAGCTTGGTGCGAGTAATACCAGTGAAAAGACCATGCCCACTGACTGCGCCCAGTCCGGTAATGCGGTGTAGTGCAGGTGATGCGGTCCCGCCCAGATGTAGGTGAAAATCAACGCCCAGAAGTGTACGACGGACAATCGATAGGAATACACAGGCCGGTTCGCCTGCTTAGGGATAAAGTAGTACATGATGCCGAGGAAACCGGCGGTGAGGAAAAACCCCACTGCGTTGTGACCGTACCACCACTGCACCATGGCGTCTTGCACACCTGCATAAGCGGAATAGGATTTAAACAAACTGACCGGCAGGGCGGCGCTGTTGAACACGTGCAGCACCGCGACGGTAAGAATAAATGCGGCAAAGAACCAATTGGCAACATAAATATGTTTAATTTTGCGTTTCGCGATTGTGCCAAAGAACACCACTGCATAGGCAACCCACACAACGGTAATCAAAATATCGATAGGCCATTCAAGCTCGGCGTACTCTTTTGTGGTGGTGATTCCTAATGGCAGGGTTATGGCCGCTGCGACAATGACCAGGTTCCAGCCCCAAAAGGTGAATGCAGCTAATTTGTCGGAAAACAAACGCACATGGCAGGTGCGTTGTACGACGTAATACGACGTTGCGAACAATGCACTGCCGCCGAAAGCAAAAACCACTGCGTTGGTGTGCAGCGGTCGCAACCGGCCAAACGTGAGCCAGGGAATGTCGAAATTCAACGCAGGCCAGGCAAGTTGTGCCGCGATAAACACGCCGACTAACATACCCACTATGCCCCAAACCACGGTCATAATGGCAAATTGCCGTACTACGGTGTAGTTGTAAGTTTCAGCTGTACTATTCATTGGTTTTATTCGAAATGGTTAACCGAAGTAATTGGAAAAACTAACCGGTAAATCGTGGCCCGATACCGACACCCCACAGGCCGGCGGTGACGGCCAGTAAGCCCACCAGTGTCACAAGACCCACCGCCAGGATAGAGCTGGAAAACAAGAATCCGCGTTCCTTTGGAATCTGCATCATGATGGGAACACCGGTGAATAATAGATAGACGCTGTATGCCAGGGCCGGTAATCCAACAATGAAGTTCAGCCACAATGTTGGAATGAGTTGAATCACACCGACCAGAAAAAGGGGCAGGGCGGTAAACCCGGCGAGTGCTACGCAGGTGGATAACGATTGTTCCGAGCCATAGGTTTCCGACATCCAGTGAATCAATTTACCTATGGTAAATGTCGCCACCAGTATGGCGATATAAAATGCGACGGACATTTTCAGTGCACTGCCGAACGTCAGCTTGACTGGTTCGCCGATTCCGATACTCCAACCCACAGTAGTCGTTCCGATTAACGCGCAAATCGGCGCGATGGCAGCGGCGACTAACAGAAATTCCTTGTAAAGCTGCGCTACGCTCAAATTTCGATCACGTATCGCAGCCCATTCAATATGGGGATTAGTGAGTAAACCCTTAATGTGTTGGATTAACATTATTCTTGTGAACTCATTATTAATTTCCAGTGAATTTTCCAGGTCGTTGCGGCGTCTATTCTTGATCTGGGTCAATTACCACGTATCTCGCCGATATTCTAACAAAGATGAGGGGGTGTTGTGTCTCCCCCTCATAATAGACAGTTTATATTTCGAATTGTGTTAGAAACGCTTACCTACTCCAAGCATGAAGACGTCAGGGTCGATGTCAACATCCACTTCGAGGCGCCCTGCACCCTGAGTTCTTAACGTTGCTTCGGTGTCTATGTCGAGACGCCAGTAAGCAGCGTTTAGAAACCAATCGTTATTTAATTGAACATCGATACCTGCTTGTACCGCCAATCCAAGTGAATCGTCGAGTTTGATTTTTGTTTCGCCGAGTGCGCCTTCAAGAGACGACGATGCCTCCTCGCTGAAGAAGGTCGTATAATTAATTCCTATACCCACATAAGGTTGTGCTTTAGCTTGCGGTGAAAAGTGGTATTGAACCAGCAATGAAGGCGGCAAATGTTCGACTGAGCCGATCCGGTCCAACGCTGCCAATCCCTCAGCACCTTGTAAATCATGTTTAAAAGGCGTGGCCGCCAGTAATTCCAGACCAATATTATCGCGTAGCATGTATGTTGCGGTAAATCCAACGGCGGTACCGGAATCGACTTCGACCGGTGAACCCGGAACAACCACATTGCCAGCTCGGTCTTCGATGGCACCGCTGTCATCGTTCGGAGCGACGTGGGCTACGCCAGCTCGAAACAACCACTCACCCTCGTCATAGGCCAAAGCAGCGGGGCCAATAGATAATGAAGTGATTGTCACTAATAGTGCACTTACCGTTAAAGCATTTTTCTGGTGCATGGTTAACTCCTGAATAGAATGAAAAATTTGATGGCGCATCTATACAAGAGATAAAAGAGGAGTGTGTTGACTCAAATCAAGTTAATATTAAAAAAGTGCGAGATTTTTTGAATACGAAAAGTAATATTTTGTATTGCTTTAGTTAATACCAGTCCCGCATTGCAGTATGAAAAAGAAGTCCGTTTGTTAACAATGCGACACTAGGGTCTGTTGACATTTAGAGTTAAACTACCGGTCCAACCTATAGATGGAGTGGGATCAATGGTACGAAAGAGTTTACGCAATGACCAATGGTGTCGTATCGAGTCATTATTACCGGGCAAAGTGAGTGATCCGGGTCGCTCGGGCGCCGATAACCGCCAGTTCGTTGAAGCGGTGTTGTGGATTGCCCGTACCGGTTCGCCGTGGCGTGACTTGCCGACGGAGTTTGGCCCTTGGAACAGTGTATACAAACGCTTTGCCCGCTGGTCCGACAGTGGTGTGTGGCACAAGGTGTTTAAGGAGCTCGCTAAGGATGCCGATTTTGAACAGATGTTTATCGATTCGACCATTGTTAGGGTCCATCAACATGGCGCCGGGGCGGCAAAAAAAACGGCCCACAAGCGCTCGGGCACTCGCGCGGCGGGTTGACTACCAAGATTCATGCTTTGGTGGAAGGCCTGGGGTGTTTGTCGAACTGGACCCTGACACCGGGACAAACCCATGATGTCACCCAGGCCGAAAGCTTGCTCGAACAGCGCCAAGGCGGTGATCTGGTAGCCGATGGCGCCTATGATGCCGATCCACTGATCGCGTTTCTCATCGAACACGATATCTACCCCGTAATCAAACCGAGAAGGAACCGATTGGTGGCCCGCGAGTTCGACATCCATACCTATAAAGACCGTAACGTGATCGAGCGATTTTTCTGTCGCCTCAAACACTTCAGACGTATCGCCACACGGTATGATAAATTGGATGTGCGCTTCTCATCGTTCATCGCCATCGTCGCTTCTTTCATCTGGCTCATCTGATTGTCAACAGACCCTAGGCATTGCTAACAAACGAAATTTCATAACAACCCCAATCCTTTTTATTTAGTCCTCGTGGCGGATGTTGTAAGTGCTGGATGAACTCCAGTATAAGTCGATCGTATATAGAATTATTACGAAGCAGTTGCGTTCTTGCAGGTCTTGATGCCGAATATCGAATAGGCCGGGCACCAGCCGATGAGTGCCGTGACTAACGGGACGATTCCAATCCAACCCCACGGCGTTTGTGGGCCGATAAAGACCAAGGAAATAAGGACAAGACCGAGAATAATGCGGGCAACACGGTCAATTGTTCCAACATTGGTTTTCATTGTGACATACTCTTGAAAATGGATTGAAGGTTAAAAAAAGATATGATCGTTTATTGTGGATCAGGGGCAGTTGACCTGGATCAACAATGGTTACGCAATACAAGTCCAGACTCAGCGAGAAATTAATATCAATGATTAGTTTATGGCGGTAGCCTCCGTTTCGTCCCTGAATCTCGATTGTTTTCATTGCGGTTTACCGGTATCCGCAAGCGAGTCAGTGAGGCAGCCGCTGGGCCAACAAACGCAGAGTTTTTGTTGCCCGGGTTGTGCCGCGGTTGCCACAGCCATTCATGGCGCCGGTCTTGAAAACTACTACAGTTTGCGTTCTGAAAAGGGTTTGAAGGCGAACACGGATGTGCGACAGGAAGATTACGCAATTTACGACCATCCGACGGTGCAACAAAGTTTCGTGCGCGAGTTGGATGATGGGTTAAAGGAAGCTGCCCTGGTATTGGAAGGCATCACCTGTGCGGCCTGCGTCTGGCTGAACGAAAAACATCTTGCCAGTCTCGAAGGTGTTGAAGGTGTTGAAGTGAACTACAGCAATCACCAGGCCCTGGTGCGTTGGGACGAAACCCGAATCAAGCTCAGCGCTGTGCTGTACGAAATTACCCGCATCGGTTATTCGGTCCATCCTTACGATCCAAACCGCCGGCAGGCTTTGTTGAATCACGAGCGCAAACAATTCTTACGCCGCATCGGTGTGGCGGCGGCGCTGGGCATGCAGGTCATGATTCTGTCTGTCGCGTTGTACGCCGGTGACTGGTGGGGTATGGAAAGTGATTTTCGCCAGTTTTTTCAACGCATCAGTTTATTGCTCACCGCCGGTGTGCTGGTTTACTCCGGCGAGACTTTTTTTCGTGGCGCATGGAAAGACTTCACACTTGGCCGCCTCGGTATGGACGTGCCCATTGCCCTGGGTCTGAGCATCGCATTCGGCGCCAGTACCTGGGCCACACTGAGTGGCAGCGGCAAAGTGTACTTCGACTCGGTTGTCATGTTTGTCTTGCTGGTGTTGGGCGCACGCTATGTGGAACTCAACAATCGAACGCGAGCGGCCGGTATCGTCGATCGCAAGTTACCCCTGCTTCCCGGTAGCGCAACGCGCATAGACTTTCATGCAAACGCGGAGCGCTATTCCACCATTCCCTGTGTTGAACTACGTCCAGGTGATCACGTGCTGGTCAAACCCGGCGAGATAGTTACTGCCGACGGGACTGTCATCGATGGGAGCGCCAGTATCGATGAATCCATCCTGACAGGTGAAAGTCTGCCGGTAACGCGTCGCAAGGGTGAAAAAGTCATTGCGGGTTCTATCAACATAGATAGTCCAATCAAGGTGAAAGTAACCAGCGTAGGACGGGATACCGTCTTGTCCGGCATCGAGCGATTGTTACAACGCGCGCAGAGCGGCAAGTCAATTTTCGCACAATTGACAGATCGTATTGCAAGCTACTTTGTCGTTACGGTATTGAGTATTGCCGGACTCGTCGCCGGTTATTGGTTGTGGCAGGGCAGTGATATCTGGTTGCAAGCGACTATTGCTGTTTTGATCGTGAGTTGTCCATGTGCGTTATCGCTGGCAACCCCGGCAGCCATGTCTGCCGCGACCAGTCGTGCGCTGAAAAACGGTATCCTGATTACGCGGGAACACGCGCTGGAAGCGTTGCATGCGGCAACACACTTTATTTTCGATAAGACCGGAACCTTAACCAAAGGTAGCATCGTACTGGATCGCATCGAGCCGCTGAGCGATCTGTCGCAGCGACGCTGCCTGGAGATCGCAGCGGCCCTTGAGCGGCAATCGGAACATCCACTCGCGCAGGCAATCGTTGCGCGCACGGGTGAGGGTGCGTATGGTTTAAGGGCGACGCATATTATGAATACTCCTGGCGAAGGCATGACGGGCGAGATAGAAGGCTGTGCTTATTCTATCGGTAAGCCGTCGTTTGTTTTAAGCACACTGGGCCGGATTGATGAGGAAAACGCGTATTTACAGCATGAAACGACGACGGTGATGTTGGCCGCCAAAAATGAATCGCTGTGTTTGTTTCGCTTTCAAGACGAGATACGGGCGGACGCTAAGGATGTTATTCAGGTACTGAAGCGCAAGGGTAAAAACATTGCGATGTTGACCGGTGATCGCAAAGCTGTTGCTCAAAATGCAGCGAACGGTATCGGAATAGACAATGTGTATGCGGATCAAACGCCCGCCCAGAAGCTGGCAGTGATAAATGATATGAATAATCGAGGTGTAAAGACGGCAATGATTGGCGATGGTGTAAACGATGCACCGGTGATGGGTGCTGCGGGGGTATCCATTGCTATGAGTGAGACGGCGAACATCACAAGTGCTAACGCCGATATATTGCTTGTGAACAAAGATCTGTCGGCGCTGGTGAAAGTATTCGGTCTGGCGGGTGAAACATATAAAATTATTCGGCAGAATATTGCCTGGGCGATTGCTTATAATATTATCGCTATTCCACTGGCGGCAATGGGTTATGTTCCACCATGGGTGGCTGCTATTGGCATGGCGGCGAGTTCCGTGCTGGTCATTCTGAATTCGTCCCGGTTAATACGCGAGCGGTCATTCTAAATGGAAGTCATTTACTTGCTTATACCTGTTGCATTATTGCTGATTGCCGTCATTATAATCGGCTTCTTTTGGGCAATACGCTCGGGCCAGTTTGATGACCTTGCCGGCCCCGCACATTCGATTTTGATGGACGACGAAGAGGATGAAACAATAATTCAGAATAAAAACGTGCAACGATGAAACAGCATTCCGCGACGCTTATTAATGATGGTACGGTTTTCGAGCACGCACGAAACTGCATGTTGTTCAAAGATTTATCGGAATCCCAGCTCGATCCTATATTGCAATCAATGCATGTTATTCAACTACACGAAGGCGACCGTTTATTCAGCCAGGAACAAAAAGCGCATCATTTCTTTCAGCTCATCGAAGGTCAGATAAAACTGACCCGGCTTTCAGGCGCCGGCCGTGAAAAAGTGATCGATATTATTTCGCCATCCCAAACATTTGCCGAGGCGGTGATGTTTCTCAAATCCCACACCTATCCGGTCAATGCTGAAGCAGTCGCTGCAAGCACGGTAATTCAATATGAAGCACAACAATATCTGAATGCGTTGCACTCGTCACGCGACGCCTGTATGGCGCTACTGGGACGCATGAGTCAGCGATTGCATTGGCAGGTGCAAGAGATTGACCGGTTAACCCTGCACAGCGCAACGTCGCGCTTAATCAGTTATCTGCTGGAACAGGTGCCATCGGATAGCCTGCATAAAACCGAGATAAGACTGCATGCGCCAAAGCACGTTATCGCGTCCCGTCTATCGATCAAACCAGAGACATTGTCGCGCATCTTTTCCCGTCTGACGGTTAACAAACTTATTGAAGTCGAGGACAATCATATCGTTCTGAACGATGTCAGCCAGGTCAGATCGCATATGCTTGAATCTGATTTATAGAATAGGTATCGATTATGTCGGTCGTTACCAATACAAGGTCGGTGAATGCGTTAACGCAACCAGTACGATATAGATAAATACCAGCTGTCCGAGGACCCAAGCGGTGAGTTTTACAGCTTGCGATTGGGCGAAACGAAAAGCAGTCATTCCCAACAGTATATAAACCACGAGCGCAACGATTTTTGCGTTTAACCAGCTGTGAACGCCGGGATACTGATGTGTAATAACCACTAAACCGATTGCGCTGGCCAACAACACGGTATCGATTACATGGGGCGCGATCAACATCCATTTCGGTCGTTTTAGCTCAGGATTTTTGAGCAACCACACGCCGCGCCAAATAAACAGAATAAAAGTTGTCAGCACGCATAATTGGTGAACAGTCTTTAGCAATAAATAGGTGAGTGACACCGTGACAGGGATCCCACTCTAATCTGCTCGCTATCTCAGTCCTTTCTCCCGAAAAAACTCACGATATCTAAAATCCTCCTCATTAATGTGATGGATGAGCCAGTCCCATAACATGCTGCCGAATTTATCTTTAAAAGCGATTTTCCTATTGTTGATCTTGGACTGAATTTTGATCAGGTCATTTACAAAATTATCGTGCAGTTTTTTATGCGGCTCGAAATACGGGTAACCATGTTCTCGCATTAACTCTTCTTCTTCACGGAAATGAGTTTGCACGTAGCGTGTAACGCGGGTAAACAAGGCGTCGATTTTATGCCAGTCACTGTTGGTCGGTTCTTTGTTCGAAAGCTCTTCGATAATCTGATTGAATTCAACGGCATAGCTCGCCAGACGCAGATGTTGCCGGTTAATGGAGTTGACACCCACATCCTTCAGCAGACAATGGGATGCGTTTTTTTGCCTTGTGTTTTTTGAGCTAAACATACTTTTACCTGTGCGGAAAGTTAGGGTTTTTAAAAATATTCTTTAAGATCAGTGAAACTGTAATCAGTCGTTCGCCGGTGGGTCCGGTACAAGATCGTATGCCGTTACGTGGTCTCTGACGAGACCTTTCTCAACGATGTTCATGCCTTCGTCAACGAACTCAATCCTGCACGGAACCGCGACACCGCAGTCAAAATAATAAATACCGTCGATCAGTCGAATCGTATCCAGATGCGCAACGATTTTTTCCTCCAGCAGACCAAAAGTATCCGATATATACGCACTTCCCAGGGTCATACTCGCTGCGCTGTCGAATACCTTTCGTATCGTGTCGGCATTTAAAGTCGTTGAGTAAGGATATGGGACGATCAATCTTACAACACGGTTTTCCGGATAAAATCGAATATAGTGACTCTTCCTTGAGGATTGTGCTAACTCGCCGTCATTTTGCTCTCTGGAATAGTATCCGGAATAGATATCCGCGCTGGTTTTTGTCGTATCGGAATAGGCCACAGCGGGTGCTGCCAAGATGATCGTCAAAACGATTACACGCCATAACCATGCCCCGTTGGTTCTGTTCACAAATACGCTCGCTCGGTTAGATATGTTGATAGAATATCATTGATTCAATCGTTTTTAATCACGTGTGCCTACGGAACATCGTTTGCTTGAAACTGCCTAATAAAACCAATTCCGCCGCGTCTCGTCCTCAAACCGCACTATTGATTTATCTTTTTCTGATCTGCGTGGGACTTTGTAATAGCGTTTTTGCGCAAAGTAGTTCCGGTACCGGCCAGATTCAAGATGCGGATGTGAAATCGACCGTGTCGAATGAAGCCCTTCACTCCAATACAGGCATACGGTCTGATGACGAGCCTCGTGAACTGTCTGCGTTTTTCATGATTGGAATCGCCATTAATGTTGTCGTACTGTTGTTGTTCGCTGCCTGGTTTGTCAGCCAGTGGAAGAAGCAAAACAAAAGAAGCCGTGAAACGCTAGAATGAAAAAAAATTTCCCGGTTGGGACAACGATCCTGTTCGCGGTATTCGTAATCATTGTAGTTGTGGCTATCATATTGATGGGTAAAATCACGCCCAAAGTTCCACAGGAACTGATAGGGGTACTCCGCCCTGTATCCAGGCCGCTGCAACCATTTGTTTTCAAGGACCAGACAGGCGAACCGTATACTCAGGCGAATCTCGATGGAAAATGGACATTCTTGTTCTTTGGTTATACCTATTGTCCGGACATCTGCCCGACCACCCTCACCGTGCTGTCTTCGCTCATGGACGACCTGGGAGTGCAGATTGGTACGGCCGGGGATGTGCAGGTCATATTGGTCTCTGTCGACCCGCAACGCGACCAACCCGAACAGTTGGCGCAATACTTGTCTTATTTCAACCAAGACTTTATCGGTATTACCGCAGGACAAGACGAAACCCTCGCGCTTGCCGCGCAGTTCGGCGCTATGTTTTTTAAAGAAGAAGGCGCGGATTCCGAAAATTATTTAATGGCTCACACCGGCTCCATCTTTCTTGTCAATCCGGAGACCGAGTTTGTCGCAAGCTTTTCGCCACCGCACGACCACCAAACCATCGCATCACAATTTGAGACTATACGGGGTTTGAATTAACGACCGGTTTACCTGTCGCCGTATAGATTTTGTTTAACAATCTGCATGAATCTCATTCCCGTAATTCCGCCGTTACTGGCGATACTAAACGCCACCGCCGCAACGTTTCTTGTCACCGGCTATGTTTTCGTTCGCAAGGGAAATCGATTCGCGCATCGAATCTGCATGGTGAGCGCTTTAATTGTATCGACGATATTCATGGTGTTTTATCTTTATTACCATTCAAAAATAGGTAATATTCCATTCGCGGGCAGTGGCGGCATCCGGCCCGTCTATTTTTCCATTCTCGCGTCTCATGTGATTCTTGCGGCAGTTCTATTTCCGATGGCGCTTATTACCGCAGGCCTCGCAATAAGGGGAAACATTTCCCGGCACCGGCGAATTGCAAGGTGGACACTGCCGATTTGGCTGTACGTTTCCATAACCGGCATTGTTGTCTATTTTATGGCGTTTCACATTTATATCGGTTAAGCCGACGCTTACCGCTGGAGTCCGATTTATGGAAATGATTTACTTTACCATTGCCGCAATCGTGCTTTATGTGGTGTCGGACAAAACAGTGAATCTGATTGAAATAAAACGCGGCGAGCGTCTGGAGCATCGATCTGTACTATTTTTTGTCATCATCCTTACGCTATCGCTCGTTACATTCAACACGATTCAATTTTTCAAAGGAGTTGAATCGGAAGATAGCCAGGCGCCAGCGCCTGCTGCCACGCAGACGAAAAAAACGCAGTAGTCGCTATCGAGTACTCCCGATGCGTAGATGTAATGTCTGCACTTGATCAAACGATTTCTGAACTAAGGAATTGACCAAGTCTGACAGCGAATGCCGAAAGCAGCCATTCGAGCTATCTCGCTGAACGGCAAGAATGGCACATTGTCGACCTTCGGAAGGTGTCTTATTCCTAGTTGAAATTCTCCGTGGCTCGTTAAGTTTATCATCAAGCGGCTTCCTTCTCGATGATGGATTCAATACGCAAGGCTTTTTGCAATGCCAGTCTTAGCGTTGGTAAGTGACGGTACCCCTGCACGCGTCGTAATCGGGGTTCGATATCCATCAACGATGCGGCCAACCAACGCTGCTTTTGATTGGAATTCTTCCAGTGATCGACATGACCACAACGTTCTTCGATCATGGCATTGAGCGACTCTAAGCAGTTGGTGGTTTTGAAGCTTGCACCGAGCAATGGAAACATCCCCAGAGCGTGCAGCGTCAGAGTCTCTTCCAGGCCTTCACGCAAACTGGCGGCCGCCGATTCGTTGACACACCGCAGCTCGTTGAGCAGTTGCTCTAGCTGGGCCTTGGCCTCCTGATACGTGGGACGTTCATACGTCTGTTGTAAGCGCTGGCGCCAAATCGGTTGTTGCGCTTTGGCGAGATACGCCACTACGTTCTCGCGCTTGTGCCATTGACAGCGTTGCACCATAGCGTATTTGCCGAACGCCTGACGCACCGCCGCGCGTAAGCCCTTGGCACCGTCCATGATCACCAGTAATCCTTGGGATACATCCAAACCACGGTCGACCAGACTGCGCAAAAACGGCGTCAACACGCGAGCGTTCTCGGTGCCAGTCTGGATAAACCCCAAGGGTACCTTCTCGCCGTCCATCGTGATCCCTAAGGCAATCACCATCGTATCCTCGGCAAAACTCTTGCCGTCGACAAACACCGCCACCAGGTCAAGTGTCGATAAATCCCGCTCCCGAAAGGCCTTCAGTTGCTCCCGGGTCGCTGCCACAAACGAGCGTGAGACACTGGCTGAAGACAAACCAATCGCCCCCGGCAAGGCTTGCGCCGCCGACGCATAGTTGCGGCACGACAGCCCATACAACACCCGGCGCAGTAACCCCTCATCCGGCTCGCGCGTGTCTCGCAGTGCCGCCCAACTTTCCAAGGCAACCTCCTCACCGCGTCGATCCCGTACCCGCGGCACGCGCACCCGATGGCGCTGGCCTTGCAGCTTCACCGAGCTGGGATTCGTGCCATGACGATAATGCTCACCGCCTCGACCGTAGCACGCGCCTGCTAACGCGCAGACCTCGTCTTCCAGCATCTCCTGCACCGCCATCAACCCCAGCGGAATTAGGGCGCGAATCAGTTCCACTTTGGTGTCCAATTGCTCGGTATGAAAATCCTTCGCCGACCAATCGACGGCTACTCCTAATCGCTTGCTTTTACGTCGTCGCTTCGTAATGCTAGACATCTGTGGCTCCTTTCTTTCTGTGGATGATTTCATTGGTAAAAACCATCCAATCAAAGATTGTGAGCCACTTCAAATTTCAACTAGGTTTGGGACACCCTCGACCTTCGCGCATATGGAAAAGATGTGTCTCTTGATTAAACTCTCGTTATACGGTGGGCATTCTGGGAGTACTTGTCTCAGTCCCTATTGATTCTTCATGTGGTGTTAGCGATATAACGTTAGCCACTTTTTCATGTTTTTCAGTACGAGATAGCTCTACGACCTCACAATCCGCTTTTTTCTCAACATAGTTGTAAACTGAGCCGTGCCACCACTGGGCGACACGTGTGTGGTGGGATGATTGCATTACGATATGTGAGGCCGCCTCCCGCTTGGCGACTTCTACTATACGTGGACCTGGTATACCTTCTACCACCAACGTGCGCACATGTTCCACATCCGTACCGTTAGCTGTGGAACCAAAGGTATTTGCGACCAGTTCGTTCAGCATATTTTCCGCGATCTCAAGAATTGGCACCGCGTCTCTATCCGGGGCATGTTTGCGGTAAAAACCAGTTGTTTCAGCCGTTTCGTGCGCTACGTGAAGAATGATTAGGGGTAAGTGTTTATCTTCCGCTAGCGCACAAGCATGACGTATCACATGCTTGGAATGCGGCATCAAGTCGACCGCAGCGAGTACAGTATTGTTCTTTGCTTTTATTGAGACCATAGATAACCCCGTTATGAAAGAATGTTACTAATTCATTCTGCCTTAAAGATAAACGTGTTTTGTATTTCAAGTGGCGAACTTCGCATTAGTCCGTAATACGACTGAAACAAAGATGCGCACTAAGTTTGCAACGCGTCAAAGATGAGCAGAAACAACCAAGTCATCAGGAATGCGCCGGCCACCGCTAATAACGTAATCCAAGCCCACAATATTGAAACTCGTTGCCGTTCCTGCTTCATTTTTTGGCTGCCTTTCTTCATGTAGCCAAATCTAGCATTTCAATATGACAGCCTTGTTACAGCATTGTTAGGTTTTAGTTAGGGAATGTTGATGTGCCGGGTGCTGATGGAATCCTCGCATAGATCGGATAGGAGGCTCTTCTTCGCTCAGGAGTAAACTCCTGGCTAAACCTAGCAACGCTATGGCTACACCTCGGCTTGCAAGAGGATTGTTGAGTCAGGTAAAAGTTGAGTTACAGAAATACATGCGGGTTATTGCGAAGTTCAATTAACTTCGAGTATCTCCAGGTAATTCTTCACCTACGCCGGACTCTGCCGAATCTAAACCCTGGTGACGAAGCAAGCGACAAGAGCGAGATGCTAGTTCTTGATTTAGCGAATCAGTCGCTGACGTGGGCGACAAAAACACTGGAACGCGAACAACAAAAGGCGTCCATCAAAGTTGTAAATGGTGAGCGAGAACAATAGTGCGAACGACACCGTTTCGAAGTCAACCTTCAATTGTGAGACGCAATGAGTCACCGCCTTTGTCACTAAGGTTTCCCAATAAATATATAGCGAAGTCAGGCTTTCTCGCTACCGATTGCTCACTTTCATCGTAGGTGCAGGAATAATGGTAGCGCTAGTGGTGTGCCGAATAATATCACCGGTGAGCATGTACACGACGTCTTCAGCAATATTGCAGGCATGGTCGCCAATGCGTTCCAACTGTCGGCAAATACTCATCAGGATCAGATCCTGCTCTATGCTTTCGCTACCCGCTTTAATCTTATCTATCGTCTCTCTAAAAACGCGCTTGTTAAGATCGTCTACCAGATCATCTGTTTTCAGAACCGCTTGTGCCAGTTCGATTTCATTTTCCACCAGCGCTAACAAAGCCTTGCGTAACATCAGCTTTGCTTCTTTCGCTAATTCGAATACCGCTGGTGGAATATCGACTGGAGGAAGCTTTGCCAACAACCTGGCACGATCGGCAATATTCTTTGCGTGATCGCCGATGCGCTCCAAATCGTTGTTTATCTTGAGCACGATAACTATGAGCCTTAGATCATTAGCAACCGGTTGGTGAAGCGCCAGCAGTTTCAAGCACTCCTCTTCCAATTCGACTTCCATTTGGTCGATATCGCGATCCTGGTCGATGACACGATTACCCATTAAGCCGTCAAAGTTGTTGACAGCATCCATGGCCAATTTAACCTGGGTTTCAACACGATCACCAAACTCTATGAGATGTCGGTTCAGTCGTACTATTTCACGCTCGAAATGTTTTGACATTAACGTTCTCCCAATCCTTCTTGTGCTCTAACCAAAGCGCCCGGTAATGTAATCTCGGGTGCGCTCGTCTTTTGGATTTTGAAAAATCTGTTCAGTCTCACCCACTTCCACCAATGAACCGAGGTGAAAGAAACCCGTATATTGCGATACGCGTGCGGCCTGTTGCATGGAATGGGTCACAATGATAATGGTGTAGTTGGCTTTTAATTCCCACATCAAGTCTTCAATTTTGGACGTTGCAATGGGATCCAACGCTGAACAGGGCTCGTCCATAAGAATGATTTCAGGGTTAACCGCAATCGCTCTGGCGATACACAACCGTTGTTGTTGTCCACCTGATAATCCTGTGCCGGGTTCGTGCATGCGATCTTTGACTTCTTCATACAAACCAGCCCTTTTAAGCGCCGTGATGACAATCTCATCCAGATCCGCACGGTTTTCAGCCAGGCCGTGTATCTTCGGGCCGTACGCAACATTATCGTAAATGGATTTTGGAAACGGATTGGGTTTTTGAAACACCATGCCAACTCTTTCGCGCAGATGCACAACATCAACTCCATCGCCATTTATATTACTGCCATCAATTAGAATCTCACCCTCCACCCGGCAAATATCAATCACGTCGTTCATGCGATTTAAACAACGTAAAAAAGTTGTTTTGCCGCACCCGGAAGGACCGATCAGTGCTGTAATTTGATTTCTTGGTATGTCAATCGATACGTCGTTTAACGCGCGTTTTTCACCATAATAAACCGCTACGTTCCAGGCTGAAATCTTGGGTTTTTCACGATTAAATGGTGTTACTTTTTCATCCGTACTTGTTGATATTGCCCTGGTTTCCTCGGCTATTGTTTCGCATGATTCATTCACCATGTCAGCCGCTAAATTTGTCGACGATCTCACCATGAGTCTTACCCTCTTTGTTGGTTGAGTGCATAGTTGTCATTACCACTTTCTTTCATAACGTGAGCGTAGGAATACCGCCAGAATATTCATTAATATGAGGAAGAATAAGATGACCATGATAGCGGCGGCGGTTTTTTCGACGAATCCACGTTCCGCACTCTCCGCCCACAAATAAATCTGCACTGGTAACCCCGCCGATGGATCTAACGGTGAACCAGGTACGTTAACGATAAAGGCAACCATTCCGATCATTAACAATGGTGCGGTTTCCCCTAAAGCCTGCGCTAATCCGATAATGGTTCCGGTGAGAGTTCCCGGCATGGCCAGTGGCAGTACATGATGTAACACGGTCTGCATCGGTGATGCACCGACGCCTAATGCCGCTTCGCGCACCGACGGGGGCACCGCCTTAATCGAGGTGCGGCAGGCAATAATTATGGTAGGGAGCGTCATTAGCGACAAGACGACCCCGCCCACCAACGGTGTTCCCCGCGGCAAACCAAAGACGTTTAGCAATATCGCGAGTCCAAGCAAACCAAAAATGATAGATGGCACAGCGGCTAAGTTATTGATATTGGCTTCGATAAAATCCGTAAAGCGATTTTTGGCGGCAAACTCCTCGAGATAGATTGCAGCGGACACACCGATTGGAAATGAAATCAAAAAACACACCAACAATGCGAAGAAGGACCCGGCAATGGCGCCACCGATACCGGCGAGTTCGGGCGATCTGGAATCACCCCGGCTAAAAAATCGCCAGTTGAACGTGGAGCGGATTTGATTATTAGCCTCCAGTGCGTCGTACCACGCTAGTTGTTGATCCTTCAGTCGGCGGCGCTTTTCCTCTATGTCACGGGGAGCGTTTCCCTTGTGCACTTGATCAAGATCAGATGACGCTGTCACCCACAGTTCTGCTGTCCCACCCACCTTGTTTGGATTATTGAGTACAAAATCACGCAATTCCAACGAGGCACCGGAAGACAATAGTCGCGCTAATTTCTTCTTATCTCGTCGTTCCGTGATTTCAGGAAAGTTTGCATATAAGGCGTTGCGAATGGTCTTCTGGTAACTCGCACCGTTTAGCTCATTTTCCTGCGCAGGTAATTCGATACCCAGGTTCTGTGCGGTCAACTCCGCCTGCAAACGAATTTCAGTTCGCCAAAAAGCGGTGTAACCCGATGAAAAAATCGTAGCTAACAACACGAGTAAAGCCAACCCGCCGAAACCAATCGCCGCGATACCGTACAAACGGAAACGCTTTTCCGCCCGATAACGTTTTTGTATACGTTTTTTGCGATTTGGATCGATGCCGGAGGCAAATCCTGCGCTGTCGCCTGGGCTAGTCATATTTTTCCCGGTACCTTCTAACGATATGTAACGCGATGATGTTCAATATTAGCGTTACGATAAATAACAATAATCCCAAAGCAAACGCGGCCAGCGTTTTAGCGCTGTCGAATTCCTGATCACCTACTAAAATAGTGACAATTTGTACTGTTATAGTGGTGACGTTTTCGAAAGGATTCATGGTTAGATTGGCGGCAAGACCTGCTGCCATCACTACAATCATGGTTTCACCGATGGCGCGTGAAACAGCCAGCAATATTGCACCTGCGATGCCGGGCAAGGCGGCCGGGAAAATGACTTGCCGGATGGTTTCCGATTTTGTCGCCCCGAGGGCCAAAGAACCTTCACGCAAACTTTGCGGAACCGCGCTGATCACATCATCGGATAAAGATGATACGAAAGGGATAATCATTATCCCCATTACCACACCCGCAGCCAAAGCACTTTCCGAAGACGCTTCAATACCGAGCGATAGTGCGAAATCTCGAATCATCGGCGCTACCGTCAGTGCCGCAAAAAACCCGTATACCACCGTGGGTACACCGGCCAGAATCTCCAACAATGGTTTAACTACCGAACGCACGCGTGGAGCGGCATATTCAGATAAATAAATTGCGGACAATAAGCCGATAGGCACTGCCACCAGCATCGCCAACGCCGCGATTTGAAATGTTCCCGCAAACAGCGGTACCGCACCGAAGGAACCCGAACTGCCGACTTGATCGGTGCGCAGTGCAATCTGCGGACTCCATTTTAGGCCGAATAAAAATTCATGAATAGGAACAAGGTTAAAAAAACGAATACTTTCAAAGATAAGCGCCAATACGATACCGATGGTGGTCAGTATCGCGATGGTTGAACTTAGAAATAAAAACCCCTTGATGACTCTTTCAACATTTTCCCGTGCCGCTAACGCGGGTTTAAGCCGGGAGTAACCGAACAGCCCTCCCAAAAGCAATGCGGCGAGAAACACAACGCCTAAAGCGTAACGTGATGTACTGTGCAGCGAATTGTACTCGTCAGCGATTGTTCTGATCGCTTCGTCCTTGGGCTTGAGAACACCGTTTGCGACATTAATGACCTCGGTATATTCAATACTGAGTTCCTGACTTTCCAGCGGCCTTGCTGCGCTATGAATAATTTCGTCCGAAATCAAACGCTGTATGAAATACGATTCGCCGATCAACCACACCGCTAATATCAACAACGCCGGCAACGCACACCACACGGTCACATATAAACCGTGATAGACGGGGCGTGACCGAGGTTTGATCTGTTGGTGTGTAATAAAAGCCCGTGCCTTGCTACGCGCAAAAACAAAGTTTGAAAACAGTACAACAGCTAAGGCAACGAATAAGGCGGCGTTCATTTTTTAATATGTAGAAATGGCTCAGGAGAAAAAACGGCTCGCGATCTGTAGACCCCGAGCCGCATTCCTATTTGTCTCTCCATGACAACTTTTCCCATTTAGAACTGACGGGCAAGTCGATTTACTTACTCATTGCGACCAAATTGCTGGCAGCATCTCGCACTTCGGCCTTGGACTCCTCGTCTAGTGGTACTAAACCAATATCGGCGAGATAACCTTCGTCGCCAATCGCATCCTCACTGGTAAATTCGTCCAAGTATTCTTGTATACCGGGCACTACGCCGATATGGGCTTTCTTCACATAGAAGAACAACGGTCGTGCAACCGGATAGTCGTAACTTTGGATTGAATCAAGAGAAATTTCCACACCATTAATAGTGGCAGCCTGAATTCGATCCAGGTTGCTATCCAGATAGCTGAAACCAAAGATGCCAAATGCGTTTGGGTTGGCTTGTAACTTTTGCACGATTAATGTGTCGTTCTCACCGGCTTCCACCACCGCGCCATCTTCGCGCATTAACGCACATTCCTTTTTATTGGCTTCTTTGATAGCGTCATCGCATCCTTTGTCCATCACCAATGAGTTCCACGCATCACGCGTGCCCGACGTCGGCGGCGGTGTCAGAATCTCGATCGCAACATCAGGCAGACCTGGATCAATCTCACTCCATTTCTGGGGTTTCGAACCTTTTTCCGCCATGGCTTGCCACAACTGATCGGTGGTGAAATTCAATTGTGGACCATCGACACTATTGGCAAACGCTATGCCATCGTTACCGACGATGATCTCAATGATTTCAGTAACACCATTCTCCTGGCACATACTCCATTCCGAATCTTTCATGGCACGCGAAGCGTTGGTCACATCGGGATGTCCAGTTCCGACGCCGGCGCAAAACAACTTCATACCGCCGCCTGTACCCGTGCTTTCAATGACCGGTGTCTTGTGCCCCTTGGTGCCCAGTTTTTCAGCCACCACGGTGGCAAACGGATACACCGTTGACGAGCCGACGATGCGAATTTGGTCACGCGCCTCGGCACTGAGGTGATAAAACATCACGAGTGCGGCGCCAACTAACATTAGCGTATCTTTTCTCATAAGAATTTACTCTCCATTGCATGTTTAAACGAACTACATACGCGAGCAGGTTTGTAAACTACTCACATTTGGAGAGTTTAGGGGTAATGTGTTAGTACTATGTTAGTGCGATATGAGGAATCGTCGAAACCGGACTATCCGTTTCCCGGTCGGGGTAAATCGACATGAAACACTGAACCGTTGCCGGGTTCGCTATCGACAGATACCGTGCCATTGTGGATGGCTACAATATGCTTAACAATGGCCAAACCCAGACCAGTACCACCCAGATGGCGACTACGCGCTTTGTCGACACGGTAAAAGCGTTCAAACAAACGGGGTAAATGCTCCACGGCAATGCCTGCTCCTTCGTCGATCACATCTATACGTAAATGTCCTTCGTGTGCCCTCGCACAAACAACCACGTCTGAACCGGGTGAACTGTATTTCACGGCATTGTCGACTAAGTTAACCAAAGCCTGGGTCATGAGTGAACGATCAACGTTCACTTGTAAATCGGTCTCGCAATCGACTCGTATATTGATTAGATTCTGTTGCGCTCTTGAAGCACACAATTCGCGCACAGAATAAATTAAACGGTCTAATTGTTCGAGATTTAGATTAAGCAGCTCTGGGACCGGTTCGCTTTCTAAACGGGATAACACCAGTAAATCGTCGACAATGGCTTCGAGGCGATCAGATTGCCGCGTGAGTATTTCCAAAAAACGCTCTAAGTCTTCAGGGTCATCTTTGGCACCATCACGCAATGTGGCTACGAACCCTTTAATTGAAGTTATAGGCGTCTTGAGTTCGTGCGACACATTGGCCACAAAGTCCCGGCGCATAGCATCCAGGCGCCGTAGTTGTTCCGCCATACGATTTAGCGTTGACGACAATTCATTGATTTCGCGGATTTCGTAATCCGGTAACTTTCGCTCAAAATGGCCTTCGGCGAATCGAGCGGCGCCCCGCACAATATCCTTTAGCGGTGGATTGATTTTTCGATATACAAAAATACTAAAGGTGATTGATATGATGACCACAAATGCCGCAATACCGAAAAGCGTGAACCGCAGTTGGGCGAGCAACAACGATATCGACTTGAGCGGCATCGCGGCTCGGACTACATGGCTATCGCTGGCACCGAGCGTCGTAGGGACGGCAACATATAGAAGATCTGCGTCCAACGTTTTACTGTAACGGGTAATGGTGGTCACTTTTCCACTGAAGGCGCCGTCGATTTCCGGCCGGTCGCGGTGATTGTCCATGATACGTTTATCGGCCTGAGAATCGCACAATACGGTGCCGTCGCTTGCAATGATGGTAATACGAATATCCTCATCGGCTCCAGGTACCCTGCAAGTCGCATCGGTAACGACGTTGCCCGTAGTTACTCCCGCTGGCACCCTCCCGCCCAAACGTTGGATACTGAGGCTGATGATAGTTGCACGTTCTTCGAGTAACATCCGCACATGATCGACGAAAAAATCTCGGTAACGGCCGCTGGCGTACCCCATAAACGCACCTAACGCGATAACCACCACAGCAACGGCGAGAAGATAAGATGACCATATCGACGGCTTGCGCGGTGCCGTCGTATACATCATGCGTAGCAGCCTTTATTCTTTGAATCGGTATCCCACACCGCGCACTGTTTCGATATAGTCCGAATGCTTACCCAGCTTCTTGCGTAGACCGGCAATCTGTACATCCACCGCTCGTTCCGTCACCACGTAGTTATCCCCTTTGACCCCGTTGACGATTTGATAACGCGTGAACACCCATCCAGGGTGACGCATAAGAAATTGTAATAGTTGAAACTCATGCTTAGTAAGAGATAACGGTTCGTCTTGTATGTAAGCTTGAAACTTTACCGGATGCAGTGTCAAATCGTGGTGCGTAATAAGAGACGACTCCGATGGCACCGGTTCCTGAATGCGGCGCAGCATCGCTCTTACCCGTGCCTTAAGAATATTCGGGTTAAACGGTTTTGTAATGTAATCATCCGCCCCCAACTCCAGACCAGTCACAATATCGGATTCTTCGCCTTTGGCAGATACCATGATGATTGGAATGGTGCTGGTGGCGTTGTCCGACTTCAACTGTCGGCAAACCGCAAGACCGTCCATACCCGGTAACATCAAGTCCAATAACAATAAATCCGGTCTTTTTTCACGTACGTGCGCGAGACCGGTTTCACCCGAAACGAAGCCTTCGACGTGATAACCTTCTTTGTCTAGGTTGTAACGAATGAGTTCGAGAATGTCGGTTTCATCCTCGATAATGGTGATTTTCTTGTTCTGCATTAGCGAAGTGTAAGCGTCCCATATTAGCGTTTTGTTAGCAAACCGTTAGCGCCTGGATGGAAGGGCGGTCGTGTAAGCTAATACGAGAATAACGATCCATGAACTAACAACGCAACTATATGTAGATTAAGACCAACTTTTAAGCGGTCCAAGCTGCCATCTTATCGCAAATACTCAACTTGTAGGTGGGTGCATCTTACGTGAAATTGAACAAACCGAGGACAAACTGCAAACCGGTCGCGCGAATCTAACTAGCTCGCTGCGCTTCACTCGACTATCTCAGGCGAAAAGGTGCTAGTCCGAATCATTCACTCGAAGGTGGACTTTAGGTTGACGTCTACAGCTGTTCGTCTAGATACACCGAATGTCCGGAATTGAGAATAATCACCTGCATTACTTTTAAATCCGGCTGTCAGACGATATCGAAATTTATCTTTAGTTCTACCCAACCGTTCCAGTTCTTACGAATTAGAGCTTACCTGTTGGCTGGTCGACATTGATCGAAACACGACGATCAGAAACAAAACGCCCCCGATAACGGCGATAAGACCGCCCAAACCCATCAATCCCATACCGGCGATTTGGCCTAAGCCGTCCAGGCCCTGAGATTCGCCTGCAGTTTTCCTCTGCACACCGTAGCCACCTGACCAGGCTAAGCCGATTACGTGCAACAATTGGCCGGTTCCGTAGAACCACGGTTGCATGACCACCATTTTGCCCACAGGCCGTCTAAACCCAAGCAACGGCAGGATATGATAAGTCACACCCATGTAGGCCAGCGTAACGGCAACGATGGACCCGTGGTAGTGGGCAGGCACTGTTACATTGCTGCCCTGAATCATAAACCCAATAACACCGCCGACACCGAACAGAATCATGGATGACAACAACGAGGACCGTTCCACGTTTAATCCCTGTTCTTTGCGAAATGTGTTGACCAGATTGAAAAGAATGATCAGACCAATCGGCAACGCGGCGAGACCACCGCCATATTGCATCAACCAGGTCATCGTTTGGATATGATCTCCTGAATCGACATCGAAATTTATATAAGCCAGTGGTGTCAACAGAACCGGGATCAATCCGATGATGAACAGAAACAAGACGATTCGCGGCGTTAATCGGGAAGTGATGCCGGATACTGTTGCCAACCATAGCCATGACACCAGCATGAGTTGAATATGGACGAACTGTAAAGTGTGGCCGCCTCCCCAGAACAGGAGTTCGAAATAGCGTTCACCTTGAATAGAATCCGGCATGCCAAGGAAGGACGCAGCTAGTGCTCCGATAGACACGACTGCCGCGATCAATGCCGAATACAACCCGAATCGCAGCGCACCTTGCCCGGTCACCAACATCCCAATTGACCGGGAATAGAATAGTCCGCGCAACACCAGGACCACGAAACCCAGCCCGAACAGCATCAGTCCCGCGAAAAATATTGGATCCGCCAATACCGGAATGTAGTTCGTCATCAACGCGTTTCCGGCCCCCAGAAAGGGTGACAAGGCGATGATGGCGGAGCCGATGACGCACAAGATCAATGCAACCCAGCCGCATCGAAAACAACCGGTCTTGCTATTGATAGTCCAGAATACCCCGGCCATGGACAAAAACCACACCAGTACCGTCATATCGACATGAACTACGAGGGCGGTGTGGAACAGATCCAGCCATGGGAAAACATTCTGGATAAAAGGCGTACGCGACAGCACGATGACGATGGTCAATAAGCCGCCGACCACGAGTGAACCCAGGGCAAGGCACAGCCAGCCGATGCTCAGACGGCGAAGCCGCTCCGTGGGTTCGTCCAGAACATATGCATTGAGAAATGCATTCTCGAAATCGCGATTCATGGAAAAAACGGGGTTTTTACAGCGTCATTCGAATCAGTAAAGCTTAATCCCTGCTTACTTGATTACAAACGTTTTCGTCATAGCGTCGAACGAAACGACCAAACGCTGGGCGGGAAGCAAATTTACGGGTTGCTCCAGTCGGTGAGTAGGTCCATCCACATTAACATCGTCGTTCATCCATACCGATAACATGTGCTTGCCGCTGGCAATTCTGACGTTGCGATACACGTCAATACTCTGGTCCTGATAAAAACCGGGTGGATGGAAGACGTCCTTGATTGCCGGTTGATTATCCAGCGCGAGTTCGATTGTGATCGGTGAACGTTCCCGCGGACAATCCATGGTTTTACGCATATTCGGGGCGAGTTCTTCAAGTTCCTGCTGGCTGAGTTCCTTGCATTCGGATATCCGTTCTCCGGCGTGTCCAAATGCTAATGTCACCACCGATTCATCGTCTGCGAGATGCCAATAGGGTGGGTTAAATGAAAAATACCAGACCATGCCCATAAACACGGTGTAGTTCAACGCCTGCAACAGAAACCATTTTGGTTTAAGCGCGCTCATCGACGCTCTCTTTGTTTTCTTGTGAAGCCGACTTATGCGGTTTTTGCTCGCTAATCTCATCAATCGTTTTTTGAAACTCGGCCAACGCTCGATTTATCTTGGAACCGTCCATTTCAGCACCGCGAAAAACCAAAATTCGCCTGCGATCCGCACGGGCGCGCAAGCGCGGTTTGCGGCTGCCTTCGAATCGTTTGTCCAGCCAGACATTGCCGTAACGAAAGTAACAATCTCCAGTTCGACACCCAGTAACGAACACTCCATCCGCACCTTTTGCTAGAGCGTATTCCACCAGAGTGGACGGCAACATGCCAACACAAAAAACCTCGACCACAGCGGTGTTTGGTGACTCCAGGGTAGAAATATCGAATGCGTTTTCGCAACCGAATACCAGGATTTTATTATCTGTAATCAGTTTGGAAATGGCGGCATCGGTACGCTCGCGCAATTCGTTCACCGGGAATTGCGGCATATCGATACCGGTCTCCAACACTTGATTCTTTTGGCTAAAGGGATTCGATGAATGGCAGGATCCGACACAAATACCACAGGCCGCACATTGATTCGGCTGGACAACGACTTCGTGCGCCCAGCGTGCGCCATCGGTCCGCGCCTGCACGTTGATCGCGTCGAAGGGGCAATCGTCGGCGCATTGCCCACAGCCATTGCAGTGATCGAGATGCACTTCGGCTGCCGGGCCGGTTCTTTTAGGTGGCAGCCAGGGCAGAATCATTAGCGCAAAGGTCGTACTCAGAGTAAATATCCAAATCTGCCCCGCAGTCCAGAAATTGAACAAAGGGTAAACATTGAGGTAAAACCAATCCAGGTTGAGTACATCGGGTACTTTCGAAAGATCGGCTGGTCCGTGACTTTGCACCGGCGCCACCAACGACAATACGAGTAAAGCGATAAAGCTACCGATGGCGAGTCCCCGGGGTGCACTTATCTGCACATGGGACATGCGTTTGACGTGAATCCAGATCACGACCACCAGCAGAACCGGTTGTCCCAGCAGGTGCAAAAAACCCATCAAGGTGAAAAAGCGATCGGTTAGTTGTCCTTCCAGAAAATTTCGCGCCATTGATCCGGACATGATGGGTAGTGCATCGGCTAACTCCGACGAGCGTATTGCAACATACAGGGCCAACTCGTCCCACACCAACCAATACCCCGTGATTCCGAGGGTTATTACAAACCACAATGTCGGTACACCAGTAAACCAGGAAAACCATCGAAAGCCCCGATAGCGATCCAGGGAAAACTCTCTGAACATATGCAACAGTATGGTTATGACAGCGGCATCGGAGGCGTAACGGTGCAGGCTGCGCATGACCCCGGCCATATACCATTGTTCATGGGTAATGTATTCGACCGATGCGTAAGCACCTGCAATACTGGTATCGAAAAATATGAATAAATAAAGTCCGCTGACCAACACCACCCAGAAAAAGAAGAACGACAACGTCCCGAGATGGTAAAGGGGATTCCATGAAGGACCGAACGAGAGGTTGAACCAGGCCTCAATCATACGGTACCCCATTTTGATGGGATTGGATTTAGTCAAGCGTAGAATTGTCTATGGAGTGAGAAAACGAGTGTTCAACAAAATAATAGTCGAATGATATCTTTTCTTTCCGGCTCAGTGGACATTGTTATCTGCTCAGTGGATTACGCTTACCCTGCCAGATTTCGCGCCCAATGAATGCGATACCTAAAAAAATGATGACACCACCAATGACCATGCCGACAAACAAAGAATAATCAAAGCGGTAGGCATCGCTTGCAGGATCATAGGTAGTACAAAAAAACCGGACTTTGTCGACAATGTCGCCGATCAATGACTGATCCGGTTTTGGGCGTCCAAGCACCAGGTCCATCAATGGGCCAATTAACAATGGCGTATCAAAAGTTTCACCGTAAACCTGTCTGTATACACGCCCGTCAGAATCGATGATGGAAGCCTGTACGATATGATCGAAGCCATTGGGGGAGGCGAAAAACTCGAACCCCAGTTGTTGGCCGAGAGTATCCATGGTGTCCTGGTCGGTACTCAACACATGCCACTGCGCATCATCGACGCCTTGTTTTCTGGCGAACTGTTTCATCGCCTGGGGCGTATCGAAGCGGGTATCGAAACCAAGCATTGCCACCGAGAAACTACCTTCTCCCAGCGTTTCCCTGGCTTTGTCTATGACCTTGTCAAGGTGTCGAATGGTGGTCGGGCAGATCGCGTAACAACTGGTATAGACCAGGCTTAACACCAATGGTTTACCGCGAAAATCGGCCATTGAAAGGGCTACGCCGGCGGAGTTGGTCAACGGCAGGTCACTGACTACGCCGCCGATAGCGTCCTGGCTTTTACTCAGGGCGGATTTGTAGCGAAACGTCCCAATCGAATCCTCAGAATTATCGGGGGCTTCGTTAGTTTGTGCTCTGGCCCCGGTCGCGTAGATCAATCCTAACGCCGATGTTACTATAATGATTGACCAACATCGGCGCACGGTCTTTATGTTCACTAACTCTCAACCTTCGACTGGTGTTCTAGAGAATCAGAACATCGAGCACGGCAAACAATAGCAGCGTAACGAGTTGAATCAACGAAGCGAAAAAGCTTTTCATCGCCGTTTGGCGGGACGGTGTGTGCGCCAGTTGCGCGGCGCGGTAAATGAAATAGCCACCCCCTGTGGCCGCGCCAAACAGGTATAGCCAGCCGAGACCGAAGAAAAAGGGCAGCAGTGAACATACAACCAATGCGCTGGCATTCCAAAGTACAGCGTTCGCCGCGCTTTGCTCGCCAACCACTACGGGCAGCATCGGTATACCGGCTCCGGCATAATCGTCCCGGCGGGCAATGGCAAGGCTCCAAAAATGGGGTGGTGTCCACAGAAACAGCACTATGGCAAGCAGTATCGGGATCGGCCCGAGGGTTGGATCAACGACGGCGGCGCCCGCCAACACCGCAAAACTACCTGCGGCACCGCCGATGACGATATTCAACCAGGTACGGCGCTTGAGCCAGATCGTGTACACCACCGCATAGAAGAACGCGCCCAGAAACACATACAACGCCGCTATGTTATTCAGTAAAAGGGCGGCACCGCCGACACCGATAACAAGCAGTAGCGTGATCGGTAATAACCACCAGCTATTATGTACGAATGCGCCCGTCACGAACGGCCGGTTTTGCGTGCGGCGCATACGCGCGTCGAGGTCGCGCTCAAAATACTGGTTGAATGCACCGGCACTGCTTGACGCGAGTAAGACTGACAGAGACAGAATGAGAATCTCCCATGCATGCACCGCTCGTCCAGGCGTTACCATCAGCGCAACCACGGCGGTGATAGACATCAATATACCGATGCGGACTTTAAACAGATCGACAAGCAGCTTAACCATTCAGGAATAGCCTTTGATCAAAGACCGAGTTTTGTTTGTCTACAAACATCCCGGTATGGTACAGATGCGTGCAAGCAAATCCCATAGTTAAACTTTGGCTGCTGTTGAATTCCCGGCCGGAAGAAGGCCGGGCGAACGGCGCATGACCGTCCGTCCCGAATTTCCAGCTTAGCCCAGCGGCCAGACAGAAGCGAGATACTTCCAGTTAATGAAGTAGTAAACAACGAATGAGACCAGCAGCAGCATGGCCAGTGCGAATGTACCGGGTGCCTCGAACCCGCCCGAACCGTGCTCTTCGACACTCAGCTTTGGCGCCATCGGTAATGTTTTCGGCAGGCTGGTATCGTAAACGGAAGGCGCCAGGTATTTGCCAAGAAAGCTTTCCAGAAAACCCGCCGACGCTTCCAGCTTCTTGCCAAACAGCAGCGACCCAACGGTTATCAGTAAAAACATTGCGCCACCGACTATGGCGAGAAGACCACCAATGGCGGCTACAGCCATTAACGTGTAAGCCATACCGGGATATTCAAACCCCAGTGCGGCGCCAGTGAAATCCATGTCCCAATGCCGTCGTGAGACACCCAGTGTGCCCGCACCCAGCATGAACAGGATCAGAACAGTCATGCCGCCGCCGAAAATATAGGGCTGCCACTTGGCCAGCTTAGGCAGAATCATCTCGCGCCTGAATAACACGGGGATGAGCAAGTAGGTTAATGACATAAAAGTCAGCGTGGTACCGACTGCCACGGTCGCGTGGAAGTGGGCGGGCACGTAGATGGTGTTATGAATGATCAGATTGATCTGCTCCGTACCCATGACGACGCCGGTGATACCGCCGATAAACCCGAACACCAGCAATGAGATGAACATGCCGGAAAATACCGGGTTACCCCACGGGGCCTTGCGCAACCATTCGAACATGCCGTTGGTCAGCCCCTTGTTTCGCTGAGCGACTTCGATGGAACCCGGCACAGTCAGACCGTGAACCATACTGGCTAATACCGCGAGGTACATCGCGTAACTGGTGTTGAATATCTTCCACTCGGTACCGACGCCGGGATCCACCAGGATATGGTGCGCACAGGCCAGTTGCAGAAACAGGATATATAACAAAAAGGCGGTGCGGCTGACCTTTTCCGACATCGGCCGCGCGCCAAACAGGACGCCGGCGAGTAAGTACCAGATCGCGACATGGGCGGCGACATTGATTTGCTGAGAAGAATGTCCCATTCCCCACCAGACGATACGGTACATCTCGGCATCAATGTGGCTGATATAACCGATCGACCACAAATAGGTAGGAATCAAAATGATCGCGCCCGAGGCGATGGTAAATACCGCGATGATCGCTGCGGTGATCGCGCCAAAGGTGACCAGTGGAACGGATCCCTCGTAGGTCTTCTCCTGATTGGCCACCACCAGGGTGCCAAAGAACACGAATACCTGAATTAAAGCGCCGACCGCGAACAGGATCAAACCCAGATAAAAATGTGGTGCCGCCTGCATCGGTGCATAAGATGTCATCATCACGCTGGAGTTGCCCTGGAAGACGGCGACATTGTTCATGACCGCACCGATCAACATCAAAACGACACCTGCCCAGGCCCATGCCGGCGTGGCAAGGCGACAACGCAGCAGCGTCGACGCGGCAAAGTGCAGAACCGCCATCTCGAAGAATATGATCCAGAAGATGAGCGCGTTTATGCCATGTGCCGTCAGACCCAGATAAAAGGCCTCCGGCGATAACAGGTGCACTCCCTGCCAGCGTGTCAACACCACGCCCACTGCCAGGATGCCGGCCACCAGCAGGGACACGACACCCAGCACTGCATTCACTTTCATTACACTTTCCGCGGATTTATGAAAATAAAAACCGGAATCCGGACAAACACGAAATTCAGCCATTGTTTTCTACTCCCCGACGTAAATTCGGCCTACCATTTGATGGTGGCCGATACCACAGTATTCGTTGCAAACCACGCCATATTCCCCCGCTTGATCGGGCGTAATCTCCAACACCATTTCATACCCCGGCACGATCTGTAAATTGACATTAATCGGCTGCAGGGAGAACCCGTGCTGCCAATCCAAAGAAGACAAATGCAATCGATAGCTTTTGTCCTTTTCCAATTCCAAAATGGGGTACCACTGCCACAGTCTGCCAAGCATATAAATATCGCTACCGGCAGGGGGCTTCACAACCGGCATGCCCGCTTCTTCGCGCACCTGATGCGCGTCGATCATCTCTTGAACCCTTGCTCCGAATTTAGCCGGGGTGGTTTGATAAGCCTCGGTAGACAAATTCTGTTTTCCGTAAACATGCCAATACGGCATCATTAAAAACATGATCACACACCAGACCAGGGATATGGCGATCCACACGAGTTCCTGTTTGCCAACCGGCATTTTCCACCATATCCGGTCAGCGGGGGGCATATATGAAGTCATTACAAATCTCCCAATTTAGAGTCTGATTTATGGAGCGACGGGTAAGGTGACGATTTCCATGATTCCCCAAACGATGTAAAAAACCGTGGGCATCGCAACGCCAATAAATAGCAGTAAAAAGGGGTTATCCAATAATGACTGCATCCCCGGGATGCGCTCATTTTCGTCGGAAGGGTTGCTCGAATTAGAACTTGAGGACTGGTTCTCGTTGTCTGGCATTATCGTTCCTCCTGTCAAGACACAATGCTCGATTCTGAGTGGATGCGACAAATTGCCGCACGGCAACATTAGAGCAAACTAACAATCTGGTCGCCTTGATTTGGGTCAACTGCTCTTCGGGGGGGGCGGGGACGCCGCAACCGGGGCAGCAAAAAAACAGACTAAAGTGGAGCTGATTTAATACGGAATCTTGCTAAGAGGCATAAAACTGTTAGCACTGGTTAGTGACTGGTGCCTTCTTCTTTGCTTATTTTATTGAAAACATTGTATTTCCCCGATGGTTTCGCCATGGGTATGCGTTTGATTTCTTGTAATGTTTTGGCATCGTAAACAATGAGCGCACCGTCCATGTCCCATATACTTAACAATGCATAGCGGCCATCGCGTGTGAACTCGACATGGGCGGCGGTCTTGCCCGGTTGTGGGCGCAGGGTTTTTACAATTTCCAGTGTGTTTTTATCAATCACATGCACGGCGTCCTTGTTCGGCCCGAAGAATACGTCTACCCATGCATAGTCAGTATTTTTATGACTGCGCATGAAGAAACCCGGCCCCAAAGTTTCGATTTTCTTAATGGTCCGCCAGTTATTCGTGTCGATTACGGTCACGGCAGCTTCTTTCAGATGCGGTGTCGCCAACACGGTGGTATCGTTGTGTTGCCAGGTAATACCCGAACCCAGGTGGGGTAACCCGGCGAGATCGATATCCGCAATCTTGCGCCCGACAAGCAAGTTCACGACCTGGCCATTTTTGGCATTGCGACCGGCACCCACCAGATTGTTGTAATCCTGATCAAAGAAAAAGTCATCCAGGTAGTCGTCTAGTTTTATTCTACGAACCGGAAACTTACCTAAATTCTCCGGTGGGCCTTCATAACGGTAGTCATGCACCTTGCCGTAATAGGGCGGATCGTCTTCATAGGGTATTTCCCAAACCTCGGTGAGATCTTTTAACGCGGCGATAAAACTGTTGCGTGGACCTGCGTCGTACACGGCGGAGACCCTGGAGCTATTACCGTTGCCATCTTCTACGGCGATGACTTTCAACGGTCTGAGATCGACCGCATCCAGGATGACAATGTTGTGCGGTAGGTAATTGCCGACCATGACATAGCGGTTATCGCTGGACACCGCGAGATTTCGTGTATTAATACCGGCGCGAATTTCGGCAACGATTTTCAGCGTGTAAAGATCGAACTTGGATATCCAGCCGTCACGCGAGGCGAAGTAAACAAAGCGGCCATCGTTGGTAAATTTAGGGCCGCCGTGCAATGCGCGGCGGGATTTGAATCGATGTATGGGTTCAAATTTATCGCCATCCAGGATAGTTACATGGTGATCGCCGGTTTCGACGACTACAAACAGGTTAAGCGGATCGGCGTCGAACACGGGTTGTGCTGCATTTCCAGCGGTCGAATCTGTAAGCACATAACTCGCTTCGATCTGTTCTATTCCCCATTGCGGAATTTCATCCAGGGGCTGATAAATATATTCGACCAGAGCTTCGATATTGGCCACGGTCAACTTGTCCTCGAAGGACGGCATCTGCGTCGCCGCAGCGCCGTTGGTAATCACGTCGATAGCGGCGTCTGCCTTCAGACGATGCAGATTTTGCGGTAACAGGGCAGGGCCGGTAACACCGAGACGATCCGCGCCATGACAAACAGCGCAGTGCTGTTGGTATAAATCAATCGCACTTGTATCCGTGTCCGCCGCTGTGCTAATGGGATAAGCCAGACAACAGAAGATAACCAGCCGAATACAGCGATGCATTTTTCAAGCTCTATTGGGCAAAACGCACCTGTTGTGGTGGTGTGCTAAGAGGCACTGGTTTGTCGTGCGCGTATTGCTCAACGGATATACCTAGTTCACCGTCAGTCAAATAACAAGCCGGGTCTTCAGCCCAGGGATCACCAGTAGTTTGAAACGCACGTACTCTCGTATTGCCACCACAGACATTTTGAAAACTACATACACGGCAACGCCCGCGTAATGGGCGTGGTTTGGATTTCAGTCCGGCCATGATGGGGTCGGACACGTCCGGCCATATCTGCGAGAATGGTCGTTGCTTTACATTGCCCAGATTGTAATTCCACCAAAAGGTATCGGGATGCACATTACCGACATTGTCGATATTGGCAATGTTCACGCCGGAAGAGTTGCCGCCCCATTGTTTTAGTTTTTCGTGTAAATGATCATAACGATGCGGGAAGCGGCGTTTCACCCACTGCAACAGATAGACGCCATCGGCATCGTTATTACCGGTAACAAATTCCCGTTTGCGGCCAGACTCGATATCCTGCCAACAGGTCTCAAATAACAATTCCATCGTACGCCGCGCAATCTGATGTTCGACATCATTCTTGCGATGTTTTCCGCCACGTCCACCGTAATTCAGATGAGAAAGATAGAATTTATCGACACCTTCTTGTTCCATTAAGTCGAGCATGAACGGCAGTTCCGGTGCATTATCTTTGGTGATCGAAAAACGCATCCCGACTTTTATGCCGCGATCATGGCACAAGCGAATGCCGTTTAAGGATGCATCATACGAACCTTGCTTTTGCCGAAAACAATCATGAGTCGCACGGGTTCCATCCAGACTCACGCCGACATAGTTATAACCGACGTCTGCTATTTGTTCGATATTACGCTGGTCAATGAGTGTGCCGTTAGTTGACAGACCAACGTAAAAACCCATTTCTTTGGCGCGGTATGAAATGTCAAAAATATCGGGTCTTAACAACGGTTCACCACCGGACAAAATCAACACTGGCACGCCGAATGCTTTGAGGTCATCCATTACCGAGTAGATCTGTTTTGTATTGAGTTCACCCGGGAAATCGATATCCGCGGAGATCGAATAACAATGTTTACAGGTGAGATTGCAACGCCGGATTAAATTCCAGATGACAACCGGTCCGGAAGGAGAGCGTGCCTTGCCCAAGGGAGTGGGCGAGTGTAGTTCACGCATGTATTGAGAAATACGAAACATTAAGTTTTCTCCGTTATCGTTGGCGGCCCGCCTTTGTCGGGTTGATGCGTAACCCGGTTTTTTTCAGGATGCGCGTGCTGAACAGAATGTCCTGTTGCCGGCAGTCTTCGCCCAGTATTTCAGCGATTAAATCGGCTTTATCAAGCACCTCTTCGCGTGTTCGACCGTGCACCATGGCGAACAGGTTGTATGGCCACACCGGCAGATGGCGTGGCCGTTGGTAGGCGTGGCTGACAAAATCCAATTCACCGACACGCCGCCCCAGTTCGTTTATTTTATCGTCATCGACATCCCACACCGACATGCCGTTACTTCGAACTCCCAATCGATAGTGATTCGGTACAGCGGCAATACGCCGTATCACCCCCGCTGCTAACATGTGTCGAAGACGTTGTTGAATCAGATCGGCTTGCACGCCTAATTGTTTTGCCAGTGCATGATAGGGTTGCGGCACTAACGGCAAACCCTCCTGGGTGGCGACGATAATGGCACGATCAAGATCGGCCAGGTCAGCGCTGGTTTTTATTTCCTGGTTCTCGACTTGAGCCGGGCTAAACATCGAAGCGCAATCCAACATAGAACTCATCGAGTTTTGGGAAGTTGTATACCGGATAATGTGTGATCGTCTCGATCTCTTGTATCGTATCCGCGATCTCCTGTTCGGTCTCGGTTCCAAGCACGAACCACATATTGAGTTCGTGATCCCGTTCGTAGTTATGCGCAACTTGCGCAAGAGAATTTACTTGTTCGGCAACGGTATCAAATTCCGCGCTCGGAATACTCATTGCGCACAGTGTAAACGCGCCACCCATTTTTTCCGCGTTGAACATCGGACCAAACCGCGACAAACGGCCATCGTCCAACATAGCTTGCAAACGCGTTAACAATTCCGTTTCGTCTATGCCCATATCCTGCGCGGCCTGCTGGTAGGGGCGATCGCAAACCGGAAAACCGTTCTGCAGGCGGTTAACAATGCTTCGATCTATGTTATCCATAGGCCGCATTCAACGTGGTTTTCGGTGTCGTGTGCTGGCGATAGTAGGCGCCGCGTTGCTTGAAACGGCGGCCGCTGAACAAGACGGCGTGCGGTAAATCACCGAGTTGGTGTTGTTGGATTATGTCGTCTATATGTTTCAGCACCGTTTCGCGGCTCTTGCCGTGAATCATGCAAAAAAGATTATAACGCCACTGCGGTAATCGGCGTGGCCGTTGATAACACAGTGTCACATGCGATGATTGAGCCAGTCGTTTGCCCATTGTTTCCACTAAAGTGTCGGGTACGTCCCACACACACATCGCATTGGCGCGATAACCCAGCTCATGGTGGCGCACGACGACGCCGAAACGCTTGATAGTCGATCGCTCGATCATGTCTTGTATGCGATTGATGACTGCATCTTCGCTTAAACAGGAATGTTGTGCGAGGACTGAATAAGGTCTTTCGCTAATAGTTAAACCTTTCTGAATCACGGATACGAAATCAGATTCACTCGTACCGTTCTTTTTCGAACGCATTACTCTTTCGGTGTTGTTTAGACGACAGGGCAACGTTGGCAAGTCATCAAAGTCAATTTTGAATCCCAGATCGATATGATAGTCACGTACTAACGGCAACGAGATGACGGAAATACCGGTTTCTCTTTCAATATCCGCGATTATTGCGTCGCGTTGTTCGGCCGAATCGGCGTTGACCACAAACCATAAATTCAGCGAATGTTCGCGTTCATAGTTGTGATTGACTTGCGGGTAGGCACTGACAATATCGGCGACGAACTGCAATGATGAAGACGGTACGGACATGGCCGCCAGGGTGCTGGCCCCGACAGTATTTGGACGAAACACCGGGCCGATACGGCTGATGTAGCCATCGTGTTTTAATCTTTCCAACGATCCCATCACACTATTGGCATCGGTTTTCAATTGCTCGGCGATGACGTGAAACGGTCGCGGCGTTAGCGGAAAGTCGCGCTGATAGTCGTTCAGCAATGCCCGTTGTAGATGATCTAATGTCATAAGCCGATGCGGTGCGCGCGGGCGCTAAAAAAGATACCGCTGGGTTTGTCGACAGTCAATTGCGAGATTTCTTCGAAGGTTTCCGTATCGATGACCTTGACCTGATCGTTGTCGCGCACGGAAACCCAGACATGTTCGCCACGGGGTGTAAATTCCATGTGCAACACTGCCGGACCCGGTGTCAACGTCTCCACGATTTGCATTGACTCGGTGTCGATGACTTGCAAGGTGTCGTTGTTCGGCATGGCAAAGTTCGCCCACACCCTCCGCCCGTCCGGTTGTGCCATGACAAAAATGGGTTGACCATGTACGGAAATACGTGTTTTTTCTGTCCAGTTGTTTGTATCCACAACTAACACCTCATGGCGTCCGACTGCTGGAACAAAAGCCAGATCACCGGCAATGGCCCATCCTTCGAGATGCGGCATTTTATAGACCGGTAACGGCTCTTCGCCGCGACCATAATTCGACAGTATGCGTTTGACCCCGCGCTCTGGATGCCATAGATCGAGCAGCGTGAGGCCGTCTTCGCCAAACAAGCCGGCGATGTAGTAGCGTCCATCGGGCGTTAACAAGGCGTCGTAGGGGAGACTGCCGATATTCGCGAAGCGGGTAATGTCCGGTTGTGTTGCATTGCTCATGTCTGCCACCCAGATTTCTCCGAGGTCGTACAGACTGAATACAAAACGGTCGCCCGGCGCATCCACCAGGCCGACGACTTTCGATCGTTCGCCATTGTCGTTAACTGCCGGGATGTCGGCGATCAACTCAAGTGTATCCGTCTCGAATACGCGCACACCGCCTGGTTCGTAATTCGATACTGCCACCATACGGCCGTCCTGCGATACCGCACCACCGATACTATTGCCTGCCTGCAGGACGCGTTTAACGATGTGTCCTTTGAGTAAATCAACTTTGGTTAAACCGCCATCACGACCGAACACGAATGCGTAACGCGCGTCACGTGAGTAGACCGCGGATGCATGGGATAAATCGCCCAGACCATCGATCAGCGACAACCGGGTATTGTTCGTATGCTCGACAATTTGAACCCGGCCCAGCTCGCGTTCGATAATCAAGCCCATATCGCCGGTACCTCGTGGCGTAGTACACCCAGATAACGAAAAGGGCAGGGCGGTGACAATCGAAAAAATGGTCATTCTTTTTTTATTCATTGTAGGCTCCCGCCCTTAAGTCCTCGATTAACCAATCGATTTCCTCAGAGGTTAACAGATTCGCAAACGGTGGCATGGGAGTTCCACGGCGGCCATGCAGAATTGTCTGGCGTAAGAGTTCGTCCGGTTTCTCGCGCAGTGCTGCCGACGTTAGCGCCGGCCCCAGACCGCCGGTTAAACGCATGCCGTGACACGAGCCACAATCGTGTTTTAGTAAATGACGAAGTTCTTGCTGGCGTTCACTGTCCGGTTCGTCTGCGTGCGCCAATCCGGGTATGACGGCAAACAAGAGGACAAGAATTACAAAGTTATACCCCTTCACTGACAGTTTTTTGACCGTCTGTCGCTGACTGTTCAGGAATGAACCAATCAAGCACCGACGCCAGCCGTACTACCTCGCCAATCACTATCATAGTCGGTGGCTCGAGAGAAGCCGCGACCGCGTCAGTATAAGCTTGGGCGGCGCTCGTCAGAACACGATGTTGCGCGGTTGTGGTGCCCCTTTCGATGAGTGCGACCGGCATGGTATCCGGCATACCGCTGTCAATGAGCGCCTGAAATATTTTTTGTAAACGCCCGAGGCCCATATAAATCACGATTGTTGAGTCTTTATTAGCGTGATACTCGTCAATAATGCGTCGTTCCATATCGCATCCCGCCTGACCATGACCGGTGATGAAAACCACACCATGAGCCAGGTCGCGATGGGTAAGCGGAATACCGGCATAGGCCGCACAAGCGGTTGCTGCGGTCACGCCCGGTACGATTTCAAAGTCGATGCCATGCTGACGCATGTACTCGGCTTCTTCGCCACCACGGCCGAATAAAAACGGGTCGCCACCTTTTAGCCGAACGATCTTGCGCCGGCCACGTGCAAGACGAACCAGTAATTCGTTGATCTCGTCTTGCGGAGTTGAGTGACTGCCCGTTTTTTTGCCGACAAAGATGCGCGATACACCAGGCGGAACGAGTTGCATGACCTCGTTCGACACCAGCCGGTCATACACCACGACATCCGCCCGGTTAATCAGGCACAGCGCTTTTACTGTCAGCAGTCCCGGATCGCCGGGGCCTGCGCCAACCAGGTAGACGCAGGCCTCCTTGACCGGGAATCCGCACGACATGGCATCGGACCCGCGCATTGTATGCGGTCGCTTCTAAGGTTTAAACCGCACGCGCTAATAGACGTCGTGCACCGTGTTATAAACATTGAACTTACCCGTCGGCGTTATCAAACTCGCATCCTTGATAACGTGTTTCAATTCCCGGGTCTTGTCATCAACGATGACCAGCGCGGAGTTTTGCTCTTTGCCGTTCCACACCGAAAACCACACTTCATCGCCGGCTTTGTTGTACTCCGGTTGCACCACCCGTTTTGGGCCTTCGCCTAAGTCCGCCCATTCGGCTATCGGCAATACTTCAAATCCGGCGTCGGGATCGTTAACATTAAACACCGCTATAGACTGACTGATTTTCTCGTCTGGATTCAGCGGTGTGTCCACCCACAGATTTTTGGAATTCGGGTGGGTTTTGACAAATAACGATCCGCCACCTTGTCCTGCGAGCACACGAACCACTTTCCAGGCATTATCCGGATGACCTTCGGGATCGGTGCCGATATAGGTGATTTTCTCGTTACCCAGTGCGCTGGTAACCCAGACCGGACCATGTTCCGGGTCTATGAGATTTGCACCACGTCCGGGGTGCGGGATCTTGTCCACATCGACCAGTTTTTCCAAACGCTGCTCCTTGGCGTCAACAATGGCGATCTTGTCGGACTTGTTGGCCGCTGTCAGGAAATAGCGTTTGGTTGCATCCCATCCACCGTCATGCAGGAAACGAGCGGCGTTAATGGTGGTGACTTGCATATTCTCGATGTCTTCGTAATTGACCAGCAGAATTTTGCCGGTTTCCTTGACGTTGACAATAAACTCGGGGTGCTCATGCGAGGCGACGATGGCGGCAACCCGTGGTTCAGGATGATATTCTTGGGTGTCTACCGTCATGCCTCGGGTGGATACAATGTTCAACGGCTCCAGGGTGTCACCGTCCATAATCACATATTGCGGCGGCCAGTACGTTCCGGCAATGGCGTATTTGTCTTCAAAACCCTTGTATTTGGATGTCTCAACCGATCGTGCTTCCAGACCGATCTTGATTTGCGCCACGGTATCCGGTTTTTCCATCCACAAATCGATCTGGTTAATCAAGGCATCACGTCCGATGGTGTAAACATAACGCCCGGATGCGGACAAGCGGGAGATATGTACGGCATAACCGGTGTCGACGATACTGGCAATCTCTTTTGTATCACCGTCAATCAGCGCTACTTGACCGGAGTCACGCAAGGTAACCGAGAATATGTTTTCAATATCGATGTCGTTCATCTTCTCGGTCGGACGTTCTTCCGGCGGCACCAGTACTTTCCAACTCTCGTGCATTTCCGCCATGCCCCATTCGGGCGGTAACGGCGGTTCGTGCTGCAGATAGCGTGCAATCATGTCCACTTCTTCCGGCGTCATTTCACCTGACGAACCCCAGTTCGGCATGCCGGCGGGGGAGCCATAAGTAATAAACACTTTCAGGTAATCCAAACCTTTCTCGCGCGTAATATCGGTTGTCAACGGTTTCCCGGTGGCGCCCTTGCGCAACACACCGTGACAACCGGCGCAGCGTTCAAAAAAGATTTTCTTGCTGTGGGTGAATTCTTCGGTTGTCATAGGCGGTCCTTCCGAATCGACCATGTCTTTGGTAGTCGTCGGATCGATTCCGGATGGCGCGCCCTCATAGCGAAGTTCCTGTTCGCCTATATGTTGATCGTCCGTCGATTGAGATTGGGCAATCGAGCTACCGATTGATAGTAGTAGTGAAGTTAAAACAACAAAAGCCGTTTTATGGATAGGTATGTCGCGATTCCACATTGTCATTCCTCTAGCCTGTTGATGGATTTTTGAGGGTTGGATTATGCGGCTCCTTGGAACGGCGCCGCCTTGATCTGCGTCAAGGTTATGGTCAGACCGATAACAATCCTGGCGTATTGACCTAGATCAATGTGGAAATATTTTGCCGGTTCTAGCATCCGGGTTAAAATTGACGTGCTGAAAGTTAACCCCAATATTCAAAACCGGAGAATGCCTTAATGAATATTAAACAAGCCGCTAAACTAACCCTGCTGTCTGCTGCGTTGGTCACAACATCTTATGCAACAGCCAACGAGGAACTGGCCGGTAAGAGTAATTGCCTCGCCTGCCATAACATCGACAAGAAAGTGCTTGGTCCCTCTTTTCAAGATATCGCGGCAAAATACAAAGACGACGATTCAGCCGCGGAAATGCTGGTAGATAAAGTTAAAAATGGCGGTACCGGAAACTGGGGTCAGGTTCCAATGCCGCCAAACCCCACGTTGAGCGATGAAGATGCTGCTACGTTGGTTGAGTGGGTTCTTTCGTTGTAACTCAGCTTTAAAAACAGGCTT